>GL995230.1:79265-79828 GCA_000222855.1 Succinivibrionaceae bacterium WG-1 | reverse complement strand
AAATATGATAATCAAAATCTATCTCTTCTTGCTCTCCTCCTATCACACAAAGGGAGAGATGGGGAGCAAGAGTAGGCTTTAGTATTGCCAATCATTATCTAAATATATACCACGTTGACCAAAACCATTTTGAAGTTCTCCATCAACATTATACATGCCATTACCACCAACTTCTCTTACACGGTGAGATTTTCCGTCTTTTACGATTGTATAAGAATCACCATGTTTAAAAACATTAACACAACCACTGCTAGGATGACATACAACTTCTGCAAAACTTACAGTTGGAATAACGCTCAAAAGCATTATCAAAAAAATTTTCTTCATACCAATTTGTCCTAATACTAAAAATTAATAATCATTGTCATAGTTACGAGAAATAGCAATATTCTTAGCCATTTGTTTATATTTAGCAGAAGCTCTATCATGAAGTCTTTGAACTGTTTCAGGATCTGCGTGTCCTTCTGCTTTTTTGTATTGATGCCAAAGTTCTCTTGCTTCTTGTCTGTTTTCGTAAGCTCTTTGTTCAAACTTACTCTTCTTTTCATCATCTGAATACCAAC
>GL995230.1:74979-78170 GCA_000222855.1 Succinivibrionaceae bacterium WG-1 | reverse complement strand
GAACGCAATTTTTGGGGACAAAATTTTAACTACATAAAATAACAGTTAAATGATTGATTTCTGCAAGCTATAGGAATTAATCCTTTGTATTTTTGGAATTGTATTCACACATTACCATTATTGTAATGTTCTGAATATATGTTAACTAAAGTTCTTCTAAGAATGATGATGCAAATAAATAATTTCTTTAGCACAAGCATATAGTGGAAAACATAACTGATTAGAAATCCTAATATTAGTATATTTGTCTTGTTCTTTATTCATAAAAAGAAGAATTAAATAATAAAAATAAAATTGATTTCATACTTTAATTTAAAATTAATTTATATAAGTTTTACTAACGTTTATTTTTGTAAAGTTGTTAATTTTTTCATTAAGAAATTCAAAAGTATGCCATATGCTGGAATAAAAATAACTAAGCTTGCACTAAGTTTCACACAGTAATCAACAAAAGCTAATTCAACCCAATTTTCAGCCATGAACGTATCGTTTGTTGCGTAAAATGCTATAGCAAAAAACACAAAAGTATCCAACAAATATCCCAAAATAGAAGAAGCTAAAGGAGCAGGCCACCATACCTTTAATTTTCGTAATCTATTGAAAACAAAAATATCAGACAACTGACCTAACACATATGCACTCAATGAAGCAAAAGTTATTCTAAAAACAAAATATGAAAATTCCGTAATTTTACCAAAACCTTGAAAATCACCATGTTCAAATAAAGCTCCGACAAAATATGATAAAACTAATCCAGGTATAAATGCTAAAAATACAATTTTACGTGCTCTTTTTTGACCAAAAATTCTTACAGTTAAATCCGTAGACAAGAAAATAAAAGGATAGGTAAAAGTACCTAAAGTCGTATTTATACCACAGATATTTAAAGGAATCTGGACTGCATAATTACTTAAAACTAATATTAGAATGTGTATGAACCAAAGCTTTTTTAAAGGTAAAGAAAAATTATTCACTTTTTCAAAATTATGTAAAGGGGGAAATTTTTATATTCTCAATTATCACAAATATCGCAACATTTTAAAGCAAAAAAACAATTTTTTCTGAAAATTATAAAAAATTCCGCAGTTATACCTTTTTAAAAGACAATCACATAAATGCAATAAAATTCAGCCCAACATAAAGATAAATATCTCAAAATTGAGTATATATAAATATTTTTGCGCAATAATTGCATATTGTATTATTTAAATACAAACAAAATCATCAAATTTATCCTAATTAAATAAAATTTCACCTTCCTTCATTACCAAAACACACGAGTCGTTTTCATCTAAAAAAAGTCCCTTTTGGAATTTTAATACCAAAAGGGACAATAAATTGTTTGTATTTTCAATAATACTATTTTGTATTGCGTAATCTAATATAAATTTTAATAATTAGGCTTTACATTATTTACTTCTATTTCTGGTGTTGGACTTTTTTTCGATTTCATCTTCAGGAAAATCCACTTCATCGATATTACCTATAGTATAGGCTATTGTATGACTTATTTTATTACCAATTTTTGCAAGCTTACATTTTTGAACATCTTCTTGCCTTTTTTTTCACTACGTGGAATCAAACTAGCACCACCAGCAAATACTCCAATCTTTATATTTTGTTCTATAAAATAATTCTTTCCACCTTTAAAATTTGACTTTATATGGTTTTCAGAAAATTCAGACTCGGTAGAAACAACATGCATACCAGGAGTAGTCTTTAAATAAAAATAAGTACCTCTCGCTGTTTCACCAAAACACTGTCCATCAAGATATAAATCCTTCTTTAATGCCGCTCCAAAAATTGTAGGCTTTCTGTAAACATAAAGACCTACTTCGTTTTCATTTGGTTTTTGAAATTGTTTGTATTGTTCATCATCTTTTGATGAAGACATTTCAACGCTTGCACAACCTACTAATTGTATCAATAACAAACTAACTATAATTGAATAAATTTTTTTCATGATATCCATATACCTTTTTAAAACAATAAGATAACAATCTACAAAATTCTTGTTTTATATGATAAATCGCAACTTCTAAACTAACTTATATGTCTATAGCGACATTTAAATACTATTTAATTCAAATTTATTAGGATATTTATTCTACTTAATTGCTAAATGAGATTGTTTTGATATTATTATTTAATATCTTAAGTAGAAATAATTTTAATAAAATTTAAAAATTAGACATTAAGTATAACAAAGTCTATTTTTAATTATTTGAAACGTTATACATTTATGGAATGCTTGATTAAAAAATTTTTCATCATATTTAATTACTAAATTCATCGTAAGTTCCATACTGTTGATTATTGCGAAGAAGATCGCTCATAATTGTGGAAAGAAGATCTTTTTTGAATGTCCTATAATCGGATCATCTTTGACTGTTGTATTAAAGTCTTAAACTTCAAATTTCATTCATCATTTTTCTGCATGCAGAGATGGCATACGAAGTTTTTGGACGTCATTTTAGAGATTTTTACTTGACCTAAGGGTTAAGATTGACAATGTATGCCAAGGTTATTATTGTGTAAAAAAGAAATACTTTTTATGGCTGGCAACAACACCTACTCAAATTAGACCAGATACAGAAGTAAAAAAAGCTTCTGAACTATTTCTAAGTTAGGTATTGATATGCCTAGCGCAATCAATATGTTTCTCTGCTAATGCATTATGCGGAGCGGAATTCAGTTTAACATTGAGCTTCCCAAATTTAATCAAAATACATTAGAAGCAATAAAAGGAGCCCAACTTATTGTTAAAGCTCCTAGTATCAAAGTCTTTTCTTCAATGGAAGAGCATAAACATACTCTTGAAAACTAATGTACGAAGTAAAATTTTCTAGCCACCCAAATGATACTCAGAAGTATAAGGTATAAGCTTTAAGATTTTTTCTCTAATCTTGTCTTAAGATTAGTAAAAAAATGCGCTAAATCAATTAAGTTTTCACATGATAAATCACTTTATTAACGGCTCTTCGTTCATATTTGTGGATAAATAAACACAAGATAATGCTTACAAACCCAGTATTTAAGCTATCTTCAACATATTTCTTCCTCTATTAGGAAGTGGTATATGTAAATTAGAACATCCAAGCATGATTAAATCAATCATATTTTGGATGTTTCTAAAGCCATAAGCTTTTCTAATAAATAATTTAATTTTGTTGTTCATTGACTCTATCTTT
>GL995230.1:71985-73979 GCA_000222855.1 Succinivibrionaceae bacterium WG-1 | reverse complement strand
GAAGCCTCTTATTAACAAGTATTTTTGCTCATAAAAAATTTTATCTTTTCTATCTCACATTAATAAAAGTTTTGGTCCAATGTGTTAGTACCACTCTCATCTTTTCTTGGAAGCTTAAACAACTATTATTAAAAAAAATAAGCTCGCAATTTTGCGAGCTTGATTGTTAATGTAGATATTATTCTTAGTATATTAAACAAAGAACATGTTTTAGAAATTTGCTTTCAACCTAGTTTTTAAAAACATAAATTGGTTTTATGATTTCAGTAACATCTACACTTTCACCAATTACTTCTAAGATGTGCTCAACGGGCTTATAAGCCATAGGAGATTCATCAATAAATTTTTCAGAGGTACTTGAGGTATAAATACCTTTCATTTGCTCCTTAAATTCATCTACATTAAAAGCTTTCTTGGCAGATGAACGAGAATAATATCGTCCTGCCCCATGAGGTCCTGAAAAATTCCATTCTTCATTGCCTTTACCTACACCGATAATAGTACCATCACGCATGTTAAGAGGAATAATAACTTTTTCGTTCTTCTGCGCAGAGATAGCACCTTTGCGAACATAGCCATATGTTGTATCTATATAGTTATGGATGGAAGATATACTTACACTGTCACAAGATTCACCAATCATATCAGTTATGAAATTGTAAACACGGTTTAGCATATCAAGACGATTTTGCTCTGCATATTCATTAACAAAAGTCATGTCATGCAAATAATCATTAAACCAAGGATTTTCACAAATCATATCAGAACTGCGATTATCAAATTGTTCTTGATAATATGCATAAACCTGCATCCCAAGGTTACGTGAACCAGAATGAACAACTAAATAGATACCTTCATTACCTTTTTCTAAAGAAAGAAAATGATTGCCACTTCCTAGTGTTCCAAGAGAATCACAAAGATAGCCGATATCCTTAAGCTTATCCTTACATTTAAGCTCATCAATAATTTTTTGAGCTTTAGGACTATCCTTACCAAGTGAATTTACGGTCTCTTGAACAAAGGCATCTAACATTTTAAATTGTTCACCTGTGAAGTTATAATCTTTAAAGCTTTTAGCCACAACACCACATGCTATATCACTTCCAACTAATGATGGTGAAACAACCTTATCCGTGATCTTAGAAGTAAATCCAATAACACATCCTTTTCCTGAATGATAATCTGGCATCACTCGAATATGGTTATACATGTTGGTATTTTCAATTTCTCTAACCTGATCAATTGCGCCATCAATTTCATGGTTAGAAAAAATTTTGGCATTTCCAATTTCAATCATAACAAAGTCCTTAATGAATAAGGTTTATATTTCTTCCTTCATATGAAGATAAGCTAAAGACAAAATAAATTAAGAACATGTTTTATACGAAATATAATGAGAATATTTGTAAATATTAAAACAAATCTTAATCCTTTAACTTATACATCTTCCGCTACTAATTTAGTACTAGATTAAGAAGGATAAGTTTTATCTAAATTTAATATCTGCTTTAAAAAATTTAGAATAATGTATTTATATACGATATCCGTAACATAAATAATAAATATATCATATTAGATAACAAATGCAATCGTAAATATTCATAAATCTTAATAAATAAGTAGTATGATAGTTTCACTCTTAACCAAAATGTAACAAGTAAAAGAATACCATCCTAAAAGGATAAACAAAAAAGTAAAGATAAAAGAAATGTCTTAAAACGCCAAAGTGAAAATGCAGTTTTTCCATTTTATGGAAACTTTATGAGAATAAATATTGCAGAAGAAGTAAGAACATTAACAATGCAAGGTATAAAAATAAAATTAAAAATATCTAAGCCAATTAAACAGCTTGATATGCCACAAACTCCCTACTTTCTGCATCAAATACCATTGCAATGCGAAATAAATCTTGTTTTATAGGAAGTGTATTACCATAATCGCGATCTTTTATTTGCGATACAGCTTCTGCAAGTTTTTCTTGAACTTCACTTGAA
>GL995230.1:57818-69661 GCA_000222855.1 Succinivibrionaceae bacterium WG-1 | reverse complement strand
GATACTCAAATATAAATTTTTTATTATCTTAAATAACAAGTTTTATTGAGTTTGAACCTTTTTATTCTTTTGCTTTTTAGCTTTTTCATTCATATAGTGAGTTTTCATGGCAAATATTCTAAGTATCTATTTTCACTGTTGTAAAAAATAAAAGCATGTAATTTTTAGTCTTACTTCTCTGTTTATGCTAAGATACAATATACTTTATATGAATTAAAACACATCCATATACTAGGACATCGTCTATGAAATATCTCAATATAAATTCACATATAACCAATGCTTCCAATCTTATTATGGGATGTATGCGCTACGCTGAAATGACTCCACAATATGTTGCTGAACTCATACACTTAGGATTAGACAATGGAGTTAATTTTTTTGATCACGCAGATATTTATGGTAACGGTAAATGTGAAAGTGTTTTTGGAGACGCACTAACCCTAGATAAAGGTATTAAACGAGAAGATTTATATATTCAATCAAAATGTGGTATTAGACCTGATTTAGGTATTTATGATCTATCTAAAGAACATATTATAAATTCTGTAGATAACATTCTAAAACGATTAAAATGTAGTTATCTCGACGCCCTATTATTTCATAGACCTGATGCTCTCATAGAATATGATGAAGTAAAAATAGCTTTAGAACAATTAAAAACAAGTGGTAAAGTAAAGAGTTTTGGTGTTTGCAATCATAATCCTAGTCAAATTGAATTACTAAAAAAATTATCTCATATGGATATAAGTATAAATCAAATGCAGTTAAGTCTAGCAATGGCAAACATGATTCAGACAGGACTTGAAGTAAATATGCAAACAGAAGGTGCTATAAATCGAGATGGTTATATTCTTGATTATTGCCGTTTAAATAATATCAAAATTCAAGTGTGGTCACCTTTACAAATAGCAAATTGGCAAGGTTCTTTTTTAAATAATCCAGAATATTCAGAGTTAAATAATAAACTTAATGAATTTGCATATAAATATAATGTAACCCCAGCGACTGTAGCTATTGCATGGCTAATTAGACATCCTGCAAACATGCAAATAATTATAGGTTCAGGCAATAAAGAACGTCTCGCTAATATCCTAAAAGCAAACAGTGTGAATTTAAGTAAAATTGAATGGTACGATTTATATAAAGCAGCCAAACATTCTTTACCATAAATTATAATTTTGACAATAATTTATATATTGATATTTACTAGTTTTCACTATTTGGTTTTAGGCAAATATTTTCAATAATATATAAAAATAACAAAAATAAAGAGCAATAATAATAACTTATTGCTCTCTTAGAATCCAAAATTACAAATTCAAAAAATTATTATTTGGCTAATTCTGCTAAAATATTACGCAAATGGTCTAATTCTTTTTCACTTGAATCCCACCAATCCATAGTCCAAACACGTTCTAGATTCCAACCTAATCTCTTTAGAACATTCTTCTGAGCTATTTCTCTATCTTTGGTATTTTTAGATGCTGCATATGAATCACCATCAAGCAAAATACCTAAAAGATATTCTTTTGGATTCTTTGGATTGATAACCCCAATATCGATCTTGAATCTAGAATGACCAATACCCTTTTGATAATCAAATCCTGCATCTTTAATAGCTTTACAAATCTTTTCCATAATACCTTGTTTTGTATTTACAGACTTATGAGTATTTTCACCAATTAAGACACCATTTTGAGCAAAACTTAAGAAATGTTTTAAAGCTTCCACGCCTTTAGATTTAGTTCGTTTTAAATCTATCATATCTGCAGTAAGAGTTGAAAATACCACCATTTCACTGCGAGCTCTAGTAACAGCAACATTTAAACGTTTCCAACCACCATCTTTATTGATTGGACCAAAGTTTAATGAAAGTTTACCTTCTTTATCAGGACCAAAAGCAATAGAGAATAAAATAACATC
The DNA here is from genome assembly GCA_000222855.1 of Succinivibrionaceae bacterium WG-1. Classification (GTDB taxonomy): domain Bacteria; phylum Pseudomonadota; class Gammaproteobacteria; order Enterobacterales; family Succinivibrionaceae; genus WG-1. The sequence goes on along the minus strand of GL995230.1, from coordinate 67,735 downwards.
TCGTTCATCACCTTGAACATTTTCAAGGTTTTTAACGAATAATGTTTCTTCCCTCATATTAGCCCATTTATCAAATTCAACATCTTTGTTAAATTCTTCTTGTAATAAATCTTCTATCAAACTTTGTTGCGATTCATTAAAAGTAACAACCCCAACAGTTTCCTTATTAGTTGCTTCATTCTTATAACGTTCGTAAATTTCTTTTACGATTGCTTTTGCTTCTTCAACATTAACGCGCTTACCACCTCTATCAAAGAAGCCTTCAACTTTATGAAGAACAACTTTCTTTTCTAGATCATTCTTTGAAGGGAAAGTGAACATTGAACTTTCATAGAATTCTTGATTACTAAAAGCTATTAAACTTTCATGTCTACTTCTGTAGTGCCAACGTAAATATGAAGAAGGCATACCTAATGCTAAACAATCATCAAGAATACTATCTAAATCTTCAATTTCTAAATTTTCTTCATCTAACTTATTACTTGAGAAGAAACTTGTTGGAGGCATTTGATTTGGATCCCCTACCACAATGGTATTTTTAGCGCGAGCGATAACCCCAACTGCTTTACATGTTGGTAATTGTGATGCTTCATCAAAAATCACCAAATCAAATAAATTATTTTCAGGTTTTAAATATTGAGCCACAGATATTGGACTCATTAACATACATGGACAAAGTTTTGTTAAAACATGCGGAATTTGTTCAAATAATGTTCTAACAGATAATCCTCTACCGTTACTTCTAATAGCTCTACGTAAAATAGTTAATTCTTTAGAAATATCAGAATTACCAGATTCCTCACTTGGTAAACCATCAAGTAAAGAATTATATAATTCTATTTTGGTAAGATTTTGAATTTCTTCATCAAGTTTATTAAATTGAATAACCTTTTCATTAAAAGAAGTACCAGTAAAGCTATTTAAAGAAGGTTCTTCTGCAATAACAAATAATATGATTGCTTTATACATTTCTCTTAAATAAACATTGAGTACATCTTGATGTGCTAAGCCATTATTATAAGCATCACAAATAGTTTTCAAACCTTGATTTAAACAATCTTTTTCAATTTGCTTATAAGTAATCCAATCTTTTAATGAAGATTCATTTGTAAGAATATTATTACAAATAAGTTGTTTGATACCTGGCCAAGTAATCAATTCTTGTTGATTGTTTTTTATGATACTATGACAAGGAATTGAGAAATCAATCTTTAATAATTGTTGCAATGATTTTTCTTTTTCATCTGTAATGTTAACTTGTTTTAAAAAGTCTTCAGCAAGTTGCATTGCATTATCAACTTCACCAAGTTTATTAATATTTGCTATTTCATTATTGAATTTGGCAACTTGTTGTATTTTTGCAGTTAATTCTACCTTTAATGTATTTAAATCAGATAAAGAACTACATTTTTCAACAACCGTTTGCCATTGCATTGGTAATTCTTTTTGAATAGCATTTAATTCATTTAAATCTTTTTGATAAAAATCTATATCATTAAGATAAACCGGAATTTTCTCAACATCTACAGTAAAATTAGCAAATTGTTGCAACTCGTTGGCAACTTCTTTTAAAGCTTTTCCCTTAAATAAGAAGAACTTATCTTTTGCAGCTTCATACTTATTCTTAAAATCTTGCATATTTAAACGCAAGAAATTAGCATTCCAATTAGTAGTTACATTTTGAGCACTCTTATTTAAAGCTTCTTTCTTTTCTAAGAAATTAGATGCTATTAAAAATTCTTTATCTAAATCGCAATTATTTAAACCATCACTACTATTTTTTATAAAATCAGGAATTTCCTTCGAAAGAATTAACACTTTTGCAAACTCTTGAAGTTCATTCCACTGTTCTAGAGAAGTGGCTTCCTCGAGGTCGGCAATTTTTAGTAATTTTTTACCTAATTCATCTTCTTTTTGTAATTCCTTAACCAAAAGAGATAAGTTACCACTTAAATCAAATTTGATTTGTTGGCTATAGGAATCTTGAACTACATTTACCAAAGGGTGGTTATGAGGATGAGTTATAGCTGTTCCTGCCGCTACTAATAATTCTAAATTACGAACATGGGCATCAAGATCACTTGATTTTAAATCTTTTACATAATCTTTATCAAAATTAACACTTGCAATAATATCTGCATTAGCATCATTTTTAACATCGGGAACAGTTTCATAAATATCAATAAGTTCTCTTAGAGATTTACCAAAATCTCTTTGCTTATGAATAGCATTTGCATATGCATCCAAATCTGAACGCATATTTTTAATATCTGCTGTTTTTCTAGCAAAATTACTATTACGCTTACTGTTTTCAATTTCTAAAGCTGACTTTAATTGGTCAAGAACACTCTTTTTAGTCGCTTTATTTGAGTGTAATTCAAAACAAAAATCTCCAATTCCAAGAGATTTTAATCTCTTTTCTACAACCTCTAAAGCAGCCATTTTTTCCGCTACAAAGAGTACTTTTTTGCCATTAAATAAAGCGTTAGAAATCATAGCTGTAATAGTTTGTGATTTACCAGTTCCTGGAGGACCATGAAGTACGAAACTACTACCGGCAACTGCCATATTAATAGCACGAAGTTGTGAAGAATCCACGGTAATTGGTAAATATGTATCAGCACTATCTACATCACTACTAACAGAACAATCCCAATCAACTTTTCCAGCCATCAGGCTTCTTACTACTTTATTAGCTTCCAAAAATTCTGGATTGGTGTGGATATCATTCCACATTACAAATTGAGCAAAGGAGAAATTACCAATAATTGCAGTCTCGATAATATCCCATCCATCCATGTGAGCTACGCTTTCTTTAAAAGTAGAAAGAATTAACTTCATATCAAGACCATGTTCATCAAGAGGAGCAGGATTTAAACTCTCAATCTTGATATTGAATGTTTGCTTTAGAAATTCTATTAAAGTTATATTTACTTGAGCATCTTCATCTCGCATATGTAACTTATAAGTAGAACTTGCCATTTTTCTCTTAAATTCTATAGGCACTAACACAAGTGGTGCATATCTACAAACCGCTGTTTGAGCATCTTTCCATTTAAGAAAACCAAGTGCTAAATATAAAGAACTCTGACCATTTTCTTCAATTGCAACTTTAGCTTGACGATAGTTCTTAGTTAATATTGCTTGTAACTCATTTTCAGAATAGATGGTATGAAGGTTTTTCTTTTTACTTTCACTAGCAATAAATTCTTCATGCTTTTTGGCATACTCAAGCACATCTTCTGCACTTTCAATTTTTAAAGTTGAATTTTTAGATTTAGCTTTAGGACCTTTTGAAGTTTTTGAAGCTTTTTCTTCCTGAGCATCTAGTTTAGAATCAGATGTTGTTTTTTCATGTAATCTTTGTTCTTTTGAAAGTGAATCTTCAATTTTTTCTACTTTATTTTCATCACTAGAAGAATCTGTTGTTACATCAAGCACTGAATATACTTTTTCTTCTGAATTACTTTGTTCATTACTTGTTGTATTGAGAGCTTTAACTTCATCTTTTGAATCTTGCTCTGTTGCAACTTTGGTTTCAGCATTACTAAGAATGGCACCATTGTCATTTGAAACTGAATTTTGACCATCATCTTCAGTATCAACGATTTCAATCTCATTTTCATCAATAGAAGGAAGAATAGAAAAATCTTCACCATCTGCCAAAAAATCTTCTAAAGAAGAAATATCAGAACATAAAACAGGCACCACAGAAGACTTAATACGAGTATTTATTAAGGCATTACGTAAACTAAGATCTAATAATTTACGTTCCCACTGCATAAGTTTAGCTTCATGTTCTGAAGGTATTACAACTTTACTTAAATCAATTTTTGGCTCTTCTGGTTCTGTGGAATTTATTTTTGAATTAGCACCATTATTACTAAAAGCGCTAGACTCAAATGTATCGCGTTCATTTTTAGAAGCCATTTCTTCAGATGTTTGTGTTGTGGCGTCAGAAGTTGTATCTGAGGAATTGGATGTCATACTATTGTCTGTCGCAGTGTTAAAATTGGCATCTAGTCTAGAAATATTTAACTTTGTCTCATCTTCTGATTCTGGAATACTTGCTTCCATACTACTAGATGTTGCGTGAGAAAATGCGTTTATTCCTTTTAATTTATCTAATCTATTTTGTTTGATTTTTTGACGTTCTTCATTTAATGCCGAGGTTGAACTTGAGGTTCTAAATTTACTTGAAGAAAAAGGTCCTTTATCATTCATTATGTAAATTACTCCAAATCATTAACATTTTATTATTTTTTTATTATCTATAAATTACTAAAATTGGGCAGAAACAAATTTGATTATTGTATCAATTGTCAACAATGAAAAAATTCTTAACTATTCTTTTGGCCCAAATTTTAACGAAGCAACTTATTATTTTTTTATTTAAACGAAGTTATTATGAATATTGCAAATAATTTTAATATTAAAACTTGTAATCATCAAACATAACTGCACTTTTCTATGACAAAATGAAATACCATACATAAATATTTTAGAAATAGCATGATTTTGAATAAACTTCTGATAATACTTCTTATCATTGCATTGCTTTAAAACTACTCTACCATACACTGCTCTTTCATAATATCTGCATCTTCGCTTGTTGCCTTTTTTGTTCTAAAATAATGGCTGTATATTCACTTCATATAGATAAATCTAACATAAATAATATAACTTCGTGCATTTACGATATCAAAACGCTAATGTTTATCTATAAATTATTCTCCAATATTATCGCCCAACAATAATTCTAAAAATTTCACAACCGACATATTATTTATATGAAAATTTATTTGTTGTTTTTTTAATACCATAAAAAACATAACTAATAAACTGTTTTATGTTTTGCTATGTAATTCAGAACATAAAAGTTTTATAATTTATCGCATTATAAAAACCAAACTAGTAAAAAATTTCATCGTTAATTTTATTATTTAATAAGGAACAATTCTTGTTATTACTATGAACTTCTTAAAAATTATCAGCCATATGTTAGCTAGAAATACTGCGCTATTTATAATAGCCGTAGCGACAGTTACTTACTTTTTTCCAAGTCTATGCACTTGGGTAAAAGGCACCAATCAAATTATTATTCTTGGTCTAATAATGCTTTCTATGGGCATGACCTTAAGCATCAATGATTATAAAAATTTATTATCTAGACCGCTCGACATGCTAATTGGTACATGTGCTCAATTTCTAATAATGCCTTTTATTGCCATCACTTTAGCAAAACTTTTTAATTTGTCAGACGGATTAACTTTAGGTCTAGTATTAGTTGGATGTTGCCCAGGTGGTGTTGCTTCTAATATTATGAGTTACTTATGTAAAGGAGATGTTGCATTTTCTGTTGGTATGACAACTTGTTCAACCTTGATTGCTCCTGTTGCGACTCCATTACTAGTAAACGCCCTAGTTGGCGAAAAAATTGACTTAGATTTACTTAGCATGTTTAATTTCATGCTAATTGTAACCATCATACCTGTTGCTATCGGTAGTTTCTTAAACATTATATTTCATAAACATCAGGTATTTAGCGACATTAGAGAAATTATGCCAGGAGTTGCTGTTATTTGCTTTGCATGTATCGTTGGTGGCGTTATGGCTGTACATGGTCAAAAATTTATTGAATCAGGATTTTTGGATTTTTTGTTTGTATATTTGCACATAATACTTTTGGTTATATTTTAGGCTATTTGGCTGGTGTGCTTTTCAAATTTAATTACGCTAAGAAAAAACAATTTGTATCGAAGTCGGAGTTCAAAACGCAGGTCTAGCTACAGGATTATGTGGACAATTTTTCCCAACTTCAGCAGAGGCTGCAATAGCATCTGCAGTATCTTGTGTATGGCATTCAATTGCAGGAACAATCTTAGCTAATATCTTTAGAATTTATGGCAAAAAGGACAAAGAATAAATAAATTATTCATTGTTGCTGAAGCAAACTTAATGATATAACAGCTTTTTAAACTAAAGGATGTATATTTATCAATACATCCTTTTATTTTTATCTCAAGTTGCTTAAGAAATCATTTTAATATGCTCATAAATACTTATTGGTAGATTTTTATATTTATTATCTTATAAAACTAATTATCTAACTTCTGTTATTATTAATCAGTCATCTTCATCAGGCTTTTGACCATTATGTGCTTTCCACATACATTCAGTAAGCTTCATATCAGTAAAAATAGCCTTGAATGATGATTCTTCAGGAGAACACGCATATATACCAAATTTTATTTTATCTTTGCCGTGATTTAGATGACAAACTCGCATCTGTTTGAATCGAATACCGTCAATAGAACATTCAATACAATAATCATCTTCTCGTCTACTTAATCTATACCACATTGATTTTATAGAAGCATCAATTTCGGTTGTAGCCCAATCAGAATATCCGTCATTGGTAACAACACTACCTAAATGTTGAAATTCATCATTTTCATATTCGACCGATGCTTTTAACCAATTCTCACTATCAAGATATAAAACAATGCCACATTGATCAAAACGATGATGACTTTCAGTAAAATCTGTTTTTACTACAAAACTAAAATACTTCTCTTCTGTCTCCATTTGAAATACTGGAGCATTGTCATTCCGAAAATGATAATAAGTTCTTTGCCACAAATCTGTTTTTGGTTTAGTAGTAATCTCAATTCTGTTTTCAGAAAAACTATATTCTAAAGGTTCTCTTGTCCATTTAAAATCTTTTATATTCATACTTCTCTTCTTTATAAATTTTTATATTTCAATATTCAAATCAGCAACGGATATTAAAAATGCCGAACCTCTAATTGCAATTCTATCTTCACTAATGATTCGACATTTTAAATATCCACCTCTTTTGGAGGCTTGATATGCAAAAATTTCATTTTTTCCTAGATCTCTTGACCACACATCGGCAATAGCGCAATGAGCTGAACCACATACAGGATCTTCATCAATACCAAGTTTAGGGCAAAAACTTCTTGATACACAATCTGTTTCAAAAGCTTTTGCAGTAGCATTTTGAATCCTACCATCAAGTGTCTTTAAAAGTTCTAATTTAGGATTCATACTTCTAACTTGTTCTTCACTTTCAAATACACAGACAAGATCAAGTCCAAGAATAGCTTTTATTGGTCTTACTCCAAAAGCTCTCTCCATATCATCAGTGATAGGAACTTCTGTTAAATCATATCTTGGGAAATCTAACTCAAGCATATCATCTACTCTTCTTACAACTAGTTCACCACTAAGAGTATTAAATCTTACTTCTTGAGATTTGGTATCCCAGAAATTCAAAATAACAAAAGCAGATGCAAGAGTAGCATGACCACAGATTTCAACTTCAACTGTTGGAGTAAACCATCTAAGATGATAACATTGCTCTTCCTTTACAACAAAAGCAGTTTCAGACAAATTATTTTCAGATGCAAGTTTCATCATAAAATCTTCTAAAGGCCATTTATCCATAATGCATACAGCAGCAGGATTTCCTTTAAATGGTTCATTTGTAAATGCATCAACTATGTACTGTTTCATTTCTTGATGTTCCTTTTGTTTTCTCAAATTTTATAGAACACATTCTGTTATTTTTTAGTATTGTATCAAATTTAGTTATACTCAAATTGCAGTATTCCCAGAAATTCGTACTATTGGCGATAACAAGCCTATAAGCATGGGCGTTATTATCCAAATTATCATGTTAGCATTCGGTGCGATTATTTTAATTGCAAGTAAAGCCAAAGTTTCTCAAGTTGCCAATAGCGTTGTCTTTAAATCAGGGATGACAGCATGTATTGCAATATTTGGTATTGCTTGGATGTCTGATACTTATTTCAAATATGCAATGCCTTCATTTAAAGAAAGTATTGTGAGCATGGTAAGTGAATATCCATGGACTTTCGCTCTTGCTTGCTTCACTGTTTCTGTAGTTGTTAACTCTCAAGCTGCAACAGCCAAAATTATCATTCCGATTGCAGCAGCTATCGGATTACCTGCACCTATGTTAGTTGGTTTAATGCCTGCAACATATGCATACTTCTTTATTCCTAATTATCCTTCAGACATTGCAACAGTAAACTTTGATTTAACAGGAACCACTAAAATTGGTAAATACTATTTTAATCATAGTTTCATGGTACCAGGGTTAATTGGTGTGATAGTTGCTGTTTTAGTTGGGGTAACGCTAGCTTACTTGATTTTATAATTACAAAGTATTGAAATACTCTAGAGATAATAGTAATTAAAATTTATAAACAAATCATAATCCTCAAATCAAGCATAAGATTTGAGGATTTTTATTTTTCAAATCACAAGATTTACTATCAAATCACTTTATAATCATTACCAAATTAAGGAGAAACAATATTAGGCGTACGGACGATTTACTAGACAATATTTATCATAAATAACCCATTTGTTTTATTGTCCGCTTCTTTTTGTTCAATTGGATAGTTTTGCATAACAATTTCCTAAAGTTTTTAACTGTCCAGTAAATCGCCCGCACGCCCATCTCTTTCTTTCACTATTTATGCTATTTTTTTTCAACATTAGAAAAAAAATAAGCCCCAAAATTTACATTTTTTTGGGGCTTATTTTGAGAAAAGACTATTCGCCAATAATATCTATTAATTTTGAAAATATATAAAATGTTTTTCTGTTACTTCCACATCTTTTGATATACCCTTTTTCTTCTAATTTTTTTAGTTCTCTTCTTGTTGTTGTATCAGAAAGTTTAAATTCTTCTGTTAAATTTTTAGGTTCAACTCTTAATTTTCTAAATAAGCAATCAATTATACTTACATATTCTGTTTTACTAACAATAGATATCATCTCTTTATAAAGATTCATAATAGCTTGAGCTGTTTCAATATGCCTTCTGCTTTCAATCTCCACTCCTTCCAAAAAGAACAAAATCCATTCTTTCCATCCTTCTAATTGTTTTTCTCTATCATTAGATTTCGTAATATTTCCTAATTTGGTTTTATATGAAATATCATTTTCTGAAAAATATCTACTTATGTAGAAAATTGGGAAAGGAAGCATTTTTTTAAAGTATAAAAACATAGGAATTAATAAACGACCTATTCTTCCATTTCCATCTTTGAAAGGATGTATCATCTCAAATTGAGCATGTATAATTGCAATTTGTAGTAAAAAGAAAATTCATTAATATTGTTTGCATAGTCTAATAAATTATCAATATACTCTTACGTTAAAATTGGAGGTACAGGTGTGAAATTACCAAATTCCTTATTTAAAATATAATTTTGTTCTACTTTGAACATACCGGGAGTTTTATTTGCACCTCTAACATTGTTAGTTAATAATAAAATGTTCATTTAAATTCCATAAAACATAATATTTTTAATAAAATGACTAACAACAAACTCAACTCCATGACTTAGCATTAAAACATTGAAATCAGTTCCTAGTTCATTATGTAAAAAACAAGGAATAACTAGTTGAGCATTTATTGCTTCTGCTGTTTTTTCTCCTTCTTATATTACTGTATTCTTAGGAGACAAATAATCATTATCATAAGCAATTATGAAATTTTTATTAGAGTACTTTCTCTTAAAAACTTCAGCAACAGGTAGTAAATTACCAACATCTATATAATAATTTGGGTGATTTGAAATTACTGCTTTTCCAAAGCCTGCGTTTACATTAACCATAACAAAATCATCAAATAATTCAAAAATTTCAGATAAAAGCTTTTTGTTAAAAAATAATTTTGATGAATAGTCTTTTGAATATATAAATCACTATTATTCTCAACTTTTAATTTATAGTTAGAATTTAACCTTGTAGTCAAATCAGTAGCTAGTACAGCTAAATCACTATACTTTAATCCTAGTTGTTGGGATTTCTTTACATAACAATTTACAGTCTTAAGATTAACACTAAGTCTAGAA
>GL995230.1:49833-57352 GCA_000222855.1 Succinivibrionaceae bacterium WG-1 | reverse complement strand
GATATTAAAATTAAGATAAAACTTATAAAATCTTAAAAAATGTAAAAGCTTTATTTGTCCTAGAATCGTCAAAACAGATACTAGAACACATCTATATTTTATGAAACCAGAAATAAAAACGCCTTTAAGTTTGCTTTTATAAAATCAATACCTATACTTGCAGGATTTTCCTTTTAGGAATATCTTTTGGGATTTATTTTAGAAGTTGTGGCTTTCCCATCTACTTTACATTACTAACGACTGTATTAATTTATGCAGGATCTATTGAATTTTTACTAGTAAGTATGTTGCTTGGTCCTTTTTCTCCATTAAACGTACTATTTCTAACATTAATGATTAATAGTAGACAAATTTTTTACGCAATTTCCATGTTAGACAAATATCGTCATGCCGGAAAATTTAAAAATTTTTAATTTCAGGGATGGTTGATGAATCATTCTCTATTAACTACATAACAGAAGTTCCCAAAGATGTTGATAAAAACTATTTTATGTTCTTTATTACTATCTTATTGTACTTTTATTGGATTAGTGGTTCCTTAATTGGGGCTACATTCTATAGTGTTATTGATTTTAATCTTAAAGGCATAGATTTTGTTATGACCGCCCTATTTATAGTTATTTTTATAGGGAATTGGCAACAAGAAAAAGCTCACGAAAGTTCGATTTTAGGATTATGTGCTGCAGCATTGTCATTAGCTATATTTGGACCACAATATTTTATAATACCAACTTTGGCTATCATATTGATTGAATTAACCATTAGACGTAAAGTTATTAATCTTAAATATCCTGATAAGAATGACAGTACCAAATCAGTTACTGATCAATACTAAAAAAAATGATGTTGATATTACCACTTAAAAACATTTATATAACAAAGAATATAGGTTAAAAAGACACTAGCTATTTTTAATATTGTAAGATTTAATTTATCTAAATAATAAAACTACACCGATACTCAAATTTAAAGATTAGAATATGACGGAACAAACCCTTTGGCAACAATTTGCAATAATTGGAATTGCTATCTTTACAACTCAATTATCTAGATGGTTACCATTTATTATCTTTAAAAACGATAATAAAATTCCTAACTATGTAAAATATCTAGGTAAGGTGCTTCCTGGTGCTATTTTTGGTTTACTAGTAATCTATTGCTACAAGGATGTAAAACTACTAGAACCACCATATGGTTTTCCTGAAATATTTTCAGGTTTATTAGTTGTGATACTACAATTAGTATTTAAAAATATGTTACTTTCTATGTTTGTTGGAACAGCTACATATGTATATTTAGTAAACTTTGTTTTTGTTTAAAGTTATTCTAAATTGTTAGTAAAAAAAAGACATTGTTATGTCTAAACAACACAACATCACCAAACAAAGATTAAACAATTACCGATATAGAAATATTATCTCACTACATTTAATCATAATAAAAGTAAGAAACCTCAAACATCGTCTCTCGGCAACATTTGAGGTCTTTTAAATATATTACGTTAAATATTAGTTATTATCTTTAATTTCAAAATCTTTCTAATAAAAAATTCTGGAACATTTAATAAAGCATTCCTTCAGCTAAAGGTGCAATATCTAACATTCGATAAACATGAGCATGTAATATAAACATATCAATGGCTTGTGGTTGTTTGTCTTTAGGTAATGTAGCTTTGTAATAATTAACCATTTCTTTTAAATAGTTTTGCCAAGCAATTTGAGTAGCATCTAAAGTATTAGTACATTCTGCTATTTGTTCCTTTGTACTTTCTCCATATTTTGGTACACAGTAATCTTTTGCTATTTGCAAATATTGAGATATTTTTGTTTTACAAACTCTAGATCAAACAATGAACAAGTTTTTTCATTCATACAAGCTATTAACTCTTTATCGTTAATCCATCCTTCAAAATTATATTCATTTATAAAGTCAGAAGACGCTGAAAGCTTTATAAAATCATTCATGCGATTATTGTAACTTTCTTGATAGCTTGAGCTTGCCACAATCATAATGCTACCACTTCCACCTGAAAAAGCCTCTCTCAAATGCAAATTTCTGTAAGTAATCCAACTGTCAAAAGCAGTGTTCAAGGAGTTAACACATGATTTTTTGATTTAGACGACAACTTTGCTTTTTTATCAGAAACTTTACACTCTTTCAATTTTTGGTCATAAGTTTTAGAAAGCACAATCTCGCTGATAATTTTATTTTCAATGTTGCAATCCACCATAGATCGATAAGAATCTACGTTGTTGCAATCATCAGGTGCTGTTTTATTAGCAGCTGTTGGATATGCTTCTATTTCCTTAGGAATATAATTATATTCTTCTTGATATTTATAAGTTGTAATAGAGTCACTCGCAAAAGCGAAACCAGCACTAAAGAGCAAGGTAAGAAACAATAATTTATTTTTCATTTTAGACCAAACCTACCACATGAATAAAAAGCTATAAAATAAGAGATAAGACATCTTAACTACATACCTTATTTTATAATCTTACATTCATCAAAAATATCTCAAATCATAAAATAGAATTTTTAATAATTTGATGTATAACACTTCACATAAAAGTTTATGTAATCATTCTAAACTAACAAGAAACAACAAAAAAATAAGAAAATAAATGTTCTAACGACAACAATTATTCAATAGGAACTTGTCAAATACTAAATAAAACTTAGAACTAATTTTTAATTTACTGTATGTGAAACTCATTTAAATCCAAAAGAAGGAATAACTAATATGTTTGATTTTTATGATTGGAAAAAACTTTTTGGGATTGGAGCCAATGAAGTAAAAAAGGACTGCAAAATGATAACGAAGCAATCTTTTACGCTTTAGAACATTTTGATTTAGATGGCGCTTTAGAAATGGCAGCTAATAGAGTGAGAGAAAGACTTTCTAGCCAAGATGACTTAATTCCATTTTTGTTTGAAGAAATGGATGCAGCTAGCTATAGTGATTATATTTGGGCCAAAAAATGGACTGAATTTATGCCATTTGATGCTAGTGTTTATAGGAATGCGATGGGCCGATATAGTGGTAGAATCGACGGTCCTGATGGACCACAAATGGCAATGGTAAACATTGCTTTTGCATTTGGTGGCCGATACGGCACTGAAAAAATGGTCGCATTCAGAATTTTGACTGTATTAAGAATAATACAAAAACCTTTTGAAAATGGTTTATATAATCAATATCGTAATCGCACTAAATTATATAATGAGGAACTTACAGTTGTATTTAATGCATTAGTGAGTGTTTTAGCTAGGTAATAAAAACCTAAAAAAAATTTATCACCCCAAAACAACATAAAAAATCATTAAAAATGATGAAATAATAAGTTTCCTAGTTCACAAAATAAAAAAAAAGTGTATAATGCAGACATATAACGTAAATATTTGGCAAAGATAAAATAGGAAGTTACGATGTTACGTAGCATCACAATAATTACATCACACCATCATCATCATCCTGCGAGATAGTCTTTCAGGTGTGTATGTTTTTCTGGAAGACATAAAGAGTTCTTCCAAGTGAACGCCAAATGCTGAATTTTCAGAGACCCTTGGAAGATTTAAAACTTCCGAGGGTTTTTTAGTTTTTAGAGGATTGTATTTAAATGAAAAAATTTCGTATTGCCATGCAAAAGTCTGGTCGTTTAAGCACTGAAACTACTGACTTATTAAAGAGCTGTGGTCTAAAGATCAACAAACGTGAAGACCGTTTAATTGCTCATGTTGAAAACATGGAAATAGATATTCTTAGAGTTCGTGATGATGATATTCCTGGTCTTGTAATGGATCACGTTGTGGATTGGGGTGTTGTTGGCGAAAACGTTCTTGAAGAAACAACCCTCGAAAGAGCACAAGAAGGTTTACCTACAGGTTATACCTTAGTTCGTAAGCTTGATTTTGGTGATTGCCGTTTATCTTTTGCTATCCCTGTAGAAGAAGAATGGACAGGTGTTAAGAGCTTAGAAGGGAAGAAGATCGCTACTACTTACCCTAACTTGACAAAGAGATACTTAGATAGCTTTGGTGTTTCATTTAAGCCTGTATTATTAACAGGTTCTGTAGAAGTTGCCCCTCGTGCTGGTCTTGCTGATGCTATTTGTGACTTAGTAAGCTCAGGCGCTACAGTTGAAGCAAACGGTTTAAAAGAAGCTGAAGTAGTATTCCGTTCAAAAGCTGTTTTAATTCAAAGAGATCAAGAATTATATCCAGAAAAGAAAGCTATTGCAGAACGCTTAATTACTAGAATCGACGGCATGATGCAGGCTCACGGTAGTAAGTACATTATGTTACATGCTCCAAAGGACAAAATTAAAGAAATTACTGCATTATTACCTGGTTCTGAAAACCCTACTTTATTAGAATTATCAGGTAATCCAACACATGTTGCAATCCACGTAGTTTCAACAGAAAACTTATTCTGGGAAACAATGGAAAAATTAAAAGCATTAGGCGCAAGTTCAATTCTTGTATTACCTATTGAAAAAATGCTTAAGTAATTTTAGTTAGAAAATACAAAACTAAAAAAGCTAGGATTATAAGAATAGTCATAGTATAAAAAATCAACTATGATAGTTATTTTTCTTCATTATGACTATTCTGCAAAATCCAATTTTAGATATTTGCTTTAAATGATATCTTTTTAAACCTATAGCTTTAATTAACTTGTTGTAATTGAAAAATAAAACTATTTCATAAAATTATTTCAAGTAAAGCAGTGTTATTGAGAAATAGTTAATATTCTATTAAACCAGGAAAATGTTATGAAGATTGTCAATTGGAAGGATTTAAATGAAACAGAACGTGTTGAAATACTTTCACGTCCTGCAACTAGCGACAATGGCACTAAAGCACAAATCGTTGCTGATATTATTGCTAACATTCGTCAAAGAGGCGACGAAGCACTTCTTGAATACTCAAAAAAGTTTGACCATTTAGAAAATGATCAAATTAAACTTACAGAAAAAGAAATTGAAGAAGCTTGTGCACGTGTTAGTGATGACTTAAAAAAAGCATTAGCAGAATCTTATAGCAACATTCATAAATTCCATGAAGCGCAAATTCCTGCTGTAATTTCAGTTGAAACAGAAAAAGGTGTTACATGCGAACTTCATACTCATCCAATTGATAGTGTTGGTTTATATGTTCCTGGCGGTAGCGCACCACTTGTTAGTACAGTTTTAATGCTTGCAGTTCCTGCTCAAATTGCAAAATGTCCAAAGGTAATTCTTTGTTCACCACCTCCTGTATCAGATGCAATTGTATATGCAGCAAAACTTTGTGGTGTAACTGATATCTTCACTGTAGGTGGCGCTCAAGCAATTGCAGCTATGGCATACGGTACTAATACTATTCCAAAAGTTAACAAAATTTTTGGACCTGGTAATTCATTTGTTACAGAAGCTAAGAAGCAAGTTTCTTCTGACTTTAGAGGGGCAGCTATCGACATGCCTGCAGGTCCATCTGAAGTATTAGTAATTGCAGATGAAACCGCAAATCCTGCATTTGCAGCTTCTGACTTATTAAGCCAAGCAGAACATGGTCCAGATTCACAAGTAGTTCTTCTTTCAACTGATCCAAACTACGGCACTAAAGTTGTTAAAGAAGTAGAAAAGCAAGTAAAAGAATTATCACGTGAAAATATCGCAGAAAAAGCATTAGAAAAGAGTATCGCAATCGTGTGTGACTCTTTAGAAGAAGCTTGTGAAATTTCTAATATCTACGCTCCTGAACACTTAATTGTAGAAACAAAAGAACCAAGAAGCTTATTACCATACCTACGTAACGCAGGTTCAATCTTTATTGGGGCGTATACTCCTGAATCTGTTGGCGACTATGCAAGTGGTACTAACCATACACTTCCTACATACGGATATGCAAAGACTTGTTCTTCTTTAGGTTTAGCTGATTATATTAGACGTTATACTGTACAAGAAGCAACTAAAGAAGGTTTATTAAACTTAAGCTTTGCAGTAGAACAAATGGCAGATGCCGAAGGTCTTACAGCTCACAAACGTGCCGTAACAATTCGTAAAGAAGTTTTAGCAAAGGAAGCATAAAAATGGCAAATAACGATCCAATTGTTGCTCTTGCAACTAAAAGAGTTCAAGATTTAACTCCATATTTATCAGCTCGTCGTATTGGCGGTTCTGGTCACACATTCTTAAATGCTAATGAAGCTCCAAAAAGCGCTTCATACCTTGTGCAATCAATTTCTTTTAACCGTTATCCTGAATGTCAGCCACCAGAACTAATTGAAAGCTATGCAAACTACGCAGGCGTACAACCTGAAAAAGTTATGGTTGCGAGAGGTTCTGACGAAGTTATTGGTTTAATTATTAGAACATTTTGTGAAACAGCAAAAGACAGCATCATTATCTGTCCACCTACTTATGGCATGTATTCAGTAAGTGCTGTAAATGTAGGCGTAGGCGTGGTAGAAATTGCCCCTACATCTGACTATCAACCAGATGTTCCTGCAATATTAAAAGAATTTGAAACTAACGCAAATGCCAAGGTTTTATTCTTATGTTCTCCAAATAACCCAACAGGCAATGTTTTAGAAAGAGAAAAACTACTTCAAATTCTTGAAGCAACCCAAGATAGAGCAATAATTGTAGTTGACGAAGCATACATTGAATTTAGTATGCAAGACACTATGATTGATTTACTTGATAAATACCGTAATTTAATTATTACTCGTACCCTATCAAAAGCATTTGCTTTAGCTGGTATTCGTTGTGGTTTTGCTCTTGCAGATGAAGAAATCATTAAGCTTTTATTAAAAGTAATTGATCCATATCCAATCTCAGATCCTGTAGCACAAATTGCAGAACAAGCATTAACTAAATCAGGTTTAGAAATATTAGATGCGAGAATTACTGAATTAAATGAACGCAAAGCTGCATTCATTAATGCAGTAAAAGATCTTGAAATTGTACAACAAGTATTTTCAGATAAAGGCAACTTCGTATTAATTCGCTTTAAAGACGGTGAAGAATTATTCTATCGTATTGCAAAGAAAGGCATTATTCTTCGTGACTTTAATGGCAAACCTACTCTTGATAATTGCATTCGTGTAACTATCGGTAGCGAACAAGAAATGAACGAAGTTATTGATTTCTTAAAATCAATCTAAGAAAGTAATATTCATCAAGTTAAGCCTTATGGTTTAACTTGATGAGAACAGCAATAAAAATAACATCGAATATAACAAAAAATAAATACTGCAATTTTGTTTATTCAATGTTCGAATTTTAAAAAATTTTTAAAATTCAAAATTATCAATCAATATCTCAATAATTTTGGGCAAATTTAATTTTTAGGAACTTTTTTATTCATGGAAAAATACCTATTTATTGACCGTGATGGCACTTTAATCCTTGAACCCGTAGAAGATAAACAAGTAGACAAATTTGAGAAACTAGAATTTGAACCCTATGTAATTTCATCTCTTGCAAAACTACAAAAGGCTGGCTATAAGCTAGTTATGGTTACCAACCAAGAT
>GL995230.1:48250-49548 GCA_000222855.1 Succinivibrionaceae bacterium WG-1 | reverse complement strand
TACCATATGAAAATTTTATTGGTCCTCATCAACTAATGCTTAACATCTTTGCTTCTGAAGGAATAAAGTTTGAAGAAGTTTTAATTTGTCCGCATCATCCTCACGAAAATTGTGAATGTCGTAAACCAAAGACTAAATTAGTTACTAAATATTTAACTTCAGGAATTCTGGATAAAGAAAATTCTTACGTTATTGGCGATAGAGCTACCGATATGGAACTTGCTACTAATATGGGTATTAGTGGTTTACAATATAATCCGCAATCTAATAATTGGCTCAATATTGTAGATACTCTTATAAATAAGCATCGCACCGCTCATATAGTTAGAAATACCAAAGAAACTAAGATTGATTTATCTGTTGACTTAGATGCTGCAGGCGGAAGCGAAATATCTACTGGTTGTGGTTTCTTTGATCATATGCTCGATCAAATAGCAACTCATGCTGGTATCACTTTAAAAGTAAAAGTAGATGGCGACCTTCATGTAGATGAACACCATACCATTGAAGACACAGGTATAGCTTTAGGCGAAGCTTTTAAGAAAGCTTTAGGTGACAAACGTGGTATTGCAAGATTTGGATTTGTACTAGCAATGGATGAAGTAATGTCAAAGATTGAAGCAATTCCAAATGATAACATCATGAATAATGATGTAACTTGTGCCATGGATATATCTGGAAGACCTTATTGCGAATTTAGTTGTGATGCAAACTTCTTGCGTGCAAATGTAGGTGAAATGGCTGTAGAAATGGTACCACATTTCTTTAGAAGTCTCGCTTTTGCTATGGGATTAACTCTACATCTAAATGTGACAGATGGAAATACCCATCATCAAGTAGAAGCATTATTTAAAGGCTTTGGTAGAGCTTTACGCACAGCAATTCATAAAGAAGGCTTTGAGTTACCTTCAAGTAAAGGAGTTCTATAAATGTCCGCTCAAAAGATTGTAATTATTGATACAGGTTCTGCAAATCTAACTTCTGTACAATTGGCATTAATTAGACTTGGAGTTGATGCCAAGATTAGCGCTGAAGAAAGTTTAATAAAAAGTGCTGACAAACTAATTCTTCCCGGGGTTGGTTCTGCAGTAGCTGCCATGAAATCTTTAAATAATAAAGGCTTACCTAGCATTGTTACATCATGTACTCAGCCAATTTTAGGCATATGCCTAGGAATGCAATTATTAGGTAAAGAATCTGCAGAAAGTATGGGTGCAGACTCAGAATTTATTAAATGCCTAGGAATTGTAGACGCTACAACCAAACTATTAAAGGCAGACAATTTACCATTACCACAC
>GL995230.1:45470-46596 GCA_000222855.1 Succinivibrionaceae bacterium WG-1 | reverse complement strand
TATCCCATTCTGTGTGGCAGGTGGTATAAAAACTATTGAAGATGCTGCTAGAATTCTTGAATTTGGTGCTGATAAAATCTCTATAAATAGCCCTGCTCTTGCAGACCCTACTCTTATTTCAAGACTTGCAGATCGTTTTGGGGTGCAATGTGTTGTTTGTGGCATTGATTCATACTATGATGCAACAACTAATAGATATCTTGTAAAACAATATACAGGCGACGAAAAGAAAACTTTAGTTACTAATTGGACCACTCCTGATTGGGTTGAAAAAGTACAAAGTATGGGTTGTGGGGAAATAGTTCTTAATATGATGAACCAAGATGGTATGCGTCAAGGATATGATTTAGAACAATTAAACGTAATTCGTAAGTTATGTAAGGTCCCATTAATTGCTTCAGGTGGTGCAGGAACAATGGAACACTTTAAAGATGGCTTTAAAACTGCAAATGTTGATGGTTGTCTAGCAGCTTCTGTGTTCCATAAAGGAATTATCCATATACCAGAACTAAAAGCTTACTTACGCCAAGAAGGAGTATGTGTTCGTGACTAATTATTGTACAAATTTCAAACCAGAAGATTTGGATTGGGAAAAATGTAATGATATGATTCCTGTTATTGTTCAAAACTATCGTTCTGGATTAGTATTGATGCAAGGATTCATGAACAAAGAAGCTTTAAGCAAAACCTTAGAAATCGGCAAAGTGACTTTCTTCAGTAGAACTAAACACCGTCTTTGGACCAAAGGTGAAGAATCTCATCATTATTTGAATTTAAAGGCAATCACATGTGACTGTGATAAAGATTGTTTACTAATTGCAGCAGATCCTATCGGCCCTACTTGTCATCGTGGCACAGAAAGTTGCTTCGAAGGACATTTAGCATTAGAAACTTCACATTTAGCAACTTATGATCCAAGTAAGGAACCTAATTTAGATGTTGAAAATGCTATCGCAGAATACAAAAATACCAAAGATAAAGAAACTGCAGCTAAACTTATGAAGTCTGTTGTAGCATTACTAAAAATAATGGTATTTCATTAAGAGATATTGATAATCTTTTATCTTAATATTTTAAATAAAAATATTAAGTTTAACTCTTTATGGAAAAAGTGAAATTATCTTAT
>GL995230.1:37558-44641 GCA_000222855.1 Succinivibrionaceae bacterium WG-1 | reverse complement strand
ACGTTTTTCACGTTCAATCATTGCTTTTTCAATAATTTCACACATTTCGTCTTTTCCTTCTTTTTCTTTAAATTTTATTGTAGTATCCTTTAATTCCTTATTATACATTTCATGAGGATTGGAACATAGAAAATCATGCATTAAATTACCAATTTCATCGTTTCCTCGATATTTCCCGTTTACATATATTATATGCTGACCGTCATCAAATGATTCATCTTTACTATCTATATTTACTCTTTCGATTCTATATAATGGAAGACCTTTTCTAAAAGCATCATTCTCAGTAATGAATATTACATACGACTCAGGAAGTTGTTCAAAATCTTGGTTAACATCTAGATTTTCAACATCGATTACACTTGAATGATACCTTGCTCTTTTAGGACGAGTTCCTTTATCAGCTCTTTGAACTTCTATATCATATATTTTACCTGTTGAATCTGTTCCATATACATCTAAACATAGAGATCTTGCACCAACAAGTCTTTTCATATCTGCTTGAGTTTTTACTGATTCAACAACGAGATCTTTTTTCCTAAAATAATTCTTAATACAACTTGAGTTAATTCTATATTGTCCTTAAAAATACATCTCATGAAATCATCATCAATAGGACGGAGCTTTTTTAAGATCTCCAAATTTTGTTCTTTATTTTTCTCTTTCTCTGAGAGATTAACATTTTTTTTCAAAATTACTCCAACTTTAATTAAAAACTAAAATTATTTTATATTAGTCATGCATTGTTTTATATATCATTACCAATAAAGGTATTACGCTATTCATTGACTAATAATATGTATTTAAAACAAGTTTAGTATTTATTTTTAAATAGTCAATATATTTTTAATACATGTTATATATTTGTATTAATTTGTAACTAATTTTTAATAAAAAAGCTCCTAAATTTTTAAATTTAAGAGCTTCTTTTGTACATATTATTATTAGTTGTTAAATAATTTTGAAATAATTGATTCCCAATACACTTAAAAATGAGTTTAAAAATATTTTCTATAATTAAAACAAGTTACTACTAACTCCATTATGCTATTTATTTTTTAAATAATCTGAACCATATAATTCTTTATCATATATTACTGCACCAGCTATTGACCAAGCATGAGCCTTTTTCACAATATCTTCAGACCACTTAGTGGGTTTTAAAACATCTAATTTGTGTTCTTCTATGATATATCCCATATTAGTATTTTGGGGTGTTAACATTTGCACTCCAAAGTTATCATTATCTTCGCGCCACATATATGCAAAATTTTTATCATATTGCATAATTGCGCGACCACCACTATTTGAATTATTTAAATCCATCCCTATCATTGGATATGAAGCATCAATTCCTGCATAAGAAAGTAATGTTGGAGCAATATCTATTTGACTAATAAGACGTTCATCTACACGTGATTCTATATCTGCTCCTAAAAAAACTACAGGAATATGAAAATGTTGTACAGGAACTAAGCTTGCCCCTGAAACTCTACTATCATGATCTGCAACTACCACAAAAATAGTGTTCTTATAATATTCTTCTTTTTTAGCTAATTCGAAAAATTTACCGATAGCATAGTCGGCATACTTAACCGCGTTATTTCTTGAATAAGCAGGTTCTTCATATAATTCTATCTTACCTTCTGGTATTTCAAAAGGAACATGATTAGAGGATGAAAATACTAAACTAAAAAATGGCTTGTTAGATTTGCTCTTCTTTATGAATTCTTCATTTGCCTTACGCATTAAATCTTCATCGCAAACACCCCAAGATGCTACAAAGGTAGGATTTTCATAATCACTCTGCCCAATAACTTCAGATATTCCATTAGCAAGGAAGAAACTCTTCATATTATCAAAGTGAGTTTCTCCACCATATATAAATGAAGTATCGTAACCTTTTGCTTTTAAAAGAGCAGGTAATGTAAAAAAGTTATATTGGCTCTTTGGTTGTTTAACAACCGCAGCATTTATTGTTGGTAAAAAACCTGTTACAACAGCCTCTATCCCACGAATAGATCTTGTACCTGTAGCAAAAGCATTAGTAAACATCCAACCTTCATCAAACAATTTATCTAAATTAGGAGTAAGATCTAAACCACCTAATCTTTTTGAAAATTGAGCACCTAAACTTTCTTGCAACAAAATAACAATATTTAATGGGGTATCTCTTTGGTGAGATGCTTTATTATAAGATAAGGTAGGATTTTTAGCTGTTGCATTAACAAATTGTTCTTTAGTTCTATTGGTATCAGATAATAATAATGAAAACATTTCTGTCTGATCCATGCTGCCATAAATCTTATCTGAAGAAGCTCCTGTTTTGATTCGAGAAACAGCATATATTAAAGAATATGAAGAATTAAGAACTAATTCATTTGTCATATTATTACTGCTGAACGCCACCATTGCAGGATTTAAAGGTCTATGTCCTAATGAAGAACGCGCCATTAAAATAGAAATTCCTACTGATAAAATAAAACAAGTAAATATTACAGATAGTGAAACAATTAGTTTATTACTTTGTATAGTCGCAACAGATTTGGTAATTTGTCTCTTAAAAAATATATAAGCGGAAACACATGCAGTTATAAATAACAATGTAGCAACAATTACACTTGTTAAGAACCCATTCATTAACATTGCAAAAACTTCTTGCGGATACTTTAAATATTCCACAAAGAAACGGTTGGGTCTAACTCCATATTCATTTAAAAACGCAGGAGTTGCAGCTTCTAAAATTATGGTACAACCTACTAATAAACCGATAATACATGCTACAATTTTAATAATCGGCTTATTTAATTTTTTACTAAAACCAAAAATTTGAGTAAAAAATACCAATAGTGACACAAGAACACAAGGATATCCAATAGTACT
This sequence comes from Succinivibrionaceae bacterium WG-1, assembly GCA_000222855.1. Classification (GTDB taxonomy): domain Bacteria; phylum Pseudomonadota; class Gammaproteobacteria; order Enterobacterales; family Succinivibrionaceae; genus WG-1. Next base: position 41,758 of record GL995230.1, on the reverse strand, counting down.
AATATCTAATCTAAATCCTGAAAATAACAATTTACTCCAAGTAAAACTTCCATTTACATTTTCAAGATTGAGATAAGTAAAAACAATTCTAGAGATTGTAAAAATTACTAGTGTAATTAAAAATAATGAGATAAATGGCTTAAAGTATCCCAATATAGATTTTAAAATGTTTTTAATAGAGTTCATTAGCTTTATTTGTAAATAATTATTTTTATTAAATCAAAAAATTTAAATTTAAGTGTTCAAAGTATTTTAAATACATTTTACAGGACGTGGTAAACCTGCAATTTTAGTTGCTTGTAAAGCAGGACCATCAGGGAATAACTTGTATAAATACCTACTGTTTCCTTTTTCAGGACCAAATTCTGCGCTCATTGCTTTTACTAAAGCTCTAATTGCAGGTGATGTATTATATGTTTCGTAAAATTTTCTAACAAAATTTACAACTTCAAGTCTTTCTGGAGTTAGTTCTAAATTTAAATCTGAGGCTATTTTTTTGGCTACATCAAGATCCCATTCAGAAAAATTCTTTAGATAACCATCTTTGTCTGTTTCTAATTGTTTGCCATTAACTTCTAACATTTTTATTCCTATAATCAAATCAATAATTTTTAAATAAAACTCGACTTGCATTCAACGCTAAAATTTATTACAAAAACTAGTTTTGAGCTCTAAACACATGGTCTAATAATAAAAAATAACCCTCTTTATAAGCTATTTCAACTTCTTTGCCAACTAATGCTTTTAATTCATCATAAGAAATTGATTGATAATGTTCATAGTCCTTTAACAAAGTCTGTTCGGAAGTTAAATATATTGGCAAAGCTTTATCTTTATTTAAACCACTTTTTAAGATTCCAATAATTTTAACCTTTTTAATATCTTCACCTTTCACAGTGGAAAGCATAAGTGCAATACGTAGATCGTTTAAAATAAGCCACATAATTACACAGGATATAAATATTAAAGAAATACCTATAATCATTTCAATATTCTTTTTAATGATAGTATATGCATTTACAACTTTTACTTCTTGAAATTGATAATTTTGTTCTCTGCTTGTATCTACATCTATAACTTCACCAATTGCAGGACATTTTTCACTAAAAGCATATGCTCGCTTTTCTTCATTCAATTCTTTGTATGCTACCTCTATTGCGCATTTATCATCAAGAACTTGTTCCACTTCTAAAACTCTTGCTTCAACCGTTGTTGGTACAAAAGTTCTCTTATATTCATAAAAAATAGAAACGCAGATAATTGTTACACCAATAAGCATACAAATAACAGCTAATACACAAAGAAGTGTTTTTTTCGGTAAAACAGAAAATCTATTTTTTTTTACTCTCTTTAAATCTTGGTCTGAAAAACCTTCAGCCCATAAATTCTCAAAATTATTTGTCTCTATACTCATGACTAGTGAAAATCTCTTATTGTTTTATTTTTTTTTATTATTACTTTATTATTCTAATATTGGATATAGATGAATACTTATGTGGAATACATAAAATCATCTATAAAAAAAAGATTTTGGTTTCACAAAATAAGTACTTAACCAAAATCCATTTACAAAATACTATGACGAATTATATCACAAATAATTATCTAATAGACCTATCATTACTATCTAAATTATGTAAAAAATAAATAAAAACGATATCTTTATAACTTCATAGTTTTCTATAAAAATTTAATCAATAATTTTTTTTACATCATAATATTAAAATTTAAAAATTTTTCAGTAATCTAGAACTTCTAACAAATAAAAAACTTCTCTAAAAGTCTTTGTATGCAAACTAGATTCTCACTCTAATAGCATACAAAAACTTCATTATTATTTATTGGTAAGTTTAATTTGATAACATTAAAGTCAATAAATCTTCGTGATCTTCTGCGACTTGCTCACTTTGCACTTCATTTGTAAGCATTTGACCTAAACCTTCTAAATAATCCGCTGCTTTTGTCCCAGGATAGTTTTCAAGCTGAGTTAATAAACTTACAAATGTTTTTACAGATTCACGTGGTGAAAGATAACTACGAGCTCCTAATCTATTTAAAATCCACTTCATGAAATTGGTAATCTCGTCATTGGTCACTAAATATGAGCTTTCATTATATGATGCAAAAACATTTCTAATATTAAAAAATAACACCATTAATTCTTCTTGGGTTAAATTTGGAAGTTCAATTACAGGACCTGTTAAATCTTTGTGAGTTGCATCTGCAAAAGGATTTGTCGCGAGACGACTCTTTAATGCTCCGTAACTGAACATACCTTTATTTTCATCACGTAGAATTTCTTGGGTGCCACCAAATATGAATTCTAAGTTTTCAGTAGAACCTGAAGTTGAATCGTTAATAATATTTAATAAACGTTCAAAGTTTTTATTACGAGTTTGCGAACGTAAACGAGCAAGCACCGCAAGTTCATCTATACAAACAACAATTCCATCGTACCCCGCCAAGCGCACAAAACTAGAATAAAGTTTAATGTAATCATAGAAATTACTATCATCTATGATATTACGAACCCCAAGCTCAGTTCTCGCTTCTGTTTTGGTAGAATATTCAGCACGTAACCATCTTAACGCTTTTTGAATTAAAACATCATTACCATCGTTATATGCATTTATATAGAAAGACAATACTTTGGCAAAATCATAACAATTAACAAATTTATTAAGTGGCGCTAAATATTTTTGTAAATTTTCCGTAGTTATTTCAGCATTATCTAATTCATCTAATATTTTTGAAGCCCAACTTTCAATTATTGCTTCTAATGCATTACCATTAGGCCTTGTTTTTGTTGATAGATTAGACACTAATTCACTGAACAAATGACGGCTTTTACCTTCCGTTCCAGACAATAAACAATCTACTGTTAAATCTGCATTCATTACTACTAAATTATGTTCATGAGCTAATAATTTTGCTAGATTTAAAAAGAAAGTCTTACCAGCACCAAAATCTCCTATAATAAAACGAGTTTTTGCTCCACCTTCACGTACATTTTCAAAATCTTTAATAAATTCTGAAATCTCATCGTTTCTACCAACTTGAATATGTTGTAGACCAACCTTAGGCACAATTCCCATTTTTAGAGAATCAATAATTGCATTACGTTCCTTGGCTCTTATATTTAATTTCTTTTTATTTTCCATTAAAAATCTCGACAAATTCTTTAAACAAAAACTCGATTATTATAAAACTCACAATGATAACAAATGCTTCATAGAATAATATTATCTCAATAAGCTTTTAAAATTTTAAATCTTAATTTTCTAAATATCTATATTACTTAAAACCAAAATTTCTTTTTAATTCATCGTTTGGCATTTCTGCTAGTATTTGACATAGCTTTGCTTTATCTTCATTGCTTCCTATATATGAAATATCATCATCAAAATCAAAAATATCATCATCAAAATATTCTTGTTGTATCTCAATCAAGCCATCTTGAAGCTTATTAAGCATTGGACGTCTATCACCATATGCCACACGAAAATCACTTATTTGCCAAGATTTCTTAGAACAAATAAGTTCTATAGCATCTTTAATTAAAGCAACTATATCTGATTCAGAAGTATTTTTTACACTAGAATCTTGAGAAGAAGCAGCTTTTATATTTTTAGTACTATTTGGTTTTGGAGCTACATTCTCAGTTGTAGTTGCGTGAACTTTATTTTCAGAAACTGATTTAGCTATAATTATATTATCAGATTCAGAACTTTCAAAAATATTGTTTAATGCATTTTTTTACATTATTGGTGTCATTTATTACTGCTTTTAATTTGTCATTATCAACATTAAAATATACAGGAACAAAATCATCTGATGATTTTTTAGACTTTTTATCGGATTTTTTGGTTATTAATATAAGTTTATACTTTTCAACTAAAATTTGTTCAAAATTTTGTTGCATCAATCTTCTCTTCACTACTTTTATTGCAATAATCTTCTAAAAAATTACTATCTATCGCATCTTTTAATAAATTACTGTCAAATAATCTTTGATCTTGGAATAATTCCCATAATAATTTTAATGGCTTTGAAGTAATTGTAATTTTATTTACCTGAAATAAAAGTCAACATAATGTTGGCAATTTCACTAAGATTTCGGATAGAAAGAGAATTCTTTAAGAATTTTACTTCTTTTGCAGAAATATCAAAAAGACTTGGAGAAACCTTATATAAATTTAA
>GL995230.1:34504-37026 GCA_000222855.1 Succinivibrionaceae bacterium WG-1 | reverse complement strand
TCATTCAAAATTTTCTGTTAAACATTCTCGTTTTGCACTAATTTATTCCAAATATATTGCAAACTCTTACAAAGATTATTTATAAAATTATCACTCTCTGCCTTTGAAGGAATATCAATATTTGCTAATGTTAAATGAGATATATAAACATATAATGCAATTCTCATATAAACATTTACTAATACATCTTCTAATGTTTTTGCCCATGGATTTTCGGCATTATGAAATTCACAACCAGGTTGCATCAAAGATAAATTAAAAGCAAAATCGTCTTTAAATAGCACATCTAAATTTGAATATTTTGGAAAAATATCATAACCATACACATCGAGTAAATAATTTATTGCTTGTATATGAGCAAGAGAAGTTTTAGCAGAAATTCCTAAAACATCTTTTAAGTCTTTAAGAGAGATTATCTTGTTTGGGTTTTTATAGAAAATCTCAGCAAAAGGATCATGAGGTAATCTTAACTTAAACTTATGACATTTACTAATTTCATAGTAGTATAAACAATAACGTTCATCACGCTTTGATTCAGAACTTAATTCACCATATACACTTTTAACTTTTTTTCTATTGAATAAAATAAATCATTATTATCACTTAGATACGAAGCACTATCAACAATCACAGAATAACGGCATTCTATGTCATGGGCACTAAAAACTTTATTAATAAACAATTGATAAAATGGATAAACTTCAAACCTTTGCCCTTTCTTTAGATAATTTTTAGAAAAATCATCCAATGAAGCCATTTGAGAACTTAATAAAAATGCACAAGGAGAATAAGGTTGCACCACTTCCATATTAGTACAACGAAGAACATCTGCTACAACATTTCTTGAAAAACAACTCTCTATCTGTTCGTTGTAAAAATTCATGGTTCTCATATATATACGTGAAAAATAATCTAAATCATAACGATTATCATCATTAACTTGAATATAATCTTGAACGTACTTTAATAAAATTGCACAGTTATATTGTAATTGTGAACATAGGTCATCTTTTATTTTTTTCCTAAAGAGCCTATATTGGTAGTAACATAGTAAAGAATTGTATGTGCGGCATTATATTTAAAATAATCAACTATACGTGAATATGATTCTTCATCTTTTTCTGTTAAATTAAAATTCAAAGGATTATTTATAAAATTGGCAATAATTGCAGCAAGATTACACGTTTCATTAAAAATCTCACTCGTAACCTTCAAACAAGAAGCACAATAAAATTGTAAATGAGCAATAATTCCAGACATAAAATAAACACTTTTATAGTGATTCATATTCATGCCATCTTGAATCCATAAAATAAACTCAGGAAGATCGATTTTTCTTATTTCGCCAAGTTTGACCTTATTATATTTTCCAACGTCATATTCAATTACTTCAGAGTTTGGATAATCTTCTTGTATGTTATCAAAACTACTAAAATAATAGGATTCATTTCTAGCAGTAAGATTACGAGATAATAAAGTGCAACATTCAGTATTTGCAAGAAATACATCTGTAAACCATTGTTTTTCAGCTTGGGTATCTTCATTTGAAGATGTTGCATTATAAAATTGTTTACGATAGTTAAAATAAGTATTATTTAAAATTAAAGGCTCATATTCTTTTAAATCTTCGAGTGAAATAACTCCAGAACTGAATATGCGATACATTTTGTATTCTGAATCTTTTGATATATAATTCTTTTGATTATAAATCACGTTTAATACTGTATTTGCAAAACTTATAACTTCAGTTTGACTACTGCTTTTTAAGCCGTAAGGAACAGCGTAGATCATGCTTTCTCGTCTATTATGACCTAATAAGATAGGCTCTCCTGAAATTGTGTTTTGCTCAAAAAAAGCGGCAATTTTATGTAGCTTTTTGACATCTTCCATTTCATATCTTAAGACTTCCAAAGGATCGTTAGATCTACCACTGTAATAAACATGTCTTTTTTCTATATCATAAACGAACATATAACTATTCCAAGCAAGACTCAAAAACTACAAAATTAAAAATTTACTTCACGCTTTAAATAATATTATAAATTTTAACAATATTTAAGCAGTATTATATTTTACTCTATCTTTTGAATTATAGATATTCACCTATCCTTGTACTCACGTTGGTTTTATATCCTCCCAATTAGGCATTTATGATTTAGTATATAAACAAAAGGTATTTCATCTAAGATGATTCACTCTAGAAACTAGAAAGCCTTTACAAAAAGCTCTTTTCTTTGGGGTAATACTTTATGTATTCCTTTCCGCTAATACTCCTGATTATTTAGCACCGTAAAACCTTAGACTAAAAACCAAGGTTTTACAGTGCTTTTTCGATAAAAAATTATATTAAAGGTAAATTTAACTCTTCACTTTTTACTAAACATTTTCTATTACAAAAAGTGATACCATACATATTGATTTTAGTGATAGTTGGATCATCTAAAAATTTTTTATAATACTCTTTATCATGGCATTGTTTTAGAGCAAGCAAGCATTGTTCTTCCATATTATCTATAGTTGTA
>GL995230.1:29700-33199 GCA_000222855.1 Succinivibrionaceae bacterium WG-1 | reverse complement strand
ATCAGACATTTGTAATACTCCTTTAAAAAAGGTCTTTATCCTTCAATGATGCATTAAAAACAACATATATAGGTTAGTCTATCATAAATAGCAAATATTTACGGAGTTTATTAGTTTTATTTTAAACTTGTAAATTTTAGAGACTTTTTAAGAATTCTTTCGATTTATAAACTCACTAAATATTATTAAGATTTGTAAGTAGTAAAAACACAAAAATTTAAAGAGATTTAATAATGCATGTTAAAGTTTACAAGAATAATCTCTTGCTATTTTTTGTTTTAACCTATTAGCTTTTTCTACTTGCTTAGATGATAACGAATTTAAAATTTCTTCTAACATTTCTTTAGAATATCTATTTTTTACGCTCTGATAAATAATCCTATTACTATTTTGAACAGATGTTTTAGAAGCATTATAACAATTTTCAAAATGTTCAGCCCATACCCAAACTTTATACATATATTCTTGTTTATTATAAAGCTTGATTAAAGCATCCATTGCTTTAAAACTTCCTTTTTGAACCGCTGCGAGTAATATACGTTCTGCTTCCTTTTCATTAACCTCGGTATGTAAACCATACATATAAGCAATACCCAATTCTTCCATAGCAGGAAGATAATTTTGCAATGCAGCCTCTTGAAGTAGAGGGAAATTTATATTCTTACTTCCTCCTATATCAAAAGCATACATGTGAAACAATGCAGGTGCATAACCTTGAGCCGCTGAAGAACGTAATAGCATCTCATTTGAAGTTTTATTATATTCATTATTAGAAGTATACAATTCATATAAACCAAATTGCGCGATACGATCATTCTTTTCTAACGCTATACGTAGCCAATAACGAGCATAATCTTCATAATATCCTTCTTTGGTAAGATAATTATAAATAAATCGTTCGTATAAAGATTTGTCTTGTGAGTTTTGCGCTTTAACACTCGCTTCCCAGAGTTTTTTATATTTCATTCCAACTCGAGCAGCTGACTCTGATTGATTTAAATTACTAGTAACCTTACTACAATGATTCTTAAGATTGGTATCTTGATAACATATTTTATTAAGAGTTTCTCTACTGAAAGTATGGTTATTAACCCAAGCAAAAACTCTAATATTATGAATGGATAAAAATAGTATTATTAGGAATACTGTTACCAAGGAAATAAAACTTAAACAACCATATATTAACCAACCCAACCAATGTTTTTTTGTTTATTCTTTTCCTCACTTTGGGCTAAAGCTTTCTTCTTCTTTTCAATATTTAATTGAACATCTGTAGCAATCCTAAGATTTTTATCATGTCCCTTTATTGAGTACTTACTTCTATTTTTATTTTTCTCATTATAGAAATTGGTACCATGATGAACATTACTAGAAACGCCTCTAATATATTTTTCATTATGTTCACCCTCAATCTTTTTAGAATTTTCATTTTTACCAAGAGATGATTTAGAACTATTTTGAGAAAACTTACTATTATCTTTTCGTTTCTTAGTTTTATTCCTACGAATATCTTTGACATTATATGTTGAAGCTTGCTCTTTTCTATCATTTTTAATTGATTTTTCTAGAGAAGACGTAGTCTCAAGATTATTACTCTTTGAATTTTCAAACAATTCTTGCGCTTCAGATGAAATAGAAATGTCACTGCTTTTAGATGCAACATTCTCTTGTTCTACCTGTTCTTGAGCTTTTACATTTACAGATGAATTTAATTTTGAATTATTTGTTACAGATTTATTGTTTTTTTAGAAGTTTCATTATTTTTAGTAGCATCAGAAACAATTACTGTTTTATCTAATGGAGTTTTATGCTTCTTTGATTCTGAATTACCATTTTGTGAGTTACTTAATACGCCATTTCCCACAACATTAGTATCGGACAATACTGCTCGACTTTCCGTAGAAAAGATTTCATGAACATTGTTCGCCTTGTTAATTAATATTCTTGATGCTAATTTTTTTGTTTTTTATTTGAGTAACTTTTGTTAAAAGCGCGATTTTTCTTTAATTCTTGAGATTTTTTTTGGTTATTGTTTTTAGAATTTTGAGAATTTAACACCAATGTTTCAGAGTCACTAACAACAGAAGACACACTCCCATTATCAATAATCTCTATAGCAACACTATCTTGTAAAATTCTAGCATTGACTTCATCATTAGAAATTGATTTTTTTCTTTTTTTTTCATAAAACAATATAAAATCACGCCGATAGAATAATAATCATATCACATTATATAAGACATAATTTTATTAACAAAAAAAACAAAGATTTATTGATTTAAACTTTAATATAGATATCAAATATTTAAATAAAAACACTTAAAAATAAAGGTTTTAAGTAAAACAAAGAAGAATAAAGAAAAAAATCTCAAGGAACTGTAAAAATTAAAGTTAAAGAATTAAGCTAAGAAAATATTTATATATCAAGACTTTTTGTGATGAAATATTAGACAATACATATCTAATTCAATTCATAATTTAATAATTTTTATTTAATTCCTAGTAAAGTAGTAGTATTTTAAATAATTTTCTTATACAATGCACACTATATTTGAAATAGCTGTAATTTTAAGCTTATTAAATAGAACCAAACTGAGAATAATAACACTAGATAAAAACACAATATTTAATAGTAAATATAAATACAAAAATATTTTCAATCGCAAGATAAAACTATTAAAAAAATTGATAAAAAAATATAAAATTATTACATCATTATTAACAATAATTTAAAAGTGATATAATTCACAAAAAGTGTTAAGATAGCGTAACTATTTGGTTATATTTAAGTTTAGTACAACTTCAATAATAATGAGGAAAAAAGAATGTCGTACCTATTACTATTTTTAAGTGCCGCAATAGTAAACAACTTTGTTTTAGTACGCTTCCTTGGTATTTGTCCTACCATTGGGGTTAGTAAGCAATTAAGCTCTGCAATCGGTATGGGCTTAGCAACCACATTTGTACTCGTTTTAACATCAATTCTATGCTATATCGTAAATGAATATATTTTAGTTCCTTTTGATATTAGCGAACTTCGTTTACTAAGTTACATTGTATTAATAGCAGCTGTAGTGCAATTTACCGAAATAATGGTAAAGTTTATTAGTCCTGAACTATTTAAACTTCTAGGTATTTTCCTACCTTTAATCACCACAAACTGTATTGTATTAGGCTTAGCCTTATTAAACATCTCACTTGAACATACATTTATTGAAGCTGTAATTTTTAGTTTAGGTGCAGGAGTTGGCTTTATACTAGTATTGATAGTCTTTGCTGCAATTAGAGAACGACTAGCACGTTCTGATGTTCCCACTCCTTTTAAAGGAACTGCAATTGCATTAATTACTGCAGGATTGCTTTCAATGACCTTATTAGGTTTTGCAAACTTAGTTAACTAAAATTTAACAATAATAAGTAAAAAACAAGAATATTTATCAAATTAAAAGTATCTATTTTTAATTAAAATATTTTTAAATTGACAGGTAAAGATATACAG
>GL995230.1:25891-27936 GCA_000222855.1 Succinivibrionaceae bacterium WG-1 | reverse complement strand
AAAGCAAAAGCTATGCAAGCAGCAAAAGCCCAAGGAACTTCTAGCAATGTAGCTTCTACCACTGCTAAAGTTACCGAAAATACGCTTAAAGAAAACAGCTCTTTAATGGCTCCTGTAAAAAATTCAGAACTTACTCCTGAGCAACGTGCTGCACGTAAAGCAGAGGCTCTAGCAAAAGCCAAAGCTATGAAAGAAGCTCGTTTAAAAGCTCAAGCAAGTTCCAATACAGAAAATACAGCACCAGTGAAGAACACAGAAACAAAAACTGTAACTGAAGCTCAAACAATTTCAAAAGATACAGTTGACACCAATTTAATGCCACCTGTGAAAAATTCAGAACTTACACTTGAACAGCGAGCAGCACGCAAAGCTGAGGCTATTGCAAAAGCTAAAGCTATGAAAGAAGCAAGATTAAAAGCGCAACAAGAACAACAAAACGCTATTAAAACAGAAGAAGGAAACAAATAAAAATGAGTGAATCTTTATTTATTGAAGTTGCCCCTCACGATAATAACGTGACATCAACTGGGCAAATAATGTTGCTGTTACTTCTTTCCTTGATTCCTGTATTAATTGCTAATGTTTATTATTTTGGTTTTGGCATTGTTATTACAATGCTTATAACTTTAGTATCATGCATTGGTACTGAAATTATAATGTTAAAACTAAGAAAAAGAAAATTCATGCTATTTGGCGTGATAAAAGCGCTGCAGTAACCGCGGTACTTCTTGCTTTTACATTACCTTCATTATTACCATGGTATTTAAGTGTTATAGGTTCTGTTTTTGCTATCGCTATTGTTAAACATACATTTGGAGGTTTAGGTCAAAATATATTTAATCCAGCTATGGCAGGATTTGTATTTTTATTGGTTAGCGCACCGCTCCCTACAACTACATATGTGCATGCCTTTCCTAATGCCTATAATGATTTAACCTTAACCAAAAGCGCGCAAATAATTTTTAATCCAAGTTCTGCAGATAAAATCTTAGCTGACATTAAATATGATGTTATAGATAAGGCTGAGGAAAGTGATTATGCCGTAATAGATGGTATTTCTGATGGCATCACTGGAGCAACTTTCTTAATTGATGCTAAACATGAACAACCTAATAATAATGTTCTAAATTACGCATCTAAAAGAATGTATTCACTAAAAGTTCTTGATTTACAAGCAAAAGTTGTTTGTGGCTTAATGTTTCTTTTGGGTGGACTATTTTTAATATTTGCGAAAGTGATAGATTGGCGTCTTCCGCTAACATTTTTAAGTGTATTTTTAATATTAACAATAATCTATTACATTTGTGCACCTGAAAAATATTTATCACCACTTTTACATTTAGTATTTGGAGCAACAATCTTTGGAGCATTTTATATTATTACAGATCCTGTAACAGCGGTATCAAAACCACAAGGTGCTTACATTTATGCTGCTTTTATAGCATTAATATTTGTAATTATTAGAAATCTAGGTGGTTATCCTGATGCTATCGCATTTAGTGTACTTTTAGGAAATGCTTTTGCCCCACTAATTGCAATATACACTCATCGTGTACCATATGGTTATAAGTCAAAACCTAGAGCATTAGATAAAGAATAATATAGTTATCAGATATAACTAAAAAGATTTAAAAATATTGAGAACATTGATATGTTAAAAAACATTTTAAAGAACGGTTTGATTCTTGGAGCAATCTCATTTATTTGCTTATCTCTTGTATTTACTGTAAGCGGTATAGCCAAAGAAAGAATAATTCAAGAAAAGAGTAAGAATGCCAAACTAAAATATGAAAAACTATTGCCAAAAGACTCTTTTAATAACGACCCTAGTGATTCTTGTTATACTGTAGATATTAGTGGTAAGTCTTTTGAAGTTCGTATTGCTAAGCTCAATAATAAACCAACAGGATACATTGTAAATTATGACGTAACAGGTGGTTATGCCGTACCATTTACCATGATTGCCGGTATAGAACTTGCTAATTTTTCAATTCACTATGCTGACATTGAAATATTTAATGAAACTCCTGGTCTAGGTGATAAAG
>GL995230.1:20987-24205 GCA_000222855.1 Succinivibrionaceae bacterium WG-1 | reverse complement strand
CCTAACATTTCTCTGATAATGTCTAACATTTGGTCATAAAATTTATGACGAGCTTTTTCGACTGGAACATCATATTCATCAATAATAACTATAACTTTTTGACCAAAATGTTCACTTAAAATACTAGTTAAATCCACCAAAGCATTCTTTATAGTTTTTAGATCCGTTGCCGAATATTCACCTTTATTCTGATTCATAAATCTAAATGTTTGGTAAATATCCATAAAATCTTCAGCTAAAAAAGAAGAAAGTAATTTTTTCTATTAAAACTCGGTATTTCTTATAAAGATTAAAAATATTAGCAACAAGCATGGCTAAAGCTTCTTCAAATTTTTGTCCTGAAATATTTTTAAAGATAAAAATATTACGGGAAATTTTCCCATGTATTGTTGGCAAAATTCTGTATCTTTAGAGATTTCTAAACCTTCAAATAACTTTTGGTTTTTTGATATATCACTTGGATTGTCATAGTTAGTTATGGCTAAGAAATTAGCAAGCATACTCATTGTTAAGCTTTTTCCAAAGCGACGAGGTCTTGTTAACAACAATGCAGCATCTTCATTTCCTTGAAGTAATTGCTTTAAAAATGGAGTTTTATCTACAAAATAACAATTTCTTTCGATAATTCTTTCAAAATCATCAGTTCCAATAGCAATTGCTTTTTTTCTTAACATAAAACTTATCTCCAAAATCCTATGTAACATATCGTAATTATTATAATATAATATTTTCTTTATTACCGTGAAAAACATTATATAAACACAGATTCTATATCGTATTAACTTTAATATACGAAACTCTGTTCTATATATAATAATTTACTTAAAATATAACATTAGAATTATTAGATACATATAATAGAACTGTATCATAACTAAAGAAATTCAGGAATTCCTACTTTTAGTTCTTCTACAATCATTATCATATAATGAATTTTAAAAATCGACTAATATGATTTGGTTCACTAATACACTATAAGTATAGGCATAATGAACCTTATTTATCATTTAGTGTTCCTAAGTTCCCCAATATAATAAACACACTCAATCCTACAAAACATGTGCATTATTAACATTCAAGAAAAAACTTAAGCACAAAATAAACAAAAACTAAATTTTATGTAAAAATTTAAAGCAATTAAGCCATCTTTTTTGTATAATTCTATGCATTATTTTTGATTTATATTAAAGATATTATAATAATTCTTTTTCTATACGTTCAAGTCATTGAGGATTGGTATCTTATGTTAGGAACTCCATATTGTCCAAATGCAACAAAAGCTATGCTTTTAGGTTGTGGTGAATTAGGTAAGGAAGTATGTTTAGAACTTCAACGTTTAGGGGTTGAAGTTGTCGCAGTGGATAGATATCCTAACGCTCCAGCAATGCAAGTAGCTCACAAGAGCCATGTTATCGACATGCTTGACGGTGAAAAATTAGAAGCGTTAATTGAAGCAGAAAAACCTAATTTCATCATTCCTGAAATTGAAGCTATTGCTACTAACAAATTAGTAGAACTAGAACAAAAAAGTTATAAAGTAGTACCAAGCAGTTTTGCTACCCTTACCACAATGGATCGTGAAGGCATCAGAACACTTGCAGCTGAAAAGTTACAAATTCCTACTTCAAAATATGTTTTTGCAGATAACTTTGAAGATTTCAAAGCAGGGGTTGCAAAGATTGGAATTCCTTGCGTTGTTAAACCTGTTATGAGTTCTTCTGGCAAAGGTCAAAGCGTTATCAAATCTGAAGCAGACATAGAAAAAGCTTGGAATACAGCTCATGACGAAGGCCGTGGTCATAAGAGTAAGGTTATTATTGAAGAGTTCTTGAAGTTTGATTATGAAATCACTCTTCTTACTGTTAGTGCAGTTGATGGCTTCCACTTCTGTGCCCCAATTGGTCACAGACAAGAAGATGGTGACTACCGCGAAAGTTGGCAACCACAAATTATGCCTGACGAAGTTTTAGTAAAAGCTCAATTTATTGCTAAAGAAATTGTAGATGCATTAGATGGTTATGGTATTTACGGTGTAGAACTATTTGTTAAAGACAATGAAGTGTTATTTAGCGAAGTTTCTCCACGTCCTCATGATACCGGCATGGTAACCATGATTTCTCAAAATCTAAGTGAATTTGCATTACATGTTCGTGCAATCTTAGGTCTACCTATTGGCGAAATAAGAAACTACGGTCCTTCTGCATCTGTAGCATTGTTAGGTAACGGTGAATCTAATAACATCGAATACAACAACTTAAACAAAGCTTTAGCTTGTTATCCTACTGCACAAATTAGATTATTCGGCAAACCTGAAATTCACGGTCGTCGTCGTTTAGGTGTTGTTCTTACCAATGCAAACACAACAGAAGAAGCTGTGAAATTTGGTAAGCAAGTTGCTGAAAAAATTGAAATTATATATAACAAATAATTTTAAGATTTAAAAAGAATCGAAAAATAAATGTTGTTATAAAATATTTTAGATACAAGGCATAATAAGGAGCTTTATTCCCAAAGTTCTAAAGTTATGCCTTAAATTTTTATAAGTCCAAACTAGGTAACACTTAAAAAATAAAAAGGAATATTATGCTTTCAAGATACGAAACAATGGATGTATTTATGTTACTGTCAATTTGTAATATGAAATTAAGAGACGAAGGACTTACATTAAGTGAACTTTGTGCAACATATGATTTGAACGAAGAAATCCTTACTAAACGCTTACATGAAGCAGGTTTTGATTACGATTCAAACAGCAACCAATTTAAGTAAGAAATAAAGTTAAATCCAATAAAAATATACTCTAACAAATCATTGATCTAAATAACTTTAATTATAGAAAAAACAATCTTTAAATCAAGACTACTTTGACACAGGAACTCTCAACAAATTATGTTAATGTTGCATTTATCTCCGCTAAATGAAAGAAATATACCATGGCGTATAGAATATATAGAATTTGACCCCAACAGTTCCTTAGTAAATAAGCCCAAAGTAATAAATATTCGTCCTCCTATTGGAGAATACCCATCTCCTAGATTTGCTATTGCACTAGATTACGATATGGGCGACTCTCTTATTCATAACGTTATACCTTATGATAATGCTGCAGTTGAGTTGTCACTTTTAATAAATAAACATAATGAAATTTTATTTACCACCGAAAGAAGTCTTGCTTTATTTAAAGAATTAGAGTTTTCTTTATTATTAAAAGATCAATT
>GL995230.1:17919-19785 GCA_000222855.1 Succinivibrionaceae bacterium WG-1 | reverse complement strand
AAAAAAGATAAGTTGTTGATATTAAAATTTAACAACCAAATAACTTTACAAAAAATTATATTTAAATCCAACAATGCTACAAATATCATCAATATAATAATAAAATGCAGAAAGAACTAAATAAAACAAAAAATACAATTTTAATAAAAAAAACTATTGACTGTTTTTATTTCATAGTTGTATACTAGGATATATATCCTACAAAACTACTAGGAATTAAATAAATAATTCTCAAGTAACAGGAACATTAAAGAACTTTTATTACATATATAATTAACACATAATTAATCTTATTCGTAAGATATAACAAACATTAAGGAAATATTATGACAAACTTAAATAAACTTACTTTAGCTATAACAGCTTCTTTATTCGCGTTAACAACAGCAAATGCTGCCGTAGTATTTGATAAAGACGGTGACCGTTTTGAAGTCGGTGGTCGTGTTCAAGCTAACATTAATAGCGTTAATGCTTCATCAGATAAAGATAAAGCTGATATTGAAACAGGTGCACGTTTAAGAGTTAATGGTAAAAGCAAAATTAACGACCAATTCGCTGCAATTGGTTTCGGCGAATGGCAAGTAGCTGCCCAAAATACTGACGGCAACAAATTTAAAGCTCGTTACGCTTATGTTGGTGTAAAAAGTAATGACTATGGGGTATTAACTTTTGGTCAAGATAGAGGTGCATTCTTTAACGTTTCTGCTGCTACCGACCTTTTCATCGACTGGGGTAAAAAGGTAATACTTATTGGGATTTTGGTGGCCGTCAAGAAGGTCAAGCAATTTACCACTATGATAAAGATGATTTTAGCTTTGCTGCTTCTTATCAAACTTCAAGCTTAAACAAGGTAGACTCTGGTTATGCAGCTGCTATCGGTTATACCCTATTCTCAGATTCATTACTTCCATTAGAATTAAACTTTGGCTATGACAGATACAACCTCACTAACACAGCGGATGACCGTAGTTCATACGGCTTCAGTGCTGCATTAGGTTCTCCAAAAGATGGTTTCTACGCTGGTGCTTTATATCAATTAACAGATTACGAAAAGAGCAAAAACAAGAACGGTGTTGAAGTTGTATTAGGTTATAGTTGGGAAGTGGTACGTTTCTTAGCACAATACCAACGCTTACAACAAGGTAAAGCTTTATTAGTTGATAGCTCAACTTTTGAACTTTCATATAAATTAAATAACAACTTCTTAGCATTTGTGGCTGCTGAAATTGGTATTGGTAATATTGATAAGGTTGATGCTTTAGGACACAAAGTAAAGAGCACTCATGAACGTTCAGGTGACAAAGCAACTTTCGGTTTACAATATAACTTCTAATAAGTTTTACTAACTTATAATAACCCATAAAAAACAAATCATTTTAGGTGTGTTGTTCATTTGTTATGCTTAAAACAATATAATCTGACAAACACACCTATTTTTTTTAGTACTAAAAATTCAAATTAAACCTATTACCAAACTATGATATAATTATCACCTTTGTTGCATGCAATAGATTAAAAGAATGTTAAGTATTTAGTAATTACAACAAATTTTATTTTTATTATGCAATCACTGTGCACTAATAACTTCTCAAACAAGATAAGGACAACAAAATCATGAAAAAATTTTTAGTTATTACTCTTGCATTAATCGCAAGTAATGTAGTTTATGCTCATCCTGGTCATGTTGAAGGTACAGGCTTATTAGATGGCTTAACACATGCTTTAACAGGTATTGATCACTTATTTATGTTATTAAGTGCAGGTGTTATCCTTGCTTTATCTCAAAAGAAATTTTACTACGCATTTTTAGTATCTATTTCATTAGGTCTTGGTATTGCTTTAGGTCTTGCAGTTGGCAGTAACGAA
>GL995230.1:13652-17689 GCA_000222855.1 Succinivibrionaceae bacterium WG-1 | reverse complement strand
CAATTATTGCGTCTTTAGCATTATGTGCAGTAATGTTATTTGTAAGAACCAAAGCTTTTGCAGCACCTATCGTATTAGCAGGTATTGCTTTACTTCACGGTGTAGTACACGGTGCAGAAATCCCAGCAGGTCAAACTTTAGGCTTCTCAATTGGCGCCATCATTACAAGTTCATTACTTGTATTAATTGGCTACGCTATTACTTTACCTATTAAAGAAAAGAAGATCTTCAAAGGCGCTATTGCTACAGCTTTAATTGGTGCAGCAGGCTTTTGCTTGGGTAACTAATAAAAATTAAATAATAAAATTTACGTAAAACTAAATTTTAAAATCTCAAAAACTCTTGTTAAAAACTCCCTTTGAATTAACAAGAGTTTTTATTACTACTTTCTTTATTTCTGCTTTTTATTCATTTCTCACTTTATATAATTAGAATCTCTCAAAGACATTAACAATACCATTAACTATACTATCTGCAACCATTAAGTCAAACAATCTGGACAATTTAAATTAACCTATAACTACCTATCATTTAAGCATCTAAGTAATTGTTGATTTGTTGTTATAACTGCATTTTTGAGTTTTTTAATCTCTCTACTAAAAAGAGAAATGATTCACACAAATAAAAGATTTATTAATACATTTTTTTTGACAAATTTTAATATTCAAAAAAAATCAACATTTAAAAATTATTGTAAACAATGACTTCATAAATTCATTTAACAAAGCAAAATGCAAACATTTAACAAACCACATTATTTTTAACAATAAAACAACTTTAGAAAAATAAGTATTTTTTTATTTATTATGAGAAGGTTCAAAATTATTTACTAAAGTCGTTTATTTTGTTTAATGATTGTTTTACATTGTAAAATGAGTTTATGAGTATAATCTTTTTGTGTGAGCGTAGAATATTTTGCTATATTCAAACAACTTAAGCTCGCTTTATCAAATATTCTAAGAGATAAAAGCCGATACAATAATAATGTAGTTGGTTTAATAGTGTAGAAATAATGATAAACATGCTTAAATCTTTATTTGCAAACACTATTTATAATTCCAATATAAATATATCTTCAGAAACTTTAACTAGTTTCAATCAGCAAAATCTCACACTCAAACTCTGAAAAACACAAAAAGAATAAACTTTATAGTGAAAGTTCAAGACTCATACAAAAAGAGTATACATTCATAAGCTGTGTATGTTATGGCGCGTATGCATTCATACTGCTAATTAACTGATTATAATTTTTGACATTTAGGTACAAAAATATGCTAATACCAAAAAAAATAGTAGCAATGATGAGTATTGCTATGCTAATGGGCGGGTATACGTATAGTACACTTGCTGCCGATGATCATTCACCTATTACCGAACCTATAGGGGTAAAGAAAAACAACGTAGCTCCTAACGTTATGTTAGTGGTTGGTCGTGACCATAACTTATATACAGAAGCTTATTCTGACTATACTCCGTTAAATGATAAAACCCCTTCAGATTTATTTATCATGTATCATCCTGATTTTACATATGAAGGCTTGTATAGTTACGATCTATGCTATAAATACGAAAATAATTTATGGATTCCACAAGCACATGCAACAAGCACTGATGGCCTACTAAAGTGCGGTAACAAAATGTGGCTTGGTAATTTCCTTAACTACTTAACAGCAAGCCGTATGGACGTTATTAAAACCGTACTTTATGGTGGCACTCGTATTTTTGAAAATGGTAAGCAAAAATATTACAATTGGGATAATAATCATCATTCTGCAATTTTAAGCCATACGATTATCCCTGCAGATTCTCATTCTTGGGGTAAAGTTTTTTGCAAACAGAATGTATCAAAACCAAACAGATGTTAAATCTGTTTCAATAGAAGACATCTCAAGTTTAGACAATTATAATGGTACTGATGGTAGAGGCGCTTATTTCTTTGGTGTAACAAGTATAAAGCAAAAAACAAAATTAAGAATTGTACAAGTTAGTGACGCTCTAGCTCCAGGAAATACTGATGGTACAATGGCCATTTGGAATTGGGTAAGCCAAGAAAGTGGAGACACCAAGAATTTTAGAAATAGTAATAAAGATTCTGATGACAAAATTGTAAACGGCTCAGCAAAAGACTTTTTCCTAAATGTTGTTGCGTGTAACCCTGATACGGTAAGTGCTAATAACAATATTTGTCAGGAATACATTAGCGGAAATGAGAGATATTACCAACCAGAAGGTATTATTCAAGAATTTGGTACCACCAAAACAAATGACGTTGCCTCAAGATTGAATTTTGGTTTAATCACTGGTGGTTGGTCGTCAAATAGAGCTGGTGGCGTTCTTCGTTCTAATATTGGTGATAAATCAAGTTCTAATTCAGATGATTCTTTGAGTGAATACAATACAACTACAGGCGAACTTTTATTAAAAAATGCGATGTAGGTGGGGGTACTGTGGCATAGCAGGCGCTCTTGATAGATTTGCAATAAGAGACATTACAAATGGTGGAGACATCGGTGTAGTTAATGGTTATGGTGCAGATTGTGGCCGAAATGGTACAACCTTAAAACAAATGAACAACGATGAAAATACTACTTGTTCTGATTGGGGGAACCCTATAGGTGAACTATTAGCCCAAAGTGTAAACTACTTTATGGGAAATGAAGTTAAAAACAATGGTATTAGCAAGGATGTTAATAGTTTAGAAATTGGTTGCGTAAAAGAAAAAACCCTTACTCTAAAGAAAATTACTGTGCCAAAGCCATTAGCTTTATAATTTCAGACGAAGGTAATTCTTTTGACTCTTTTGCAAGAAATCAACCAAATCTTTATCCTTCATTCTTTTCACAACCAAATATTGAAAATGCTCTTGATGCTTTCAATGTAAAAGGCTCGTACTTAGCAGGTCTATCAAAAAGTGCAACTATTGAAGAACAAAGATACAATGCAATACCAACTATAAAAACAGTAAATAGCCTTAAAGACATAGAAGGTATTGCTCCTGTAAATGCATTTAGTTATGGTAGTTATAATGTTGCTGGTGTTGCTTCTATTGCCTTAGGACAAAATGAAGAATCCAAACCTTTATCAAATAAAAACATAACCAATAAATTTAATATGCAAACTTATGTTTTAGCAATGAAACCTAATATTGCAGAAATTAAATTAGATGTTGATGGTACTGAAATTAGAATTATACCTTTTGCAAAAACTCCCGCTGATAGATTGGATAATGGAAGTGCTCCATATGTAAAAAATTTTGCAGAAGACGATGCGTCTAAAAACCAAATTTATTGGTACCAATCAACCAACCAAGTTGCCGACTTCTATGTTCAACGATATGATGAAACAAGTGGTTCATTCCGTATAAACTACGAAGATTTTGAATATGGTTCTGACTATGATATGGACTGGATTGTAGGCTATGACTATAAAATACTAACAGGTCAAAGTGGTGACAAATACGTTTACATCACAATGAAACACCTTGGTGGCGACCCTTACGCTCCACAACACGCAGGCTACATTATAACAGGGGTAAAATACTCAGGTGCTTATATTGACTTGGGCAAATCATCAGCAGCCAATGACCAAACAAATCAAGGTAACGTATATGCATTAGATAACTATATAAGTGATCCTTATTTTTGGGAATGTCAAAATTCTGAAGATATAAATGATCTAAAAACTTGCTTACTTCAAGAAAGTTCATTTGAAACAAGAAGACAAACTAAGGAAGATTTAGAATGTAACAATGGGTATTTAACCGACTGTAACTACTGGGGGTGTTATTGTGTAGCAAATTGGACTAGGACATGGATATATTTCCAAACAATTACTGTAGGAGGTTATTTAAACCCAGACCCAGAAGTAACAGAACAAAATATTACTGCTGATGTAGATGGATATTTCCAAAAGATAGAAAAACTGAAAAATTCTGAAAATATTCCTTACTATTACCTTCCTAGATATAAGTTAGCAGAAAAAATTACAGACTTAAAAGGATCTGCAACAGGTGATAAAAAATTAGAATAATTGGAGAT
>GL995230.1:9408-13398 GCA_000222855.1 Succinivibrionaceae bacterium WG-1 | reverse complement strand
CAAAAGAATGGTTATAATATAAAATATTCTAGCAGATTATTTAAAGTTGACAGTTCTAGTTCAGATCAAGACGTTTGGTTAAAGAGCCCTATTTGGTACGCTGCTAAAGCAGGTAATACTGTTGCTCAAAGAGATAATCCAAATGTAACTAATTTAACAAACTACTCATATGTAACAAATCCATCTCAATTTAGAACCAATATGAGAACCCTCATAAACACCCTTCTTGCTTCTTATCACACAGGTTCATCATTTGTTCCTGAAACAAGAACAACTAGTGAAGGAACTGCTGTTTATGCTTCTGATTACAACCCAACAAATTGGTTTGGTAATCTATACAAAGCCAAAGTTGGTAGTGATGCAAGTTATGATTCTACATCTTTCAATAATTGTGGCTTTGATGGAATAAGTGCTTCTTGTTCATCAGGTTCAACTTGGAATGCTGCATATCAATTTGCACAAAAATCTCCTGAAGAAAGACTTATTGTGACTTACTCAAAAGAAGATAATAAGTTAAAGAGAGTATATGCAGCCGCTGATACTTTAACTGAAAGCACAAATGATACTGCAAATTCAGCTAGAGCATTAATGGGGGACGACTTATTCCAACGAATTTCTACATTTGGTGACGCTACAACTTCAGATGCCAGAACTCGTATGAATGGCTTTGTGCGTTGGTTAGCAGGTGATGACAAGTATGAAGGTACAGTAGAACTTGTTCACGACAAAGATACATCAAACGATGCATTCATTAGAAACGTAGGTTACTTCAGAGAAAGAAAGGAAAACGGAATCCACTTTGTATTAGGAGACATCATAAATTCTGATGCAACATTAATTACCGTTAATGGTGCTAGATTCTTAGCTGTTGGTGCTAATGACGGTATGCTTCATATTATAGATGAAACTAATGGAGCTCCTGTTGTTTCATTTATTCCATATGCAGTACAACCATTAATCTACAGAACATCAGATCTTTCATATTCTTCTGCTCATATGTTCCTTGTAGATTCAACCCCTCAAAAGATTTCTAAAAATAGAATTCACGGAACTTTAGGTTTAAATGTTAAGGGAGGATATTTACTAGATCTATCTGGTTTTGAAAGTATTAAAGATATTACTGACGGTACAGCTAGATTTGCAGCTCTTCCATCTTCTTTCTATCAATGGGAAATTTTGGATGAAAACAATACAGCAAATACCGACAAAACTGCTAATCAGTTTGTAGGTAAATCTAGAGAATCAGGTATATTCTTGTCAACTAAAACTGGTGAATATATTGCTTATAGCAGTGGCTTTGATGCTACAACTCCAGGCATCTACATTGTAAATGTAAAAAATCCTGTAAATGGCGAACCTGTCTTTGCAAGTACTATTGATTTATCTTACGATAAGGTAAAACATACCCAAAATCTTCCAACAATCTCAAGTAACAAACCAAAGGCTATAACACCTATTGATATCATTACATACTATAGTAACGGTGTTTCAAAACCATATGTTATGTATGTTGGTGATAACTATGGGGTATTATATCGTATAGTATTATCAAGTCTAAAAGGTTTAGAAGACAAACCTTCATGTTGGGGATTAACAAGAGCAGATGGTTGTTTATTTGAAGACGACATTTCAGGTAAGAACCTCGCAGAACCATGGGCAATTTTTGTTGCAACAGATAAAAATGGTAATCCACAACCAATAACAGCTCGTATTACAGCATCTCTTGGTTCTGAAAGTAAAACAAACGTTGTATTTGGTACTGGCTCTTATTGGACAAGATACGATAGTTCTTCAACTTCATTAAATGATGAGCAAACAATCTATGTAATAAAAGACAAGTTTGCTCAAAACACATTAACTAGAAGTGATATTGCTCAAGCCCAATATAATAATGATGGCGCATGTGAACAAAATGAAGATACTGGTTATGCTGCTGGCCAATGTCACAGAACTGGTAGCATAACAGATGTCGCATCTAATGCAACTAAGGATAAACTCAAAAAAGGTTGGTTCTTTGATGTACAATCATTTACCAATAAAAAGGTAAATGTAGGCGAAAGAGTATATAGAAGTGCTTTGATTCTTGATCAAACAGCATATATAACCTCAATCGTTCCTAACTTGATTGACCCTTGTGAAACTGGTGGTCGTTCATACTTATATGTTCTTGACCTATTAGCTGGTTCTTTTGAACTTCAAAAAGAAGTTCGTGGTATTGCAAACGAAATGACTACAACTATTCAGGGTGGTAATATATATGTACACGTTACCTCTAGTGACTCAAGTGCTTCAATACCTAATACAGACGAACCTATTAAGCATGGCAATAATTCGCCTGTTAAGGAAACAAGTTGGATTAGACTTTACTAATACCTAATTAGTTAAATTCAAACCAAAACTTAAGGGGAGTATCTATTACTCCCCTTTCTTTTTGCTTCTCGAAGCTTATAACACTTTTAATATTAAAAAATATGTAAACATAGCAATTAAGTATTAAGTATGAAACAATTAAAAGCATATGGTATTGTTTTAAATATAAGAACTAAACGCTTATGAGTACTAAAATTTACAAATTATTAATAGCTCTTGCTCTTGCATTTGGAGCTTCATTACTACCATTTGTTATGGAATCTTTTCAGGTAACTGCAATACAACATATTTTGTTATTCTTATTTGTACTTGCAGCTTCTTTATGGTTATTAGAACCAATTCCTGTTTATGCTACCTCGTTACTTGTAATGGGAGCAATGTGTGCCTTAATTTCAAATTCTGCAATCACTCCATTACAAAATTACCTAGTAGAAACAGATCCTTCTCATTTATTAAAATATAATGATATTTTAGCAAGCTTTAGTTCCCCTATTATTATTCTATTTTTAGGTGGTTTTGCTTTAGCTATTGGCTCATCAAAATATAAACTTGATGTTAATTTAGCAAGTGTACTCTTAAAACCTTTTGGAACAAAAACCAAATTTGTAATGTTAGGTCTAATGTTTATTACAAGTTTGTTTGCAATGTTTATGAGTAATACTGCAACTACTGTAATGATGATTACCATGATTGCTCCGATACTTGCCGTTATAGACAAACATGATACAGGTATAAAAGCTATGGTATTATCAATTCCATTTGCTGCTAATATTGGTGGTATTGCAACTCCAATTGGAACTCCACCAAATGCCATTGCAATTAGTTTTATGGATAAAACTCAATCCATAAGTTTCTTTCAATGGATAATTCATTCTCTTCCTATAGCTATTATTTGCATTTTAGTGACTTGGGTTATTTTACAAATCATGTTCCCAAGTAAACAAAAAATATACATATCCATATTGATTCAAAATTTAACAAAGATTTTAAGTCAATAGTAGTTTATCTTACTTTTATTGCAACAATCATTCTATGGATGACTGAAAAACTTCATGGGGTTAATAGCTATACAGTATCTTTATTACCTCTCATTGTATTTACTTGCATGAGAATAATTAATGTGGAAGATATCAAATCAATGAATTGGGATGTAATATGGCTTGTTGCAGGTGGTATTGCTCTAGGTAACGCCCTATCTACCACAGGTCTTGCCAATGTGCTAGCTCATTTAATAGACTATAGCCAATTTAATAGTTTTGCATTAATTATGGTTATATCAATGGTTGGATGGCTAATATCAAACTTCGTATCATCTACAGCTACTGCCAACCTTATGATACCAATTTCTATTGCGATACTTTCAACATATAGTGGCGAAGAAAGCATCAATACTAATTATGCTTTAATGGTGATAGCTATTATTATGTCATTTGGTATGAGTTTACCAATTAGTACACCTCCAAATGCATTGGCATACTCTACTGGTCATATAACCAATTGGGACATGTTAAAATCAGGTGGTACTGTTGGTATTATATGTTGCATCTTAACAGGAATATTTTTCTATTTCGTAATCTAAGAAAAATTATGCAATAACAATAAAAAATTAACAAAAAGAAA
>GL995230.1:4810-7985 GCA_000222855.1 Succinivibrionaceae bacterium WG-1 | reverse complement strand
AAAAGTACAATTTATTTTTGTAAATAATTTGAAGCTTTAAATAATTACATTTATTGAGAATGATCGTTAACACCAAATATCAGTTTAACGCTGTTTTTTACACATTTGTAAATAAATAAATTCAATATAAAAATTTATAATTTTTTTTTACAAAATCAACAAAAAAAAAACATCATTCATATATAAATTTTTGATAAAAATTTTTGATATTTGTAGTAAAATTTAATAATCAAAAATAAAAAGGATTTTAACTAAATAGTAAAAAAATGAAATTATATTTCATTTTATGTAAGTAATTTTTAATTTATTTACAGAATTTACTATATTGATAGTTGTTTTAAATAACAAAATAACAATCAATACACGGATGTAACTAAATATTTTGAATAAAAATATTAAAAACAAAAATTAAAATAATAAAAAAATAATAAAAACAACCACGCATAAGAATTTGTATAAATATTAGTGCAAACTAATAAGAGAGTGTAGTTAAAATGAATTTTATTGAAATGATAGCTGAAAATATGCCGAACTTTAGCCGTTCGGAAAAAGATTGCTGAAAAAGTAATTGCTGAACCTCAAAAAATAATTCATACAAGTATCGCTTCACTAGCAAAGCTTGCTGAAGTATCAGAACCTTCTGTTCATAGATTTTGCCAAAAATTAAAAACCACAGGATTTCCTGATTTTAAACTTCATATAGCCCAAAGTTTAACCAAAAACCCAGTTGGTAATTTTGAAGTAAATGAAAACGATTCAACAGAAATCTACACAAAAAAGATATTTGAAGCTAGCATTGCTACACTTGCGGAAGCTCGAAAAAGTTTAGACACTAAAATTATCCAAAGATGTGTTGATTCTTTAAGTTGTGCTCGTCGTATTACATTCTGTGGCTTAGGTAATAGCGCCGCTGTTGCTCATGATATGATGAATAAATTCATCACCTTTAATATTCCTTGTAATTACTTTGAAGATTCTGTAATTATGTTAATGAGTGCTGCAAGTAGTGGTATAGACGATGTATTTATTTTAGTGTCTCAATCAGGAAGAACTAGAAGCATTATAGAGGTTGCCAAAACAGCTCGTTCTCAAAATGCTACAGTAATCTCCATAACACCAAAAAACTCCCCTCTTGCCAAGGAAAGTAATTTGGTATTATCAATGAATATTGCTCCTGAAACACAGATCTACATGCCAACATGTTCACGTTTAGCACAGCTTATTTTAACTGACGTGTTAGCAACTGGACTCATGTTAAGAAAAGGACCTAAATTTGTAGAGTGCTTACGAAATACCGCTAGTAGTGTTAAAGAAATGCGATTAGTTGCAGAATTATTACCTGAAAATGAAGATGAAATAAAAGTATCAAAAGTAAATTAATACATCTCGTTATACATATTGAAACTAATAAAAACTCTTATATTTGCAACTGTAAGCATTATAAGAGTTTTTGTTTTATCCCTCTATCAATCACCAAATATGATGATTTAAAGAGTTCTTCAAGCCATTAGAAATTAAAAAAGAGCAAATAAAGTCATTTTCAATGTCACAAATGAACAATTGAACTTACTTATATATAACTTTTATTATTGGTATCCAAGCTTTAAGTAATATCTGTAATATCGTAAACATCCACTTTTTTCTACAAGCATCAATCATGCAAGCAATTACACTGCCAATAATTACAAATAATTTGAGTTAGTAAACAAAGATATGAAACAAATTTTAGACTACATCAAAATTTATAATAAAACTTGATTTATAAAAATTAGTGAATGATAAAATTCTTAAAATCTTGATTATTTTAGATTTTAATATGCGATAACTTCATATAACCAAATCATATGTTGTATTAACGAAATATTATACATAAAACACAAAATCCAAAAATTCTCAGTACCACAATATAAAAAATTGTAGCTTAAATACGATAATTATATTAGTGATTATATATATGTATATAAAATATTAGATATTAAAATAAATCAAATAACGAATATTACTGTTCAAAACTCAAAGGCTAATTGTTTTATTATATGCAAAGATTTTTAGTAGTTACAGATAGCTATAAGCTTCAATACTTACTAGATAATGCGGAACTTTACGTCTCTCCGAAGGAAATTCTAGAGATCGACACTCCTTTGCCGTTAAAAAACAATTACCTTACATTACTTGAAAGAAATAGTGAAACTTTTAACACCAAGGATAAAATCTTCTTAATTGTTGGCATAAGTGATCGTAATTCTCATTACGGTCTTACTCTTGCAATCAATGAGATCGAATTTTTAGTAGCCTTTGATAAACAAGCTGCCGCTTTTCATAAAAAGAAATTTGATTTTTTACATTTTGAATATTTACCAAAAAATATAAAACACGATTTTTATACTTATAAGCTTAACAAAAATGCTAGTTTAGGTGTGGCTGCAATAAAAATATTATTAGGATTAGAGTCTGCCCCATTCTCTCTTTGCAATGAATCATTACTAGATTTAACACCTTCTATTCCAGAAGAAATTCTACATGGCTTATTGATAAATGCTAATAAACGAAATCTATATTATGAATGTCCATTAAGTCTAAGAACATTTAATACTCTACTCATATCATATAAGAGAACTCAAAATTATCCTCTAACAGATATAGGATATTGTTTTGATTTACTTGAAATATATCATTACAGTGTTAATCGTTATGATATAACATCTCCAAACTTAAAAGATATCGAGTATCTTCATGATATGTATACAGTTCTTAATAATATCCAAGAAAAAGAACCTAATATCAGACTTACTGAAATTATTGATAAAATTATTGATAATGACAAATTTAAAAAATTCTTTGAGACATTAAATGCTTTTACAAATGGACTTGCTCTAGTACCATTTTATTATCTAAAAGCTCTAAAAGCCTTTGGAATTTTATTTCATAATATTACTTCTTCTAATAACAAAAATATTGGAGCAAAATTTTCATATCAACATTTAACTTCTATTGCAAGTGAACTTGAAAGTATTGCCGAAAAGAAATATTTTAGTATTCTAATTGGTTCAATTATTGGTTTTAGAAAATTATCTCACACTTTATATAGCAGATTAACCTTACATATATTACAAGATTTCCAAGATAAAGATACTAATATAGAAAATGAAACCATTGATGAAAATTCACCTTTCAC
>GL995230.1:3375-4082 GCA_000222855.1 Succinivibrionaceae bacterium WG-1 | reverse complement strand
TCATAATACAGACTATATTTCTGTTAAAACTAATAATTATGATTTAAGTCAACCTATTACACATGAAGAAAAAGATAGCAATATAAAAAATTTAGCTAGATTATTAAGTCAAGAACAAATCGAAAATATTGCTGAATTAGATACTTTAATACCTAAAATAGAAGACATAATTAACAATCAAAAATTAAATAAACAAAGTCTTGAAGAATTATCAAATGTGATTCAAAATCTTGAAGATGAAGATACTTTTGCAAGATTAAATAACGTAAATTTTATAGATAACGAACAAGAACAAAAATTTACTATTCATCCTATATCTAACGAAAATCTAGATAGTAAAAATTTAAACAATACCCCAGATATTTCTATATCTAATACTAAAAATATAGAAACAGTGGAAGTTCCAAGCAACATAGAAGAAACAAATACAATTAATAATCAAAATACATTAAACAACGATACCAAAGTTGATAATTTATATTCTTCAAAATCAGAACTTGAAAAAATCTTGCCGGAGAATTATTCGATTTAAGTAAACCTATATCATTCAATACCACCTATGGGTATCAACCTATAAATTTAGAACATCCAATAGATTCCAACATAAATAATATTGAAGCGAACTCTAACAACGAGTACGATGCCAATTCAGCCAAATTAAAACTTGCATTAGAGATGTTAAAAAACAAGAGTTCTCAAAATAACAC
>GL995230.1:1851-2508 GCA_000222855.1 Succinivibrionaceae bacterium WG-1 | reverse complement strand
AAACAAGCTTTAAACCTAGCTGGCTCATTAGATGATTTGTCATTAGAAGAAATAAAGCAAGCTTTATTAAGAATAATAAATACAGAAAGTCCAATATCCCAAGAATTAATTGTAAAAGAATTTCAGTTAATTTGTCGTCGTGCCAAAATAACCTTTGGCAAAAAACAAGAATTAAGAATATTGAGTGAATTAACTAATCTTTGTAGTAATTTAGACGTTACCGTAAAAAATGGTTTTATAGAACTCAACAATAAAAATATTACTGTAAGAAAACGTAATAATACCAATATTTCTAGAACTCTAAAAAACTTACTTACAGATCCAAAGTATATTGCACCAAATGAAATAATTACAGCATATCAGTATCTACTACATCAAGGACTTGGGATGGTTAAACCTAATGCCTATGAGATCTTAGAACTTTTGGGAATTTCCATTCATAAAAATTTAAAAAATCAGCCACTGAAGATAATTTAAATATTGATAAAAAAATAGCATTAATAAATAATATTCTAGACTACTATCTAAAGCCTTTAACTCAAAATAATCAGCAACATTAATAAATATTTATTAAATTGCTTCAAAATTAGCAAACTCTCTAATTGAACTATCAAATACTAAAGCAATGCGTAACAGATTAGATTTTAAAGGAAGTGT
>GL995230.1:0-638 GCA_000222855.1 Succinivibrionaceae bacterium WG-1 | reverse complement strand
ATGTTCTAATTGATGTAAAGATTCATAATTTATGGAATATTTATTATTAGTTATCTTCAAACAGTAAAGTCTATTTAATGCCCTTTTTACTTCGTAATTAGGCATTCCTAAATTAACATCAAAACCTACAGTTAATGGACTTCTTAATGTTAAGTAACCAGTTTGGCACATTAAAACATTCTGATCCATTGTCAATAAAGATGTGGGATTAGTGAAGTTTTCATAGTCAATGACGATAGATTGTTGTTTTAATTGATTAAAATCTAATTCATGTGATTTTAAATAATTACTTAAAATAGATGGTAAACCTCCATTTCCGAACCAATAATCGCCATAATTAACATTGTGCTTATTTTTAACCAAAGTAAAAAACTGATTTACCGACCAAGTTGAAAAAACTTTCTTAGTATAAGATTCATCAAAGCAATAACCATTGTATTCTAGTGCTAATTTATCTAGAATTTCTTCACGTTGTTCTTCTGTTACAACTTCTATAGCAATATTGTTTTTAATCGATGCTGTTAGATTTATATAGTCAATGTAATATTTTTTTATTTCTTCTCTAGTAAAGCCAATTAGTGTAGCAAGGTCACTATAATATGAAACATCAATAATATCAGAACCTACTGAAAATATAC
>GL995229.1:154312-156640 GCA_000222855.1 Succinivibrionaceae bacterium WG-1 | reverse complement strand
GTAATAAAATAAAAGTAATATCATTTTTTTTATATTTTTTTTATAAAAATTCTTTTTATTTAGTTAAAAAGTGACAAAAAAATAATATAATATAACGTTGTTAATTAAAATAATAAGTTAGAAAAGAAAGTCTTTTGGCTAATTAAATTATCATTTAATTGTCTAAAGTAATGATATTAAATTATTTTTAATATCAAGGGGCTGTAACCTTCGGTTATCAGAGTTTTTATTTATTAATCGGTGACCTATATTCTATGAAGAGTTTAATTCTAGTAACTTCTCCACCAGCTTGTGGGAAGACATATGTGTCAAAAGCTATTGCAAAAAAATTGGATCATGTTGTATATCTTGATAAAGATACTTTAATTGTTTTATCTAAGCAGATCTTTAAGGTTGCAAATCAAGAGTATAATCGTAGTTCAGACTTCTTCGAAGAAAATATTCGTGATTATGAATACTATGCAACTTTAGATTTAGCTTTTGAAGCATTAGAATATGAAGATAACGTATTAATAAATGCTCCATTTACTAGAGAAATTAGAGATCCAAAGTATGTAGCTGATTTACGCGCTAAACTTGCAACTTTAGGTGCTCGTTTAGTTATTGTTTGGGTTGAAACTTCTCCTGAAACTTGTCATCGTAGAATGATTGAAAGAGCATCAAGTCGCGATACTTGGAAGTTAGAACATTGGGATGAATACATTGCAGGTTGTAACTTTAATATGCCTACAGATATCGGTGATGTTCTTGTATTTAAGAATAATTCTGGTGCAGAATTCGATCAATCTTTAGAAGATATCGCTAAGTTCTTAAATTAAAACGAGTTTAATCTAATAAAAAAAGCACAGTTTAAATTTATTAAACTGTGCTTTTTTATTTTCTAAACAGCAATAAATGTTTGGTTTATTTATTGATAATAAAATTTTAGTTAAACACTTTATTACTGATTTCTGTTATTTTTTCATACATAGCGCTATTAGTACTATAGTCTGCAGATTCTATTGCAGCAGATAAATTAAAGAATACTAAGAACGATACAATGCAAGCTACCCATAACAGATGATATGATTGTTTGGTTTTATAGTATCTATCAATTATTAGTAGTGTTGGAATTAAAGCAAAATCTGCCACTATTATCATGTCATCTGCATTCAATAGGAATGGGACAAACATTGCATAACAAACAGCGCCTATGAATGCGGAGACTGTTAACATGCATAAGAGATTTTTTTCATTATCAATAATCTTTTTAGAGAATAACAACACAAAAGATTTTTTCATAACAATATAGTTGCAACATAAGCTAAATAATAAAGTTAAAGCTCCACAAACAAAAGTTATAAATAACCATAGATTTTTTAATGATAGAGCTATGATGTTATTGTTACTAATCCAATCAAAAGATGTATTAACAAGTACATCGTTTGAGCCCATAGTTGTTGAGAATCTTAACCAATATAAAATTCCTTTTAGGGTTGGATATACATGAGCAATCCCATAACCATAATATTCATTTGGATTTAATATTTGAGAATATGTAGTTGGAATCTTTTCAGGAGAAACTATTATTGGTAAAAAAGACATTGTAGCAATAGCAATGCCCCAACAAGCTCCCCAAAACTTAACTTTAATAATTTTTTTATAACCAAAATTATGGTGGTTATTAGCAGTATGATGAATGAAAAATGAAATTGCATACACCATGCTATGGATACTATAAGCCAAAACATCCATAATTCTTGATTAGAACTACTGTTATCTATTTGATTATAATAATTTAATTTAATTATCGATAATATAAAGCATGCAGTACCTAGTTCTAAGCATGAGATATATTCTAAATTTGAATTATATAGTAACCATGGTGATAAAAGGTAGATTGCAGAAAACCACATCATGGTATTTTTATGCAATAAAGTCTTTAATCCAGAGAATAGCAATATAAAAGATATTAAATGTAAAATTGTTACGGAGATAAATGGTGAACAGATGTTTTCATATAATCTCATTGGTATTGAAAAAATAAGAGTTGGCAACGTATCATTGCTGAAATCCATCAGATTTTCAGAATAATGATTAGAATAAACTTGAGAAAGCAACTCTTCTGTTTCTGTACTAATGATTTGATTATTGTTATAAATTAAAGCAATAATAATATGAGCGAACATAAGACAAACTATTAAAATAATAGAAGCTGTTTTATTCATGAATGAATTTCCTTGAAAGCATAAAAATGTCGCTTTTTATAAATATTGAATAATGTGTATTATATGTTTGCTAATGAACTTTATGAAAAACTTTGTGCAGTTTTACCTATATCTTAAGGAG
>GL995229.1:132765-153958 GCA_000222855.1 Succinivibrionaceae bacterium WG-1 | reverse complement strand
CATATTCAACACTCGGTTGTTTATCCGTTAAGTAGCGTCTTAAGATATCTAATGCAGTAAAGGCCATAATCATTTTAATTCTGTTCATGCTATAAAGAACTTTAAGAGTTCTTTTAAAAGTAATTGGGCTTATATTACTAGTTGCTCTATGATCAATAATTTCAATTTCAAAGATTTTATTATTTTCAGCATTATTCAAGAAATTTAATTTTAAAATTAAATCATTTGGATTCTTATCAATGTTGATATCACTATTAATAGTACCTTTTAATTTTAAATTATTATTGGCAGAGGATAATAAGTTAAAGATATACCCAGAAGTAGCGTTATCAACAATAAAGAATTTTAAATTGTTAATTTTTGCTAATATTTGTTCATAAAAGTCAAATTTAAATTCTGCAATTAAATAGTCTTTTGCGCTTTCTTTTAGTAACTTGATAGCTGTATGAAAATCTGTGTCTTCAGCATTACTTGAACATAATTTTAATTCAAGATAAGGATTTTCCACGCGATAGCCAATAGTTATATTTTTAGGCCAATTTACTTGTTCTAAAATATTGCCAATAGAAGATTCCCCAATACCAAAAGTATAAAATAATTCAACTTTAGAATGAGTTTCTTGAGGAAAGTTTTTTTGAATAAAAGGTATGATTTGGGTGTCACACATGTGAGTAAATTCTTTAGGAACTCCAGGTGTGAAAATAAAAATAGCACGGTTTATTTTTATAGAAAAACCAACTGCAGTACCTAAATCATTAGGAATTATTTGAGCAGATTTTGGTAAAAGAGCTTGTTTCATATTATTAGGAGCAGGCTTTTTTCCTCGAGCTAAAAACATACGATTTATTTTATCGATAAGTTCTTGACGTGATTCTAATGTTTCTTTTGCTACAATTGCAGCTGCTTCGCGAGATAAATCATCAGTAGTAGGCCCAAGTCCACCATTTACAATAATTATATCTGCAACTTTGCTTCTTTCTTCAAAAATTGCCACTAATGTATTTAAATCATCAGCTACAGTTGAGCGTCTAGTCATTTTTAACCCAATATTTAATAATTTATTAGAAATATAACTAGAATTGGTATCTGTAATATATCCACAAATAACTTCATCACCTGTTGATATCATTTCAATATTCATTATTATTTCCTTTCTAATTCATAAGTAGCTTTTTTTGTGTTATATTTATAACCTAGCTTTTAAGTAGATTTTACTCTAATTTTTTTTGTTTAGTATAAAGAACATAAAGTAATAATTTATTATAAAATTGTAATTTCTATTATAGATATTTAAATAAAGTTTCATGGGAGGTTTTATGCCAATAAATATACCTGATACTTTGCCTGCTGCAAGTATACTTCAAGCTGAAAAAGTGTTTGTGATGACAGATAGTCGTGCAGAACATCAAGATATTCGTCCATTACGAGTTCTTATTTTAAATTTGATGCCCAAGAAGATTGAAACTGAAACTCAATTTTTAAGAAAGCTATCAAATACGCCATTACAAGTTAAGGTGGATTTATTAAGAATTGATGACCATGTGTCAAAAATACTCCAAAGGCTCACCTTGATACTTTTTATCAAAGTTTTGATGAAGTAAAAGATAGTTATTATGATGGCATGATTATTACAGGAGCTCCACTTGGCAAAGTTCCTTTTGAAGAAGTAAAGTATTGGGATACCTTAGTTGAGATCATGAAATGGTCTGTACATCATGTAACATGCACTCTCTTCAGTTGTTGGGCGTGTCAAGCTGCATTAAATGTATTTTATGGTTTACCAAAAGTTACAAGAACCAAAAAATTATCAGGGGTATATAGAGAACGTAGAGCGCAAACTCCAGATCCATTAATAAGAGGATTTGATGATTCTTTCTTAGTTCCTCATTCTCGTTTTGCTGATTTTTCAACAAAATTTATTGAAGATAATACCGATTTAGAAGTTTTAGCGGATTCTGAAGAAACAGGTGTTTACTTAGCGGTTTCTCCAGATAGAAGTCAAGTTTATGTAACTGGACATCCTGAATATGATGCTAATACATTAGATAATGAATATCGTCGAGATGTGAATGCTAATTTGAATCCTGCTGTTCCTGAAAATTACTATCCAAATAATGATCCGCAAAATCAACCAAGTTGCACTTGGAAGAGTCATGGTTACCTTCTTTATGCAAATTGGATAAATTATTATTTATATCAAAATACTCCTTTTGATATTACTAAAGATAGAGCAGAAAATAGATAGTAATAACTGATAAAATTTTATATCTAAAAAAATAAGGAACAAAAAATTTTGTTCCTTATTTTTACTAAATTGAATTTTTTATTTTTTTATTGTTTTTACATTTATTATTTTTGTTAGATTATATTTAATCATAAAAAAATTTTCAATGGTTGCAATGAACATAAATTAGTTGCATGTTAATGTGAAATCAAATTTTTAACTTAAGGTTTTTCAATGATAAAAGCTAATTGCTATGAAGTTTTAAACAAAGAATTACAAAAGCGTATTTTAATTCTTGATGGGGCAATGGGAACAATGATTCAAAGAAATAATGTTTCCGAAGCTGACTTTAGGGGCGAAAGGTTTAAGAATAGTGTTAAGGATCTAAAGGGATGTAATGATATTTTATGTCTTACTAAACCTGAACTTATTCAAGAAATTCATGAAAAATACTTAGAAGCTGGTGCTGATATTATTGAAACTAATAGTTTTAATGCTACAGCAATTCCTTTGGCTGATTATGATTTACAAGATTTAGCTTATGAAATAAATGTAGCAGCAGCAAGTTTAGCCAAGAAAGCTTGTGAAAAGTTTACTTTACAAAACCCAAATAAACCAAGATTTGTTTGTGGGGTACTAGGTCCTACTAATAGAACTTGTTCAATTTCTCCTGATGTTAATGACCCTGGAGCAAGAGCGGTAACATTTGATGAATTAGTAGATAATTATAAAGTTGCTGTAAATGGTTTACTTGATGGTGGTGCGGATATCATTATGGTTGAAACCATCTTTGATACTCTAAATGCTAAAGCTGCTGTTTTTGCGATACAGGATGTTTTTAATGAAAGAAATATTGAACATCCAATAATGATTTCAGGTACTATCACAGATGCGTCAGGTAGAACTTTAAGTGGTCAAACAACAGAAGCTTTCTATTATAGTTTGCGTCATGCTGATGCTTTAAGTTATGGTTTGAATTGTGCTTTAGGGCCAAAAGAGTTAACAAAGCACGTGGAAGCTATGGCAAGTGTATGTGAATCATTTGTTTCAGTACATCCAAATGCAGGTTTACCAAATGCTTTTGGTGGCTATGATTTAGACGCAAAACTCATGTCTAAATATATTAAAGAATGGGCTGAGAGAGGTTTATTAAATATTGTTGGTGGTTGTTGTGGTACCACTCCTGAACACATTGCGGCAATAGCTCAAACAGTTGCTAACATCGCTCCTAGAAAAATTCCTCAACTTGAAAAGTATTGTCGTTTGTGTGGTCTAGAACCTTTAGATATAAAAAAAGATTCTTTATATATCAATGTTGGTGAACGTACAAACGTAACAGGTAGTGCCAAATTTAGAAGATTGATTAAAGAAGAAAAATTTGAAGAAGCTATTGAAGTTGCCAAGTTACAAGTAGAAAATGGGGCGCAAATTATAGATATAAACATGGATGAAGGCATGATTGATGCTAAAAAATCTATGGTTACTTTTTTAAATTTGATTGCAGCAGAACCTAGTATTGCAAGAGTTCCTATTATGATTGACTCATCGAAATGGGACGTAATTATTGCGGGTTTAAAATGTGTACAAGGTAAGTGTATTGTAAATTCAATATCAATGAAAGAAGGTGAGGATATCTTTTTATCACACGCAAGAGAATTAAGAAGATATGGTGCCGCTGCTGTAATCATGGCTTTTGATGAAGTTGGTCAAGCAGATACTTATGATAGAAAAATAAGTATTTGTACTAGAGCATATAATCTTTTGGTAAATGAAGTTAATTTTCCACCAGAAGACATAATTTTTGACCCTAATATCTTTGCGGTCGCAACAGGTATTGAAGAACATAATAATTACGCTTTAGATTTTATTAATGCGGTAAAAACTATTAAAGACACATTACCATATGCCATGATCTCAGGTGGGGTTTCTAATGTATCTTTCTCATTTAGAGGTAATGAACCATTAAGACAAGCAATTCATACTGTATTTTTATACTATTGCATTAGAAACGGTATGGATATGGGGATTGTGAATGCAGGTCAATTGTCTGTTTATGATGACATACCATTAGAATTAAGAGATAAGGTTGAAGCTGTAATTTTAAATACGAAACCTACTGCAACTGAAGAGCTATTAGATATTGCTGAAAAGTATAAACAAGGTGGTAGTTTAAATACTAATGCAGATAAAGGAGTAGACTTAAGTTGGCGTGAATTACCTGTTGAAAAGCGCCTAGAATATGCTTTAGTTAATGGGGTTACTGAATATATTGATGCAGATACAGAGGATGCAAGAGTTCATTCTGATAGACCTATAGATGTGATAGAAGGTCCTTTAATGAATGGGATGAATGTTGTTGGAGATCGTTTTGGGGCTGGCAAAATGTTTTTACCTCAGGTTGTAAAATCAGCTCGTGTTATGAAAAAGGCGGTTTCATATTTAGAACCTTTTATTGCACAAAGTCAGACTAGCGAAAAATCTAACGGTAGAATTTTAATGGCAACCGTTAAAGGGGATGTTCACGATATAGGAAAGAACATTGTGTCTGTAGTGTTGCAATGTAATAATTACGAAATAGTTGACTTAGGCGTAATGGTTCCTTGCGATGATATTATTAAGACTTGTGAAGAACAGCATATTGATATTATAGGTTTATCAGGTTTAATCACTCCATCATTAGATGAAATGGTTCATGTAGTAACAGAGCTAGAAAAGAAGGAATGAAAATTCCGGTAATGATTGGTGGTGCAACTACCTCAAAAGCTCATACTGCAGTAAAAATTGAAAAGAAATATGCAGCTCCGGTAGTTTATGTAAGCAATGCAAGTAGAGCGGTAACAGTAGCTCAGAGCTTGTTATCTCCTGATTTAAAGATTCCTTATGTAAACAAATTAAAACAAGAGTATGAATTTGAAAGACATTTGTATGAATTGAAGTATCAAAAGCAATCAAATGTATCTTTGGAAGATGCTATAAAAAATGCGTATCCTATAAATCTGTTAAAACCAACACAAGCACAAAATCCAGGAATTCACATATTAGATATTAATATTGATGATGTGGTTCCATTTATCTATTGGCAAGGGTATTTTAGAGCTTGGGAATACAAAGGCAAATATCCTGAACTATTAACAGATGAAGTTCAAGGTGAAAGTGCTCAGAAGTTATTGGATGATACTAAAGAAATATTAAAGAAATTATCCACAGAAAAATTATTAACAATAAAAGCAGAAATTGGGTTGTTTGAAGCTGAGAAACAAAATGATTTTCAGGTGAAAGTTGTTAATAAAGAAAATAATCAAAGTGAAATTTTATCATTCTTAAGACAACAAACAGATAATAAAGCAAATGGTAAGTATAACTTATCATTAGCTGACTTTATTGCAGAAAAGAATGATACTTTAGGTATGCTTGTGGTTAATGCCGGAATTGTTGATAGTAATTATTTTTCTGAGCTAAAAAATAGTAACAATGTTTATGAACAAATGATTGTACAAATTTTGACAGATAGATTAGCAGAAGCAACTGCAGAATATGTACATTATTTAATTCGTACTAAATATTGGGGCTATAGTTCAGAAAATCTTCAACCTAATGAGTATCCTGAAAACTATAGAGGTATTAGACCAGCAATAGGTTACTCTTCTATTCCTGATCACTTCCAAAAACAAGTTGTTTGGAATATGCTTAAACCAAATGAAAATATAGGCTTAAGTTTGACAGAAAATATGTCTATGAGTCCAACAAGTGCAGTATGCGCCTTAGTTTTTGCAGATGAAAATGCAAGTTATTTTTCAGTTGATGGACTTGGAAGAGATCAATTAGAAAGATATGCTCAAGCTACCAAACAAGATTTTGCAAAACTTGAAAGTATGCTAGGAGTTCACTTAGGCTATATTTCAGAAAGTATTGATACTGAAGAATAATTAGGATTTTTTACTAGAAAAAAAATAGCTCTAAATATAGTGAATTTAATTATTTAGGGCTATTTTTATATAAAGTTTCAAATAAAAGAATAAGAGTAGGTAGAAAAAAAACTAATCTCTAACTATTTCTAGTTTTGGTCGTTCTTGCTTTGTTTCTTCCTCTTCTTCTTCAGGTTCTAAAGCTGCTAATTCTTTTTTAGTATTGATATCATCTAATTTAGTCTGAAAATCTTCAATAGTTATAATATTGCAGTCTTTGTCATTAGTTAATGGAAAAATAGCTAGTTCTACTCCTAATTTGCTTAATTCAGGTAACCATTTCTCAATAAACACACCTAAAGTTACTGCTTTAGGTTCGTGATTTTTACCTAAACTTTCATCAGGTACATTATTAGCGTAATATTCAGCATATTTTTCATGACACCAAATAGGTAAAATTGTGCTATTAGAGTTTTCAGCTGAATCATCTGCAGAAAGCATTAAAACATTTTCATCTTTACGTAACACGAAAATTTCTAAGCCTTTCATAATGTTGTTAAAGAATTGATGTTCTCTGTAATCAGAATTAAGTTGTAAGCTTGCTTGATATTCTCTATCTGTAATGGTGTAGCTCATAGATTTCCCTTATATAGATTAAGTTTATTGTTATTATAGTTTATCCTATGCATAAAATTATAATATCAAATTGATATTATTTCTGTTTCTTTGATAATATTTGCGACAAAAATTGTCCAGTATATGATTTATCTATTTTAGAAACGTCTTCAGGTGTGCCTTCGGCAATGATTTCACCACCTTCGTTACCACCTTCTGGTCCTAGGTCAATAATCCAATCCGCACATTTTATCACATCAAGATTATGTTCAATTACAATAATAGTGTTCCCAGCATCTCTTAGTTTTTGGAATATAGATAATAACATTTTTACGTCAGAAAAATGTAATCCTGTGGTTGGTTCATCAAGAATAAATAAAGTTTTTCCGGTGCTCTTACTAGATAATTCTTTAGCAAGTTTTATTCTTTGTGCTTCACCACCTGAAAATGTTTTGGCATTTTGACCAAGCTTGATATAACCAAGGCCTACATCAAATAAGGTTTGAAGTTTACGAGAAATTGTTGGATATGCACTAAAGAATTCTAAAGCATCTTCTACAGTCATATCTAAAACATCTGCAATAGTTTTACCTTTATAGGTAATATCTAATGTTTCTTGGTTATAACGTTTTCCCTTGCATTCTTCACATTCGATGTAAACTGTAGGTAAGAAGTTCATGTCGACTTCTATTACGCCACTACCTTTACAATGTTGACATCTACCTTCTTTGTTATTGAAACTAAAGCGTCCTTTGGTATATCCTCGAGCTCTTGCTTCTTGAGTTTGAGAAAAAATGTCTCTAATAGTGGTAAACATATCAGTATAGGTTGCAGGATTTGATGAAGGCATTCTACCAATCGGAGTTTGATCTATATTGATAATTTTATCAAAGAATTCTACTCCTTCTACTTTCGTAAAATCTGCTGCTTTAATATGCATACTTTTATTTAATATTTTGGCAATAGCAGGATACAAAGTATCATTAATAAGAGTTGATTTACCTGAACCTGAAACCCCTGTAATACAGGTAAATAAACCAACAGGTATACTTAAATTTACATTTTTTAGATTATTTCCTTTTGCACCAAAAAGTTTTAAAAATTCTTTTTCTTTGGTTTTAATCTTTTAGGTGGAATAATTTGTTCTTTGCCACTTAAAAATTTCCCCGTAATAGAATTCTCGCATTGCATAATATCTTGGACTGTTCCTGTGGCCACAACTTCGCCACCATGAACCCCAGCACCAGGTCCTATGTCCACAATAAAATCGGCAGCTCTCATGGTATCTTCATCATGTTCTACGACAATTACGGTATTTCCTAATTCTCTTAGATGAAATAGAGAGTCTAAAAGGCGATTATTATCTCTTTGGTGTAATCCAATACTTGGTTCATCTAAAATATACATTACACCCGTTAAACCTGAACCTATTTGACTTGCTAGTCGAATACGTTGCGCTTCACCACCCGATAGGGTTTCTGCGGAACGTTCTAAGGTAAGATATTTCAAACCTACATTTATAAGAAAAGATAAACGTTCTTTAATTTCTTTTAATAGTCTTTCGGCAATGGCCTTTTCAGAGTCATTTAATTTTAAATTATTAAGAAAATCTAAAGCTTGGCTAACTGATAATTTACAAAATTGCGGTAAACTTAAATTGTTTATGAAAACATTACGGTAACCTAAGCTTAATCTTTCTCCATTACAATCAGGACAAGTGCTACTAGTTATGAATTTCGAAAAATCTGCTTTTTTGGTATCACTTGCTTCTTTATAACGGTGTTCTGTATTGCTTATAATTCCGTAGAAACTAGTGTTGCTTATATATGTACCACCAGTTTGAAAGCTCATTTTTACTTCAAACTTCATTTTGCCATTTCCATAAAACAAAATATTTTTTGTTCATCTGTTAGATCTTTATATGGCACATTCATAGGAATATTAAAATGTTTGCAAACTGATTCTATTAAAGAATAGTTAAAGGTAGATGTTGGTCCCCAACCAATAATTGCTCCATCTTCTAGAGAAAGATCTTCTGAGTTTATAAAAAGATTAGGATCAAAATCTTCTAAAACTCCTAAGCCTGAGCATGTAGGACAAGCTCCATTAGGGTTATTAAATGAAAAGTTTCTTGGTTCTAATTCTTTTATAGAGTAACCACAAATAGGACATGAATACTGAGTTGAAAAAATCATTGGCTCAAAAGCATTATCCATTGAGATTATTGATACTGTGCCATTTGATTTTTTTACAGAGACTTCTATGGCATCTGCTAAACGAATTCTTGTTTTATCGTCATGTCTTAGTTTTAAGCGATCGACTGTTAATTCAATATTATGTTTTTGATTTTTGTTTAATTCAGGAGGATCTGACAACTCGTAATTTTCACCATCAATGCGAATTCTTGTAAAACCATCTCTTGCCAAATTTTCAAGTAATAGTTTGTATTCGCCTTTTTTGTTTCGAACAATTGGAGCTAAAACTTGTATTTTTGATTCTTCTGGTAGTTTAAAAATTTCTTCGATGATTTCTTTGGTACTTTGGGCTTTTAAAATAGTATGGTGTGTAGGGCATTGGGCATTACCTAAACGCGCATAAAGAATACGTAAGTAATCATAAATTTCTGTAATAGTTCCAACAGTAGATCGAGGATTGTGTGAAATAGACTTTTGTTCAATAGATATGGCTGGAGATAATCCTTCAATAAGTTCAACATCAGGTTTATCCATTAAATTTAAAAATTGTCGTGCATAAGCAGAAAGAGATTCCACATACTTACGTTGTCCTTCAGCATAGATGGTATCAAATGCTAAAGATGATTTGCCAGAACCTGATAATCCTGTAATAACACAAAATTTATTTTTAGGAATTTTTAGAGAAATATTTTTAAGATTATGTGTTTTGGCTCCTTTTATTTCGATAAATTCTTTCATTTATACCTCTAATATTTCTAAAAATTTTGAATACTATTGCACTTTTTTAACTATTATACACTTACATTCTTTTTTACGATAAATTGTCACAAACAAAAAAAATTTTTAGCTTAAAATTACAATCGCTAAATTTTGACTTTAGAAAATAAAAAATAATA
Source organism: Succinivibrionaceae bacterium WG-1 (assembly GCA_000222855.1). Taxonomy (GTDB): domain Bacteria; phylum Pseudomonadota; class Gammaproteobacteria; order Enterobacterales; family Succinivibrionaceae; genus WG-1. Next base: position 144,123 of record GL995229.1, on the reverse strand, counting down.
AAAATTTAAATATTATAAAAAATAAAAATAATATAAAAAAAATATTGAAATAATAAATATATTTATTATAAAATTGCGTATGTAAAATTTTATGAGTAACTTATTAGCTTAAATTTAAGAAGTTTGATTTGTTTTATATTTAGAATTTTTTCGTGAATTATTAGGTGAATTTGATAGTATTAAAGAATAGGATAATTTTAGTTTATTGTTGATTTTGTATTGTTTAGTGATTTGAGAATTTGATTTATTATTTAATTATTATTTTTTAGTTATATTTATCGATATTATATTTTTATTTTTAATTATTAGTTGTTGTTTTTCGTGATTATATATTGTAAGGATTTAAGAAAATGGTAAGAGGCGTAAATAAGTTAACCTTAATTGGTAATACCGCAGCAGATGTTGAATTTAGAATGTTACCGAATACAAATCAATGTGTTGCATCAGTTAATATCGCAATTAACGAAAGTTATAGAGATCAACAAGGTCAACAACAAGAACGTGTTGATTTTTTCCGCTTAACTTTTTGGGGTAGACAAGCTGAAATTGCAAGAGATTATGTAAGAAAAGGTACTTTACTTTACGTTGAAGGAAAACTCCGCAATAGAAATTATGAAGATAAGCAAGGTGTAAAGCATTACTCTACTGATATTCAGGTATTAGAATTTCAAATGTTATCATCTAAGCAAAATTCTAATAACAATATGGGATATGGTGCTCAAGGTGGTTATCAACAACCTATGGGTAATCAGGGTATGAGTTATCCTAGTGGTAATCAACAATTTAATAATAACCAAAATTATAATAGATATAATAATTCCAATGTAGGTTTTAATAACCAACAGATGAATCCAAACTATGGCAATAACTATAACAACGCTAATTCTATGCCAAACAACAATGGCTTCCAAAATGGTGGGTACAATAATTCTAATATGATGAATAATGGCGCTGCTTTTAACCAAATGCAGAATGCTCAGCAACAGAATTTTAATTATAATCCACAACCTCAACAACCAAACTTTACTCAAAACAATGATAATGCAATGAGTAATGCATCAGGTTTTGTTCCAAGTCCTGCCAAAAATACTTCTCAGTATGTAAATGGTACAATGGAAAGTTCAGATTTAAATAATTCATCATTATTTGCAGGTGTTAAGACAGCTACAGAATCTGCAGAGAACAATAATTCTCAGGTAAGTTCTGCCCCTGAAAGCAAGAGCAATGACATGCCTCATGAGCCAGATATGACTCAAACTCCACTTGCTTCTGATAAAGATGATTTACCTTTCTAAAATTGGACTTTAAATTTATAGAATAGCTGTAAATTTGTAGATTAAAAATTAGCTATATTTATTTGATAATAAGGCAATCATAAAAGGTTGCCTTATTTTCTATGTTGCGAAATATTTGCAACAAGTTCATTTCATCTTAATTTTCTATAATCAATGTAATAAAATAATATTAGTTTTAATATTTATACTATAGTAACGTCCAATATTACAGTCAAATTGTGCAATAATGCTTGTTTAAGCAAGTTTTTTACAAGTGAAATTATTGTATAATTGCTTACAATTATTGTTTTTATCATTGGAACTGTTATGGGAAATATAGTCTTAAATAACACAGTTGTTGTTGGAATTTATTCTAATGAAATTAGAATGCTTGCTGTTATTGATGGCGAGCCAATAATGAAAGTTAAGCCTTCTAATTCGACTCAAGAATGGGAAAGCGTCATTCGAGATTTATTTTTATCATCAAAACTTGGTTCCAATGTTCAAGTTCGTGTAGTTTTAGGAAATGGTTTTTATACTCAAGTATCTCTTCCTAAGAATGATAGTTTGACTGAAGAAGAGTTATATAGCGTTGCGATGTATAAAGATTTGGAACCTAATATTACAGGACAAATTTCTGATTATACATGGGATTACTATGAAGCCAAGACAGGTAAAAATTCGCCTGCCAAATTAAATTTCATTTTAGTTGAAAAGAAAATAATTGCTCAAATTTCAAATATTATTAATGAAATTGCAAAACTAGAAAGTATTACAGTTTTTGATTTGGCTGTTTCTTCTTTTATTTCAGGATACCAGATTCTAAGTATTCCTAATAGAACATTGAATGATGGGTACTTACCTCAGTTATGTATTATGCTTTACATGCCAAAGAATGCAGAAATGACATTATTTGGTGTTCATAATGGTGAACTATGTTACTCAAGAGTTCTAAAGGGATATAAAGCTTTATCCTTACCAACAGATGTAGGTAATGATTTATTATTAAATAGATTAATTACAGAAATTCTTAGATTAAGTGATGACTTCTTTACTTCACAGTTAGGTTTACCTCAATTTACCAAACTTCTTTTAGCTTTGGATGTTGAATTATTACCAAACATTGCTAATGAATTATCTAGTAGTTTCATTCGTAGAATGGAAGTTATTCCGACCAAGAAATTAGATGCTCCAGTACCATCTAGTTATACAGTATGTAAAAATGATGTTGTTAATAAGATTGCTCAAACAGATATTTCTTATTTGCCGTTATTTGGGGTTTTAAACGAAGGAGACGGTTTAAAAAATGAAAAAAATTAGAATTAATCTGTATAGCTCTGAATTTAAACCTAAAAAAGTTATTTTAAGTTTGCCACAAATGATTGTAATTTGGATTGTAGTTGGCATCCTAATGATTAGTTTGGCTCTTTATTCTGTAAATAAGAGAGTAGCTCTTGAAAAAGAATATGCTGAATTAAATAATCAATTGTCAGAAAAGCAACTAATTTTATCTGAATTACAAGGTAGAGTTGATGGTCAAGTTCTTGATAAATCTTTAGAAAGAAAATTAGTAGCTTTAAAAAATACCGAAGAAACTAAACGCACATTATTAGATATTGTAAATAAAAAGAATATTCTTAAAAGTAATGGTTATGCTGGATTTTTTGAAGGTTTAGCACAAATCAATGTAAGTGGTGTGTCTGTACAAAATATAAATCTTACAGAACATTATGTTGATATTTTAGGTGTGGCAAGAGATAGTGATTTAGTTCCAAGATGGGTTGGTGAATTTAGTAAAAACGACTATTTATCCCAATTTTCATTTGGTTCAATTAGAACTTCATATGATGAAGAGAATAAACTCCATAAGTTTTCGTTAACAAAAGAAAATCCTGATGCAAAAAAAACAGAACCAGCTAATAAAAAGGATAATAATTCAGGTATTCTTGAAGATGAAGGTTCAGAAAATACTGAAGAAAATAACGAAACTAATAATGACCAATCTGTAGAAGCATCTCAGGAATAACATATGAGTATTTGGCGTGATTATAAGAAAAAAGTTGCTAGCTTAACTTTAAGAGAGAGAGTTCTCATTACATGTGTTGGTCTAGCACTATTTATATTTCCTTGTTATCTTTCTGTGTATGATACTAATGCTAGAAAAATAAAGATTTAGAGCAAAAGATTAGCAATGTTCGTATTGATATGGATGCGGCTGATGCCGAAACCACTGCTTGGCAAATTCGTTTAACTCAGAATCCAAATGATGTGCTAAAAGAACAAATTGCAAAATATGAAGAAAGGATTGCAAGTTTAGATTCAAAAATAGGTCAAGCTACAGTCAACTTAATTGATGCAAAGGAAATGGTTACAGTATTATCTTCAGTACTTAATACTAGTTCTGCAATTAAAGTTCTTTCAATGGAATCAATGCAACCAGTTCAACTAATAAAGAAGGGCAATGCTAGCTTATATCAACATGGTATTAAAATTAAATTACGTGGTAGATATTTAGATATTTTGAATCATTTACAAAATTTAGAGAATATGAATTATAAATTTTATTGGCATTCTCTAAATTATTCAGTAGATGAATATCCTTATGCTAACGTTGAAATTGAATTATATACTTTAAGCATTAGTAAGGACTTTATTCGTGGTTAAGAAAATAATTTTTATAATCATTGCTAATGCAATTTTGATTTCAAATGCAGTAGCACAGGAACAATTTTTACGAGATCCTACAGCTCCCATTGCCAAGAGTGGAGTAGGTCATAATCTTGGAACTATTGGTGACAATGTTAAAATTCAATTGCAGGCGATATTAACGACTAATAGTATAAAAAAAGCAATTATAAATGGTAACACATATAGAGTAGGTGATGACTGTGAAGGTATGATAGTCCTACAGATCAATAAAACAAATGTGGTACTAACTAGTCTAGATGGAAAAGAAAAGACAACCATAGGACTTTTTTCTAATAAGGTAAATAACTAATGATGAATTTAAAAAAGACCTCTATTTCTTTAGTGTTAGCAGCAAGTCTTGCTACAGTTGGTTGTGTATATAATCATCATGATCCAAAAGAAGTAAAAGAAGAATTAAATAAAGCATATGCTTTAAATGATATGGACGTTCCAGAGGAGGTTCTTAATGAATTAAATCCAGATAATCCATTAGATTCTGGTATTGGTGCGATTTCAGAGAATAGAATTTCTGTGTCTGCCAACAATGTTCCTGCTGTAGAATTCTTTGGACAAATCATGATGGAAACAGGCCTTTCTATGGTAGTTCATCCTGATGTTGAAGGAACTGTTAGTTTAAATTTAGAAAATGTAACTCCAAACGAAATTTTTGATTCCTTATATAAAATATATGGCTATAAAGTAGAGAAAAAGGAAATATTTACTACGTTTTCCCTGCTGGAGTTCATACAGAAATAATACCTTTAGATTACTTATTTATAAAGAGAGTTTCACAAACAGAATTATCTGTTGCTAATAATTCTGTTACTAGTAACAGTAACTCATCTTCAAGCTCATCATCAAATTCAAATTCTAGCTCATCTTCTAGTTCAAATAATTCAAATTCTAGATCTGGTGGTTCATCATCTTCTTCCAACAATAGTGAATATTCTGGAACAAGTGTGGTGTCTTCTTCAACAAGTGATTTTTGGACAGAACTACAAGCTAATTTGACTCAAATCCTAGGTAAAGGAGAAGGTCGCTTTGTAACAGTAAGTCCACATGCAAGTTCTATCACAGTGCGTGGTATGCCTGATGAAATTGAAGCAGTACGTAAGTATGTGAAATCTATCGAAGGCGCCGTAACAAGACAAGTTGTAATTGAAGCCAAATTACTTGAAGTTACTTTATCAGAAGATTACCAACAAGGTATTGATTGGAGCCATGTGCATAGCACTTTATCATTAAATCCTATTCAAGCTTGGGGTGGCGCTAGTGCTACTAACACAACATTTACCCAATTAGGTGGTGGTATAGCTTTAACCTTTAAAGAAAAGGGATTCCAATCTGTAATTAATCTATTACAAACTCAAGGTGATGTAAGCACTTTATCAAGTCCAAGAATAACTACTTTAAATGCGCAAAGAGCAGTTATGAAGATTGGTAATGATAGATATTTCGTAACAGGTGTTTCAACCGACAGTTCAACAACATCATCTTCTGATACTAATTTAGTAAGTTCTAACTATGATTTCTCTCCATTCTTTAGTGGGGTATCTTTAGACGTGCTACCGCAAATTAGTGCAGAAGGAAAAGTAATGTTACATATCCATCCTGCAGTAATTGAAGTTGCAGAAGATGTGAAAAAAGTGAAGAGCCAAGGTAAGGAATCAGAATATCCTTTCGCAACTTCAGAAGTTAGAGAAACAGACGTTATTGTTGAAGCAGACTCTGGAGATATTATTGTAATTGGTGGTTTGATGCGCCATGAAAAAGGTAATCTAGAATCAAAGATACCGTTACTTGGAGATATTCCTTGGTTAGGCGAATTATTTAAAAATAAAACCTATTATGATAGAAAAACTGAGTTAGTAATTTTATTAAGACCTGTTGTAGTTGGTGGTGAAACATGGAAAGAAGAAATCAAGAAATCATCTGATCTTCTTCAAAAATGGTATCCAGAAGAAAAATAATATTAGTAATTTTATAAGGTTTTACTAATGTATAAAAATTTTTTTGGTTTAAAAGAATCACCTTTTGGGTTAACTCCTAATACTGCTTTATATTATGGCTTGCCTCCGCATGAGGAGGCGTTGCTTGTTTTAAAAACGGCCTTAGAAAATGGTGAAGGATTTATAAAAATTACGGGAGAAGTTGGTACTGGTAAAACCATGGTATTGCGACTCTTTATAGGTTCTTTACCAAAAGATTATGAACTTGTTTATATTCCCAATCCTGTACTTGACCCCATTGAATTAAAGTTCAGTATTGCTCGAGAACTTGCTATAGATACAAGCAACAGTAATAATATTAGTATATTGGATGAAATTAACCAAAAATTATTAGATTTATCTAAGAATGGTAAAAAAGTAGTATTAGTAATTGATGAAGCTCAAGGACTAATGGATGAAACATTAGAAACCATTAGATTATTAGGTAATTTAGAAACAGAACGCTCTAAGTTATTGCAAATTGTACTTTTTGGGCAACCTGAATTAGATGAAAAACTTTCCAAAAAAGAGTTTAGACAATTAAGACAAAGAATTTCTTTTTCCTATTCATTGAGACCACTAAATTTTAATGAAACCAGAGCTTATTTAAATTATAGAATGACAGCTGCAGGTTATAAAGGAAAAGAATTATTTTCTAGTTCTGTGTCAAAAACAATATTTAAATCTAGTTATGGCATCCCTAGAATTATAAACATTTTAGCGCATAAATGTTTGGTTTTAGCTTATGGATATGGAGTCTATAATATTTCCAACAAAATAGTTAAAGATGCAATTAAGGATACAGAAGCAGCGTCGCAACAATCAACAAATATTTCTAATGTTATTTTAATATTTGCAATTGTGGTGTTAGTTGCTCTTATTGTGGCGCTTTTATATTATTAGACGGTTATGATATATGAGTATTATTAATAAAGCTTTATCTGAATTAGATAAAAGAAATACACAATCACAATATGGCAAATATGAACCGCCGAAGTCTAAGTCAATGCTATCAATGCGTGCGGTTTTATATAGTGTTGTTGCTTTGCTTGCAATTGTATTAGTAAGTGTTTCTATATATAAATTTGCCTTTGTGGAAAAGAACAAATCTAATCCACAACCAATACTCGCATCTAATGAAATTGTTGATAATAACCCAAATGTAAAAGAACAACAAAATCAGCAACAATTAAATAAAGAACAAAGTAATAATGAAGTAGTCGTAGTTGCTAGTAATAATCAAGTTTCACCACAAGAAACTGAAGTTAATAATCAAAAAGAAAAAGTGGTTTTAGCATCAAATGTAACTGCGTTAGACAATTCAAACTTAACAAAAACAGAATCAATAGATTTAACTAAAAATCAAAAGGTTCAAGAATTAAAGCCAAGTGTTGTTAAAACATCAAATTTAACAAAAAACAATGGTTCAATTAAAACTGATTCTCGTTCAGTGGCAACAACCACTACAAAAGAAATAACTAATAATTCAATAAATAGTGAATCTTCTTTTGATAATGATGAATATGCTCAAGTTGATTATGATGATAATTACAATAATTTTGAAGTAGTAGAACCAAAGCAAAATTCTTATATGACTATTTCAAAGAAAACTTTATCAAAAACAGAGCAACTTGACTTATACCAAAAAGAAGCTCAAACAGCTTTAGTTAAAGGTGATATGGATTTAGTTATTTCGTCATATAACAAGATTTTAAGTTTACAACCAAACAATAATGATATTAGAGCAAAACTTGCTAGCTTTTATTATGGCAATAACAAGAAAATGGAAGCAATTAAGGTTTTAGATAGAGGTTTAATTGTTTCTCCATATCATTATGATTTTAGATTATTTTTAGCTAGAATCTATGTCAGCATGAACCAAAAAGCAAATGCGATTAAGATTTTAGAAAAAGCAACCCCTCCTGTAAAACAGAATGTTGATTACTATGCAACCCTTGCAAATTTAGCAAGAGAAGAAAAAGATTATAAAGTTGCGGAAAAAGCTTATTTAAAACTTATTACATTAAATGATTCTGATGGTAAATGGTATTTAGGGTTAGCTTTAACTCAAGAACAACGTAATAAGAAAAATGAAGCACTTGTTTCATATAAAAAGGCACAAAGTCTTGTTTTAAGCAAAGCTTCTAGAGACTTTGTGCAAAAAAGAATAAGAGTATTGGAGACAAAGTAATGACAGATAATGGACAAAGAAGACTACGTATTGGTGACGTACTAGTTGAATCTGGAATTATAACCAATAGCGATTTAGAGAAAGCTTTAAATTATTCTCGAGAAATGAATTTAAAGTTAGGGCAAGCGGTGATTGGTTTAGGCCTTGCTACAGAAGCAGATATTTGTGTGGCATTGGGTAGACAATTACGTATGTCTGTATTTACAGATTTATCTAAAATAAATATTGATGCTTCTGTGGTACAACTTATCCCTGAAAATGTGGCACGTTCAAAACGTGTAATGTCAGTTGCTAAATCTACAGATAATGAAACTGGAAAAACTAAGATTACAGTTCTTATTGCGGACCCATTAGATTATCCAACTCGAGATGATATTATCGATAGATTGGATCCTGCAGAAGTTGAATTTATTATTGCTCCAGAAACTGAGATTATTCGTTACGAATCTCAGTTATATCGTAATACTGAAAATATTGCTAAATATGCGAATCAGTTATCAAGTGAAGTTACTAAATCAGACTTTGATATTGTAGGTAATGGTTTTGGGGTTGATGATGGTGGTGATATCGCGGTTGTTAATCTCTTAAGATCTGTGTTTGAAGATGCGGTTAAATTGTCTGCTTCAGATATTCATATTGAACCTGATGAAAAAGTATTACGTATAAGACAACGTATTGATGGAAATTTAACAGAACAAGTTTTAAATAATGTATCTATAGCCCCTGCAATTTCTTTAAGAATTAAATTAATGGCAGGATTAGATATTTCTGAAAAGAGATTACCTCAAGATGGTAGATTCCCTATAGTGGTTTCTGGTAAAAAAATTGATGTACGTGTGTCTACACTACCAACAAGCTATGGTGAATCATTGGTAATGCGTATCTTGAACCAATCAAATGGCTTACTATCATTAGATAGTACTGGTATGCCAGAAGATATGTTAAAAAGATTTAGAATTCAGTTACATCGCCCGCATGGTATGATTTTAGTTACTGGGCCTACAGGTTCTGGTAAAACAACAACTTTATATGGCGCATTAAATGAATTAAATCAACCTCAAGTAAAGATTATAACTGCAGAAGATCCGGTTGAATATCGTTTACCAAGAATTACCCAAGTACAGATAAATGCCAAAATTGGATTAGATTTTGCGTCAGTGTTACGTTCAACTTTAAGACAGGACCCTGATATTATATTAGTAGGGGAAATGCGTGACCAAGAGACCTCTGAAATTGGTTTACGTGGTTCTATGACTGGTCACTTAGTGCTTTCTACATTACACACTAACGATGCCATCTCAAGTACTCTCAGACTTATGGATATGGGGGCTCCAGGTTACTTAGTAGCAGGGGCGTTAAGAGCTGTTCTTGCACAACGCTTAGTACGCAGAGTTTGTCCAAAATGTGGTGGAACTTGTGATCCAGATCCTTCACAATTAAATTACCTTGAAGATGCTTTAGGCATTCCAATGGAAGAATTGAAACAACAAAAATTTTATGCAGGTAATGGCGGAAATGGTTGTCAGTACTGTAACTTTACAGGTTATAAGGGACGTGTTGGGGTATTCGAATTATTAGTTCTTGATAATGAAATGATGGATGCATTGCGTAGGAATGATAATGAATCATTTGCTCATATTGCACGCAATAGCAAAGATTATCAGCCACTTGCAATGATGGCATATAAATATGCAATTCAAGGTATCACATCGATTGAAGAAGTAATGCGTGTTGCGGAGATTAATAAATAATGCCTAAATTTAAATATAAGGCTAAAAGAAATTCTACTCAATACGAAAATGGAATTCTCGAAGCTGGTTCATCTCGTGAAGCAATTGAAGAGTTAGTTAGACAAGGATTAACTCCAATTAGTATCGAAGAAAGTAATGGCGGTATTGAGTTAGCAATATTCAAAAATTGGCATGAATTCTTCGAAAAAAAAGTTGGTTTAACAGAGCTAATAGTTTTTTGTCGTCAAATGTATTCCTTAACAAAGGCTGGGGTGCCTTTGATTAAAGCAATTGCTGGTCTAGCAGAATCAGCAGAACATAAAGGCTTAAAAAAATCATTAGTTAAAATGAATAGAGATTTATCAGGTGGTAAATCTTTAACAATGTCTTTACAGGAACAAAATAAGATATTTAGTAACTTATTTGTATCCATGGTAAATGTTGGTGAAAATACAGGTAGACTTGAAGATGTTTTTAGACAACTTGCAGAATATTATTCTTTAGAATATGAAACAAGAAAAAGAATTGTTAGCGCTATGCGTTATCCAATTTTAGTATTATTGTTTATTGTAGCTGCTATTGTTATTTTAAATATTTTTGTAATTCCAGTTTTTAGTAGCATGTTTGCAAAGTTTGGGGTTGATTTACCTATAACTACAAGAATACTTATTGGTTCATCTAATTTCTTCTTAAAATATTGGCCTGCATTAGCTGTTGTTGCTGTTGTTACGCCAATTCTCATTAAATGGGCTCTTACAAAGAAAAAGTTTCGTTTAATATGGGATAGATATAAATTAAAAATACCTGTTTTAGGAAGTATACTGAATCGTTCATTACTAAGTAGATTTTGTCGTAGCTTCTCTTTGATGTTACAAGCTGGGGTTCCTTTGAATGTTAGTTTAACATTGGTAGCTGACGCGATAGATAATATGTACTTAAAAGAAAAAGTTTTAGCGATGCGAAAATCTATCGAACAAGGTAATGCTTTATCCATTTGTGCTACTCAAAGTAATATGTTTACTCCATTAGTATTACAAATGTTTGCAGTAGGTGACGAAACAGGTCGAGTTGATGAGTTACTTATTGAAGCTGCCGATTATTATGAACGTGAAGTAGATTATGATTTGAAGTCATTAACTTCAAAGATTGAACCACTACTTTTAGTAGTTGTGGCTTTAATGGTTGGTTTATTAGCTTTAGGTATCTTTACTCCAATGTGGGATATGTATGGAGCAATGCAAGGTAAATAACAATAAGGTTAAATATCAATGAATAACAATCATATCTATAGTAAGAATGATAGATTATTAAAAATATTTAATTTTGTATTAGCTATTAGCATCATAATAGTTATTAGTACTTACTTTGTAGGTAAATTTATTATGCCACAGAGTGATAAAACTATTGCTCTTGCAGTGAAAACAATTGCTAAAAATTTTTCAGATAGATCGCAAATTGTGCATAGCATTTGGACTTCTGAACATCGT
>GL995229.1:130807-132528 GCA_000222855.1 Succinivibrionaceae bacterium WG-1 | reverse complement strand
AAGTGAAAAATTTATCTTTATTATGTCATCAACAGGATGGCCCAAAGATATTATAGGAATTGAAAATTATAAAAATGAAATGTGAAAGGTTGTGGATTGGTTTACTTGCTAAAGAATTAAGTATTTCTTATGAAACTGTTAAAGCAAGTAGAAAAATTGATGAAAATTTATGCATTTATAGCCTTGATGAAGTAAGTTTTAGTTATAATTATGAAGATGGTGAAATTAAATTTTTAGAGTAAATTATAAAAAAACATTTTACTATAAAAATTTGATACACAAATTCCCCTAACTCATAAATAAATTCGGGAAATTACGATGAATAAGAAAAATAAAGGTTTTACTTTAATAGAATTAATAATAGTAATTGTTATTCTTGGTATTTTAGCTGCTACAGCTTTACCTCGTTTTTTAGACGTGACAGAAGAAGCTAAGAAGGCGAGCGTAGAAGGAGTTAGTGGTAATTTCGCAACAGGTATACTTCTTGTAAGAGCTCAGTGGGAAGCTAAAGGTAGACAAAAAGTAGAAGATATCAACAGTATTCGTTACGATGGGGTAAGATTTTATTTAACAACTCCAACTGTTGATAGAATAGAAGATGGTTCTATGAGCCCTGGCTACCCATTCTATGCAGAATCTGCAACAAGTGCTGCTTCTACATCTCATTTAACTGCATCAAGAAGCTATGATCCACTAGGAGATGCTAATAGTTGTTTAAACATTTGGGAAAGAATGTTACAAAATCCACCAAAAGCAACTACAAGCATTAGTGATTTAACTAGTGGAGACTATAAGTACTTCATTTCTCATTCTACTGGTAATGCTAATGGTGGTAGTATTGGCACATACGGTATTTGCCACTATTACTTAGTATTATCTTTAGCTAGAAGTGATAATGGTGCATACAGTAACCCTCAAAATGTTACCAATAAGTATATGAGTTTTACTTATATCCCTGCATTAGGTTTAGTAACTCCACATATCAATTCATCTGATGAGTAATAATTAGAGTTTTATTTTGAAAAGAGTTTCCTCTAATATAAAAGGTTTTACGTTAGTAGAACTAGTAATAACGATGGTTATACTTGGTGTTTTGGCAACAAGTGGGGTGAATCTTATTTTGCCCGATAAGCAAGAACATTTAGATGTATGTAGAGAAATGTCCTTATCTTTAAGGGCTGTTCAAAACACCAATATGAATGAAGGTTATGAAGTAAACTCTTTTTTAAAATTGTAAAACAATCTAATGCTATAGTATTTGGAACTTGTTCCGCTCTTAATTATAGTGGTTGCGCAAGCAATATCACAGATTCATCAAATTGGAATTCTGTAACTACCTCTCAAAATGTAACTACAAATGTAGCTAGTACTAACCAAACTATTAGATTTAATAGTTTAGGTCAACTAATTGAAAACAATAGTAATCAACAAAGAACTGCTAATATTTCTATTGTAATATCCTCGTCTTCTGGTGAATGTTCTATCTCTATCAATAGGGAAGGAGGCATTTCATGGTCTCTATAAGCAAGAATAAAGGTTTTACTCTTATAGAAATAGTAATAGGTATGTTACTTATGAGTTTAGTGGTGGTTGGTTTTGCAACCCCTTTTATGTCTTTAGTTAGACCATCTACAGATCCTGTTTTGAAGTTAAAGCTTCAATTCTTGCTAATACTATTATTCATCAATTACAAAAGGTAGGTTTTGACCAAAATTCTGAAT
>GL995229.1:106741-130444 GCA_000222855.1 Succinivibrionaceae bacterium WG-1 | reverse complement strand
GGAGGTTATGTCGCTGTGATGAAAAAGTTTCTTTATCATTACTAGATGATACTGCTATAGAAATATGTAAAGAAAATAAAATGCACAGATGTTGATAATTATGGACCTGATGGAGATTCTGAAAGAAGTACTTCATCGATTGATAGTTTAAATGATGTGGATGATTTTGATACCTTAAAGTTATGTCAAAATAATACTTATTTAACAAATAAAAATTTTTGTTCTAAAACTGTTGATGCGATTTGTAATGTTTCAGATAACGCTGCTTGCGTATCAGCACAATTTTTAGTGGAAGATGATTTTAAAACTTCTGTAGCTCTCACGAAGTTAGGAGCTTTATATGATTCTGGATTTGAGAATTTCTGGGTAAAAATAGAAGTAACACCATATAAATTAGCCAAGAATACCACATTTAATCATACTGATTTTGATATTACATTAAAGAAAATAAATATTTCTATTGTGTTACCGAATTCAGAAAAAGTTACTTTTGAACAATTTAGAGGAAATTACTAATGTCAAAAAATCATTCTAAATTGTTATATAAATCAGGTTTCTCATTAATTGAGTTAGTAGTTTGTATTGTTATTCTAGGCATTGTTTCTACCATGTCTTTTGCGATGATTCAAAAAGGTACTGATATATATATTGGTACAACTACTCGTACAGAACTCGCATTTGCAGGGCGTTTTTTAAATTTGAGATTGTCTCGAGAATTTGAAAGTGCATTGCCTTACAGTTTCACTATTGCTAATGATTTTAAAGGTTTAACTTTTATCAGACCAATTAGTCTTTTTAGAATCCAAAATTTTTCTAAAAATAAGAATAATTCAAAATATACAATTAAGGCTTTAATCTCTGAACTACAACTTGATAATTTAAATGTAAGTAAGAATGATTGCAAGGTTGTTCAAGGGGTAAGCAATTATAAATATTCAATCGCATATTTTAATCAAGGTGATTCTTTTAAATTTGTTTCTGACGTTAACCTTAATATAGATTCTGATAATAAAATTGTAAGTTTTGAAGTTGACGATTTAGATATTATTTATAATCTTTCAGCTAATAATAGAATTTATCTATTAGATAGTTGTAGTAAGAGGATTCGAATTCCAAAATAATGTTTTAAATTATCAAGCCTATAATTTTGATACAGGAAATAAGATAGGTAATGCTATTAATTTGATAGATAAGTCTATTACTGTAAAAAATGTCACTTTTAGTGGTAGTGGTAACCATGTTACAACTGGTTTATTATTACTAAAACTTGATGAATCTGTACCTTTAAGTTTTTATACTGAGGTAAGAAATGCTCCATAAGAAAAAAATTCCGGTTATATGATTTTAACTGCGATATTTATAATTATTACTTTTTCAATTTTCTTATCTGTTTTGGTAAAAATTTTAGGAGATTCAAAACAGGTTAATGTTAATTCTGTATTTGCAGATCGGGCAGAAAATCTAGCAATTAGTGGTAAAGAGTTGGCACTTGCTCAGTTATTTGAACTATCAAAAGAAAGTTCAAAAAAATCGAGTTTGTGGAAAAATTTAGAACCTACCTTAAAAGAACCACAAAATAATAAAGAATATACTATATTAACTTGTAACAATAGTAATACTGCTCCATTTTGTGATAATGCAAGATGCAAGATAGATAAGGTTACTATCACTCCTCGTATTACCTCAAATGATGATGAAATATTGAATATAGATACCCCAATTGTTTATGAAATAGTTTCAAAAGCAATATGTAATGTGCCCAATATTGAAAACACAAATGATAATAGTGTTCGCATATCTAAGATCGCTACGGCTACAGTAACTGATGTTAGATGGCATAATTTGAGTGGTTTATAACGCAAATAATTTTGACTAGATTTATATTTTTAATAATTGTGATTTATTACATATTTATTGATTATGATATAATCATGCCGAAATTAGTTTTTATTAAATTTTACTAATTAGAATGTAGCAAGATAGTTTTGGATTTTTAAAAATATGTTTAAGAAACTTAGAGGTTTATTCTCTAATGATTTGTCTATTGATTTAGGCACAGCAAATACTCTCATATATGTAAAAAATCAGGGTATAGTATTAAATGAACCATCAGTAGTCGCTGTTCGTAATGATAGACAAAGAGGTCGTGGTGCAGCTGCTATTGCTGTAGGTAAAGCAGCAAAACAAATGCTAGGTAAAGCTCCTGAAAATATCAGCGTAGTAAGACCAATGAAGGATGGTGTTATTGCTGATTGTCGTTATACAGAAAGAATGCTTGAAGAATTTATGCGCATAATTTCTTCAAAGACTAATCGTTTATGGGGAATTATTAAAGCTTCTCCTCGTGTATTAGTTTGTGTACCTTGTGGTTCTACTCCTGTTGAAAGAAATGCTATTAGAAATTCTGTAAAAAATTCTGGTGCTCGTGAAGTTTTCTTAATCACTGAACCTATGGCAGCAGCAATTGGTGCTGAACTTCCTGTAACAGAAGCATATGGTTCAATGGTTGTTGATATCGGTGGTGGTACCACAGAAGTTGCAATATTGGCGCTTGGTGGTATAGTTTATTCTTCATCAGTAAGAGTAGGTGGCGATAGTTTTGACCAAGCTATAGTTTCATATGTACGTGAACATCATAAATTAGAAATTGGTGAAATCACTGCAGAAAGAATTAAAATTGAAATTGGTTGTGCTATTGAAGATGAAGAACCTAAATCTTTAGAAATCAGAGGTCAAAGTCTTTTAGAACAAGCTCCTCGTTCAATCACTATTACTTCTGTAGAAGTTCAAGAAGCTTTACAAGCTCCAATTAAGCGTGTTGTTGATGCTGTTAAAGAAGCTTTAAATAATGCTCCTCCTGAATTATCTGCTGATATCTCTGATAAGGGTATGGTTATCACTGGTGGTGGTGCTTTATTACGTAATATTGATAAAGTAATAGCAGAACAAACTAAGGTTCGTGTTTCAATTGGTCAAGATCCTTTAACTTGCGTAGCAAGAGGCGGTGGACAGGCTTTAGAGATGTACGATACCAAAGGTATTTCTCTTTTTGATTAAAATGATGTTTTAATCTTTATTACCCACATCAAAATTAGATTAATAATCTATGTAAGATGTGGGTTTATATTTTTTTTTGTGTCAGTAGTAAAACATTGGAATAGCACGTAATGAGTGAAAAATTTGGTATTTCTGGATTAACTTCTAATGCTAGATTTGTATTAGTAAGCATACTATCTTTAATCTTGATAGTGTGTGATTCTCATTTTAATCTATTTAAAGATGTTCGTTATTATATTGAAAGTGTAATGAGTCCTTTGTTTTATTTAGCAGATACACCAAGCTCTGTGGCTTACAAAGTTGGTGAAAGATTTGTTTCATATAATGATTTATTAAATGAAAACAAATTTTTAAAACAACAAATTTCAGAAATGCGTACCGAGCTTTTAAGATTTGATAGTTTAGTTGAAGAAAATGAACAACTAAAAAATTAACAATTCTGATGGCAATACATATATGCGTATTGGTGCTGAAGTGCTAAGAGTTGACACTAA
This sequence comes from Succinivibrionaceae bacterium WG-1, assembly GCA_000222855.1. Taxonomy (GTDB): domain Bacteria; phylum Pseudomonadota; class Gammaproteobacteria; order Enterobacterales; family Succinivibrionaceae; genus WG-1. The sequence goes on along the minus strand of GL995229.1, from coordinate 126,893 downwards.
TCCTTTTTCTTTAAATGTAATTATAAATCGCGGTGAAAAGGATGGGGTTTATGAAGGTCAACCTGTAATCAACGAACAAGGTGTGGTTGGTCAAGTTGTAAGTGTAGCTAGAACTACAAGTAGAGTGTTATTACTTTCTGATGCTAATCATTCAATTCCTGTAATTGATACTAGAAATGGTGTTAGAGCTATTGCTAGTGGTACAGGAGTTATAAATGAATTAGCTATCAACAATATTCCTCGCAATGTTGATATCAAAGAAGGTGATTTATTAGTGACTTCTGGACTTGGTGGCAAATTCCCTAGTGGATATCCTGTTGCTAAAGTTGTTAAATATGAAGGCCGTGAAGGTGCACAATTTGCAGAAATTAAAGCAGTAACATTTGCATCATTAGATAGACTTCGTTACATGTTATTAATATGGAATAATGTCATTGACGAAGACTTATTGAAAGAGGAAAAAGATAACAATTCAGAAGTACTAGAAAATGTTGTAAAAAACGTGCTTGAACTACAAAGCGAATTAAATAAAACAGCAACTGGTGGGGTGGGGTCTTACGATCCAAATCGTAAACAAAGATTTAATAATACTCCTAATGAAAAAGAAGGAGCGCAATAATGTCTACACATCGTACTTCTTGTTATTTACTTATAATTTTAACAATCATTATTGCGGTGCTACTTTCTTTAATAGCTTTTCCATTGGAGTACCCTAATCTAGTGCCTAGCTTTTTACCCGTAGTAATTTTATTTTGGGCGATTGTAGAACCACAAAAGGTAAATGTAGGGGTTGCTTGGTTATCAGGTTTGATACTAGATTTTGCTTTTGGTTCAACCTTAGGCATTCATGCTGCGTCTACCGCTTTTATGGTATGGGGACTTGTAACATTTTTTGAAAATATTCGTTTCTACTCTTTTTTACAAAAATCTATAGTTGTGATTTCAATAAATGTGTTAGGGCAATTTTTACTGTTTTGGACAGAACATATCTTTGGTACTGTTACCATTGAATATAATGTATTGTTATCTAGTTTAGCAACAGCAATTATCTGGCCAATTTGCTATGGAATTTTAAATGCAATTTATAGTTTCTTTTGCCCAATTCATAGAGAAGAAGATTATTAAATGGCTCCCAAATCCATCATTCTCGCATCAGGTTCTCCAAGACGAGCTCAATTATTAAAAGATTTAGGATATAACTTTGAAATTCAAGTTCCTAATATTGATGAAAGCCCATATCAAAATGAGACATCCCTAGCGTATAGTTTACGTATGGCGCTAGAAAAAGGTCGTTCTATTTCTGCCAAACATCCTGATAGTGTGGTTATTAGTGCTGATACCATTGTAGTCTTTAATGACGAAATTATCGGCAAACCTAAAGATAAGGCTGATTTTATTTCGATATTTCAAAAACTAAGTAACAATAAACATTTAGTTATTTCTTCTATTGCGGTATGTTTTAATAATCAGATCTTTCAAGATCAAGTTACCACGGAAGTAACCTTTACCAAGATAAGTTTGGAAGAAATGTTTCAATATTGGGATACAGGTGAACCTAGAGATAAGGCTGGAGGATATGGCATTCAAGGTATAGGTTCACAGTTTGTAAAATCTATCAATGGTAGTTATAGTAATGTGGTAGGTTTACCACAAGCTGAATTAAAAGAAATCTTACATAAACTTTAAAGGTCAAAACATGCAACAAAAAATACTTATGAGTATATCTTCTTGTTGGCAACAAATTGCAGTAATGCAAGATGAAGTTTGTGTTGATTTTAAAATAAATAATATATCTGATACTTCTTTAGTTGGTAATGTTTACATAGGTAAAATTGTTAGATTTCAAAAAAACTTACAAGCTTTTTTTATAGATATTGGGTTATCACAAAATGCTTATTTGCAAGTCGATGAACTAATACAAAGTAATGCTTCAAAAAATAAATTAACAGTAGATGAATTTATCTCAAAACTGACACAAGACTATTATGTTGGAAGATGTATTCTTGTCCAAGTGATAAAGGATGCCATAGGCTCCAAAGCTCCTAAAGTTACTACTAGGATTTCTTGTTATAACGATAGATTAGTTTTTAGGAACAGTGATACATTAGATATCAATTTTTCAAAAAATTTTACTAAGTCTTTTGATAAAAAATCCTTGATACAAGTTATAAAAGAAAAGTTAAAAGATATAAATCAAAAAGGTGAAATAGTAATTAGAAGTAATGCTACCTTGTATGAAACTAATAATGATTTATTAGATGATTTACTTTTGATAGTCGCAAAGTGGCAGAATTTGCAGTTAAAATTTAAGCATTTATTAACACAAAACAAGAATATAAAACCACAATTATTACAACAAGAATCTACGGTATTACAATTTATAATACCTTACTTAAAAACACCTACTCAGATATATTTATCAAGTGAAGCTTTTAAAGAAGAACTTTTAAATTTTTTAAAAGATAAGATTTCTGCTAAATATTTAGATAATATTGCCATAATATGTAATGAAAATGAGGTAGCTAATATCCATAAAACGATAGATAGCATTATCAGTCACTGTTCTCAAAAAGAAGTGCCTTTATCAAATAAAGGAAATTTAGTTATCGAACAAACTGAAGCATTAACTAGCATTGATGTGAATAGCGCAAGCTATACATCAAAAACAATATTCAGAAGAAAGTATTTTAGAAGTGAATTTAGCAGCTGCTAAAGCTATTGCTAGAGAAGTAAGACTTAGAAATATTGCAGGTCAAATCTTAGTTGATTTTATAAATATGAAAAGTAAGGTTAATAAAGAAAAATTACTTTCATGTTTAAAAAGTGAATTAAGTAAAGATCAAGTGCACTGTGAAGTATTAGGTTTTACAGCCTTAGGCATTGTGGAATTTTCAAGAAAAAGAACTTCAGAAAGTTTAATTCATCATATAACAACAGTTTGTCCATGTTGTAATGGTTTGGGATTAGTATATAGTGCTGAATTTTTAGCTGAAAAAGTTTGGAATTTAATAAGAACCCAGTTATTGTTAAAACATTTGATTGGAAAATATCATCTTATCAAACATATCAATATTTCATGCGATATAAATACCAAGGAAGAATTTTTGCAAAAATATAGAGTAGACAGTATATTTAATGGGTTAAATCAAAAATTATCATTTAATTTGCATATAAATACTGACATAAAAAATTGTGTAAATTTAGATAACTTAGTTAATGTTGATATAGAAATATAGCAAATGAAGATAAATGTATTAATGCTAGAGTTTGGAGCTCAAGATAAAACTGTTTCAGAATGTTCAAAAGTTATAAGAAACTCATTATTAAAATATTTTGAGAAGGGAATTTTTAATAAAGATTCAAAATTCTTATTAGTACTACCTGAGAACTTTTTGTTTTATCCTAAAAGTGTTGCCAAATTAAATGAATATTATGCAAATGGCTATATTGATAAGATGTTATTGGAATTAAAGAATATAGCACGAGAATTTAAAGTCAACATAATAGCTGGAAGCCTACCAAATAAGAAAGACAATAAATATTTCATAGAGTGCAATTGCATTAATGAAACCGGAGATATAGTAAAGGTTTATCAAAAGAAACATCTCTTTAAGGCAAATGTTAATGAGGTTTGTTATGATGAAAGTGAAATATATCATCCTGGAATTTCTGACGTTATTTACGAAATAGGTGATTTTAAGCTTGGTTTAGGAATTTGTTTTGATTTAAGATTTGCGGAACATTTTGTTAAACTACGTCAAAGTGGAGCTAATGTTTTAGTATTACCAGCAGCTTTTACTAAAGTAACGGGTAAAGAGGTGTGGGAAATTCTTTTAAGAGCAAGAGCTATAGAAAATCAATGTTTTGTAATTGGAGTAGGACTTGCTGGAATTACTTCAAGTGGAGATTTTTGTTATGGTAATTCCATATCCATAAATCCTCATGGAGTTATCTTAAAATCAGAAGATTTTGTTATTGATTCTTGTATATTAAAAGCCGTTATTTTAGATTTAACAGAAGTAATAGAAACGAGACAAAAGTTATACATGCAATACTAAAATAATAATTTTTGATTTTTTTAAGATTAAATAATTGCTAGAATAATTGATGTATTTGAATAAAATAAACGGAACATAACTAAAAAATTCTAGCAGAATTAAATTTTTATAAATATTGGGAAAACGATAGTGAAAAACGCACAAGAAATATATTCAATTGTTGAAAATAAACTTTTGAATAACAATAACTTAGATGTTGATTTCTTAGGTAAGATGCTAGGCAAATTTGAAAGTAAAAATGTCGATTTTGCTGATATTTATTTTGAAAATTCAACAGCAGAAATGTGGGCACTAGATGAACAAATAGTAAAAAGTGCTACCTATGCAATCGATCAAGGCTTTGGGGTGAGAGGCGTAAAAGGTGTAAAAACAGCATTTTCATTTTCTAGTGAAGTAAGCCCTCATGCATTAGAGCAAACAGTAGATGTAGCGTCAACTGCTATAAAATCAGATAAAGAATGTAAAATAAAATTAAGTGTAAAAAATGATTTTGATGTACTTTATCCTGATGAAGAACCGTTTCAAGCAATGCATCGTGATTATATTGTAGAAATTATGCGTGAAATGGATCAATACGTCCGTGGTTTAGACCCAAGAGTGAAAAATTGTATAGTTACAGTATCTAGCAATATTACTCATTCTTTAGTGGCTGCAACAGATACAGGAATTGCAGCAGACATTAGACCCAAAATACATCTTTCTTGTGTGGTAGTTGTTAATGATAAAGGTCGTGTTGAAAAAGGTCATTATTCTTGTGGTAGATGCATATCTTATCAATGGTTAACTGAAAAGGTTCCTGAATTACCTTTAGATTATATTCCAGGAATCTCTAAGAGTATTGGTAGTCCTACATTTATAAAAAGATATTTAGCAGTTGCAAGAGAAGCGTTACGTGATGCTTTAGTTGCAATAAGAGCAGAGCCAATGGAAGCTGGAAATTTACCTATAGTTTTAGGTTCTGGTTGGCCGGCAGTTTTAATTCATGAAGCTGTGGGACATGGGTTAGAAGCTGATGCTATTCGTAAAGGAACTTCGGCTTTTAAGGATATGATGGGTAAAAAATAGCTTCTGATATTTGTACTATTGTTGATGATGGTACTATACCTGAAAGACCTGGAAGTTCAAGTATAGATAGTGAAGGTACTGTTTCTAAGCGTAATGTCTTAATTGAAGATGGTACTTTAGTAAAATTTATGACCGATAAACTAAATGCGCGAGCTTTAGGCTTAGATCTTACTGGTAATGGTCGCCGCGAATCATATGGTGTATTACCAATTCCTAGAATGACTAATACTTATCTTCTTCCTGGTAAGGATAATATAGAAGATATGTTAGCTTCTATTCCAGATGGCGTATATGCTGTTAACTTTAGAGGTGGTCAAGTAGATACTGCTACGACTAAATTTACCTTTAGTGCAAGAGAAGCATATAGGATTAAAAACGGTAAAATAGTAGCTCCAATCAAAGGTATTACTTTAATTGGCAATGGTTTAGATGTCCTTAAGAAAGTTTCTATGGTTGGTAACAATTTGGAACTTGATAATGGTAATGGCGCTTGTGGTAAGGAAGGACAAAGCATCAGTGTTGGTGTGGGACAACCTTGCTTAAAATTAGATTCTATTACTGTTGGTGGTACTAAATAATTTAAACTATAATAAAAATTTTATGTTAAATAAAAATAAAGGTCATATAAAAATATGACCTTTTATTTTACTTAATACTAAAATTCTTTAGATATTGAAATAGTTCCTTATAAGCTTTTTTATCAGAACCTTCGTTTTCTAATTCTTTTTTAGCTTTAGATACAAGAGAACGTAATTTTTGTCTATCGATTTCTACATTTTGGGCTACTAAGTCATTGATAGCTTTTATTCCACCTGAAATCAGAGAATCTCGTAGTTTTTCAATATTGTAAGTTACTGCATTGCCTGCAACTTTAATACCTGAAATTGATACTAAGCAGTTTTTGTATCTTTCAATATCTTCATCACTTCTAGTTCTTAGTAGGGCTTCAATGTGCAAAACTTCTCTTCTTAATTCTTCAGAACGAGGTTTCATAGTTCTTGCTACAAGCAAAGCATTTTTAAACTATCATCATCTTCAAATGAAATTCTGTCAAATTCTGAATCTGATAAGTTCATGATGCTAATACCAATATCTCTCAAGTTGTGAGCTTGTCTCTTTTTTGAGCTTTTAGATACCCAATTATCATCATAATCTTCAGAGTTTTCGTTAAAATTATTTTCGTTTGCCATAAATTTATATAATTCCACATGTTTTTTAAATATTTTATCATATACAATAGATTATCTTACATTTTTTATTAGAAGCTTAAACATGAAAAATAGAATTACCAAAGAAGTAAAAGAATTAGAAAATATAGCTCAATTTTTATTGGACTTATGTAAAAAGAAAAATGTTGACCAATCTGAAGTTGATATTGCCAAAAGTACAGGCTTAGAGGTTTCTGTTTGTAATGGAGAACCTGAACAAATCAATTTTAATAAATCAAGGGTAGTTTCTTTAGCTGTTTTTAAAAATGGTCATACAGGTCAAGCATCAAGTTCTGATTTAAGTGAGGCCGCTTTAATAAAAACTGTTGAAGCTGCAGTTGATATGGCAAGTTATACAGAATTTGATCCTGCACAAGGTTTAGGTAGTAAAGAACTCATGTTAGATGAGAATATCGATTTAGATATGTTGCATCCTGTTGAACCTAATACTAATTTTGCGTTAAAGGAATCAATAGATCTTGAAAAGGCTTGTCTATCAAGAAATAATCCGCAAATTGAAATAAAGGATGCTGCATATAGTAATCAATATGGTGCATCTGTATATGCAAATTCACATGATGTTTTATTACATTCAACATTTTCGGCATTTAGTAAATATATTCATGTTATTAGTAATGTTAATGGAAAATTGAATCATGGTATTTCAGTTTCCTCAAACTGTAATAATAATTTACTAGATACTAATGACTATATGGCAAATAGGGCAATTACCAAATCTCTAGAACTTGTTGGGGCTAGAAAAATACCAACAGGAAATTTCCCTGTAATTTTTAGAGAAAATGTGGCTGCTGCTGTTTTTAATAGTTTCCTATCTGCAATAAGTGGTAACTCGCAATTTAGAAAGACTACTTATTTGCCTGATATTTTAGGTAAACAAGTTATGCCTGAATTCATCAATATTTATGACAATCCTTTAATTAAAGGTAAACTTTATTCATGCGCTTATGATGGAAATGGCATTCGTACCAAAGAACATTCTTTAATCAAGAATGGTTTTGTACAAAATTATCGACTATCTGTTTATACCGCTAGAAAATTGGGAATGCAACCAATTGGCAATAACTATGGTAGAACTAATCGCTTTGTAGAAGATATAAATTCTAAAGATTTAGGTTATGAAGATTTAATCAAGAAGATGGATAAAGGGATAATTATTGTATCATTGATGGGACAGGGTAGTAATGCTGTTACTGGGGATTTTTCATTTGGCTTTAGTGGATTTTGGGTTGAAAATGGTGAAATTCAATATCCAATAAATGAAATGACAGTAGCTGGTAATTTCAAGGATTTATATCAAAATATAATAGCTATAGCTAATGATTCAGATCCAAGAAAAAGCTGTCAAGTTGGTTCCATTTTAGTAAACAATTTAAAAATTGCAGGAATTTAACATAAAGAAATAAGCATTATGATGTGAATAGTGATAAAATTCACATCAGTTTTTTTGTGTTTGGTATCAGGTTTTTATTATGAATAGAGAATTATCACTTGAGTTTTGTCGTGTGACAGAAGCTGCAGCTTTAGCAGGTTATCATTGGTTAGGTAGAGGTGACAAGAACGCAGCAGATAATGCCGCTGTTAAAGCTATGCGTTATATGCTTAATCAAGTAAAAATTGATGGCGAAATTGTTATTGGTGAAGGTGAAATTGACGAAGCTCCAATGCTTTATATTGGAGAAAAAGTTGGTCTAGGTGGTTATCCTGTAGATATCGCAGTGGATCCTATTGACGGTACTCGTATGACTGCCATGGGTCAAGCTAACGCTGTAGCAGTTTTAGCAGCTTGTGATAAGGGTGGTTTCTTAAAAGCTCCTGATATGTATATGGAAAAGCTTATTGTTGGTGAAAATGCAAGAGGCGTTATCGATTTAAACGTGTCATTGGAAGATAATATTCATCGTATCGCAAGAGCAATTGGAAAGAATATCAATGATTTAACTTGTGTAACATTAGCAAAACCAAGACATAATGAAGCTATCAAAAAGATGCAAGAAATGGGATTAAGAGTTTATGCTATCCCAGATGGTGACGTTGCTGCATCTGTATTAACATGCATGCCTGATAACGATATAGATTTCTTATATTGCATCGGTGGAGCTCCAGAAGGTGTAGTGAGTGCTGCAGTAACAAGAGCTTTAAATGGTGATATGCAAGGTCGTTTAATGCCACGTAACATTGCTAAAGGAGATTCTCCAGAAAACAATGCTTACGCTGAACAAGAAATTGCTCGTTGTAAAGCAATGGGTATTGAACCAATGTCTGTATTACGTTTAGAAGATATGGCAAAAGTTGATAGTGTGATAGTTTCAATTACAGGTATTACTAAAGGTGATTTATTAAATGGCATCACTTTAAAAGGTACTTTAGCTTCAACTGAAACATTACTTATTCGTGGTAACTCAAAGACTATTAGAAGAATTAACTCATTACATTCTTTAAAAGTTAAATCACAAACTTTATATGATTTAGTTTTTGGTAATTCTAAGTAATGTTTTATCAACTACCAAATATAAATATTTAGTAAAATTACCAAGGGCTTATATATTTATATAAGCCTTTTTTATTGGTTGTATTCATATATAGATGAATCGTGAGCACTCTTCTCAAAACCTTGCATTTCTAAGAAGTAAATAAGCCCATCAAGTTCTTCATTAGGAAAACGCTTAGTATCAATGTAAGTTTTTTCAAAGCCTAAATCTGCAATGAAGTTGCATGTTTCTTCGAGTAAATATTTACCGACCCCACGTCTTCTAGTAATGTCTCTTACTTTTAAAAAAGTTATTTCATTATCTTTGGTAATAGATATGCCCACAACACCATCGTTAAAAACAGCTAAGTGTACATCTCCAGCTTCCTTTAACATTTCAAAAGCTAGGGGATTTATGAGTTTTTCTAGGCTAGATTGCCAAAGAGGTTCAATTTCTGAATTATGAAAAACAGTTAGTCTCATATATCTTTACCTTTTATTTTTTCTTAACCATGAACGAGGATTTTGTGAAATGCCCTGATATCTAATTTCAAAGTATAAACTGTTAGTTGAGAAACTTCCACTGTTACCAACTTTTGAAATAGTTTGGTTGGCAGCAACTTTATCTCCTGCTTTTACTAAAAGCGAATCATTGTTGCCATAAATGCTGTAATAATTAAAACCATGATCGAGCACTATGATATTGCCAAGTCCATTTAACCAACCAGCGTATATTACATCTGCATTTGCAATTGCTTTAACTGAGTTTCCTCGTGATGCAGAAATAACTAAGCCTTTCCAAGTAATATCTCCACTTCTTAATTCTCCAAAGGAATGAATTACACTACCAATTGTAGGCCAACTTAAATTACCTTTATAGGCATTTATATTGCGTAGTTCTATATTGCTATTGTTGTTAGTATTTTTATCTTGGTTGTTTTGATTATCTTTTTTATCGTGGTGAGCTATATTTGTGTTTCGTTGTTTTTCTTCTTTTCTTTGGCAATAGCTTGTGCTTTTTCTTGAGCTCTTCTTTTAGCTTCTTCTTGTTTTTCTTTTGAAGTGCTAATCTATTTTTTCAATCTCACGTTCAAGTTGTTTTAAAGATTGAGTCATTTCTTGACATTTTAAACGTTCTGCTTGAAGTTCTTTAGTAATTTTATTTTCATAATCTTTTTCATTATTCTTTTGGATTTTTAATTGATTCTGAAAATCTTGATATTCATTGTTAACAACTAATAATTGATTATTCTTTTTGGCTAAGTCAGCTTTTTTTACTTCTAATAACTCATGTTTAGCCTTGATATTTTGAATATACTGCTTTCTTTGTTCTGTTATATATTTTGAGTATACAATGAATCTATCATTGATATTGGGGTCTTCCTTATTAAAAAATATTTTTAATGTGGAATTTTTTCCCATAAGATAAATTTTTTTTAATAGTTGATTTAATTTTTGTTTTTCTTGGACAATATTGTTTTCTATTTCTGAAATTTCAGATTCTATAATATTTTTTTCGCTATTAATGGAATTTATTTGTTTATCAAGAACTAAAATCTTTTTAGTTATTTCATTTATTTTTGAATTGGTTTCTTTTTGAGCTTGTTGATTCTTCTTTAACTCTGATTCGTGAGTTTTGATAATAAGTTTAGACTTATTGATATCGTTTTGTAAGGTTGATGTTTCTTTGGAATAAGCAACAGAATATGTTGATAGTAACATTAAAGTTACTATTGCAAGTAATATCCGTTGTGGAATGAATTTCCACAACGGATTTTGTCTATGAATTCTTGAATTTTTAAGAACAATAGACATTCTAGATTATTTTACCTTAAATAATACTTTACCAGTCATTTCAGAAGGAATTTCCATGCCTGTTAAAGATAAAATTGTAGGTGCTAAATCTGAAAGTTTACCGCCTTCAACAGCTTCAGCCTTACGACCAAAGTAGATTAGTGGTACAGGTAAATTGGTATGAGCTGTGTATGCAACGCCAGTATTTAAGTCTTTCATTCTTTCTGCGTTACCGTGGTCAGCAGTGATTAAGCATTCGCCATCAACTTTCTTTAATGATTCGATTACACGGCCAATACAAGTATCAACAGCTTCGCAAGCCTTAACAGCAGCTTCGTAAACACCTGTGTGACCAACCATGTCGCCGTTTGGATAGTTACAAATGATTACATCATATTTGCCACTTTCTATTGCTGCACATAATTTATCTGTTAATTCTGTTGAGCTCATTTCAGGTTGTAAGTCGTAAGTTTTTACTTTAGGGCTTGCAACTAATACACGATCTTCACCAGGGAATTGATTTTCAACACCACCGTTAAAGAAGAATGTTACGTGTGCATATTTTTCTGTTTCAGAAATACGTAATTGAGTCTTATTGTGAGATGATAACCATTCTCCTAAAGTATTTTTAAGATCTGAAGGAGGGAATGCACATTCAGCCTTAATATCTGTAGCGTATTCTGTTAACATGATGAACTTAAGTTGTGGACGAACTTTACGTTCAAAGCCTGAGAAATCATCGTTAGCAAATGAACGAGAAATTTGTCTAGCTCTGTCAGCACGGAAGTTCATGAATACTAATACGTCGCCGTCTTCCATCTTTACAGGTGCGCCAATTACAGAAGCTTGGATGAATTCGTCGTTTTCATCTCTTGCGTATGCTGCATTTAAAGCATCTGTAGCTGTAGCAAATGGTGCAAATTGAGATGTGCCTTGAGTTAATAAGTCATAAGCTGCTTCAACACGATCCCATCTGTTATCTCTATCCATTGCATAGAATCTACCGATCATAGATGCAAAACGACCAGTGCCTAGCTTTTGGAATAATTGTTCAAAAGCATCGATAGAAGATTGAGCACTACGAGGTGGTACGTCTCTACCATCAGTGAATGCATGGAAATATGCATTCTTAACGCCTTGTTTTGCAAGTAATTCAAACATAGACATGATTTGAGATTCATGGCTATGTACGCCACCTGGAGACATTAAACCCATTACGTGAACAGACTTGCCTGCTTCTTTTGCTGCATTAATTGCGTTAACGAAAGTTTCGTTAGTAAAGAAGTCACCATCTTGAATTGACTTAGTGATGCGAGTTAAATCTTGGTAAACAACACGGCCAGCACCAATATTTGTATGACCAACTTCTGAGTTACCCATTTGACCATCTGGTAAACCAACAGCTAAACCTGAAGCTTCGATTAAAGTATGAGCGTAATCTTGAGTTAATTTGTCTAATACTGGAGTTTTTGCATTTGCAACTGCATTGAATTCTTTAACAGTGTTATAGCCCCAACCATCCATGATGATTAATGCAAAAGGTTTCTTTGCCATTTTTGTTTTTCCTTAAGTTATATATAAAGATATTTGCGAGTGATTATTTTACACTATTTTGAACATGATTGTTTAAGTAATGTACTTAATGTACTAGGAAAATTTATTGAATTTGTATTTTAATTTTTGTATTTTTAATAAAATGCAAAAATTACAATTATTTATCATTTCAATGTACAATAGTCGTTGTTTTTTAAAAAGAAAAAAATAAGTAAAATATAAAAGTTATCAAGCTTAGGGTTTTATAATGGAAGAAATGGATCTATATGCTGAATTTTCAGCATTTTTCTCTCAGCATCAAATATTAACAATAATTTGGGTTGTGCTATTAGCATATCTTATTTGGTTACAATTTATTATTTTAAAAAATGGTATCAAATACGTTGAATCATTAAAGGCGTCTTCTTTAATTAATCACGAAAATTATGCAATTATCGATGTTCGCTCAAGAGATGATTTTAAGAAAGGTCATATTGTTAATGCAATTCAATTATCTTTAGAAGATGTAAAAGCTAAAAATTTAAGTTTAGTAGAAAAATTTAAAGATACAGGTTCTATTATTGTTGGCAAAGAATATGATGACCAAGTTGCATATAATGCTGCAGTAGAATTAAAGAAAATTGGTTATAAAAACACCTTCGTTTTGAATGGTGGAATGATGGATTGGAACAGTAGAGGGTTTCCGGTAAGTAAAAGTTAAGTCTTAATTTTTTAAATAATTTTTGTCTAAATATCATGCAAATTTAGTTTTTTACGTTAAAGATATGATCATTGTGTCATATTTTGATTAGATTGTTTTGACATAAGTTATTTTTTGTAATAATTCGTAAGACTTTACGTTTTTAAGAATTTTAAATAAATAGGATTTTTAGATTATGACAGATAATGCCAAATCAAATGAACAAGAACAAAAGCGTCCAATTTTTGATATCGCTCGTATTTACAACAAAGATATTTCTTTAGAAGTTCCTAATGCTCCAGAAGTATTTAAGACATTAGATAAATGGACTCCTGAAGTTAAATTAGATTTAGATTTAAAGAGTGAAGATTTAGGTGAAAACTTCTACGAATCAACTCTTCGTATTACTGTAACTGTAACTAATGAAGAAAAAGTTGCTTTCTTATGTGAAGTTAGCCAATCTGCAATTGTTCACGTGGAAAATATTCCTCTAGAACAAGCTTTAAACATCATTGCTCCTACATTTACATTCCCATATGCAAGAGAAGTGATTTCTAGCTTAGTAAATAAGGCTTCATTCCCTCCATTGAATTTAGCTCCAATTAACTTTGAAGCTTTATATATTCAACGTAAGCAACAAGAAGAAGCTGCAAAAGCTGAAGAAAAAGCTTAATTTGGAGTTTTGAGTGGACTACTCAATTAGTATTATTGGGGCAGGCTCTTATGGGACTGCCCTTGCTATTTCAATAGCAAGAAATGCCAAGAAAGTAATGTTGTGGGGACACAATAAAGACAAGATTGCTTTAATGCAGAGTCAGGGTTGTAATGAACAATTTTTACCAGGAATTAAATTTCCTGAAACTTTAACTTTGACTTCATCTTTGCAAGAAGCAATATCTTGTTCTCGTATTATTTTAGTAGTTGTTCCAAGCGTTGCTTTTAGTTCTGTATTAATTGAAATAAAACCATTTTTAACAAAGGAACACTGTCTTGCATGGGCTACTAAAGGCCTAGAAAGAGCAAGTGGTCGTTTACTTAGTGATGTTGCCCAAGAAATTTTAGGTAAGGATATTCCATTGGCTGCAATTAGCGGACCAACTTTTGCTAAAGAATTAGCAATGGGGTTACCTACCGCAATTTCAGCCGCAGGCACCAATGAAGCTTTTACAGATGAATTATGTCAACTAATACATTCTAGTAAAAATTTTAGAGTTTATCGAAATGATGATCTAATAGGGCTACAGATAGGTGGTTCTGTAAAGAATGTTATTGCGATAGGTGCGGGTATTTCTGATGGTTTAGGTTTTGGTGCTAATGCTAGAACTGCGCTCATTACAAGAGGGTTAGTTGAATTACAACGCTTAGGTGTTGCTATGGGAGCTAAGTCTACTACTTTTATGGGAATGGCAGGTCTTGGTGATTTAGTATTAACTTGTACAGATAATCAATCACGAAACAGAAGATTTGGTTTAGCCTTAGGAAAGGGCGCAACTATAAAAGAAGCAATTGACTCAATAGGTCAAGTGGTTGAAGGATACGATAACACTCAAGAAGTTCATATTTTGGCTAATAAATATAATGTTGATATGCCGATATGTAATGAAATATATAATGTGTTATTTGAAAATAAATCCGCAAAAGATGCGACTATTTCCTTATTGTCAAGAACTCAAAAAACTGAATAAAAAATCCCTCAAATTTTTATTTGGGGGATTTCTCTTATTTATATATTTAAACTTATAATTTTAGTTGCCTTTAAAAGTTTCATCAGAAACTTCATGCATTGTAACGTCAATAACTTCTTTTATTAAGCCAGGAAATGCTTGTTTTAAGTTTGCTTCAATACCGTCTTTTAAAGTAACATTTACGAAACTACAACCTTTACAACCACCACTAAAGCTTACTTTTACAACACCATCTTCAGAAACATCTTCTAATTTTGCATATCCACCATGAGATGCAAGGCTTGGATTTACTGTAGTATTAAAGAAACTTTGTAGTTTTTCAAAAAGAGTGGCATTTTGAGGAATATCTGTTTTCTTTAAATTTGGAGCTTTAAAAGTTAGAGAGGCTTGATTATTTTCATCTGTTATAAAATCAATAGTTGCATCAACTAAATAAGGTTGAGAACTAGGGTCTACTACTACTTCAAATCCATTATATTTAAAAATATCATCCTTACTTGTTACAAAGTCTTTGGGACAATAAAGAATGCTACATTCGACACCAGGAGTACCTGGGTTTGATACAAATACTCTAATTCTTGTTTCAGGAGCTTGAGTAGAGAGTAATTGAACAAAGTATTCTTCAGCTTTTGGAGTGATTGTTATCATTTTATAATTCCTTTATCGAGAATCACGTAAATTTATAAGGTGTCATTGATTGATACCTTACATCATTTTTTATTTGATATGAAGTTATTTTGCCATAATAATATCTTTTTTAAAGTTTGCTAATGTGATAACTTTTCTAAAATAGCAATATTACTTGTTACATATGTTAAATTAAACAACTGATACATCAGTTTTCAAGGAATTTAAATTTAAAATAAGCTCTTTTACTTCTGATAATTGCAATAAATTCACAATTCTTGTAAAATCATTCTGTATCGATTTAATTTAAAAATGATAAAATGTTTCGTTCTTGAGATACATATAAATTATGAGAATAATTTATTGGTTTCAAAAACAAATGATTGTTTAAATTTAAAAAAGAACAACGATTTTTAATTTTGTTTTAATTTTTTAGGAGTAACTATACAAATGGCAGTAGATTTGCAGAAGTATGGTATTACAGGTGCTACAGAAGTAGTATATAATCCTTCTTATGAACAGCTTTTTGCTGATGAAACAGCTTCTAATCTTGAAGGTTATGAAAAGGGTCAAGTAACTGAAATGGGTGCTGTAAACGTTATGACTGGCGTTTACACTGGCCGTTCTCCAAAGGATAAGTTCTTCGTTTTAGATGACACTACAAAAGATACTATTTGGTGGACTTCTGACGAATACAAGAACGACAACAAGCCTTTATCTCAAGAAAGCTGGAAAGCATTAAAGGATATCGCAAGCAAAGAATTAAGCAACAAGAAGTTATACGTTGTTGATGCTTTCTGTGGTGCTAACGAAAACACTCGTTTAAAGATTCGTTTTATCATGGAAGTGGCTTGGCAGGCTCACTTTGTAACTAACATGTTCGTTAGACCAAGCGCTGAAGAATTAGCTAACTTTGGTGAACCAGATTTCGTTGTTATCAACGCATCAAAGGCTAAGGTTGAAAACTACAAAGAATTAGGTTTAAATTCTGAAACTGCAGTTGTATTCAACTTAACTGAAAAAGTTCAAATTATCATCAATACTTGGTATGGTGGTGAAATGAAGAAAGGTATGTTCTCTTACATGAACTACTTATTACCATTAAAAGGTATGGCTTCAATGCACTGCTCTGCTAACACTAACGAAAAGGGCGAAACAGCTATTTTCTTCGGTTTATCAGGTACTGGTAAGACTACACTTTCAACAGATCCAAAGCGTCAATTAATCGGTGACGACGAACACGGTTGGGATGATGATGGCGTATTCAACTTCGAAGGCGGTTGTTATGCTAAGGTTATCAACCTTTCTAAAGAAAACGAACCAGACATTTGGAATGCAATCAAGCGTGACGCATTATTAGAAAACGTAACTGTTGATGCTAACGGTAAGATTGACTTCGCTGATAAGTCTGTAACAGAAAACACTCGTGTTTCTTACCCAATCTACCACATCAAGAACATCGTTAAGCCTGTATCTAAGGCTCCTGCTGCTAAGAAGGTTATCTTCTTATCTGCTGACGCATTCGGTGTTTTACCTCCAGTATCAATTCTTAATGCTGAACAAACTCAATACTACTTCTTATCAGGCTTCACTGCTAAGTTAGCTGGTACTGAACGTGGTATTACTGAACCTACTCCAACATTCTCTGCTTGCTTCGGTGCTGCATTCTTATCTTTACACCCAACTAAGTACGGTGAAGAATTAGTTAAGAAGATGAAGGCTTCTGGTGCAAATGCATACTTAGTTAACACTGGTTGGAATGGTACTGGTAAGCGTATTTCTATTAAGGATACTCGTGGTATTATCGACGCAATCCTTGATGGTTCAATTGATAAGGCTCCTACTAAGACTATCCCTGTATTCGATTTCGTAGTTCCTACTGAATTACCAGGTGTAGATTCTAACATCCTTGACCCACGTGATACTTATGCTGATAAGTCACAATGGGATGTTAAGGCTCAAGACCTTGCTTCACGTTTCATCAAGAACTTCGCTAAGTTCGAAGGTAACGAACAAGGTAAGGCTTTAGTTAAGGCTGGTCCAAAGCTTTAATTTAAAAACTTTTAGTTTTAATAAAATTAAGGGATTGTGTGTAACAATCCCTTTTTTTAATGGAATTAGATTATGAAAATTTCT
The DNA here is from genome assembly GCA_000222855.1 of Succinivibrionaceae bacterium WG-1. GTDB lineage: Bacteria > Pseudomonadota > Gammaproteobacteria > Enterobacterales > Succinivibrionaceae > WG-1. The sequence goes on along the minus strand of GL995229.1, from coordinate 109,599 downwards.
TATGTAACCGCAGATGGCATGAAACTTATAAAAAGTGAATTTGACTATTTATGGGGAAATTTACGACCTAAAGTTACTGAAAAATTAGCATGGGCAGCTTCTCTTGGAGATAGAAGTGAAAATGCTGATTATCAATATAATAAGCGTTATTTAAGAGAAATAGATTTTAGAATCCAAAAATTATCAGATATTTTAGAAGTTACCAAAGTTTTAGATAGAAGCAAAGAAGGTATAGAAGAAAATATCATTCTTTTTGGAGCTTATGTTGAAATTGAAAATGATAATGGCGATATTAGACATTTTAGAATTGTTGGCAAAAATGAAATATATAATCGCGAACATTTAATATCAAATGAATCTCCAATGGCCAAAGGTTTATTAGGTAAAACCATCGATGATGAAGCTACAGTTTTTACCCCAAATGGCGAAGCCACATGGTATATAAATAAAATTTCATATCAACATGAAGAATGGTTTGGGGAAATTGGCGAACCTGAATTTAAATTTACTAATAGAGAAAAAGATGTGAATTCTGAAGTTAAAATAATGACTGATGAAGAAATTGCTCAAGCTAAAAAGTCATACTTAGAATTATTAGCTAAAAATAGTAATAAATAAAAGTAAATAAGAGTAATCAAAAAAAGATAAGTTTATCTTTATTAAAATTTATAAAGAAAAACTTATCTTTTTCTATTAATAGTTATTATTGTCAATTTACGCTAGAATATCAATTAAAGAGTCGATACATTTATTTTGAGTGCTGATAACTTTTGCATCTGCTTGAATTGCTTGTTTGCTAGTATTTAGATCGGTATGTTCTTTAACTTCATTTGTTTTAGCAGTAGTATTAGAAATATTGTTGTTTGCAATATTTGCGGAAGCCTTTGCCATATTTCTTTGTTCTGAAATTATGGCATTTGAAGAAGTTGAATATATTGAATTTGTCATATACCTTTCTCCTTTTATTACAAACCTATATATTTAAGTATAGCGCAAATTTAATTATTTAGTTTAATTTGGTTAAAAAATTCAATAAAGTTTTTGAAAATTCTTCTGGTTCGGTAATAAATGGAGCATGAGATGCAGAAGCGATCACTTTGATTTCTGCATGTGCATTATTGGCCCAAATTCTTGATGAAGCATAAGGAATTAGGCGATCGTTAGCACCATAAATATGCAATGAAGGACATTCTATTCTACTCACATATCCTCTAAGATCTTCATCCATTAAAGTTTTTAAGCCTGCTTGTAACTCGTAATAACTAGGAGTAGGAACTTCCTTTAATAGTTCTTTAATTTTTTTGATATCTTCTCTGAGCTTTTGTGACCCCATTGCTTGTAATGATAAAAACTTTTCAATTACGCTCTGACAATTGCTCTCATTTAGTACAGAAGTAAATTTTTGAAGTAAAGAGTTTTCTGTTCCTTCCCAAGTATTATCTTCTTTACAAAACTTAGGAGAACCACAACAAGTGATTAGAGCTTTAATTTTCTCAGGATTTCTGATGGCATATTTAATTGCTAGAGTTGCACCTAAAGACCATCCAAAAATAATAGAATTATTAGGAATTGTTTCTTCTAGTGTTTCTATAATTCCATCGCATCTATTAGCTGGAATTTTATGGTTGACTCCATACCCTGGTAAATCTAATAAGCTAATTTTAAAATTTTCTTCAAGGTAGGGGATAATAGGTTTAAATACTTGACTACATAAGCCCCAACCATGAATAAAAACAATTTGAGTTCCTGTTTCTTTGCCATAATTGGTAAGTTCTAATTTCATAAGATTTCCTAAATGTTGTTTTTAAGTGAGTAATATTTGATATTAACTTTTTGAGTAGCGATAGCTATGATATTTTTTATATTAAAGCAAAATGATTCAAAATGGGGATTTTTATTATTTGTTAATTTTGCTCTTATTTTGTGCATTTATCTTTTTTGGTGCATAAAATCAGGATTTATTGCTCTAAATAACCTTTATTTTACTTAAATTTAAAAATTTTTCTCTATTTTTTAATATGGCTTGATATTTGCAAATATAGATCTGTGTAGCAAAAATTGCGAGAGGAAATATTATGAGAAAAATTTTTTTATTACTAATTATGTGTATGACATTTGGGATAACTAGTCCAACATGGGCAGAAGATGTCATCGCAGATGACTTGTCTCAAGAATCGATAGAGCTTACAGATAGTTATAAAAATTCAGAAAGTGCTATCACTACAACAGAACAAACAGAAGATAAAGTTGTAACAACTCAAACTGAAGAAGCTGCTCCATCTGAAGATGTTGCTTCATTAAGTCCTGTGGATAATGCATTTATAATGATATGTGCAGCATTAGTTATTCTAATGTCTGTTCCTGGGATTGCATTATTTTATGGTGGTTTAGTTAGAGCAAAAAATATGTTATCTATACTTGCTCAAACTACAGTGATTTTTTCATTAATCTTTATACTTTGGACTATTTACGGTTATACCCTTGCTTTTGGTGAAAACTCAAGTGAAATGCTTCAAAACATTGTTGGTAACCTTGATAAGTTTTTAATGTTATCTGTAAAACCTGATGATATCAATGGTACTTTATCTGATTTAACATTTTTCTCATTCCAAGGTGCATTTGCTTGTATTACTTCATGTTTAATCATTGGTTCATTTGCAGAAAGAATTCGTTTTAGTGCTTTATTATTTGTGATTTTTGTGTGGTTTACTTTTGCTTATATTCCACTTTGTCACATGGTTTGGGGCGGTGGTTATATCGACTCAGCATGGCACTCATACGACTTTGCAGGTGGTTTAGTAGTTCATATAAACGCAGCAGTTTGTGCTTTAATTGGAGCTTACTTTACAGGTAAAAGA
>GL995229.1:91036-106427 GCA_000222855.1 Succinivibrionaceae bacterium WG-1 | reverse complement strand
TGCTTTAATTGGAGCTTACTTTACAGGTAAAAGAATTGGTTATGGTAAAGAATTAATGTCTCCACATAACCTTGTAATGACAATGATTGGTGCATGTTTATTATGGGTAGGTTGGTTTGGCTTCAACGCAGGATCTGAACTATCTCCTGATGGTATAGCTGCATTATCATTTGCTAATACATTAGTAGCTCCAGCAGCAGCTGGTTTATCTTGGACATTCGCAGAATGGTTAAAGTTTGGTAGACCTTCATTATTAGGTGCTTGCTCAGGTGTTGTTGCTGGTTTAGTTGCTATCACTCCTGCATGTGCTTTCGTAAGTGTTGGTGGTGCTTTAATAATTGGTTTAATTGCTGGTGTCGTATGTTTATGGGGTATTCATGGTCTTAAGAAGATTTTAAGAGTTGATGATTCTCTAGACGTGTTCGGAGTACATGGTTTAGGTGGTATCTTAGGTGCTTTATTAACAGGTATTTTCTGTGCTCCTGAACTTGGTGGAACTGGTTTTAAGGAAGGTTGGGATTCTATATTAGGTCAATTTTCAGGTCAATTAGTTTCAGTAATCATTTGTTTTGTATGGACTGGCGTTGTTTCTTTTGTAGCTTTCTATGTTGCTGATAAGTTATTCGGTGTGAGAGTAACACCTGATGAAGAACGTGAAGGCTTAGACTTAACAACTCATGGTGAAAGAGCATACAATTTCTTATAAATTCTAATTTTAATATCTAAGTTGAAATCAAAGGGATTTGGAGCAATGCCAAATCCCTTTATTTGTTTTATTTAATAATAAATCATTGTTTATGAATCTTAGAAAAATATTAGAAATTTATAATAGGATTAGAAAATTTATATAAAATTTTAGTAAAAAAAAGAGACCATGAAGGTCTCTTTGTATTAAATGTTTTTATTAGAATAAATTGTTCATTAGTCAATATTACTTGTTTGTTGCGCAACCTATTACGTTGCGGTTTTTCCGTAAATAATTATACTTTCATTTACCTATTTAGCAACTACTATTTAGAGCTTTCATATATTTCGAGCAATTCTTGAGCATTAAAAGTATATTTGCAACCACACGCATGGCATTCAACCTCTGCTTGCTTTTCATTTTTTAGAATTTCAAGGATATCTTCTGGATGCATTTGTGCTAATCTTTCTTTGTAATATTCTTTAGAACATTTGCATTTAAAGCATATAGATTCATTAGGGAAAATATTCACAGAATCTTGATTATATAATCTATATATAATATCTTGAGATTCTAAAGAAAAAGCTTCTGCTTCTGTTAAGGTTTGAGCTAAAGCTACCACATGTTCAAAATCATTGTGTTGTTTTTCTTTATTTTCAGATGGTAATACTTGTAATAATAGACCAGAAAATATCTCTTGTTCGATATTAGAATATATAAAAATTTTAGTATCTATTTGCATTGATTGTAAATAATACTGTTCAAGACATTCCGCAATAGTTTCTTTATCTAGTTCTATAATACCTTGGTATTGCTGTCCTTCATTTGGTATTACAGTAACAGACATTATAGCGTTATTGCCTAATACTTCTTGTAGGGTACCATCTTCAATATCTTCGTTATATGATGCATAACCTACAGTTTCGTTATTATGATTACTATTTACATAAGCAAATTTTAATTTTGAGTCTTGGCTACCTCGTATTTGTAACATGATGTTACCTTCAAGTTTTAGAGTTGCGGTTATAAGAGTAATTGCAACTTGGAGTTCGCCTAATAATTTTTTTATAAAATTGGGATAATTATGTTTGGCTATTAAATCTTGATATGATTTATGTAATTGAACCAATTCTCCACGAATTGAATAATCATTAAATATAAATCTTTGGATTGAATCTAAACTTGAAATTTTGTTTTCAGTGTTATTAAGGATATTATCTGTCATATTTAATCTATGCTCTTGAATATATAAATGATGCCTATATGATTCGAATTTTCAAATTAACTCTAATTTAATAATTTAATGACATCAACCAAATGTAAAACTATGTTAATCTTATTTATTAACATGTGGATAATTTTTTAAAATTCAAGCTAATAACTTTTAAACTAAGTGTTGTTAATACTTGAGAATTTTTGCTTGGCTCTACTAGTTTGAATTAAAAATTTAAAATGTATGTTTAAAATCCAAAAGTTGTCTTCTTTGTTTTTATCAGGTTTTGATTCAGGGTGTGGGGCAAACACTAAATTGTTTTTGGCATTTTCATTTTTTATTTCGCGTTTTTTACACTTTCTGGAGTTTCTTGGTATAACTTTTGCGCAATTTCCGCCTTTTGTCTAACATCAGATATGCCAAGAACAATTACTTCTATTTGATTGTACCCTTGCCACAATTCTATTTTGGCATTTAACTCTACGATTTTACTTGGTTTGGCTCTTACTCCATTGTAATGTACCTTGCCACCTTCAATCATTGTTCGAGCTAAAGAGCGAGTTTTGTAAAATCTTGCCGCCCATAACCATTTGTCTAATCTGATAGATTCAGTGTTTTCGATATCTTTTTTCATATAAAAGTGTGAATGATATTTAAAATTTGATCCTTTTATTGTTAAACAATTAACATTTAGTGCAAAATAGTAATTTTGTATTTTAATGTTGATATAATGTTAAATGTATGATTTTTATATAAACCTAACAATTGGATTATAAAATATGATTTCTTTTAATTCTACAATAATCAATTTAAAAAAATTGATTACCAAAAAAAGGAAAGTGATTTTGGAGATGCTGTTCCTAATGATGGGGTATTTGTAGAAAATTCCGAAGCTAATGTTGCACAAGATGAGCAACTAGAGGAAAAGAACTTATGGATTTGGAATCATATAAATGGTGTATCTCTATATGTTTTGGAGATAATTGTTGCATATCTTTTGGCTGTCTTCATATGGAATTGTATTCCTGAAAAGAAAATTGAAATTGCAGGTTTAACTAATAAACAGTTACAAAAAATTCAGACTCCTACTCAATCTACCAAACTTAGTGCTTTAAAAATATTTGGGAATTCTGATAATGTTCCTCAGGAAGTTTCTGTTGTAAGTTCTGGTTCTTCTGTTAAAAGAACTAAGTTAAATATAAATATCACAGGTATTTCGGCTAGCTCTGATGAAAAGAAAGGTGCGGTGTCTTTAATATTTAATAATGTTGAAGATACATTTGGTGTAGGGGATAAGCTACCAAAGAGTAATGCAATCATTGCTAGGATTTTGCCAAATAAAATTATTATCAATAATGGTGGTATTGAGGAAGAAGTATTATTTATGGATGAAGATATTAAATTATCTCCAACAAAAACTTCTTCTAACAGTAATACTCCAATAAATTCAAAACCTGAAGAAATAAAAGAAGAAATGAAATTAGTTCGTACTGAACTAATTAGCAATCCTGGAAGTCTATTAAATTATTTAAATATAAAACCTGCTATGGCTGATGGCAAAATGATAGGATATGAATTAAATCCTGGTAATGATAATAAATTATTTATCAATTCAGGTTTACGAGCAGGTGACATTGCTGTTGAAATCAATGGTAGAGATTTAACCAATAATGCCGAAGCAATGAAAGTTATTGGGGAACTACAAAATGCTACTGAATTAAATATTGTTATTGATAGAAATGGCTCTAAAGAAAATATTTTTCTAGATTTGAAATAAAGTAATATAGTAAAAGTTAAGTGACGCATATGAAAAAATTAAGATTATTAAAAACCATCTATATTGCATTTGTAATAGCTTTTGGCTGTAGTTTTACATCTAATAATGCAGTTGCAGCTGAGTATTCTGCAAGCTTTAAAGGTACTGATATAACTGAATTTATTAATACTGTAGGTAAGAATCTTAATAAAACTTTTATTGTCGATCCTGCTGTTAGAGGTAAGATTAACGTTAGAAGTTATGATGTGCTAAATGAAGAACAATACTATCAATTTTTCTTAAGCGTACTTGAGGTTTATGGCTTTGCGGTAGTTCCAGGCGACAGCCCAAATGTTTATAAAGTTGTACGTTCTGCTATTGCCAAAACTTCAGGGGTTCCAATTATCGATTCAGATACTGGTCTTGGCGATGAAATGATCACTCGCGTAATTCCTGTAAAGAATGTAAGTGTAAGAGAATTGTCTCCGTTATTGCGTGGCTTAATTGATAACCAAGGTGCTGGTAACGTAGTTCACTATGAACCATCTAATGTTTTACTTATTACCGGTCGAGCTCATGTAGTTAACAGATTAGTTGAAATCGTAAATCGTGTTGATAAAGCTGGTGACCAAGATGTGCAAATATTTAAGTTAGAACATGCTTCAGCTTCAGAAGTTGTACGTGTTGCTACAAGTATTTTAAAGGAAGAAGGTTCTCATAATGCGTCATCTGTGTCTAGTTTGCTGATTCCAAAACTTGTGGCTGATGAAAGAACAAATTCTGTGATTGTTTCAGGTGAACCTAGAGCTCGTGATCGTGCTGTTAAAATTGTAAAGATGCTTGATCAACAACAATCACAATCTGGAAACACAAAGGTATTCTATCTTCGCTACGCTAAAGCACAGTCGTTACTCGAAACTTTAACAGGTGTTAGTAAGTCTATTACTAATACTGAAGGCGCTTCAAATGGTGGTAATGCAAATCAAAAAAAGATAAATATTTATGCTAATGAAGATACCAATGCTATTATTGTTAACGCCGAACCTAGCTTAATGAAAGAAATTGAAAGCATTATTCGTAAACTTGATATTAAGAGAGCTCAGGTTTTAGTTGAAGCAATTATTGTGGAAGTTACTGATTCAACAGGTGCAAGCTTAGGTATTCAGTGGGGTGGAACCATTGGTAATCGTTTAGGAATTGCAGTTAGAGATCCTTCAGATACTCAACTTTCTAAAGTATTTAATAGCTTAAATGGTTCTTCAAATATAAATGCAGCAACTTTAGCAGGAGCTGTAACTAATCCAAGTGTGGGTTTTTATAATGGCAATTGGTTTGGCTTATTATCTTTAGTTCAAGCTGATGCTAGAAATGACGTGTTATCAACTCCAAGCATTATTACATTAGATAATCAGGAAGCTTCATTTGAAATTGGTCAAGAAGTTCCTGTAAAAACTGGTACTCAATCTTCAACAGATTCAACCAATAGATATGATACTATTGAAAGAAAGAGTGTAGGTACTAAATTAAAATTCGTACCACAAATTAATGAAGGTGATAGCGTTTTATTAACTTTGGAACAAGAAGTTTCCAGTGTTGATACTTCAACTGAAAAGAATGAAAATGGTGCGACATTCAATTTGCGTACTATTAAGAACTCAGTACTTGTGAGAAGTGGGGACACTGTAGTACTTGGTGGTTTAATGGATCATACTACTTCTGAAAGCGTAAGTAAGGTTCCATTATTAGGCGATATTCCATTGATTGGTGAATTATTTAAGCAAACTACAAGTTCAAGTTCTAAACGTAATTTAATGGTATTTATTCATCCTATTATCTTAAGAGATGATCAAGAATATAATGCAATTTCTAGTGCTAAATATACTATGTTTAGAAATCAACAACTTGAAAGAAACAAACGTGGTATTAGATTACTTCCAATGAGACTTTCAACACCAGTATTACCTGCGTTAGATTCAACAATTGTTATTAGTCCTGATGTTGTACAAGTAGTATCATCAACAGAAAATGATGCTAACTTTGTGGATAATCAAGATTCTATTTCATACTACAATAATAATTAAAATAGGATTTGGGTTTATAAAGCATGGATAATAATAACGAAAATATGAGTTCAGGTATTGATGATTCAAGTTTGGATTCATTAACTAATAATATCAATGTCGATTCTGAAAACAATGAAGTTGTTGCAGAAGAAGAGGTTGTGTCTAAAGAACCTAAGATTCCTTTTTCTTATGCACACGATAATGGCATAGTTTTAGATAAAGAAAATGATGAATATTTTCTTTGTTTTAAAGAAACACCTGCTTTAAACACAATCCTAGAGTTACAAAGAATCATCAATGTGCCATTTAAGCCTAAAAAGTTAAAAGCAGAAGAATTTGATGATTTATTAGCTCAAAGATATCAACAAGATGAATCTGAAGCGCAACGTATTGCAAGTAATATGGGCGATGATGTTGAAGACTTAAGTCTTGCAGATGAGTTGAACAAAGCTGACCTTCTTGATAATAGTGAAAATTCTCCAATGGTGAAATTCATTAATGCAATGCTTGCACAAGCGGTAAAGGAGGAAGCGTCAGATATTCACGTTGAGCCATATGAAAATAAGCTTGTAGTACGTTTTCGTGTTGATGGTGTACTTCATGAGAATATCGTTTTAGAAAGAAAGTTTACTCCATACTTAATTTCAAGAATTAAGGTTATGGCAAAACTTGATATTTCAGAAAAGAGAATTCCTCAGGATGGTAGAATTTCATTAGTAGTTGGTGGTAAACAAGTAGACGTCCGTGTTTCTACCATTCCAACAAGCTATAGTGAACGCATAGTAATGCGTTTACTTGATAAAAATAGCGTAAGATTGGACTTAAGAGATTTAGGTCTTACTCCGACTATTTGTGAACAAATTCAACGCTTAATTCATCATCCACATGGCATAATTTTAGTAACAGGTCCAACAGGTTCTGGTAAATCCACAACTTTATATGCTGCCATTACAGAAATAAATACTAAGGATAGAAATATTTTAACGGTAGAAGACCCTGTAGAATATGACCTAGAAGGTATAGGTCAAACTCCTGTTAATCCAAAAGTTGATATGACCTTTGCGAGAGCTTTAAGAGCTATCTTACGTCAGGACCCTGATGTAGTAATGATAGGGGAAATTCGTGACCAAGAAACAGCTGAAATTGCAGTTCAAGCATCTTTAACCGGTCACTTAGTATTAAGTACTTTGCACACTAATACCGCAGTTGGGGCTATTACTCGTCTTAAAGATATGGGGATTGAACCATTTTTATTATCAACTTCTTTATTAGCTGTTTTAGCACAACGTTTAATTAGAACACTATGTGTTCATTGTAAACAACCTGTTTTAACAAGTCCTAGCGAAATGGCTTTAATGGGCTTAACAGAACCTGCGACAATTTTTAAGGCTGTAGGTTGCCCTGAATGTAATGGTTCAGGTTACAAAGGCAGAAGTGGTATTCATGAATTGGTACAAGTTACTGATGAAGTTCGCTTAGCTATTCATGGTGAGGACGGTGAAGTAGGTATCGAAAGAGTGGTAAGACCAACAACTCCTACAATTAGACAAGATGGTTTTTCTAAAGTGCTTCAAGGCATTACAACTATAGAAGAAATCATGCGTGTAACTAGCGGAGAGTAGTAATTTATGCCTACTTTTAAATATACTGCTTTAAATGCAAGTGGAAAACAAACTAAAGGTGTACTAGAAGCTGAAAACTCTAAAGCTTTAAAAAATATCCTTAAAGAACAAGGGTTAATTCCCGTTGAAATAAAAGAAGGAAGCTTTACAGTAAAAAACAAGCAAAATAAAAATGAAACTTCATTTTTTAGTAGCTTATTTCAGCCTTCAATGAGTGCTTCTTCTCTTACTTTGATTACAAGACAAATAGCAACTTTAGTTGCGTCTTCAATGCCGATTGAAGAAACATTGAGAGCCGTTGCTCAGCAATGTGAAAATCCTAAGCATGCCAACATTGTTTCATCTATTAGAAATAAAGTTTGTGAAGGTTTATCTTTAGCTGAAGCTTTAAAAAAATTTCCACGAGTTTTTGATGACTTATATGTATCAATGGTAGCTGCTGGTGAAAAATCTGGTCGACTTGATGAAGTTTTATTACGTCTTGCAGACTACACAGAAAGTAAGCAAGAATTAAAAGGAAAACTCATGCAAGCAATGATTTATCCAACTATGCTTACATTAGTTGCAATATCTGTAATAGGTTTATTGTTATCTTCAGTTGTACCTAAAGTTGTAGAACAATTTGTGCATTTAAAAGCTCAATTGCCGGGTTCTACTAGAATGCTGATTGCTATTTCTGATTTCGTAAAAGATTATGGCATTTTTATTGTGCTTTCTTGTGGTGTGGTTGTTACTTTATTTTTAATGGCTATGAAGAATGCTGAATTTAAGCGAAAAATGCATGGTCTATATTTACGTTTACCAGTTATTGGCAAGGTAACTAAGTCTCTTAATACTGCAAGATATGCATCCACTTTATCAATTCTTCACGCAAGTGCGGTGCCTTTAATTGAAGGTATGCATATTTCTTGTGATACTTTATCTAACGTAATTGCCAAAAAATTGTTAAAAGATGCCGCAGAAAGTGTGCGAGAAGGTAGAGGTTTAGCAAGATCTTTAACTGATACTAAACTATTTACTCCAATGATGCTTCATATGATTTCATCAGGTGAAAAGAGTGGTGAACTTGAAAACATGTTGGGAAGAGCTGCACAAATTCAAAGTAATGAATTTAAGCGAAATGTACAAATGGCATTATCTATTTTTGAACCATTATTGATTATTTCAATGGCAGGGGTAGTGTTGTTTATCGTTATTTCAATTTTACAACCATTGATGCAAATGAATTCAATGGTTAGTGGTAGATAAAATACCTAAAGGATTATTTTTATTTAAGGAGTTTTTTAATGAAAAAAATAAAGGCTTTACCTTGATTGAAATCATGGTTGTAATCGTTATTATGGGCTTATTAGCTGGTGTTGTTGTTCCTAATGTAATGGGAAGCGTGGATCAGGCTAATGTTAATAAAGTAATTTCTGATATTAAACAATACGAAGTTGCTTTAGATTCATATAGATTAGATGCGATGTCTTATCCTACTACAACTCAAGGTTTACAAGCATTAATCGAAAAGCCAACAACTAATCCAAAACCAAAAGTTTATAAGTCAGGTGGTTATATTCAAAAGTTAGTAAAAGATCCATGGGGTTCAGATTACTATTACAAGCGTCCATCTGAACATGGTAGTCGTCAAAAGTATGATATTTTTAGTGCTGGCCCTGATGGTGAAGTTGGTACTTGTGACGATATCGGTAACTGGAATTCAGATAATCCACCAACAGAAGAGTCTTGTGCAAACTAATTTGCTAAGTATTTGGTGATAGATAAATGTTAGGCAATGTAAGAAAAACATTTAGCAAAGGTTTTACGTTATTAGAAATGCTATTAGTAGTATTTCTAATAGGTTTAACAGCGCAAATGGTTGCGGTTACATTGCCTACTAGTACAGAATTAGAAGGTAATCCTGCCATGCAAGCTGAACAACTCATGTATATCATGAGAGAAATTTCAGAAAAGGCAGTAATGGAAAATAGGTTAATAGGATTACGTATTAATAAAAACGGTTATGAATTTTTGATTTTGACTAAAAATTCAAAAAAAACTACCTCTGAATTATCACTAGAAGCTAAATTACAACATACTTTTTGGGATGATTTAACTTGGGTTACCTATTCTGATGAAAATATTGCCACTAAAAGAGATTTTGGTGAAGAAGTTACGGTTGATTTATCAGTTGGTGGCTTATCAACAGATGATAAAGCATCTGAAAAGCTAGAACAATATAACTTTACTATGGATGAACACAAGGCTAACAACAAAAATACTCCGCAAATTCTTTTTATCCATCAGGTGAAGTTACTCCTTTTAGATTAAATTTTTTAAAAGATAACAGTTTTGATTCCAATGACCCACATATGATAATTGGTACAGAAGTTGGAACAATTCGTTTATTTGATACTGAAACAGATAAGTTATAGATATGAAAAGCAGCATATTAAAACATAAGGGGATGACACTTATAGAAGTGCTAGTAGCACTTAGTGTGTTCGCTATTTCTAGTTCTGCTATCATATATACTGTATCAAATTCTATTAACGGAATTATTGGCTTACAAGAAAGATTTGATGCTGAAATTATTGCAGGAAATGTGCTTTCAGAATTGAAACTTGCAAAAAAATGGCCATCAAACAGTTGGGTAACTGATAAATATGCAATTTCAGACCGCACTTACTACTATAGATATCGTGGTCAAAATACTCAAGATGCAAATTTTAAAGCAGTTGATGTTGAAGTATTTATTTCTTCTCAAGTAAACACTGAAACGCCTGTTGCCACCCTTAGAACTTATTTTAATAGGTAAAATCATATGAAAAAGTTTCAAGGTTTTACTTTAATAGAAGTTCTAATTTCGATTTTTATAATGGCGATAATTGCACAAGCAACTTATACGCTCATGTCTTCTGTAGTGGAATCAGATTTTCATATAGAAGAATCAACTAATAGGATTAATGAAGTACAACGCGCTTTCTTTTTACTTGAAAGAGACTTTACTCAAATGGTGCCTAGAAAAAGTAGAATAGATGGAAAACAAACATTAAAAACCATTGAGTTTGGGGAAAGAAAGTTTGAAAGTGATAAATTAGGTTTTAGTTTTATTAGAGGTGGTATAGCCAATCCTGGAGCGGAACTTCCTAAAGGTGAAATTGCAAGAGTTTGGTATAGATTGAAGGACAATGCATTAGAACGTGCTACTTACCCATACCCTGATACTACTACAGGATATAAGCCTCAATTTGAAAAGATTTTAACAAAAGTAAAAAGTTTTAAAATAACTTTTTACAAACAAGGGTTATGGTCTAATAATTGGTCTGATTCAGCAAATGTTCCGCAAGGAATTAAAATTGAATTAGAGTTAGAAGACATGGGGAAGTACCCATTAGTTTACTATGTGGTTGCAGGGATATAGAGTGTAATGACAAGTTTGCATAAAAACAAAGGAATGGCATTACTGGTGGTCTTAATTGCGTTAGCAATTATGCTCGTTTCTGCTACTTCAATTTTTGTTAGATACAATAGATTGCTTTTTGTAGCTACCAATAATTATTTATTTTCACAATCTAAATGGTATGTTGATGGTATTGAAGGAATTGTAATGAAATATATGAAGGATGATTTTAAGAAAAATCCTTCTAAAGTTTTTATGGATATGAATTGGGCCCAACCTAATCAAGTAATTCCATTAGATGAAGCAATAATTAGTGGTTCTGTGAAAGATGAGATGGCTTGTTTTAATATTAATTCATTAGCAGCATCTATTACATATTCTACAGACAGTAATAAAAACGCAATTGTGGATTCTACATTAAAAGAAACTCCATACCAAATTTTAGTGTTTAGAGAAATTTTAAAGTATATGGGGGCAGACGATGTTTTAGCTCAAACTATTTCTGATTCTGCAGCTGATTGGATTGACACTGATACAGCTACTCGTTCTTCATATAGTGCAGAAGATCAATTTTATATTGCGCAAAAGAATCCGCGAGTTACTAATAAAAATATTTTTTATGATAAGAGTGAACTTCGTGCTATAAATGGAATGACTGCTGAGTTATATCGCAGAATTGAACCTCTAATTTGCGCATTACCAACAACGGATTTTAAAATAAGCATTAATATGTTGGAAGAAAAACAAGCTCCTGTACTTGCTGCTTTGTTTTAGGTTCTTTATCATTAGAAGAAGCGGTAGCTTTAATAAAGAATAGACCAAGTTATGGTTGGGATTCTTCGGCAGGATTTTTTAGAGAAGACAATGTAGAATCTAGAAGTAATAGCCGTGGTGGTTTAAAAACAAGAATTATTAATTCAATAGTTGTTAATTCTAATTATTTTGTTGCTAATGTTTTAGTGCAATTTGATGATCGTAAGTATGCGTTTACTTCAAGAATTTTTAGAGATTCTGAGTCAAAATTAAAAGTTTATCAACGTCTTATAGGGGAACTTTATGAGTGAGTATTTATTTATAAGGCCAAATATTTCACAAAATGAGAATAGTTTATTGTGGTTCACTTTTGACTCTGATAGCAAGTGTATTTTAGGAAATGGTACTATTAAAAGCTTGGATGATGTAGTTGAATTAAATGCATCTAGCAAGCGTCCTATAGTGGTGCTATATCCCACAGATAAAATAATATTAAAGAATATAATTTTCCCAGGAAAGTTAAAGAAAAATCCTAATATGTGTTTATACATGTTAGAAGATGAATTAGCGACAGACATTGAAAATGTTGCTGTTAAAATCTTATCTAAAAAAGGTAATTCCTATGACATCATGGTTTATACCAAAAATGAAATAGAAAATATCGAAAACAAACTTACAAGTTTAGGTGAAGTGGTTATTTCCATAATTCCTGACGTGTTATGTTTGCCATGCCATGAACAAAAATCTAAAAATAACTTTGAAAACTCTCAACTTGTTACCCAATATAAGAAGATTAGAGAACAAATAGTTAATTCAGATCTCTATAAAAAATTATTAAAAAAAGATCAGAAAGAAAAAAATGTAGAATCTGAGTCTACATCTGTAGACAATAATGCCAAAGTGCAAGAAGCTACTAATGAATCTCAAATTACGAGTGAAGCTCTAGAAGAACAAGTATCACAAGCTCAAACTCAGAAGAAAGATTTTAATAAGCAAGATAGTGGAAATGGTGTTTCAGACACTAATGAAAAAGCAACATATATGTTGCAAATAAATAATACATGGCTTGTGAGAAATGGCTTATATCAAGGTTTTGCAATCAATGAAATATGGTTGGAAACTATAACTGATAGTTTCAAGGAACAAGAACAACAAGTTGTTTCTTTATCTTCTATTCCAAGTAGTTTGTCTGAAATTTGCCAAGAAAATTTATGTGATTCACCATATGCTGTTCTTGCTGATGGGGCATTAAATTCTCCTGTAAATTTTTCACAATATAAGCAAAAAACTGAAATAAATGTTGAATTTATGCGACCTTGGTACAAGGTTATTGCCTTGTTTGTAGTTGCGATTATATTGGGTGTAGTAAATTTAAATTACAAAATTAAGTCTGTGAGTAATGAAACTCAAGCATTTAAAGTGCAACAACGTAATTTATTCAAACAAATTACAGGTAGAACAGAAAATGACCCAGTGTTTCAATTAAAACAGTTAATTAGTGATAATTCACCAATTGGTACTTATGAAGGATTTGTAGATTTAAATAAGAGATTATCTCCAATAATTTTACAGAACAAAGATATTGAACTTGTAAGTATGCAATATGAACATTCTAAAAAAATATTTACAATTCATTTCTTAGCAGGCATAAATTTTGATGTAAAGAAATTTACTAGTAAATATAAACAGGATTTTTCTGCAGAAGTTATTAACAGTAAACCAAGTAGAGATAAACTGCTTTATACAGTGCAATTAAGAAGGATTAAATAATGGATAAACAACAAATTATAAAAAAATGGTCCAACTTAAGTAAAACTGAAAAGAACTTTATTGTTGCATTGTTAGTAGTTGTTTTTATAGTTCTTGTTTATTTTGTATGCATTTATCCTAAAATGAAAGTGTTACAAAACCTAGAAATTGGTAATGAAAGAGCTAAAAATGGTTATAACTTCATAATTCAAAATGCATCAAGGGTTACTGAAAACACTAATGTTACTGAAGTTGATTTAGATGTTTCTGTAGAAGAGGCGGTAAGAAAAGTAGCCAAGGATTATAGAATTGACAATGTAGAAACTTTTGAAAAGAATGGTAATGAAAGCTACATAGTAGTAAATATCGGAAATTCTATTAGTTACTCTATTTTAATGGATGCATTAACATCATTAGAACAAAATTACGGTGTGATTGTAAAAGAAATTGGTCTAGATAAACAAGGTGATGGTATGATTTACGTTTCTAGACTTAGCCTTATGCGCTTAGATGAAGGAGAATAAAAATGTTTAAACGAGTTATTCTTCCAGTTGGATTTTTAGTTTTATTAACTTTATTCTTAATTGTATATTTAGCTCCTGCGTCTAAAATTGTGTCTTTAGTTGAATTACCAAGAGATGTAAAGGTTTATCATGTCCAAGGTGATATTTGGAAAGGTTCAATAGATACTTTAGATGTAAGCAACTTTAGAATTAATAATTTAAAGTGGAAGTTGAATCCTTTTACTTTAATTTTTGATAAAGGGGTTAATTTAACAGTTAGAGATCCTGAACTTGCAGATGGTAATTTAAGTTTCAACGCCTTTAAACTTCCTGAACAAGTTGAAATAAACAATATTGAGTTAACTAGTACAGTTGAAAAAATTTATCCATATATTGCCAAAGAATTACCATGGCCAATAAAAGCAGATGGAGACATTAAAGCCAATTTTGATTTCTTAAAGCTAGCATCTAATGGGGAACTAAGAGATGTTAAAGGCATGATGGTTATTACAAAAGGAGAAATTGAACATCCTTTTGAGAATAATATTAAAATTTTAGTTGGTAAAGTTAATGCTAAAATTGTGGGTAACAATAAAAATTTAGTGATTTCTTTAGACCAAAGTTCAGAACACTTCAATTTTACAGGTGATGTAAAAATCACTAATTTATCTAAATATACAATTGATGGTTTTTTACAACCAAAAGGCGCTTTGCCAGAATCTTTACAGAACTTAATACCATTTTTAGGAAAAGTTAACAATGATGGTAAAATCAAAGTTCATTTTACAGGAGATTTCTAATTTAATATGAGCACATTGGAAAAACCGCAAGTATTAGGAACATCTATTATAGCTAAAAGTAAATTCTTTAAAGTAGAAGCTGTAGACCTTTTATTTAGCAATGGTGTTAAAGCTACCTATGAGAGATTAAATGGTGGTAATGGTGCTGTAATGGTAATTCCATTTGATGGTCAAAATTTTATCTTATCTAAAGAATACTGCGTAGGAACCGAAAACTATGAATTAGGTTTTGTGAAAGGAAAAATCGATGATGGTGAAACACCTGAACAAAGTGCTTTAAGAGAATTAGGAGAAGAAATAGGGTGGGGGGCTAAGAAAATAACTCATTTAAGAACTGTAAATTTTGCTCCTGGATTTATGTCTTTAAAACTTCATTTATTTTTAGCAGAAGACCTTTTTGTTAACAAATTAACATCAGGTGATGAACCTGAAGAAATTTCTACTCAAAAATTTTCAAAAGAAGAAGCTTTAGACTTAGTTGAAAATGAAAATTCTCCTTTAAGTGATGCAAGATGCGTTATGGGACTACATTTAGCACTGCAACGCATAAAATAAATTTCTATAAAAAATTTATAAGAAGCACATTGGAATAATAAAATTCTGATGTGCTTTTTTGTTATATAAGTTTTAAAAATGTTAAAAAAATGTTTACTTTTGTTGAAATATTAAATTTTTGTGATAGCATAACTATTTAATACACTACAATTCAAGAAAATGTTTTCATACTTTGTTTATAACATTAAACTGCATTGTATAAAAAAATTAAATGGATTTTTAAGTTTGGATTAGGCATTTTTACGGAGAAGCCATAATGAGTCAGAAGAAAAAGGAATTGCATTAGCATTAGCTTCTGTTTCCGCTC
>GL995229.1:85070-90773 GCA_000222855.1 Succinivibrionaceae bacterium WG-1 | reverse complement strand
GCTCCAAACGCTGTTGCTGGTAATTATGAATCAGAAATGATCATTATTCACCCATTTCAGTGGAGCTATAACAGTATTGCAAAGGAATGTACCGAATACCTAGGGCCTGCAGGTTTTGATGGGGTACAAATTTCACAACCTGCAGAGCACATTAATAGAAGAGATGTGTGGTGGGCCGTTTATCAACCTATTAACTTTAAGAACTTTACTACCATGACAGGTAATGAAGCAGAACTTAAAGCAATGATTAAAACTTGTAATGAAGCAGGCGTAAAAGTGTTCGCTGACGCAGTATTTAATCAAAGAGCAGATGGCAGTGGTGTTGGTATCGGTGGTAGCAGTTACGGTCATGGTAGTAATTATCAAGATGGTTTTGATAGTTCTGACTTCCGTACAAACTGTACAATTGGTAGAAATTATGGTGATGCAAACTGGGTTCGCACTTGCCAACTCTCAGGTATGCCTGATACTAAAACTGATAATGATAGCACTCAAGGAAAAATTGCAGATTACTTAGTTTCCCTTATGAATATGGGCGTTTATGGTTTCCGTGTGGACGCTGCAAAGCATATGGGATACACTGATTTAGCGGCAATTTTTAGTAAAGTTAAATCTAAGTCAGGTAAGATGCCTCCTTCATATTATGAAGTTATTGGCGCTGGTGGTGAAGCAGATGATATCCAACCATACCATTATATCAATAATGAAAATAATGTAGTAACAGACTTTTCATATGTTGGCAATATCGCTAATGTTTTTAATAGTCCAGAAAGTAATGGTGGAAATGCTTTAAATTTAGGTTGTTCTATCGATTGTGATAAAGCAGAAGTGTTCGTAAATAACCATGACGATGAATATCTTCGTTGTTCTGCTGGTTCTTGTTCAATGGGAACCCAGAATAATCCAAACTATAACCTCGCTCAATCTTGGATGGTTGTATGGCCAGCAGGTAAAGTAAGACAAGTTTACTCAGGATATGCTTTTTCACAACATGATCCTGCAGGTCCGATTAGCTCTGATCGTTGTACTGGTGGTTGGTTATGTCAACACCGCGAACCTATCGTATTAAATGCACCACGTTTTGCAAGAGCAACTCGTGGTCAAGCTGTTACTTCTAAAGGTTATGAAGGTAATGCTTTATGGATTAACCGTGGCTTAAAAGGTTTCTACGTACAAAATACTTCAAGTTCTCAATTTACTAAGACTTTTAAAGTTGAAGTTCCAGATGGCACATATTGTGACATTATGAGTTTAACAACTCCGCCATTTGATAATTGTGCAACTCAAATTACAGTAAGTGGTGGTCAAGCTACATTTACAGTTAAAGGTAAAGGTGCTGCTGCAATTTGCGTAGGCGATTATTGTGGTAAAACTGTTGATCCTTGCGAAAAAGACCCAACAAGTGCTCAATGTTTATGTAGGTCTGATTCAGACAAGACTTCTTGTTCTGCATACTGCAGTACTACAGGTTCAAATGATGCATCATGCTTATGTAAGGGTGAAGAAACTGATAAGAATGGTTTATGTGTTTCTTATTGCAGTGCTAACCCAACAGCAACAGATTGCTTCTGTGTATTAAATCCTAATGAAGATAATTGTCAAATCAACTATGAAAAGACTAAGAGCCAACTTTGTTATGTAGGTTCTTCAAACTCTTGGAAGTTTGAACAAATGAACTTTAGTAGCAAGACAGGTGATTGGACTATTGATTTAACTCTTACTGGTAAGGGTGATTCAAGTGGCAATCAAAGATTTAAGATTGTTGATGGTTGCAAGTGGAGTAGCGGTGAATATGGTAGCACCTCTTCTTCTGGTAAGTCTGGTACTTTAACTGCTGTAACAAGTGATGGTGACGTTGATATTGCAAATGTTGCAGCTGGTGAATATACACTTACAGTTAATGACGCTACAATGGCTTATGAATTTAAGCAAAAGAGTTCAACTCAAAATCACGCTCCTAAGGCTGCATTTACATCAACAGTAAGTGGTTTAAGCGTAAGCTTTGCAAACCTATCAAGTGATACAGATAATGATAAGTTAACTTATAGTTGGAATTTTGGTGATGGTAAGACATCTACTGAACAAAATCCAACTCATACTTACTCAAAAGTAGGTACTTATACAGTTAAATTAACAGTGAGCGATTCAAAAGAATCTAACTCAGTATCAAATTCAGTTACTCTTTCAGGTAGTTCAGATGAAGTTTACTCAAAGGTTGCTTTAAGAGCTAGCGAAGATAACTATGCTTCAAACTTATTTACTAAGGTTTCTGCTAATGTTTGGAAGATTTCAGGATTTAAATTTGCAAAAGATGGTAAATTTAAGATTGAAACATTACCAACAAGTGCTAATCAGTGCTCTATTTTAGGTGGTACAGTAGGTAAGGCATTAACTCTTGCTGGTGACTATATTGCTGTAAAAGCTGGTACTTATACTATCAACTTCGATGCTACAAAGAATGTAGTTTCTTTAACAGAAGAAGATGTATGCACAGGTAGCAAGTGTGGTACACAATGTAATAGTGGTAATGATTGCGTTGAAGGTATTTGCCAAGGTTCAGATTGTGCATATATTGAAGAACCTGATGACAATACTAAAGAAAATTGTGCAACTGATGGTACAACTAATAACTGTGAAACTGCAAGCTTAGCTTATGATTTCTTAGGTGCAACATATAGCCCAACTCAAACAGTATTTAGAATTTGGTCTCCAGATTCAAGTAATGTTACTGTAGAAGTTGACGGCCAAACTCATCAAATGAGCAAAGCTTCAATCAATGGCTATTCAGACGTTTATGAAGTAACTGTTAAAGGTGACTTAAACTTACAACCTTACCAGTTTAAGATTAACGGCAATAGTGTACGTGACCCTTATGGTAAGATGGTGGTTCCAACAAACTACACAGCTTCTAATAAATCAGTAGTAGCTTCTGATAATCGCAATATCGTTATGAATATGCGTGATACAGACTTAGCTAATGGTTGGGCAGTTCGTCCAGCTCTTAAGAATCGTGAAGATGCTATCATCTACGAAGCTCATGTAAGAGATTTTACAGTTGATAAATCATCTGGTGTATCTGACGCAAATCGTGGTAGATACTTAGGTATGGTTGAAACAGGAACTAAATCTCCTGATGGGTTAAAGACTGGTATCGATCACTTAAAAGAATTAGGTGTAACTCACGTTCAATTATTACCTGTATATGACTATGGTACATGTTCAGATGTAGATTCACAAAGTGACTCTTGCTATAACTGGGGTTACGATCCTGTAAACTTCAATGTACCAGAAGATCGTTATACTTCTGTATTTAAGACCGAAAATTACTTACAAAAAGTTAAGGAATTTAAGGAAATGGTTAACGAATTCCATAAGAACGGTATTCGTGTAATCATGGACGTGGTATATAACCATACTTATGATAAAGAAATGTTCCAAAATATTTCATCAAAATACTACACATCAGTGGATTTATCAGGTTGTGGTAACTCAGTTGATGCAAAACAAGGTATGGTAAGTCGTTTTATTCGTGACTCATTGGAATATTGGGCAACTGAATATAATATTGACGGTTTCCGTTTTGACTTAGTTGGTATTTTTGATGTTGATGATTTTAAAGAATGGGGTGAATATTTAAATAACAAGTATCCTACTCGTAACTTCTTAATGTACGGTGAACCATGGAATGGTTATGCAACAGACCCATCTGAAAGCACTCGTGTACGTTTAGGTTCTATCAAGAGAGCTGCAAGCGGTCACGTAGGTGTATTCAATGGTAAATACCGTGAATGCTTAAAGGGTGGAAGTGATGATGCAGTAGGTGGCTTTATCTTTAATAAGCAATATCATGATCTTGGTACAGGCGTAAGCAACAATGTTGAATGCGTATCAGCAGGTGTTAAGGGGGCAATTGGTAATAATGATAACTCATGGACTCCATTATTTGCGGCAGATCCAGAACAATCAATAAATTACTTAACAGCTCATGATAATCTTACATTAATGGATAAGATTAGCAAGACTATTGGTTCATCAACTTCTGAATATGCTAAGAGAATTCAATCTTATGCTAATGGTATCATTCTTGTATCCCAAGGTGTACCTTTCATTCATAGTGGTGCTGAATTTGGTCGTACTAAGGATGGTAATGGCAACTCTTACAACACTCCTGGTGATGTAAACAACATTAAGTGGGGTTTAAAGAAGACAAATGCTGCAATCTTTGATTACTATAAAGGTATGATTGCAATGCGTAAGGCTCACCCTGCGTTTAGATACCCAACTAAGAGTGATATCGAAGCTAACGTTTCAACTTATGGTAAAGATGGAGCGATAGTTGTAGATATTAAGGGTGCTGCTGCTAACGATACTTGGAAGAATATCAAACTTGTAATCAACAGCGGTAACAACATGACTATCAATGGTGTTGATGGTTGGAAGAAGAAAGTTCATGGCGTAACAGTGAACACTGATGGCACATCAGGAACTTCAACCGCAGAAGGCACTGCTGTAACTGTTTGGTATCAAGAGTAATAAATAAAGAAAATGGACTAGTATAATCCTAGTCCATTTCACCAGAAAATTTCTGGTAATAATAGAGGTTAAAACAATGTTAAAACTTTCTAAATTAGCATTTTGTATGTTAGCTGCTATTGCGCTTGTTGCTTGCGGTGGCGGCGGTGGCGGTTCAGGATCTGACTCTGAACCTGCAACTCCTACAAATCCTGAAGTAGTTGACACATCTACTTCTTATATCCCCGTACTTTTATATGTTGATGATGGTTCTAGTGTTACTACACAAGCAGATGATTCAAATTCATATCAATTATGTGTAGCGAAGGTTAATGCAGCAAACTGCGATAACGCTTTAGATAAGACTGATGTAACAGTAACAACAGGTAAAAGTTCAAGTTTAAAGACTTTAACTTGGAAGAATTCTACATATTCAAAATCAGATTTAGCAAATTACGAAGTTATTGCTTATAACAATAATAAAGCTACTGTTGATTTTAAATATGGTTTAGGTGATATTTCATATAGCGAGTCTAATAAGAATTTATCTTTCAAAAGACTTTATTTAAATGCATTATCAACTATGCAATATATCAGTAAGCAAAAAGGTTCAGATTTTAAGTCACAAATCGGTGTTGAAAGCAGTGTAGATTTTGCGACAGAGAACTTTGAAGCAAATGATAACTATAGAGTGTTAGCTCAAACTATAGTTAATGCTGACTATATTAAAAATACTGATAAATCATTTAATGATGTTTTTAATAAGTTAAATAACTCAATTGAAAAGATTGAAAAGATTCTTGCAAATAATTGGAATATTTCAGATATTATTAGCGCAGGTGATAGTTATCTTGATCAAGAAAGATTTGAACAACCTAAGAATGCTGAAAATCCAAAAGCATCTTTTGATTTTGTTGTAAGTACTACTGAAAACTATAAAGTTTCATTCTCAAATACAAGTGTTGACCCACAAGGTGCCAAACTTACTTATACTTGGAAATTTGGTGACGGTAGTAGTTCTACAAATGAAAATCCAGAACATGTTTACGCAAATTCTACTGCAAGAACTGTGTCATTAAAGGTTTGTAATGACTATGATTTATGTAGTACTGAAGTTCGTAAAACTGTAACTCCTAAATGTGTAGTTGATTGTTCAGCTCCAAATCAAGCTCCAAAAAGCAGATTTTGATG
>GL995229.1:81009-84808 GCA_000222855.1 Succinivibrionaceae bacterium WG-1 | reverse complement strand
AGGGTGTATTCACTATTACTAACAAGTCAAGTGACCCAGAAGGCAAGACTTTAAAGAATAGTTGGACTGTGTTATTAAATGGCGCTGAAGTTAAAACTATTTCTAATAATGCTAAAGCTTTCACTTACGAAGCTTTACAAACAGGTTCTTACCAATTTAAACTTGTAACCACAGATGTTGAAGGTTTAAGTGATACTAAGTCTTCTCAATCAATCAATGTTACATGTCTTGGTACTGCTTGTGATGAACAACCAGTGCAAAATACAGTTCCTGTTGCAGACTTTACATATAGTGTAAAGAATGGTGCGGTAACATTTACTAATACTTCTACAGATGCTGATGGTGATACTTTAAAGAGTACTTGGAACGTTGGTAATGGTAATGGCGAATTCTCTCGTAAGGATAAGAGCTTCACTATTAACTATTCAAAAGTTGGTACTTATACAGTAACTTTAGTCGTAAACGATGGTAAAGCTGATAGTAAAGTAAAGACAGAAAAAATTACTATTACTTGCGTTGACGAAAATGGTTGTTCAGAACCTGTAAATCACGAACCTGTAGCTAAGATTGCTGTGTTAAGTAAGAGCGATTTAACAGTTAAGTTCTCAAATACTTCTTCAGATGCTGACAAAGATGATTTAACAGTAGAATGGTCATTTGGTGATGGTCAAACATCAAAAGATACTAGTGCTTCTGTTACTCATACATACTCAAAAGCTGGTACTTATGACGTATTTGTAAAAGTATCTGACGGTAAAGCTACAGTTAAATCTGATATTGTACAAGTAACAGTTTCATCTGCAACTCCTGTTGAAGAATGTACTGCGGATGCGGCATGTTCTGAAAAGTGCCCTGCAAATTGTCCAAATGATTTAAAGTGTACTTTAAATTAATCTAATAATTAACTATCTAAGAAGGGAGCTTTATAGCTCCCTTTTTTATGATGTTATACATATTTTTTATTAAAATGTTAAAAAAATGTTTTATTAATGTTTAATGATAGTTATACTTACAGATTATATTAAGAAAACCTTTTCATTAGGTTATTGCAGAGTTGAGGATTTGTATGAAATTTAAGAAAACAGCTTTACATTTAGCTATTACAATGGGACTTGGTATGGCTATCACTGCTTGTGGTGGTGGCGGTGGAGGAGGAGATTCTTCTTCAAGTGTTGCAGAAGAACCAAATAATCCACAACAGACAGAGCAAACTATTACAACTAATTTAAATGTAGTTGTACAAGATTTTGATGGTACCGAAATCACTAGTGGTAATGTTTGTTTAGATGCTAATGAAGACGATTATTGTGATGCTGATGAAACTGTTGGTAGTATTGTTAATGGTACAGCAAAACTAGCATTTAAGCGCACAGTTAATAATTCAAGCTCTACCAAAACTAACTCAAGTGTTGATGAAGCCTTGAGTGGTAACCTTCTTTATAAGAAAGGTGCTACCAAGATTAAACAAAAGATTAATCATACTTCTCAAGCTGATGCTACATATTACTTAAATGCTGCAACTACTTTAGCTACAATTTACGCTAAAGATAAAGGAATTTCATACAACAATTCAAAGCGTATTGTATCTAATCAATTAGGTGCCAAAGAAGCAGATTTTAATGGTAAGATGGAAGTAGGTACAGCTCTTAATACTTTCTTTTACTCATTAGCTAATAATAAAGTTGAATTAAATTCAGATATTGTTGATTTGCATTCAAATGCTGTTGGAAAGATTCAAGAATTTTTGAACAAGAATCCAAACATTGGTCAAACAGCAATTTCAGACAACTTTAAAAAGAATGCTAATTTTGACAATTTAGATCAATTAGAAGAAGAAATTAGTCGAAATACAGCTCCTACAGTTGACGGTATTCAATCAGATACTACTGCAGAATGTTTAGTAGGTAAGTTTACTGCTGTAAACGCTAATGATATTGACGGTGATACATTAGAATTTTGTTGGAACTTTGGTGATGGCTCTAAGGATTCATGCGTAAAGAATACAAATTCAATCACTCATAAGTTTAATGATACTAATGTAAAGAATATTTCATTAGTTGTTAAAGATGGCTTAGCAGCAAGCTCAAAGATTGAAACTAATTATATTCCAGATAATTCAGTATGTGTAGGTGATGTAACTTCTAAGATTACTTATACTATTACTTCACAGAACGATAGAATTTTTGCATTTAATGCAAATGCAGAAGGTGATGTTGCATCTGTTGAATGGAACTTTGGTGATGGTTCAACTTCAAAAGAAGTTAGTCCAAGTCATCAATTCCCTAAGGCTGATGTTGATAAGAATTATACTGTTTCATTAGTAGTTTACGATTCTTTTGGTAAATCTCATCCTGCAGAAAGCATTGAAGTAACTGTTTCAACAGATAAGAATGAAGCTCCTGTAATTACTAAGAATGATACTTTTGCAACAATTAAAGAAAACTCTTTATCTTTCTTTGGTGCTGCAACAGACGTTGACACAGATAGTTCAAAATTAACATTTACTTGGGATTTTGGTGATGGTTCAACATCTAACAAAGCTCAAGGTTCTTACGTAT
Source organism: Succinivibrionaceae bacterium WG-1 (assembly GCA_000222855.1). Classification (GTDB taxonomy): domain Bacteria; phylum Pseudomonadota; class Gammaproteobacteria; order Enterobacterales; family Succinivibrionaceae; genus WG-1. The sequence goes on along the minus strand of GL995229.1, from coordinate 82,250 downwards.
ATCAAAAGAGTGGTACTTTTGATGTTACTTTAACCGTTTCTGATGGTGTTAACACTGTATCTGAAAAAATTGCCACAGTATCTCCTTGTGGTGATTCATGTGGTGCTCAAGAAGAACCTAAATATACTACCACTTTATCAGAATTAAGTAATAGTAACTTAACAGTTTCATTATCAGCTAAAACTGTAAATGATAAGAATACTTCAGCAAGCTATGTTTATACTTGGAATTTTGGTGATAATACAAGTAACCAAACAGGAGCGAGTGTAAATCATACTTATGCAAAAGCTGGTACTTATACCGTATCTGTATCTGCATCCGTAAATGGCAAAGTAGTAAGCACTGAAAGTAAAACTGTAAAAGTAACAGCAACTCAAGCTACAAATCACGCACCTATTGCAAATGGTACAGCGCAAATTACTGGTGCAACATTGAAATTTACAAGTACATCTAGAGATGAAGATGGTGATAAACTCACTTATGCTTGGAACTTTGGTGATAACTCTGGAACTTCTACATTAGAAAGTGGAACTTACACTTATAAGAAAGATGGTACATATACTGTAACTTTAACTGTAAGTGATGGAAAAGAAAAGTCTGTAAAAGAAATCGGTAAGTTTACTGCTAAAGTAGGTGGCTCTGGTGGAGATAATACTACAAATCATGCTCCAAAAGCAGATTTCCATTATTCATTTAATGGTTTAGTGGGTACTTTAACAGCTGTTGCTTCTGATGAAGATAAAGACCAACTTACTTATGCTTGGAGTGCTGAAGGCGCAACTATTGAAAAAGATAGTGGCAAGTCTACCAAGATTACCTTTAGTGAAGGTGGTAAGAAAGTTGTTAAATTAACTGTAAGTGATGGTAAGCTTTCTGCTGAAAAGACTTATAACATTACTTTAGCTAATGTTCAAAAGCCTACAGAAAAAGGTATCTACTATAAGGGCGATTATACCAATATCTATATTTGGGATGATGACCAAAATAAATTAGCAGGTGCTTGGCCTGGAAGTACAATGACTGATACTGGTATTAATGGATGGAAGTTCTTTGATACTTCAAGTATAGATGCTAAAAAAGTAAATATTATTTTCAATGGTAATGGACAACAGACAGGGGATTTAGCAAATTCTCCAATTACTGGATGTTATGAAAATTCATGGGTTGAATTAGATGCATGTAGTCTTTCTTCAAGTGGTGAAGGTGCTGTTGAAGGAGGCGCTGAAATTGTAGTAAATCCT
>GL995229.1:49372-80618 GCA_000222855.1 Succinivibrionaceae bacterium WG-1 | reverse complement strand
GGTATTACTTGGAATGCTTTAGATTTTGGTTCATATACTTCAACTTCTGATGTTTATGTAGAAGCCGCTCCTTATGTAACTACAACACTTGCTCCTGGCTCATATAGTGATACTCAAAAAAGTTTCATTAAAGATTGAAGACGCAGAACGTAATCCAACAAGTGGTACTATTTACTATACTTTAGATAATAGTGTGCCTTCTGAATCATCAAAAGTATATGATGGAGAAATTACTCTTGAAGATACTTCTACTGACGGCTTAGGTACTGCATATAGATTACGTACTCTTGTAGTTGGTGAAAATGGCTTAAAACAAGAACAACATTTCTTCTGGTTTATCAAGAATGATGCTGCTAATAATGTTGCTCCTGCTACTGACTTTAGAGATGAAACAATCTACTTCGTAGTAACTGCAAGATATTATGATGGTGATGAATCAAATAACTACTTTGATAGAGATAGATTTGATGCAACAGATCCTTCATGGCGTGGTGACTTCAAGGGCTTAATTGAAAAGTTAGATTATATTAAAGATTTAGGCTTTACTGCAATTTGGATTACTCCACCTGTTGAAAACCGTTCAGGTTTAGATTACCACGGCTATCATGCTTATGACTGGTTCCAACCAGATCTTCGTTTAGAAAGCCCTGGTGCTACATACTTTGACTTTATTAAAGCTGCTCACAAGAAAGGCATTAAAGTTATTCAAGACGTAGTATTAAACCACTCATCTAACTATGGTATTAGAGGTCAGGCTTATATTGAAAAGATCCCTAATAAGTATTGGGTAGATGCAGGTGACGGCAAAGATGGCACTAACTATGGTCCGTATAAACTCCATACAGGTGACTACTTATCTTATGGTAGATGCGATAATGATAACCCTGTAGCTCCAACATGGCACCGCCGAGTTTGCGCTGGTGACCCAGAAGCTAAAGCTACATTTAGTGTAAACTTTAAGAATGGTACTTCTATAGTTAATGGGGCTAACCAAAAGGGACAAGAACAATATTATTGGTCTCCTGCTGTTGCTTCTTACTTACCAGAAAAGTGGTATCACGTAGGTTATACTAACAATTGGGAATCTGTTTCAGAAGTACAACAACGTAGTATGGCTGGTGACTGTGTTGACTTAAAGACAGAATCACAGAATGTTCAAGACTACATGAACTATGCTATTAAGATGTATATTGATATGGGTATTGATGCTATTCGTATTGATACATTAAAGCATATGCCAAGAGCTGACGTAATGTCTATGGTTCACACATGGCAACAATATAAGCCAAACATGTTTGTTTATGGTGAAGCTTTAATTAAGGGCTTTGGTGACAATACTCCTTCTGAATTATTACCATGGTACTATACTCGTACAGGTTCAGCAGATTCTAAGACTGGGGATTCAAAGATTTCTGTTTTAGACTTCTCACTCATGAGTACTTTCCGTGATAATGTAACTAAGGGTAGTGTTGGTGGACTAGCAGACGTATTTAACCGTTTTGATGGTGATTATGCAGATGCTACAAAACTTGTAACATTCTTCCAAAACCATGACTTAACACCTGATAATACTTGGTTAGGCTCTGGAGCACAACATTGTTGTGAAGACAGAAATAATAGTGCCTTGGCTTACAACGTGTTATGGACTGTTAGAGGTATCCCTGTAATGTACGCAGGTGATGAAACAGGAAGCCGTATTGGTTTACCACCTGATTTAACAAGTTCAAATGACTTAGTTGCAAGCACTGGTAGATTGTATATTGGTGATGACCTTGTTGCAGGAAAGGATCCAATTCAAGCTCATATTAAAGACTTAAATGCAATCAGAAAGACTTCTAAAGCTTTACAACGTGGTACCTTAAAGGTACTTCAAGGTGAACCTTTAGTATTTGAACGCCAATACGAGTCAGAAAGAGCAATTGTTGCAATTCCTGGTACATCTGGAGGCTCTGTAACTGTAAGTGGGGCAACTGATGGCACATATGTTGATGTGGTAACAGGAAAGAGTTACACAGTGTCTGGTGGTTCTGTTGATTTAGGAAATATTCCTGGTGCATCAATGCGTGTACTTGTTAAAGATTACCAAGGTGGTAAGGTGGCTTCATCAAGCTCATTCTTGAAGTAATTTGTTAACAAATTAACAAAAGAAAAAATAAAATCCCTAATGCATCATGATGTGTTAGGGATTTTTTTATATAAAATAAAATTTATAATAATTTTATAAAATATGTTAATTTTTGTTATTTGTGATATTCTAAGCATATTATAATAAAAAAATGCTTTATTATATGCATTATTTTTGAAAACAGTTTCATGTTTATTTATACGTCAAGGAAGATTTATGAAATACTCTAAGCTTTCATTTGCAGTTCTTTTAGGTCTTGGAATTGCAGCTTGTGGTGGCGGCGGCGGTGGCGGCAGCGACAGTAACAATAACAACAGTACAACTGACACTCCTTCTACTGTAGAAACAACTATTGTAAAACAACAAGTTAATTATAAAACTTATGCAAGTGGTGCATCAACTCAAGCTGACGCTTCCTCTGTGATTTGCTTAGACGTTAATGGCAACGAAGTTTGTGATAATGAAGAACCAAATCAAGAAGCAAAGGGTGATGAAGGTACTGTAACTTTACAATGGGAAAAAGAAAAAGTAACAGTTTCAAATAATACTAACATTATCTTTACTAAAGATTCTAATGTAATTCTTTCTACTAAAGCATTAAATGGTAACTATGGTAAAAAGCCATTATATTTACATTCACTTCAAAATGTTGTAGAAAACTATAAAGGTAACAATGGTACTTCTGAAGTTTTTGGTGACGATAATGCAAAATTATCACAGTTTGATGCAACCAAACCATTCCCAAAAGATGAAAGTATTTTAGTTGTAGCTCATACTCTTGCTAAATTAGGTTATTCAACAGAACCTGCAGACTTAAAAGATAAATTAGTTTCAGCTTTATCTGTAATTTCTGCTGCTTTAGAAAGAACTTCACCAAATGAAGCAACTGAATCAATTGACAAGTTCTCTGATATTTTAGCTAATAACAAAGATGGTAAATCAGAACTTGAAAAGTATCATCAAGATATTAACAATAAAACTCCAGAAGCTGCATTTACATACAAGGCAGATAATGGTACAGTAACCTTTACTAATATCTCTCTAGATGAAGAAAATGATAAATTAACATATAAGTGGGATTTTGGTGATGGTAAGACTTCAACTGAAGTAAGTCCAAAGCATACCTATGCTGCAAATGGCACATATCAAGTTTTATTAGAAGCTCATGATGGCAATTCATATGATAAGTTCACTCAGAATGTTAGTGTTACAGGTATAAATTCAGCTCCTATTGCAAGTTTTGAAGTTGTATCTAATAGTAACTTAAAGGTTGTATTTAATAACAACTCAACTGATGCTGATAACGATAAGTTAACTTATACTTGGAATTTTGGTGATGGTAAGACATCGACTGAAAAAGCTCCTACTCATGAATATGCAAAAGCTGGTACTTATACTGTAACTTTAGTAGTTTCAGATGGCAAAGTTTCAAATACAACAACTAAGAAGTTTACTGTTTCAGCAAGTGTTGCAACAAATAATGCTCCTGTAGCTCAATTTACTTATTCACAAGTTAAAAATTCTTATGACATTAAGTTTACTAACACTTCTACTGATGCAGATAATGATAAGTTAACTTATTCATGGACAATTAATGGTCAAAAGTTAACAACAAAGGATCCTGTAGTTTCATTTGCAGGTGCTGGTAAGTATGATGTTTCATTAACAGTAAGTGATGGTAAAACTACTTCAAATACTAAGCAAACTATTGTAGTTAATGAAATCACAGGTTCTAACACTGCTCCTGTAGCTAAATTCTCTTACAAGCAAGCTCAAGATTCATTAAAGGTAACATTTGTTAATGAATCAAAAGATGCTGATAAAGATAAGTTAAGCTATGTTTGGGATGTTGATGGCTTTGAAAAGACAGAAGACAATTTTGATTTCACTTTCGACAAGGCGGGTACTTACAAGGTTACTTTAACTGTAAGTGATGGTAAGGAATCAACAACTTATGAATCTAACGTAGTTGTTAAGCCTGTAACTCACACTCCTTCTACAAATCACGCTCCAGTAGCTAACTTTACTCAAAGTGTTAATAAGTTAACTGTTAAATTCACAAATAATTCAACAGATGCTGATAACGACACCTTAACTTATGCTTGGGATTTTGGTGATGGTAAGTCTTCAACTGAAAAGAGTCCAAGTCATACTTACGCAAAAGAAGGTTCTTACACTGTTAAATTAACTGTAAGTGATAAGAAAGAAACTAACGTTAAGACTACAACAGTTAAGGTAACTGGTGATGCTGTAGATTTAGAATGTGCTACTGATAAGCCAACATGTTTAGGTTCATATCCAATATCAGATTGTACTAAAGAAGAATGTAAAGATGTTGACAAGAAAGTATGTTCAAAAGTTGGTGGCAATGGTGCAAAATCAATAGAAAATACATATTATTCAACCAATCCAAATGGTCAAGTAGGTAAGAATAAAACAATTACTTCTATGAGTGATTGGACTGCCGATATGATTATTGCGCAGGGCGCTGCTAATGATGACCCTAGAGCATTTAGAGGTTATCATGAAAAGCCTACTGACTTCTATGCTTTATATGCTGCATGGGATGATACTAACCTTTACTTAATGGTTGAATTACCAAATATTCAATCTTTTGACTCTAAGTCAGATTTTGATTTTACCAATGACCAAGACTTAGGTTTTGGTATTGGTATTAGAACAGGTAAACGTGTTGTTGGCTATGGTACAATGGTTGCGGGCAATAACCCATGGGCTGATGACGGTAAGTACTGGAGTATTAAAGATGGTATTGACACACTTTTAATGTTCCATCCGCGTCTACCAAATGTAGGAACTCCTGGTTTATTCAAGACTAATGCTGATGGTTATTTCACTTACGATGAAAAGAAAGAGGGGTATTTATTAGGTTTTGATGAAGCTGGAATTGAACGTGCTATTGAACAAAGCCCTTTAAGTAAGAATTACTATGGTATCAGTGATAACTATGGTAAAGATTCTAGTTATTATAATGAAGAAGACAAATATGTTGACTTCCTTTCTGATGAAGTTCAAGCTAAAATTAAAAAAAAGGGTACAGGTCCGTTAGGTCGCTTATATCAAGTAACAATTCCACTTGCTTCAATTGATATAACAAAGGCAGATATCGAAACTAATGGTATTGGTGTTGTGGCATTTAGTACCTTTGGTACATCAATGATGGATGCGCTTCCTTGGAGCCCTGTTCTTGTAGATAATGCTGCAGATGCGTATTCTAAGGATGATTCAACTTCTAAAGAAAAAGAAGACTTTGATGAATATGATGTTCCATTAGCTTCAGTTGGGGTAGTTCAAGGCGGTGGTGAATCTGGTTGTGTAACTCAAACTGTAAAACAATGTACTACAGTACAATTAAGCAAATCAGAATGTGGTGATACTCCTGAATTAAAACTTTCTATTATCGATCACGAAGAAGTTTCTGCTAAGGGTAAAGTTACTTCAACATTCTCTTGGATGACTGGTTACGACAACATTAGTTATGAAATCACAACTAGTGAAAATGCCTCATCTAAGACTACAGATAGAAGCAAGAGCATTTCAATCAAGAAGGGCGACGCTGAAAAGGTAGTAACTGTAACAGTTAAGGGTACTGCTCCAAGTGGTAAGACTGCTCAAGCAAGTTTTGACATTACAGTTCCAGCTTGCGCTGAAGGTGAATGCGGAATAATTCCTCCATCTAACGATTTAATTTCTGTTGTAGATGGTAAGTCTGATCACGTCTTCGTAGATGGTGGTGAAACAACATGTAAGCTTCCTACTGGTGCAATCGCATTAAAGGCTGATGTAAATTCTGCTCCAAATGTGTATGCATACAACGATAAGACAACATACTCAGCAAAATGGCCTGGTGACACCATGACTAAGTTAGATGGTTGTACCTCAACATTCTGGACTTATACTCCATCTAATGCTGATGCATTACTTATCTTTAGTGGTGTAGGTTCTGATGAACGTTATCCAGCTGATATGCAACCTGGCGAAAGCTTTAACTTAGATACTCCATGCTTCGATTGGGATTCTAAGAAGTTTGTTTCTGCTGATGCATGTGGTTTAGCTGCAGCTGCTTTAACTGATAGCGTATACGTATACCGTTCAGGTAGCAAGGTTGCAAGTGGTTCAATAATCACTATTACTGCAAAAGATGGTGATGCTAAGAGTCAATACGTAGACTTAGAACTTCTTATGAGTGGTAAGGGTGTAAACGCTACAACTAGAGGCACTTATACTATCAACAACAGCGAAGAATATGAATTCGAAAACGGTGATATTATCCGTGTTGCTGAAAAGTTAGATGCTGCTGATACAGCTGCAGGTGAAACACCAAGTGAAGTTGTGATTACAGTTAAGTACAATGATGCTGTAGCTAAATACACTATCAAGAAAGTTAAGTGGCAAGAACCTGTAGCTAAGAATGACTTTAGTTGGAATAACGCTTTAGTTTACTTCGTAATGACTGACCGTTTCGAAAACGGTGATACTTCTAACGATAACAGCTATGGCCGTCCAAAGAAAGATACTAGTGGTCATGCTACTGCAACATTCCACGGTGGTGATATCAAGGGCTTAACTTCAAGACTTGACTATATTAAGTCTTTAGGTATGAATGCAATTTGGTTGACAGCTCCATACGAACAAGCTCACGGTTGGACAGGTGGTGGCTCAAGTGGTGCGTTTGCTCACTATGCATACCATGGTTACTATGCATTAGACTTTACATCTCTTGATGCTAATATGGGTACAGTTGAAGAATTTAGAACATTCGTTAACGAAGCTCATAAACGTGGTATCCGTGTAGTTCTTGATATTGTTATGAATCATACTGGTTATGCAACATTAAAGGATATGTGTGACTACGGCTTTGGTGCAACAACTAATGGTTGGGATGCATGTCAAGATTGGACTCCAAGCAATGGTTCTACATACCATGACAAACCAATTGACGAATCAACTAATAGCAAGTGGGATTCATGGTGGGGTAAGAACTGGATCATCTTCGGTGGTTACGGTGAACAATGTGGTGCAGGTGATGGTTTAAATGCTTGCGTAAGCTACTTACCAGACTTTAAGAACTCTCAACCTAATGGTTCTCCGGTTTCTGTTCCTACATTCTTATCACAAAAGTGGGCAACAGGTGATGCTGCACATGATGTTCCTGCTGCAAAACAATATCGTACAGGCAATATGTCTGTAGCCCAATTCCAAGCTCATTGGTTAGCTTCATGGGTTGAAGAATTTGGTATTGATGGCTTCCGTTGTGATACTGCTAAGCACGTAGAAAAGAGTACTTGGAAGTTATTAAAGGAATACTCACAAGAAGCTCTTAAGAAGTGGAGAGCAAATAACTCTAGCGATGTTGCTGCTTCTTGGACTGATGACTTCTGGATGACTGGCGAACATTGGGGCTTAAAGACTGGTGACATCTACACCGATAAGGATGGTTACGGTTCTCAAGGTGGCTTTGACTCAATGATTAACTTTGCATTCAATGGTCAAGCTAACGGTTCATGTTCTGCTCCAGGTGTTGCTACATGGGATTCATACGCTGGTATGTATGGTGTAGGTTCAGGTTCTCCAAAACTTAACGCTTTAACATATGTATCTTCTCATGATACTTCATTATGTCGTCCAAGCGATATGAAGGGCTTAGGTACTGCATTAGTATTATTACCAGGTGGCGTTTCAGTTTACTACGGTGATGAAACAGCACGTCCAAATGATAATGGCGGTTCTGGTAACGATGCTGAACACGGTACACGTTCAGATATGAACTTCCCATCAGACATTTCTAGTCAAGCTCAATGGGCTGCTAATGTTGATACTTTAAGTACAACATTCTCAAGCAATGCTACATTAGCTCACTGGCAGAAAGTTGGTCAGTTCAGATTCCGTAACGTAGCAGTTGGCGCTGGTAAGCAAACTAAGACTTCTGACGGTTCATATTGCCGTATCTACAATGATGAAGCAACAGGCATTAACAATGCTGTAGTAATTCATGTAGGTTCTGCTTCAACAGTTGCTGTTGGTGATTGTTTCGCAGACGGTACAGAAGTTCAAGATGGTTACAGCGGAGCTACAGGTACAGTTTCTGGTGGTAGCGTAAGCTTAAGTGGTACTGGCGAATTAGTTCTTCTTGAATTAAAGCGTTAATCTAAAACTACTTGAATAAATAATTAAGTAAAAAAGCGAGATTTTATATCTCGCTTTTTTTATAAAAAAATTTGAAGACTTTAATAAAGAAAAAAGTTTGTATGTTTTGAAATACCAAAATAGAAATTTTATTACAAGAAATATTAGGAAGAATAAGAGAATTGTTATATAGAATATTTTTAGATGTTATCCAACAATTAATGGTGGGGCTTATCACTCCCACCATAATAAATTTACATATTTAAATCAGATAGAAAACTCAGCTTTATTTAAAATCGGTTATAAAATTGAGTTTTTATATTTATAAACAGAAATGTTCAATTAGCTTTTGATATATTTCCTGAATTTGTGGAATTTCCTCTTTTAATAAATATTCATTTGGTTGATGAGCATTAGCAATATCACCAGCTCCAAGAATTACAGTTTCAGCTAAATTTTGTAAATATGTTGCTTCAGTGGCATAACTTACAGCAATAGGTTCTTTATTGGTAATTTTTCTTAAAATATCAATTGTCTGTGCATTATGTTCTGCTCCAAAAGCTTCTACAGGATCATAGGCAATAGATAACTCAATATAGTTTTCATATTCTTGCATTAAATCCTTGAGATGCTCTTTTACAAGTAAAAACATATCTTGAGTTTTTTGTGTTGGTAATGTTCTGATATCAAATACTAATTCACATTGATCACAAATGCGATTAGGAGCGTCTCCGCCATTAATTTGGCCCATATTAAGAGTAGGGTGGTCTACTGCAAACATAGGTTCTTTAATTGTTCTTAACTTTTCTTCAAAATCATTTAAAGAAGAAATTACTTTATTCATTATTTTTATGGCATTAACACCTGCATCAGGATTAGAGCTATGACCACTAAGACCAGTAGTTTTTACTTTTATAACAATTTGTCCTTTATGCATGATTACAGGTACTAAAGATGTAGGTTCGCCAATACAAATAAGGTTTGGTTTAAAATTGAAGTTAGATGAATCTTTTAAAAAGTCAGCAAGTTCAATTGCACCACTCATAGTAGTTTCTTCATCTGCTGTCGCAAGTATATAAATTGGCTTTTTTAATGTTGATAAATCAATATTATTTAGAGTATTTATGATATGAGCAAAAAAGCCTTTCATATCAATTACACCAAGACCGTAAAATTTTTTATCATCTTCTGCTAATTCAAAAGGATTAGAGTTCCATAAAGAACTATCTGTAGGAACTGTATCTGTATGACCGCTAAAAGCAATACCGCCTTTTTCATTAGGTCCTATTTGGGCAATTAAATTGTATTTATTTCGAGCTTTCTTTACCTTTTGTTTATAAATTTTAAAATTTTCGGAAGAAAGAGTTTGAGCTAAGAAATCTATAACTCCTTCGTTTGTTACATCATTTTGAGGTTCGTCGGCACTATATGATGATTCTTGAATAAGTTTTTTTAATAATTCGTTGAAATTTAAATGCATAAAAATTCCTAAATTTACATAAATATGCGTAATTATTGCATATTTATGTAAATATTATGCAATAATTTTTATTATTATAGTATAATGCATCATCATTATTTATAAATTTTATCAGGATAACAAGATGTTAAATGTTGCAATTATCGGCGCAAGTGGTTATGCAGGTGCTGACTTATCAAAAATTATCGCTCAACACAAAGAATTTAATTTAAATGGCTTATATGTTTCTGCAGAAAGTGCAGATGGAAATAAATTATTATCAGATTTATATCCAAGATTACGCGGTATTGTTGATATGCCTTTAAATCCATTAACAGATGAAGCTCTTGAAGAAGTAAAGAAGAATGATATTGTTTGTCTTGCAACAGCTCACGTTGTAAGTATGAGACTTGCCCCAAAACTTATTGATGCAGGTTGTAAAGTATTTGATTTAAGTGGTGCTTATAGAGTTAAGGAAGCTGAATTCTATCCTAAGTTCTATGGTTTTGAACATGAAAATCTTTCATATTTAGAAAACTCAGTATACGGTTTAGCAGAATGGAATGCTGAAGAAATCAAGAAGCATGATTTAATTGCTGTAGCAGGTTGTTATCCAACAGCTTCATTATCTGCATTAAAACCTTTAGCAGTTAATAACTTAATCAAGAAAGATTCAATGCCAATTATCAACGCAGTTTCAGGTGTAACAGGTTCTGGTAGAAAAGCATCTCTTGTAAATAGTTTCTGTGAAGTTAGCTTAAATGCATATGGGGTGTTTGGTCACCGTCATCGTCCAGAAATTAGCCACCATTTAGGACAAAAGGTGTTATTCCAACCTCATTTAGGCAACTTTAAGCGTGGTATTTTAGCGACTATTTATGTGCAATTAGCTGATAACGTTACTGATGAAATGATTGATAACGCTTATCACAAAGCATATGACAATCAAAAGATTGTAAGAGTTGTAAAAAATTGGCCTTCTGTAAAGGATGTTGAATTCACTCCGTATTGCGATATTCATTATGCTAGAGAAGACAACACATTAGTAATTTGTTCTGCTATTGATAATTTACAAAAGGGTGCTGCTGCACATACTGTTGAATGTATGAATATCAGATTTGGCTTTGATGTTGCTGAAGGTTTAATTTAATTTTAAAGAAGATTAAGGTTATTAAATGTTAGATAATGTTTTAATCATAAAGCTTGGTGGTGCTCTTATTGAAAACGATAATGCTCTATCTGCTTTGTACGAAGGTTTAACTAATTACTTAAAAAATAACAAACGTCCAATTGTACTCGTTCATGGTGGTGGTTGTTTAGTAGATGATTTATTAAAATCTTTAGGTTTAAAATCAGAAAAGAAAAATGGTTTACGTGTAACCCCTAAAGAACATATTGGTTATATTACAGGAGCTTTAGCAGGGACTGCAAATAAGATGATGTTAGCTAAGGCTAAATCTGTAGGTATTGATGCTGTTGGTTTATGTTTAACTGATGGTGATATGATTAAAGTTACACAACGTTCGGAAGAATTAGGTTGTGTAGGAGATGTAGCGTTAGGAAGTCCTAAATTATTAGAAGTTTTACTTCAAAATAATTACATGCCTGTTATTAGTTCAATTGGTATTACTCAAGAAGGTGAGTTAATGAATATAAATGCTGACGAAGCAGCAGTTGCGTTAGCAGTTGTATTAAAAGCAGATCTTGCATTACTTTCAGATGTTGATGGCATTTTGGATAAAGATGGTAATTTAATTAAAGAAATGACCCAAGATTATGCAACTAAATTGATAAATGAAGGTATAATATCAGGTGGTATGGAAGTTAAGGTTAAAGCTGCACTAAAAGCTGCTAAGACTTTAAATAAATCTTTAAGTGTTGCAAGTTGGAAATACCCTGAAAAGTTAAGCGCTTTATTATCAGGTGAACCAATTGGTACCAAAGTACTTCCTTAAATAATAAATTAAACAGGAGTAAGAATGCGTAGCTTAATTACAGGTTTAGAATTTTCAACAGATGAATACTTTGAAATTTTAAATCTTGCAAAAGATATGAAAAACAACCCTGCAAAATATAGAACTAATTTACAGGGTAAGGGTATAGTTTCTCTTTTTGAAAAACCTTCACTAAGAACTAGAATTACATTTGAAATGGGTATGTATCGCTTAGGTGGTCACTCTGTATACCTTGATCAAAAGAATGGTGAATTTGGTACTAGAGAAACAGTAACTGATTACGCTCGTAACATGAGTAGATGGTGTGATGGTATTGTAGCTCGAGTTTTTGAAAATAAAACTTTAGTTGATTTAGCACAACACGGTACAGTACCAGTTATCAATGCTTTATGTAATTTATATCACCCATGTCAAGCTTTTGCTGACTTCCAAACAATTGCTGAAAACTATGATGATTTATCAAAGGTTAAATTAGCATATTTTGGTGATGGTAACAATGTAACTAATTCATTACTTATCACAGGTGCTAAGTGCGGTACTGATGTATTATGCGTTTGTCCAAAAGGCAATGGTCCAGATGTGCAAGTTTATGAAGCTGCATTAGAAGTTGCAAAGAAGACTGGTGCTAAGTTAGCTGTAACTGATGATCCAATGGCTGCAAAAGGCTATGATGTTGTTTATACTGATACTTGGGTTTCTATGGGTGATGATACTCCATTAGATAAAGTTAAAGCTAAATTCATGCCTTACCAAATTAATTCAAAATTATTAAATGATACAGGTATTAAGCATGTGTTACACTGTCAACCTGCTCATCGTGAATATGAAATTACATCTGAAGTGATGGATGGTCCATGTTCAATCATCTATGATGAAGCAGAAAATCGCATGCATGCACAAATGGCTGTGTTAAGTACATTATTAAATCAAGGAGTTTAACTCATTATGGCTATTAAAAAAGTTCTTTTAGCTTACTCTGGTGGCTTAGATACTTCTGCAATCGTACCTTGGCTTAAAGAAAATTATAACTGTGAAGTTATTTGTTTCGTTGCTAACGTAGGTCAAGAAGCAGATGATTTAGAAGGCGTTGAAGAAAAAGCTAAGGCTTCTGGTGCTACAAAGTGTATCGTTAAAGATTTACGTGAAGAATTCGTAAAAGATTACGTTTACCCAACTTTAAAGACTGGTGCTATCTACGAAGGTACTTATTTATTAGGTACTTCAATGGCTCGTCCTGTAATTGCTAAAGCATTAGTAGAATGCGCTTTAGCAGAAGGTGCAGATGCTATTGCTCACGGCTGTACTGGTAAGGGTAACGACCAAGTTCGTTTTGAAAGTGCAATCGCTGCATTAGCTCCACAATTAGCAGTTATCGCTCCATGGCGTATTTGGACAATGCGTTCTCGTGAAGAATTATTAAATTACTTAAGCGAAAGAAATATTCCATGTAAAGCAACTCTTAAGAAGATTTATAGCCGTGATGCTAACGCATGGCATATCTCAACTGAAGGTGGCGAATTAGAAGATACTTGGAATAAAGCAAGTGACGCAGTTTGGACTTGGACTGTTAAGCCTGAAGATGCTCCAAATGAACCAGAAGAAGTTACAGTTACTATTAAGCACGGTGAAATCACTGGTGTTAATGGTAAAGAATTATCTCCATATAACTGCTTAGCAACTTTAAATGAAATTGCAGCTCGTCACGGTGTAGGTCGTGTTGATATCACTGAAAACCGTTTAGTTGGTATGAAGTCTCGTGGTTGTTACGAAACTCCAGGTGGTACAGTAATGATGGCTGCACTTCGTGCTATTGAAGAATTAGTATTAGATAAGTCAGTTCGCGCATGGCGTGAAAAGTTAGCTAACGAATTCTCTCACTTAGTTTACGATGGTCGTTGGTTCACTCCACTTTGCTCAGCAATCTTAGCTTCTGCAAATGATGTTGAAGCTCCTTGCTCAGGTGAAGTAGTATTAAAGCTTTATAAAGGCTCTGTAACTGCAATTCAAAAACGTTCAGAAAACAGCTTATTCAACGTTGACTTCTGTACATTTGGTGAAGATGAAGTTTACAACCAAGCTGATGCTGAAGGCTTTATCCGTTTATACTCACTTCCATCAAGAATTCGTGCAATCAATGCAATGAATAAGAAGAAGTAATTAAGAGTTAAAAATAAACCCATGCTTTTATTTAAGCATGGGTTTTTTATTTAAATATCTTTGAATTTTGAAAATATTTAAATAAAATATCATAAATTCAAAAAGTAATTTTCATATTTTATTGAGAGGTTTTATATGGCGCTTTGGGGTGGTCGTTTTACACAAGAAGCAGATGTAAGGTTTAAGAATTTCAATGATTCTTTAGTTTTTGACTACAGAATGGCAATTCAAGATATTGAAGGTTCAATGGGTTGGGCAAAGGCAATTGCTGAAGTTGGAATTATCACCAATGAAGAACTCGTACAATTAGAACAAGCGCTAAAAGAATTATTAGATGAAGTAAGTAAAGATCCTGAAAGCATTAAAAATGCAGGTCATGAAGATATTCACTCTTATGTAGAAGCAAGCTTAATTAATAAAGTAGGTGACTTAGGTAAGAAGTTACACACTGGTAGAAGCCGTAATGACCAAGTTGCTACTGACTTAAAATTATGGTGTAAGGCTCAAGTTAAAGTTCTTTTAGGTTCAATCAATAACTTGGAAAATACATTGGTAAATGTAGCTGACCAATATTTTGATACAGTAATGCCTGGTTATACTCACTTACAAAGAGCTCAACCGGTAACATTTGGTCATTGGGCAATGGCATATTGTGAAATGTTCCATCGTGATTATAAGAGATTACAGAATGCTTTAGAACTTATGGATACTTGTCCATTAGGAAGTGCTGCTCTTGCTGGTACTGCATATCCAATCAATAGGGATAAATTAGCTCAAGATTTAGGATTTAAGACTGCAACAAGAAACAGTTTAGATTCTGTATCTGATAGAGACCATGTCTTAGAACTTTTAAGCTGTGCATCTATTTCAATGGTGCATTTATCAAGAATGGCTGAAGACTTAATTATCTATAATAGTGGTGAAGCTGCATTCGTAGAATTATCTGATAAAGTAACTTCAGGTTCATCTTTAATGCCACAAAAGAAAAATCCGGATGCATTAGAACTTATTAGAGGTAAGTCAGGACGCGTATTTGGTTCTTTAACTGGTATGTTAACTACACTTAAAGCTTTACCTTTAGCATATAACAAAGACATGCAAGAAGATAAAGAAGGTTTATTTGATGCTCTTGATACATGGCATGATTGCTTAGATATGGCTGCTCTTGTATTTGAAGGTATCATTATTCGTAAAGAAAGAGTGTTAGCTGCAGCTAAAGGTGGTTACTCTAATGCAACAGAACTTGCTGATTACTTAGTAAGCAAAGGTATTCCGTTTAGAGAAGCTCACCATATAGTAGGTGAAACAGTAGTTTATGCTATTAAAGAAGGTAAGCCACTTGAAGATTTAAGTGTTGCAGAGTTTAAGAAGTTTAGTGATAAAGTTGAAGATGACGTTTATCCAATTCTTCAAATTGAATCAATTTTAGCTAAGCGTTGTGCAAAGGGTGGGGTATCTTTAGAACAAATTAAATCCGCTATTGCATTTATGAAAAACGAATTATCAAAAAGATAACTACATAAAAAATAAATTAAATGTAACAAAGAAATATAAAGTTACAAAATAATAAAAACACGGACTTTTATTAGTTCGTGTTTTTTATTTTTGTGACATAGTGAAAATTTTTCTTGATTAAAAAAAATAATTGTCTATAATATCAACACTCAAATAATTGAGCGTACTTAAAATAAGTACAACCCCCTATGATTTTTAGGGATTTAGTTGCAAAATCTCCTCTTGCGAAGTATTTATTATTAATAAAGAAAATGCGAGATGGCGGATTTTTGTGTTTGTTCTTTTAACCATTTGGAGCTCTGGCAAATGCAGAACCAAAGAATTCGTATTCGTCTTAAGGCTTTCGATCATAGATTAATCGACAAGTCTACAGAAGAAATTGTTGAAACTGCTAAGCGTACTGGCGCGCAGGTTCGTGGTCCAATCCCACTTCCAACTCGCAAAGAACGCTTCACTGTACTGATTTCTCCACACGTTAATAAAGATGCGCGTGATCAGTACGAAATTCGTACCCACAAGCGTCTTGTGGATATCGTAGAACACACTGACAAGACAGTTGATGCTTTAATGCGTCTAGATCTAGCAGCTGGTGTTGATGTTCAGATCAGCTTGGGTTAATGAGGTATTAAATAATGTCAATTGGTGTAATTGGTCGCAAGTTAGGTATGACTCGTATCTTCACTAAAGAAGGTAAGTCAATTCCTGTGACTGTTATAGAAGTTGAAGCGAATCGCGTAACACAAGTTAAGTCTATTGAAACTGATGGTTACTGTGCGATTCAGGTAACAACTGGCACAAAGAAGGCTAGTCGTTTAAACAAGCCTGAAGCTGGTGTTTTCGCAAAGGCTAACGTAGAAGCAGGTCGTGGCTTATGGGAATTCCGTATTCCTGAAGCAGAAATTGCAAACTATGCTACTGGTAATGAAGTTAAGGTTGAATTATTCAACGACGTTAAGAAAGTTGACGTAACTGGTACTTCTAAAGGTAAGGGTTTTGCAGGTACTGTTAAGCGTTATAACTTCCGTACTCAAGATATGACTCACGGTAACTCACGTTCTCACCGTGTTCCTGGTTCTACTGGTCAAAACCAGACTCCAGGTCGTGTATTCAAGGGTAAGCGTATGTGTGGTCATTTAGGTGCTGAAAGAGTAACTGTTCAGTGTTTAGATGTAGTACGTGTTGATGTAGAACGTAACGTTCTTCTTGTTAAGGGTGCTGTTCCTGGTGCTATTAACGGTGACGTTATTGTTAAGCCAAGTGTGAAAGCGTAAGCGAGGGAATTATCATGGAATTAAAGATGGTAGGCGCTAGCCCACTACAAGTTTCTGAAGCAACCTTCGGTCGCGATTATAACGAAGCTCTTGTTCATCAGGTTGTTGTTGCTTATATGAATGCTGCTCGTCAGGGTTCAAAAGCTCAAAAGACTCGTTCAGAAGTTTCTGGTGGCGGTAAGAAACCATTCCGTCAAAAAGGCACAGGTCGTGCACGTGCAGGTTCAATCCGTTCTCCATTATGGAAGGGTGGCGCAACTACTTTTGCTGCTAAACCACAAAATTGGGAACAGAAAGTAAATCGTAAGATGTATCGCGTTGCTTTACGTAGCATTCTTAGCGAATTAGTTCGTCAAGATCGTTTAGTAGTTGTTGATAGCTTTGCGGTTGAACAAATTAAGACTAAGGCTCTTGTATCTAAGTTAAACGAAATGGAACTTAAAGATGTTCTTATCGTAACTCCAGAATACGAAGAAGCTTTAACTCTTTCTGCTCGTAACCTATACAAGGTTGATGTTTGTGATGTTAAGGGTTCAGGCTTTAATCCTGTAAACTTAATTGCTCACGACAAGGTTCTTGTTACTAAGGCTGCAGTTGAAAAGATTGAGGAGATGTTATCATGCTAAAAGCTATGGATCAAGCTCGTCTTTATAGCATTATTAAGAGTAACGTAATCTCTGAAAAAGCTAATATTGTATTAGAAAAAGATAATACAGTTGTATTCCAAGTATTACCTTCAGCTAACAAGAGTGAAATCAAGTTTGCTGTTGAACAAATTTTTGATGTTAAAGTTAAGTCTGTTAACACTTTAAATGTTCGTGGTAAGGTAAAGCGTACTGGTAATCGTATCGGTCGTCGTAAAGACTGGAAGAAAGCTTATGTAACCTTAATGCCAGGTCAAACATTGACTTTTGGTCAAGGTAAAGCAGAATAGGAGTTTAAAAAATGGCAATTGTAAAATGCAAGCCAACATCTGCAGGTCGTCGTCACGTTGTTAAGATTGTGACTCCTGATCTTTATAAGGGTGCTCCTTTAGCTTCTTTAGTTGAAGAAAAGCGTAAGACTGGTGGTCGTAATAACTTTGGTCGTATCACAACTCGTCACATCGGTGGTGGTCACAAGCAAAAGTATCGTATCATCGACTTTAAGCGTGTTAAAGATGGTGTACCAGCAAAGGTTGAACGTATTGAATACGATCCAAATCGTAGTTCACACATCGCTTTAGTACTTTACGCTGATGGTGTACGTAGCTACATCCTTGCACCTAAAGGTTTAGTAGCTGGTGATTTAATTGAATCTGGTGTTCATGCTCCTATCAAGGTAGGTAACGCATTACCACTTCGTAATATCCCAGTTGGTACTAACGTTCATGCTGTAGAATTATATCCTGGTAAGGGTGCTCAGTTTGCTCGTTCAGCTGGTGCATTCTGTCAGATTCTTGCTCGTGAAGGTGACTATGTTACTCTTCGTATGCGTTCTGGTGAAATGCGTCGTGTTTTAGCAGACGGTCGTGCAACAATCGGTGAAGTTGGTAATTCAGAACATATGTTACGTCAGCTTGGTAAAGCTGGTGCAAACCGTTGGCGCGGTATTCGTCCAACAGTTCGTGGTATGTCTATGAACCCAATTGACCACCCACACGGTGGTGGTGAAGGCCGTAACAAGGGTATCCAACCAAGATCACCTTGGGGTACTCCATGTAAGGGATATAAGACTCGTAAGAATAAGCGTACAGATAAGTACATTGTTCGTCGTCGTGATAAATAATATATAAGAGGTATAACCATGCCACGTTCGCTCAAGAAAGGTCCTTTTATTGACCAACACTTGCTGCAGAAGGTAGAGAAAGCAGTGGAAAGCGGTGACAAGAAGCCTGTAAAGACTTGGTCTCGTCGTTCAATCATCATTCCTGCAATGATCGGATTGACCATTGCTGTCCATAATGGTCGTCAGCACGTACCTGTATACGTTTCTGATGAAATGGTCGGTCATAAGTTGGGCGAATTCGCTCCAACTCGTACTTTCCGCGGTCACGCTGCAGATAAAGCAGCTAAGTAAGATTTAGGAGTTATAATGGAAGCTAAAGCTATTCACCGTTATGCCCGTACTTCTGCACAGAAAGCACGTTTAGTTGCCGACCAGGTACGCGGTATGCCAGTTAGCCAGGCACTGTACACTTTACAGTTCAGCCCGCGTAAGGCAGCTGGTTTAATTTTAAAGGTTTGAAATCAGCAATTGCAAATGCCGAAAATAATCAAGGTGCTGATGCTGATTCTTTATACGTTTCTCAGATTATGGTTGACGAAGGTCCATCTCTAAAGCGTATTCGCGCTAGAGCAAAGGGTCGTGCTGACCGTATCACAAAGCGTACATCACATGTTACACTTGTAGTATCTGATAAGCGTTAGGAGTAAGCAATGGGTCAAAAAGTAAATCCAAACGGCATCCGTTTAGGTATTACCAAGCAGTTTGATTCTACTTGGTACGCTGATAAAGCAGATTTCGCAAAGAATTTGTATAGCGACTTCAAGGTACGTGAATTCTTAAACAAAGAATTAAAAGATGCATCTGTATCTCACATTGTAATTAATCGTCCATCAAAGAGCATTAAGGTTACTATCCATACTGCTCGTCCAGGTGCGGTTTGTGGTCAAAAGGGTGCAGCTATTGAAGCTCTTCGTAATCGTGTTGCTGCTATTGCAGGTGTTCCTGCTCAGTTAGCGATTCAAGAAGTTCATAAGCCTGAATTAGACGCTAAGTTAGTTGCTGACAGCATTGCTAACCAGTTAGAACATCGTGTAATGTTCCGTCGCGCAATGAAGAAAGCTATTCAGCTTGCTATGCGTGCTGGTGCAAAAGGGGTTAAGATCGAAGCTAGTGGTCGTTTAGGCGGTGCAGAAATTGCTCGTTCTGAATGGTTACGTGAAGGTCGTGTTCCACTTCATACTTTACGTGCTGATATTGATTATGCAGTATCAGAAGCTAACACTACTTATGGTGTTATTGGCGTTAAGGTATGGATCTTCAAGGGTGAAATCCTTGGTGGTCTTCCACTTGATGGACAAGCTCAACAAGCTGAACAAGCTCCTGCTAATAAGAAAAAGCCACGTTTCCAGCGTAATGCAGGAAATGGCCAAGCAACTAAGTAAGGAGAACGGAAATGTTACAACCAAAACGTACTAAATTCCGTAAGACTCACAAGGGACGTAACCGTGGTTTAGCATATGCTGGCGGTGACGTAAGTTTCGGTCAATACGGTTTAAAGGCTGTTACACGTGGTCAAATCACAGCTCGTGAAATTGAAGCTGCACGTCGTGCGTTTACTCGTGCTACTAAGCGTCAAGGTCAAGTGTTTATTCGTGTATTCCCTGATAAACCAATCACTGAAAAAGCTCTTGGTGTTCGTATGGGTAAAGGTAAGGGTAACGTTGAATATTGGGTATGCCCAATTCAACCAGGTAAAGTTCTTTTTGAACTCGGTGGAGTTCCTGAAGAATTAGCAAGAGAAGCTTTTTCACTTGCAGCTGCAAAGTTATCTGTTAAGACCACTTTCGTAAGTAAGGCGGTGTTATAATGTCTGCAAAAGAACTTAGAGCTAAGAGTTTAGAAGAACTCAATACTGAATTAGCTACATTAATTCGTGATCAGTTCAACTTAAAGTGCCAACTTAAGACTGGTCAATTAAATAATGTTGCTAGCTTAAAGAAAGTACGTCGCGACATCGCACGTGTTAAGACTGTTATTGCTTCTCTCTCAAATAAGGCAGGTGAATAATGAGTATTACTCGTGTTTTACAAGGTCGTGTAGTAAGCGACAAGATGCAAAAAGCAATTGTTGTTGCTGTTGAACGTAAGGTTAAGCACCCTGTATACGGTAAGATTGTTAAACGTACAACAAAATTACACGTTCAGGATGTAAACAATACAGCTAAGATTGGTGATATCGTAGAAATTAAGGAATGTCGTCCAGTTTCTAAGACTATCGCTTGGACTTTAGTTCGTGTAGTTGACTAATCTTTAAGTTTAAGTATATTTAGTTATACATAATTAAAAACGCCATGGTTTATCTATGGCGTTTTTATTTTGTAATATTTTCAATTTTTCATAAAATCTAGGTTAAAAATTTAGAATTTGTGATTAATTTAAATATTTCTTTTATTGTTTTTTTTATGTTAATATAACTCGCCTTTACGAATATTTCGTAAGGGTTTGGTTTAATTTTAATAAAGTGGAGCATTATCATGATCCAAATGCAGAGTATGCTAGATGTCGCTGATAACTCTGGCGCTCGTAGTGTAATGTGTATTAAGGTTCTTGGTGGTTCACATCGTCGTTATGCCGGTGTAGGTGACGTTATCAAGGTTTCTATCAAGGAAGCAATTCCACGTGGAAAAGTTAAGAAGGGTGACGTTTGTAACGCGGTTGTTGTTCGCACTAAGAAAGGTGTTCGCCGTCAGGATGGTTCTGTTATTCGTTTTGACCGCAACGCGGCTGTTCTTTTAAACGGCCAGTTTCAGCCAATTGGTACTCGTATCTTTGGACCGGTTACTCGTGAATTACGTACTGAACGTTTCATGAAGATCGTTTCATTAGCTCCAGAAGTACTATAAGGAGTCAACACAATGGCATCAAAAATCCGTCGCGATGACACAGTAATTGTAATTGCTGGTAAGGACAAAAAGAAGACTGGCAAGGTACTTCGTGTTTTAGTTGATGAACACAAGGTTCTTGTTGAAGGTGTAAATCTTGTTAAGAAGCACCAAAAGCCTAATCCAGTTTTAGGTATCGCTGGTAGCATTATTGAAAAAGAAGCTCCTATCGATGTATCAAATGTTGCGATTTATAATCCTTCTACTCAGAAGGCTGATCGCATTGGTTTCAGATTTGAAGATAATAAGAAAGTTCGTTTCTTCAAGTCTAATAATGAACTTGTTAAATAATTTGGAGTTTAACGATGGCGAAACTGCATGATATTTATAGACAAGAAGTAATCAAGGCTTTAACTGAAAAATTTGGTTACAAGACTGTCATGCAAGTCCCTCGGATCGAAAAGATCACCCTTAACATGGGTGTCGGTGAAGCCGTGGCTGATAAGAAAGTTTTAGAAAATGCTGTTAAAGATTTAACTGCGATTTCAGGACAGAAGCCATTAATCACTAAGGTTCGTAAATCCGTAGCGGGCTTTAAGATTCGTGAAGGCTATCCGATCGGTTGTAAGGTAACCTTACGTGGTGAACGTATGTGGGACTTTTTAGAACGCTTAATTTGCATTGCAATGCCACGTATTCGTGACTTCCGCGGTGTAAGTGCTAAGTCATTCGATGGTCGTGGTAACTATTCAATGGGTGTACGTGAACAGATTATCTTCCCAGAAATCGAATTCGACAAGGTTGATGCAATCCGTGGTTTAGATGTAACAATCACCACTTCTGCAAAGACTGATGATGAAGCACGTGCTTTATTAGCTGCTTTTAATTTCCCATTCCGTAAGTAAGGTTCTATCATGGCAAAAACATCTATGAAAATGCGTGAAGTAAAACGCGAACTCCTTGCTAAAAAGTATTATGAAAAACGTCAGAAACTTAAAGCAATCATTTCTAGTGTTACCGCTTCTGATGAAGAACGTTGGGAAGCTGTATTAAAGTTACAGTCACTTCCACGTGATTCAAGCGTAATCCGTCAACGTAATCGTTGCAGCATTACAGGTCGTCCACATGGATACTTACGTAAGTTTGGTATGTGTCGTATTAAAGTACGTGAACACATGATGAAGGGCGAAATTCCAGGTCTTAAAAAGGCTAGCTGGTAATCTACTAGGAGAGTTTGATTATGAGTATGCAAGATCCAATTGCGGATTTACTCACTCGCATTCGTAACGGCCAGGCTGCTGGCAAGGTTGCGGTATCTATGCCATCTTCTAAGCAGAAGCTTGCTATTGCAAATCTTCTTAAGGAAGAAGGTTACGTTTCTAATGTTACTGTAACTGGTGACGTTAAGAAAGTTTTAGAAATTGAATTAAAGTACTATCAGGGCAAACCTGTAGTAGAAATGATTAAGCGTGTTTCTCGTCCAGGCTTACGTATTTACAAGAGCTGTTCAGAATTACCTAAGATCATGAATGGTTTAGGTATCGCTGTAATTTCTACTTCTAAAGGCATTATGACTGACCGTGCTGCTCGTAAGAGTGGTGTAGGCGGTGAAGTTGTTTGCTACGTAGCTTAATTGGAGAATAATAAATGTCACGTGTTGCAAAAGCTCCTGTTGTGATTCCTGCTGGCGTTACTGTTACAGTTGAACAGCAGAACATAACAGTTAAAGGCAAAAGTGCTACTCTTTCACTTAATGTTCATCCGTTAGTAAGTGTTAAAGTAGAAAATAACGAAATTCTCTTTTCTCCAGTAGATGAATCTGTTGCTGCAAATGCTCAAGCAGGTACTGCTCGTGCAAATGTTAACAACATGGTTGTTGGTGTTGATAAGGGATATGAAAAGAAACTTACTCTTGTTGGTGTAGGTTATCGTTTACAGGTTAAGGGTAACGTAGTAAATCTTAACCTAGGTTTCTCACATCCAATCGATTATGAACTTCCAGAAGGTGTTACAGCTACATCTCCTTCTCAAACTGAATTAGTACTTAAGAGTGCTAACAAGTGTTTATTAGGTCAAGTTGCTGCTGATATCCGTTCATTCCGTGCTCCAGAACCTTACAAAGGTAAAGGTGTTCGTTATGCTGACGAAATCGTTCATATCAAAGAAGCTAAGAAGAAGTAGGATTAAACAATGGATAAAAAAACAGCTCGTCTTCGCCGTGCTACTAAAGCTCGTGTAAAGATGCATGAATTGGGTGCAACCCGTCTCGTTGTTTTTCGTACTCCGCGTCATATCTACGCGCAAGTAATTAACAATGAAGGTAAAGTAGTTGTTTGTGCATCTACTCTTGAAAAGGATATTGCACAACAGGTTAAGTATACTGGTAATCAAGAAGCTGCTAAGGTTGTTGGTAAGACAATTGCTGAACGCGCTCTTGCTAAAGAAGTTACCGAAGTTGCTTTCGATCGTTCTGGTTTCCAGTATCATGGTCGTATTTCAGCTTTAGCTGATGCGGCTCGTGAAGCTGGTCTTAAGTTCTAAGGTGTAATGAGAATGGCTAAAAATGAATCTCAAGCTACAGACCTACAGGAAAAGCTTGTTGCGGTTAACCGTGTAGCGAAGGTTGTTAAGGGTGGTCGTATTTTCTCATTCACCGCTCTAACTGTAGTTGGCGACGGCAATGGTCGTGTAGGTTATGGTTACGGTAAGGCTGGTGAAGTTCCTGCAGCTATTTCTAAAGCAATGGAACAAGCTAAGCGCAATCTTAACGCAAACGTAATTGAATTAAACAATGGTACTCTTTTCCATGAAATCAAGGGTACTCACGCTGGTTCAACAGTATTTATGAAGCCTGCTTCAGAAGGTACTGGTATCATCGCTGGTGGTGCTATGCGTGCAGTTCTTGAAGTTGCTGGTATTCGTAACGTGTTAGCTAAGGCTTATGGCTCTACTAACCCTAACAATGTAGTACGTGCAACTGTAAGTGCTTTAACATCAATGAAGTCACCTAAGCAAATTGCTGCTAAGCGTGGTCTTACTGTTGAACAAATTCAGGAGTAAGAAATGGCTGAAAAGACTATTAAAGTTACTCAAGTTAAGAGTTTAATCGGTCGTAAACCTTCTCACATTGCAACTGTAAAGGGTTTAGGCTTACGTCGTATTGGTCACACAGTTGAAGTTGTAGATAATGCAGCTAACCGTGGTATGATTAATAAAGTTTACTATATGGTAAAGGTGGAGGAATAAATGCGTTTAAATACTCTTTCTCCAGCTGAAGGCTCTAAGAAGAAGAAGATCAGAGTAGGTCGTGGTATCGGTTCTGGTATTGGTAAGACTTCAGGTCGTGGTATTAAAGGTGCTGGTGCTCGTAAGAGTGGCGGTACTCGTCCAGGATTTGAAGGCGGTCAAATGCCAATCAAGATTCGTCTTCCAAAGTTTGGTTTCTATTCTAGACTTGCTGCAGTTACTGCAGAAGTAACCTTAAATGATTTAAATAAGGTTGAAGGAAATGAAATCACTTTAGCTACATTAAAGCAGGCTGATATTATTAGCCGTAATTTTGAACGTGCTAAGATTGTTCTTTCTAAGAATCCAGCTTTAAATAAGGCTGTTACTGTTCGTGGACTTTTAGTTACTAAAGGTGCTAAGGCAGCAATTGAAGCAGCTGGTGGTTCAGTAGAATAAGGACATTTAAAATGGTAGCAAAACCAGGTAGACAAAGCAATTCAAATGGTAAGTCTGAACTAATGAATCGCATTCTTTTTGTGATCTTTGGTTTAGTAATTTTCCGTTTGGGTTCTTACATTCCTGTTCCTGGAATTAACACCAATGTTCTTGAAAATATGTTTGATTCCGAGGGCGGTAACGTCCTTGGGATGTTTAATATGTTTTCTGGTGGTGCGTTGTCACGTGCGTCCATTTTAGCCTTAGGTATCATGCCATATATTTCAGCTTCTATTATTATTCAGTTAGCGTCTGTGGTTGTTCCAAGATTAGCTGAATTAAAGAAAGAAGGTGAATCAGGCAGAAGAACTATTACAAAATATACACGTTGGGGTACTTTGATTCTTGGCTTAGTTCAAGCTACAGGTATCGCATACGGTTTGCCAAATATGATTCCAGGTTTAGTTGATGAAGCTAATATGGGATGGCAGTTTATTGTTGTAGCAACTATTTCATTAACTACAGGAACTATGTTCTTAATGTGGTTAGGTGAACAGATAACAGAACGCGGTATTGGTAATGGTATTTCATTATTGATTTTTGCTGGTATTGTTGCTGGTCTACCTCATGCTATTGCTGCTACTTTTGAACAAACTCGTCAAGGCGAACTTAATGTAATAGGTTTACTTATCATTTTAGCGATTGTAGTTGCAGTTACTTACTTTGTTGTGTTCGTTGAAAGAGGACAACGTCGTATTACTGTAAATTACATGAAGCGTCAAAATGGTAATCGTGTTTATAGTCCACCATCTACTCATTTACCTTTGAAGCTTAATATGTCTGGTGTAATTCCAGCTATTTTTGCATCAAGTATCATTCTTTTCCCAAGTACAATTGCGGCTTGGTTTGGTAAGGGACAAGGTACATTCGCTTCTATTTTGAGTGAAATTTCAAGTATTTTATCTCCTGGTCAACCTTTGTATGAAATTTTATACGCTGTTGCAATTATATTCTTCTGCTTCTTCTATACAGCGATGGTATTTAATCCTCGTGAAATTGCAGAGAATTTAAAGAAGAGTGGTGCTATAATTACAGGTATTCGTTCTGGTGAACAGACTGCAAAACACATTGATAAGGTTATGACTCGATTAACCCTTGCAGGTTCATTGTACATGGTATTTGTATGTTTAGTTCCGCAGTTGTTAATGAATTTCTTTAACGTACAATTCTATTTTGGTGGTACATCACTTCTCATTATAGTTGTTGTAATTATGGATTTCATGGCTCAATTGCAAAGTCACTTGGCATCTTATCAGTATGGTGATGTTCTCAAGAAGGCTAATTTAATTAATTATGGTCGTTAGGCCTATCATCAACAGGAGTAAATCATGAAAGTTGGTGCTTCAGTTAAAAAGATTTGTCGTCATTGCAAAATTATTAAGCGTGGCGGTGTTGTTCGTGTAATTTGCACAGATCCAAAGCACAAACAACGTCAAGGTTAATTTTATATTTTAATTTAATATAATTAACTATTGCAAAAAACTGTAAGTTCTATATAATTGTGAACTTGCAGTTTTTGTTTAAATGTGCACTAAGCGCCCCCGCGTATCCTAACGGGCTTTGCGGTGGGTATTTGTTAATAACTTACTTAATTTAGGAGTTTATAGTGGCCCGTATAGCTGGTATTAACGTTCCTGATAATAAGCATGCTATTATCGCTCTTCAATCTATTTTTGGTATTGGCCCTGCTTTTGCTAAAAATATTTGTGAAAAAGCTAGCATCGCACAGGATGTTAAATTTAAAGATTTAGATGAATCTACTCTCGATAAAGTTCGTGACGCTGTTGCAGAATATACAGTTGAAGGCGATCTTCGTCGTGAAATTTCTATGAATATTAAGCGTCTTATGGATTTAGGTTGCTATCGTGGTATGCGTCACCGTAGAGGTTTACCTGTAAACGGTCAACGTACAAAAACCAATGCTCGTACTCGTAAGGGTCCGCGCAAGGCAATTAAGAAGTAAGCGAGGAATATATCATGGTTAAAGCCGCTCAAAATGCTCGTGCTCGTAAGCGCGTAAAGAAGCAGGTTGCTGATGGTGTAGCACACGTACATGCTTCTTTTAATAACACAATCGTAACCATTACTGACCGTCAAGGTAATGCTCTTTCATGGGCTACTGCTGGTGGTTCAGGTTTCCGTGGTTCACGTAAATCAACTCCATATGCTGCTCAGGTTGCTGCAGAACGCGCAGGTGAAGCTGCTAAAGAATATGGTGTTAAGAATCTTGAAGTTTTAGTTAAGGGCCCAGGTCCTGGTCGTGAATCTTCAATTCGTGCGTTAAATGCTATTGGTTACAAGATCACTAACATCACTGACGTTACACCAATTCCACACAACGGCTGTCGCCCACCAAAGAAGCGTCGCGTTTAGTAGCTTAGGTATTAATGGAGATTTTATAAATGGCAAGATATACTGGTCCATCATTAAAGCTGAGCCGTCGTGAAGGCTGTGACTTATTCTTAAAGTCTGGTGTTAAGACTTTTGCAGATAAGTGCAAGAAGAGTGCTAAGCTTCCAGGTCAGCATGGTGCAAACAAACCACGTCTTTCTGAATACGGTGTTCAGTTACGTGAAAAGCAAAAAGTTCGTAGAATCTATGGTGTTCTTGAACGTCAATTTAGTAATTACTACAAGACTGCATCTCGTGCAGGTGGTAACACAGGTGAAAACCTTCTTCAATTACTTGAAAGCCGTCTTGACAATGTAGTTTATCGTATGGGCTTTGGTTCA
The DNA here is from genome assembly GCA_000222855.1 of Succinivibrionaceae bacterium WG-1. GTDB lineage: Bacteria > Pseudomonadota > Gammaproteobacteria > Enterobacterales > Succinivibrionaceae > WG-1. The sequence goes on along the minus strand of GL995229.1, from coordinate 52,949 downwards.
ACTCGTGCAGAAGCTAGACAGCTTGTTAGCCACAAGGCTATCACTGTTAATGGTAAAGTTGTTAACATTCCATCATACCAGGTTTCTCCTGCTGATGTGATTGCTGTTCGTGAAAAAGCAAAGAACCAAGAACGTATTAAAGTTGCTCTTGATTTATCAAAGAATCGTGAACAACCTACTTGGATTGAAGTTGATTCAGATAAAATGTCTGGTGTTTACAAGAACAAGCCAGAACGTTCTGAATTATCTGCTGATATTAAAGAACAGCTTATTGTCGAACTTTACTCTAAGTAATTTAATCTCGAAAAGAGGGTGTAATTTTGGGCTCTGTAACAGACTTTTTAAAACCAAAACAGGTGAAGATCGATCCTGTATCTCCAAATCATGCAAGAATGGTATTAGAACCGTTAGAACGTGGTTTTGGGAATACATTAGGTCAAGCATTACGTCGTTGTTTGCTTCTTTCTCTACCTGGTTGTGCTATAGTTCAAGTTAAAATTGAAGGTGTAGCAAATGAATATAGTGTAAAAGCTGATATCCAGGAAGAAATTCTTGAAGTTCTCTCTAACCTTAAAGGTATTTTTGTGAACATCGAGGATGATAGTGTAAACGAAGTTGAGTTGACATTATCTAAAACTGGCACAGGCCCTGTTTTTGCAAGTGATATCGTTTCTCCTGAAGGCGTTACAGTTGTGAATCCTGATCACGTGATTTGTCATTTAAATTCTTTAAAGTCTTCTTTAAATATGACTTTAAAGGTACAAAGAGGTCGTGGTTTTGTAGCAGCAACTGATCCGAAGAGAGCAAGTGAAAAGAGTGAAGGTGTTTTACTTGTTGATGCATCTTTTACTCCGATTCATTACTTTACTTATGAAGTTGAAGCTGCTCGTGTAGAACAGCGTACTGACTTAGATAAGTTAGTAATTGATATTGAAACTAATGGTGTTGTTGATCCTGAAGAAGCAATTCGTTTAGGTGCAAACCACTTGCGTGAACAGTTATATTCTTTTGTTGACTTAGATGCAGTGAAAACTGTTAGTCCGGTTGAACAGGTTCGTGTACCTGCTCCTGATCCAATTCTACTTCGTCCTGTTGATGATTTAGAGTTAACAGTAAGATCTGCAAACTGTTTGAAAGCTGAACAAATTTCATACATTGGAGACTTAGTTCAACGTACTGAAGTTGAGTTATTAAAGACTCCTAACTTAGGTAAGAAATCACTTACTGAAATTAAGGACGTTTTAGCTCAACGTGGTTTATCTTTAGGTATGCGTATTGAAAACTGGCCGCCTACTGATTTAAATTAAGTCTCGTAAATAAAAAGGAAAATACTATGCGTCATCGTATGAGCGGTCGTCAATTAAACCGCAACGGAAGTAGCCGTGCAGCTCTTTTCCGTTCTTTGGCTGTAGCTTTATTTAGAGAAGAAACTATTAAAACTACTCTTCCAAAGGCAAAAGAATTAAGAGTTGTTGCTGAACGTTTAATTACTTTAGCAAAGAATGATACAGTTGCTAGCCGTCGTTTAGCATTTGCTCGTACTGGTAACAAAGCTATTGTTACAAAGTTATTCAACGACATCGCTAAGCGTTGTGAAAATCGTCAAGGTGGTTACACACGTATTCTTAAGTGTGGTTTACGTCCAGGCGATATGACTCAAATGGCTTATGTAAGTTTAGTAGATCAAGCTCCAGCTGTTGCTGAAGAAGCTGCAACTTCTGCTGAATAATATATAACTTAAAGAAAAAGGTATAATTACACGTAATTATACCTTTTTTATTTTTATATATTAGAACTTTGATTTATTTGACGTAATATCTGTTTTTATTGTAAAATTACATGATCTATGCGATTTTAGTCGTGTATGTAGCATGCAACTTATATTGAGGATTCTATCTTGGATTTTTTAACAGATTCATTCAGACCTGAAAGTGCCAAATATGATATTCTTTCAAACACTCAGTCTGTAATTACTCTTGAACCATTTGAACCTAATTTAGGTCAAACAATGGGCAATACACTTCGTCGTATTCTTCTATCTTCTGTTCCAGGATGTGCGATTCATTCTTGTTCAATAAATGGTGTTTTACACGAATACTCAACCAAAGAAGGTTTACAAGAAGATATTTTAATTCTTCTTTTAAATTTAAAGAAAGTAGCTGTAAATATTTCAACTCAGTCTATATCTAATGCAACACTTTCTCTTCGTGTAAACGATCCTACATGTAAAGAACATGAAGGTTACGAATGTAAAATGGATTACGTTGGTCCAATTACAGCTGGTGATATTCACTGTCCAGCTGGTACTGAGATTCTAAATAAAGATTTAGTTTTAGGACACATTACAAGCCGTGATGTTCCTTTTATCATGACTTTAGAAGTAAATAGAGGTCGTGGTTTTGATAGAGCTGATTTACGTGCTCACCGTGAACATGAAATAGAAGATAAGGGTGAACAAACAATCAATCCTTTAAGAATTGATGCAACATATAGCCCTGTTATTAATGTAGCTTATCACGTAGAAAAGATTGAAAATTATAATGGACGTGATGATCTTGAACGTCTTATTATTAATTTAGAAACTAATGGTACAGTAACTCCACAAAATGCTTTAATGCGTGCGGCAACTGTATTCCATGAACAACTTGAATCATTTGTTAATATTCATGTTGTTTCTCAACCTGATTTAGAAGAAGTTGTAGAACCTCAAGTAGATCCTAAGTTATTGAAGTCTGTTGATGAATTAGATTTAACAGTTCGTTCTGCAAATTGCTTAAAGGCTGAAGGCATTAAGTACATTGGTGATTTAGTTAAGAAGACAGAAGTTGAATTACTTAAGACTCCAAACTTAGGTAAGAAGTCATTAACAGAAATCAAGGACTTATTAGCTAGTGAAGGCTTATCATTAGGTATGAGATTAGAAAATTGGCCTCCTGCTGAATTACAAGTTGAAGAAGAAATTAAACCTATTAGTAAGCTTTAATTTTTAATCTTCAATTTAAACCCCAAATCTAATAGTATTTAGATTTGGGGTTTTGTTTTTTAATTTCTTTAAATCATTCACATATATAAATATTCATTTAAAAAAAACACACATTTTTTTTAATAATATAATAATATTTAGTAGGTTTTTAGGAGTTTATAATGAAAATTGATATTGATTTAAGTTCAGCTTATAAATTGTTTGGTAGTGGTCCTGTGGTATTAGTTTCCGCACAACACGAAGGCAAAAAAGCAGTTATGACTAATGCTTGGAATTGTCCGCAAGATTTTAATCCTACTAAGATGTTACTTGTAATTGGAGCTGACTCTGTAACTAGAAAATATGCAGAGGCTTCTGGTGAATTAGTTATCAGTTTACCAACAGGAGCTCAGAAGGAATTAATTTGTAAAATTGGTTCCGCACATAGTGATGTTGTTGATAAGTTTAAAGACTTTAATATTGATTATGAAGCTGGAGAAGTAGTTAAAGCTCCAAAAATTAATGGCTGTTTAGCATGGCTTGAATGTAAAGTTATTAAAACATATCCTGAATTAGATCTTTTATTTTGTGAAGTAAAAAAAGCTCAAGCAGATG
>GL995229.1:41767-49013 GCA_000222855.1 Succinivibrionaceae bacterium WG-1 | reverse complement strand
CTCAAGAATTATCAAAATCTCCATTACATCACGCTGGTGACAGTAATTTTTATGTAATGGGTTCAAAAATTTAAGTTGGAAAGCAAAATGAAATTAAAAATTTAGCATATAGTGCATTATTTGGTGCTATGTTTGTTGCTTTAGTTGGCTGTAACAGTGATAGTGGTACTAATGTATCTAGCACTGCAAAAGGTAATGCAGCATCAAATGTAAAGCAATTAACTGGTAAATTTGATGGTGTTAATGAATTTGTTTATTTAAAGGGACAAGAATCGACAGGTTATGCTCTTGAATTGAAAAATAAGAACAATAACTATGTTGCGACAGTACCTTTAGCAAAAGGTGAAAATGAATTTTTTATAGCTGATGCTACTAAGTCAAATACAAATAAGTATAGTGTTGCAGCTAATACCACTATTTTATTTGGTACTCCAACTGAACTTGTTAAAGGAGCTAATGGATTTTTAAAGATTAAGGTAATCAAAGAAGGTAATTATGATTTCTTCGTTGATTATTCAAAAGATGTTCCAACTGTTAAGATTTTACGTTCTACTAAAAAAGTTGAAGTGAAACGTTTACCTCCAGATATTGCTTGTGATAAGTGGAATGGTGGTGCAGTAACAGTTCCTGTTTCTAAAGCATGGAAGAATGGTACTACTGTACGCGATAATTATAGCGGTCAAGTTGCTGTAGTAAAGAATGGTAAAATTACCATGACTCCTGATCCAAAGAGTGAAGGGGTTTTACTTTTAGAAGAAGCTAAAGATTATAAAGAAGCTCCATTTAGTTGGGATAATGCCAATGTTTACTTTATCTTAACAGATAGATTTAACAATGGTGATAAATCTAATGACCACTCATATGGTCGTAAAGCTGATGGCGAAGATGAAATCGGCACATGGCATGGTGGGGACTTTTCAGGTATCACTCAAAAACTTGATTATATTAAGTCTTTAGGTGCTAATGCTATTTGGGTTACTCCAATTGTAGAACAGGTTCATGGTTTCGTAGGTGGCGGTACTGAACAGTCATTCCCATTCTATGGTTATCATGGTTATTGGGCTTTAGACTTCACTAATATTGATAAGAATTTAGGTACTGAAGAAGATTTCCAAAGATTTGTGGATGAAGCTCATAAACGTGGTATCAGAGTATTAGTTGACGTGGTAATGAACCATGCTGGTATTGCAACTCTTAAAGATTTACAAGATTTAGGTTTTGATGAACTTGTATTAAACAAGGATTCTTTACCAAAGGATTACTCTGATTATAAGCCAAAAGGATATTTCTCTACTTGGGCTACTGTTAATACTCATATTGATAGAAATAATAAGCCAGGTTGGAAGAAATGGTGGGGTTATGATTGGGTGAGAGCTGGTTTACCAGGATATGACCAATCAGGTTCTAATGAAATTACAGAAACTATTGCAGGTTTACCAGACTTTAAGACTGAACAATTAACTCCTGTATCTTTACCTACATTCTTAAAGAATAAGAAAGATTCAAAAGCTAAAGAACTTTCTAATGCAACTGTAGTTGATTATATTGTGTCATGGCATTCATACTATGTTGAAAAATTTGGTATCGATGGCTTTAGATGTGATACTGTTAAACACGTTGATGCTTATGCATGGAAGAAGTTAGCAGAAAGTGCAAAGGTTGCTTTACAAAAGTGGAAAGCTAATAATCCATCTAAGAAGTTAGATGATCTACCGTTCTTTATGGTTGGTGAAGTTTATGATCAAGGTGTAACTAAAGATCCACTTTGGTTTAATAATGGTTTCCAAAGCTTAATTAACTTTGACTTCCAAAAAGAAGCAACTACAGATGCGCAATGTATGGCTGCAACAGAACCAACTTATGCAAGATATGCACAAGCAATTCAGGATCCTGAATTTAATGTATTATCATACATCTCATCTCACGATACTAAGTTGTTCTTCTCTGACTATCAAGACTTTGATTTACAAAAACGTGTTGCTAATGCGTTCTTAATGTTACCAGGTCAAGTTCAAACTTATTATGGTGACGAATCAGGTCGTAAGTTAATGAAGCATGGTGGTTATATGGATCAATCTCTTCGTTCTGATATGAACTGGGGTGATTTAAATAAACCTGAATACAAGGATTTAACTACACACTGGGGTAAATTACAAAAATTCCGTTTAGTTCACCCTGCTGTGGCTACAGGTAAACATCAACAATTATCTAAGTCTCCATATGCATTTATGCGTACTAAGGGTAACGATAAAGTTGTAGTTGTTTCTGCTGGTCGTAAGTAGTAAATATTATTTTCAATAATTAAATTATCATGTTAATATCCGTTGTAATATTAACATGATTTTTTTTAAGGATAAAAAGATGTCAGAAATTGAAAATTTAGATGATTTAAATTTTTTTGAAACACCTGATTTAACTGATGAAGAAGTAAATGATTTAATTGAAAGAGCTCAAATCATTCTTCAAGAAGTATTACCTGTTGCTTTAGAAAACGACGAATTAAATGAAGAAGATGTAGCGGAATATAATCGTAAGCTTGCAGAAGAAAAAGTATATCAAGGTACTGTAACTCCTCCAATGTATGTATGGGATCAGATTGATGAAGATGCTGAAACTTTAATGACAGATTATGTAGAAGTATTTTTTGCATTTATGCAGGATGATCAAATTGAACCAATGCCTGGTGATAAATATTTTGCAGTAGTATTATTACCAAAAGATTCTTCTGTATCATCTAACGCTGCTATTGCTTGGATGCCAACTGATTATGATGTTGATGAAGGTTTTGATGAAGAAGAATAAGCTCTTCATATAAAACAATATAAGAATCAGTAATAAAATAAAAAGTAAAAAGAGTTATCAAAGTAGTATAGATTCCGTTTTAATGGAAGGTAATCTAATTTTTAGGTTCTAAAATACTACACAAGATAACTCTTTTTTTCTTTTGTTTTTAATCTAAATTCAAATTTAATCTTTAGTGTTAATTTAAATTTTTACCTTACTATATATCTAAATAGTTTAAGGTTTAATAATAATTGGAGTTCCCGGATCTACAAGTTGTAATAATTCATCAATATCAGGATTTAATAGTGCAATGCAACCGTTGGTCCATTTTGATGGTTGTAAATAATCTAATTCGTTGCCATTAACTGTGTTAGAAGGTTGTCCGTGAAGCATTATCATGCCACCAGGTCTTTTGCCTAATGATTTTGCATGCGCAATATCTTTGGCGTTAGGATATGAGATATGAAAAGCTTTGTAGTATGAAGAGTTATGTTTTTTGTAATCTAAAACATATTCACCTTCTGGAGTTTTTTTATCACCTTCAAATTCCTTGGGGCCTGAGTTTAAACCTAAAGCAATAAGATATGTTCTTATAATCTCATTTTTTTTATACAAAAATAGTTTGTATTGAGATTTTATGATTACAACTTTATCTACAATATTTTTTTGAATCTTTCTGTTGTTAATTCATTGGAATTAATTTTAGAAAGAATATTTAAAGTTTTTAATTGGGTATAATCATATTCATCATCATATTCAGGATATTCACCTAAAGCTAAGATATAGGTGTGATATGGCAGATTGGTTCCGCCAACTATATACGAAGCTTTTGAGTTGATATCAGCATTACATTCACTATAAATAAGCCCAAAAAAACAAAGAATGCCTAGAAATACTTTAAGAGTTTTATAAAACATATTTGAAAATCTATTTGATTATGATGGTCTTTTTCAAGATTGTTTAGTCTATAAAAATATGAAAGTGAAATATATTAAAACAGTGCGCATTATATCTTTTTTTTGAGTTTTAGTGTGAAACTATAGATAAATTAGGTATAAAGAATTCATATAAGGAAATTTATTTAAGAAAATTTATTGTTAATAGCAGAACCAATTCATTATTTAATTTTGAATAATAAGTCATTACTTTTTATTTGATTGGTATTGAGAGATTTAAAGAGAAAAATATACTAAATTTTCATTAGAGTATTGCTATATTTATATATAAATTCAAACAAAAACTAGAATGAATTATAGATAATTAGTAAAATAGACGTTCTAAGAGATATTATAATTTATACTATTAAAATTAAATAACAGAGGATAATTTATAACGTTATGGATGAATTAAAAATGAGTTACGAGGGAATAGAACAACTTCCCTTAGAAGTCTATACAGAATCAGCATATTTAAATTATTCAATGTCTGTTATTAGAGATAGAGCTTTACCACATATTTCTGATGGTTTAAAACCTGTACAACGCAGAATTATGTACGATATGAATGAGTTAGGTTTATCTGCTACATCTAAATATGTAAAATCTGCTAGAACTGTAGGGGATGTTTTAGGTAAATATCATCCACATGGTGACTCTTCTTGTTATGAAGCAATGGTATTGATGGCGCAAGATTTCTCTTATCGTTATCCTTTAATTGATAAACAAGGTAACTGGGGGGTTCCTGATGAACCAAAATCTTTCGCTGCGATGCGTTATACTGAAGCAAGATTATCTAAATTTTCAGAAGTATTATTATCTGATTTAAAATTAAACTGTACCACTTATGTTCCTAATTTTGATGGTACTTTACAAGAACCTGCTTATTTACCTGCAAGATTACCGCATATTTTATTAAATGGAACTATGGGTATTGCTGTAGGTATGGCAACTAATATACCGCCACATAATGTAAGAGAAGTAGCAGATGCTTGCTGTCATTTGTTAGAAAATAATGATGCTTCAGTTTTAGATTTATTAAATTATGTAAAAGGTCCAGATTATCCTACAGATGCTGAAATTATAAATTCAAAGGAAGAACTTCAAAAGTTATATGAAACAGGTCATGGTTCTATCAGAATGCGTGCAGTATATGAAGTAGTTCAAGGTGAAATTATAATTACTGCTTTACCATACCAAGTTTCAGGTTCAAATGTAGTAATGACTATTGCTGAACTAATGAATGCTAAGAAGTTACCATTAGTATCTGATGTTAGAGATGAAACTAGTGATAAGTGTAAGATTGTAATTGTGCCACGTTCTAATAGAGTGGACCCTGACAAATTAATGTTACATTTATTTGCTGTTCCTAAATTAGATTTAGAAAAAACATATTCAATTAATATGAATATTTTGGGATTAGATGGTAATCCTGCTGTAAAGAATCTTAAACAAATCCTAAATGAATGGCTAACTTTTAGAAAAGATACCGTTAGAGCTAGAATAAATAGCAGAATAGATAAGATAAATTCTCGCTTACATTTATTAGAAGGTTTATTTACTGTATTTTTAAATATTGATGAAGTTATCTATATCATTAGAAATTCAGATGAAGCTAAAAAAGAATTAATTGCAAGATTTAATCTTACAGATATTCAAGCCGAATATATTTTAGAAACTAAATTAAGACAATTAGCGCGTTTATCTGAAATTAAATTAAAAGAAGAAAAAGACGAATTAGAGAAAGAAAAAGAACATTTAAGTTCTTTCTTAAATTCAGCTACCAAATTCAAGAATCTCTTAAAGAAAGAAATTAAAGAAGATGCCTTAAAATATGGTGATGACCGTCGTACTCCAATAGTTGAACGTGTTGAAGCACAAATTATTTCAGAAAAAGAAATGACTCCTAGTGAACCTATGACAGTTATTTTATCTAAAATGGGTTGGGTTCGTGCTGCCAAAGGTCACACTACAGAAGCCGCAACATTGTCATATAAAACAGGTGATGGCTATTTAGCTAGTTGCTTTAGTCGTTCCAATATGTCTGTAACCTTTATGTCTAACTTAGGGGTTGCATATAGTGTGGACGTTAATCAATTACCTTCTGCAAGAAGTCAAGGTGAACCTTTAACAGGTAAACTTTCTATGTCACAAGGTGAAACCATTGAAACAGTATTCTGTGGTAATGAAGAAGATTATTATTTAATTTCTACAGATGCAGGTTACGGTTTTATCATCCAATATAAAGATTTAGTGTCAAGAACTGCCAAAGGTAAAAATATAGTAAATCTCTCAGAAGGTGCAAAAATAAATGTACCGCAAAGAATTAGTAATCTTGATGAAGATTATTGTTTAGTGATTACTAATACTGGAAGAATGTTAATATTCCCTGTAAATGAACTTCCTAAATTATCTCGTGGTAAAGGTAATAAGATGATCTCTATTCCTGGAGATAAAGTAGTAACAAGAGAAGAGTATGTAATACAAATTGCTATTTTAGGTATGGAAGATTCTGTTGTAATTTATGCAGGTAAGAGAACTATTACTTCAACTTTAAAGAATTTAGATACTTATATATCATCTAGAGGACGCAGAGGGGTGAAATTACCTCGTCCATTGCAACGCGTTACAGATTTACAGGTTAATCGTGTTGAAGCTGTAATAGCAACAGATAAACAACAATAAAGAACAATTATAAATTTGGAATTATAGAATGATTTTTTTATTTAGAATGATATTGATATTTTTTATGTCAATTATATGGTTAATTGTGGGACTCATATTATGTTGTTGTCGTCCAAAACATAAAGCAAACCTATATTATTTAACTCAAATGTTACGTTTAGTACAATGGGTAATTGGGATAAAAGTAACATATCGTTTTAAAGGTAATTTGCGTGAACAGATGCCTGCTGTTTTTGTGGGTAACCATCAAACCAATTGGGATATTGTTACAATGGCGAATATTCCACAACCTGGAATGGTATGTGTTGGAAAAAAAGCTTAATTTATGCGCCAATTTTTGGGATTCTTTTTTATTTATCAGGAAATATCCTTATTGATAGAGAAAACAAAAAGAAAACTGGTAGTGAATTCTTAAAAGTTGTAAATAAAATTAAAAATGATAAGACTTCAGTTTGGATGTTCCCTGAAGGACATCGTTCTAAAGGCCAAGGAATGCTACCTTTTAAATCTGGTGCAATCCGTACTGCTGCATTGGCAGGAGTGCCTATTATTCCTTTTGTTATTTCTTCTTATCAAGGTCAATTAAATTTAAATCGTTGGAACAATGGTGAAGTAATTATTGAAATGCTTGATCCTATTTCTTATAACGATCTTCCAAAAAGCGAATATAAGCAGGCAACCAATGATTTACGTGATCTAATGATTAGTAAAATAAAAGAATTAGATAAAGAAGTTAAGAGACCAGAAGGTTCAGTGGTTCCTAACTACGATAACTAATCTATAAGAGATTATATTGATTTTAAAAATGGTTCACTACATGTGTAGTGAACCATTTTTATTTT
>GL995229.1:11752-41263 GCA_000222855.1 Succinivibrionaceae bacterium WG-1 | reverse complement strand
GAATATTTTTAAAATCTTTAATTAAAACTACTTTGTGTTTACTAGTTTCCCCTTTTTGAATTTCTACATTACTTTTAGCTGTTTTAAAAATTTTACCTAAGTATTTTTGAATATAGGCATTAGCTTTACCATCAATAGGAGGAGCTGTGATAGTAATTTTTATTTCTTCTCCTATAAGTCCCACAATTGCATCTTTAGATGATTTTGGGGTTACCACGATATAAATGGTAATGTTGTTATTTTCAATTTTTATGGGATTCATCGAGAATAAATCCTTGAGGTTTTTACTGAAAAAATAAAAGTTTATACAAGATTTAAAGCATTTTTTAATTTAGAAAAATCCGACAATCTTTTCTAATAAAACTTGTAGTGCCATAGGCATTACATAAGTATCAAGCATTGATAAAGCAAAGAAAGCTATTAAAAATGCCAAAGAAATACCACCTATAGGAGGAATTAACTTTTCAAAAGGATTTAATATTGGGGATACTAATTTATTAAAAAACATAGCCCAATAACGTAAAGATACAATCCAACTTAAAATTGCTTCTATAACCATTAAATAGAAAAATAATTTTATTATAGACCATAGAGTAAAGAACAAATTTATGATTGAAATAGGGATAATATCATTTGTGGTAACTCCACCATTAAGTTCCCAAAAAATGAATGGAACGATTATTCCTAAAATAATAGTCCAAAATATTGCACCATAACAAATATTCTTCTTATTTGGGGCAAATGGGGCAGATAAAATTAATAATGGTCTAGTTATTTGAGAAACAGCTTTGCACGCAGGATTAAACGCATCACAACCTGTGTATTGCATTAAAAATCTTAAAAAGAAAATACAAGATGGAATAAAGCAAAGAAATAAATAAAGCTGATTCATGTTTTTCCTAATATAAATTAGATTGCATATGATCTTATGTAAGTGTTCTTAATACATTATATTATATTTAATATCGATATTATCTTATTTTTTAATAAAGCTTAAAATGTAATTATCAAATAAAATAACATTATTTTGCAAATAATTTGCAAAATATGTGTACTTGTATACGTGTTAATAAATAAATATGTGTATAATAAAATATTATTTTGTAAATATTTTGCAGAATGAGTGAATTATTATGTTGTTAGATTTTAGAGTAAAAAATTATAAATCGTTTGTTGAAGATACTGTTTTTACAATGGAGGCGGCCCCTAAACAAAAAGGTCTAGATTACAGTCTAAGTGAATTCAAATTAAAGAGACAAAAAATTAAAGTACTTAGTTCTTCTGTAATCTATGGACCTAATGCGTCAGGAAAAACAAATATAATTGGAGCAATGGATTCATTTCGTTCTATTGTTTCTCGTGGCAATATACGTAATGCAGAACAATATGGTTCACCTAATCCTGCATCAGAAATGTTGGAACTTATTCCTAATAATACTTTAAAAGAACCTCATCCTGTTGTATTTGGTGTAACGTTTATAGAGCAAGATCTTCTAATAAAATATGAATTAGTTATAGATTTAGGAAGATTTCAAGAAGAGTCTTATAAAAGAAAATTTTAAAAGAGCAATTAGCAATTAATAATTCAATTATTTTCAATAGAGAAGAAAATTAAATATTCAGAATTTAGATATTATTAAGGAATATTTGTATGATTCTTTTGATAATGAATCTATCAGCGCATTAGCTAATAATAGACTTAATGAAGAAGAGCTGTTTTTAACAAATGGATTTAAATTATTTTATTCTCAGAATATTGTAAAAATTATTACAGATTGGTTTATTAATAAATTCATGGTGATTTGCAAAGCAGATTCCTTACAATTGATAAAAAGATTTGCAGATCCTCAAAAACCAACAGTATATGTGGAAAATACTTTAAATAAGGCTGCAAAAATTTTTGGCATTAATTCAAATGCTATAGGTTATGAAGTTGTTGAAGATGGTTCTAGTGCGAAATTATGTTCCATTTTTAAAGGACAAAATAATAGGAATTTTTCCACAATGGCAGCCGAACTTTTTGAATCGTATGGAACGATTAGATTTATTACTATTTTTCCATTGGTGTTAAAGGCTATCCAAACAGGCAGTACTTTGATTGTTGATGAATTTGATGCTTCTATTCATCCAATGGCTTTAATGAATATAATAAATATATTTCATAATGATGAAATTAACATTCATCATGCGCAACTCATTTTTAATACCCATAATCCGTTTTTTTTGAATTCTAATTTATTTCGTAGGGATGAAATAAAGTTTGTGGAAAGAGATGATGATAGTCATTTAAGTATTCTATATGCCTTGTCAGATTTTGGTACTACAGGAGATAAGGGGGTTAGAAAGCATGATGATTACATGAAACATTATTTTGTTAGTGAATATGGAGCGATTAAAGACATAGATTTTACTCCAATCTTTGAAGATATTCTAAATAATGAAAAGGATTTGAAAATTGATTAAAAGAAAATCCACAAAGAAGTTTTATTTTTCAGTGGAAGGTGAAACTGAAAAATGGTATCTAGAATGGTTGAAAGATAAAATAAATAAAAGTAATGAAGCTACCTATTTGGTAAATTTTGATATATCTGTGCAAAAAAATCCTTTAAAAAGAGTAAAATCTCTTACTATAACCAATAAAACGGAGATATGGCATTTATCCGATTATGAAAGCGATGAAGACATGCATGTAAAGATGTTTTCTGAAACAATGGATAATATGAAAAAAGCAGAGAATTTAGGTAAAAATATTAAGTATAAGTTTGGTTATACCAATTTAACCTTTGATCTTTGGATTATATTACATAAAACAAAATGTACAACTCAATTCAGTGATCGTAAACAATATATAAAGACAATAAATAAAGCTTATTGTGAAAAATTTGAAGATATGCATCAATTTAAACATGAAGATAATTTTAAGGAATGTTTAGATCAACTTTCACTAGAGAACGTAAAAACGGCAATAATTAATGCCAAAGATATAATGCAAGATAATAAGAGTCTATATAGTTTACAATCTTATAAAGGATTCGATTTTTATAGAGAAAATCCTTCATTAGCAATTCATGAAATTATTGAAAAAATTATGAGAGAATGTAAATTACTATAATCCTTTTATAAAGAAAAAATTATCTTTATCGATTTCTTTTCATTTCGGTATTTGAATATGTGGTATTAGCAAACGTTTCTAATACCACAAAACAAAATAGATGTTTTTTAAAATTGTTTACTCATTTCTTCTGCTCGAGCTTTACAGGCATCCAAAGCCTTTGAAACGATATCATTTAAATTTGAATTATTAAATACTTGTAAGGCTTCATATGTGGTGCCACCTTTGGATGTTACAGCTGCTCTTAATTCAGAAATTGTTTTATTTTGATTATTGATAACCATTTGACTTGAACCAATTGCAACCTGTTCTACAATTGCTCTTGCTTCTGGTTCTGAAAAACCTAATTCTAAAGCTTTGTTTACTAAGCATTCCATGAATAAAAAGAAATAAGCTGGAGCACTACCTGATAATGCAGTGATATCATTGATAGCATTTTCTGTTTTTACCCATGAAGTTTTACCACAACTTTTTAGTAAAGAATCTGCAAATTCAATATTTGATGATGTAGTTTCGTTTGATGCAAATAATCCTGACATACCGTAACCAATTAAACATGGAGTATTAGGCATTACACGTATAACTTCTTTGGCGTGTCCCATAAGTTCTTGAATTCTGTTAACAGTAATACCTGCCATAACAGAGATGATTAGTTTGTTTGAAAAATCAGAATTTGTTTGATTTACTTCAGCTACCGCATCTTTAAACATCTGTGGTTTTACAGCTAAAACTATTACATCTGCAGATTTCATTATTTCAATATTTGATGTGCTAGTATTTATGCCATATTTTTCTTTTAAAGCTGCAACCTTTTCAGCATGTGGGGTTGAGACATAAATTAAATCTTTAGGGTAATTTGCCTTTATTAAACCACTAATTAGGCTTTGAGCCATATTGCCACCGCCAATAAATGCGATTTTTTTGTTATTCATTATATTTTCTCCAAAAAATATTTAATAAAATGTAAAAAAAATGTTAAATTATCATATATGTTTGCTGTAGTCTCTTGCTCCAAAAATAGCAGTTCCTATTCTAACCATTGTACTACCTGCAGAAATTGCTTCTTGCATATCATTTGACATTCCCATTGAAAGTTGGGTGATATCGGGATATTTAAAGGATAGCTCGTTCTTAAGGTTTTGAAGTGCTTGAAATTGAGCAGTAATTTTTGAAGTATCTGTAGTATCTTCAGCTATACCCATTAAACCTATAATTTTTAGCATTGGGCATTTTTCGGTAATTTGAGCGATAAGCTCAGGAGTATCTGATATTGAAACTCCTGATTTTTGTGCTTCATTGCTGATGTTTACTTGAATCATAATCTCTACTGTTCCAAGTTCTTGAGGATGTTGATTATTGATTCTTTCGGCAATTTTTAAACGGTCGATGCTTTGTATAACATCAAAATGTTCGGCAATTAGTTTAGTTTTATTGGATTGGCAAGGGCCAATGAAATGCCATTTGATATCATTGTATCCCATTGCTTTTAATTGTTTTATTTTATCACAAGCTTCAACTGCGTATGATTCGCCAAATTGTCTTTGTCCTTCTTCATAAGCTTCGATAATTTGGGATATAGGTTTTGTTTTACTAACAGCTAGAAGTGATACACTTTCTTGTGGGCGTTTTACATTTGTAGCAAATTTTTTAATTTGTTCTTTAATTTGTTTGATGTTTTCAGAAATGTTACTCATAATTGAATGACCACGTTTTAAAATATTACAGAATTTTATTTCTATTATTACATAGGAGCCAGTTAATAGATGGATATTCTAGATTTACTATTGTACGGTGTAAAGAATAATGCATCAGATTTACACCTTTCTGCAGGTGTTCCACCAATGATTCGTGTTGATGGTGACATGCGCAAGTTAATGGTTAGTGACAAGATCAGCATGGAAGTTCATCCAATGGAACCTCTTGATAAGAGTACAATCCATAATCTTGTTTATGATATCATGAATGACTTCCAAAGAAAGGAATTTGAAGAAAACTTAGAATGTGACTTCTCTTTTGATGTTCCAAATCTAGCTCGTTTCCGTGTTAACGTATTTAACCAAGACCGTGGTATGGCGGTAGTATTCAGAACAATTCCTTCAAAGGTATTAACATTACAAGACTTAGATTGTCCTCCAATCTTCCAACAGATCGCAAGTTATCCGCGTGGTTTAGTACTTGTTACAGGTCCTACAGGTTCTGGTAAGTCTACAACTCTTGCTGCGATGATTGACTATGTTAACGATTCTCAACACAGCCATATTTTAACAATCGAAGACCCAATCGAATTCGTTCACCAAAATAAAAACTGTTTGATTAACCAACGTGAAGTTCACCGTGATACATTATCATTTAATAATGCGCTTCGTTCTGCATTGCGTGAAGACCCGGATATCATCCTAGTAGGGGAACTTCGTGACTTGGAAACAATTCGTTTAGCATTAACTGCAGCTGAAACAGGTCACTTAGTATTTGGTACATTGCACACTAACTCTGCAGCAAAGACTATCGACCGTATCATTGACGTATTCCCAGGTGCTGAAAAGGGCATGGTTCGTTCAATGTTATCAGAATCTTTAAGAGCTGTAATTTCACAGACTCTTTTAAAGAGAATTGGTGGCGGACGAGTTGCTGCTCACGAAATTATGATTGGTACTCCAGCGATTAGAAACTTAATTCGTGAAGATAAGATTGCTCAGATGTACTCTATGCTCCAAACAGGTGCTAATGTAGGTATGAAAACATTGGACTCTGACTTAAAGAGCTTGGTTCAAAGAGGCATTGTTAGTCTTGAAGAAGCTAAATCTAAAGCTAAAGACCCTACAACTATTATTTAATTTATTAAAGGAATTGTATGTTAGCAGAAAGTTTAAAGATAGATAAGTATCTTGCTTTTATGAATGAAAATAAAGCATCTGACTTATTCTTGACTGTTGACTTAGAGCCAGCTGTTAAATTAGACGGTCACTTAACTCCAATTGAACCTGGCAAGTTAACTTATGAACAAGTTTATGAATTTGTTTATGAAACAATGTCAGATCGTCCAGATCTTTGGAAACAATACAACGAAGAAAAAGAAGCAAACTTTGCGATTTATCGACCTGAATATGGTAGATACCGTGTGAGTGCTTTTTGGCAGTTAAATAATCCTGGCGTAGTATTCCGTCGTATCGTAGAAAAGATTCCTACCCCTGATGATTTACATTTACCACCATCATTTACAAGATGGGTAATGCAAGACCGTGGTTTGCTACTTTTCGTAGGGGCAACAGGTGCTGGTAAATCAACAACTCAGGCTGCGATGATTGGTCATAGAAACTTGAATTCAGACGGTCACATTTTAACAATCGAAGACCCGATCGAATATGTACACCATCATCAACGTTCTATTATTACTCAACGTGAAGTTGGTACTGATACTGAAAGCTTTGATGCTGCGTTAAAATCTGCATTGCGTCAGGCTCCTGACGTAATCCTAATCGGGGAAATTCGTTCTCGTGAAACAATGGAATTTGCTTTAAGTTTCGCAGAAACAGGTCACTTAGTATTAGCTACACTCCACGCTAATAACGCAAACCAAGCAATTGACCGTATTTTGCACTTAGTACCAGAATCAAGTCAACGTCAAATGCTATTCGACTTATCAGTTAACTTAAAGGCTATTATTGCTCAGCAGTTGATTGAAACTACAACAGGTGGTAGACGTGCTGCGTTCGATATTCTTGTGAATACTCCAACAGTTGCTGACTGTTTACAAAAGAATGAATTATTTAAGTTAAAGGAAATCATGCAGAAGTCTTCAGAAGCAGGTATGATTACCTTCGACCGTTGTTTATTCGAATTATATCAACAAGGTGTTATCACTTATCACAATGCATTACAGTATGCTGACTCTGAAAACGAAGTTCGCTTAATGATCAAGCTTGCTGGTGGTGTTCGTGAAAACGATGAATTCTCTAATGTTATTTTTGAATAATAACAATAGAAGTAATAATTATTTATAGCTTAAAAAGCTCCAATAAAATGTATTGGAGCTTTTTTTATATGTTAGTAAAGAAATAAACAAATAAAGTAAATTATAAGAAAAACACCAATATAAAAAGCAAAAAATTATTTTTTGCAATAATTTTAAATGATAATCTTTATTGTTTTTGATTCTTGATTTACAATAATAGTTCTTTAATTAGTTAGACTGTATTTAAAAATTTATATTTGTCGCAATCTATGAGACAAAATAATAAGGTGTTAAAGGAAATATTATATGTTTAAGATTGATCCTGAAGTTTGTACTGGTTGTGGTAATTGTGAAGATTGCTGTCCATGCGGAGCTATCCACAAAGACGATAGCGGTGAAAAATGTGTTATTGACCGTGAACTTTGTGCAGAATGTGGTTCTTGCGTTGATGAATGTCCATTCGCTGCAATTGCAGAAGTTGAAGATGAAGAATAATACGTAATTATTTTTCATCAGAACAAAAGCTCGATTAGATTGAAAATATCTAATCGAGTTTTTGTTTATAAGTCATATAGTTTTAATTGTTTTGAGTTGGTTAAAAGTAGATTTTAAAGCGATGCTTTATAATAAATAAAGTTTTTACTTTAATACTATAAAATGTCATTATTTTTGATTTACTTGTTTACTAAATACTTTAGGTCCTTTTAATGCTAAATAAAAAAACAATTTTTGTGCATATTATTTTATTTATGTTGTTAATAGTTTCAGCATTAAAATTTGGGGATCTTTATTTAGAAAATTCACAGTTAATAAATCTATTGGTTAACATCATTGATATTATTTCCACTTCTCAAGATAGCTTTTATCTTTTTTTAGAAAATGAATTTTGGGAAAAACATCTTACTTCTGAAAATTTACTTACTTATTCCATTTTAGAATTACGTTTACCTAGAATTTTAATGAGTTTTTGGATTGGTGGTATTCTTGCTATTTCTGGATGTGTATTTCAGAGGGTCTTTCAAAACTCTTTAGTATCTCCTGATATTTTAGGGGTATCTTTAGGCTCGGCTTTAGGAGGATTATTAGCTATTGCATTAACTAATAGTTTAAATTATGGCATGCTAGGCGCTATTATCGGTGGTGCTTTAGCAACTCTAATTGCGGTAGTTATTTCATATTCTCTAAACTTTAAAGGTGCACTTAGTAGATTTATTTTAATAATTGTAGGTATTTTAGTAAGTTCTTTCTTTGCTTCTGCAATAAATTTGTGGAAATACTTTAGTAGTGATGACAATGTACTTCGTGGTATTTCATACTTAATGATGGGAAGTTTTAGTGCGGTAACTTTTGAAAGTTTACTCATATTAGTGGCAGTAACTTTTCCTATATTACTTTTTATCTTTATTAGTAAAAATTTTTTAGAATTATTATTATTACCAATTGAAATATTAGAAACCCAAGGTATCAAAGTTAGACAATGGTCTTTTATTTTGCTGTTTATAGCTAGTATTTTAATAAGCCCATCAGTGGCGACAGTGGGAGTTATAGGTTGGATTTCTTTAGTTATACCCAATGTGATTAGATATTTTGCGGTAAAGAAAATAAATTTAATTTTATATTACAATTTTATATTTGGTGGTGCGAGTTTATTATTAGCAGATACTCTTGCAAGAACCATGATTCAAGTTGAAATACCTATAGGAGTGTTAACAGGAATAATGGGAGTGCCTATTTTTATATTCCTAATTTTTAAGGATTTAAAAAGAATAAATTAAAATAAATAGAATAATAAAAAACAAAATCTTGTGGATAACTTTCTTTTATATTGTTGTTAATTATTGAATTTAAATTATGTTTGTAGATAAAGCTGTAACCTTAAAAATTACTGATATTCGTAATTTTACAGGAGTAAAAGGTGAATTTTGTATAGAATCATCTTCTCTTAACGTGTTGATAGGGGCTAATGGTTCTGGCAAATCTACCTTATTAAAAACTATCTTAGGAATTCAAAATCAAGGTAGTGCAGAAATAAAAATAGTTACAGACAAAGAACAAATACTATCAAAAACAGACATCACTAGTTTAATATCTTACGTGCCACAATTTTTATCAGTTGATGATTCTATACTTGTAAAGGATTTTATAAACTTAGGTTCTAAACGTTCAATATTTAATATTTTTAATAAAAGCGATACAGTTCAAAAGCAACAGTTATTTGATGAAGTTGTTGCTATTTTAGAAATCAAAAATTTATTATCAAAAGATATTCAATATTTAAGTGGTGGGGAACTAGCTCTAGTAAATCTTGCTCGAGCTTTAATGCAAGATACGCCTTTTATTTTTATTGATGAAGGAGATGCTTCTTTAGATTTAGGTAAAAAACTAAAATATTATAATATTTTAAATAAGCTTGTAACTGAAAATAAAAAGGAATCGTACTTATTAGTCATAATTTACAAAATTTGTTTTTAAAAGTAAAAAATTAAAATTATGGGCTATAAACGAGAATAAAGAACTGTTTCAATTACAACAAAAAGATTTAACATCAGAAGTCTTTTCAAGAATATATGCGAGTGATATTGCTTTAAAGATTATAGATGATTGCTTAATAATTGAATAATAACAAAAATGGAATTGTGTGGACCACAATTCCATTTTATTTCGTATATAAATCTAATAAAGAATAATATTTACTTTACGATTTTTCATTTATTTTTCAAAAGGACTTAAAATAGTAGGTTTCTTATCAGTAGGTGCTTCTAAATGATCAATGTTATAGTGTAAACCTACAGAATTTTTGCGGTTCATAGAACATTTAACAATTAACTCTGCTACTTGAAGTAAGTTTCTTAATTCTAATAAATTCTTTGATACTCTAAAGTTAGAATAGAATTCTTGAACTTCATCCTTTAATAAGTTGATACGGTGTAAAGCTCTTTCTAAACGCTTATCTGTTCTTACGATACCAACGTAATCCCACATGGTAAGTCTTAATTCATGCCAATTGTGTTGAATTATTACTTCTTCGTCGGCATTAGTTACTTGGCTTTCATCCCATGTTGGTAAATCAGGAATGTTTGAGACTAATGGAAGACGAGCAATAATATCTTTTGCAGCAGCATGTCCGTAAACCACACATTCTAAGAGTGAATTTGATGCTAAACGGTTGGCACCATGTAGACCTGTATATGAAACTTCACCAATAGCGTATAAGTTATCAATATCTGTTCTGCCATGATTATCTACCATTACACCACCGCATGTGAAGTGAGCAGCAGGAACAATAGGGATTGGTTGTTTGGTGATATCAAGTCCAATCTTTAAACATCTTTCATAGATTGTTGGGAAGTGCTTGGTGATAAATTCAGGTGATTTATGACTAATGTCTAAGAACATGCAGTCCACGCCTAACTTCTTCATTTCATGGTCAATTGCTCTAGCCACGATATCTCTTGGAGCTAATTCTCCACGTTCGTCATAATCAGGCATAAATCTAGTGCCATTAGGTCTCTTTAATAAAGCGCCTTCACCACGTAAAGCTTCTGTTAATAAGAAGTTACGGTCGTTTTGATTATAAAGGGTAGTTGGATGGAATTGATTAAATTCCATATTTGCAACACGGCATCCTGCACGCCACGCCATAGCAATACCATCACCAGATGATACTTCTGGATTACAAGTGTATTGATAAACTTTAGATGCGCCACCAGTGCATAATGCAGTAAATTTAGCTTTAATGGTTTCTACACAATCGTCATTATTGTTATAAACGTATGCACCTAGAACTCTATTTCCTGCTATTCCTAATTTGCGTGTAGTGATTAAATCAATTGCATGATAATTGGTAAGAATTTCAATGTTTGGATTAGCAAGAGCAACTTTATTTAATGTTTCTTGAATAGTGTGACCTGTATGGTCAGCAGCATGGAAAATTCTTCTATGAGAGTGACCACCTTCGCGGTGTAGATGGTAAGGAGATTGTTCCTTGGTGTAAGCTTCTTCTTTTTCATCGAATGGTACACCTTGTTCAATTAACCAAGCAATACTGTCGTGAGCATTTTTTAGTGTAAATTCTACTGCAGATTCGTCACAAATTCCGGCACCTGCTATTAAGGTGTCTCTTACGTGTTCTGCAACAGAGTCATGGTCATCTTCTGTATTATAAACAGCTGCTATACCACCTTGAGCGTAGTTTGTAGAACCTGCTCCTATTTGGGCTTTGGAAAGAACTATAATTTTTCTATCATCTTTTGCCAAACTAATTGCTAAAGATAATCCTGCAGCACCACTGCCTATTACTAAGACATCACACTCATGAATTTTTGTATTCTTACTCATTTCTTCTCTCCATTTAGTATTTCTATTTTATTCCTTTGTGTAATTTTATGCGTGTTATTTTTATAGAAATACATAATGCATATGAAAAATGAAGCTAAAATTAGCTTCATTTACTTACTTTTTCTGACTAATCTTGTTGGTGATTAAACATGTGTCCCATTCTAAATTCTTTAGTATCGAGATATCCTGTATTGAATTTATTTCTACCAACTTCTAGGGCAATTCTGTTTTTTACTTCAATGCCAAACTTTTCTATTTCATGAATTTTGGTTGGATTATTGGTTAAAAGATTGATTTGTTTTACACCTAGGGCTTTAAATATTTCAGCGCAGATTTCATATCTTCTTGCGTCACTAGGTAAACCTAATCTTAAGTTTGCGTCAACAGTATCTAAGCCTTGATCTTGAAGATTATAAGCCTTGATTTTATTAAATAAACCGATGCCTCTACCTTCTTGTCTAATATATAAAATAACGCCTGTTTTATTCTCTGCTATTTGACGCATAGCGGCTTCTAATTGAAAACCACAATCGCATTTTAAGCTAAATAAAGTGTCACCTGTTAAGCATTCAGAGTGAATTCTTGCTAAAACAGGAGAATCGGAATTTTTTAAATCCCCCATAAAAATAGCTGCATGCTCTCTTAGTAGATTATCTTTAAAGGATACAATATTAAATGTTCCAAAAGGAGTTGGTAATTTGGCAGCAGGAGACTGTTCAATTATAGTTGGAGTAATTTTTTTCTCTAGACTTTCGGCATCATTTAGAACAGTGTTATTCATTATTTTTTATTCCGTTTAAATCTATTGTTATTTAATATTTCAAATTATATTGTAAATTTATGATGATTATTAGTTTTTATTAAAAATTAAGTAATATTTTTTTAGTAACAATATTAGTTGCTACTAGTTTTTTTATATTTTCAAAGCTTGAAGCACATTTTCATATTGTAAACAAAAAATAAGTTTATGAAAATTCATAAACCTATTTTTTGTAATTGTATTATTTTTTCAAATAATAAAGATGCTTAGATGTGTTAGTTAGAAGACATTTGTTTTATCTTTGTATTGGTTGCATCAAGACATTGTGTGTAATCAGGAATCTGCTCCGCATATATCTTTTTTAACATTAAATTGCCTTCTGATGTTTTGGCAAAATTGTTTAATTTTTCACACATCTTGTTAATGTTTTCCAAAACTGAAATATCTGAGGAAATGTTTAGTTGTTCCTGACTATATTCGTAAGATTCCATTAACATAGGCATTATATTGCTATCAATACTATGGGCAATGGTATATTTTGATTTAGCTAATTCCCAATTTTTAAATTCGATAATAGGATTAAACCAAATAGATTTTGGAGTAATTTGGATTTTTCTAATGCAACGTTAGTAAGTTTATTAAAAATTGTGGTGTTAGGAAGATAAGTTTTAGCTTCCAAATCTTGCATTTTTTGTAATTTTTCTTTTGAAACTTCAGTAGTATTTTGATTAAGACGATAGAATTCATTTTCTAAAGATTTTAAAGAAAATACTCCAAAAACAATCACTACAAGTCCAAGTAAATATGCGCATATAATGTTTTTAGCTAAAAATGTAGATTTTACCTTTTTGGTGTCATAGTTCTTAAAATGTTGGTATAAAAATCCCAAAGACAATGCAAAAGCAAAAATATTGGTATAGTTTGTAAAAATATTTGGTAGTAAGAAAAATCCCCAAACATAAGGGAAAAGTAATCCCAAAGTTAATGTTTTATCAATTTTTGGTTGGTTAAACATAACTTTTATTACTAGTATTAACATGGTCATTACTGCAATAAATGCAAATAATCCATATTCCAAGATTGCTACTTGAAAAGCTGTAAAAGCATGAGCAAATTTGTCTGTATTAGTAATAAAAATTTGAGCTGAAGTGTTTAAACCTACACCAAACCATAAATTGTTTTCACTAATAAAATTTAAGAAATTCTTATAGGTATCAAGGTAAAAAGGCCCACGTAGTAAAACAAAAAATCCTAAAAATATAGTTATAATAAAACTTATGGAAATTATTTTGTTAATAACTATGAAATACTTGTTTAAATTTAATGTGTTTTCTTCTGATGTTAGATTTTGTTTTACTATTCTTAAATTATTAGAATGCATTTTACAAAAACATAATATACAAATGAATAAGGCAAAACTTAAAAAACTATGACAATTATGTATTTGTAAAACAGCTAGAATAGTGAATGCAATAATTAAAACACAATGGACTAGATTTTTAAAGCTCGTTTTTATAACATTTGCGTAACTTGCCAATAATGCTAAATTTAATGTAGTTAATAGAAGTATCTCAAATCCTGTTTGAGTCTTTATTAAATCTATATTGGCTTGATTGATAATTTCAGGTTCAATAAAATTCTGAGATTGAAATGAAATACATAATTTTATGCCAAGAGCAGTTAATGCCAAAATTTTAAAATATTGTAAAAATTTAGGTGATAACTCTATATTTAGAATAGCTATAATTAAAATTAAAGAACAGATTGGTAGCGCAAAATACGATAATGTAAAAGAACTATAGTTTATAAATTCAATGATATTAGGTATTGCAAAAGCACCAATAACAATCCCAAATAGTAATTTCTCTTTTATGTTATTAAATTGCTTTTTGAACACAATGTTCATTAAGCCAATTATTGTAATTAGCCCTATAGTGATAACTACTATTTGATTATTTAATGTAAACATTAAAGATTCAATAGATAAATTATTACCAATTTGTAAGCCTATACACAGGAATAATGTGCAAATTAGACCAAATGTAATAGTTAATGTTTTGTTCATTTTTATAATATTATTTTATAATTAAAGATTATAGGATATGATGATAGGTATAAATATTATTTGTTTAGTTTTATATGATATTTATGCCAAAATGTATTGTCAATTTTTATAAAGATAAAATAATTTTTTAAAGAATTAGATATTCGTCTAAAAAATTAAGATTTATAAAATTATATAAAATAAAAATGAACTAATTTTTTATTTTTAAGTCATAAGTTATGAAGCCACTTTAGGAATGGTGACAATGAACGAAGGTAATACTGATTTAACATTAGTGAAACAAGTTCAATTAGGTAATAAACAAGCCTTTAATATGTTGGTTATGAAATATCAATATAAGGTTGTTAGTATTGCCATGAAGTACGTTTCAAATGAAAGCGATGCTCAAGACATTGCACAAGAGACATTTATCAAAGCTTATCGTGCCATTGGTGAATTTCGTGGAGATAGTTCATTTTTTACTTGGATTTATCGTATTGCTATAAATACAGCTGTAAATTTTGTAACTACCGCTCAACGTAAATCAATACATATAGACGTCGATAGTGAAGATATCAATTCATATGATGGTTCTCAAAAATTATATGAAATGGATAATCCTGAAAATCTCTTAGAAGGTGATGAAACCAAGAAAGTATTTTTAAAAGCTTTAAATTCTCTACCGAGCGAATTAAAACAAGCTTTAATTCTAAGAGAACTTGAAGAAATGTCTTATGAAGATATGGCATTGACTATGAATTGTCCGATAGGAACAGTTCGTTCTAGAATTTTTAGAGCTAGAGAAATTTTAGAATCTCAAATGTCAAAAATGTATATGAAGAATCAAAAAGCTTAAGGATTTAAAATATGGGAATTAGGGATGAAAAAAACTTTATCTTATCTAGATTTTTAGATGGTGAAGAAATTTCTGAATCTGAATTAAATGCTATTATGGAAGATCCTGAAGCTTTAAATCAATGGGAAAGTTATTCAAAAATTAGAGCCGGTTTACGTGGTGAAATTCCTAATAATGTAAATTTAGATGGCTTTGCTGATAGGGTAATTGCTGCAATTGATGCAGAACCTTTTGATCTATCAAGAACAATTAGTCGTGCAACAGAACAAGATATCAAGCAATCTACTAAGAAAGAAACAGTTATAAACAAGTCTAAAGATTATGAAAATCTTCAAGATAACGTTGCTGATGAAAATAAAGTTATTGATATTAGAGCTGAAAGAGCCAAATTACTCAATAAAACAGTAAATTATATAACTCACATTGCTTTAGTTGCGTCTGTGGCAGCAATCTCTGTTTTAGGAGTTAATCTTTACAATGGTAAGACTAATCCATTTGTAGAAGAATCATATATAGGTGGTGGTTCAAGTCTATCAATATCACCTGTAAAAATGGTTAATTCTGACAAAGTAAATGATACACAAATAAGTTTTAATAATAATTCCAATATCAATAGTAATGCTAATAATGTAAATACTAATACTGCTAATGTTGCTAATGCGGATGTTGGAGTTGATAAAAATTATTTAAGAGTAGTTGAAGAACGTCGTGCAAAGGAATTAAAAACTTTAGACGCTCTCTTAAACGATCACTTATATGTTCAAAGAGGGTGGGTGGTTAGTAACTCCCAGCAATAAAAAGAACTTTGCAAGACATATAACTAAAGATAAATTCTTATAATTGTACGTATAAGCTATAAGCAACATAACCTTGTTTATAGCTTTTATTTTATAAAAATTATGAGAAAATATAGATATAACTATTAGAAGAGCTCTGTTATAAAATTTAGGAATGCCTTATGTTAAAAAATATGTTAAAAGGTTTGCTTATATCTTTGGGGATTGGATTAGGATGTAATTTAAGTATTGCGGCTCCTAATCCCCCTCAAATTACAGAAGATGGTCAAAGTCTTTTACAAAAAATGTATGAGGCTATCAATAATACCAACTACTCATTTTACTATACCAAAGCAGTGGGTTCGCAAATTGAATCAATGTGTTGGAATCATGGTATTGCTGATAATAAAAATATCGGTCAATCTTTATATCTAGATAATGATATTACAGGCTTTTTTAAAATTGAAAACAATGTAATATATTTTAATAATAATCAAATATTAAATGCGGTGAAAAATGGCAGAATGCCATCAGTTTTTGATAGATTAGGTCAAATAAAAGCTAGTAAAATAATAGAGTCATATGAACCAATAGTTTTAGGGGTAAACCGTATTGCTAATCGTCAATCTATCACTTTAAAATTGTTACCAAGATGGAACGATCGCTATAGTTATTTGTTAAATATCGATTATGAACATTATTTACCACTTAATTTTCAAGTAGTGAATCCAAGTGTAGGGATCATTGAATCATATAATGGAACTTATCTCGATATTTACCAAAATCCTAATGATGAAATAAAAAATATTGCTAACTTAAAATATGAAAACTTTTATATTTCTAAGAATGATGAAGCTGTAAACAGCGTAGATTTCGATTGGACCTTATCATATATTCCTACAGGATTTGAGCTAGTATTTAAATCAAGATATTCATTAGGTGAAAACGGCAATAAAGTAGAACATTTACTATATACCGATGGTTTAGTTGATTTTTCAGTATATAAATTAAAATCTTTAGATAGTATTGATTATCCAATTGTTCATCAAGGGAGTACTAACTTACTGCGTTACAATATTCCTAACAATGAATTAGTAATTGTAGGTGAACTTCCTTTAGACATAGAACAAAAGATTGTGCAATCATATAAAGATAATAAAGAAAACTTAAATGTAAATAATAAGTAAAACATAGCTAAAGCTTATGTTTTTACGTTATATATTGTTTAGTAACAATATAGGTAAGCCTAATATATTGTGCTATGATAAGTGAAAGATGAATAAGAATTTGATACAAATTTAAAGGAGTATATGGAAATTATGTTATCAGAAAATTCTAATTCAGCATTAAATAAATCTTCATATCAAGAGATTCTTGCTGTGGTAGTAAAAGAAGGAACTAAGAAAGATTTTCTTCTTTGTGAAAAAGGTGTTAATGGTTTATGTGGCAACTGTCCTTCCAAAGAAGGAGAATGTGAAGTTGGTAGTGTCGCCAAAGAAGAAGCTAACAATTTTTTTGAAATTCATAATACAAAAAATGCAAGTATTGGTGATGTAATAAGAGTAGGTATTGTTGAAAAATCATTGTGGATAAGTATTATTGTTTCTTATTTGATTCCACTTCTTTGTTTACTTATTGGTATGACAGGTAGTGCTTTAATAAGTTTACACATAGTTGGAGAAATTAAAGATGGTTATGCCATTATTGGCTCTTTAGTTGGTTTATTAATTGGGGTAACAATTGCTTGGATGATTGCCAATTATTGTGTCAAAAATGTATGGGCTCCACAAATGCTTGGGGTGTTAAAAAACATTAAGGGGTGTGACAAAAATAAATAACCCTATGAAGCTATTTAAAAAATAGCTCTTTATGACAAAATATAGCTAAAATGTTATAATAATTTCTTATTTTTTAGTGATTAGTGAAATTAAATATTAAGTTTTAGGCTATTTAAGGCTACGGATTAAATTTTAAGAATGAAAAATATCAGAAACTTCTCAATTATTGCTCATATCGACCATGGTAAATCAACATTATCAGATCGTATTATTCAAATGTGTGGCGGTTTAACTGCACGAGAAATGCAAGAACAAGTTCTTGATTCTATGGATATCGAGAGAGAACGTGGTATTACTATTAAGGCTCAATCTGTAACTTTAAATTATAAAGCTAAAGATGGTGAAACTTACGAACTTAATTTTATTGATACTCCAGGTCACGTGGACTTTGCCTATGAAGTATCACGTTCTTTGGCAGCATGTGAAGGTGCTTTATTAGTAGTAGATGCAGGTCAAGGTGTAGAAGCTCAAACTTTAGCAAACTGTTATCAAGCTATTGATTTAGATTTAGAAGTTGTTCCTGTTTTAAATAAGATTGATTTGCCTGCTGCAGAACCAGATCGTGTAGCTCACGAAATCGAAGATATTGTTGGAATTGATGCAAGTGATGCGATTCGTTGCTCTGCAAAGACTGGTTTAGGGGTTGATTTATTATTAGAACAAATTGTTGAAAGAATTCCAGCTCCAGTTGGGGATCCTAATGGCAAATTACAAGCTTTAATCATTGATTCTTGGTTTGATGATTATTTAGGTGTGGTGTCATTAGTTCGTATCAAACAAGGCAAACTCAGAAAAGGCGATAAGATTAAAGTTATGAGCACAGGAGTTTGTTGGGGAGTTGATCGTTTAGGGGTATCTACTCCAAAGCGTGTAGATCGTGAAGAACTGCTTTGTGGTGAAGTAGGTTGGGTAGTTTGTGGTATTAAAACTATTCATGGAGCTCCTGTAGGGGATACTTTAACCAATGCTAAAGATGGCACTTTAGAAGCACTTCCTGGTTTTAGAACTGTAAAACCTCAAGTATATGCAGGTTTATTCCCTGTATCTACAGATGATTATGATGCATTTAGAGAAGCTTTAGATAAATTATCATTAAATGATGCTTCTTTATTCTTTGAACCTGAAAACTCTAAAGCTTTAGGTTTTGGTTTCCGTTGTGGCTTCCTTGGAATGTTACACATGGAAATCATTCAAGAAAGATTAGAACGAGAATATAATCTTGATTTAATCACTACAGCTCCAACAGTAGTTTATGAAATTGCTTTAACAAATGGTGAGATTATTAAAATAGATTCTCCTGCAAGTTTACCTCCTATTAGTAATATTGCAGAAATTAGAGAACCTATTGCTGAATGTCATATTTTGATGCCATCTGAATATGTTGGTAATGTAATGAAACTATGCCAAGAAAAACGAGGGGTGCAAACCAATATGGTTTACCACGGAGAACAAGTGGCAATAACTTATGAAATTCCAATGGCAGAAGTTGTATTAGATTTCTTTGATAAATTGAAATCAACCTCTAGAGGTTATGCTTCTTTAGATTATGGTTTTAAACGTTTCCAAGCTGCAAACATGGTAAGAATGGATATTCTTATTAGTAATGAACGTATAGATGCTTTAGCAGTAATTACTCATAAAGATAATGCTATGTCTAAGGGTAGATTACTTGTTGAAAAGATGAAAGAATTAATACCAAGACAGATGTTTGATATTGCAATTCAAGCAGCTATTGGTAATCAAATAATTGCTCGTAGTACAGTTAAAGCTTTACGTAAAGACGTGTTAGCAAAATGCTATGGTGGTGATATCACAAGAAAGCGCAAGTTACTTGAAAAACAAAAAGAAGGTAAGAAGAGAATGAAAGCTATTGGTAGAGTGCAAGTTCCTCAAGAAGCTTTCCTTGCTATTCTTAAAGTTGGTCAAGAGTAAAAGAGGTTTAGTTTGAATATAATTACATTGGTACTCATAATCGCTACTATTGTGACTGGCATTATGTGGCTAGTAGATTTCTTTTTACTTCGTAAAAATAGAATAGTGGAGTTGTCTGAAAAGGAACGTGTATCGGTAGCTCCGCTTACTAAAAAAGAAAAGAAAGAAATTTTAGAACCTAGTGGTTTGTGGGGAAGTTTAGTTAGCTGTTTTCCTGTTCTTTTAATTGTGTTTCTAGTGCGCTCTTTTGCATATGAACCTTTTAGAATTCCATCAGCTTCTATGATGCCTACTTTATTACGTGGCGATTTTATTTTGGTAGAAAAATTTAGATACGGTATTAGAAATCCATTTACCAATAAAGAAGTTTATGAAATTAGCACTCCTGAACGTGGCGATGTAGTGGTATTCAAATATCCTGACAATCCTAATATTGATTACATTAAGCGTATTATTGGATTACCAGGTGATAAAATAAAGTATAACGATGGTGATTTTTATATTATGCCAAAAGGAAGTTCAGAATATACTTTAGTAACTTCTGAAGTTTCTAAGGAACAGTTATACACAGAACGTAACGCTCTATATCCAAGCGAAGCAGGTATTATGGGTACAGAAAATCTTTTAGGATATCAGCATAGAATAATGCGTGATCCTGAAGTACGCCCTAATGAACCTTTCTTTAAGCAAAGAGGTGAAGTAATCGTTGGTAATGTTTACGGTGAATGGACTGTACCTGAAGATAATTATTTTGCGATAGGCGATAATCGAGAACATTCTCGAGATAGTAGATTTTGGGGCTTTGTCCCAAGGGATTATTTAATAGGAAAAGCTATTTGTATTTGGATGAATTTTTCAACAGATAAGAATATTCAGATAGGAAGATTAGGTTCTATTGAATAAAATGTAAAATGTATGATTTTTTGGTGAAAAAAAATGACTACAGGTTTAAAGGATAAGTATTTTAGATTGGAAAAAGCTTTAGGTTATGAGTACAATGATTTGCAACATTTACAGAAAGCTTTAACACATAGAAGCTATGGAGCTTCACATAATGAAAGATTAGAATTTTTAGGAGATTCTATTCTTGGGATGTTGATGGCGGAACACTTATATCATCAATTTCCAGAAGTGCCGGA
Source organism: Succinivibrionaceae bacterium WG-1 (assembly GCA_000222855.1). GTDB lineage: Bacteria > Pseudomonadota > Gammaproteobacteria > Enterobacterales > Succinivibrionaceae > WG-1. The sequence goes on along the minus strand of GL995229.1, from coordinate 20,516 downwards.
AGGGGATCTAACAAGAATGCGTTCTACTTTAGTTAGAGAGCCGACACTTGCGGAAATTGCTCGTGATTTAAAGTTAAGTGATTATCTGCTTATGGGACCTGGTGAATTAAAGAGCGGTGGTTATAGAAGAGATTCAATATTAGCAGATGCGGTTGAAGCTATCTTAGGTTCTATTTATCTTGATTCAAATAATAATATTGAGATTGTTAGAACTGTTTTAATGAGTTTATTTGATACTAGATTAAAAGAAATTCACCCAGGGTTTGAGCAAAAAGATCCAAAGACAAATTTACAGGAATATCTACAAGCACGTCATGCTCCGTTACCTGTTTATACTGTTACTAAGATTACCGGAGAAAGTCATAATCAACAATTTACTGTAAAGCTTGAAGCTTCTTTTAATCGTGATCCTTTTATTGGATACGGTACTACAAGACGTAAAGCTGAACAAAATGCAGCTCTAAAAGCTTTAGATGCCTTAATAAAATCAGGCGTTTTAAAGGTTAAGTAGAAAAGGAAAATTTATGGAAAATAACCTAATGGATGATACATATTGCGGTTTCGTTGCAATTGTAGGCAGACCAAATGTAGGTAAATCTACTCTTTTGAATAAGATTTTAGGTCAAAAGGTTAGTATTACCTCTAGAAAACCTCAAACAACAAGACACCGTATTGTAGGTATTGATACTGAAGGTAAATATCAAACTGTTTATGTAGATACTCCGGGTTTACACAAAGAAGAAAAAAGAGCTATAAATCGTTTAATGAACAGAGCTGCTGAAAGTTCATTAGGTGATGTAGAACTTGTATTTTTTGTGGTTGATTGTGAACGTTGGACCGCTGACGATGAACTTGTTTTAGAAAAGATCAAGAAATCTAATTTACCAACTATTTTAGTTGTAAATAAAATAGATAGACTTGAAGATCGTAAGCTCGTATTACCATTACTTCAAGAATTATCCACAAGAATGAATTTTAAGGATGTGATTCCAGTATCTGCAAAGCAGAATGTAAATGTTGACACCTTAAAACTTCTTGCGAGAGAAAGTTTACCAAGTGGAGAATTTTGTTTCCCGGACGATTTTATCACTGATAGATCTTCTCGTTTTATGGCTTCCGAAATTATTAGAGAAAAGTTAATGCGTTTTATGGGGGATGAATTACCATATAGCACTACAGTTGAAATTGAACAATACAAGATTCAAGAAAATGGTACTGTTCATATCAACGCTCTAATTCTTGTAGAAAGAGATGGCCAAAAGAAAATGGTAATTGGTGCCAAGGGAGAAAAGCTAAAGACTATCGGTACTGAAGCTAGACGTGATCTTGAAACCTTATTAGACTCTAAAGTATTTTTAGAATTATGGGTAAAAGTGAAATCTGGTTGGGCTGATGACGAAAGAGCTTTAAGATCTTTAGGATATATGGATTTTATAGATAAGTAATTTTTCTATGAAAAAGATCGATACTGTAGGCTTTATTCTACATTCTATTCCATATAAAGAATTTGGGGCTATTTTTGATGTAATAACCCCAGATTTAGGAAAGATAAAGGTTTTAGCCAAATCAGTTCGAGGTCGTAGAAGTTCCTTAAAGGCAATGTTACAACCTTACGCGCCTTTAAAAATAAATTTAGAATTTAAAGAATCAAATCTTTATAATTTAGTAGGATGTGCAAGCTATGGCTTGCCATTTTCTTTTAAGCCACCCATTATTTTTTCTGCATTATATGTTAATGAACTTACAATGCATCTTTATCGGGAAAACATTGAAAGTACCATTTTCTTTGCAGGATATCTTAGTACTATATCTAATTTAAATGATTTAGATAAATATTTAGAAAATCAACATATTGAAACTTTAACTTACGATTTACAGTTGAGATTAGAACATATTTTAAGAAACTTTGAAGTTACTTTATTAAAAGAATTAATTGTGGGACTTTCCGATGCTATAGATTGTTATTCAGGAGAAATGGTTGCTAAAAATAAAAATTATCTTTATGAAGATGGTTTTGGATTTAGAGAACTAACTTTAGTTGATACCATATCTTCAAAGCAATTAGTGGTTACAGGTGAGATTTTACAAGATATCCACAATAATAATGTGAATAGCTTTAATTTAAAAACTTTAAAAGTAATATGTAATTTCTTTATCAATAAAAAACTATTTGGAAAAACTTTAAACAGCAGAAAGTTATATCAAGATTTTTTAAGATTTCAAAAATTTAAATTAGCATTCATAAATGCTTAAATTTCTTATTTATGTAATTTTTTATGTATAAAAATAAAAAATGACGTATCATACCATAGAGATAACAAAGAATATTTATTAACAAACATTAAGGAAACAATAATGAGTGAAATTTTTTTAGGGGTAAACATTGATCACGTTGCAACTATAAGAAATGCTCGTGGTACAAATTATCCAGATCCTGTATATGCAGCAAGTATTGCAGAGGAAGCAGGAGCTGACGGTATTACAACTCACTTAAGAGAAGATCGTCGTCATATAAAAGATCGTGATGTAAGAATTCTTCGTGAAACTATTAAAACAAGATTAAATTTAGAAATGGCTGTTACCGAAGAAATGGTTAACATTGCTGTTGGTATTGCTCCTGAATTTGTATGTATGGTTCCAGAAAAGAGACAAGAAGTTACCACAGAAGGTGGCTTAGATGTTGCGGGAAACCTTAGTGCAGTTGCAGATGCTGTAGAAAGATTAAAGAAAGTAAATACTATTAGTTCCTTATTTATTGATGCGGATAAAAAACAAATTGATGCTGCAGTAAAAGCAGGAGCTCCTTATATTGAATTACATACAGGTCGATTTGCAGATGCTACTACTAAGCAAGAACAACTTGAAGAATTAAAGAGACTTCAAGAAATGGCTGCGTATGCTGCAAGTTTAGGTCTTCATGTAAATGGTGGTCATGGTTTAAATTATCAAAATGCAGGTGCAATTGCGGCAATTCCTGAAATTGAAGAATTAAATATTGGTCACTCTATTATTGCACGTGCCGTATTTACAGGCTTAGCTGAAGCTGTAAGAGAAATGAAAAATATTATTCGTGAAGCTAGATTTAAAAGTAATTTAGCTAAAGGCACTTTATAAAATAGGTAATTTGTAGAATCCAATACATAATAAAAACTATTTATAATAGCAAACAAGAGAGGACGTATGTATATTGCATATGTCCTCTCTTATTTTTAGTATTATTGGTTGTTTGATATCTATGATTAAATTTTTTAATCAATAAAATATTATTGTTTTTCTAGAAATAAAAATTATTAAAGATTTTTTAATTCTGTCATCCAAGATGTAGCTTCTTTTTCAATTCTTTCTAAGATATCATTTAATTCTAAAAGTTCAGGCTCAATATTATCAATAGATTCGCCATTTTTTAAGGCGCTTTCTATGGTGTTACAAAGAGTTTTTAAACTTAAATTAACCCCTGTATATACTGCACCGCCTGCAAATTTATGAATTTTTTTAGCAAATTCTAAAGGTTCTTGGTCTGAAACATTATTAAGCAATTCTTTAATTGCAGGTATTGAATCTATGAATAACTGTAGCATATCAATAGCTAACTCTTTTTTGTTAGCTACTTGTTGTAACGCTTTTGCAGTACTCCATAAATCATTGGAAGAGGTTGTTTTTTATTGTTAGTGGTTATAGCTTTATATGGTGTTGGTCTATAAGTTCCAATTGATGAATTGTTGTTATTAGTTTTCTTCGCTTGATTGCTAGCGGAATTATCACTTGGTAAGCCACAGTATTTTTCAACAATTTGTTTTAATTGTTTTTCATCAAGCGGTTTTGCTAAATAATCAGCCATACCTTCTTCAATGAATTTCTTTTGCTCACTTTCAATTACTAACGCAGAAACTGCAATTATTGGAGTGTTGGCATTGGCCGCAGTTTTTTTGATTTGTTTTATAGCAGAAAGCCCATCCATAATAGGCATTTGGATATCCATGAAAATCAAATTAAATTCAGTATGAGAACATAATTCTACTGCTTCAAGGCCATTGCTTGCAGTGAATACATCTGTTACATAATCTTTTAATAAAGTACTAATAAGTTTTAAATTAGCAACATTATCATCAACTGCTAAAATGGTAGTTTTTATCAAATTATTTAGATTATTTGTGTTATTTGTTGTTATTAAAGGGGAATTTTGAGGTTTGATAGTTGGGGCTATCTCTGCTTTTGTTTCATTGGTATTAGCTTTATCTAAAATACTAAATAATTGATTTGGGAATAGAGGCTTGGAAGTTATAAATGCTTGTGGATAAATATTTAATAACTTTTGTTTAATATCAGCATCTAAATCTTTAACTACAAATATAACGCGCTTGATTTTCTTTATAATTTCATCTTTAATATTATTAAAGTTTAATGAAACTTTATTTAAATCAGTAGTTTTATTGATACCTATAATTAAGGCTTCAAATTCTGAAATACTTGGTAGTGAATTTATTGGTAATAAATTCGGCATTGGGTAAAGTTCGGCACCATTTTGTTCCAAAATTTGACAAATAGAAGCACGAACCCAAGTATTGGTTTCAGATACGATAATTTTTTTCTTGATAAGTTTTTGGGTATAAACAGGTTCTTCTTTGCCTTTTTTAAAGTTAAGTGTGAAAGTGAAGGTGGTTCCCATTCCCTCTTGTGATTCTAGTTTGATGGAACCGTCATATTGTTCAATTAAATGTTTAGTAATTACTAAGCCTAAGCCAGTGCCACCATATTTACGGTTAATTGAAGAATCTGCTTGAGAAAACGCTATAAATAGATTTTTTTGTTTATCCTTAGAAATCCCGATGCCAGTATCTTGAATTGAAAATTCAACTTTACATAAAGATTTGTCACTAGGTTGCTTTGAACTTTGTTTTATATGTATAGCTACACCACCTTTGGGAGTAAACTTGATAGCGTTACCTATAAGGTTAGTAATTATTTGTTGAAATCTTATAGGGTCGCCAATAACGGAATCAGGAACGTTTTTATCAATATCAAAGGCAAGTTCTACGTCTTTATTTATGGTTAATCCTGCTAATAACTTTAAGGTGTCATAACATGATGTTCTTAAAGAGAATGAGATATTTTCAAAACTAAGTTTATTTGCTTCTAATTTTGAGAAATCTAAGATGTTATTAACAATAGAAAGTAGAGCGTTAGCACTTCTTTCTATTGTGGCTAAGAAATCCACTTGTTCTGTGGATAATGTTGATTTATATAACTGTTTAGTAAAACCAATAATACCGTTTAATGGAGTTCTTAATTCATGAGACATATTTGCTAAGAACTCAGATTTAATTTTTGAAGCATCTTCTGCTTTAAAATTAGCATCTTTTAATTCTAAAGCTTGTTTTTCTAGTTTTTCTAAGGAATTTTTTAAGTCATTAGTTGTGGTGTCTATACTGTATTGCATTTCACTATGTAAATCAGACATAGCATTTGCCATACTATTTACATAAGAACGAAGTCTTTCTAATTCCCCAAACATCACTTCATTTACACGGGTCGTAACATTACCTTCTCTAATTTCATATATTGCAGCACAAAGGCTATTGATAGGGTCAACAATTTTACGGTTTAGGTTGATAGCTAAAAGAACACATATAAGGACTGCCACGATGAGTAAGAGTATTGCTATAGTAATATCTTGGTAGATATTCATTAAAGTTTGTTCTCTTAAGAAATATATACAGATATAACCTACGAGTTCTCGGGGATATTCAAGCTTGGGATCTGCAAAAATTGGTTGTTTATAATCTTCAGAGATGGTGTCATTTGTTATATTTAACTGACTATATAAAGTTAGCATGTCATCTGAGTTATATGCATATATAGGCATACGCATAATTAAACCATCAGGAGTAAATTTGGTGGAATCTTTGGTATAGATATATTCATCATTTTCAGCTGATAGTTTAAATAATGCAGTTTCAGGAGTAATGCTCGAGGTAACTAGCATTTTATTGTCTGCATCAAATACAGCTATAGCAAGCACATCTCTAGCCTCATTTCTAGTGGCTTCGTTTATAAGGCCTTGTACTAGAGGTACATTTTTTTGAGTCATAGCAAAGCTAACAGAAGTGCTTAGTGGGTAAATAATATTTCTAGCATTAGAAATTAAGGTATTATTTAATTGTGAATAACGATTAAGTGAAAAATAAGCAACCATGCCAATACCCAAAATTAGGATTGGAACAATTGAAAAGATCATTATACGTGTTCTTAAACTATGACTATTCATTTTCACCTCATTATTTAGTATAGATAGTGTATAATGTACAATTCTGTTAGTCTTTATGATAACTTAAACTTTAATATAAAAACTTTTATTTATGATTAAAGTTGGACTGTAATTTATTTTATACATGATTTTAACAATTTTAAAAAATAGACTCTATAAAAATAAAGAATTTAATCTTTTATAGTATTAGTGACTCTCGTTTTTTTGTTGAAATAATCAAAAGGATTATATTGTTAATGGTAAGATTTTATAAGCCTGCTCCAAAGGATGTATCTCAAAAGCACTTTGCTTTACAAATTAAAGGTTTAGACAACAATTTACGTGGTATTGGCCAAGATTCAGGTGTTACATGGTTTGTGGAAGGTGCATTACCAGGCGAAGACGTGATAGTAAGAGCTATAGACAAAAAGAAAAACACAGGGAACGCTGAACTAATTGCTGTAAAAAAGACTTCAGAATTAAGACAATCTTGTTCTTGTGAATACGCAGACAAATGTGGAGGTTGTTCTTTACAACACATGCCTTTAGACTTAGAAGTTACTTCTAAAGTACAAGGTGTGCAAAGATTATTTAAGAAGAATTTAAGTTTTGAATTAAAGGAACCTAGTTTTATCGAAAGCAGTGTTCCTTCTCACTATAGAAGAGTTTGCCGTTTATCTATTATGGCAGATCGCAAAGAATTTAAGATTGGTTTTAGAGAAAAATACGGTAAAAAGATTGTTGAAGTTGAGCATTGTGAAGTTCTAGATGAAGCTTTATCGATCATTATTCCTAAAATACGCGAAGTATGTTTAAAGGTTTCCAATTTTAAGTTATTAGGGCATGTTGAATTAGTTAAAGCAGATAATTGTGTAGCGGTTTTAGTAAGAACAATCAACGCTTTACCAAAACAAGATAAAGAGTTATTTAAGCAATTTGGTAATGACAATAATGTCTTATGTTTTGTGTTAGAAAGATTTGAAAAAACAAAAGAAGATTTAGTACAACGTGAAGAATTAAGTTGTCTCAATTCAGAATTAACTAATAATGAATTGCCTTATTATGACAATAATGGTGTAAAAATACATTTTAGACCAACAGACTTCATTCAAATAAATAGTCATGTAAATGATAAGATGTATGAAGTTGTATCTAAATATTTAAACTTAGATAAAGAAGATGAAATTTTGGATTTATTCTGTGGTTTAGGTAACTTTACATTACCTCTTGCAAAACATGTAAAACATGTTTATGGGGTTGAGTTAGTCGGTGGCATGGTACGTTTAGCAAAACAAAACGCCACAGAAAATAATATTGATAATGCTGAATTTATTGTTCAAGATTTAGATGAAGAATTTGAAAGAACTTTATGGGCTAAAAGTAAAGTAACTAAAGTTTTATTAGATCCAGGCCGTCAAGGGGCTGCTCGTGTTATGCCTTACTTGGTAAATAGAAAAATTCCTCATATTGTTTATGTTTCGTGCAATCCTCTTACTTTAGTTAGAGATATTGGGGTGTTATTAAAATCAGGATACGAAATCAAAGATTGGAGCTTATTCAATATGTTCCCAAGAACAGAACATGTTGAGACGGTTGTACTGCTGTCACGTGATAAAGCCTAAAGAAACCAAGTATTCATGCGGTTTCAGCGGTGGTGGATAAAATTTACACAATGAATTTTATGCTGTATTTCTTTGAAAAATGAGTTTGCTGAAACATATTTACAGTATGAAAAACAGGCATTTTTTCTGAGGTCGAGTGTGCAGAACTGCTTTTTGGCAATAGCAGTTCTGAACACCCAACCCAAAAATGGCTCTGAAACTGTGGAATTGCTGTCAGGTGGCTTTAACTCTTTTCCGGCATAAAAAAAGAGCGACGGTATATGCTCGTCACTCTTTCTTAAGATGATGTCTGATTGTCGGCTATGATTGGATATTCACGCTAATCCCCGACTTGAATTCAATCGTGTACTTGTCGCCATAGATTACTATCCGCTTCACCCAGCATCTGGTCAGAGCCTCATCAAACACGGTCAGTTCAGAGCTTTGCTTTCTGATGAAGTCTAAAATGTCATTGATTCTGGTGACGTACTCTTCACGGGCAGAATCGTCAAAGTTGGTTTTTTGCCTCATGTCTCTGAGTTTAAGAATTCTGTCGGCAATTTCCTTGTAGTCCTTCCTGGCCTCAACGCACTGAATGAGTTGTTTCTGAAGTTTAGCAAGCTCATCGTCAATTGCCGAGTCACTCATTACTCCGGAGGATTCGTCAATCGTCATAACGGCGCGAACGTTCTCTTCCAGCTGTTTTTGAAAACCTTCCTGCTTATCGAGAAGTTTGTTGAATGCAGAGAGACATGCTGCCTTTAAGGTTTCCTCATTCACAGTTCTGGCGTGGCACTCAAGACCGGTGGGTTTGAGTCTGCTCAGGCATCTCCAGACGATTGATTTTATGCCTCTGTTGTTCCAGTGCACCCGGCGGAACAGTTCACCGCACTCACCGCAGAAAACCATCTGGGAAAAG
>GL995229.1:8212-10688 GCA_000222855.1 Succinivibrionaceae bacterium WG-1 | reverse complement strand
CTTCAATACGGGCTTTGCTTTTGTTCTGTGCGGATCTGCCGGTATAATCTTTACGTTAGCCATTCGTTTTCTCCCTAACTCTAATCAGGGAGTATTGGTATTCAGCCACTTCAGCCGGAGTACCTTTGTGTAGACTGTCTTTATCTGAAAAGAAGAATTCAGCCGGTGCGGTTTTGGGTACCTTCGGCTTAAGAAGATTGGTGCGGCTTAACGCCTTCATACGTCGTTCCCTTTCCTGTAAAGTTCGAGAATAGGTTTCTTCATCAATGAGAGGCGGATAAAAATCATCTCCCAGATAACGGCGGTTCTGCAGAATTCTGCTTACGGAGCTTGCCGGAAGCTTAAGACCGACTTTCTCCGCAGAGGCACACAGGGACATACCATCAAGGTAATTACGGTAAAGTTCTCTGACAATTTTGGCTTCTTTCTCATCAATAACCGCCTTACCATTAACAATTCTGTAACCGAGAGCTGTATTCCTCATTCAATTTCCTCCTTTAGTGTAAGACCGCATTTAAGTTCAAAACTGATTTCGTTTCGGGTTACTGTAGTAATGCTGTTAACAAATCTGCTGAACACTTCGTCACTGAAGTCAGTGAGCATTTCGCTGTAAGATGCAAAGGCGATAAGCTCTGATGTTTCTCTAATAACGGAGCATTCACCTTTGGAATTCTGTTTGATGGCGTTAAGCTCAGTCCTGCATCTTGCTGCTCTGGCTTTCAGTTCGTTGTTTTCCTGATTGAAAAGAACCTGGTCGATGCACCCCTGCGCCATCAGCATGGTGATGGTATTCTGCTGTTCGGCAATATCTGAAATCTGCTGTTCAAGAGCGCTGATTCTCTGCATATCCTTGTTTTCAGAGTTTCCCTTTAATGCTTTGAGGTAGGGCATCAGAATGGTCTCTCTGGCAAAGATGAGCTTGTTCATCATGGTTAAAAATGCAAACTTTACCGTCTCATCCCTGACGAACTTCATGGAGCATCTGCTTTTGTCTCGGAGGTGGGTACTGCAGCACCATGCAGAATAACTTCTGCTTGATAAGGAATGGTGAATCCGGTGTTTGAAAATACCTCCGCATTCTCCGCAGACGATTTTTCCTGACAGGGCGCTGCGGTCTAAGAATTTTGCTTTTGCTCCCGGTATGCCTTTTTCTGAAGCTCGCTGAGCAATGATGAAGGCAACTGCTTCAAAATCCGCTCTGCTGATGATGGCTTCATGGTGACCATTGCTCCGGTATCTAGTTAGGTAGCCTTTGTTGAGGTGCCGGCTGAAGGATTCATCCGTAAAGGTTTTCTGAAAAACAGCATCTCCGATGTAAAATTCATTTCTCAGAATCCAGAATACCGTTGTAGAGCTCCATTCATTTTTTCGTATGGGCGGAACTCCATCACTGTTTAACCCCTTTGCGATGGTATAAGCTCCTTTGCCAGCCAAGGCTTCGGCAAAAATACGTTTGATAATCTCTGCCTCATCAGGAATTATGACAATGTCTTCACCTTCTCTTTTGTAGCCGTAAGGTAAAGAGCTTGATTTGAAGGTTCCGTTCAGAAACCTCCGCTCCAAACTCCATTTGCTGTTATTTGAAATTGAGCGTGATTCATCCTCGGCCATTGAGCTGAGAATTGACAGAATAAGCTCTCCCTCCATCGAACCGGTATTCAGATTTTCCTTCTCGAAGTAAATCGGAATGTTGAGTCTCAAAAGACTTCTCACCAAATCAATACAGTCCGTGGTGTTTCTTGAAAATCTGCTGATAGACTTGGTAAGGATATAATCAATCTTTCCTGCCCGGCAGTCTGCCATCATTCTCTGCAGTTCCGGTCTGCTGTCCGACTTGGTACCGGATATCCCTTCATCGAAGTAAATCCCGGCAAGCTCCCAGTTATCCTGCAGACGGATGTAATTTTCATAATGTGATTTCTGCGTTTCCAGACTTTCAAGCTGGGCATCATAGTCAGTGGATACTCTGCAGTATGCCGCCACTCGCAGTCTGGAGCATTGAACTGACTGATTCTGTTCTATTCTTCTTACTGTTTTCACTGTTCGTCCTCCCTTGTATATAAATCACTCTAATCAACACTTATATCAACTTGTTTTGGAAGTATTTCCTCAAGAAAAGGGTGATACGTCATACGGTTGATGTCTGTGATTTTCTCGTACTCTGCGGGGGTGATAAGTCCCTTGGAAAGCAGTAACTCCACTACTTTCTGCGCCTGATGGTACTGGGCGTTGCGGATTATTTCGTCAGTTGTAGGTGCTGTCATTAACTCGTTCATAAATCGTTGCCTCCTACAATGTACTGGACATCAGAGGCTGATTTGAGCGGATTTATTTTGGGGAATGCGGCTGATTGGCTGTTTGGTGAACAATACAACTCATGAATGTGACATGGTTAACAAATTTAAACTTTTTTGTTAAAAAATAGGTGATTTTTCATTATTCTTATGTTGTGGTATGATAAATATGTTATATACTA
>GL995229.1:0-6536 GCA_000222855.1 Succinivibrionaceae bacterium WG-1 | reverse complement strand
TACCGTTTGTTGTGGTATGATAAATATGTTATATACTATATACCATAAAAGCTAAAATTGCATTACTAAGAATTTTATACCAATCTGGTACAAACTACATTTGTATTAGCATATCCTTATATGGTATTATGCTGTATATGTTATGGTAGTAAGGACAGTAGATATGTGTGAACATCCGGGAAAGATAATAGAGCAAATGCTCAAAAAACAGGAATGACTAGAAAAGAACTAGCCACCAGAACCGGTGTCACTGAAAAACATATTAACACATTAATTTCAGAAGAAAGAAACATTACCGCAAGCTTTGCTAAAAAACTGGGCTACGTTCTTCCTGTTGACGAAATTGATTCTGATGATCCGAAAGAAAATGCTAAATATTGGCAAGGGCTGCAAAACAATTATGATATTTTCATACTAGAGAAACAGGAAAAAAATAATATAACAACAGAGGAAGTAAAGGTATTAGATTACTTAGAAGACATCATTAATTATTTGATTCTGATTGGAATGTTGGCATCAAACTTATCTAACGTAGATAAAATTTTAGAGCTAAGAAAGATACTGAAAATCAGTGATTTAACACTAATTCCCAAACTGCCTTGCAAGGGTGCTGCTTTCAGAGCACAACTGGCAACAAACGTAAAGATTGATAGATACGTACTTTTCGGGTGGCAATATCTATGCGAACTGACAACAGATACAAAGTCCGTTAATTCGGAACTCAATCTGGATTTACTGAAATTGAAGTTAAATGAAATTAAGCATTTAATGTTTGACGAATTAAAAGATGGATGCCGTAAACTTAAGGAGCTTTTAGCTCCTTGCGGAATTGCCTTTAATGTCGTTAAACACTTCAGAGGCGCTCCCGTTCAGGGTTTTATAAAAAAGACAGACGATAATAAACTGATACTCTGTCTGACAATCAGAGGAGGTAGAGCAGATACTTTCTGGTTTACTTTATTCCATGAAATTGCACATATCTTCAATAAAGACTATGAAAACCGCTCGGTTGACTTCGATTCATCTGACAGTGAGATTGAGTTCAAAGCAGACAGATGGGCACAGGATTTTTTAATTCCACCAGAAAAATACAGAGAGTTTATTGATTTGAGGCGCAAGCCTAGAAGAGACGAAATAGAAAAATTCGCCAACGATATTGGGGTTCAGCCATTCATTGTGGTAGGAAGACTACAGAAGGATGGCTTCTTGGATTGGTCAGACTGTACAGACAAGATAGTACACTACAAGTGGGCTGAATAGGAAATTTTAAAATGGACGATTTAGGAGGATACTATGTGAAAATTTAATTCTTACAAAAACTAATGGATGCACAACAGTTGTTTGCAGCTTCTGTCATGCACCCATAAATTTGATTTGGTGAGTTGTACTCTAACCAAAACACTCGACATGTTCATGGTAGCACAACTCGCCTAAAAGTCAAATCGTTTTAGAGCGAGGGACAGCTATGCTCGTGATTAACATCACTTTTCGTTGTGATTACCTGCTTACTGCGCCTCATTGTATTTACAGAATTTTAGGAGGCTCTGATGAGCAGAATAAATTCACAACGAAAAAATTGTAAAGACGTTTTTTAACGCTTTTTTGGTGGCATCAGCAACATATGCTGGTGAATATGAATTTCCGTGCATTGGTGCAACTGAACAGATTCCTAACAGGCTTATTTCATTTACCAAAGCTTTAGCTACTACTGATTTCGATCAGTGGATTCATTTTTATGAAGACGACTACCTGTTCGAATGTGTATGGGATTCTCCTAAGGATTACCTTGATTTATTTAAAAAGTTTAACGGTGTAATTTTACCTGATTTCAGTTTGTACAGAGATATGCCTTTCAATATGCAAATCTCTAACATATATAGAAGTCGGGCAATAGGAAACTGGCTACAACGAGATAACAACATAAACATCATTCCTAATATCAGGTACGGTGATGAACGCACATATAAAATATGTTGTGATGGCATTGAACAAGGTGGCACAATAGCCGTAGGTTCTCATGGCAACATAAAATGCAGTACAGATAGAAAGTTTTTCCTTGAAGGACTTGATGTTATCGTTGAAATAATTCGACCATCAGTTATTGTGGTTTACGGCACTGCAAACGACAAATACTTCGGCAAGTATAAAGAACGAGGTATTAAAATCGTACAATTTGACAGTGAATTTGCATTCTCTCACAAAAAGGAGGTGCAGTAATGGGCGCTGGATACCATGGTGGCTTTGGTAACACTAAAGGAGCGAAGGCGACGAATAGTGTTTCTGCCGAAAATAATTCTCAATCATCAAAGGAAAACCAATCTTCAGATATTGCTGAACAGAATAACAGAGAAGATTATTTACGCAATGAATTAAGTAAATCATCACCTGTTGTTATCCCTAAATCAGCAAAAATAACAGAACAAAGCAAGGTTGGTTACGATCAGGTAAAATATACGTGGACAAAAGGTAATTTTAAATATGTCGCTAGATGGCATACGAGGACTCCTGGTGCACCTACCAATCAAGGTCCAACTTGGGTTATTGAGAGAGTTCGTTCAGGAATAGGTTCTGGGATATATGCAAGAAGACGACAGGAATATATTCTTGTCGGTAAATATAAATGGGTAACCAAAAAGGTTTGGTATGATGCTATTAATGCAAGGAAAAATGGTACAGCAACAAAAGAACAAGAGGAGATGTTAAATCATGGACATTGGAAAGCTTAATATAAAATATGATTTTACTGAGGGATATGAGGGCGAACCTTATTTAGTATTTAAAATAAAAAATTCAAATGAGCCGACTTTAAAAATATGGGAAGGTTTAGTCGCTGATATGCTAGAGAATCCTGATATGTCAGGCGGTGGTTGGAAAGGCCTCACTCGAGATTATCATGAGTTGAAAGGAATATGGGCTGATGGGGATAAGGAAGTTGAGATCAATGTTTCTGAATACTTGACTGATCTGTTATATTACAGTAACAAGTCTTTTGATTACGAAGAAACATTGGAAATGTTCGAGTCTTTGCATAAATACCTAAACTACGCAAAAGAACAAGGTTATTCTGTCATTGCTAAATTCGTAGACTAAGGGGCTCGACTCTTCTTGTAGAAAAATAAGCCGACAGTCACTTTAGTTGCCGGCTTTTTCACTTATGGAAATTTTCTCATTCCTCAAGTCGGCTATTCACAGCTTGCGCCAAATCGCCCAACTTCCCGAATAGCCAGTTTCCAGGACAGGACTTTTGAGCAAACCAGCGGTGAACCGTTAGCAGCATCTCATTTCAGTCTATTATTTCTTTATAGAGAACTCTCATTTGACGATATTTCGGCTTCGATTTCTTCAATAGTAGGCAGACTTCCTTTGAATTCTTCCGGAATAAATGTGGTTATGTCGTATTGGGAAATTCCCATAGGCTGGCTGCTGGCTTCAAGCGCATAACGAGCTTTGACGTTATCTTTTGATTTGCAGATTAACAGTCCCAGCGTAGGTCCATCATTTTCACTCTTCAGCTGATGGTTAACGGCAACCATATAAGTTCCGAGTTGCCCCATATCACCGGAATCAAATTCCTTCACCTTGATTTCAACGACCACATAGCAATGAAGTTTGATATTGTAGAACAGCATGTCAATGAAGTTGTTTGTGTTTCCAATTTCAAGCTTATACTCACGCCCAACAAAGGCAAAGCCGTTACCAAGCTCAAGAAGAAATTTGGTGATGTTATCCATGAGAGCATCCTTTAGTTCTTTTTCGTCATAGCTCTCCCGGAGGGTAAGAAAATCGAAGGTGTACGGATCTCTGGTAATCGCCTGAGCAAGATCGCTTTGAGGAGCAGGAAGAGTAAGATCAAAATTGCTTACTGCTTTGCCCTGTCTTTCATAGAGGTCTGTATCCAGAAAGTTCATCAGTACAGCTCTAGACCAGTTGTTCTCGAGGGTTTTGTGTATGTAAAATAAGGCTTTATCACGGTTTCCGTCCACCTTATTCATGATCTTAACAATATGCCCCCCAAGGAATTAAAAAGATTTCATCATCAGTAAATTGCGAAACAACTTGTTTCGTAAATTCTCCTGTGTTTGATAGCAATATGTGATCTTGATCAAATTGCGAAACAACTTGTTTCGCAATTGGAAATAAGCGATAAAACTGATGCATGTTCTGAAGGTTTCGGGCAGAAAAAGACTTTACATCAGGCAGTTCTTTTCTCAGATCTTTGCCAACCTGTTCGTAAAAATTGCTTCCCCAATGATAGAGGTTCTTTTTTTCATCCATGTCATGTCCGAGACTCCAATAGAAACGGAGCATTTCACTGTTAACTTTCATGGAGGCTTTTATTTGACTTTGCTTAAATCTTAATGAAATATCAGAGATCCATTCTTTGTATGCATTATCTGTATTAATTAAATTCCCCATATTATTCACCTCTTTCATCACTCACGGATAAATCATACAATCTAATTTGCAATTGAGCAATTTCCGTGAGTGACATTATTAACAAATAAAAAATTACACTCGAAGTCGGCTATTCACTTCTTGAGCCAAATCGCCCAACTTCCCGAATAGCCAATTTCCCGGGCAGGATTTTCGAGCAAACCAGCGGTGAACCGTCAGCAGCATCTCATCACTCTTGACCGAATAACTCAATGCTTTATCCCGATCAGCAATCCACAGCAGTCGTTTCTTTCCGTTCCTTCTGCAGATATCAACGCACAGCTTTACCAGGGCGGCATACACCTCCGGCTTCATAGTGTAAGGTTCCGTCAGATCAGATGCGCATTCGATGGTGACGGCTCGCTGGTCGTTGTCACGTGATGATGAACACCAGGATCGATTCTGCTCATCAACGCAGAGGCCGATTCTGCCGTCAGCCCCGATGCAGTAATTGCAGCTTGCCTGTCTGCTGCTGTCCTTAAAGCAATCACAGATGCGTTCAACACTGAGCTGACCAACAACAGCGTGAGGTGTAATCCTGCTGATGGAGCAGGTTCTTTTTCCTGAATGATTGGGGCTTAAGCCCGTGTAACTTACAAGTTTACTGTTACTCATTTTCATTCTCCTTATTTTCTGATTTATCGTGTAACTGGTTTAATGCCTTCCTGACTACAGCCGGTATCGGCAGACCGAGGTGTGCGGCATTTTCGAGTAAGCTGATACCTTCGTTTGAAAGGTAAAAGAAAATCACTGCGGTTCTGAGCACGCTCCCGGTCTGAAAGATTCTCGTATCCAGAATGGTGGCAACGCCTACCAGTATGAACACGATTACCTTTCTGCAGATGCCTTTAAAGCCGATGGAGCTTGATAGATTGTTATCGACTATCCCGCACATAACGCCGCTGATGTAGTCAATAACCGTAAAGGCAATCAGGGCATAGAGCAGTCCGTCACAACCGCCAAGGAAGTAACCGAGCCATCCGCCGATTCCCGTAAACATTGCCTGGAGCATATTCCAAAGCTCTCTCATGTTTTTTCTCCAATAAAAAAGGCGACATCTCTGCCGCCTGTCATTTAACTCTTCTTACGTTACTTCGCACCCGCTCCAGAAACTCCCGGTCAAGATAGCTTTCCACCCGTTCACAGGCAGAGAGGTATTTCTGCCAGTAGGCATAAGCCCGGAAATCAAGGTAGATGAACCTGTTCCATGGTTTTTCCATTGAGAGGTAATGCACCATCAGCGGAGCCATGTCTTTGTATCCGGGATTGAACCAGATGGCATTGAACTCACCTGAAAGCTGATGCTTTTTCCTGAAGTGAAGATTCACAAAGTCCTGCTCCGGGCAGTACATGAAGTCTCCTTTTTCCTCAATCGTTTTGATGAACTTCTCATACAGTCCTTTGCAGTCAGCCTTGTAGCACATAAGACCGGTGTTGAAATACAGCGGAGTGTTCACGATTTCCTTAAGCTTCATTTGCTTCATCCACTTGTCCCGGTTTTCCCGTTCGCTGACTCCGAAGATGCCTGATTTCTGCTCTGCTGTAATCTCCTCAAGGAGAGGAACCGCTGAGCCGAGAAACAGAGTGTCCAAATCAAAGTTCAGGACACAGTCCGTTTCTGCAGAAACTTCCTCAAGAGCTTTAATTCTCTGGGCAATGGCAGGAACAGCACTGCGGTGAACCATCAGTCTGTTACCGCCCACAGTGGCAAAAAGCTCATGCTGCGGAAAAGACACATATCGAACCTCCACCAGTTCTTCCGGCACTACGGCGAGAACTCTCTCAAGGTCAGTGCCTTTTTCGGCATAAATGATGAGTTCAATGCGGTTATATCTGAAAAAAGAGCTGAGGGATACCACCGCCTGATTGATATATCCCTCATCAAGAACTACAAATGCTTTAATTGGTTTTCTCCTTAATGTCATCTCTGAAAATATCCTCCGAGTAATTGATGAGACTGAGCGAACACCTGTTATTGCTTTCCGGTTTAACAGCCGTAACCCAGCAGAGCTGTAACTCTCCGATGGCAAAGAGCGGATATTCGAGAGACTTGCCAAACTCACTGTCCCAGTAGATATCCGGATAACTGTCTAAATAGAGAT
>GL995228.1:171613-173608 GCA_000222855.1 Succinivibrionaceae bacterium WG-1 | reverse complement strand
TTTTAGGAAATATAAAAATTAGCAAAAAATATCAAATGTTGATATTTGAAATGGCTATATATATTTTAGTAAGTCTTTATGATTTTATATTTTTATTTAGAAATATTTTCTAAAAGATGTTTAATGTATAGTAGTTGTTCCGTTATTGGCAAATGTAGAAATTGTTCATCTGATATAGTTGCAGTTTTGTTTGGTGTTTTTTCTAAAGTTCTTGTATGGTGGCTAGTTGCTTTGTTTTGTTCATCTGCTGAAATGTTAGAGATTGTTGTAAAACCGCCTTCACTACTTAATGCATCTTGCATTTCTTTAAATAATAACTCTTCTTGGGTAAGTTGTTTTTCTTGGTTTTTATTAGTTAAAGATTGAGTAGTGTTGTTACTAATTGACGCTTTTTCTGAAGAGCTTGTTTGGTTTATAAGCTTGTGAGTGTTTTTCCAATTAGTAACACCTTTTATTATTGTTGGTAGTGGTAAAGGTGCTTTTAATCTAAACTTTACAAGTGCAGTGGTTGGGGTTTTTCCAGCTTTTGATAAATTTTCACAAATTTCATAAATTTCTTGAATACTATTATTAGTGTTATTCATATATATCCTTTTTTAGTTAAGTAATTTATGTTACAGAAATTATTTTACTTTGTTCATAATAAAGAGTAAAACATGATAAATTTAAAAATATGTTTTTAAAGTAAATTGTTGTTACAATGTCATTCAAATAGAAGGACTGTTTTTATAATGCATTTTAAATGCATGGTTAGGATGTTCATATGTACGAATCAAATGTAGTAAATATTTTAAAAGTTTTGAATGAATTAGAAGTGGAATTAAAAGAATTAGGATATTGGACTGAAGAAAGACCAAGTGCTGAAGCTTTTCAAAGTACTACTCCGTTTTTTTTAGATACAATGAAATTACATACTTGGCTTCAATTTGTTTTAATTGAACGTTTTAGAGCAATTGTAGAAGAAGGAAAATATTTACCTACAAACTTATCAATATTTCCATATGCTTTTGAATTTTATAAAGATGAAAAAGATCGTCACATGAAACTTCTAAAGTTAATTCATAAGCTTGATTCTTATTTTAAATAAATAAACCTCTCAATGTATAAATAAAAACGTACTTTAATTGATTTATTAAAGTACGTTTTTTAATCTTAAAGTAAAACCTGAAATTTTTGCTTCAAATTAAGCTTCTTCGGTAGGAGCATCAGCGGCATTTTTTACAACAGAAGCAACGCCGTTTAAGCAATTTTCTTTGGTAACATAGCCTTCGCTAACTGCAATAATTTGACCGTTCTTAGCTGTAAGATTAAAGCGGAATTCACCTTTTTTATCTTTGAATACTTGGAATTTAGGATTGTTTTGTTTTTCAACATTTTCTACAGTTTGATCTTCAATTTTTGCAACTGCAGAGTTTGTTTTTACACTTTCAATACCATTTAAGCATGCTGCTTTTGTAGTGTAAACTTCAGATGTTGCAATAACTTGACCATTAGTAGCTTTAAGATCAAACTTAATGCCTGTTTTTACTTCTTTAATAACAAATTTTCCCATCTTTAAATCCTCATTTTTTGAACTTAAAACTTGATAATGATATTGGTGTTTTTGTCTAAGTATTGTTGTTTGGAAATTTTTATAAAATACTCACATGAGAAATCAAGGCAAGACTCTTGTCTATTCCATTCTAAAAATATTAAAACAACATTTACTACGATTTCTTTATAAAATAATTGTAAACTAAAGTTATGCTTATTTTTTTATCTTTAAATAGGAAAAATTGTTTATTGAGATGAAAATCACTACTTCCATTAAAAAGTAATATGAAACAAATATTTTAATTTTTAGAACTTTTAAAAGTAAAAGAAATAGCAATGATTTGTTGTTAACTTATTTAGCATGATTTCTTGTTATTTTTTTGTGTTGTTTGGAAGTAGCTAAATACTGTTTTAACGATATTTTGTATTATAAAAGACCTTATGTTGGCTTAAAAGATTGGA
>GL995228.1:162593-170923 GCA_000222855.1 Succinivibrionaceae bacterium WG-1 | reverse complement strand
TATATATAAAGAAGTCTTTAATCATAATAATTGGATTTTAGTGTTTTATAATTCACATAATGGGTAATTTGTATTTTTAGTATTAACTAATAATTACATAATTTGCATAATAAATTTTTTTAAGGCTATTTATTAGCATAAAATTCTATATTCAATATAAATTTGTATTACTTAAGTAAATAACAATGAGTGTTCAAGACGTTTTAAACAGATTTAAATTTTTAAATAATGTTTCCATTGGTACGCCTGTTTTAGTTCTTGCCTGTTTAGGAATGGTGGCATTGCCGATGCCTTCATTCTTACTTGATATGTTTTTTACTTTTAATATAACTTTATCAATGATTGTGCTTTTTGTAACTATTTACTCAAAGCGTCCAATGGATTTTGCTTCATTCCCAACTGTACTTCTTGTTGCAACAATTTTAAGATTATCATTGAATGTGGCTTCAACCCGTGTGATTTTAGTTAATGGTCACGGTGGCGGTTCTGCTGCTGGACATGTGATTGAATCTTTCAGTGAAGTGGTAATGGGGGGCAACTTTGTTGTTGGTTTAATTGTATTCTCAATATTGGTTATTATAAATTTCGTAGTAGTAACCAAAGGTGCTGGACGTATTTCAGAAGTTACTGCACGTTTTACCTTGGATGCTATGCCTGGTAAACAAATGTCTATTGACGCCGATTTAAATGCAGGCTTAATTACTCAAGAACAAGCTAAAGCAAGACGTGCTGAAGTTACTCAAGAATCAGATTTCTATGGTTCTATGGACGGTGCTAGTAAGTTCGTAAAAGGTGACGCAATTGCAGGTATCCTTATTATGTTTATAAACGTAATAGGGGGAATGTTTGTTGGCGTGGTACAACATGACCTTCCTGCTGTTGAAGCTGCTGATATCTACACAAAGTTAACAGTAGGTGATGGCTTGGTTGCTCAGATTCCATCTCTTTTGTTATCTGTGGCTACTGCTATTATTGTAACCAGACAAAATTCTTCCCAAGATATGGGAAAAGTTGTTATTGGACAGATTTTTAAAGATCATCGTTCTTTAATTGTGGCTGCGGTTATTCTTGGCATCATGGGGATAACTCCTGGAATGCCACATCTAGCTTTCTTATTTTTGGCATCGATATCAGGTGGTGTTGCATATTACTTGAAGAGAAAGGATAGTCAAAAAGCAGAAGGCGACGATACTGTATTAAATGCTGACGGCAAACCTAATGATGCTCAAGCGCCAAATCCTGAAAATAAAGAATTATCTTGGGATGATGTGGCTAGTGTTGATGTGCTTGGATTGGAAGTTGGTTATCGCTTGATTCCTCTTGTTGATATTGGTCAAAATGGCGAACTATTAAATAGAGTAAAAGGGGTCCGCAAAAAGATTTCTCAAGAACTTGGCTTTTTAATTCCGCCTGTGCATATTAGAGATAATTTAGATTTATCTCCAAATAGTTATCGCATTACTATGATGGGGGTGAATTTTGGGGAAGCTGATGTTTTTCCTGATAAGACTATGGCTATTAATCCTGGTCAAGTATTTGGTCAAATAAATGGAACTCAAACTAAAGATCCTGCTTTTGGTTTAGATGCAGTATGGATTGAAAAGAGTGAAGCTGATATGGCTTTAGGATATGGGTATACGGTGGTAGATTCAGCGACAGTTATTGCAACCCATTTAAGCCAAATAATTTCACAACATGCGGCAACATTGATTGGTCAAGAAGAAGTTCAGAAGTTATTGGATAAGATGTCTGTAAGTCAACCAAAACTTGTGGAAAACTTAGTTCCAGGAATTATTAGTTTAAGCGGAATTGTTAAGGTTTTACAAAACTTACTTAATGATGGGGTGCCTATCAGAGATATGCGCACAATTTTACAAACCTTATCTGAGTATGGACCAAAGAGTCAAGATCCCGAAGTTTTAACTGCGGCGTGTCGTATTGGTTTACGTCGATTAATTATTCAAGATATTGTAGGTGGTGGTGATGTTATACCTGTTATTACATTATCACGTGATTTGGAATCTATTTTGCATAAGTCTTTACAATCTGGCGGAGCTGATGGCGCTGGAATTGAACCAGGACTTGCTGAACGAATGCAAAAATCATTAGCAGATGCTACAAATAAATTAGAAATGGATGGTCAACCTGCTATTTTATTGACATCGGGATTATTACGTACGACATTGGCTAGATTTGTAAAGAACACAATTCCAGGACTTCGAGTGTTATCTTATCAAGAAATTCCTGATGATAAGCAAATAAAGATTGTTAGTGCTGTTGGACAATAGAGGTAATAAATGAATTTAAAGCGTTTTTTTGCTAAAGATATGCGTACAGCAATGGCTCAAATTAAAGAAGAATTAGGGTCAGATGCTATCATTATGTCTAGCAAAAAAGTAGATGGTGGAATAGAAATTGTCGCAGCTATTGATTATAAAGTTGAAGATTCTAATTCAATAAAGAATGGAAATGGGGCTGATGATGCGCCAATTTTTCCTGAAAATTCAGGCACAAATAATAGTGATGATGACGAATATGGTGCTAATAATGTCAGTATTTCGTCTCAAGGCGCGTCAAAATCTAGTCGTTCAAGCTTAAAAAGTGACAAATATTCGTCAATTTCAAGTGAAAATAAACAAGAAAAGTTTGCAGACTCTTTAGCAGCTCTTTTAATGCGTCAAAATCAAGATAATAAAACAACTTCAGAAAGTACTAACACTTATACAAGAAGTAGAACTTCTGCAAGTAACGCTTACAGTAATGTAGCTGATAATTCTGAACGTCCTAAAACATTAGCTCAAAGAAATAATTTGAAGAATCCTAACTTTGGAGAGAAAAATAAGGGATTAAGTACCCATAAGCCTATTATTGATAAGACTGATGTTAATGTACAAAACAATGAAAAATTAAATTCTCTTTCTAAAGAAGTTGAAGCTATTAGAAAGTTGTTACAATTTCAATTAGCAGGTCTAATGCAAGATGAAAGATCTCGTGATGAACCTGTGAAAGCCATGATTATTAGATTATTAACTTCTAGTGGTTTTACGAGTGAGCTTGCTGAACAAATTGTGCAAAAAATCACACCAGATGTTTCTTTTAATATGGCGTGGCAAGAATTGGCACGAATCTTGGAAAATAATATTCCATGTGGCAATGATAGCATCATGAAAAATGGTGGAGCGATAGCTTTAGTTGGACCAACAGGGGTTGGTAAGACTACAACTATTGCCAAAATTGCTGCCAGATTTGCATTAAAGTATGGTTCAGAACAAGTGGCGCTTATTAGTACTGACCATTATAGAATTGGAGCATCTGAGCAACTCCAAACTTATGGTCGTATTATGGGATGTACAGTCAAGATAGTTGATGATATGAAGGAACTATCTGATGTGCTTTATCAATTGCGTAATAAGAGCTTAGTGTTAATTGATACTGCAGGATTTGGACAACGTGACGCACGTTTAATGCAAGAATTAAACGATTTAGAAAAAAATGCTGGCGTTAAGTTGCAATACTATTTGGTATTAGCTGCAACAGCACAAAGAAGAGTGCTAGAAGACGCTTATGCTCGTTTTAGTGGTTTAGGATTAGATGGCTTAATTCTTACCAAACTAGATGAAAGTTTAAATTTAGGTGATGCGGCTAACTTATGTATTAGTCATCAATTAGAGTTAAGTTACATCACAACAGGTCAAAGAGTACCTGAAGATATAGAAGTTGCGAATTCTGCATATTTTGTTGAACGTGTGCTTTCGCAAATAGAAGACGAAGAGCCTGAATTTGCTGAAAAAATCAAGCGTCAGGTTTAGAAAGTGCAGATTGGGCACGTAACTTAAAGATTTCAGACTAAGGAGTTATTATGGATCAGGCACAGGGATTAAGAGAAATGACTCATGATAAATCTAAAAATAACGATGGTATTAAAGTTATCACTGTAACAGGTGGTAAAGGTGGTGTAGGTAAATCTAATGTATCTCTAAACTTAGCTGTAAGTTTAGCAGAACAAGGCAAGCGTGTAATGTTATTAGATGCTGACTTAGGTTTAGCTAATATTGACGTTATGCTTGGTATTAGAGTTAATAAAAATTTATCTCATGTGATCTCAGGAGAATGCTCTTTAGATGAAGTAATTGTAGAAGGTCCGCATGGCTTAAAGATTATTCCTGCAACCTCTGGAACTCAGTCAATGGTGGAATTAACACCTACTCAGCACGCAGGACTTATTAGAGCATTTAGTGATTTAAAGACTCCTATTGATGTACTCATTGTCGATACTGCAGCAGGTATCTCTGACATGGTGCTTGCTTTTGCACGAGCTGCGCAAGATGTATTAGTGGTAGTATGTGATGAACCAACATCTGTAACTGATGCTTACGCATTAATGAAGATTTTAAATAAAGATTATGGCATTTATAAGTTCAAGATTATTGCCAATATGGTTAATAGCTTAAAGCAAGGTAAAGAATTATTTGCAAAATTAACCAAAGTAACAGATAGATTCTTAGATGCTTCATTAGAATTAGTTTCTTGCGTACCAATGGATAATAACATTAGACTTGCCGTAAGAAAAAGACAAGTTGTTGTAGATGCATTTCCTCGTTCTCCTGCTTCACTTGCTTTTAAAGCTTTAGCTTTAAGAGTATCAAATTGGGCAATTCCATATCGTCCAGAAGGTCATTTAGAATTCTTTATTGAAAATTTAGTTAAGCGTTCTGTGGCAACAAATGATGAATTTCAGAAGGAAAATGAAGTAGAAAAAGTTTCTAATTGTTAGCTTTGCTCAAAAAAGTGAACATAAATTGGTTGTAATTTTGTAGAAATAGGCAACAACATATATACTATAAGCATGAACTTTGACAGAATGAAAATCTTTAAATATTAAATTCTGTTGGCTTTTAATTTGTATCTATACGGTTGGTATAGATATTTGTATGTGAAATCTTAAGGATAATAAAATTGAATCCTGTTGCCGCCTACTTAAAACAAAAAGATCCGAGGGAGGATACTTTAACTAAATATGCTCCTTTAGTAAAAAGGGTGGCGCTGTATTTAATTGCTAGATTTCCAAAAAGTGTCCAATTAGATGACTTAATTCAAGCTGGAATGATTGGGCTTCTAGAAGCAACTCAAAACTATGATGTTAATAATAAAAATGGCGCAAGTTTTGAGACATTTGCTTATCTTAGAATAAAAGGTGCAATGATTGACGAAGTTCGTCGTTATGATTGGGCACCACGATCTGTAAATCAAAATACCAAAATAATCTCTGAAGCCATGTCCGCTCTTTCTCATGAATTGGGACGAGCTCCTAAAGATACTGAAGTTGCACAAAAACTTGGAGTTTCTTTAGAAGAATACAATAAAATGTTACTAGACACTGCTAATAGTAAGATTATCGGTATTGATGATTTAGGTGAATCTCCTGATGAATTTCTTCATGTTGAAGAAAAAGATGTGGGGGTATTTGCATCTCCTGAAAGACAGTTATTAAAGGTTCAATTTACTAAAAATTTAGAAGAAGCCTTGAAGAAGTTACCAGAAAGAGAAGCTTTAGTAGTATCTTTATACTATAACGAAGGTTTAAACTTTAGGGAAGTAGGGGCTATTTTAGATGTTAGTGAAGCCCGTGCTTATCAAATTATGTCTCAAGCTTTAGCGCGCATTCGTTCTTATTTAGATGAATGGTTAAAGCCTGAAGAATAATTGTTATCAATATTTTATATTATTCTTTTTATAGATATCTATCTATATCAATCTAGCTCATTGAGTTTTTAGCTATTAATTTAAACATATAAAATTTAAAGTTTATTCTTGTTTTACCTTGTTTTGATAACTGATAAATATTACTTAGAATGCTATTTAGTACTAGGATGTCACTATAAATGTATATGTAAAAATTTATAGTCAAGTTACATGAAATTTTCATGAAAAATGTGCACTAAAGACAAAATTTAAAAAGAAATATTTTTTTATGTTAATAAAATGATATGAGTATTATTTTTTTAAATATAAATGTATAGAATTATATTATCTAATAGTAAGTTCATAGTTTAACGAAGATTAAAAGTAAGTAAAAATGTCTTAATATTAGAATTAAAAATCCTTGGTTTACTAATAATAATAACAAAGTCGATAGGTTATGCTAATGAATGTAAGTCCAAAAATAAATTCTTTTTTTTGTAAATTTAAACCAAGTAATATTTCTTTAATCGTAAGAATATTTATTTCTTTTGGTTTAATTATTTTTATATATTTACTTTCATCATCTTTAATTGGGGTTACCCAAAATGATATAGATGAAGCTTTTAATAGGGTTGAAAAAGAGGCTTTACCTGTAACTAATCAAGCTTATGAATTAGAATCAGGAATGCTAATTGTTAACCAAAACTTATTAAAAATTATTAGTTTGGAAAATGAAGCTGAAATCGTTGCTACTAAAAAGGATTTTGATGCTTCTATTGATTCATTAAAAGCTAAAGCTGGATCTTTAAATGCAGCTATTACTTCAAGTGAAAATTTAAGTAAAACTAATCAATATATTGCAGATATGTCAGAAAACTTATCTCATAATGTTGATAAGTTTATTAACATCGCACAAAGTTTACCAAGTAAAAGATTGGACTTTGTAAAAAAGCAAGAAGTATTGAATAAAGTTCAAGGTGAATTTCAATCAATGCTTAATTTGCTTACAAAAGAATTACAAAGAAAGAGTTCATCAACAGATGATACTTTTGTTATTAATTTATTTAATGAATTAGATAAAAGTAAATTTGAAATTGAACGTTTAATTTACGGTTCATTTAAAGCAACAGAAGCTACCAAAATCAATCAAGCTATGCAAGATTTAGCTCCTGTAATGCAAAGTTTTAAAGATAAAGTTGAAGATATCAATTTTGATATGCCTTCATTTAAGGCTGATTTAAATGTTTATTTAGAGCCTATTTATAATTCTATCGAAAACAAAAAGACTGGTGTTTTAGGACGTACTTATACTCAAGCTTTAGAAAAAGAACAAATTGATGCTCAAGCAAATGAAGCTACTCAAGCGATTACCAAAGTGCAAGCTGAAGTAAAAAGATTACAAACAGCTGCAAGTGACTACTTAAAGAGTTCATCTAAAAAGGTGCATCATAATATTGAACAAGCAACATTTATATTTATTTGCAGTATTGTTCTAGTTCTTATCTTTGTGGGTATTGTTTCTCTAAGCTTAGGTCACAGTGTAAGAAAGCCAATTTCAGAACTTTTAAAAGTTATGGATAAAGTTGGTAATGGTGACTTATCAAGTAAGTATGTAATCAATACTAACGATGAATTTGCACGTATTGGTAAGGGATTAAATTCTTTAATCGATAGCAATAGAACTGTTATTTCCAATATTATTACTAATGCTAAAAAGTTAAAAATACTTCAAGTGAAAATGTACAGGTTGTTGATGATTTCTATAAGTCATTAGAAAGCCAAAGAAAAGAATCTTTCATGGTGGCATCTGCTACTGCTGAACTTGAACAAACTTTAAATCAAGTAGTAGAATCAGCTCAAAAGACCATGGATGAAGTAACTAACGTTGCTAAAGTTTCAGAACTTGGTCGTGAAATCATGAGTACTAATATTACTACAACTCATTCATTAGATAAGAAGTTACAAGATACTTCAAAAGCTATTTTAGCTGCTAATACTATGGGTGAAAACATTGGCGTGGTAGTATCTACTATTAGAGGTATTGCAGAGCAAACAAATTTACTTGCGTTAAATGCTGCAATTGAAGCTGCTCGCGCTGGTGATAATGGTCGTGGGTTTGCTGTTGTTGCTGACGAAGTTAGAACTTTGGCTAATAGAACTAGTGAATCAACCAAACAAATTTCATCTGTTATTGAAGAATTACAAAAGACAATTTCAGGTGCAGTAAAAGTTATTACTACATGTAATGAAGAAATGAATTCATCTTTAGAACAATCTTCAAAAGCTAATAGTTCTTTAGAAGAAATTATGGGATTCATCAATAGTATTGAACAGATGACAGCCCAAATTGTAGAATCTTCACATGAACAAGCAACAGCTACTAAGGAAATAAATCAAAATATTACCAGAATTAGTGATTTAACTGAAGAAAGTTGTCGTGGTATGGAATATATCAGTTCTTCAAGTGATACATTAAATCAGATTGCAGATACTCAATCAGAAATTGTTAGCAAATTTAAACTTTAAAAAGTGATTTTTAAAATTTAAATAAAACTTTAGAAAGCTATTTTGCGTCAAGCAAAATAGCTTTTTATCTATAAGACAAAAGAAAATAAATATAATAAAAGTAATATAGATATAATAAAAAA
>GL995228.1:158325-162130 GCA_000222855.1 Succinivibrionaceae bacterium WG-1 | reverse complement strand
AAAAAGCAAAAAAGAAAATGTTTTCAGAAATAATCAATAAAAAAGCTTTGATTTTGACAAGTTACTAGATTTTGGCTTTCAAAAAAGCGTTGTAACGAATGCCAATACCTCACTTGATGAAGTTGTTTTTAGTTATAAGACTAAGATTTTAGATGATAGTTTTGAATTAACAGTAATCATTACTGCTACCAATGAAGTTGAAACTTGTTTACTAGATTTAGATTCTAATGAACCTTACACTTTATATAAATCTAGTCAATCTGGTACTTATTTAGGTGAGATTAGAAATGCGATTGCTTCTATTTTAGAAGAAGTTGTAAAGAAGTGTGCCATTGAGACCAAATTTAAAGCAACTCAAACACAAAGAATAATCAAATGGGTACAAGAAAATTTTAATGGTGAATTAGAATTTTTATGGCCCAAGTTTTCAGAATATGCCGTGTTTAGACGTAGTGATAATAAATCCCAAAAATGGTACTTAGGCGTTTTTACAGTACAAAAATATAAAGTTGTTGGTAAAGATTCTAAAAAAGTTGCTACTAATGATTTGTCATTAAAAGCAAAAGTTGAAATATTAGATATTAAATCAAACTTAATAGATGCAGATTTTTTTGATAAGTATAAAAACTTTTATCCGGGATGGCATATGAATAAGAAAAGTTGGTTTTCAGTAATTATGGATGATTCCGTTACTGATGAAGTAATACAAGAATTTATTTTAGAAAGTTATAATTTAGCAAAGTAATAGCAACAAGATAGTTATAAGAAAATATTCCTTAATTTTTACCAACTTTAAAAATTATAGTAGAATGCGCATATATATTTTGATTAGATAAGGAAAATGCCATGGAGCAATTAAGCATAACTAAAAAAAATACTGCAGTAGGTACTATAAATCTACCAGGTTCTAAGAGTGTTTCAAATCGCGCATTACTACTCGCATCTTTAGCAAGTGGTAAAACAACATTAACTAATTTATTAGTTAGTGATGATACTAGACACATGCTTAATGCTTTAAAGGCTTTAGGTGTAGAGTACACCTTAAGTGATAACAACACTACTTGCACTATTCAAGGTATGGGTGGAGCTTTTAAGTCTGATACTGCATTAGAATTATTTTTAGGAAATGCAGGTACTGCGATGCGTCCTTTAACAGCGGCTCTTTGTCTTTCAAATGTTGAATGTGTGTTAACTGGCGAACCTAGAATGTTTGAACGACCAATCAAGCATTTAGTTGAGGCTTTAAGAGAATTTGGTGCTGACGTTGAATATTTAAAAAATGATGGTTATCCACCATTAAAAATAACAGGTAAAACTATAGATGGAGGGGTAGCTCATATTGATGGTTCTGTATCTAGTCAATATATCACTGCATTTTTAATGAGTGCTCCTTTAGCTAAAAATGAAACTATTCTAAAAATAAAAGGTGATTTAGTTTCCAAGCCTTATATCGATATCACTTTAAAAATGATGAAAGATTTTGGAGTGGAAGTTATCAATAACAATTATCAAGAATTTATTATCCCTGCAAATTCAGCATATAAATCTCCTAAATCTTATCTTGTAGAAGGTGATGCTTCAGGAGCTTCTTACTTTTTAGCGGCAGGCGCCATTGCAGGAAAGGTAAAAGTAACAGGTATTGGTAAAAATTCAATGCAAGGTGACGTAAAATTCACTAAAGTTCTTGAAGCTATGGGAGCAAATGTCGTTATTGGTGATGATTATATTGAATGCTCCAAAGGTGATTTACATGGAGTAGATTTAGACTTAAATGCTATTCCTGATGCTGCAATGACAGTAGTGCCATTAGCTATTTTTGCAAAAGGAAAAACTGTAATTCGTAATGTAGCAAATTGGCGCGTAAAAGAAACAGATAGATTAAGTGCAATGGCTAATGAATTAAAAAATTAGGCATAGCATGCATCGAAGGTGAAGATTATTTAGAAATAACACCAAGTCTTCCTAAATCTAATGTTGCTATTGATACCTATAACGATCATAGAATGGCAATGTGTTTTTCTTTAGTGTCATTCATAGTTGATGTTATTATCAATGATCCTAAATGTGTGAATAAAACATTCCCAGAATATTTTAAATTATTTGATAGTATTACTAAGTAGCATTAAAGTTGACTTTTTGAATTTAGTAATAAAAAGAGACTTGGGTTTTTAACTTCAATTGGAAATTGAAATTAAAATTTTCAAGTCTCTTTGTTTTTAATTATCATTTTTTAAATCAAAAATCTTAGATAAAAAACGTTAAAGATTTTTAAATTTTTATTATTGGTTTATTCTTAAACTAGAATGAAGCGTTGTTCATTTTGGCTGTAATTTTTAAAGGTTTTACAATACCTGTACCTTTTTGTAAACTCCGCCTTCCCAATAAGGATCTTTATCAGCCCATGCTTGAGCTTCAGCTAAAGAATCAAATTTAGCAATAATAGTTGAACCAGTCATACCTGCTGCCCCTGGTTCTTCGCTATCGATTGCAGGATGGGGACCTGCTAATAATAATCTATCTTCTTCAATAAGTTGTTTTAATCTTGCAATATGAGCAGGACGAGCTTTTGCTCTTAATTCATTTGAATTTTCAACATCATCAGCTGAAATTAAATACCACATAAAACGTTCCTTTTTAACAATAATAACAATGTTGTTGTTGAAATTATATTACTGTATGTTTTTTATAAAAATTGTGAATACTAGTTATTTGATTGATTCTTTTTAATAAATAACTTCGAAAAATTATTTCACAATAAACATTCTGTTATAAAGATATTATAACTTATTCGTTAATGAATGTTTTATTTATTCTAATTTTTACTAAATGGTTATCGATTTCATATTTAAGTGTTGTATTTGTTTCTAGATTTTCATCAAAACGTCATAAATGTTTTGTTATTTATGTTAGACTTGTTTTATATAAAGTTAAAAATATATTACTGCTTAAAGTTGATTGGCAAGAGGTAAGAAACATGTCAGATTTTGAAGATCTCATTAAAGGAATTGAAGATTTTAAAGAAATAATTCAAGATAAATCTGCATACTATGTTGATAAAACCTCTCATATAAATAGAATTTTTAAAAACAAAGTAGCTTTATTTACTCGTCCAAGACGTTTTGGTAAAACTTTAACTATGAGTATGCTTAAATACTTCTTTGAGATGAATTATGATAATCCTAATGATATAAGTTCAATTCAAGAACTATTTACAGATTTAGACATCTTAAAGGATACTGAATTTTGTAAGCAACATATGGGGCAATATCCTGTAATATTTTTATCTTTAAAGGATATAGATGGTAATAATTTTGAAGAAGCGATGATAGTTTTTGTGAAAAATTATATGGCTTATGGAAAAGTTTCAAATCAATTATCTTAAAATCAAACAATTTAGATGATGAAATTCTTAATGAAATAGAAGTTGCTAAAGACTTTTGTTTTCAAATCTCTTTAGGCAAGATAGAGTCAAATTTCAATCTTCAGCTTAAGTCCTTACATAAATATTTAAAATTATTTTCTGAAGTTTTGTATAACATTTTTGAGAAGAAAGTAATAATCATAATAGATGAATATGATGTACCTTTAGAAAAATCTCGTGGTAAGTATTATGAAAAAATGGTGGATTTTGTTAAAAGTTTATTTAGTGCTACTTTTAAATCTAATACTTTTCTTGAAAAAGGATTTTTAACAGGCTGTTTAAGAGTATCTCGTGAGAGTATTTTTACAGGGTTTAATAATTTTATAGTCTATGATTGTACAGAGGAAAAGTATTCTACATTGTTTGGTTTTACCAATGAAGATG
>GL995228.1:155676-157929 GCA_000222855.1 Succinivibrionaceae bacterium WG-1 | reverse complement strand
ATGGATTATTTACCAGAACAAGATGTTGAAGATTTTAAAAAGTTATTAGATGGACATATCATAACCAAAGAATTAAATATCACTTTAAATTACGGTGACCTTGAAAAGCGTGAAGAAACTAAAAATTTATGGACCATGCTTTACTTTACTGGGTATCTTACTAAAGTAGGAACTCCAACTAAGAAAGGAGTTTTTGAGTTAAGAATTCCTAACGAAGAAGTAAAAGAATGTTTTAATGAAAAAATTCTTAATTATTTTACCGAAAGTCCTATTTTTCATAATAAAGGAAAGGAGTTTTTACTTAATTTAATGGATAGCTCTGCCCGAAAAGCTGTTGGAGTTTTAAATGAGTTATTACCTAAATATTTAGGGTTAAGAGATATCGGTAAAAATAATGAAGCAGTTTATCATTCCTTTTTAATTGGCTTACTAAGTAGTGTAGCCTCTGATTATATAAAAGTAATTTCTCAGCATGAAAAAGGTGATGGTTACCCAGATATCGTTATAGAAGTAATTAATTCTAAAAATGAAAGTGATATTTTTATCCTTGAATTGAAACGAGCAATTTCAGAAACTGACACAGAACTTGAAAAACAGTGTCAAATAGCTATAGCTCAATGTCATGATAAGAATTACTATAGAGATTATATTTCAGATAAAAGTGTAAAAAGTATTTATTTATATGGCTTGGCATTTTGTAATAGAACATGCAAAGCTATTATGGAAGATGTTTCAAACAAGATTATTCAAAATTAAATTATTATTCATATTTTCTTTATCTAGAAATTTATTGATAGAGAGTTTTTAACTTGTAAAAATTTGAACTAAAAAATACAACAATCAAGAAAGAGAGAGTGAAAAAATGTCCTTGTTGTTGTATTTTTACTATGACTATATTCTATAGATATTATAGATTTAAAACTTTTTACTATAATTCCATAAAAACTTTTTTCAAATTTTATGTTTTAGACCTTATACTTTATACTTAAATGAAAGTTGCTATTTTGATAAGAGATAATTTTATTTTTCATTTTGGGGTTTTTCGGTTTTATTTTGCGAACTCTCTATATCTTTAGAATTGTTAGAATCAATAGCATTTTCTAAAGATTCATTTGAGTTGATGTTTGCTTCAACATTGGTTTTATCTTTTTGGGCTTTTTTATAATCATCTAACAATTGAGTTAATTCTTGGGATTGCTCAGGAGTTAGCTTATAGAAAGTGTAGAAACATACGAATGCTATCATAATAGTATTTAAGATAGCATTACCATAAGTTTTATAATTTACCCAAATTTCTTCAGCTTTAGCTATGGCTTCTTCTTTTGGTAAATCTAAGTAATTTTGTAATTCAAAAGCAATAAAGTAATTAATGTAGGCACACACTAAGAAAAATAAAGCCATAATAATGGTGTCGATCTTAAATATTTTTTCAGGAATTGGTAATTTTATTCCTGAAAATAATTCTACGATATTCTTCTTTAAACCAAATTGAATAAACAGTAAAGCAAGTGCCAAAATAATATTTACAACGGTTACTTTGTATTTAATAAAACTAGCATCTTTTAACAATAATGTAGGTATTGCAAAAATCAATAATACAATTATTGTAATTTTTTGCATTCTAGGAACTTCTTTATAAAGTATCTTGGTTGCAATTGTGGCAAATATAGAAGATAAAATAATGGCAATAGTCGCAATGATAATGTCATTATTACTTAACTTAAAAGCCAAAAAGAAACAAATTGCAGGAAGTATATTAAGTAAATTTTTCATTAAGAAATCCAATTAACTTTAAGAATTCATTTATTTTAAATATCGTTAAAAATTAAATTTTGATATTTAAAATTTAATGAAATAATGTTTTTTCATTTTTATTTTTTATATTTGTATTGTGAGTATTTTACAAGTTATTTTGCTTACTATCTAGTTAATTTGTTATGCCTAAAATAACGTAATGCAGATAGATTAAACTTTTGAAAATTATATGATGTTTTGAATGTAAAAAAAATCATAAAAACTTATATATAACTTGAATTTTTATAATTAAACCTTATATTACTAAGGTAGTGTTTATGAAATTATTCTTAGTTTACATGGATATAACTTAAAATTAATTTAAGATATGTAACTTGGAGTAGTAATAATAAATAATCTGTATTTAACAAGCATAATAATAGTATATTTTATAATTTGTTAAATCGATAAAATTAAGATGTCAATTTGATATCTTATTGCACAAGTATCAATAAGAAA
>GL995228.1:150714-155352 GCA_000222855.1 Succinivibrionaceae bacterium WG-1 | reverse complement strand
TAATGATTTTTGTTTTGTGCAACTGGATTAAGTTTAAACAATATGGACGTACAATAATATGGCATCAAATCAAGATAAAGATTTAGAAAATAAAGTTACTAATAAAGAAGTAGAGAATGAAGAAATAGTAACAACATCAGACCAAAAGAAAGCAACATCAAAGAAAAAAGCAAGTACAAAAGCCAAAACAACAAAAACTAAAAAAGTAGTAGATTCTCAAAAAACAAATTCAACAAAGAAAACAACTAAAAAGTCAGCCCCAAAAGCGACTGCTACAAGAAAAAAAGCCTCTGTTAAAGATAATACTACAGATGATACTAAGGCGTTAGAAGAATCTACTGAAGATAATAATTTAAAACAATTAACTAAAACTGTAGTTGTTTCTAAAGATGGTGCTCCACTAGATGAAGTTGTTTCTGAAGTTGTTGATGAACTTTTTGATAAATTAAAAAAAGCACATACTGATTCTGCAACCAAAGAACCACAAGAAGAAGTTCAAGAAGATTCAGACGAACAAGATGAAAGCTTTAATACTAGAGAAAGCGTAGATTTTATTGCACCTTTCTTAGATGGGGAATTTGAAGATAGCGAACAAGAAAAAGCGTATCATGCTGAAAAAATTCGTAATTTAGGCAAACATTACGATACTCCTGAAGCTAAGAGTGTAAAAAATAAACCTAAAAAATCTATGTGCTCCCTGTAAATGGTAAGCCTTTTTACCTCATCAAATAAAAGGGGTGCAAGTAGTTGATGCTTGGGCTGATTCTTTTGAAGAAGAAATGGAAAATTCCCATAATTTTCTAATTGCGATTATGGCTGTACCAGAAGGTAAAGCTAATAAACCTCTTGATCCTGAAGATTTTGATAATCTTGCTTGTTTAGTTAAAGTAAATTTAATTCCAGGATTTAGTGGTCAGTTTATTGCTCATGGTATTTGCCGTGTAAAGATAAAAAATCCAATAGTTGAAGATGGCAAGATTATTGGTCAAGCGGAATATCCAAAACTTGAAACACCTGAAAAGAATTCTGATGAAGAAAGAGAAGCTCGTGCTATATATGCCAATATCACTGACATGATTAGAAATTTAGTGCCACTAGATAAGAATTATCTAGAGCAACTAAAACAAGTGTTAATGAATGTTGATATTGAAAATCCTTCCGTTCTTGCAGATTGTGCGGCAGGTATTACTTCTCGTAATGGCAAAGAATTACAAGCAATCTTAAATGAAACTAATTTATTAGCACGTTTAAAATTAGTTAATCATGCTTTATTTGAAGAATTACATATAGCTCGTATTCACAACAAGATGTCTGAACGAGTTTCTACCAAGATTAGTGAAAAGCAGTATGAATATTTCTTACGTGAAGAATTAAGAGAAATTTGTAAAGAGTTAAATATTTCTCCAAATAGCTTTACTAATCTACCATTTGCAGATGGTGAGAAAGATCCTGAAGCTGAAAATCCATATCTTAAGAAGTTATTAGCTAACAAGCCAAATGAAGAAGTATTAGAAAAAGCCAAAGAAAACATTAGTCGTTTAGCAACAGTTGATCCTTCTTCAACTGAGTATGGTGTACTTAGAGATTATGTGGAATGCTTGGTAAATGTACCATGGGGGGTTAGTGCTACCGAATCAACAACTTTAGCTGAAGCTGAAAATGTACTAAATGAAGAACATGAAGCTTTAAAAGATGTTAAAGAACGTATTGTGGAACATATAGCTTTATCTTTATATAACAAAGAAAAAGATTACCATGGTTCTATCTTATTATTTGTAGGACCTCCTGGTGTTGGTAAGACTTCTATTGGTCACTCTATTGCGAAAGCATTAAAGCGCCCATTCTATCGCATAAGCTTAGGTGGGGTTAATGACGAAGCTGAAATTAGAGGACATCGTCGTACCTACATTGGTGCGT
This sequence comes from Succinivibrionaceae bacterium WG-1, assembly GCA_000222855.1. Lineage (GTDB taxonomy): Bacteria > Pseudomonadota > Gammaproteobacteria > Enterobacterales > Succinivibrionaceae > WG-1. The sequence goes on along the minus strand of GL995228.1, from coordinate 153,435 downwards.
ATGCAGGTAAATTTGTACAAGCTTTAGTTAGCAGTAAAGTTAATAATCCTGTAATAATGCTTGATGAAATAGATAAGGTTGCTTCCTCAAATAGAGGCGATCCTGCTTCTGCATTACTTGAAGCATTAGATCCAGAACAAAATAATACATTTGTGGATCATTATCTTGATTTAAAACTTGATTTATCAAAGTGTGTCTTTATTTGTACCGCAAATACTGTAGACACTATTCCGCCTGCATTACTTGATAGAATGGAAATGATTTCATTACCAGGATATCTTGCAGATGAAAAGTTTAATATTGCTAAGAAATATTTAATTCCTAAGATTTTAAAGAAAGCAGGTGTTGATGCTAAATCAATAAAGATTGCAGATAATGTAATCAGAAAACTCATTGATGAATATGCAAGAGAAGCAGGTGTTAGAAATCTTGAACGTTCTATAGAAAAAATAGTTCGTAAGAGTGTGGTTAAGCTTATGAAGCTTTCTGGGCTTGATAAAGTTGATACCGCAAAAGATGCAAGTGAAATTGCAGATGAAATAAATAAGAACTCTAACAAAGCAAGTGCTACAAAAGCAAAAGCTAAGAGTGCAGTAGTTAAAGTTCAAGAAAAAGATCTGTTAGATTTATTAGGCGTAGCTCCTTTTGCGAGAGAAAGAAAATTATCAGGTGTTGGTATTGTTACAGGTTTAGCTTGGACAGAAAGAGGTGGGGTATCTCTTCCTGTAGAAGCGCAGATTATTGCAAGAAATAAGACTGGTGGCGTTAAGATTACTGGTAATTTAGGTCAAGTCATGAAAGAGTCTGCAGAACTTGCAGTAAGTTATGTTAGAGCTCATTTAAAGGATTTAGCTCCAACTGTATTTGCTAAAGATCCGCAAATTTTAGATGAATCTGTAATTCATATCCATGCTCCTGAAGGTGCTATACCAAAGGACGGACCAAGTGCAGGTATTACATTATCTAGTGCAATATTGTCTACAGTTCTTAATAAAGCTCCAAAAGAAGGTGTGGCAATGACAGGTGAAGTTACCTTAACTGGTGCGGTACTTGCGATTGGTGGACTTCGTGAAAAGATTATTGGCGCAAAACGTATTGGAGTGTATGAATTAATCGTACCATTAGCTAATAAGTGCGATGTTGATAATATGCCTGATTACGTAAAAGAAGGAGTAACATTCCATTTTGTTGATAATTATGAAGAAGTTGCCAAAATTTTATTTTAAAAATATTGGATTTAGTACTTTTTAATAATCAATAAGAATAAGTTAATTAGATATTTTTGTAATCAAAGTCGGAAATGTTTTTTCCGACTTTAATCTTTAAAAAAGTAAGGTTTAAGATGAAAATACTTGCTGATGAAAACATGCCTCTAGTGGTAAAACTTTTTTCACAACTTGGTGATGTTACTTTAAAACATGGACGTCATATCACTGCAGATGATTTAGTTGATGTTGATGTTTTGTTAGTGCGTTCTATTACTAAAGTAAATGAAAATTTATTAAGTAAAGCTAATAAACTTACATTTGTAGGTACTGCAACAGCAGGTTTTGATCATGTTGATGTGGACTATTTAAATAGTCGTAATATAGATTTTACTAATGCCAAAGGTTGTAATGCGATAAGTGTTGGTGAGTATGTTTTATCAGGACTTTTATTATGGTGTCAAAAGTATAATTTAAATCCAAAAGATTTAACCTTAGGTGTTATTGGTGCTGGTTGCACAGGTTCTGAAGTAATAAAAAGAGCTCAAGCATTAGGTTTTAGTTTAAAAATTTGTGATCCTATAAAACAACAAAGTTCATCAGAATTTAAGGATTATGTAAGTTTTTCGGAAGCCATAGATGCTGACATTGTTACTTTTCATGTGCCTTTAACTAAAGATTGTGAATATCCAACTTATCATATGCTTTCAAAAGAAATTCTTGCAAGTGCTAATTTTAAGCCTAAGTTTATTATTAATGCTTCAAGAGGTGAAGTTGTTGATGATGAAGCTTTACTTGTAAAACTACAACAAAATAAAGATATTCATGTAATTAAAGATGTGTGGGAAGGCGAACCTAACATCAATGTGCGTCCACTTATTGATTTAGTTGATATCGCAACTCCTCATATTGCAGGATATGCATATGAAGGTAAGTGTCGTGGCACTTATATGCTTTATGAATATCTTGCAAAAAATTAAATCAACCAACAATTTCATTTTCTAGTTTATTAAAGGATTGTGAATTATCAGAAATTACAATCAATTCTGAATTATCTTTAGATTTGATTAGACGTTTAGTGCATTTAATTTATGATGTGCGTCGCGATGATGCAACTTTTAGATTAGGATTTGGGGCTGAAGGAAGTTTTGATGCGTTAAGAAAAAATTATTTAGAACGTCGTGAACTAAGTAGCATCAAAATTAATGCAACAAATTTAAATGACGCTGATAAAACAAAATTAGCAAATTTAGGCTTTAGTGTAAATCAATAATAGGGAATAACTAAATGGCAGATATAAAGCTCGCGATTTATGGTTTTAATGTTAATGTTGGTAGTGCTTTTTTTGATGCATTAGATGGCGCTAATATAAAAATCGATAACATTTTTCCATTAGCATATGGTGCTAATCAATATGATGCGGTAAAGATTTTAGATAAAAATTATGCTATTAGAAATCCTGAAGAATTTGATTTTGCAGAAGCGAATGTTTTTTAGTATTTACAGATGACCATGA
>GL995228.1:141274-150453 GCA_000222855.1 Succinivibrionaceae bacterium WG-1 | reverse complement strand
CGAATGTTTTTTAGTATTTACAGATGACCATGATGCTAAAAAATTGATTGCCGAAGCTCAAGATGAAGGTTGTTTTATTATTGATGCTAGAAATAATAGCGATAGTGTAAATTTTGAGCATGTATTTCTAAATGATTTTAGTGAAGTTGATTTAGAAGATATGTTAAGTGACAATTACATTGTACCTATGAATTCTACTTCTTCTCTGCTTGCTTTAACTTTAAAACCTTTAGTTGAAAGTTTTAGAGTAAATCATTGTGCTGTGACTGTTATGGAAGCTGCTTCTAGTTTAGGAACTCAAGGCGCAAGTGAATTAGCCCGTGAAACAATTGCGCTTTTAAATATGCGTCCAGTTGAACCAAAATTATTTGAAAAACAAATGGCTTTTAATGTTCACACAAGTATTGGTGATGTGCAAGCAGATGGAGTTACTACTCATGAATTTGATGTATTAAATCAGTTATCAACAGTTTTAGGTGATAATAATGTTGATAACTTATCATTAAATACAGTTTTAGTGCCTGTGTTCTATGGGGATACTGCTACATTTGCTGTAACATTTGATAAAGCAATATCAACTGAAGAATTACGTGCAACTTGGGAAGATTATAATTTTATTGAAATGTGTGATGATGAAGAGCTAACTCCTGCAAGTCACGGTAACAATGAAGACAAAATTTTTATTTCAAGATTACGTAATGCAAGAAATCCACAAACTATACAATTTACTGCAGTAATGGATAATGCTAAACGTGGTTTAGCATTAAATATTGTGAGTATTTTAAAGAAATATTCTGAAGCTTTTTAATTGTTAATAGTCGGAAAAATTAAGTAAATAGACAGAAGAATATCTCTAAGCATTATAGATATTTTAAGAATTTATCAATAAACAAATCATCTTTATGATTGAATATAAACAATCATAATTTTGAAGTGTTAGCAACTAAAAGACAAAGCTTTTTAAAGGCTTTGTCTTTTTTTGTATATCATTTCTAATAAAAAAGTTTTTGAATCTCTAATGAAAATTGTTTGGCTTATACTAATTTCATAAAAAATATAAATATTTACATGAACAAGAGGATAAATTTATGGTTTGGTTTATTGGGTTTATAGTTGTTTTTATAATTCTTGGAATTATTGGTAGTAAGGCTGACGAAAGTAATTCAAGTTCAAGTAGTAATAGTTATCAACCAAATTATTCAAACTCTAATTCTTCTCGTTCTCAAGCATCTGAAAATATATCTAAAGCTTTAGTGTCATTAGGATTGGAATTAGTAAAATTAAATGTAAAACCTCATTTAATTATGCAAAATGGTAGTGTACTTTGGACTTCTGAGACGCTTCAAGAAAGAGATCGTTCGTATTTAGATGGCAGAGTTTTTGAAGTATGTATTAGTTTTCCAGGAGAATCTTATCCTATGTTTGTGTATTATGAAAATGAAATATATTACGATTTATGTGTTCATGGTGGTTCACCTTGGGAGTTTCAAGATAAATTAAAATGTCAGACTCCTGATGATTACAGAACAGAAGTTTCTGTTGCTCTTGCTATTCATGCTGCATTATTTATAGGTATATTAAAAGAAAAAGTTTTTGATGTGCAAAATTGTAGTTTTACTCATAATAGAATGCACACAAACACGATAGCTTGGATTTCTCGATTTAATCAATGGTATCCGCTACAAGATACAGGTACTGGCGAATATCTTCGTTACACTATTGATGATATCAACAGTGGTAGAACAGATATCAGAAGATATCTTGCAATTAATGAAGTTTCACCAAGTTAAAATTAACTGTGAATCATTTGGAAAAATAAAAATTGTGGTGGACTGTTAAGTCCTAAATCAGCAAAAGATGAAAAGTTAGTTTTACAATATTTTTTGCTTCTATGTTCATAGCTTTGCTACAAAGTGAATTTAATGAATTCCTATGAACGAGGAGCAAAGAATGGTCTGACTATATTCATAAGACATGAAATACAAGTATTGTTGTAGACGTTCAAATCAAATTCTCATGAGTGTTGAGATGTGCTTATAAAATGAGTAATATTAACTTCTAAAAGTTAAAAATAAAGTTTATGTAAAAATATTAAAGTTTTTGCTATTTATGATATGCTAATCTCTATGATGTTTTTTATTTAAATTATCATAAAGAGTAAAGCAATTTTTTAAAGGAGCATTACAAATGTCTGATTTAAAAAAGTTACTGTTGGCATAGAGAATTTTCAAGAACTCATTCAACAAAATAAATACTATGTAGATAAGACCTCCTTTATAAAAACTATTTCAGATGAAAATGTTGCTTTATTTACTCGTCCAAGACGTTTTGGTAAAACGTTAACTATGAGCATGCTTAAATACTTCTTTGAGATGAATTATGAAAATCCAAGTGATATAAGTGTCACTACAGAATTATTTAACGATTTAGATATCACCAAAGATACAGAATTTTGTAAGAAACATATGGGACAATATCCTGTAATTTTTCTTTCCTTAAAAGATGCTTGGGGGGATAATTTCTCTGTTGCAATATCTGAATTTGCAAATCTTATATACAATGAATGGACACGTTTTTATGACTATATAAATAGTAGTCCTAAGATTAATGGCGACCTAAAAATTCTAATAGATAACTGCAAAAAATCATGTTTATCCATATCAATGAAGAATTTTAATATTTCTCCAGAGGAAGATAGCTCCAATATTACTAATAGTTTGAAGTTATTAACTCAAGCTTTAAAAACAATATTTAATAAGAATGTAATTGTCATTATTGATGAATATGATGTGCCATTAGAAAAGTCTCGCGGTAAATATTACGAAAGCATGGTGAAATTCATCAAAAAATTATTTAGTGCTACTTTTAAATCTAATTTTAATCTAGAAAAAGGCTTTTTTACAGGATGCTTGAGAGTATCTCGTGAAAGTATTTTTACTGGATTAAATAATGTTGCTGTCTATGATTGCTCAGAAGAAAAGTATTCTACATTATTTGGTTTTACCAATGAAGAAGTAAAACAAATGCTTGAATACTATAATTTATCAGAACATTTTAATACTATAAAGGAATGGTATGACGGTTACGAAATAGGGATAACTGAAATTTATAATCCTTATAGCGTAATTTCTTATCTCGATAAATTGCTAAATTCTAAAGCTCAGGTCAATCCTAATTGTGCTTGGCTAAATTCAAGTAGTAATGATTTCTTATATGAATTTGTAAATTATTTACCTAGCATAGAAATAGATGAGTTTAAAAAACTCCTTGATGGACATACAATTACAAAAGAACTAAATGCTTCTTTAAACTATGGTGACTTGGAAAAACATGATACAACTGATTTATGGAGCATGCTATATTCTACAGGGTATCTAACTAAAGTGGGCGTTCCTACAACTCAAGGAGTATTTGTTTTAAAAATTCCCAATAGAGAAGTAAAGGATTGTTTTGATAAAAAAGTAGTAAATTATTTTAAATCAAGTACAGAATATAAAAACTATGGTTTAGATTTATTAGAGGCTTTAAAAGTAAGAGATATAGATGGAATTGCAGAAATTTTAGATGACTTATTACCTAAATATTTAGGTCTTCGTGATATTGGTAATGATAAAGAATATGTTTATCATTCTTTCCTAGAAGGAATTTTTGCATGCTCAGGTGTAAATGCAAGATCACAAAAAGAATCTGGAAATGGTTATCCTGATATTTCATTAATTTTAGAAAATAAAGCACACAAAGAAAAAATAGCAATTATCATGGAATTAAAAAAAGCTACAAGCGAAGATGCTGATATTATGGAAGAACAATGTAACATTGCTTTAAAACAATGTAATGATAAAAAGTATTATCAGAAGTTTACTCAAAATCCTACTATTACTAAAATCTTTATGTATGGTATCTCTTTTTACAATAGAAAGAGTTGCGTAAGATTTAATGAATATCAATTTAATTCTTAAAATAAAAATTTAATAATGACCTTTATGGAAAAATCATAGAGGTCTATAAGGATATGTTCCTAATAACATAAGAATGTTTTTATTCAAATTTGAATGTTTGGGTTTTAATCATCATATTTTTATATTTAAATTTTGATATTTAAATTTTTTATTTTAGCAAAAATATGACTTGGTAATGTTATGAGTCTATCTTGAGAAAGATAAGTATCGGAGTTGTTAATAACAACTTTTGTATTTACATAAAACTCTAATTTTGTACACATAGCATAATCAGTTCCTAGAGTGGTGATTATTTTAGAAATAGGAAGGTCGATAAATAAAGCTAAGATTTCACTTATTACTCCTAAGTGAGTGATTAACATTATTTGTTCTTGGTCTTTACTTGAAGCTAAAATATCTAAGATAAATTTACGAATTTTATTACTAAAATCTAAATAATTTTGTGCTTTAGGAATGTTATGTAATATGGGATTTTTAGAGAAATTTTCAATTATTTCATTATCTTGATTGGTAAAATCTTTAAAAGGTTTACCATCTAAAATCCCAAAATCATATTCACTTATTTCTGGAGCTGTTTTAGCAGACTTAAAGACTTCGTTTCCTAATATTTTTAAAGCTGTTTCTTGACATCTTTTTAACGGAGATACATATATTTGTGAGAAGGTTAAATTAGTTTTTGAGACAAGATTTAAATCTTCTAAACTACATGAAACATCAGTGCGACTTCCTAAAATACATTGAGTTTCGGCATTTTTATGAGTAATAGGTTTAGCGTGTCTTTGGCAATAAACTGTAATGCATTTAAAGTCTGACATTTATAAATCTTCCTTCTCAATAATAAACAAGATATATTTAAAAGCTATACAAAAATTTAAAATATCCAATAACAAAAATATTCAATAGCCAAAGCTTGCCAATACCACAAAATATTACCAATACTTAAACTATATAAAATGGAATAATACCATTATGTAAAAGTGCGATAATAAAAATCCAAGTTATAAACATGGTAATTATTTGCGCTGCCCCTAAACAGTCTCCTGTGTATCCACCCAAATGATGAGTTAAGTATCCTTTTAAAATAAAATGTAAAAATATGCATATTCCTAAAAAAATTAAGGCATATAGTGGAGTAAAAAGGAGTATTAACACTATTCCTGATAGAAGCATAATACTTAAATCTGATTTTCGTAATTTAGTAGCTAAAGGCTTGGCTTTAGCTGCAGTATCTAAAGCTCTTAAATATGGTAAAGAAGCGATTAAAGTTCCTGCCATTACTCGTGATACTGTGTGGCCTATAACAATAGCAAATAGTGTCACGATGGAACCAAATTGGGTTAAATATTTATAAGAGAAAAAATAGAGTAAGATGGTGATAATTAATGCACTTACTCCATAAGTTCCTTGTCTAGAGTCTTTCATGATATTGAGTTTCTTTTCAGGGGTGAAACCTCCGCCAAAACCGTCAACCATATCGGCTAAACCATCTTCATGAAAAGCTCCTGTTAAGTATAAACTAAAAGCAATTGCTAAAGTAAATGCTAGTTCTTTAGGTAAATAAAAGCATAAAGTAATTAGAGCTAAATAATTTATTAAACCTATAAAAATACCAATGATGCCATAAAATCTAGTAGTGTGATTTAATAGTTCATCAGAGTAGGGGGTATTTTTAGGAATTGGAATTCTGGTAAAAAATCCTACAGTTAATAAAAATAAATTAATTTGTTCTTTGAACCAATGTACCATTTTTAAATTCCGACATGTTTTGTAAAAAACTTAAGGCACTCTTTATAAGAGGGTAAGCAAGTATTGCTCCGGTTCCTTCGCCTAATCTTAAATCTAGATTTAATAAAGTTTCGGCTTTTAAAGCTTTTAATAATTCAATATGAGCTTTTTCATTACTCTGATGCGAAAAGAATAGGTTATCAATGATGTTGTTATCTAAATAATAAGCAACAAGAGCTGCTACTGTTACCATAAAACCATCGATTATTATACACATGTTGGCCTTACTTGCAGCGATTATTGCGCTAGTAATTTGGGCTATTTCAAATCCCCCATATGATTTTAAAATTTCCATTGGGGAGAGATTGTTATTGGTTCTTGCTAAAGCTTTGGCTATTAAATTAGTTTTTAATAGTAATGTTTTATCATCAATTCCAGAACCTCGTCCAACACTATTTTCCGCGCTAATATTTAATAATTTGGAAAGCATTGCAGAAGCTGATGCGGTATTTCCTATACCTATTTCTCCTAAAATTAAAGTATTAAATCCCATACTTTGTAGTTTATGTACGGCATCTTCTCCATATTTAAAAGCAAGTTGTAACTCTTGTTTGCTTAAAGCATCTGTTATAGAAAAATCTTTGGTGCCATTACCTAGAGAGTAGTTGGTGACTTCACCTACGAAATTTTTATCTAAAACACCTGCATCTATGATTTCAATAGGAATATTCTGAATTTTACAAAAAGCGTTAACTCCTGCGCCTCCAAGTAACACATTATTCATAAGAGCGGTTGTTAAATTACTTGGTACGGTGCTAATTTGCTGATTTATATTGATGCCGTGGTCCCCACAAAAGAGTAGTACTTTAGGCTTTAATTCTATAGATTGAATTATTTTTTCAAGTTTGTGAGCAAATTCTTTTGATAATTTATCTAAATACGATTTTTGAATATCTTGTGAAGTTTTGAGATTGAAGTCAAGATTAGATTTTGAAGTAAAAGAAGTAAACTCATCTTTGGCAAACAGTAATGCTAAATGCAAGGCGATATCTTCTAGTTTGCCAAGAGAACCTAAAGGTTTTGCTAGATTGTTAATTTTTGAGATAACTAAGTTTACTAGCTCTAAAGGGTAATGTAGATGATTAGTATAGTATTCTAGATTATGCATAATGTGTAAGTACAATAAAAATTTAAACAAAAGAACTCATCGCAATATTATATTGTTAATTGAAAGATATTTATTAATTCTCTATTACATTCTTTGTAAGTTTTATAGTAACTAAGATAATGTTTTACAACTTTGTAAAGTTTTTTATATAAATTTTATAAGAATAATTTTTATTATAACAAAGTGTAAAAATAACGTGTACATTAATGGTAAATATGATACAATAATTCTGTTTTTAACAATTATTGAACAAATTTTATCAATATATTTACAATTTTAACAAACAGTACGGAATAATAATGAAATTTTTATCTTTCTTTAAAACTATTTTAATTATTGGAACTATTGGTTTCATGACTGGATGTGCAGGTACACACATTTCTGAAGAACAATTTAACAATTTTACCGAAGGTGTTGATACTAGATTAACTATTGCTAAGAATTTAGGCAAACCTTGGAAGAGTGAATATACAGGCTCTACATATACAGAATATCGACATAGTTATGATGTTTATACCTATGCTGTTAGTTCTATAATTTCAAAGGAACTTGGTTATATTACTTTAACTGTTTTTGTCTATAATAAAAATCAAGTATTAGAAACTGCAACTCAAATAACTTGTTATACCCAAGCTTCATGTCAAGATGATCTAGATGATTATCTATATCCTTTTGTTGTAAGTGATTTAGATTATGTGCAAAAAACTGTAAAAAATAAGCAAGAAAAACAAGCTTTAGCACAAAAGAAGTTACAAGAAGAAAAAGCTCAAACAGCACGTAAACAAAGAATTCAACAACAGAGTAAGAAATCAACCCAAACTGTTATTTCTAAAAAGTCAACAATTGCGACAGTTGGTGGTACTAGCGCTACAGCAAACTCTACTGCTTCCAAGGCAACCAAGATTGAAAATAGTGCCAATGAAGCTACAACTTCTTCTCAAGATTCATCTAATACAAAAGTTATCAAGCGTAGAAGAGGTTCTATTTAATCAACAAAATTTTAGGTTTTATTAAAATATTTTTCACATATAACTAGCAAATACCAATATCTAATGATTTGCTAGTTGATATAAGTTTTTACTCCAATTTATATGAATAAAATTATGAATAAATTTTCTGTATTACCGCTTGTAGCATCTTTATGTGCACTTGTTGGTTGTGGTGATCCTGTTTATGACAATTCTTCTGATGAGAAGAAAAAAGAAACTTTAATTGAAGTTTTTGATAGTCTACCTTTAGGTCAAAAATATTTCTTTTTTGATAATTTTACAAGTAAAAAAAGTCAAGAATTTGGTAACAAGAAAGCTTCTGAAATAATGAGTACTCTTATAGATGAATATAAGAAAGAAAATTGGCCATCTCAAATTGAATCTAAATTAAAAGAATTAGATAAAGATTTATACGACTCAAGAATTAAGTATATAAATTATCATTCTTTTAGTGGTTTTTTCTCAAGAGATAGAGCTGATAGTTTACGTGATTTATATGATCAAGATTATGGATTAGAGTTCACAGAAAAAGATCCTGTTGTCACAGGTTTCTATAATAAAAAACAACGAAACATAGATGGTATCAAATCAATTGAATTTTTTAATAACTTATTTAATAGTGTAAAGGTATCAAATCATAAAAGAAAAGGTAATGGTCCTTCTTCTATAATGGTTCAGAATGAATCAGGATATGTTATTACCGCTGTTTGTGCTCAACTAGGCTATCAAAGAAGAGAAGAATGTTACTATATAACAGGAGGTTTAAATTCAGGATATCAAGATGAAGGTATCTGTAAATATCCTTGGGTAAATTATAATCCTGAAAATGATGGTGATATAGTTCTATCTGCTGTTGCTTATATGGATAAAGAAAACAATGAAAAATGGCTAAAAAGAGAAGGGTTTTACGATATCAAAGATACTAAAATCTTTTTTGAATATGCTCAAAAACAAGTAGAACAATTGATTTCTGCTGATGATTTTAACGCTGCATCTTTTAGTGATCGATATACCAAGATTTTAGAAGAAAAGCAAAATAAATTAATATTTGAAGCAATGGGTGCAGAGGAAAATAAGTAATGAAATTAAGTAATTTAAAAAAAGTTCTCTTAGGACTTGCAATCTTAAGTTTTTCTACAAGTGTTTTTGCTAGCCCTAAAATTAAAGATATTGAAAAACTTTCTGAAAGTGAACGTAATGAATTAGTAAAAACTTTAGAAAAAAAGCAGAAGCTTTAGATAAAAAAGATGGCAAGATTGCTATGGATTTATACTTTGAGTATATCGGCCATAAAGATACAGATTGTAAAAATGTTTTTAATCCTAGTAAATGTTATTT
>GL995228.1:130648-140209 GCA_000222855.1 Succinivibrionaceae bacterium WG-1 | reverse complement strand
ATCGTATGCATAGTCATGTAAAAGCATTATTTAATCACTTATTAAGTAATACTGAAGTTACAATGATAGGTATTTGTAACTTACAATTTGCAGGTCCTACATCATTAAATTTCTTATTAGATCTACTTAAGAAGAAAGAATTTGACGATGTTGAGTATGATTATAGTATCTCAGGTTCTGTAAAGAGTAGTGATTTTATATCTGGAGGTGGAAATTTCAATATTGCTCCAACTCCTAATAAAGCAAAATCGAGTTCTGTAAATTTATTTTCTGAATATCAGAAGAGCGCTGAAGAAACTCAAATTTTAAAGAACACTCCTAATGCTATTATGATGTTGTCTTTTTCTGTTGATTCGCTACAGGAAAACAATTCAGAATGGATGGATTGGGAAAATAAATTTGAACATATTTGTGGCATCACTAGACCAAATGATTCTGAAACAGGCTTTGGTGTTGATAATGATAGATATGTTTGGAAAACACATTCTTTAGTTCCTGATAATGTTTTATCTGATTTAAAAGAAGGTTTAGTATGTGGTAGTCGTTTATTAAACTTTTTCTGTAATGAAGAAGTATTAAAGATTACAGATAAACTAACTTCAGAATTAAGAATGAGCTACAATTCTGAAAATACAGTTTCAGAAGATGAAGTATCTTTATATCATTTAGATGGTAGAGCACACTTATATAAGCATGAATATGAAGATGCATTAGTATCATTTGATATTATGTATGAAAAGGCTCAATATCGTAATAATACTGATGATGCATGTCGCGCATATATAGAATTAGCTTATACCCATATTTTTAGATCTGACTTTGAATCGGTATTACATTTTGCAGAAATGGCTGCTCACTTAGGTGAGTTAAGCATGAATATGCGTTTAGTTGCTATTTCTAATTTCTGTTTATTTGTATCATATGATCGTTCTAGTATTAAATTTGGTGAAACAGAAGTAACCAATTTAATTTCAAATCTTGAAAGACAAGATTTAGTAAAAGAACAAACGTATGTACTTAGAAATTACTTTGCACAATGTTATTTAAGTTCACATCATGATTTAAAGCTTGCGCTTGAATATTGTAATAAGGCAGTAAATATTGCCAATCGTTTTGGTATAAAGCATGAATTAGCAGCTTCTCACCATTGCCGTGGTATTATTCTTTATGATATGGGTAAGATAGCGGAAGCTTTACATGCTTATTGTATCAGTGAAGAAATCTATAAAAATATTAATGTACCAATTGAACTAACTCATGTGTATAGTTCCATTGGTTATCTCTTTAAAGAAACTGAAGATTATGCTCGTTCTCATGAGTATCATTTAAAGGTTTTAAGAAATTCTATTAAATTAAATGATTACTCTGAAATAAGTATTACTCTTTATAACCTTTCAAATCTTTATTTGTTAACAGGTTTATTTAAAGAAGGTTTACATACTTTAAATATTTTACAAGAAGTTATGTCTATTCGTGGTACGAATAAGATTCCGTTCCACAATATGCACCATATTATTTTAAATAAAGCATATGCTTATATAAATTTGGGTGAATATAACTTTGCGCAACAGATGTTAAAGCGTTCTTATAATTTACGTAGCATTATTCCAATGCAATCATCTGAAAAGTTCTTGTATGATATTATGCAAGCTCGTGTTTATAACATGGTTGGGGATAAATTTGCAGCAATAAAGAAATTTGAAACTTTAGAGCTTCAAATAGGTACTTTAACATTTAATAGTCAACAAGAAATTTTGTACTATTTAAGTGGGGTTAAAGTATTCTCAACATATGGCATGTTCGAACAAAGCTATAAATACTTTAGAAAGGGTTATGATTTTGCAACTAAACGTCAATTATTTAATAGCCAGCGTCTATTACGTAATGCTTGGCGTAGAGTTGATGACAATGTATGTCCAATTTCAAGACTTGACACTCCGTTAAATGAATTTAGCCAAATAGTTCCTTTAATTCAACAGGAAAAGAAGGTTAATATTTTATGGCGTCAAGTTCATGAACTAAGATTGGGTTCAATGCTTCATAACTTTAGCTTAAGTGTACAAAATGATGTGCAATTAGCAGGTGAAACTTTACGTTTATTATCATCACACTTTAATGTAAATGGTGGTTTTATTTACTATGTAGATCCTGAAAACGGTACTTCAAGTTTGTTGAAAGAGTTTAATGCATCACGTGAGTATTCTAGTTTCTCATTTGCTAAGGTGCAGAAGTTTGTAAATAGTAAGATTTCTAATCAATTCCAACAATGTAATGATGTAAAGATTGGTTTATATCAAGTATATAGAATCACTATTTATCCATTAATGGATAGAAATGAACTGTTTGGTCAAATGATGTTATTTACTTTTGATAATAAGACAGATAACACCTCTGAAAGCTCAGATTCTATTACATTTATTGCTCAACAACTATCAAGTCAGTTAGTAACATTATTACAACGTATTAAGCTCATCAGAGTAAGTACTACTGATATGCTTACAGGACTTTATAATAGAATGGAATTCCATTCTCAATTGAGTAATACTATTGCTAAGACTCCGGCAACTCAAAATATTGCTTTAGGTTTTATTGACCTTGATAACTTCAAATACTATAACGATAATTTAGGTCATGATATTGGCGATAAATTATTGGTATGGTTTGCTGAATTATTAAATAGCAAAAAGAAACCTAGTGATGTGGCATGCCGTTGGGGTGGTGACGAATTCTTATTATTGATGAAGAATTGTAACGCAGAAGAAGCCGAAGCAAGAATGCAAAACATTCTTGATGAATTAAAGGCTAAGAATGGTTACAAGAAAGAAATTGAAGAATTCTTAGGTGAACCTGTTAATAACTTACCTGAACGTTATTACTTATCTTGCTCTATTGGGGTAATGGATAGTTCTTCATTATCACGTCCAATCAATGAACAAGAACTTTTACATCATGCAGATGAAGCTTTATATGAAGTTAAACGTACAGGCAAGGGTAGAGTTCTTAACTTTGAAAATATGACTCATGAAGCTGATAATCAGATTATCGAGTCAAATCGTTAACCAATCTATAAACAATAGCTATATACAATCTTGTATATAGCTATTGTTTCTTACTTTTTCTTTTCTTTTCTTTAATGAAGATTTTTTATTGAATCTATTTTTATATCATTTTATTTTATAGAAATGAAAGCTCATTATAGAGATGTAGATATTCACTAGTAGTTTTAATTGGTACCAATGATTACTCCAAATATTGCTACAAGTGCTGCTACTATTGAATTCTTAAATATAGCACTATTTTTAAAAGGAATTGTTAGTAAATAACCAATAGACATTATTACTACCACTGATAATGCAGAACCTATGGTAAAGCTTATAGCTGCATTCATAGGTAATTCCATTCCATGAGCTAGACCATGAATACATGCAATAATTGGTAATAAATAAATGATAAATGGATGAGCTTTTTTTACGAATAGCAATAATGCTGCAATAAGTATAGTTAAAGCAACGGCTGTTTCTACTACAAAAGCTTCTGATTCACCAATAAAGCTTCCTAAAAGAATACCTATAACTAAACCACTCATAATAATAAAGAAATTCTTTTTACTCTTAGAAGTAATACATAAAATTATACCTGCTGTTAAGAATATTGTAAGGTGATCTAAACCTGTAAAAGGATGAAGAATTCCTTCCATTAAACCACTTTGATGATCTGCAAGTTGTCCGATATGTGCCAAGCAAATATTTGGTAAAGCAAAGAGTGCAAGTAACGCACAAATAGTTTGTTTTAATAATTTTTGAGTAAAAAAAGATTTCATAAATAAAATTCCTTAAATCCTTAAATAGTAGGTTATTTCTGTAAAAAAGCAATATTTGTTCCATAAGATTAAATTATAGTTTTTATTAGAGTTTTGATAAAAAAATAGTAAACACAAATATTTGTAGAGCATTATTTTTATTGGTAGATTCACCATTATGACAATATTTTTCCCAAAAATAGTTCATAAGTTTAATAGTAGTGCATAGGTATTAAATTTAGTGCAATCCTTAATTTTGGGGATTTTTATGTGCCTGGATTCTTTTTAGAACATTTTGCTTTAATTTGATGCATTGT
Source organism: Succinivibrionaceae bacterium WG-1 (assembly GCA_000222855.1). Taxonomy (GTDB): domain Bacteria; phylum Pseudomonadota; class Gammaproteobacteria; order Enterobacterales; family Succinivibrionaceae; genus WG-1. Next base: position 136,093 of record GL995228.1, on the reverse strand, counting down.
TGCTAAATCTTGATGCATTAAAAGTTTAAAATGTTTTTATTTGGTCTATTTGTAGACATAAATATGTATTTTTATATATTAATAGAATAAATATACTAGAAAAAAGAAATTTTATAGTTTTATTTAAAATGGCATACCTATTGCTATAACTAAACTGTAAGCAGAAATGCTTTTATAACTATTTAGTTAGGAGACAATAGGAATGGTTAAAATAAAAAATTTATTTGCGGCAATGGCATTGTCTACTGTTGTAGCAACTTCAGCTATGGCTGCTGAAGATACAATTAAAATTGGGGTTTTACATTCCCTTTCTGGCACCATGGCTATTTCTGAAACTTCATTGAAAGATACTCTTTTAATGCTTGTTAATGAACAGAACAAGAAGGGTGGTGTTTTAGGTAAGAAGATTGAACCTGTGGTTGTGGATCCTGCTTCAAATTGGCCTTTATTTGCTGAAAAGACTCGTGAATTACTTCAAAAGGAAAAAGTTTCAGCAATATTTGGTTGTTGGACTTCTGTTTCAAGAAAATCTGTTTTACCAGTTGTTGAAGAATTAAATGGTATTTTATTTTACCCAGTTCAGTATGAAGGTGAAGAATCATCTAAGAATGTTTTCTACACAGGTGCTGCACCTAACCAACAAGCAATTCCTGCAGTTGACTACTTATTAAAGCAAGGAGTTAAACGTTGGGCATTAGTTGGTACAGACTATGTTTATCCACGTACTGCTAATAAGATTTTGGAAGCTTATTTAAAATCAAAAGGTTTTTCAGATAAAGATATCATTGTAAGTTATACACCTTTTGGTCATTCAGATTGGCAATCAATTGTTTCTGATATTAAGAAGTTTGGTAGTACAGGTGTTAAGACTGCGGTTATTTCAACCATAAATGGTGATGCCAATGTACCATTCTATAAAGAATTAGCTAACCAAGGTGTTTCTGCTAAAGATATTCCGGTAATTGCTTTCTCTGTAGGGGAAGAAGAATTAGCAGGTATTGACACTAAACCATTAGTTGGTCATTTAGCGGCTTGGAACTACTTTGAAAGTGTAGATAGCGAAGTAAATGACGAATTTGTGGATAAGTGGCATAAGTTTATCGGTAATGAATCTCGTGTAACAAACGATCCTATGGAAGCTACATATATTGGTTTTAACATGTGGGTTAAAGCTGTTGAAAAAGCAGGTACTACAGATTCAGATGCAGTTCAAGATGCACTTATTGGGGTTGCTGTTCCTAATTTAAGCGGTGGTATCGCTACAATGATGCCAAATCATCATATAACTAAACCTGTACTTATCGGTGAAATTCAAGATGATGGTCAATTCTTAATTGTTGATAGCACCAAAGGCACAGTAGTAGGAGATGCTTGGTCAGATTATTTACCAGGTTCCAAGGATTTAATTTCCGATTGGAGAAAGCCTATGAAGTGCGGTAATTACAATGTGAAACTTGGCAAGTGCGGTGGTTCTGCAGACAAGAAGTAATAACGTAACTGCAAACTCCCTTTGTTAACAACAATTACAAAGGGAGTTTTTGTATGAGGTGCCTATGATTTTGATTAAAGTGATTTATAAAGCGTTATTTACGTTATCGTTATTTTTAATGCTTTCAAGTTCTGCTTTTGCTTTGACATCAGATGAAGCTTATGCAGTAATTAGCAATAAACAAAGTTCTTTTGATGCTAAACTTGAGGCTTTTTATACTTTATCTGATAGTTCTGAAAAATATGTTCCTGTATTAATTGATGCAGCAAAAAATAGTAATTTATATTACAGCAGAAAAGATTCAGAGCTTTATGTTCTCGCTAATGGAAATTACTTTAATGTAAAAACAAGTAAAGTGTTTTCAGGAAAAAAAAGAGATTTAAAACGTGTTGCGATAAACAATCAAATTAGAGAAAGCTTAGCATTATTATCAGAAATGAAAACACTTGAAGATAAAACTTTAAGTGAAGATGCACGTATTGAAAGCGCTCATAATTTAATTGGAAAAGTATCAATAAGTGATGCAAGTCGTTTACAGTTCATAAGAGATACTTCAATAAGTGATTTCCCTGAATTAGCGGAAAATCTTGATTATGTAATTGCAAGTGCTGATTTAAATTCTCAAGAACCAAAGATCAGAAATGGGGCAATGCGTATTCTTGCAAACTTAAATTCACCAATTTTAATTCAGAAGTTTGAAGATATTGCTAAAAATGATTCAGATATTAGTAACAGAGTCTATGCTGAAAAAATTTATAAAAATTTATCTTCTACTCAATCATTTTATTCTGGCGTTGAGACTTTATATTTTGGGATAAGTTTAGGTTCGGTTTTAGTTCTTGCTGCGATTGGTTTAACCATTACTTTTGGGGTAATGGGAGTTATCAACATGGCTCATGGTGAGCTAATGATGATTGGTGCCTACACTGTTTATGTGATGCAACAAGCTTTACCAAATAATCCTGGACTTGCGTTACTTTTATCAATACCAATGGCTTTTTTGGTTAGTGGTTTAACAGGAATTATTATTGAACGAACTGTTATCAGATATTTATACGGTCGTCCTTTAGAAACTTTATTAGCTACATTTGGTATAAGTCTACTATTACAACAAGGGGTACGTACTATATTTACAGCGTTAAATAAGAATGTCGTGATTCCTGATTTCTTAAGTGGTGCCATAAAAATTAATGATTTCTTCTCGATTACATATAGTCGTTTTTACATCATTATTTTCTGTTTAGCGGTGTTCTTTGCTTTACGTCATATCTTAAAGCATTCGCGCTTAGGTTTAGAAGTTCGTGCAGTTTCTCAAAATAGAGCAATGGCTCGAAATATGGGGGTTCGTTCTGAACGAGTAAATGCCTTAACTTTTGGTTTAGGTTCTGGTATTGCAGGGCTTGCTGGGGTGGCATTATCACAGCTTACCAACGTAGGTCCAAATTTGGGACAAAACTATATCGTTGACTCTTTCCTTGTTGTTGTTTTTGGTGGTTCTGGAAACATTTGGGGCACTATGGTTGCAGGTATGACTTTAGGTATTGCGAATAAAGTTCTTGAACCTGTTGCAGGCGCAATGCTTGGTAAGATTTTAATACTAATAGGTGTGATTATCTTCATTCAAAGACGTCCACGTGGTCTATTCCCACAACGTGGTAGAAATGTGGAGGATTAGTTTATGCTTGAATTATTAAAAAGAGATAAAAAAGGATGTAGCGTTTTAGGAGTAATATGGTTTTTTGTATTACTGATGATTTTAGGCAATACATTCTTTGAAGATGGTAATTTATTCTATGTGGGGGCTAATAGTATAACTTTAGTTGGTAAGTATCTTTGTTATGCTTTATTGGCAGTTTCTTTAGATTTAATTTGGGGCTATCTGGGGATCTTATCATTAGGTCACGCCGCATTTTTTGGTTTAGGCGGTTATGTTATGGGGATGTATCTCATGCGTCAAATCGGCACCAGAGGTGTGTATGGAGACCCTTTATTACCAGATTTTATGATCTTTTTAAATTGGGATTCTTTACCTTGGTATTGGTTAGGAGTTAATCATTTCTGGTTTGCGGCACTATTGATTGTTTTAGTTCCTGGAATTTTAGCCTTTATTTTTGGTTATTTTGCTTTTAAATCAAGAGTAAGTGGGGTTTATCTATCAATAATTACTCAAGCTTTAACCTTTGCGTTAGCTCTTGCTTTTTATCGTAATGAAATGGGATTTGGTGGCAATAATGGTTTAACAGATTTTAAAGATATTTTAGGTTTTTCATTATCAAGTGATAGTACTAGATTAACTTTATTATTTTTATCTGCATTATTCCTTACTATAGGCTATTTTATTTGTCGCAAAATCGTAAGTTCAAGATTAGGTAAAGTTGCTACAGCAATTCGTGATGCGGAAATGAGAACTAGATTTATGGGGTATCACGTAGTTTGGTTTAAGTTAGCAATTTTTACTGTAGCTGCAATGTTGGCTGGTATTGCTGGCGCTTTATATGTACCACAAGTTGGCATTATAAATCCTAGTGAATTTAATCCTATTTGCTCAATTGAACTTGTTATTTGGGTAGCTGTTGGTGGTAGAGCTTCTTTATATGGCGCCATTGTGGGGGCTATTCTTATAAATTATGCTAAAACTTTGTTTACAGGATTATTCCCAGAAGGTTGGTTATATGCTTTAGGGTTAATCTTTATTTTAGTTACTATCTTTTTCCCTAAAGGAATAATTGGGGTATTAGAAGCAATTGATTTAAAGAAATTCCAAAAATCTCAAGAAACATTAACAGCAAGCGTAGAAAATCAAGTTGTAGAAAATACTACAGCATTAGCATCATCTATGCTTGAAAAATCCAAGGAGTAAATTATGGAAAAACCTCATTTTTCAGGATTTGCCAAGAAGTTTTTAAAGAAACATGTAAGCCATCATGAACTTGCTCCTGATGATTCTCATGGCATGCTTTTATATGTTGAAGGGGTTACTAAAAGCTTTGATGGTTTTAAAGCGATAAATGATCTAAATCTTTATATCCAAGAAGGAGAATTACGTTGCATTATTGGACCAAATGGTGCTGGTAAATCAACCATGATGGATATTATTACTGGTAAAACTAAACCTGATGCAGGCTCTGCTTGGTTTGGTCAAAATATTAATCTTTTAGAACTTGATGAACCATCAATTGCTCAAGCCGGCATTGGTAGAAAGTTTCAAAAACCTACAGTTTTTGAAAATATGACAGTTGATGAAAATCTTGAACTTGCAATGAGTGGTCCTAAAACTGTATGGACAACTTTTAAAGGTGGCTTTACCAGTGAACAAATTGATATGAGAGATCATGTACTTGAGTTAATTGGTTTAAAAGCTCTTCGTAATAAAAATGGTCAAGTGTTATCGCACGGTCAAAAACAATGGTTAGAACTAGGCATGTTACTAATGCAAAAACCAAGATTATTACTAGTGGATGAACCTGTTACTGGTATGACTCGCCAAGAGATGGATAAAACCGCAGAGTTACTACTTTCTTTAGAAGGTTCTCATACCATTATTGTAGTTGAACATGATATGGATTTTGTGCGTAGTATTGCTCGCAAAGTAACTGTGTTGCATCAAGGACATGTGCTTGCAGAAGGCTCAATGGATCAAGTGCAATCTAATCCAGAAGTCGTAGAAGTTTATTTGGGGACATCACAATGTTAACGATAAAAAACTTAAACCAATATTATGGGCAAAGTCATACTTTATGGGATATTAGTTTGCATGTTGATAAAGGCGAATGTCTTTGCATTATGGGAAGAAATGGGGTTGGTAAAACCACTCTTATGGATACCATTATGGGGCAACATGCTATTGCTTCTGGCAATATTATTTTTGATGGTCAAGACATTACCAAATTATCAGTAGAAGAGCGTTCTCGTATTGGTATTGGTTATGTACCACAAGGCAGACAAATATTTCCATT
>GL995228.1:123039-130273 GCA_000222855.1 Succinivibrionaceae bacterium WG-1 | reverse complement strand
GTTTAAAAGCTCGTAAAGATGGCTTAAAAACCATTCCTAAATTTATCTACGATATGTTTCCGGTGTTATTTGATATGAAACATAGACAAGGTGGGGATTTGTCAGGGGGACAACAACAACAGTTAGCAATTGGTAGAGCTTTAGTAATTGATCCTAAACTCATTATTTTTGATGAACCAACAGAAGGGATTCAACCCAATATTGTGGCTGATATTGCCAATATTGTACGTAAACTTAATAAAGAAATAGGTTTGACAGTACTTCTAGTGGAACAAAAATTACCCTTCGCTCGCAAAATGGGAGATAGATTTTTCATTATTGACCGCGGAGAGGGAAAGGCAGAAGGCAAAATGACTGACCTTGATGACAATTTAATTAAAAAATATTTAACAGTTTAATTTAATTAAATATAAGAGATAGATATGAGTGATGTTTGGCAAGGACAGATAATTTTAGAGTGCCAATATAAAGATAATAAAACAGTTCTTTCTAAATATGAACATGTTGGACCTTTAATGGTACAAAAGGTGTTTTATCCTGAAAAAACATGTCATATTTATCTCTTACATCCACCTGGGGGCATTGCTTTTAAAGATGAACTAAATGTAGTTTTAAAGGTTGGTAAATCAGCACAAGTACTATTAACAACACCAGGTGCTACCAAGTTTTATAAAAATGAATCACAACAATTTAAAAATCAAAAATCATTATTTAAACAAGAATTTGAAATTGCAGAAGATGGAGAATTAGAAGTTTTACCTCAACCTAATATTTTTTTAAAGGGACAGATACCAAGGTACAAACAGATATAACTCTTGATCATAATGCCAAATTATTTTTTAGGGATATATCCATTTGTGGTATGGCTTTAGATAAAGTTGATTTTGATAATAGTAAGTTTTTAAACCATATAAATGTTTACTCTTATGAAAATCAAACACATTTAGAACCAAATTTAGAATCAAAAACCACTTTAAATAAAAACTTATTTTTAAAGAAACAAGTCGCGTTTATGGCAATGATGATTTGTTTGATAAAGCGGTGCTTAATGGAAATTGTTGTATTGGCACAATTTTAGTGTCTCCTTTTAAAAATGAATGGTTAGAAACATTAAATTTGTTTTTACAAAACATGAATTTAAGTGTGGCGGCAACATTATTAGAAAGCTTGTTAGTTATTCGTCTGATTGCTAATGATAATGAAAAGTTAGAACAAGCAAGTATTGATATTTGGCAATATTTAAGACCAATAGTTTTTGCCAAAAAAACAATAAAGCCTAGAGTTTGGGCTACTTAATTAAATATTAATAATCAAGAGGTTTGAAATGAATTTAACACCAAGAGAACAAGATAAATTATTAATTTTTACAGCCGCTCTTGTGGCAGAAAGACGTAAAGCGCGCGGATTGAAATTAAATTATCCTGAAGCTGTAGCCTTAATTACAGCCGCTATTTTAGAAGGGGCTAGAGATGGTAAAAGTGTTAGTGAACTAATGAGTTTAGGTCGCCAAGTTTTAACTAGAGATGACGTTATGGAAGGTATTCCTGAAATGGTAACAGAAGTTCAAGTTGAAGGTACTTTTCCTGATGGCACTAAGCTTGTAACAGTACATAATCCAATTATTTAAATGATTAAGGATAAGACTATGATTCCTGGTGAATTTTTCATTGAAGATGGCGAGATAGAGTTTAATAAAGGATTGGAAATCACAAGCATTGAAGTTGCAAATATTGGAGATCGGCCAATTCAAGTTGGTTCTCATTATCACTTTTTTGAGGTAAATCCTACTTTGCTTTTTGATAGAAGTAAGGCGTTAGGTAAACATTTAGATATAACTCCTGGTACTGCAATTCGTTTTGAACCAGGATTAAAAAGAACCGTAAAACTTATACCTTTTGTTGGTAAGAAAGAGATATTTGGTTTTCGTGGTGAAGTTATGGGAAGTCTAGATAGTAGTTATAAGCAATAATTGATATTGTTAGGTAATTTTATATTTTGATTTCTATGTATAAATTAACCCTTTTATAAGGATATAGCGTATGAGCACTATTGATAAAAAAGCTTATGCAGACATGTTTGGGCCAACAGTTGGTGATAGAGTTCGTTTGGCAGACACAGAACTAATTATTGAAGTTGAAAAAGATTTTGTTAAATATGGTAATGAAGTTAAATTTGGTGGTGGCAAAATCATAAGAGATGGTCAAGGACAATCTCAATTAGGAACCAAAGATACTGTTGATACTGTTATTACTAACGCTTTAATTGTCGACTATAGTGGTATTTATAAAGCAGACATTGGGATAAAAAATGGTTTTATTTCAGCTATTGGAAAAGCAGGAAATCCTGATGTTCAAGATGATATTACTTTTGTAATAGGGGCAGGTACAGAAGTTATTGCAGGTGAAGGTTTAATTGTAACAGCAGGTGGCATTGATAGTCATGTGCATTTTATTTGTCCACAGCAATGTGACGAAGCTTTATCTTCTGGGGTTACAACTTTAATAGGGGGCGGTACAGGACCTGCTACAGGTACTAATGCTACCACATGTACGCCTGGCGTTTGGAACATGGAGAAAATGCTAGAAGCGGCAGATTCTTTATCTGTAAATACAGGTTTTATGGGCAAAGGAAATGTTTCATTACCTTTAGCTCTTGAAGAACAAATAAAAGCAGGAGCAATGGGGTTAAAACTTCATGAAGATTGGGGCAGTACTCCTGCTGCTATTGATAACTGTTTAAGTGTTGCTGAAAAATATGATGTGCAAGTGGCGATTCATACTGATACTTTGAATGAAGCTGGATTTGTTGAAGATACTATCAAGGCCTTCAAAGGTAGAACAATCCACACATATCACACTGAAGGCGCAGGTGGTGGACATGCTCCAGACATTATAAAAGCTTGTGGTATTGAAAATATTTTACCTAGTTCAACAAATCCTACTCGTCCGTACACTAAAAATACCATCGATGAACATTTAGATATGTTAATGGTGTGTCACCATTTAGATTCTTCTGTACCAGAAGATATCGCATTTGCAGAATCTCGTATTCGTAGAGAAACAATTGCAGCTGAGGATATCTTACATGATCTTGGGGCGCTTTCTATGATTTCATCAGACTCGCAAGCAATGGGACGTGTTGGCGAAGTTATAACCCGTACCTGGCAAACAGCTCATAAGATGAAAGTGCAAAGAGGCCCACTAAAAGAAGATTCCACACGAAATGATAACTTTAGAGTAAAAAGATATATTGCAAAATACACTATAAATCCTGCAATTGCTCATGGTGTTAGTGACATTATTGGTTCTATTGAAGTTGGTAAATTTGCAGATTTAGTGCTTTGGAAACCTGCATTTTTTGGAGTTAAGCCTGATATCGTTATTAAAGGTGGCTTGATTGCAGCTGCCATGATGGGGGATATAAATGCTTCAATTCCTACGCCACAACCAATGCGTTTTAGACCAATGTTTGGAGGAATGGGACTTGCGTTATCACGTACTCGTATTTCATTTGTAAGTCAAATTGCGCAAGAACAAGGTGTTAAAGAAAAGCTAGGTTTAAAGAGTTTAGTTTATGGAGTTCATAAAACTCGTGGTCTAACTAAACATGATATGAAATTAAATGACTATTTACCAAAAATAGAAGTTGATCCACAGACATATATTGTAAAAGCTGATGGCGTTGAACTTCGTTGTGAACCTGCTGAAAAGTTACCTCTGACACAACGATATTATTTGTTTTAAGGATTTTTTATATTTTAAATATCATTATTTATATTTATTTTTAATGTGCCAATTTAACATTTATGTTTTGTGAAATATTTATTTTTATAGGATAAAAATATGGGTGCCTACAACAAGGTTTTATCTAAAAATGACTTATTAAGTAAGAAAGTTTCATGTAGCGATAGTGTGGTATTAACAATTGATGAAAGAAGATGTAGTCGTCTTATTACCAAAACTAAAAAAGGAGTGCCTTGTGTCATTGTTTTAGAACGAGGTTTTACTTTGCGTGATGGCTTTGTGTTACAAAATGAACAAGGCGATTCTTTACTAGTGGAAGCAGCTTTAGAACAAGTTTCTACTGTGACCGCAAAAGATGAACATGAATTAGTAACTCTTGCGTATCACTTGGGTAATAGACATGTGCCTCTTGAAATAGGAACAAACTATTTACGATATCAAGAAGATCATGTGTTAGATGAATTGATTCTTGGACTTGGTGGCAATGTTGTAAGTGAACAAAATAAATTTGAACCAGAGGATGGGGCTTATAGTCATCATCATTAGTTCATAAGGTATTAGAACATAAAACTAATACTTTAGATTACAACTAAAATTCTAGGTACAACTTTATAGGTGGTAATTTTTAAATGTATTCATTTGGTGTTTTAAGTTTATTGTCACCACTTTTACCTATAGGTGGTTTTACTTATTCTCAAGGCATTGAAAGTGCTGTTGAAAATAATCTTATTACTGATACTAATAGCTTAAAACTTTGGATAGAGTCTATGCTTTATAAGGGCATAAAATATTTGGAATTACCAATTTTAATAAGACTTTGTAACAGCGCCAAAGAGAATGATTGGGATGCTTTCTTAAAATGGGGTGAAATGATTATTGCAAGTCGTGGCACTATGGAACTTAAGATGGAAGAAATGCAAAAGGGACGTGCATTAGTGAATATATTGCCTTCTCTTAATATTGCAATGGATTCGATTCCGCCACGCATATTACCAAATTTGTCATCATCATGGTTACAAGCTTTAGCATATGCTGCGGTACGCTTAGATATTTCAGTAGAAGAGTTGTTACATACATTTATATTTTCATTTGTAGAAAGTATGGTGACAGTTGGAGCCAAAATTATACCTTTAGGACAAAGTGCTTGTTGGAGTGTTATTTCTGAGATTTTAACCTCTTCAAAAATATCCACAATGATAGCAGAAGCTAAATTATTAGCAGATGATGAAATTGGTAGTGGTTTATGCAATATGGCCATCCAAAGTAGTCTACATGAAGTTATGTATTCAAGAATTTATAGAAATTAAAAATAACTTTTTATGTGGTAGTTATATAAGCATAAGAGATTTGGCAAAATTTTTTAGGATTGAAGATTATGAGTAAAGATGCATTAAGAGTAGGAGTGGGCGGACCTGTAGGTTCTGGTAAAACAGCTTTAATAGAAATGTTATGTAAAACTATGCGAGAACGTTGGAATATTGCTGTTGTTACTAATGATATCTATACCAAAGAAGACCAAAGAATTTTGACAGAAGCAGGAGCTTTAGAGGCTGAACGCATAATAGGGGTAGAAACAGGCGGTTGTCCTCATACTGCAATTAGAGAAGATGCATCGATGAATCTTGCTGCCATAGAAGATTTAAATAATAAATTTAAAGATTTAGATTTAATTTTTATTGAGAGTGGTGGTGATAATTTAAGTGCTACATTTAGTCCAGAGCTTGCAGATATCACAATTTATGTAATAGATGTTTCAGAAGGGGAAAAAATACCTCGAAAAGGGGGACCAGGTATTACTAAATCTAGTTTTTTAGTAATCAATAAAATCGACTTAGCTCAATATGTGGGGGCTAGTTTAGAAGTGATGGAACAGGATACTAATAGAATGCGTCACGAAAAACCTTGGGTTTTTACTAACTTAAAAACAAAAGAAGGACTAAATACGGTTGTTGAGTTTATTGAAGCGTATTTAAAGATTTAATGTTAGATTCTGAAAAAATAAATGTGTAATAGAAGTTGCTTAACTTTTTAGATAATCATTTATAAAAATCTCGAGTTTATATTGTCTAAATCCAATAGAAATAAACTCGAGATATTTTTATATCTTAAATATCTTTTAAGAAAAATTTAGCTATTACTTGTTATTTTCAGCAACAGCAAATTTCACACCTTCTGCTAATTGATCAGCACAAGATGTACCTTTGTTACGGCAAAGGTTACCAGAACAGTTACTAATAATAAAATCAGCAGATTTTCCTTCTAGGAGTTTGCTAATCATTTTTAGATTACCATTGCAACCGCCATCAAAAGAAATATTGGTAATAATATTATCATCACTAATATCAAAAGATATTACGCGAGCACAGCAACCAGTGGTGTTGTAATCAATATGCATTTTTTTTCCTTTAACATTGCTTATTTAAAGAAGACTCTTTAAATCATTTTAAAATAAAGAGTCTTACTTTATTTTAAATTATTTATAGCTCTTAGCAAGTTCTGCAAATGCAGGCATTGAACGTTTAATCATATCTGCAGATACACAATAAGCTACACGAACATATCCAGGACAACCAAAGTCATCACTAGGAACTAATAATAAGTTGTATTGTTTTGCTCTTTCACAGAATTTGTTAGCATCTTCTTCCATACATTTTACAAATAAGTAGAAGGCACCATCTGGATGTACGCATTCAAAACCTAATTCTGTAAGACCATTAAATAATAAATCTCTATTTTGAGCATAAATAGAAAGGTCTGAAGTTAAACCGCAACATTTTGCGATTAAGTGCTGCCACATTGCAGGAGCGCAAATAAAGCCTAAAGAACGTCCTGCGCCACAAATAGCTGCATATAGTTTATCTGAATCTGTTGCTTCGTTAGGAACGATAATGTAACCAATACGTTCACCAGGAAGTGATAAAGATTTACTATAAGAGTAGCAAATAATAGAGTCCTTATAGAAATTAGTAATGAACGGAGTTTGCTTTTCATAAGCAATTTCACGATAAGGTTCATCAGAAATAATATAAATAGTGTGACCGTATTCTTTACTTTTTTCTTCTAAAACTTCTGCTAAAGCTTTTAGTTGGTCTTCTGGATAAATAACACCTGTAGGATTATTTGGAGAGTTAATGATTACCGCAACAGTCTTTTCATTAACTTGCTTCTTGAATGCTTCAATATTTAAACCAAAGCTTGGAAGTAATGCAGGTACCACATTGATTTGAGCACCCATTGATTCAATAAATACGCGGTATTCAGTAAAGAATGGCGCAAATACTACAACATTTTCATCATCTGCATCAATTAAAGAACGTAAAGAAATAGTTAAAGATGCTGCAGCCCCACATGTTAAATATACATGATCTGCACTGAACTTTTGGTTGTATCTTTCGTTTAAGTTATCAGCAATAGCTTTACGAGCTATAGGATCGCCTTGTGCTGAAGTATAACCGTGGATTTTAGTAGTAGGTTGCCATGATAAGATTTCT
>GL995228.1:115384-122581 GCA_000222855.1 Succinivibrionaceae bacterium WG-1 | reverse complement strand
ATACTAAAATCAAATACATTTTCAGCACCGATTTCTGCGGCACGTTTTTTACCAAATTCAAATAATTCACGAATTACGCTACGGCGTGAGCCTAATTCATACATCTTTTGATCTATCATTTATTTTTTCCTTTATGTGTTGTAACTGTATTATTTTAATATCTTTATAGCTTTAAACAATAATAACCTTAAAATTTTCATGAAATTTTTTGTTTAAAAGAGTTTTTCAATTTCAAAAAGATAATTTGTATAAAAAATAAGGTCATATTACGTAATAATATGACCTTATTTAATTGCATTGAATTTTTCAATTAAAGAACTTAGAATTTGTGTCCTTCATGGTAAGATTCTTCATGTACACCTTCTACGGCTCTACCTGAAGGATCGGCCATATTCTTAAAGTGTTCATCCCATTCAATGGCTTTAGGAGTAGAACAAGCTACTGATTTACCATAAGGAACAGTCATAACAGCAGATGATAATGGGAATAATTCTTCAAAAATAGAGCGATATAGGTATGCTTCTTTAGTTAAAGGAGTGTTTAGAGGAAATCTGTTAGCGGCATCCTTAAACATTTGATCAGAAACTTCTTGTTCTGCGTAATCTCTTAAAGAGTCAATCCATGAATATCCCACACCATCAGAGAATTGTTCTTTTTGACGCCAAGCAACTTCTTTTGGTAGGTAATCTTCAAAAGCTTTACGTACTACATATTTTTCAATCTTACCATTGCCACACATTTTGTCTTTTGGATTTAAACGCATAGCAATATCGATAAATTCTTTATCTAAGAATGGGACACGACCTTCAACACCCCATGCTGCTAGTGATTTATTAGCTCTAGCACAATCATATAAATGAAGTTGGTCTAATTTACGTACAGTTTCTTCGTGGAATTCTTTATCATTTGGAGCTTTATGGAAATATAAATAACCACCAAATAATTCGTCAGAACCTTCGCCTGAAAGTACCATTTTGATTCCCATGGCTTTAATGTAACGAGCCATTAAAAACATAGGTGTTGATGCTCTAATTGTTGTTACGTCATAAGTTTCAATATGATAGATAACATCTCTTAAGGCATCGATACCTTCTTGAACAGTGAAGTTGATTTCGTGGTGAATAGTGCCAATTGCATCTGCAACTACTTTTGCTTTTGCTAAATCAGGAGAACCTTTTAAGCCAACAGCAAAAGAGTGGAGCTGTGGCCACCAAGCGCTAGAATTACAATTGTCTTCAATACGTTTAGCGGCAAAATTCTTAGTGATAGCAGAAATTACAGATGAATCGAGACCACCAGATAGAAGCACGCCGTATGGAACGTCACACATTAGTTGACGTTTTACTGCATCTTCTAAGCCTTTTCTTAAAGTGTCGATATCTGTGGTATTATCTTTAACATTGTCATATTCCATCCAATCTTTGTGGTAATACTTAACAATGTCAGAACCATTCTTACTATACAAGTAACTTCCTGCAGGAAATTCCTTTACTGTTTCACAAACAGAAACTAAAGCTTTCATTTCAGATGCTATATATAAGTGACCTGCTTTATCGTATCCCATATATAAAGGAATGATACCAATGTGGTCTCTTGCAACTAAATAGCAATCATTTTCAGCATCATAAAGAATGAATGCGAAAATACCATTGATATCATCAAGGAATTTTTCTTGTTTTTCTTTATATAACGCTAAAATACATTCACAGTCAGAACCTGTTTGAAACTTAAAATCTACTCTTAAGTTTGCTTCTAAGTCTTTGTGGTTATAAATTTCGCCGTTAACAGCAAGAATGTTTGTTTTTTCTGGATTGTAGAGTGGTTGTGCGCCATTGCTTGGATCAACTATTGATAAACGTTCATGCACTAAAATGGCATGTTCGCCTGTATAAATACCTTCCCAATCTGGGCCACGATGACGCATTTTTCTACTTTGTTCAAGAGCATCTTTGCGAAGTTCTTTAACATTATCATCATTTTTTATGTCTAATATTCCAAAAATAGAGCACATAATAATCCTCTTATTTCAATTAAGCTTGATTACAATAAAAATAGGGCAGACGAAAAATTTTATTGTTAAAAAAGATAATTGTTTAATTTTATTTTACTCTTATATTTTTAGAAAATTCAATAAAAAAATAGTGCTTTAAAAGCTTTTTTTTTAAAGGTTTGAAATAAAAATAAAATTGCTTTAAAAGGGTGCGTAAATGCTTTTTTTTGGATCAAAATTGCACTAATTTTAGTGCAAATTTTGGGACGTTTTTTTTAAAAAAAAATTAATTACATGATTTTCATAAAAAATGGTGCAAAAAAAATCCTTGATAAAAAGTTATCAAGGATTTTTGGGAAAAATAAGTTAAAAAATATGATTAAAGGCAAAATGTTTAGGCTTTGATACCCAATTTTTTAACAATAACTTTACGAACTAAATCTACTGGAATAATAGTAACTGCCATTACTAGTACAACTGCCCATTGTCCAAGAGACAAGCCATGACAGCTCATGATTTTACCTAAAGTTGGTAATAAAGTACCACTTTGAGTCATGATTATTTGTACAATCACTATTAAACCAATAATACTTATAAAGCCTTTATTCTTTGTAATATCGCTAAAAATATTTAATGATTCTGTTCTTGCGTTAAATGCATTAAATACTGTTGCAAATATAAATAGTGTAAAGAATGAAGTTAATATTATTTCAGATTTTTCTGCTAATGAAATTTCATTTTCACTAAATTCTAAATGGAATAACAAATCTTGTAATGGGGTACAAAATAGTAGGGCCATACCAATAACAAAAATCCAAAATGCTCCAACTAATATAGATGAGGCCATGTATTTATTGATGATATGTTCACTGCGACTCTTAGGAGAATCTTCCATATATCTTTGTAATGCAGGTTCGCCACCAAGAGCTAAAGCTGCTAAGGTATCCATTACTAAGTTAATCCATAGAATTTGCACAATTGTAAGAGGCATTTCTGAACCAAGTAGTGGCATTAAGAATGAAATGATTACTGCGGCTACATTTACGGTTAATTGGAAAATAATAAATTTTCTGATACTGTTAAAAATAGTTCTGCCGTATAAAATAGCCTTTTGAATAGAGTTAAAGTTGTCATCTAAAATTACAATTTCAGAAGCTTCCTTGGCAACTTCAGTGCCACCACCCATTGCAAAACCAACATCTGATTTCTTGAGGGCAGGGGAGTCATTGATACCGTCACCAGTCATACCAACAACTAAATCTAAAGATTGCGCAAGTCTTACTAAACGGCTCTTATCAGATGGTAATGCTCGAGCTACCACACGAAGATTTGGTAACTTAGTTTTTAAATCTTCATCTGATAAATTGTTTAATTCTTCAGATGTTAACACTAAATCACTTTCATGTTTTACTAAGCCAATTTCTTTAGCAATAGCAGAAGCTGTTTCTTTCTTGTCACCTGTAATAACCACAACTTGAATACCTGCTTTATTAACTTCAGATATTGCAATTGCGGCTTCTGGTCTAATTTCATCTCTAATACCTACAATACCTACTAAAGTAATGTCTTGATTTGAAAAATCAGATTCTTCAGTTAAAGTGGTATTGGATGTTGCTAATAATAGTACGCGGATAGCTCTATTTGATAATTCTTCGATTTTTGCTTTTAGTTTTTCAAAATCATTGCCTTTGATGATGTTACCATTCTCATCATAGTAGCTATTACATTTGTCTAAAATCTTTTCAGGAGCGCCTTTTATAAAGGTTACAACTTCTGAATCGACTTCAACAGAAGTTGTTGAATATTTGTTTTTACTTGAAAATGGAATTGAGTGAATAACTTTATAATCTTTTTTAGATTTATATTCACTAATAACATAACGACATAGAGCTTTATCTGTAGCATTACTACCTACAATATTGTAGTCATTGTTTTCTTCTGAAATAAAACATTGAGTATTACCTAAAACAGTACTAGTAATAGTTTGCTTTAATGAGTCGTTGATATTAGAAAATGAGTTAAGTTCAGTGCCATTTCCGGTAACAAAAGTAGTAACTTCTAATTTACCTTTGGTGATGGTGCCTGTTTTATCAGAAAATAAAATATTTAAAGAACCTGCTGTTTCAATACCTGCAACTTTGCGGATTAACACATTATCTTTTAGCATCTTGCCCATATTTAAAGCTGATACAATGGCAATCATTAAAGGTAATCCTTCAGGAACTGCCATTACGATAATGATTACAGCAAACATTACTGCATGTAGTAAGTCTTTAAGAATATCAATTGATAAAACATATTCATTTATTGGTACTTGAGTTGTGATTAAGCAATGAGCTAAATAAGCAATTGCAATTGCAATACCGCCAATATAACCAAATCTACTAATATCACCTGCAAGTTTTGTTAGTTTTACTTTTAATGGAGTATCTCTATCTTGAGATTCCTGAAGTTCTTTTGCGATATTGCCATAAACAGTGTTGTCGCCAACCTTTATAACTTTAGCAATAGCTTCACCTGAACAAACAATAGAACCTCTAAATACCGCAAATTCATCATCTAATGAGAAATCTTTATCAGTGGCAATAGGTGCCACTTTTTTGGTAACTTCAACGGATTCACCGTTTAAAGCACTTTGGTCTACCTTTATTTCGCCTTCAATAATGACACAGTCACAAGGAATTTTATCGCCATCTTGTAAAATAACGAGGTCATCTTTTACTAAGTCATCGATAGCAACTTCTTGAATTGCGCTATTACGATAAACTTTACAAAAAATTTTAGAAGCTTCAGCTTGAAGCTTTTTAAAAGCATTTTCATTTTTATATTCTGAAAATGTAGCTACAAAAGTTGCTATTAATACCGCAAGTGCAATACCTAAGCTTTCATACCATTCCGCTTGATTAAAAATCCAAAATATTACATTGATAACTAATGCAACTAATAAAATTTTAATCATTGGATCTTTAAAGTTACCTAATAATTTATCGAAGAAAGATTCTTGTGCTACTTCTGATAATTTATTAGTACCATGTTTTTTCTTGATAGTTCTACCTCAGAATCACTTAATCCTGAATATTTCATGGTCAAACTTCCTTACTTTTTTCTAAAATACAGCTATTTATTTTGAAACGTTGAATAATAAACGTTAGAGACTACTTAGGTTTTTATTGTTCTTCTTAAAAAATTTTTTTATTAAAAAAATCAGATTTAAGAAAATTTATTTTTGTTATCTTTTATGAAGATTTATTTTTGTATTTTTTGTTAAAAAATGAGATTGGATTCAAGATATCAAATAGTACCAAACATTTAAAGTACTTTTTATTTAAAGTTAAAAAAAATATTATCTGAGATACATCTTGGTTGGTAAATATAGTTATTACTTGTAAATTTATGGACTTTTACTACTAATAATTACAAATTTAACTACAAAAATTAGTAAGAATTATGAAATTGAGGTTGTTTAATACTAGTTTTTCGTTTTAAAAGACTAGTTTGGTTGTTATTAATAGAATGTCATTACTTTAATGGTATTTTTGTCGTAAAATATGCACAAATTTTTGCAATGTTAATAAGTACCAAATAATAAATATCATTGAGGTAAAAATGAGTCTTAATAATAAAGTAGGCTTTATATCACTAGGCTGTCCTAAGAATTTAGTTGATTCACAAAATATTATTACCAAATTATTAGTTGATGGTTATAGTGTAAGTCCAAGTTATGAAGATTCAGATTTAGTGATTATAAATACTTGTGGTTTTATTGATTCTTCAATAGATGAGTCAATGGATACTATTGGTGAAACTTTAGAAAAGTGTAGTAAAGTTATTGTGACAGGTTGTTTAGGACCGCGTCCTGATTTTATTAGAGATTATTTTCCACAAGTTTTAGGTATTACAGGTCCTCACAGTGCTGACGCTGTAATGGACTTAGTGCATAAGTTTTTACCGATTCCTGGTTGCAGAAATCCAAAAAGGGTACCAAAAGGTGGGGTTCTTTTAACTCCAAGTCATTACGCTTATTTAAAGATTTCTGAAGGATGTTCTCATCGTTGTAGTTTCTGTATTATTCCGCAGATTCGTGGTGATTTAAATACATTTAACGGTGATTCTTTAATTGAAACAGCTTCTCATTATAAAGATAGAGGCGTAAAAGAATTATTAGTTGTAGCTCAAGATACTACAGCTTATGGCCAAGATTTAGGATATCCAGGCTTTAAAGGTCATGAACGAGGGGACTTATATGCATTAACCGAAGAACTCTCAAAATTAGGTTTATGGTTACGTGTACACTATGCTTATCCTTATCCACATGTTTATAAGTTAATAGAACAGATGGCAGAAGGTAAAGTATTACCTTATATGGATGTTCCGATGCAACATGTGAATAGTCGTATCTTAAAGTTAATGAAGCGTCCTGGAAATCATGAAAAGAATTTGGAAACAATTGCTAAGTGGCGTAGTATTTGTCCAGAACTTACAATTCGTTCTACATTTATTGTTGGGTTCCCTGGTGAAACAGAAAGTGAATTTGAAGAATTATTAGATTTTATTAAAGAAGCAAGACTTGATAGAGTAGGTTGCTTTACATATAGTCCAGTTCATGGGGCGCATGCTAATGATTTACCTGACCAAATTCCTGAAGAAGTTAAACAAGAACGACTAGATAGATTTATGCTAGTGCAACAGCAGATTTCAAAAGAAAAGCTAGCTGCAAAAGTAAATACTATTGAAGATGTGATAATTGATACCGCAACACCTACTGAAATTATTGGTAGAACCAAAGGAGATGCTCCTGATATCGATGGTATTGTAAGATTAAAAAATAAACCTTTAAATATTATAGGCCCAGGTTCAATCGTTAAAGCTAAGATTACAGCAAGCGATGAATATGATTTATGGGGTGAAATTATATAGTTAACTCGATATAACTATAACAAAATAAATTTTTTAAAAAAGTCCAAGTTTGATTTTCAAGCTTGGATTTTTTTATTGTTATAAAAGAACATTTTATTTATTGCTATTGTTTTTTGATATTTGTGATGTTGACAATAAAAGCAAATAAAAATATTTTATTTTTGTGTATAATATTTATTTGTAAATATAATATAAATACCTAATTTATAAAAGTAAAAATTGTATATATAAAAAATCATACTAAAGGAAATAAAATGAAAGATTCTTACTATATTGGACTTGATATAGGT
>GL995228.1:104560-112649 GCA_000222855.1 Succinivibrionaceae bacterium WG-1 | reverse complement strand
TACTAAGAAGGCTACTTAGTATATAATGGCAAGCTGTATAAAATTTAGTTAATTAGAAGACTTTTCATCGTTTTATGCTAAATTTTTAATCACAATCATCTTGTTATTCCTTTAAAAATAAAAAGTTAATTTGTATTTTTGAATACGTAAATTTTAATTTAAAGGAATAACAAAGTGATAAACATATTTTAGTGTTATCTTTTGTTATATAAAGATTTCGTTATTAAGTAGATAGATTAAATTTAAGGCTAGTTCGCCAAAGGTATTTGTTATGTCAATGCGCTCAATTTATTGCGGTGATGTACGAGAAGATTCTCTCGAACGTGAAGTAGTTCTTTGCGGTTGGGTAAATCGTCGTAGAGATTTAGGTGGTCTAATTTTTATCGATATGCGCGATAAAGAAGGTATCGTTCAAGTTTATTTCGATCCAGACCAAAAGGAAGCTCATGAAATTGCTTCAACTTTAAGAAATGAATTTTGTATTAAAGTAACAGGTATCGTTAAGGCTCGTCCAGAATCTCAAGTTAATCCTAACATGAAGACTGGTAAAGTTGAAGTTATGGCTCAAAAGCTTGAAATTATCAACCGTTCAGAACCTTTACCTTTAGACTTTAATCAAGAAAATACTGAAGAACAAAGATTAAAGTATAGATATATTGACTTACGTCGTCCTGAAATGCTTGAACGTTTCAAGACTCGTGCAAGAATTACAAGCTATGTTCGTTCTTTCTTAGATAAGAATGGTTTCTTAGACACTGAAACTCCAATGCTTTGTAAGGCAACTCCTGAAGGCGCAAGAGACTATTTAGTTCCTAGCCGTGTGCACCATGGTAAGTTCTATGCTTTACCTCAATCTCCTCAATTATTTAAGCAGTTACTTATGATGAGTGGTTTTGATAGATATTATCAAATCACCAAGTGTTTCCGTGACGAAGATTTACGTGCTGATAGACAACCTGAATTTACTCAGATTGACGTTGAAACTTCATTCATGACTTCTGATGATGTTCGTGAAATCATGGAAGAAATGATTAAAGGTTTATGGAAGGAAATCGTAGGTGTTGATTTAGGTACTTATCCTGTAATGACATGGGATGAAGCTATGAGCAAATACGGTTCTGATAAGCCTGATTTAAGAATCCCAACTGAAATCGTTGATATTGCAGATTTAGTTAAGGATTGTGGTTTCTCTGTATTCACTTCTGCTTTAGAAGGTGGTAAAGGTCGTGTTGCTGCATTAAAGATGCCTCATGGCGCAGAAGCTACAACTCGTAAGATTATTGATGAATATACTAAGTTTGTTGGTATTTACGGTGCTAAGGGCTTAGCATGGATGAAGGTTAAAGAACTCAATAAGGGTATTGAAGGTGTTCAATCTCCAATTGCTAAGTTCTTAACTGATGACATTGTTAACGGTATTTTAGCTCGTGTAAACGCAGAAGCTGGTGATATTATATTCTTCGGTTCTGATCCTAAGGCAATGGTTGTTAATAACGCTTTAGGTGCTTTACGTCTAAAAGCAGGTAAGGATTTAGGTTTAGTAGAACCTGGATTTAAGGCTTTATGGGTTGTAAACTTCCCAATGTTTGAAGAAGCTCAAGATGGTTCTATTACTGCAATGCACCATCCATTCACAGCTCCAAGCAATTGTAGCCCTGAAGACTTAAAGAAAGATCCATATGCAGTATATGCTGATGCATACGATATGGTAATCAACGGCTACGAAGTAGGCGGTGGTTCTGTTCGTATTCACAAAGAAGAAATGCAACAAGCTGTATTTGAAGTATTAGGAATTTCTGAAGACCAACAACGTGAAAAGTTTGGCTTCTTACTTGATGCTTTAAAATATGGTACTCCTCCACATGCAGGTTTAGCTTTCGGTTTAGACCGTTTAACTATGCTTTTAACTAACACTGATAATATTCGTGATGTTATTGCCTTCCCTAAGACTACAGCAGCAGCTTGTTTATTAACAGATGCTCCAAGTCTTGCAAATGCTGAAGCATTAACAGAACTTGCTATAGATGTGAAGGATATTGAAAAGTAATAGTTACTTTTTAATGTTTCTTGATGAATATTAGGAATATTTGTTAAAATACGTCCTTGTGTATTAAGATTTTATTATTTTATTAAATACTAGCAATGAATTTGCTAGTATATATTTGCAGGAGTTAACTATGTCAGGACATAGTAAGTGGGCCAATATACGTTTCCGTAAGGCTGCTCAAGATGCTAAACGTGGTAAGATTTTTACCAAATTAATTCGTGAAATTACAACAGCTGCTCGTATTGGTGGTGCAGATCAAAACTCTAACCCTCGTTTACGTGCTGCTATTGCTGCTGCATTATCTCAGAACATGACTCGTGATACTGTAAAGCGTGCAGTTGACCGCGGTGTAGGTGGTGGCGATGGTGCAGAACTAGAAACCATTGTTTATGAAGGTTACGGTCCTTGTGGTACAGCATTCATGGTTGAATGTATGACTGACAATCGTAAGCGTACAGTATCTGACGTTCGTCATGGCTTTACAAAGTTCGGCGGTAATTTAGGTACTGATGGTTCTGTATCTTACCTTTTCTCAAAGAAAGGTGTTATCAGCTTTGAAGCTGGTGATGAAGACAAGATCATGGAAGTTGCGTTAGAAGCTGGTGCTGATGACGTTATCACAAACGACGATGGTTCTATCGATGTTTACACAACTCCAGAAGATTTCGGTACAGTTTTAGATGCTATCGACAACGCTGGTCTTAAGTATGCTAATGCTCAAGTATCTCAAATCGCTTCAACTGAAGCTGAATTAGATGCTGATCACGCAGAAACATTCATGAAGTTAGTTGATTACTTAGAAGATTTAGACGATGTTCAAGAAGTTTACCATAATGGTGTAGTTCCTGATGACATCGCTGCAACTTTAGGTTAATGTATTAATTAACTAATATAAAATTACAAGCTAAGCTAAAACTCCACGTATGTTTTCATATGTGGAGTTTTGGTTTTATGATGTTCTAAAAATCAAAAATCAAAAATCAAAAATCAAAAATCAAAATCAAAAATCAAAAGCCTGAAATAATCAGAACTAAAATAAAGACATAAAAAAAGCGTTAATGAATATTCATTAACGCCAATTTAAGAAAAATTTTACGTTGCTTATTGCTTAGAATAAGAAAGCGTAAACAGAACCTGCAGTTGCTAAACCAATAAGAAGAGCGATAATTTTTGCAACGATTGGTGGAACAACTTTAGAAAGAGCGTTACCAATTAACATCTAACCAACAAAATAAGTCCAAAGTACTGCAACAACTACATAAATAATTGAGTTTATATTAAATTTTTCCCATAAATAATTGTGAAAATATAATTAACTTACAAAAATTATTTTATCTAATAAAGTAATTTAACAAAACAATTTTAAATGATAAAAAATAGTTATTAAGATTTGATATTGTAAAAATTAATTAAAATCACATTTCATAACGAGGTAATGAAAAAAATTTACATTATTTATGTGTTAATTATTGTGTCGTTATTAACTTTTGTTGTCATTTCTTTTTTTATGAATGAAATACTACTAGAGAAACCATAGCACCTGTGAATAATCCAATGATTGCTCCAATGATTTTGGCAACAATTGGTGGTAAAAATTTTGATAAAAGACCACCAAGAAACATCCAACCAATAAAGTAAGTCCAAATAACAACAGCAAATCCGTTTATCATATAATTTCCTTAAATATAAATTAGAATAAAAATAAATAGGAAAGTTATGATATTGCGCATTAAATTATTAAGCAATTTTGACAATTGTCATTTGTATAAGCAATCACAATCAGTTCATGCCTAATAATTCTTTTAAATCACCTAAATTTACGTGACCTTTGGAGTCTAAAAATTCCACAATGCGTTTTTCACTATTATTGATAATGTGTTCATCTTCAAGTGAAATACCTGCTTCGGTTAAGATATCAATACTTTGTTTAAAATTACCCACATCATCGCAGTAGTGTGAATCAGAACCTATGGAAATCAATGCGCCTTTTTGATGCGCAATCTTTGCAAGTTTTACACATTCAGGGTAACTGCCACGACGAGAATTTTTGCCACTTGAGGAATTTATTTCTAAGGCCACATCATTTTTAACGCAAGCGTCAACCAATGCTTCATAATCTTTAGGAAAATTAGGATCGGCGGGATGACTAATGATATCTATTTCCTTGCTTTTGATAATTTTCAACATTATTTCTGTATTTTGTTCTTTAGTAAGAACATCATCAAATACATGACCATGGAAATTACCAATAACGATATCTAGTTTTTTATAAAGGCCTTTGGGGCAATCAGTAGTCCCATTAGGTAAAAAGTTGGTTTCAATACCTTTTAAGATAATAACATCTCGTGATACTCTTGGGATGGCGGTAATTTCATTCATAAAATGAAGTTCCATTGCTGAATCAATAAAACGAGGCCCATGATCAGTCATTGCAATCATTTTTAGTCCTTTTTCTTTGGCAATAAGAATGTTTTCAAAAAGAGTACTAAATGCATGATCATTTGCAACTGTATGAGTATGTAAATCAGCAATGAATTTTGCCATTTTTATGTTTTCCTTTAAGAGTTAGAGCTTTTCTTTTGCTTCTACTTTGTAGAGTTGAAATTCCATTAAATCATAAGATTTATTTGCTTTTATTTCGACTTTACATTTATAGCTTAGCTTGTCTTCTTCGGTGCGGTCTGCATTTCCTACAATAGTATAGATTTTTTTATCAGCAGTAGCAGTTGGAACTAATCTATCGGTTACAGATAACACATATTTGCCGCCTAATCTAAAATTAAGCATTTTTTACAGTAGTTTTCCACATTTACGGTATTGGGATCTTTTTTAGCAGCTTCGTCTCTTTGTTCTTTACTAACAATTTTGGCAGCAGCTGTTAATACATCGCTATCTATTTTTAATGGTACTGCTATTGCTTGAGAGCTTATTGCAAAAACACTTAAAGCTAATAAAGCTTTTAAGTTAAAATTAAAAAATTTATATATTTTCTTCATAATTTTCTAGCATTTCATTCAAGAGATTTTGAATAAATGAAATGCGTTCATCCTTGTCTGCAATTTCTTTGGTAATTTTGATTTTATTTTGACTATCAGGTTTAAATATTTGCGGTTGAGAAGTAAATAAACCTGTTAGATATTCAAACTTTATATGAATTTTATCGGCAAATTTTATATTGCCATATTTTACATTCATATTGATGCTATCGATTCCCAACTTTTGACAAATAAGTTTCATATTGGAAATTATAAATAAATTTTGTGCTTCAGATGGTAATGTTCCAAAGCGGTCAATAATTTCAGCTTTTAATTCATCTAATTCATTTTTAGTGATACAAGATGATATACGTTTGTATATAGATAATCTTTCATTTACATCATAAATGTAGTTATCAGGTAATAAAATAGGAGCGTGTAACTCTATATTTATATCTTTACTATAGAAATCTTCATCTGTAAGTTTATTTCCTGCTTGTAATGTCTTTACGGCAGATTCAAGCATTTCACTATATAGACTAAAGCCTATAGTTTGAATTTGACCTGATTGTTCAGACCCTAAGATTTCACCTGCTCCTCTAATTTCTAAATCTTGAGTTGCCAAGATAAAGCCTG
Organism: Succinivibrionaceae bacterium WG-1; assembly: GCA_000222855.1. Taxonomy (GTDB): domain Bacteria; phylum Pseudomonadota; class Gammaproteobacteria; order Enterobacterales; family Succinivibrionaceae; genus WG-1. The sequence goes on along the minus strand of GL995228.1, from coordinate 106,991 downwards.
AACCTAACTCTTCTAAGTTAGAAATGGCTGCCAAACGCTTTTTAGAGTCTTCAGATAAGCTATTTGCAGGTGGTGTGAGTAGAAAAGCGTATGCTTGATGGTGAGAACGTCCAACGCGTCCTCTTAGTTGGTGTAATTGTGCTAAGCCTAATTTATCAGCGCGTTCAATAATAATGGTATTGGCAGTTGGAACGTCTATACCTGTTTCTATAATGGTAGATGTTACTAAAACGTTATAACGTTGATGATAGAAATCATGCATTATATGTTCAAGTTCCTTTTCAGGAAGCTGCGCGTGTGCTACTGCAATTTTAGCTTCTGGTAATATTTCTGCTATATGGTCGGCGCAACGATTGATTGATTCTACATCGTTGTGAAGATAGTAGCATTGTCCACCACGTTTTAGTTCTCTAAGTACAGCTTCTTTTATTAAATCGTCTTCTAATTCGTGTACAAATGTTTTTACTGCTAATCTTTTAGCAGGAGGAGTTGCTATTATTGATAAATCTCTAATGCTATTCATCGCCATATTTAAAGTACGTGGAATAGGGGTGGCTGTCATTGTTAAGATATCAACATTGCTACGTAGTTTTTTGATTTGTTCTTTTTGACGTACTCCAAAGCGATGTTCTTCATCCACAATCAATAATCCTAAGTCTTTATATTTGATTGTAGAGCTTAGTAATTTATGGGTACCAATAATAATATCTATTTTACCTGAAGCAATATCTGCAATTGTTTCACGTTGTTCTTTAGCTGATTTAAAACGGCTAAGAACGGCAATATTAGCAGCAGTATTTGCAAAACGATCTCTAAAGTTATCATAATGCTGATCTGCAAGAAGTGTCGTTGGAACTAAAATAGCTACTTGTTTATTATTGTGGATAGCAACAAATGCCGCGCGCATTGCAACTTCTGTTTTACCAAAACCTACATCCCCACAAATTAAACGGTCCATTGGGCGAGAAGAGCGCATGTCATTTAAAGTAGCATTGATGGCTTTTGCTTGGTCTTCGGTTGGTTTATATCCAAATCCTGCAGCAAATTTAGCATATTCATCCTTATCAACTTTATACTCAAAGCCTTGTTTTATTTGGCGTTTAGCATAAATATCCAATAGGTTTGCCGCCACATCTCTAATTTTATCTGTGGCTTTTTTACGTGCTTTTTTCCAAGCATCTCCGCCTAATTTTGATAAAGTAGGGTTAGGGGCTCCTGAATATCTTGATAATAGGTGTAATGATGTGATTGGCACATACATAGTGGCTTCGTTCTGAAATTTTAATGAAACGTATTCACCTTTAACATTATCAATTACTAAAGTTTTTAAGCCAATGAATTCACATATACCATATTGTTCATGAACAATATGTTCACCGATTTTTAGTTCTGTAAGATTTTTTATTACGGCATCAACATTAAAGTTACGATTATGAGTTGAGCGCTTTTTTCTACTTGTATAAGAGTAACCTAAAAGTTCGGTTTCGGTGATAATAGTGTATTTAGATGTTTTTACCCCTTTTACAAATGGAGCAATGGTAATTGCAATCTTTTCTTTGCAATCATCGTTAAAGAATTCTTCATAGCTTGATAAAATTTTTGGAGTAACCAAAGGTTTTAAAAATTCAAGCATGATTTCTAAACGACCATTACTTGCAACAGTAATTAAAATTTTACCTTTATAACTATTATAAAATTCTGTAAGTGGCGCTAATTTATCTGTAAGAGTGTGATTAAATGCGACAGTTGGAACTGCTTCACTATCTGTTTTTTTTGCGTCTTTGGGTGCTGTTTGTACAGATTCGTTAGGATAACATCTAATTAGCGGATATTTATTTAAATATTCAGCAGCAATACTTGGTTTTAAAAATAAGTATTGAGGTGACAAACTTGGGTGATCTAGATTGCTTCTATAACGATTAGCTTTATCTAAGATTTCGTTATAGTAGTCTTCTGTCGCATGAACCACATTGGTAGTTGTGATTACTACAGTATCACTTGGTAAGTAATCAAAAATATTAGCGGTTTCTTTATTTTCAAAAAATAGTGGAAAATAATATTCTATCCCCGCAGGTAGTGACTTTTCAGAAATAGTTTTATAGATATTATGTAAAGTTAAATCATGCGGATTAAATTCTTCACGATATTGTTTTCTAAAGGTATTGATTGCTTCGTTATCAGTTGGAAATTCATGCGCTGGTAAAATTTTGATTGAGGCAACTTTTTTGATAGAACGTTGAGTTTTGATATCTATAACACTGATATTTTCAACTTCATCATCAAAGAAGTCTAATCTAAATGGAGTGTTATTCCCCATAGGGAAGATATCAATAATAGAACCTCTAACAGCAAATTCTCCATGTTCTAATACTTGTTTGGTTTGATAGTATCCTGCTTTTGTTAAAGTATTTTTAATGCTTGCATTTCAATA
>GL995228.1:99504-104231 GCA_000222855.1 Succinivibrionaceae bacterium WG-1 | reverse complement strand
GGACTTAATTTTCCTAACAAGGTTTGAGCGGTAAGTATGAGTACTTTATTTTTAGCATTAGGAATTTTAGCTAGAACTTCTAATCTTCTAGAAATAATATCTTGGTATGGAGAAAATGCATCATATGGTAAAGTTTCCCAATCAGGGAAATACCATACATTATCTTCTCCTAATAAAAATTTTAATTCGTCCTCTAAATCAAGAGCAGTTCTAGTATCACTTACTACTATTAGTTTTAAACTTTCAGATTGCGTTATAAATTGCGATAAATATAACGATAAATCAGCACCATAAGGGCCTTTTATTTTTAATTCTTGAGATGCTTTTTCTGGTAAAGTAAATTTGAAATTAGGAAGTTTAAACATAGTAGAAACAAAAAATAAAATTGATTTTAGAGCTGTTTATTTGAAATAAAATAATTCAAAATTTAGTCAAATTTTAACACATAAAGAAAAACTATAAAATTGTAAAACTAAATATTAAAGCTTTTATATTTAAACAAAAAATATATTTCAAAAAAAATGGATAGATTTTCTTGTTTAAATCTTGACAGTACATAACACGATTTTATAATAGTTTGACTCTAAAATTTGTACTAAATCACATATATTACTCTGAAATAAATTTTATAGACGTGTACTATATGTTTAATAAAAAATTGTTAGAAGTATAAAGGATTTTATATGTTTGGTTCTCTACGTGGTAAGTTAATAGAAAAGAATGCCCCTGATATTTTAATCGAAGTAGGTGGAGTAGGTTATGAAGTGTCTATGCCTATGACTTCTTTTTATGAATTGCCAAATGAAGGTGAAGATGCTTTTATATATGTGCATTTTATTGTAAGAGAAGATGCTCATTTACTATATGGCTTTACCTCTAAAGAAGCTAAACTTATTTTTAAAGAGCTTTTAAAGCTTAATGGTGTTGGTCCTAAAATGGCGTTAGCCATTTTATCAACACTTACACCTAGTGAATTAGTAAATGTAATAAATACTAATAAAGTAACTGATTTAGTAAAAGTTCCAGGGGTGGGTAAAAAGACTGCAGAACGAATTGTGTTAGAACTTCGTGATAAGAGTGCTGCTCTTACTGCATTACTTCAAACTCAATATGTTCCAAGTGAATTTGATTTAGTTGGAAATGGCAATGATAATGGTTCAACTTTAACAGACGGTAGAACTTTAGATGAAGAACAGGCAATTTTAGCTCTTGTGGCTTTAGGTTATAAGCAACAAATTGCGGAAAACTATATTGATACAGTTGCTAAATCTCATCCTGGATTAAAGACAGAAGATTTAATTAGAGAAGCTTTAAAGAATAAATAATCAATATTAATTTCAAATAGAAGTTTTTGAGAAGAAACGGAATAAATAATAGTAATAGATAGATTAGAGTATTTAATAAAAAACTTCTATAAAAATAAAGGATAACAAGGACATGATAGAAGCGGATAGACTAGTGAGTGGTGTTGAAATTAGTCCAGAAGAGAATGTGGTTGATAGAGCCATGCGTCCTAAACTTTTAAAGGACTATGTGGGACAGCATGATGCAAGAGAGCAGTTAGAAATTGCGATTACAGCTGCCAAAAAAAGAGGAGAACCATTAGATCACATTTTAATTTTTGGACCTCCAGGACTTGGTAAAACCACAATTGCTAATATTATTGCTAATGAAATGGGAGTGAATATTCGTTCAACTTCAGGCCCTGTGCTTGAAAAGAAGGCGGATTTAGCTGCGCTCTTAACTAAGCTTGAACCTCATGATGTGTTATTTATAGATGAAATTCATCGTTTGAATCATGTGATTGAAGAATTTTTATATCCTGCCATGGAAGACTATAAAATCGATATCATGTTAGGTGAAGGTCCTTCCGCAAGCTCTATAAAATTAGATTTACCACCATTTACATTGATTGGTGCAACTACTAAGGCAGGTTCTTTAACATCACCTTTATTTGCAAGATTTGGATTAGTTGAAAGATTAAATTTCTATAATACTGAAGATTTAACTTCTATAGTAATGCGTTCATCTAAAGTATTAGGATTAAATATAGATAAAGAAGGTGCAATTGAAATTGCCAAGAGAAGTCGTGGCACTCCTCGTATTGCTAATAGATTATTGCGCCGTGTGCGTGACTATGCATTAGTATTTAACAATGATCATATTACAGCAGATATTGCACATAAAGCTATTGCAAAACTTGGGGTTGATGATTCAGGTTTAGATAAATTAGATATTTCATATTTGTTAGCGATTTTAGATAAATTTAATGGTGGTCCTGTTGGGGTTGATAATATTGCAGCTTCAATAGGGGAAGACCGTGAAACCATAGAAGATGTATTAGAACCGTTCCTAATACAACAAGGATTTGTACAAAGAACTGCCAGAGGAAGAATGGCAACTCGTTTAACATATTCTTACTTTAATAGAGATATTCCAACAGGTGGAGAACAAAACTAGTGGCAAAAGAATTTGAATTTACAGTACGTGTATACTTTGAAGATACTGATGCTGGTGGCGTGGTTTATAACGCAAGTTATGTTAGATTTTTAGAAAGAGCTCGTACTGAATATTTACGTAGTTTTGGGATATCTCAACAAGACCTGTTAAGAGAAAATATTGGTTTTGTAGTAGCAAGCTTACAGATGGATTTCAAAAAAGCTGCGCACTTAGATGATGAATTAGTTGTAAAATGTGTCGTAACTGAAAGCAAAAAAGCATCTGTGAAATTTGCTCAAGTTATAACTAATAAAGATGAAACAGTAACATATATTAAAGCAGAAGTAAAAATTGCATGTGTTGATTTAAAGGATATGCGTCCAATTCAGTTCCCTGCTATGTTTAATGAGGTTTTTTAAAGTGAATAACGAACTTTCTATATCTCAACTTATAATGGATGCAAGTCCTACTGTACAGTTTGTAATGTTATTTTTAGTGTTACTTAGTGTTATTAGTTGGACAATTATTTTTCAACGTGGTCGTTATTTAAGTCGTTGCCGTAAAAATGCCAACAAGTTTGAAAATGACTTTTGGAAGAATGTTGATTTAAACGTTTTATACCAAGAATGCATTAAGAAACCAAAAGATCAATTGTCAGCTATGGATAACATCTTTGTGGCTGGTTTTAAAGAATTTGCTCGCATGCATAATCAAGAAGTTACTAAAGAAGTAAAACTTGAACAAGTTTATCGTGCGATGAAAGTAAGTTGTGCTAGAGAACTTGAAGAATTAGAAAATCACTTACCAACTTTAGCGACAATTGGCTCTATTAGTCCATATATTGGCTTATTTGGTACAGTATGGGGTATTATGAGTGCTTTTATTGCCTTATCTGCTGTTAAAAATGCAACTCTTGCAATGGTGGCGCCTCCAATAGCTGAAGCTTTGATTGCAACTGCAATGGGTTTGGTTGCGGCAATTCCAGCAGTGCTTTTTTACAACAGATATGTTGTGAAAGTAGAAAAGCTTGAAAACCAATACCTTAATTTTATGGATGAGTTTTCAACAATTTTAAATAGAGTAACAGCTCAGAAGTAATTTCTTTTTGAGTGTATAAATTTTGCTTCTTTGTTTTTTATTTTAAGGGGATACAAACATGAATCGCGGTCGCGGTAAGAAAAGACCAATGGCAGAAATAAACGTAGTACCATATATTGACGTAATGATGGTGTTACTTGTTATTTTTATTGCCACCGCTCCTGTGGTAATGCAAGGGGTATCTGTAGATTTACCTCAAGCAGAATCTCAAACAATGGATGAAAATCAAAGACCTCCTTTTATTTGCTCTGTAAATAAAGATGGTAAATTTTTTACAGAATTTGAAGGGAGTTCTCATGAAGTTGCTAGCTTAGAAGAATTAACAGAAGAAGTCAAATTTCAATTAAAAAAGGAAAGTAAGACTCCTGTAGTGGTACAAGGTGATGCCAATACCAAATATGATAATGTTATTCAGCTTATGAATGCATTAAAAATGGCAGGAGTTGAAAACGTTGGGTTAGTTACAGAACCTCTTTCTTAAAAATAAATTTATCTCTTAAAAGTTATTAAACTAGTAATAACTTTAATAATAAATTTAGTAATAGATTTTGTTAGTAATATTTTTGTTTAATAAATAATAATTTTTCAAAAATTGTTGATATTTAGATAAGTATACGTATAGGTCCGAAATTGAAACCAAGTATTATATATGCTGCGATCCTTGCAATATTGTTGCATGTTATTGTTGTTGCCATATTATTTTTTAATTTCGATTTTTCTAAACCTAAGAAGCCTTCTGATGAAATGTCAGGTTTAATGCATGCGCAGTGGGTGAATATCAATGATTTAACTCCTGGTCAAGCAGGTTCAAGAAGTAATAACAAGCGTAAAGCGGAACAAAATCGTGCTCAAGAAAAAGCCAGACAAAAAGCTGAAGAAGAAAAGAAAATCTTAATTCAAAAAGAAAAAGAACGTATTGCGGCGCAAAAACATCAAGAAGAAATAAAGAAAAAGGCTGAAATTGAAAAGCAAAAGAAATTAGAAGAACAGAAGAAAGTCGAAGAACAAAAGAAAATTGCCGCAGAGAAGAAGAAAGCTGAAGAATTAAAACGTATTGAAGCAGAAAAGAAAATTGCTTTAGAAAAGAAAAAGTTAGAAGAAGAGAAAAAGAAGAAAGCCGAAGCAGAAAAGAAAAAGTTAAGAAGAAGAAAAGAAGAAAAAGACTGAAGCTGAAAAGAAAAAATTAAGAA
>GL995228.1:96222-98774 GCA_000222855.1 Succinivibrionaceae bacterium WG-1 | reverse complement strand
TTAGAAGAAGAGAAAAGAAAGCAGAAGCGGAAAAGAAAAAGGACAGAAGAAGCTAAGAGACAAGCAGAAGCTAAACGTAAGGCTGAAGAGCAACGTCGTAAAAATGATGCTTTAGCTGAAGATGATTTATTTAATGAATTAGGAGCTGGTGGTTCTGCTAGTGGTAACAATTCTCAACCAGGAGGAACTGTTGGTGGGAATGGTGACAACACTGCATTAAATGAAAGAATCAAATATGGCGCTTTAATTAAAGGTCAGATTGAACAATTTTGGCACGTTGATGCAAGTATGCGTGGTAAGAAGGTAATACTTTCTATGTATATAAGTCAAAATGGTCAGATTATGAATCCAACATGTCAAGGAGACAGTAGGGTTTGTGCTGAAGCAATACGTGCTGCAAATGCGGTGGGTACTTTACCAAAACCACCTGCAAGTTTACCAAGTAATGAAAGAATTAATATTACAATGACTCCAAACATATAGGTTATATAGTCATAAAAGCTCTTTTAAAATTTGTGAAAAACAAAAAAATTTTATTTGTGTGATATCATGACAACAATAATTTTTATTGAATTTTGATGTCGTAATTTTATAAAAATTTTTTGATAAATTGATTGATTTTTAATAACTGAGAAAGGCATATTCCAAATGAATTTTGTTCGAATTGTATTAAGCCTTATAAGCATTGCATTCATTTGTTCAAATAATGCTTGGGCGGATTTGAATTTGGAAATTGTAGGTGGTATTAATCAGAGTCGTAAGATTGCGGTAGTGCCATTTGCAGGAGTAACAGATACTCAAAATAATCTTTCTGCAATTGTAAAAGCAGATTTGGCAAGAAGTGGTACTTTTGCTCCAATTGATGAACGTAATATTTTAGCTAGACCTACAAGACTTGCAGAAGTTCAAAAATCATATTTTGCAAATGATGTAGAAGTCGCTGTTGTAGGTACAGTAACTCCGTCTGAAAAGAAAGGAGTTTATGCCGTTACTTATGAACTTGTGTCGTTGCAAGGTGTAACACCAAAACAATTATTAGCATTTAAGGCTGAAGTTCCAAAATCAAAAATGAGACAGTATGCTCACCGTATCAGTAATGCTGTATATGAAAAGCTTACAGGTATAAAAGGTGCTTACAATACTAGAATCGCATTTATAAGATATATCCATGGTACTAAACATCCTTATGAATTATGTGTTGCTGACTATGATGGTTATAACGAAGTTAAATTAGTTCGTTCATCTCAACCTTTAATGAGCCCATCTTGGAGTAATGATGGTAAAAGAATTGTTTATGTTTCTTTTGAAAATAGAAAATCTGAAATATATATATATTCTTTAGAAAATCGTAAACGCACAAAAGTTACTTCATTTAGTGGTTTAAACAGTAATCCTTCTTGGTCTCCTGATGGCAGTAAGATTGCAATGGTTTTATCTAAAGATGGCAATCCTGAAATTTATATGTTCCACGTTGGCCAAAATCGTTTAACTAGAGTTACAACCAACAGTGCGATTGATACAGAACCTGCTTGGAGCGCTGATAGTAAAAGTATTTACTTTACTTCAGATCGCACTGGCAGACCGCAAATTTATAATATCAATATCACTAATGGGGCATTACAGCGTGTGACTTCTCAACCTGTAAAGAACTTTTCAACTGCACCTACAGTTGATAATGGTTTAGTACTAGTAAATCAATCAGGTGGCTTTAGAATTGCTCACTTAGATGAACAAGGCAAAATGGATTATTTAAGTAGTGGTTCTTTAGATGAAAGTCCAACAGTCTCACCAAATGGCAAGATGGTGCTTTATAGCAGTCTATATGGTGGTAAGAAACAGTTGATGATTGTTTCAACTGACGGCAGATTTAAAGCAAGAATACCAAGTGGTACAGGTGATATCTCATCTCCTAGTTGGTCACCGTATTTGTAAAAGATTTTTAAAACAAAAAAAGATTCAGAGTTTTTAAAGGTAATAACATGAGCAAGAAATATTTATTAGCAATAGCTTTTAGCGCAATTTTATCATTAGTAGGTTGTGCAACTACAGACAGTGGTTCTGATACAGCTTTAGTTGAAGATCCTACAAATGGAGATGGTTCTATTTCAGAAGTTGAAGATGGTGCAATTATTGTTGGTGATGACTATGCATCAGCAAATGATGGTTTAAATTTAACTCCAGAACAAAGAGCTAAACTAGAAGCATTAAAACAAGATGCAACAATTTACTTTGGTTATGACAGTGAAGCTATTCCTAACTCTTATGTTTCTTTATTACAAGCTCATGCTGAATTTTTAAGAGATAATCCAAAGGTTACTGTAATTGTTGAAGGTCATACAGACGAACGCGGTACTCCTGAATACAATATTGCCTTAGGTGAAAGAAGAGCTCGTTCTGTTGCACGTTATTTAATGAATTTAGGTGTAAGCGTAAACCAACTTTCAATTGTAAGTTATGGTGAAGAAAAGCCTGTACTTCCAGGTCATGATGAAAACGCTTATTCAAAGAATCGTAGAGCAGTGATTCTTTACTAAAATAAAATATTACTTTAT
>GL995228.1:93413-96045 GCA_000222855.1 Succinivibrionaceae bacterium WG-1 | reverse complement strand
GATGATATTAACAATGTATTCACGCAATATTAAAAAAATTAAAGTATAATTACAAAGGTGATTTTAAATAACATTTTTTGTAAGATAGGTTAATTCATGAAGAAATTAAGCGCAATTTTGTTATGTACAATAATGATTTCTCCTTTGGCTATGGCAAGTAGTGGGGAAATTGAAGCTTTAAAGCAACAATTAAAAGCTCGTGATGTTGCTATCTTAGATATGCAAAATACAATTTCTCAACAAGAACAAATAATTCGTACATTACAAGGTAGAATGGACGATTTAGAAATTCAAATGAAAACTCTTTATGGTAATCAGCAGACTATTTATACAGAGTTAGAAAATGCCAAGAAGACCGCGTCTACTGCTACAACAAATGTTGGTGATGCTAATAAAGCAATAACATCAAATACCAACAATGTTGTTACTCCTACACCTACTCCTGCTAGTAATGATAAAGCGGTAAAAAAGGCAGATAGTTCTGAAAAGGAATTATATGATGCCTCATATAAAAAATTAACAAACAATGAATTTGCAGAAGCCAAGAAAGGTTTTGAAGAAATTATTGCTAAATATCCAAATTCAGAATTAACCCCAAATGCTTATTATTGGCTAGGGCAGATTTTATATAAAGAAAAGAATTATGTGAATGCTAAGAGTAATTTCTTAAATGTTACTAAATTTAAGGATTCTCAAAAACGTGCTGATTCTATATATAAGTTAGGATTAATTTCTGTTGCTCAAAATGATAAAGAAAAAGCTAAGAAATTTTTTACTTTGGTTGTAGAACAATATCCTAATGACACTTCGGCAATACTTGCTAAAAAAGAGTTAAGCAAACTTTAGTCTTTTATAAAGTTATTAACAAAGTAAGCAAAATTTTTACTAATAATACAGTCTTTGTAGTTATACAAAGACTGTATTTGTTTTAAATAAAGCTGAATAATAAAAAAATAGCTAGTAATATTCGAATTTTTTGAAAATATTTTAAAAATTTTCAAAAAATTATTTTAATAAAATTCAAAAGAAACAGTGTTTTTGATAAAAAAAGAGATAAATAAATCACTAAAAAACATAAATTATTGTCTATAAACTATACAAAAATAGCAATTTTTGCCTATTTCTTAAACAAAATAAAAAAATTAAAAAAAGCTTGCAAGATAAAATAAATACTGTAAAATACACAACCGTTAAGGCGATGAACTTAACGACCAAGATTAAGGTTTGGGTCGTTAGCTCAGTCGGTAGAGCAGCGGACTTTTAATCCGTTGGTCGACGGTTCGAATCCGTCACGACCCACCACTTTAATGTAAATTAAAGTTCTAGGTTAAGTTTTTCGTTTTGATGTTTTGAATGGGTCCTTAGCTCAGTTGGTAGAGCAGTTGACTCTTAATCAATTGGTCGACAGTTCGAGTCTGTCAGGACCCACCATTCAAAAGTACCCAGTGGTCGCTTAGCTCAGCTGGGAGAGCATCTCCCTTACAAGGAGGAGGTCATAGGTTCGATCCCTATAGCGACCACCAAGAAAATCTTTGATTATATCCAGTTATATCAAAGTCGTGTGTTTGCATGGTCGCTTAGCTCAGCTGGGAGAGCATCTCCCTTACAAGGAGGAGGTCATAGGTTCGATCCCTATAGCGACCACCAAAGCAAATATCATGTCTAAGCATGGTCGCTTAGCTCAGCTGGGAGAGCATCTCCCTTACAAGGAGGAGGTCATAGGTTCGATCCCTATAGCGACCACCAATTCAGAATGGGTCCTTAGCTCAGTTGGTAGAGCAGTTGACTCTTAATCAATTGGTCGACAGTTCGAGTCTGTCAGGACCCACCATTCAAAGTAATCTCCCTTTTTTATTCAAGTTTCTGATTTAATTTTGTTTTATTATTATTGTTTTTATAATAATGTTTTAGCCTTTCATTCATTCAATAAATAAAAACAAAAAAATTAAATTATTATTTGGCATTTTTTAATAAATACTGTAAAATACGTTTCTGTTAAGACAAAAGCTTAATTGTAAAATTACTTTTGGGTCGTTAGCTCAGTCGGTAGAGCAGCGGACTTTTAATCCGTTGGTCGACGGTTCGAATCCGTCACGACCCACCATTTAAATATTTATTGGTGTTTTAATATTCTTGAATGGGTCCTTAGCTCAGTTGGTAGAGCAGTTGACTCTTAATCAATTGGTCGACAGTTCGAGTCTGTCAGGACCCACCATCCATAGATTTATATTCTTTAAGAAATCTCTTATTTTTAAACTTCAATTTACATTCTATATATTTTTTATTTAATATTTAGTTATACTAGTGAATAGAATTTATTGTTTTATTTTTTACTAATTTATTTTACTAATTAATTATTTTTTACATTTTAGGTAATACACATGGCTATTATTTTAGGAGTAGACCCAGGTTCTCGCGTTACTGGTTATGGTGTAGTGAAATCAGTAGGTGGCAAGGTATCTTATTTAGGTTCTGGGTGTATTAGAACTAGTGGTGACACTTTAGCTCCTAAATTACGACAAATTCATGATGGTTTGACTGAAATAATTCAGCAATTTCAACCAGATTATTTTGCAATTGAAGAAGTATTTATGTCCAAAAATGCCATGAGTACCATAAAACTTGGTCAAGC
>GL995228.1:90981-92463 GCA_000222855.1 Succinivibrionaceae bacterium WG-1 | reverse complement strand
CAAGCAAGAGGAGCAGCAATTGTTGCTGGAGTTACTCACGATTTACCTGTGTATGAATATTCTGCTCGTCAAATAAAGCAAGCTGTAGTAGGTTATGGTAATGCAGAAAAGTCACAAGTACAAATGATGGTGATATCTATTTTAAAATTAAATAAATCACCTCAAGCAGATGCTGCAGATGCTTTAGCATGCGCAATTTGTCATGCTTATACTTTGTCTTCTTTAATTGGTATGTCTATTGGTGGGTTAACAACCAAGACCAAAGGAACGGCACGAAGTCGTCTCTATTAAAAATTAGGTTATTCTTTAGAACCTTTACAATGTTAAATATATTTTAAATTGCTAATTTACTTAAAATATTATTTTTTAATTGCAAATAAGGTATAAACATAATAGAATACCACCCATTGTAGGTACCCATGCTGAATTAGTGATCGGCATTGGGCGAATTTAAACTCTTTCTTATTGGAGACTATTATGTCACTAACTAAAGAACAAAAAGAAGCGATCGTTGCTGAATACGCTCGTTCAAAGGGTGATACTGGCTCATCTGAAGTTCAGATCGCTTTATTAACTGCACAGATTAACCAACTTCAATCTCACTTTGAAGTTCATAAGAAGGACTTCCACAGCCGTCGTGGTTTACTTCGTATGGTTTCTGAACGTCGTAAGCTTCTTGATTACTTAAAGAGCAGAAGCGAAGAACGTTACAACGACATTCGTAGCAAGCTTGGTATCCGTCGTTAATCTTTTAGGTTAATGAAGGACGAAAGGAGAGAAATGAAAATTTCTCTCCTTTTGCTTTTATAAGGCTTTAGAATAAGATTAAAAGATTTTTAATTTGGTTTTGGTTATTTTTTTGTTATAACTTTTTATTAATAACATAATTTGTGTAAGAGTTATTAATTTAGTCAGTTAGTAAAAATCTATAATCAATTAAATTCTAAACTTTTATTTTTTATGGATTGATTGCTAAATTTTATATATTTGGGTTGTATAAGCTTTTTAAAAAAACTTAGATCGTATAATATAATTTATATTAAATAATAAGAGTGTTTGGAATCATTTTATGAAAAAAATCGCACAAGGCCAAAGTTTTAAAAATTTCTATAATGATGATTTTATTTATATTGATAAAACTAAAGAAATTTATGCGCTCATAAACTATGGTAGAGTTTTTTTTTCACGTCCGCGTCGTTTTGGTAAATCAACTGTACTAGACACAATAGCTACTCTTTTTGAGAGAGGGGTAGAACCTTATTTCAAAGATACTTGGATCTATGATAAGTGGACCGAAAAAACTTATCCTGTTTTAAGACTAAATTTTCTAAATTATTCAAATAATAACTTTGAGGCATTCTGTAAGGATTTTTATAATAATTTAAATAAATTTATTAAAAATTATAAACTTGATATAGAGCTTGAATTTGCTGAACCATATCAATGTTTTACAGATTTTTTTCATATTTAAATTTCAACGAT
>GL995228.1:87736-89822 GCA_000222855.1 Succinivibrionaceae bacterium WG-1 | reverse complement strand
ATATTTAAAATATTTAACATTCTTGTAAAATCCGTAAGTTACGAAAAATATCCGATAACTAATGAAAGCGTCGTAAGAAGCTTTTTACATGCTTTTTTACTAGGTGCTGGAGTTAACGTTTTGGTAGAACTGCAAAATTTCAGAGGCAGAAGTGATTTAGAGATAAACTATACTAATAGACGTATAGTTATAGAATTAAAATATGTTAAAGATAAAAGTGAAGTTAAAGCCAAACTTGCGCAAGCAATCACTCAAATAAAAGAGCGAGATTATGGTAATACTTTGCCTTTAAAATGTGAAATTTTAAGAATTGCATTAGTTTTTGCTGAGTATGATAGAGAATTTGTAGCGTATGAAGTCTTGTAATTATTAACACAAGTTTAAAAATCATTTCATTTTAAAGCATTGTTATGAAAAACTTGATTATGAAGAGATAATAGTACTGCTAACAATGTAATCAATTTTTAAATTGAAAATATCATTTTCAAAATTTAAAGATAAATTTGAAAATCTTAATCTCTAAATTTTAGTTTGGTCAAAAATACTCTTTTTATATCTCTAAAACGGACTTACAACATAAAAATTTAATATAAAAATGGAATATTTGTCGCTTTTTATAAATGTTAGTGATTATATTAACCATTTTATGTAATCTTTTTATTGATTGTAGATTTACCTACATTTATACTATACGGCAACATATATATAAATAATTTAAATTAAAGGGTATATAAAGAGTGAAACCTATTGTAAAAACATTTAAGTATGGTAGACATACCATTACTTTAGAAACAGGCGCTATGGGCCGTCAAGCTGATGCTGCGGTTATGGCAAGCATGGATGATACATCTGTTTTTGTAACAGTTTGTGGTGTTAAGGATGCTGTAGAAGAAGATCGTGATTTCTTCCCTTTAACAGTTGATTATCAAGAACGTTCATACGCAGCAGGTAGAATTCCTGGTGGTTATTTCAAGCGTGAAGGTCGTCCATCTGAAGGTGAAACTCTTATTGCAAGACTTATTGACCGTCCAATTCGTCCATTATTCCCTGCAGGTTTTACAAATGATGTTCAAGTTATTGTAACAGTTGTTTCTGCAAATCCAGAAATTCCAACTGACATCATTTCTTTAATTGGTACTAGTGCTGCTTTATCAATCTCTGGTATTCCATTTAAAGGTCCTATCGGTGCTGCTCGTGTAGGCTACATTGATGGTAAATATGTTTTAAACCCATTAAATTCAGAATTAGCAGATACTAAGTTAGATTTAGTTGTTGCTGGTACTGATAAAGCTGTGTTAATGGTAGAATCAGAAGCTAAGATTCTTCCTGAAGACACCATGCTTGGTGCTGTAATGTATGGTCATGAACAACAACAAGTTGCGATTGAAAACATTAAAGAATTTGCTAAGGAAGTTAACAAGACTCCTTGGGATTGGGTTGCTCCAGTTGAAGATACAGAATTAAAGAATAGCATTGCTGAATTAGCTTCTGCAAAGCTTGGTGATGCATACCGTATTACAGATAAGCTTCAAAGACAAGCAAAGGTTGCTGAAGTTAAGACTGAAACTATTGATGCATTAAAAGCAAAAGCTGAAAGCAATGGTACAGAATTAAATGAATTCAGAGCATCTGAATACTTCCACGCTTTAGAAAAGCAAATCGTTCGTACTCGTGTATTAGATGGTGAACCTCGTATCGATGGTAGAAATACTAAGATGGTTCGTCCTTTAACTGTAGGTACTGGTTTATTACCTCGTGTTCATGGTTCTGCATTATTCACTCGTGGTGAAACACAAGCTATGGTTACTTGTACTTTAGCCCCTGAAAAAGATGCTCAAATCATTGATGAATTATGTGGTGAAAGAACAGATAGATTCTTATTGCATTACAACTTCCCTCCATATTGCGTAGGTGAAATTGGTCGTATCGGTTCTCCAAAGCGTCGTGAAATTGGTCACGGTCGTTTAGCTAAGCGTGGTGTAAGTGCTGTTCTTCCTTCATTAGAAGAATTCCCATACACAATTCGTGTAGTATCTGAAATCACTGAGTCAAACGGTTCAAGCTCAATGGCTTCTGTTTGTGGTTC
>GL995228.1:83428-86862 GCA_000222855.1 Succinivibrionaceae bacterium WG-1 | reverse complement strand
GTTCAAGCTCAATTGGCTTCTGTTTGTGGTTCATCTCTTGCTTTATTTGATGCAGGTGTTCCATGTAAGGCTGCTGTTGCTGGTATTGCTATGGGCCTTGTAAAAGAAGGTGATAAGTTCCAAGTTCTTACTGATATCTTAGGTGATGAAGACCACTTAGGTGATATGGACTTTAAGGTAGCAGGTACTACAGAAGGTGTTACCGCTCTTCAAATGGATATCAAGATCGACGGTATTACTAAGGAAATCATGCAAGTTGCGTTAAAGCAAGCTCATGAAGCAAGATTACATATTCTTTCAGTAATGAATCAAGCAATTCCTGAACCTCGTAAAGATGTTTCTCCATATGCTCCACGTATTACAACTATCAAGATCCCTGTTGATAAGATTAAAGATGTTATCGGTAAGGGTGGTTCTGTAATTAAGGGCATTCAAGAAGAAACTCATGTAGATATCAACATCGAAGAAGATGGTTTAGTTAAGATTGCTGCTACTGACTTAAAGAATGCTGAAGCTGCTATTAACAAGATTAAAGATATCACTGCAGATGTAGAAGTAGGTAAGGTATATAAGGGCAAGGTTAGTAAGATTGCTGAATTCGGTGCTTTTGTAAATATTCTTCCTGGTAAAGATGGTTTAGTTCATGTGTCAGAAATTGCTCATGAACGCGTTAACCATGTTTCTGACTACTTAGAAGTTGGTCAAACAGTTGATGTTTTAGTTACAGGTATTGATAAGCAAAACCGTATTAAGCTTTCAATGAAAGCATTAGTTGAAGCTCCTGCAGCTACTGAAGAAGCAAGCGCAGATGAAGCAAAGCCTGCTGAAGAAGTTGTTGCTCAGAATGTAGAAAACACAGAAGTAGAAGCTCCTGTGGCATCTGCTGAAGAAAATACTACATCTGTATTACCTGAAGCTCCAAACTTTGGTGCAAATGCTCCAGAAGAAACTAATGAAGCTGAAGAAGTTGTCGTAGAACCTGCTCCTGAAGCTGTTGTTGCTGAAAATAAAGCAGAGGAACCAGCTGAAGCTCCTGCAGAAACTTCAGAAGAAAATAAATAATTTATAAAATTATTTAATCCTAATTTGATTTTTTATTTTATTAGGGAAATGTAAAAGGAACCGTTTGGTTCCTTTTATGTTTTCAAAGTAAGAATTTTTAAATTTTCAGAAGTTTTAAAATTTGACTTTAAAACAAATAAAAGGAGATTGTTTGCAAATCAATCTCCTGTTATAAGTTTTGAAAGGTTTAAAAATAATATTTAAACCTTAAAACTTAGGGTTATTCACCTTTAATCCAATTTTGGGCCATTATTTGTACATCTTCAAATGTTTTGGCACCACCTGTGAAACCTGCTTTATGCACAAATGTAGCGGATTTAATACCTGCAAGAGCATTCAATTCTTCACCTTCTTTGCCATGCCATGACTTAGGAGCAGAACATCGATTTTCAAATCTTGCTGATAATGATGCAGGTAATGATTGGATACGCCAAGCTTCTTTGTTATGATCTGGGTAAATTGCTAATTTACAATCTTTAAATAGTTCCCAATTATTATAAACAGTATCAAACCAAGGTAACTTTTCAGAAAGAATAAGTAGTTCGCCACCTTTATAGCTTGCTATTACTTTTTCTTCATCGCGAGCATTCTTTAAACAGTTGATCAATATGCCATTGAATAAGGTTTTAAAGCATTCTAATGTTCTCATAAAGTTTTCATATTGTTCTTCTTCTGTACCTCCAGGAGTGTTTTGAAGCGCAATAAGTACCGGAATTGTAGGTACTTTCATATAGAATGCATTTAATTTGTCATATACTGCTACTTCATCTGAATTATTAGGATTACTTAAGTTTTTGGTGTAAGTATCTAATTGTCCATTATCAGATAAATCTATATATTGCATAAAATTATTTTCAATATAAGTCCATGCTTTTTCTAAAACAACATCAGTAAAAGCTATAGCATTGTCGAATTTATCTGTTATATATTTTTTTAATAATTTGCGTCCGTAAAATTCCCAAATTAATCCTGCTGTAGCATATTTAATATTATCAGCACGGGTTTTGGTAAATTCTTTAGGATGATGGTCAAAGTGTTTTTCAAATCAAATTGACCAGATACATCAATTACAATATCGCCTTGTTCTAAAGTTTCAAGATTTCTAGAACGAATAATTTTAATGTCTTCATATAGCAATGACAGAATTACACATGCTGTTAATTCATCTGCATGAAATGAACCATTATGAGTTGCAACAGTAAACATGATATTAGCCTATGTTCTTATAATAGAAGATGATTATTTATAAAATATTTTCTTATAAAGTTATTTCTCTAGTATATTCATTTATTAGTATTAAAGTCAACACTTGTTAGTATAATAATTATATTTTATACGCAAATTATATGTGAATTTAAGTTTGTTATACAAAATTATAATTATTTATTACTACTACGATAAGAAAGATAAATTTTATTATTTAATAAATCCTAAGTAATTATAAAGGTGATTTTATTTTTTGTAATCATGAATTAAAATGTATTTTGAAATTGAATGCTAATAAAATTGAAAATCTAGATATTTTTAAAATTTATGTTTTTGTTTTTAGAAATAAAAACAATTATGTAGTCAAAAGCTAACAGAGTTAACATAGAAATTAAAATTTAAGTACAAATATAGAAAGAAAAATTTATGATAAAAGAAATTATTTTGGCCCCAATGGAAGGTGTATTAGATTATCCATTAAGACAAGTAATTACTGCGCAAAATAAATATGATTATGCTGTAAGTGAATTTATTCGAATATCTGATGTGGTGTTTCCAAGCAGAATCTTTTATCAAGAAGTTCCTGAATTAAAAACAGCAGGATGCACTAAAAATGGTACTCCTGTTTGGGTACAATTATTAGGTTCAGATCCTAAACTTATGGCTGATAATGCTCTTGCTGTTGCCAAATTAGGAGCGCCTGGAATTGATTTAAATTTTGGATGCCCATCAAAGTTTGTGCATCGCTCTAATGGTGGGGCGGCGATGTTAAAGACTCCTAAATTGTTAGGAGAAGTGATAAAACAAGTAAGAGATGCGGTGCCTCATAATATTCCTGTTAGTGCTAAGGTTCGTTTAGGTTGGGAAGACGTTACCGAATTTCCTGAAATATTTAATCAATGCATTCAAAATGGCGCAGATAAAATAATAGTACATGCTAGAACTAAAGCTGATGGTTACAAGGCTGGAACTATCAATTGGCAAGCTGTTGCAGATTTTGCCAAGGATGCCAAAGTACCAGTGGTAATAAATGGTGACATTTTTGATAACATCTCTGCTCAAAAGAGTATGAATCAGTCTAAATGTGATTCAATAATGCTTGGTCGCTTTGCTATTGCAATACCTAATCTTGAACGGGTATTAAGAGTAAATGATAAACCAACTCT
>GL995228.1:77677-81037 GCA_000222855.1 Succinivibrionaceae bacterium WG-1 | reverse complement strand
AATTATTTTTTACAAACAATTGCTTAAAAGCTTAAGAACATATATATGCCTAGATGGCATTAATTTATGAATAATAAGAAAAAATAAAAATTATAAATAAACAATTGGATACAATTATGACAGAAAAAAATGAAGATAAGCGTCCCAATGGTTTCTTAATGTTAAGAACTATGTCCATGCCAAAAGATGCCAATCCTAATGGCTTTATTTTTGGTGGATGGTTGATGTCTCAAATTGATACTGCGGCTGCAATGATGGCTTTTGAATTATGTCAAGGTATGGTAGCAACAGTAGCTGTTAAGGAAATAACTTTTAATCATCCTGTAACGATAGGGGATGTGGTATGTTGTTATTGTCGTTGTACTCATATTGGAAATACTTCGGTAACTATTCATTTAGAATTATGGGCTCGCAAGAATAGTGATGAAAGAATAAATCGTCAGCTTATTACTGAAACAGATTTAACTTATGTAGCTATTGCTAAAGATGGTTCAAAACGTCCATTACCAGAAAGTCTTATTAAAGATAAAGAAATAATTGAAAAAATAGGTTATTTGCCAAATATTGACTAAAAGAATTTAATTAAAAATTTTTTTATACAAAAATATAGGGCCCTTTTCAGGGCCCTATTAAGCAATGTTAATGGAAATTCGGTTATAAAGAATAGTTTTTAATTTTATAAATTTAAAATTCCGTAATTATTTTTTACTATTCTTAAATAAAGCTTTTAAAAACTTGTTAGATACCTAAATTTGCTTCTTCTTTTACTTGTTCTAACCAAGCTACAATTCTTTCTTCGGTATATTCACCTTGATTATCTTCGTCAAGACCTAAACCTACAAAATGTTGTCCATCGTCTGTTAGTGATAAAACACTTGAGAAAGAGTAGGTGTCATTAGGCCATGCCCCAATAATTTTTGCTCCTTTTTCTTGGAAGAATGAGTTTAATATTCCCATGCCATCAAGGAAGTATTCGGAGTATTCGATTTGATCGCCAAGACCAAAAAGAGCAATAGTCTTATTGCTTAAGTCAAAATCTGCAAGCTTTTCTTTAAAGCTATCTACATCACTCTGTAATTCTCCTAAATACCAAGTAGGAGTTCCAACGATTAAAAGTTCGTAATCGTTTAATATATTAAGGTCTGTTACTTTTGATACTTCATGTAAATCAGCATTTTCTTCTCCTAATGCTTCTAACATGAATTGTGCTGCTTTTTCTGTATTGCCTGTATCTGAACCGTAAAAAATACCTACTTTTTTCATTTACTGTCTCCTTTATAAAAGCATTTTTTGATTTTATTTTTTATTTTGTTTTTATTTGGCGTTTGTATTATGTCAAAGTTTTATGGTAAAAAAATAAAAAATATGCTTTGTGAAAAAAATGTTCATTTAGCAAAAATAACCGAGAATTTTTCTCACAATGAGCTTTATGAAATTAAAATTTAAGTTTTTCTGTAACTTTAAATTGTTAGAAATTTATCTTTTAAATAAAAGCATCAAGAAGAGCGATTATTTAAGAATTTTATTTGATGAATTGCGTTATAAAGTATATCTATGGATATATAGGTATTTAGAATTTAAGTATTATTAAAACAAAATAAAATAGTCTATAAAATAATAAAGATTTAGAAAATAATAGAGCCAAATCATATAGTCAAATAATAGAACATAACCAAAAGTAAAATTAACTTAAAAGTTATGTAAAGGTAAACATTTAGCAAAAATTTTTACTATATAATATTTGAAATGATTGAATCATATTTCTAACAATAAAAATTTGATTTGAATTGTTATAAATTCTATTGGAGATTGAACATGTTTAGACGTACTAAGATTGTATGCACAATGGGACCTGCTTTAGATAAAGAAGGGGTTTTAGAAGAACTTATTAAAGCTGGTGCAAATGTTATGCGTATTAACTTTTCACACGGTACTGCAGAAGAACATAAAAAACGTGCGGAAAAAGTTAGAGAAATCGCTAATAGATTAGGAAAGGTTGTAGCAATTGCAGGTGACTTACAAGGCCCTAAGATTAGAATTTCAACATTTAAGGATGGTCCAATTTTCTTAAATATCGGTGATCAATTTATTTTAGATGCTGATTTAGGAAAAGGCGAAGGTACCAAGCAAGCTGTTGGTATTGACTATAAGAATTTACCTGAAGATGTAAAAACAGGTGATATCTTAGTACTTGATGATGGTAGAGTAAAATTATCTGTTGTTTCTGTATCAGGTAATAGAATTAAAACATCTGTAGTGGTACAAGGTGCTTTATCAAATAATAAAGGTATCAATAAGCAAGGTGGCGGTTTATCTGCTCCTGCTCTTACTGAAAAAGATCGTAATGATATCAAAGTTGCTGCAGATATTGGTTGTGATTATCTTTGTGTATCATTCCCACGTAGTGGTCAAGATATTGAACTTGCTCGTAAACTTATAAAAGAAGCAGGTTCTACAGCTAAAATTATTGCTAAAGTGGAACGCGCTGAAGTAGTGCAATCTGAAGAAGCTATGGCTGACGTTATTATGGCAAGTGATGCTGTGATGGTTGCACGTGGTGACCTTGGAGTTGAAATTGGCGATTCTGAACTAATGGGCGTTCAAAAGAGACTTATCAAAAAATCTCGTGAATTAAATAAGCCTGTTATTACAGCAACTCAGATGATGGAATCAATGATTAAGTCTCCTATGCCAACTCGTGCAGAAGTTATGGACGTTGCTAATGCGGTGCTAGATGGTACTGATGCTGTAATGTTATCAGCTGAAACTGCTGCAGGTGATTATCCTGTAGAAACAGTATCTGCTATGGCTCAAGTATGTCGTGGCGCTGAAAAGAATCCTGTAATGAATCATTCTCGTTATAGAGTTGATAGAATGTTTGAAACAGGGGAAGAAACAATTGCTATGGCAGCAATGTATGCGGCAAATCATCTTGATAAAGTAAAAGGCATTGTAGCATTGACTTCTACTGGTAATACTCCTTTACTTATGAGTAGACTTCGTTCTAATTTACCAATTTTTGCATTATCTGGTAATAAGAACACTTTAAATTGGTGTAATTTATATCGTGGTGTATACCCTGTATATTTTGATTACACTAAGTTTAGTAATATTGTTGAATCTGTAAAAGCAGCTCTAAACGAGCTCAAAAAGATTGGTTATTTAGCTCATGGTGATTGCGTGATTATTACTCATGGTGATTTAAATGTATCAGGAAAGACACCTGGACACACTAATAACATTAAGATTATTCAAGTAGAATAAAACCTATAATTTATTGTTTTTTATTTGATTTAATAATTTTTAGAAGATAATCCAAGCTCAATACCAATGAGTTTGGATTTTTTTTATAGAGGCTTC
>GL995228.1:74537-75613 GCA_000222855.1 Succinivibrionaceae bacterium WG-1 | reverse complement strand
CGTGACGAAACAAAAAATTTATGGACTATGCTTTACTTTACAGGTTATCTTACCAAAGTTGGAACTCCCACCAGAAATGGTACATTTGAGTTAAGAATACCAAATGAAGAAGTAAAAGATTGTTTTAATGAAAAAATAAAAGATTACTTTAGTGCTAGTCCTGTTTTTCATAATAAAGGCAAAGAATTTTTACTTAATTTAATGGCATGTTCTGCGCGAAAAGCTATTAATGTATTAAATGAATTATTACCAAAATACTTAGGTCTAAGGGATATAAGTAAGAATCATGAAGATGTTTATCATTCTTTTTTAATTGGCTTATTAAGTGGGGTTGCTTCTAACAATATAAAAGTAAAATCTCAAAAAGAAAAAGGGGATGGATATCCAGATATTGTTATTGAGGTAACCAACCTCCAAAATGATGGAGATACAGTTATAATTCTCGAATTAAAACGCGCTCAATCAGATTCTGATGCGGAACTTGAAAAGCAATGTCAAATTGCAATTACACAATGCCATGATAAGAATTACTACAGAGATTATGTAACTGATAGAAGTGTAAGAAACATTTATTTATATGGTTTGGCATTTTGTAATAGAAGTTGCAAAGCTATTTTTGAAGAAGTTTCTGATAAAATTAAAACCAAATAGAGTATTTAAGTTGTTAAAAATTATCTATATTTGATGATTTTGAAAGTTGATAAATATTGTGAAATCTAAAAAATTGAAAGATATTTTGTCATCTAAAAAGATTTTAATAGTGATAAAAAATAAGTTAGTGATAGATTTTAAAAGTTATCTATTAGTAAGTTGATTAAATGTAGTTTTTGTTAAAAGTAATATGGTATGATTTTTAAAGGAGCATTTACAATGTCTGATTTAAAAGATATGAATGTTGGTATTGAAGATTTTCAAAAAATAATCAAGACTAATCCTTCTTACTATGTTGACAAAACCTCCTTTATAAAACAACTTTCTAAAGAGAATGTGGCATTATTCACTCGTCCAAGACGTTTTGGTAAAACGTTAACTATGAGTATGCTTAAATACTTCTTTGAGATGAATTATGAAAATCC
>GL995228.1:57527-73330 GCA_000222855.1 Succinivibrionaceae bacterium WG-1 | reverse complement strand
GTCGATTATTTACCAGAGCAAGATATTGAAGATTTTAAAAGTTTACTTAATGGCAATATCATAACCAAAGAATTAAATACCACTTTAAATTACGGTGACCTTGAAAAGCGTGAAGAAACAAAAAATTTATGGACTATGCTTTACTTTACAGGTTATCTTACCAAAGTTGGAACTCCCACCAGAAATGGTACATTTGAGTTAAGAATACCGAATGAAGAAGTAAAAGATTGTTTTAATGAAAAGATTAAAGATTACTTTAGTGTAAGTCCTGTTTTTCATAATAAAGGCAAAGAATTTTTATTTAATTTAATGGATTGTTCTGTGCGAAAAGCTAGTAATGTATTAAATGAATTATTACCAAAATACTTAGGTCTAAGGGATATAAGTAAGAATCATGAGGATGTATATCATTCATTTTTAATTGGCTTACTAAGTGGCGTTGCTTCTAACAGCATAAAAGTAAAATCTCAAACAGAAAAAGGAGATGGTTATCCTGATATCGTTATAGAGATAACTAAACCCCAAAATGAAGGAGATACTGTAATTATTCTTGAATTAAAACGCACTCAATCAGATTCTGATGCGGAACTTGAAAATCAATGTAAAATTGCAATTAAACAATGCCATGATAAGAATTACTACAGAGATTATGTAACTGATAGAAGTGTAAGAAACATTTATTTATATGGCTTGGCATTTTGTAATAGATGTTGTAGAGCTATTTTTGAAGATGTTTCTGATAAAATTAAGAAAAAATAAAGCTTCATGCATATCTATTGGTAAAAGCAGAAAAATTAGCAATATTATATTCTTTTTAACATATGATAAATAAATTGTAACTTTTTAAAAGTTAAGATTTAACTTTTTCTATCTCGTAAAAGAGATAGTTGTAATAATTTTTATTGATATTATTAAATAAGTATATAATTTATTTAATTTTTAGACAAATATAATATTTATTTTTATGCGTTTTTTGTATATTTAAGAATGATATTTGTTTTTTTATTTTTAGGTATAGTTTTAATGTTTGATTTTGGAAATACAAATAAAGCTCAGCAAACTGCAATTTCTACTGTTAATGGTCCTGTTTTAATAATTGCAGGGCCTGGTACTGGTAAAACTTTTACATTAGTACAACGAGCTATATACCTAATACAAGAATGTAATGTACGTCCAGAACAAATCTTTATGGCTACATTTACAGATAAAGCAGCAAAGGAATTAGTGACTCGTATTACTAATGAGTTATCTGCAAGAAATATAAATGTAAATATTAATGAAATGTATATTGGTACATTTCATTCTTTATGTTTAAGAATAATAAAAGAATATCTTGAATTTACAAGATTAAAAAGAAATTTTAAAACAATTGATTCCTTTGAACAGTTATACATTGTTTTGCAACATATATTTTCTTTTAAATCAATTGATAATATAGAAACATTATTTACCAATGAAAGCATACAAATGATTAAAGATATATGTTTCTATGTAAATAATTTGCAAGAAGAATTAATTGATATTAAAAAACTAAAAAAGATGATAACGTTTGTATACGAGTTTTAGGTGATGTTTTTGAAAAATATTTTCAAATATTAAGTGAAGATAATTTAGTTGATTTTTCCTCTATTCAAACAGAAGCATATAGATTGATTTCAGAAAATGAAAATGTATTACAAGAATTAAAGTCAAGATTCAAATACATTATGATTGATGAATATCAAGATACAAATTACATTCAAGAACAGCTTGTTTTCTTATTAGTTGGAGAAGATAAGAATGTTTGCGTTGTTGGTGATGATGATCAAGGTTTGTATAGATTTAGAGGGGCAACTATTAGAAATATTCTAGAGTTTCCTAATAAATTTAAGGATGTTGAATGCAAGGTTATAAGATTAGTTGAAAATTATCGTTCCAATAGTGATATTGTAAATTTTTATAATACTTGGATGAATACTACAAGTGGTAAGAAATTTAGTTTTTCTTGGGATAATTTTCGATATAACAAGACAATTGAACCATTCAGAAGTAATGTTAAAAGTCCAGCTGTCATAAAAATATCTAGTGAAGCAGATGAATCAGAATGGCATGAAAAATTATTAAATTTTGTGTTAGAACTAAAATCACAAAATAAAATCTCAAATTTTAATCAAATAGCATTTCTCTTTAAATCTGTAAAAAATATCAAAATTAAAAATTTAGCTTCATATTTTGAAGATAATGGTATTAATGTTTATTCTCCTCGTTCAGATATGTTTTTTGAAAGAAGTGAAGTTAGATTAGTTATTGGAATTTTTTATTTTTATTTCCTGCTTATGTTTGTGCTTTAGAAAATGAGGAGTTTTCTTTCTTAAATAATGATATAACTAGTTATTATAAAAGTTGTATAAAATTTGCAGAAAAAGAACTTTTACGTCTAGATCGAAAAGATTTATTATTTTGGTTACAGAAACATGGAAAAATTCATATTGGCTTAAAAGGTACTACAGACTACGCATATTCAGGTCTGTTGTATCAGATGTTTGAATTTGAACCGTTTAAATCGATATTATGTACGGATTTAAATAAAGGGGTGGTTGATGTACGCCCCGCTAGAAATTTGGCTTTATTATCAAAAATTATTGTTAAGTTTGAGTATTTACATAAAATAACTGTTTTAAATGGAAAAAATATAAACACTAGAACAGAACGTTTCTTTAATCAATATTTTAAATTTTTAATAGACGGTGGTATAAATGAATATGAAGATGATTCTGAGTATGCCCCAAGTGGATGTGTATCTTTTCTAACTATTCATCAGTCTAAAGGAATGGAATTTCCGATTGTTGTTGTTGGCTCTTTAGGTAATGTACCTAAAAATAAATCAAATGAAATTCTTTTAGAGATAGAAGATAAATATTTTTCAAGAACTCCTTTTGAACCTTTAGAACAAATAAAATTTTATGATTTTTGGCGTTTGTTTTATACTGCTTTTTCTAGAGCTCAAGATTTGTTAGTTTTATCTTGTAATGAAACATCTAGATGTCCTAGTAAATATTTTAAGGATATTTACGACAACGTAATTAGTTATGATTCATCATTGTTTAATATTGCTGATTTTGAATTTCAAAGTGTAAAACCAGTTAATATAAAAGAAACTTTTTCTTTTACTTCTCAAATAACGGTTTATGAAACTTGTTCATTGCAATATAAATTTTACAAAGATTTAGGATTTATTCCTGTAAGATCTGGTGCAATGATTTTTGGTAGAATAGTTCATGAAACTATTGAAGATATTCATAGAGCTGCGATAAGGAAAGAGGAATTTTTAATAACTCCTGATAATATTACTAAGTGGTTTAATGCTAATTACTCTAATATTTCTAAAATAGAACATTCTTATTTAGCGGAACCGCAACAAGAAGCTGCATTAAAACAAGTTTTAAGATATGCAGAAAAGCAAAATGGTAATTGGGATTCAATAAAACAAACAGAGGTTGATGTTAGTATTGTAAAACCAACTTACATATTAGAAGGTAAAATAGACCTTATAAAAGGGACTGATAATACAGTAGAAATCGTTGATTTTAAATCAGAGAAAAAACCAGATTTAATAAAATACTCGGATAGATTAGAGCAATATAGACGACAATTGCATATTTATGCTCATCTTGTTGAAGAAAAAACACATCAAAAAGTTAGTAAAATGCATCTTTATTATACAGGAGAAGAAAATGGCGTTCCTACTATTACTTTTCCGTATACAAAATCTGCTATAGAGGGAACTATTGCTAGTTTTGATGATACTGTTGCAAGAATAATGCAAAAAAAATATTCTAAATGTGCAACAGATTCTAAAGTATGTAGAAACTGTGATTTTCGTTATTATTGTGAACAAGAATAGGATATAGATAAGTTATGTTAGAGCAAGAAATATATGAGTTTGCCAAAAAGAATACAATCAAAGGATATCCTGAACTAATTTGGACAGGTAAGAGACCATATAGATCTACTCAGTATTTCCCTGCTCAGTTAAGAGAAAGATATGGCGAAGAAAAGGATGGTTGGATTAATAAAATATTTTGGGGGGACAACCTTCAAGTTATGAGCCATTTATTAAAGGAATATCGAGGTAAGATAGATTTAATTTATATAGATCCCCCTTTTGATAGTAAGGCAGATTACAAAAAGAAAATAGAAATTAAAGGTGTTGGTAAGATAGAATCTGATAGCTCTTCATTCGAGGAAAAACAGTATGGGGATATATGGACAAATGACGAATATCTTCAGTTTATGTATGAGCGATTAATCATTATTCGTGAGTTGCTATCGGAAACAGGTGCTCTTTATTTACATTGTGATTATCATAAAAGCCATCCGCTTAAAATAATACTAGATGAATTATTTGGACAAAATAATTTTAGAAATGAAATTATATGGTCATATTCAACATTAGGGCGTCCCAACGACAGATTTGCACAAAAACACGATAGTATTTTTGTTTACGGAAAAACATCTAATACATATTTTAATGTTGAAGGGGCAAAAATACCATATTCTGAAGAGTATATAAAATCACATTTTCGTGATGTAGATGAAAATGGAAAACAATGCAGAAAAAGATTTGATGCAGGAAAGTGGAGAATTTATTATCCAGATACTGGAATGATTCCTAATGACGTATGGGATATACCTTATGAAAATTCAATGTCTAAAAATAGGTTGGATTATCCCACTCAAAAACCTGAAGCTCTATTAGAAAGAATTATAAAGTCGGCAACAAAAGAAAATGATATGGTTTTTGATTGTTTTATGGGGTCTGGTACTACTCAAGCTGTAGCTATGAAACTTGGTAGAAAATTTATCGGAGCAGATATTAATTTAGGAGCAATACAAACAACAACTAAAAGATTATTAAATGTAGGAAAAACTTTAAAGGATGACGGTGATAAATTTACAGGTTTTGAAATCTATAATGTAAATAACTATGATTTATTTAGAAATCCGATAGAAGCAAAAGAACTTTTAATTTCAGCTCTTGAAATTCAACCATTTTCACAAAGCAATTTATGGGATGGTGAGCTTGATGGCAGAATGGTAAAAATCATGCCTGTTAATAGAATTGCTACAAAGGCTGATTTAGAAGAACTTAAAGCAAATTTACCATATAAAACTTATGAAAAGAGAAAAGAAGACAATCCAAATCTTCCTGTGGAAAAAATTACAATTGTATGTATGGGACATGAACCAGATCTTAAGGCATCTTTAGAACAAGAACTATCTAGATATAAGTTTGATATAGATATTGTAGATATTTTAAGAGATAAGTCAGACTTACAGTTTAAGAGAGAAGCAGAGGCTGAAGTTGTAATAGAAGGTAATAAACTGGTTATTAGAGCTTTCTATCCAATGAACTTAATGCAAAAACTATCACTTCAAAAGGAAAAAGTTGAAGATTGGAGACAGTTAGTTGAATCTGTAATGATAGATTGGAATTATGATGGAGTTGTAATGCAACCTTCTGTAACAGATATACCTTCATCAAAAGAATTAGTGATAGGAGTATATGATATTCCTGATAGTGCTGGAAAAATAAAAGTGAAAATAACAGATTTGATTTCAGAATCATTAGAAGTAGAGGTTCTTTAGTATGAATGATATTCAACTATCTGAACAATTTATATTTTATCAGCAACTGAGATATTTCTACGAAAACAATAGAGGTAAGATTCGTTCTCGATATAATGATTTAACTAGAAAATTTCTTTCATATAATGACAAGAGAGAAAATCCTAATGCTTTTTTACGTTTGCCTCAATTTGAAGCATTAGAGATATATGTCTTCATCAAAGAATTTATGGAGAATGCTCAAGTCTATGAAATTTTTGATGATTGGAGACATAAAAGAAATAAGTTTTCTGGAGAATCTTATTATTCTATAAATAAATACGGTCAAGAAGATTTATTTGATAATGATATAGAAAAATTAACTGATGCTTTATTTAAACAAATGAAGCAATATAGGGAAAGTTATCCAAATTATATATATGCTCTTACCATGGGATTAGGTAAAACTATTCTCATGGCAACTTGCATATTTTATGAATTTTTACTTGCAAATAAGTATCCTAAAAATGAAAGATTTTGTCATAATGCTTTAGTTTTTGCACCTGATAAGACTGTATTACAATCATTAAAAGAAATAATAACTTTTGATAAAACAAAAGTTGTTCCTCCAGAATATGCAAGAGTGTTAGATTCAAATATAAGATTTCATTTTTTAGAAGATAGTGGTGCAACCTTACAAACAATTGATAATTCTGATTTCAATATTATCATTTCAAATACACAAAAAATTATTGTAAAGAAAAAAGAAAAGAAGATAAAGCTGTTGATGTTTTATTTAAACAAGGTTCTTTATTATCTTCAATATATGGAAATGATGAAACATTAAACAATGATTTGGATGAATCCACACTTATAGATAATCAACGATTTAAAAAATTATGCAAACTTCCTAAATTAGGGGTATATGTTGATGAGGCCCATCATTTATTTGGATCAGATCTAGAAAAACAAATAAGAGCTAAAACAGCAAATAAGACAACATTGAGAGATACAATAAATTTATTAGCGGAAAAAACATCAATTGTGGCGTGTTATAACTATACTGGTACACCGTACGTTAATAAACAAATCTTACCAGAAGTCGTTTATGCATATAATTTACGAGAATCTATAGCCAATGGTTATCTGAAAGATGCAGATCCACGGGCTTTTTCTAATGTAAAGAGCAATGAATTTTTAAAATATTCTGTTGGTACATTTTGGGATAGATATGGTGGAAAGCAATATGAAGGATTAAATCCTAAAATGGCAATATATGCTTCTAGAGTGGAAGAAGCTGTAAATGAAGTAAAACCAACTTTAGAGAAGATTCTTGTCGAGTTAGGCATTCCTTTAACATCTATTCTTGTAAATGTTGGTGATGAAAAATATACAAAGAATGAAGATATTAGAAATTTCAATGATTTAGATGTTGTTGGAAGTCAAGGTAACGATAAACAATTTATAATTTTAGTAGATAAAGGCAAAGAAGGATGGAATTGTAGATCTCTTTTTGGGGTTGCTATGTTCAGAAGTCCTAAGTCCAAGATTTGTGTGTTGCAAGCAACTATGCGTTGTTTGAGAAAAATTACAGATGAAAGACAAACAGCTTCAATCTTTTTATCAAAAGAAAACTATGATATTTTGGATAACGAATTAAATAAAAATTTCAATATAAATATTAACAATTTAAAAGCGGATCATGAACCAAATAAAAAAATATATAAAGTGAGGGTTTTACCCCCACTAAAAACAATCAAAATAAAGAAAGTTTGGCATGATTATAAAATCATTAAAAAGGAGTATATTGCACCTGTTGAATTTGATTTAACGAATTTAGATATGTCTAAATATGAAAGTATTATATATGAAAAAAATAGTATATTTGTTGATACATCCTTAAAGAAAAGCAATATTGATTTCATTAAAGAACAAAGAGAATTTAGTAAGTTAAGTTTAGTTTGTGAAATTGCAAAATATTTAAACATTTCCTGTATTTTGGTAAATAAGATTTTAGTTGAATCTGTTGATGGCATAGATAATATTTTAAGTGCTGTAAATAAGTATAATGAAATATTGAATGATGTAATTATATTTAAAATATTCCATACAATATTTGATGTTAAAACGGAGATACATACAGAGGATAAAGAAGTTTTATTACTCAGAGAGCCAATAAATGCAGGATATTATGAATTTTCTGCAAAAGAAAATTTAGTTGTTAGTAAAGCAACTACATCTTTAGATAGAGAACTTATTGCCAAAAGTTTTCATGCTGACACATATTGTTTTGATTCCCTTCCTGAAAAAGAGTGCTTTTATCAGTACATAATGAATGATGATGTAACTGAAATTTATTTTACAGGAATGTTTACTGCAAATCAGGGAGATTTATCTGTGCAGTATTATGATCCAGAGTCTGGAAGAATAAGAAATTATTACCCTGATTTTTTAGCAAAAATGAAAAATGGTTCTTATCAGCTAATAGAAGTTAAAGGTGATAATAAGATTGACGATAATGTGGTTAAAGCAAAAGCCCAAGCCGCATCAGAACTTGCTGTTTTAAGTGGTATAGAATACAAGATGTATGCAAGTAGTGACATTATGAGTCGTAATATATTGGATAATTAAAAGTTTTACGATAATTTTATTATAATATTCATACTATTTTACATTGCTAATTAGGAAGATTATTGTGCAAGAAATACTACAAAAGAATTCCCAAGTACAAATGCGTGTAGTTACAGAAGATGAAGCAGGACAAAGAATTGATAACTACTTAATACGTATTTTAAAAGGCGTTCCTAAAAGCATGATTTATAGAATTTTGCGTAAAGGTGAAGTGCGTGTTAACAAGAAAAGAATTAAGCCAGAATACAAGGTAGAGCCTAAAGATATTGTTAGAATTCCGCCATTAAGAATGGCAGATTCTCCTGTGATTTTACCATCTGCAAATTTAGATAAAGTTAGTGCGTTGAAAGATGCTATATTATTTGAAAATGAAGGGTTGATGGTAATAAATAAACCAGCAAGAATGCCTGTTCATGGTGGTAGTGGAGTTGATTACGGTGTTATCGAAGCAATGCGCGCAGTGCGTCCAGAATTGAGATTTTTAGAACTTGCTCATCGCTTAGATAAAGATACTAGTGGTTGTTTAATTATTGCCAAAAAAAGAAGTACCTTAAGAGCTTTGCACGAACAATTTCGCGAAAAAGATATGCACAAGCAATATTTAGCTTTAGTCATTGGTAAATTTAGTCCACGCCTAAAAGTTGTGAATGCTCCATTATTAAAAAATACTTTAAGTAGTGGGGAAAGATTTGTTAAAGTAGATTTAGGTTTAGGTAAACCATCTATAACTGATTTTAATATTAGAGAAAATTTTAATAATGTTACTTTAGTTGAAGCGTGTCCGCGTACAGGTAGAACCCATCAGATTAGAGTACATTTAGCTTATAAAGGACATGCAATATTAGGTGATACTAAATATGGTTCTCGTGAGATTGATAAGCTATATGAACCATTAGGGTTATCAAGAATGTTTTTACATGCTGAAAAATAACATTCACAGATCCTATTAGTAATAAAGTAATGACAATTACCGCTAAATTGCCTGAAGAGTTAGAGAATTTATTGACCAATTTAAGAAATCAAAATTCATAAAAATTTTTAATTTAGAATTAAGGATGCAGAATAATTGTTTAAAGGTGTAAAAGCTGTAATATTTGATATTGATGGTACTTTGATGGATTCAATATCAAGAATTGTAGAATGCATAAGAATGGCTTGTGAATCTTGTAAAGTACAAGTTCCAACTCCACAAGAATCTAAAAATATTATCGGTTTAACTTTAACAGAAGCAATAAGACAACTATTTAGTGATTTAAGTGAAGAAAAAATAGCTGAAGTAGTAGAAGCTTATAAGAAAATTTATACAGATTATGAAGATAGAGAACCAACAGCTTTATTTGATGATAGTCTGACTACAATTAAAAAGCTTCGTGAACATGGTATAAAAATAGGTATTGCCACAGGTAAATCTCGTAAGGGATATAATCGTGTAGTTAATTATGCCAATTTAAAAGATTTAGTTGATGTGTCATGTACAGGTGATGAGGTTCGATCTAAACCTGATAGTCAAATGCTAAGAGTGTTATCTGATGAATTACAAATTCCTGTTCAAGCATGCGTAATGGTAGGGGATTCTTTGTTAGATTTAGATATGGCAACTAATGCTCATGTATTAGGAGTAGGGGTAACTACAGGTGTTCATAGTAGGGAAGTATTAGAAAAAGCTAATCCTGTATGTATAGTTGATAGTTTAACTGAACTTGCAGATTTAATAATAAAAGATATTAAATAAAGAACCAAAATTGAAAATTAGGGTTAATTTAAAAGGTTTATCCTAATTATTTTTAGAAAAAACACATAAAATAATATAGATTATTTGACTAAATTAACTTTTTTTACTATTATTCACACATTATGCAAAAAGTGAAAATTCCACAGACTGTGGATCCTACTAGATCAGCTGCCAAACGTTTAGATTATGATGGTATTTTAGTTCCCAATAGTCTTGAACGTTTAACAGGATTGGTGGAAGAAATTTTAAGTGACGTAGATGTTTATTTGTCGTTCTATGTCGATTTGCAGGGATTAACTGTGTTTGAGGGTAATGCTGGCACTGCTGTGAAGTGTATATGCCAACGTTGCGGCGAACCTTTTACTCTAGATTTGAATGTTGATTTTAAATATACAATTGACCAAAAGAAGATTGAAAATTTAGGATTAACAGTTGATTATGATTTTACAGACGTTAATGAGTTTGGAGAAGTTGATATCTACTCTATCATTGAAGATGAGTTGATTTTAGCAATTCCATATGCACCAATGCATCCTATTGATGAATGTTTGGTGGATAAGGCTGATTGGGTCAATGGTGAAATCGTTGAGGAAAAGAAGAGCAACCCATTTACAGTTTTAAATCAATTAAAAAGTAGAAAATAGTTAGGAGAAGGCAATGGCCGTTCAACAAAATCGTAAATCACGTTCACGTCGCGATATGCGTAGATCACACGATGCATTAGATGCTGCAACAGTTACTTTAGAAAAAGCTACTGGTGAATATCATCTACGTCACAATGTAACTGCTAGCGGTTACTATCGTGGTGAAAAGGTTATTAACAAGTAATAATCGAGATACCTTTACTTGAGTGGTATAACGATTGCGTTAGATTTAATGGGGGGCGATAAAGGTCCCCTAATTTCAGTGCCAGCAGCAAAGCTGGCACTGAGTTTTAATCATGATCTAAATTTAGTGCTTTATGGTACTGAGCAAGAAGTTGTACCACTTCTAAGAAAAGAAGGTTTGTTAAAAGAAGAAAGAGTTTTATTTATAAACTCAGAAGATTACATAACTCAAGATGACGAACTTTTAGATATTTTACGTCATCGGAGAAATTCTTCTCTTTGGATGAGTATAAAAGCTGTTCAAGAGAAAAAAGCCAGTGGTATTGTGAGTGGCGGAAATACTGTGGCATTAGTTGCTATAGCAAATCATTTGCTAGGAACTATTGATGGTATTCATCGTAGCGCTCTTGTAAAAATATTACCTTCTATAAATAAAAACGGGACTGTATTTTTAGATTTAGGTGCAAATTTACGTGTAGATGCCGAAATTTTGTATAAATATGCTATTATGGGTAATGCACTTGCAATAAGTCGTTGTTGTTTAGAAAATCCTCGTGTTGCACTATTAAATATTGGTAGTGAAAATGCAAAAGGTCCACAAGTTATTCACGAAGCTGCAGATCTTATGAAAAATGATAGGGCTTTGAATTTTGTGGGATTTGTTGAAGGTGATGATATTTTTGGAGATAAAGCAGACGTTATTGTAACAGATGGTTTCTCTGGAAATGTTGCATTAAAAACCGCTGAAGGTTTATATAGAGTACTTGAAAAGAAGATGAATGGCGATTCGTCTCCATTCGTAAGAATGCTTTTTAAGCCTCTTAAAAATATAATAAAAAGCCGCATTGGTTATATGAAACCAGATTCTTTTAATGGCTCTAGTTTAATTGGGTTAAACGGGGTTGTGGTAAAGAGTCATGGTGGTGCCAATATAGAAGCTTTTGCAAACGCAATAATGCAAGCTTATTTAGAAGTTCAATCTGATATTAAGCTACATATTGTAAATGGTTTAATCTCAAAATAAGGCACATAGAATTCTATGTACAGTAAAATCCTAGGTACCGGTAGTTATACACCGGAAACAGTGCGTACTAACGCAGATCTTGAAAAGATGGTTGAAACTAGCGATGAATGGATCGTTGAGAGAACAGGTATTAAGGAACGTAGAATCGCAGGTGCTGATGAAACTGCAGCTACAATGGCTTATAAGGCTTCTTTAAAAGCTTTAGAAGCTGCTAACCTTACTGCTAACGATCTTGATTTAATTATTGTTGGTACTTCAACAGGTTCTTATGCTTTTCCTTCTGTTGCCTGTGAACTTCAAAAAATGTTAGGTACAACAGGTCAAGGTGCTTTTGATTTATCTGCAGCTTGTACTGGATTTAACTATGCTTTAACAGTTGCAAATTCTTTCATTCAAGCTGGTAACGCGAAAAAGGTTTTAATTGTAGGTTCCGATATTATGTCTAGAACTTGTGATCCTACAGACCGTACAACTATTATTTTATTTGGCGATGGAGCTGGTGCTTGTATCTTAGGAGCTAGCGAAGAACCTGGTGTTTACTCTGCAAATGTAAAAGCAGATGGTTCTCATTCTGAATTATTAAAGCTTCCTACAATTGATAGAAATAATCCTGAATCTTCTTACTTATATATGAAAGGTAATGAAGTATTTCGTATCGCTGTGAATACTTTAAGTTCTTTAGTTGTTAATACTATTGAAGAAAATGGTTTTCAGAAGAGCGATTTAAAATGGTTGGTACCACATCAAGCAAATTTACGAATTATAGCTGCTACTGCTAAAAAGCTTGGTTTGCCAATGGAACAAGTTATTGTTAATCTAGATAAATACGGAAATACCTCTGGTGCTTCTGTAGGGATCGCTTTAGACGAAGGGATTCGTAGTGGTAAAATTAAGCGCGGAGATTTAATTTTATTAGAATCTTTTGGTGGTGGATTAACTAGTGCAAGTGCACTGATCAAATACTAAAATGTAAGCTCTACATTCTATGAGAATAGATTGTAGAGCTTATTTTTTTATACTCTAAAAACTTTTAGAATTTTAGAAATTTTATTTAATTTATAATTGCTTAGGAGCAATCTTTATGGCAAATTTTGGATTTATTTTTCCAGGTCAAGGTTCTCAATCTGTTGGTATGCTTAAAGACTTAGTGGAAACTCACGAAATCGTTAAGAATACATTTGATGAAGCTTCAAAAGTATTAGGTTATGATTTATTAAACTTAGTATTAAATGGTCCTGCTGAAGAATTAGGTAAGACTTCTATTACTCAACCTGCTTTATTAACTGCATCAGTTGCTTTATATAGATTATGGTGTAGTAAGTCAGAACTCCGTCCAACAATTATGGCTGGTCACTCATTAGGCGAATATAGCGCATTAACATGTGCTGGTGTTATTAAATTTGAAGATGCTGTTAATTTAGTACGTCTTCGTGGTGAATTTATGCAACAAGCAGTTCCTGCTGGTGTTGGTGCAATGGCAGCGGTTATTGGTTTATCTGATGAAGATGTAATTGCAGGTTGTAAAGAAGCTGCAGGTGATCAAGTTTGTTCTGCTGTTAACTTTAATAGTCCAGGTCAAGTTGTTATTGCTGGTAATAAAGAAGCAATTGATCGCGCAGCTGAAATTTTTAAAGCAAAAGGTGCAAAACGTGTGTTACCTTTAGCTGTAAGTGTACCTTCTCACTGTGCTCTTATGAAACCTGCCGCTGATGCTTTAAAAGCAGAATTAGAAAAGATTACTTTTAGTGCACCTCAAATTGCTGTTGTAAACAATGTTGATTGTGCAAAAGAAACAGATGTACAAGCAATTAAAGATGCATTAGTTCGTCAATTATATAGTCCTGTAAGATGGGTTGAATCTGTTCAAGAAATGGCTAAAGAAGTTAACACTTTAGTTGAAATGGGTCCAAACAAAGTATTAACAGGTCTTGTAAAAAGAATTAATAAAGAAATTGCTGTTCAAGCTTGCAATGATATTGCTTCATTTGAAAGTGTTCAGAACGAATTAAAATAATAACTTAATAAAAGGGTTAATGAATGAATTTTGAAGGAAAAGTTGTACTTGTAACTGGAGCTTCACGTGGTATTGGTAAAGCAATCGCAGAAGGTTTTGCTAGTCGTGGTGCAAAGGTTGTTGGTACTGCAACATCACAAAATGGTGCTGATGCGATTTCAGCATATTTAGGTGAAAACGGCAAGGGTTTAGTTTTAAACGTTGCATGTCAAGAATCTATTGATGCATGTTTAGCTGATGTTAAAGCATCTTTTGGTGATGTGGATATTTTGGTTAATAATGCAGGTATCACTCGTGATAATCTTTTAATGCGTATGAAAGATGAAGAATGGGATGATATTATTGGTACTAACTTAAGTTCTGTATACCGCATGAGCAAAGCTGTGTTACGTCCAATGATGAAGAAGAGATGTGGTCGTATTATCAGCATTAGTTCTGTTGTTGGTGTTATGGGTAATGCAGGTCAAACAAACTATAGTGCGGCAAAAGCTGGTATGTTAGGCTTTACAAGAAGTTTAGCAAAAGAAGTGGCTGCTCGTGGTATTACTGTTAATGCTGTAGCTCCAGGTTTTATTGCAACAGATATGACTGCTGCTTTAACAGATGAACAAAAGAGTGCAATTCTTACTCAAGTTCCTGCTGGCAATTTAGGTAAACCTGAAGATATTGCTAATGCTGTTATCTTCTTAGCTTCTGATTTAGCTGCTTACATTACAGGCGAAACTATTAATGTAAATGGTGGTATGTATATGAACTAAATCTCGTTTTTTTCTACATTAAATAAAATTTTTATTAAATTGTAGAAAAATATGAAATTGAGTTGTATAATACAGTCAGATTTTTTTTAATTACCACGAATAAAATAGTGGTTTCTAGTAACATGTGTTTATATACACAATTAGGATATTCAAAAACATGAGTAGTATTGAAGAACGTGTAAAGAAGGTTATTGTTGACCAATTAGGTGTTAATGCTGATGAAGTAGTACCAAGTGCTGCATTTATCGAAGATCTTGGCGCTGACTCACTCGACACAGTTGAATTAGTTATGGCTTTAGAAGAAGAATTTGGTATTGATATCCCTGATGAAGAAGCAGAAAAGATCACTACCGTTCAAACAGCTATCGATTATATCGATGCTCACCGTGAATAATACCTTCTAGGTCTTTTTATATGAGAGAAGAGCGTTTTATCTTAAATGAGAAAACGCTTTTCTTGTTTAATTACAATCTGAATTTACAGAATTAACGGAGGCAATCCTGTGTCAAAGCGCAGAGTTGTAGTAACAGGTCTCGGTATTTTATCTCCTGTAGGTAATACTATTGATGAAGCATGGAAGAACCTTGTTGCTGGTAAAAGTGGTATTTCCTTAATCGATCATTTTGATACAACCGACTATCCAAGCAAGATCGCTGGTTTAGTTAAGGGGTTTGATCCTGAACCATTTGGTATTACAAAGAAAGATAGCCGTAAAATGGATATGTTTATTCAATACGGTATCGCTGCTGGTCTTATGGCGGTTGAAGATTCTGGTTTAAAAATTACTCCAGAAAATGCATCACGCGTTGGCTGTGCTGTTGGTTCTGGTATCGGTGGTTTAGGTTTAATCGAACAAAACATTGAATCATTATTAAAGGGTGGTCCTAGAAAAGTTAGTCCATTCTTCGTTCCTTCAACAATCATTAACATGGTTTCTGGTCACTTATCTATTCGTTTAGGTGCTAGAGGTCCAAACATTGCAACTGTAACAGCTTGTTCATCTGGTACTCATGCTATTGGTATCAGTGCTCGTTTAATTCAGTATGGTGATGCTGATGTTATGGTTTGTGGTGGTGCAGAAAAAGCTTCTACTCAAATGGGTATTGCTGGTTTCTGTGCGTTAAAGGCTCTTTCTACTCGTAATGACGAACCTGAAAAGGCAAGTCGTCCATGGGATATCGATAGAAACGGTTTCGATTAGGCGATGGTTCTGGTGTATTAGTTCTTGAAG
>GL995228.1:51602-56577 GCA_000222855.1 Succinivibrionaceae bacterium WG-1 | reverse complement strand
AAATTTTTAATGAAACTAGATGTTATCTTCAATCATTATTTGCGCAAAGGAAATTTGATAAATTTGATTTAGCAAAGGTTTATAAACAAGCTGCTTCATACGCCAATAAAAAAATAGTAATTGTTATTAACAATTTAGATGCTATTGTTCGTAAAAATATTATTGTTGAAAAAGATTTAGTAAATTGGTTTAAAGTTTTAACTAGCGTATATGAATCCTTACAAAAAGCAGATTTACTACATGCTGTATTTGCATTTACATATGCTGATGGTATTACTGACAATATTAAATTTTTAAAGTTAAAGTCATTTTTTAAAGATGTAGCAGAAATTGATGAACTAATAGGGTGGCAAGGTATTACTTATGATGAATTTGCTACACTTTATAAAAACAAAAATTTAACTTTAGAAAAAAATGATATTTACGATTGGTGTGGCCATTATGAAAATGGAGCTATGCGATATGATTCAGTATTCAAATTATTAGATGAAGATGATTTGATTATTTCAGTTAATAATTTGCCAAGTTTAGAACTATTGAATAAAAAATGCAGGCAGGCTTTGGTCAAATAATACCCGTTGGTGATATCGCATTTGCTAGATTATTAAATGGAGAAAGAGTTTTATTTAGAGATTTTTCTTTTAACGATCCTAGAGTTGGATTTTTATACCGTCAATCTGCGCAACAAGCTAATGATTTTAAGAGTGCTGCAATTTGTTATACCAACTATTTGCTTAATGAATTAGCTGCAGATGGTATGATTATAAAATCTACAGATTCTGATAGTAAGAATGTAGTAGCTGAAGTTGTAAATGAAGAAATGAAATCTGCCATTTATAACATTATTTCAGAAAAAGAAAATTATTTATCAAGTGTCTACAATATTGCTCGTTATAGAGATGATATTGTGGCTAATTTGGAAAAAAATCAGTGGGGCGAATTCCTAGGTAAAGCCTTTGTTGAATACTTTACTTCTCAAAGAAAATATTTAAATACTTTAATAGTTTCAGCATGGCAAACTATCTATAATCTTCTAGTAGATATCGATTATGGTTACACTTTGGAAGCTTTTAATGATTCATTCTTATTGTGCAAGAAAAGTGATGATTTACAACAAGTTGAAGCTGCGGTTTTAATTATGTTAGAAGTTAATGGCAATATGACAGAACTATTAGAACATGCCAAAGAAATGCGTAACTCTAGTATTGAATTAACTACTATTCTTGGAAATGATTCAAAGTGTAATATTCAAGCTTTTGTGTATAACATTAATATCCCAACAACTAAAAATGAAAATAATGAAGATATGCCAATATCTTTTGAATGGCAAACTATTAAGGTCGAATAATACTTATATTAAACGATAATTTATTTGATATTTTATAAGAAAAATTATGGCTAAATCTTTATGATATAAGGTTTAGCCATTTTAATAAAAAGTTATAATAAATTTAATAATTTAATTAAATCTTCAGGAGTGTTTGCAATAAATTCTGCATTAAAACCTTGTAAGTTAGTTCCTTTCTTTATATATCCCCAAGCTGCTAAAATAGTATCCATATGAGCATTATGACCTGCTTCGATATCTCTTTTATGATCTCCTATGTAGACACATTTTGAAGGTTGAACATTTAATTTCTCACATGCATAATTAAGTGGTGCAGGATCTGGCTTAGAAACAGGTAATAAGTCACAACCAACTAAACATCCCATATCGTCAAATTCAGGAAATTTTTTTAGTAATTGTTGTGCTAAATGATCAGGTTTATTGGTAACAACCGCAAAAGGAATTTTATTTGCTGTTAATTTTTGTAATATTTGGGCAATATGTGGAAAGAATATTGTTCTATCAGCAATATGTTCGTAATAGTATGGCAGAAAGTCAAGGCGCATCTTTTCAAAATCATAGTTTTGATGAAGGTTTTCTGGAATTGCCGCTTTCATTAAGGCTCTCATGCCATCTGAGGCGTAATCTCTAGCAACATCGTCAGATATAGAATAACCTGTTTGGTATTTGTTTAAAACGTAATTTGTGGTTTTTCCAAGGTCTAACGCGGTATCAAGTAGGGTACCATCTAAATCAAATAATACCGCTTCATAAGGACATTTATTACTCATATTTTTTTTATGATTTTGAATAGTAAAAGAATTATTTATTGAAATAATAAATAATTCTTTAAAAATAAAAGATACGGAAAATAATTCAAAAAAAGATAATAAATTATCTATGAAGTTTATAAACCATTAAAACTTAAAATTGAAGTACATTTGATTTGATATTTTTCTTCAATAAGTTTTTCACCATTTAAATCAGGTAAAGAAATTGCAAAAGAAGCACCAATGATTTGTGCTTTGGTTCTTCTGATTAGTTTAATTGTTGCTTCAATGGTGCCACCTGTAGCGATTAAGTCATCAACAATTAAAACTTTATCATTGTCATTGATGGCGTCTTTATGAATTTCTAATTGTGCAGAACCATATTCAAGGTCATATTTTTCTTGATATGTTTCTCTTGGTAATTTACCAGGCTTTCTTGCTAAAACAAAACCACAGTTAAGTTTGGTAGCAACAGCCGCTCCAAATACAAAACCACGCGCTTCAGTTCCAACTACCTTAGTAATGCCTGCATCAATGAATTCACTAGCCATTAACTCAATCATTAAAGGAAAAGCTTTGGGATCTTCACATAAAGAGGTGATATCGCGAAAAATAATCCCTTTTTTAGGATAGTCATTTATTGATTTGATTTGGGTTCTTAAATATTCAATAGGTTCCATTTGTTATCACTCTTTAGTTTGTGAATTAATAAATTATTGTTGGGTTAATTGATTATGTCTTAAAAATTTCTATTCAATGATTGCTTTTATTATAGTTATTTAATTCTAATAACTAAATAGTAAAATCTAAATTTATCTAAATTTTAGCTTGTAATTTAAATTTAAAACCTAGTTTATTAGGAAAATTTCAAGTACATATTAAATTATATTTTTTTTATCCTTGTTTTTTGAGTTTGTAGTGGTTAGGAATTAAGTGATAAGATAGTTATAAGTTAATGATAACTAAAAATTACAGTGTCAATAAATGATATTATGTATGCATGCAATGCCAAAATAGTTATACTTTTGTTCAGAGAAGTTATGAGGCAGAAGGAACGTATATTGATCAATCATGGCGTCAACTCTTATCATGAGATAGAAATAGAAACTTTATAAATTATGCAACAGAAGTAAAAATGGAGTTAGATGATTAAAGTTTCTATCCTAAAACAGATTCGAACACTTTATATTTTTAAAATTAAATTAGTTTTTTTTTTGAATTTAAGGAACAATATCAGATAATTGGTTCTTTTTTTACCAATAAAAAAAGGTATTTATTATCACAAAGAAATTTCAATAATAATCATTTAAGATGAGCTAAAAATATATCTACATATTTATTTTTTGTTAGCTTATATGTAAACTCAAAAATTTTATATACGTTAAGTATTTTACTTTTTATAAAAATAAGTTAAGATTACACGCTCATCTAATATTTATAAAAACGACAATACAATATTGTGGTTATAAATAGCATGAGATAGTTATAAGTTTCAAGGTAATCGTAATCATGGCAGAATATACAGTTTTAGCGCGTAAATACCGTCCACAAAAGTTTGGGGATATGGTAGGTCAAAAGCATGTGCTTACAGCTTTAGAAAATGCGTTAAATTCTGGTCGTATCCATCATGCTTATCTATTAACTGGTACTCGAGGGGTTGGTAAAACCACAATTGCTAGAATTCTTGCTAAATGCTTGAATTGTGAAAAGGGAATTACTGCGGAACCTTGTGGCGAATGCGAAACTTGTAAAGCAATTGCTAATGGTACTTTTCCTGATTTAATAGAAATCGATGCTGCATCTCGTACCAAAGTAGAAGATACAAGAGAGCTCTTAGATAACGTTCAATATAAGCCGATGCAAGGACGCTTTAAAGTCTTTATTATCGACGAAGTACATATGTTATCTAATAGTTCTTTTAATGCTTTATTAAAAACTTTAGAAGAACCTCCTGAATATGTAAAGTTCATCCTCGCTACAACAGATCCACAAAAACTACCAGTAACAGTAGTTTCTCGTTGTATGCAATTTCAATTAAAAGCTTTATCTATAGATGATATTTCTAATCAATTGAAGTTTGTTTTAGATAATGAAAAGATTTCATACGAACAAGAAGGGGTGGTAGAACTTGCTCGTGCTGCTCGTGGTAGTATGCGTGATGCTTTAAGTTTAACAGATCAGGCGGTTGCTCTTGGTGGTGGTCAAGTAACACTCCAGGGTGTTTTAAGTATGATAGGTACTTTAGATAGTACTTATTTAATCGATATTTTAAAATTGATTGCAGAAGGTGATGGTAAGAGATTTCATTCAGTTCTTTCCACTGTTGCTTCTGTTACTCCTGATTTTGATACTCTTCATATCAGTTTAGCTAAGCTTATTCATGATATTGCTATTTATCAAATGGCAGGTGATGCTATTGATATTTATAGTGTAAGACCAGATGTTATTGCAGAATTTGCAAAAGCATTTTCTCCTCAAGAATTACAACTTTATTATCAAATTATTCTTGAAGGTCGTCGTGAATTAGAATTTGCTCCCGATGGTTTTACTGCATTTGAAATGACAATGCTTAGACTTCTTGCTTTTAATGTAAAAAAAAGTAAAGGTTTAGCACGTAAGATCGTAAATTTTCCAGATTTAGTTGAAAAA
Organism: Succinivibrionaceae bacterium WG-1; assembly: GCA_000222855.1. Lineage (GTDB taxonomy): Bacteria > Pseudomonadota > Gammaproteobacteria > Enterobacterales > Succinivibrionaceae > WG-1. The sequence goes on along the minus strand of GL995228.1, from coordinate 51,831 downwards.
ACAGCTCCTACACCAATTGTTGCTATAGCAAATATGCTTGAGCAAAGCAATAATGCTCAATTAGGTATTGTGTCATCACTTAAGTCTGCTACTACTCAAAGTGTATCTGCTGTTAATAATTCTTCACAATTACCTTCCAATGCAAGTGAAAATTCCAATTCTCAAGTGTTTAGTGTTGTAAGACCTAAGCCTGAACATATGAATATGCTTGCAACTATTGAGAATAAAT
>GL995228.1:48994-50881 GCA_000222855.1 Succinivibrionaceae bacterium WG-1 | reverse complement strand
GATCCTAATTTAATGGGAGTAAGTAACGAAGTTGTAGAGAATATTAAAAATAACGAATTTGTTGCAACAACTCATCCTGAATCACTAAGTGCCATCAATAGTAATGTACAAAATATGGCACCAAATTATGTACATGTTCCGAATAGTGAAGCATTAATTAATGCTCATATGGGACCAAATCCTTCTGCTGAAATTATTAAGCAACAAGAACAAAATAATAACAATGTAAGTTCAGAAGCAAATAAGCAAGTTCTAGAAAAAGCTTCTCAATCACAAGTTCAGGCAAATGTTACATATAATGGCAATAATCCTAATGTTAATGTAAATAATGTTATTCCAAATACAGTTAACTCATTAAATAATAATGAATTACCACCTGCAACTATAAACAATCAAATTCAGCCGAATAATGTTGCTAGTGGAGTTGTGGTTAATAATCCATATGTTAATAACAATATTAACAATTTTAATAATCAAAATATGCCTAATCAAAATTATAATCAAGATTTTGGAAGTGGCGTAAATAATCAAAATTATAATAATGGATTCAATAATCAATTAAATAATCAAAACGCTAATTTTAATAATAACAATAATCAATCTTTTGTTAATAATCCTAATAATTATCAGAATCAAGCTAATAACTTTGCGTCTCAAAATAACTTTACAGAACCTAATCAAATAGGTGGTTTTAATAATAACAATCAAGCGCAATATTCAAATCAACCATGGCCTCAAAATAATTATCAACAAGGTAATTTTAATAACAATGCTAATGGCAATATCAATATTAATATTAACAATGCGAATATCAGCGCTAACAATACCCCAATGGATAATGCATTAGATAATGCTACTATGGGGTATAGTGATAATGATGATGTTATGCCTGTATTAGATAGTTTTGCGTCAGATTTTGATGATGAAGTTGATGCTCAAAATAGTGTAAGTTATACCAATTCAAACTTAGATTTAAATTTAACAGATAATCTAAATAGCAAATTTGACCCTATTGCTTATGAGGCAAAATTATTAGGTATAAAACAATTAACTGCACCACTTGATTATTTAGATAGAATTCAGGACGATTACACTAAAGTTATTGTTAAAGCTCAATTCTCTGAATTTGATTTAGCAGGTCTTTTAAAGAGTCGTAGAAGAGTGATAGATGCAAATAATTGGGAAATAGATTTTCCAGGTGGATTTGAAACTCTTTATGGTAGACCAGAAAGTCAAAAAGAAATTGTTAATAAGTTTGCTGCAGCAATTGGGGTAAATATTAATATAAAGTTTAATTTTACAGGTATGGGTAGTAATTCTAATGAAGGATTGTTATTCAATAATGGTGAATGTTTTTATGAAAATTCTCCACAAGATTTAGCTAATAGATATTTTGTTGAATTAGCAGGAACTGAAAAACAAAAGATTTTAGCTGATAAGAATTTTAATGATTTGCTTGAATCTTTACATTTAGATTTATCAAATGCTAAATTTAACTTGGTAAAAAAGAACTAATACCAATAGAGATAATAATATAAATTTGTTTATCGCATTCCTAGAATCTAGTTATTGCAAGCTTTTGATTGGTAGTTATTGTAGTTCTGATAATAATAAAGAATAATAACATGTGATAAATATTGAAATTATTAACATGAATCACTATTTACAATAAAGTAATTAACTATTTTTAAGCTAAAAATAGCCAGTATTGTGTTATTATAGTGGCCGAAAATTAAGTTTGATAGTATACAAAAACTAAGTAAATTTTTAAAAGGATAAAAGCTATGTTTGGAAACATGGGAAACATGATGAAACAAGCGCAACTTATGCAAGAACGTATGCAAAAAGGCGCAAGAAGATGTTGAAAAATTTGTTGCTACTGGTGAA
>GL995228.1:46509-48830 GCA_000222855.1 Succinivibrionaceae bacterium WG-1 | reverse complement strand
TGAAAAATTTGTTGCTACTGGTGAATCTGGTGCTGGTATGGTTAAAGTAACAATGGATGGTACTCACCATGTTAGCAAAGTTGAATTTAGCAAAGATGTTTTTGAACAAGATCAGGATTTTATTGAAGATTTAGTAGCTTCAGCTGTAAATGACGCAGTTCGTCGTATTTCAGAATATTCTACTGAAAGAATGGCAAAGGTAACTAACGGTATTAGCTTACCACCTGGATTTAAGATGCCATTCTAAGATATTTAGAGTTGCATGATTGTGGTGGTTAATAATAAGTTTGTTGTTGATTAACAATATAATGAATTGCTATTTATGTTATGCAACTTGAATGTATGTATTCTAAAAAATAAAAGTTTCCGTAAATGTTACAGGAAACTTTTATTTTTTAAGATATGATATTATTTTATGTAATGCCTTGTCTTTAATATATTACAGATTTATCACTATAGATAGTTATTAAGAGTTTTTATGAAATTTAGTCCTTTACTTGAAGATCTTATTAACGCTTTAAAAGAATTACCAGGAATTGGTCCTAGAAGCGCTCAACGTATTGCAATGAGTATGATGAAAGGGGATCGGGCTATTGCTAAAAATTTAAGTAGAGCTATCGACTCTGCAACTAAAAATTTAAAGTTTTGTACTTGTTGCCATAATTATTCAGAAAAAGATGTTTGTGATATTTGTGGTAGCGTAAAACGTCAGGCTAAAGGGGTGATTTGTGTGGTAGAAAATCCTGCTGATGTTTTAGCAATTGAACAAACAAATGAATATGGTGGTATTTATTTTGTACTTCATGGAAAATTATCACCTCTTGATGGTATTGGTCCAAAAGAATTAAAACTTGATGAACTTGAAAAGTTATTAAAGAGTGGGGATTATTCTGAAATAATTTTAGCAACAAGTCCAACTGTAGAAGGGGATGCCACTGCGCATTATATTGGCCATTTAGCTAAACATGCCAATGTAAAAGCGACAAGAATTGCTAGAGGTATTCCAATCGGTAGTGATATTGATAATGTTGATGGTTCTACTTTAATGCGCTCTTTAAATGGTAGAATGCCTCTTTAGAACTTACCAAAATAAATAAAAGAATAAAGCCAAAAAACAAAAAAAATGTCAGTTAAATAAAAATTTTTAACTGACATTTTTGTTTAATCTGATTGTAACTTTTATTTTAATTACTTGTTAATTTTGGGCTAAGTCACCATTCAAATCACTATAAATGAATTTTTGAACTTTATCTTTAAGAGTTCTCTTCCAGAATCCTATAATCATACCAACAGCAAAGCATGCTATGATTGTACCTTCTCTAATAAATCCAATTTCGTGGTTTGGAGCAAAAGTAAAAGCTATTAACGCTGCAAGTGCAGTTGCACTAATATCAAACATAATCTTTGATTTGGGAATGCTGATTCCAGTACGTTGGTGGAATGCAACGAATACCCCATCAGCAGGTAAGTTTATCATTTTAGCTTCAAGATATAGGTAAACGCCTGTTCCAATACAAATAAAACTTGCAAATAAATATAATAATTTTATTGCATATAATTCAGGATCCATTGGTTGACCAATTTGTGCGCAAATATATCTCATAATACTTTCTGCCACAAAAATGAAGAAACCAAATAAAAATGAGGCAAAGATTTGAGTTAAATTTATTAGTTTATATTTTTTGCCAAGAAGAGCCATTTGAACAAACATGTAGAAAATCATGGCAAGAGTACTACATAGACCTAATTCAAGAGCAAACGAATCTCTGAGCGCTACAGGTACTGTACCAACAGGTGAAACCCCAATGCCACAGTGTGCAGAAAAAGCTACGCCACTTGATAATAAGAATAACCCAATAACATAAATTAAAATACGTTTTAAAATACTTATCAACATATTATTACCTCAAAAAATTTGTGCTTATTTTAAAACCAAATGTGATTTTTATCAAAGAAAAATTTGATTAATATCAAAATTATAGATGATTAAAGGTAGTTATAAAGTTATATGTTTACATTACTGTGGTTGATTTTTTATATAAAAATCTTCATATAAAATAATAGATTATTATGAAAATAGTTATTTATTATCAAAGTAAAACCGTTATATATCATTTTATTGATAATAAGTTTACAACGTTATTTAAAAAGGTAATTTTAATTCTTCACTTTTAACGAAGCATTTTCTATTACAAAAAGCAATACCATACATATTGATTTTAGTAATAGTTGGGTCATCTAAAAATTTTTTATAATATTCTTTATCATGGCATTGTTTTAGAGCAAGCAGGCATTGTTCTTCCATGTTATCTGTAGTAGTT
>GL995228.1:43630-45658 GCA_000222855.1 Succinivibrionaceae bacterium WG-1 | reverse complement strand
ATTTATTTGAATTTTTAAATCTTCATTAATTTCAGAATTATTATTTATAACATTATAAAAGCGAGTCCATTCAGCATATATAAGTTTGGCAAACTTTGATATAGCAATTCTGAAATTATCACCTTTGACTTCCTTTAAAGTTAGAAATATTACAGGATATCGTCCCATATGTTTTTTGCAAAATTCAGTATCTTTTGAGATATCCAAATCTTTAAATAATTCCACTGTGGCACTTATATCACTAGGATTTACATAATTCATCTCAAAGAAGTATTTAAGCATACTCATTGTTAACGTTTTACCAAAACGTCTTGGACGGGTAAATAAAGCAACTTTTTCGTCTGAAATAGTTTTTATAAAGGAGGTCTTATCTACATAGTATTTATTTTGTAGAATAAGTTCTTGAAAATTCTCTATGCCAACAGTAACTTTTTTTAAATTAGGACATTTGAATTACTCCTTTAAAAATAAGCAGTATTATTAATTATGCTTAAATTTTTAATAAAAACTATTATTTAGTCTATCATAATATAACTAAATCTTGATTATGTTTTACCATTTTTATTGTTTCTTTACAGTGTATCTCTGAAATTCTTATTACTTATTTTGTTATGTCTTGTTCACTAAATGCTAGCAAAAGATTGTTATAAACATAATCACCAATAAGTTTTTCTTGTTCAATTCTATTAAGAGTGTGAGTTCTTAAATAATCGAGAGCTTCTTGTTCAGAACTTGTTAAAAAATTTAAATCAATGGTGGTTATAGAACTTTCTTCGGTAACAGCTGCAAATTCATGTTTTTGGATTGTTGTTAAATCCATAAATATTGATTTAACTTTTTCAAAACCTACATTCATTCTGAAATTAGCGAGCATTCTAAAGCCCCAAGAATCTAGATCGCCCCAATAGTATATTTTTTTCTTTTCTTTTAACCAATTAGCCCTAGACCATGCAAGGTTATTACCACAACCAAAAATTGCAATGGTATTTTTTAGGTTAGGTAACATATAGCCTGATTGTTCATTTTCAACGACTAAGATATTAACACTTGGTAAATTGATGTTTGCTAATTCTTCTTGAGTTATTTTAAAGGTAGATAAGCCATAAAAATATTCATAAAGATTGTTATCTAAAATTCTGATATTGATAAACCCTTTTGGTTTATGAAGTACATTTAAAAAATTATAGAGGATGTTATTGGCCTGCGAAATATTAACAGTTGTATTTTTTTCTGTTGTGATATTAGAAGTATCATTGTTTTCTAAATTGTTATTTACCTTTTCAATGTTTGTTGCATTAGCACTAGTTGTTGTAATATTGAGAGAGATTGGAACTGTTTGTTCCATATCATTTATATTATCAATAACATCTAAAGTATTTTTATTATCAAGTAATTCTAAATCACTTGATGTTAAGATTTTAGCAACTTTTAATACTTCTATTATGAGTATTACAACTTCATTTATTTCAAGAAATTTAGTGTCAACTCCAACAAGAGGTAGAGCTCTTAGATAGGTTTTACCTTGTCCCATATTTCTTTTTAGTTGTGGTAAAATTTGTAATACTTTTTCAAAATCTGTATCAGATAATTTTTGAATTTCTTTTAAAAGTTTGTAATATTCATTATATGAAGCGTTATTAAATACTTTACTTAAATCAATAGCTCGCTTTACTAATTTTAAAATTTCATTACCACAAGAAGTAGGTAAACATTCTAAAAGTTCTTTATCATTATTAATGACAAACTCATAAGGAATGTTTTCATTCTTCATAACTTTGTATGAAGCATTTTTACGCCTTACTAAATGTTGAAATTTAAATTCATTCCATTCGTTTAAAAATTTAGTATATGTGGTTAACTCAAGTAGCTGGTTCTTTTCAGAAGGTAGCTTAAAGTTAATTTTAATAGGGTAGGGACGTTCTTTTATTAAGCGTTTTATAAGATTATTTTTATTTTGAAATTCTTGTTTAACAAGTTTATCGATAACATCTTTAGGAAATAGCATCTTTAATCTCTATCTCAACCTTG
>GL995228.1:30769-43436 GCA_000222855.1 Succinivibrionaceae bacterium WG-1 | reverse complement strand
CCTTGTTTTTTTATTAGGTTATGAAATAATTATAATTTCATAACCTAATAACATATTTAAAATTTGAAAGATTATTACTTCAAGTACATATTATTCACTGATAACTTCAATTCCAAGTTCTTTAGATTCTTCTAATATTTTGTCTTGAGTATGTTCTTCTTTATGTGCTTGAAGTTGGCGATCAAATTCTTCCCAAGTTACTTCGCTTATTGAACTTTCATTAGTATTAACATCTTTATCCATAAGAATTAGAGAGCGAGCATTTTCACGAGCTACTTCGATATTCTTAAATGGAGTTATGAGATTTACATGAAGTTTTAAAGCTTTAAATATCTTTAATACAGGTCTAGTTACATTATCAGAGGTATTAGAAAAAGCTTCATCTAAAAATACAGATGCATAAACAGGAGCTTCATAGTTTTGTGGTGTCAACACATAAGCTAAAGAAGCTGCTAAAACTGTACATGTGAAAGATTCTTTTTCACCACCAGATTTACCACTACTTGAATTAAGTACATCTTTTACTTCATCAGTAGTTCTATCTAATTCTTTGGCAAAGAATTCCATACGTAAACGAGGATCTAATAATTTTTTACTATCGATAGTTGTGCTATTGTTTATAACATTATCTAGTACTTGAATAACTTTATTTATCGCGTTAAATTTCTTTTCATTATCTGTAGTATCAAGAAGTTTTGTAACACCTTTGATTTTATCATGGAAATCTTTTACAGTTGGACTTTTTATTTCATGTGGTTCTATAACTAAATAACTATTAGTTTTAAAGTCTACACGATGTAATACGCCATTGATTCTTGTAATATTATTTCTTATAGCTTCAAATTCAGAAGTCATTTTGGTCCAAAGAGAAACGATACTTTGTGATATTTGTACATTCATTTCTTCTTTAAATTGTTCAACTAATCCTGGCAAGCTATCTCTCACAATAGTTTCATAATATTTTAAGAAATCATAGTAATAGTTGTTTTCACCGGTCCCCCAATCTTGAGTTAAATCTTTCCATTTTTCTGAAAATGGAGAGATTACAGAACGAGCTATTTTAGATTTTAAAGATTCAATAGATTTTTCAAATGTGGTTAAATTTTCTAAAATAACTTTACCGAGTTCACCTTTATTTATAATTTGGTTAGGTGTTAAATTTTTTGCATTGATATGTTTGTCATATATTGTTAAAAGCTCTTCTGATAGTTCTGGAATTGGTTCGGCTGTATATTTATTTAATTCATTTATAACTGAATTCAATTCTTTGGTTATATTGAGATATTCAGAATTTATTCTAACAACTTCATTGTATATTCTGTTACTTTCTTGTTGGGCAGTTGACAATAATTCTTGAAGTTTTTTCAAATCAGGATTGCTTTTAATAATCTCAATTTCATTATTAAGTTTTTGAATTTCATTTTCAATAGATATGGTGTCTATTTCGGAGAAAGTGTCAAACTTGCTAATATTATTTATAAAAGTGATTTTTTGTTGGGCTTCTTTTATTTCACGGTCTAACTTGGCGCGCTTATTTAATAAATTTTGTTGTTCTTTTTTGAGAATAATAATTTCGCGTTCTATTTCTTCACGTTTTTGTTTACTACTAAAGCCTAAGCACCATTTTCTTTTATCATCAATGCGTTCTTTATCTTTTTTCTCAAAGGAGCCAAATTTGTATTGAATTAATCCTTTCTCTGTCATTGAATATTCTGTTTGGTTTAATTCCTCAACAGTATCTACACACTTTAAATCTCTCTTTATTAAGAAATTCTTTAAGAAGTCACTAAATACATGATCTTTCCAATTAAGTTTTTGTAAAAAGCCATTGCTCATAAATTTCTCTTGAGAGTTTACAGGAGCAACTACCTGTAAGCGTACATGAAGATTGGTATGGTGGATATTTAACCATGCAGTGATTTCTTTATAGCGTTCACTAGTTACTAGTAATGTTTGTCTTATTCCGCCCAAAGCTCTTTCAATTGCACCTTGCCAATTGCTTTGAGATTCTTTAACTTCAATTAATTCCGCAACATACATTAAGCTTTCTAAAGGAATATTAAGTTCTCTAGATAATTGTTCACGAAGTTTATGGAATTCAATATCCATATTAGAATCACTTCGTTTCATTAATTGTTCATGTTCTTTTTCTAATGAAAATACGTTTTTTACAATTTCATCAATTTTTATTTTGTAAGAAAGGTTGGATTCTATAAGATCATTCCTATTAGCATCTGTTTCTTCATACAAATTTTTGATGTTGTTGATATTGTCTTTAAAACTTTGCGCATCTGTAACGCTTGGTAAACCTAAAATGGTATTTAGAGTTAAATAATCTTTTTGTTTCTTGCTAACTTGAGCTAAAAGTCGAGATTTTTCATTAACTTTTTCAAGTAGGGTATTTAATGTGCCGCCACCAGATTGTTCGATTTTGGCAATATGACGACGCACGGTTGCTTGAGCTTCTTCATGAAGATTTTTAACACTAGTTAGTTCATCATTTTTAATTCTTTGTTTTTCAGAAAGTTCTTCTTTTTGATTAGTGTAATATTCGGTAGCTATAAGATTGATGTAGTAAGGTAAATTGTCCTGACTTTTTTTATAACTTTCAGTCTGTGCTTCTGATTGCTTTAATGAGTCAACCAATCTAGGTAGTTCTTTGAGGATATTTTCTTGCTCTCTTAGCTCCACAAGTTTGTCGTGAGTATTATTTAAAGATTCAAATTGATGTAATAAATCAATAGCATCATTCTTTAAAGTGCTAGGTTCTAATACTAATTTTCTAATAAGAGATGTTAAATCATCTATCTTTTTAAGACCTAAGGCTCTAGATAATAAGGCAGGAGCATTTACGTTATCCATGCGTAATTTGGCACGATATTCACTAGAGTATTTTGAGAAGTTGTCAAAAACTTGAGAGAATGGTTGATTCTTTAAGAAAGAACGCATTTCTCTAATATCGCCATTACGATATGCTGTTAATAAATCTGTTAAATTATAATCATCAGAAAGTACTGCATAAGTACGAGTAATATTTTCTAATTTATCAGAGGTACCTAAAATAGTAAATATGGCAGTAAGTATTACTTTTTCTTTGGATACAGTATGAGTGTATACTGCTTTTATAATGCTTATAACTGAATTCTTTCTTAAATATAGATCTTCTCTGCCTTCTGAATCCATGTTACTTGCATAGCTACCACGAATATAGGAAACTAAAGAACGGTCTTTATTGTTGCTACCTTGAGATGCTGCAGCATTAAAATCTACTTTACCAGGTGCTATAAGTAATGTCATTAAAGCGTCAATAATTGTAGATTTACCAGAGCCGTTTTCACCAGTGATAAGAGAACCTTCTTCATTGATATTGATATGGTGAATACCTGAAAAAGTACCCCAATTACATACCCAAAGTTCACTTAATTTTATTTGGTCTTTAGTTTGGGCAAAAATATCATCAAACATGTCTATAGTAGTGTTATTCATTGGTTTTTCCTTAATCATCTAATTGTTCATCATCAATGTTTGATAATTTTTTATTGGAGTTGATAAGTTTTTCGTATTCTAATTGGATTTGTTCTAATTCTGTAGCTCCAATTTTAAATTTAATCATAGGCAGAATTTCATATCTACTATTTTTGCCTACATCATTACTATTGCTACTTATTAATTCTATGATTTTACAATCAACTAGACGTTTTAAAGTACCATTAAGATTACTATTATTGGAAGTTGTACTTACTACTGTTTTTAAGTATGGAGATAGCAAGTTTTGAATAAATTCAACATCAATTACAACTTTGATTTCACCTTGTTCTGTACGTTCATGATAATACTTTCTTAAGATAAAAATTATTAAGCTGTCATATACCGACATTTTTCGTTTGGTAATTAAGTATGAATCGTCTCCTAAATCATCGATTTTTAATTCGTCAATTTCTTCGTCTACAGGGGGGGCAACATCTTCGTCATCTAGATTGGAGTTACTTTCTCGATTCAAATTTTCGATATAGATAAGTTCTGCATCTTTTTTGATATTTATTTGCAGATTTAAATTTTTTAAAAAGCTTGCAATTGTTTCTTCATGAGTGACAATAGTGTCATAAATTTTTTGTGAACTTTTACGATATAAAGCCCCTCTACGCATTAAGATAATTATCGCATTACGAATTTCTCGTTTTAATTCTAAAACTAAATCACTAGGATTTTCTTCTGTTAAATCTTCGTTTGGTAGATCATCATCATTGCTAATATTTTGAGCTGTTGGTGTTTCAGTATTAGTTTTATTAACTTTTTCCCCATTAACTATATCAGCAAAAGAAGTTCCTAAATTTGTTTCTGTTTCAAATTCAAAATTATTACTCATATTGGAACTCCTTTTGGTATTTTTGAACTAGGGATTTAGTGATAATTTGTTTTGGAATTTTTATTTTTAAAATTTTATTAGTTTTTTTATCGATAATTGATAATTCTTCAATTTCTTCCAATCGTTCTGCTTTAAGTTCGTTTGCTATACGAATGTATGCGATAACTTCTTCAAGACCATATTCAATTTTATTGTAGTTAATAATACTTGCAATTGAAGCTATTTCTTTATCTTTAAAGAATTTAAGAACGTTATTTCTTACAACCCTAATTTTTACGGTATCAAGTTTCTGAATTATTCTTTTGGAGATTTCGTTACTATTAGTATGGTGTGAGTAATCATCAACTTGAGCGCGGTCCGAAGGTCGGCGTAATTCAATAGAGTTTATCGGTGAAAAAGTTTTTATTTTACCACTTTGTAATTCAAGTTTTATTTTTTTATTGGCAAAACTAAATTTTTCATCTTTTAGTTTTATAGCAATTTGTTCAATTCTTTTGAGAATAATGGCGATATTTTGATTTTGGTCTAGATCGGTACTGTTTATATAAAGTTCTAAATTTTTATCAATTGTGGATCGAATGCGATGTATTCTATCACATGATTTTATAAGTATATTAGTAAGATCTCTTAGAAATTCTATTTGGTAATTTTTTAAGAATTGTGAAATATTGTTCTTTAATAGATAATCTAATTGATTTTTAAATCTATTTTGGCGTTCGTCATCGCATAATAGTTTAAAAAAGCCTTCAAAAGCTTCACCATATGCAGTTTTACGTTGTTCTCTTTCTTTGGCTAGAACATCTTGTAAAATTTGACCTTTAGTATTTTTATTTTTGATAATACTTTGTCTAATTTTAATGTCAACTTCTCTTATTTCTTCTTCAAGTTTTCTAAAGTCAAAAGGAAGTCTATTAGCCATATCATATATAGTGCTAATTTTTTCGCGTTTTTGAGAATCAGATAAAGCTACATCTTTCCCACTTTTTATTAGCTTTATTTCTTCTTTTAATTTTTTGATATTTTGACTAAGTTCTTTAACTCTAGCATTTTTATCAGTATTGATTCTGATAAATAGATTTTGAACTTCTGATAATAGAATTCCTAGGTTGGTTTCAGATGTTGATACTACTTCAGTATTAATCATACTAGTAAAAGATAGGGCTTTTTGAGCGGAATCTGTCATGAATAATTGGTTATTCATTTCTAATAACCATCCACTATTCATCCACGCACGCAAATAGTATGCAGCATTATTGCCTTCTTTTAAGGTGATTTTATTTTTTTTAAATCATTTAAAAATCCCGTTAGTAAGACATAAGCCTCGTCGTAAGGTATTTCACGCTCTTCTTTAAAAACGTTTTTGAGAAAGGCTAGAATTACATCGGCATTATCTGCTCGTAATAATTTCCAAGTTTTATTTTCTGAAACTTGTTCTTGCAGCAGATAGTAATCTGTAAAAAAATCCATGTTGTCCTCGTGGTTTTTTAAATCTTTTTATTTTATTTTATTTTATTTTTGGTGTTTAGAAGAGTTATTGGCTATGAAATAGTAGTCGCTTTTTAATTAAATGCTTTTGGTTCTTCTTTGGTTAAATGTAATAGTATTAGATATTACCAAAAAATTCTATTTTAAATTCATAGAACTTATAGCATAGTATATTAACTAATAGCATTCAACTAAAAAATAGTCGCATCTAAAAACGTTTTAATATATACTCAAATTATAAATAATTAATAGTGAATAAATTAGTATAATTCTAAAATGTATATTTTAGCATTAATAATAACTTTTAAGTTTTCTATTATTAGATTAGCTTTATTTTTTATTATCAATTTAGGAGTACTAGTTATGTATTATGTTTTAAATAAAAATTTTTTAAACAATAAAGAATTAATTGATGTTGCTAATATGTATGAATATCTAGATTCGACTCAATGTGATGAGTTAAATAACATTTTGCAACAACTAGAAGTAGATGTTAATGAACATTATTTTTCAGACTTTTGTAATAAAGCCAAACTAATTTTTGCTGATAATTTGGAAACATTTTCTATAAAAAATTAAAGTTAGTTTTAAAAATGACAATTAAAAATATTCCACTAAATGAATTGCCACCATGTTCTGCAAATGGTTGGATAAACAAAAGGAGCGATAATTATTTTCTTAGTAGAGCCTATGAAAAAGTTGTTCCAATAAAGTCAAATTATTCTTATATTAGTGCAATTACAAGTGCTAATTTAGAGTTACAAGTTAATAAAAATGTGGTTACCGATATTGTTGCTCAAAATGCTCTTGAAAATGAATTACAAATTTATACTGATAGTTTTTGGGGTGCTCTTAAAAACTTAAAATTAAGATCTTTTAATACTTATAAAAAAGAAGATATAGCTATATTGCTAGAAGCTATATTTGGTAATGGCCAAGCTGTAAAAAATAATTATTTTAGGTTAGTTGAAGAAGTTATAGATTATAAAGCACTTCTTATTGAAAATATATTTCTTCTTTTGGCTAATTTAGAGCAAATTAAAAATAATCCTCGCATGCGTTTGGCTGTAATTCCATTTAAAATTGAGGAAATGTTTCCTACAAGTAATTATGCTTTTTTAGAGTCAATGTTGCAATTTTGGCTCAGTACTGCATATATTGATAATAAGGAAGGTGCTAGATCCAATATTGGTTTTATTCGGAGTTTAGGTGGTTTTACTTTGTCAGGAACTTGTTTCCATACTTTTGAGTGTTTAGATGGAAGCACAATAAAATATGTTGATTCTTCATTAGGAGAGATGAGAAAAATTTTTAATGACTTTCAGAGACAAACAATAATTCGTAATGAAAAATTTTTATGTGACGAAAAATTTGTACCTTATTCTTTAAAGAAGGTAATTCAAATTTTAAAAATAAAAACCTCCCCAAAGAGCATTGATGATGCAATGAGAAAATTAGAAAGAAAGTTGTTGCTGTTAAAGAATAATAGTCAAAAGTAAACTATTTTTGATGATAAAAATAAAAAGCAGAAAATAATAAAGTACTTTGCTAGTAGTAATATAATTTTTTAAAGTTATTACTAACAAAGTACTAGTTTTATTATGATTGGGAATTACTTGATATCTTTTGGTAATTTATCGTAATCTGCATCGGTAACAGGTTCTAACCATTCATTTGATGTTTCAGTGCCATCAAGTTCAACTGCAATATGGCTAAACCAATTGTGAGCCATTGCGCCATGCCAATGTTTTACATTTGCAGGGATGTGGATAACATCACCAGGCTTAATGATTACAGCTTCTTTGCCTGCTTCTTGATAATAGCCGTAACCAGCAATTCCAATTAACATTTGACCACCACCTGTTTTGGCGTGATGGATATGCCAATTATTACGAGTTCTTGGTTCAAAAGTAACATTAAACATTTTTACTTGTTCGGTTGAAACAGGTGCAAGATATGATTTACCAATGAAGTATTTAGCGTAATTTACGTTTTCAGGACCTATAGGGAAAATCATTTCTGCAGCGTGTTTTTCTTTATCTGTAAGAGGTTGTTCATTTTCATCCCAAACAGTTTTGGCAACACTAAAAGCGTTCCAAGCTTTTGGCCAACCTGCATAAAAAGCAACTTGAGTAATTAAAGCTGCAATTTCTGCTTTAGTAACACCGTTATTTTTGGCATTTTTTAAGTGGTGTTCTAATGGTGTACCACTAATTCCTGTCGCAATTAAAGCTGAAACGGTTACCATACAACGAGTTTTTACATCGATATCTTGGTTATTCCAATTTTCACCAAATAATACGTCATCATTATAATGAGCAAATTCAGGTGCAAACTTTCCTAAATTATCTCTACCTGCTGTTTGAACAATTTTCTTTGGCATAATATTATTACCTTCTTGATTATTAGCTGCGTTTACAAAAGGTGAGCTTAATGCTGTTAATGCAATAGCAATAGTTAAGGTTAATTTTTTTAGATGTTTCATATAGAGCTCTTTCATTAAAAAGTTTTATTTTTTGGTTATCTCATTTTTTCTTTTCTTAGTTTCTCTTTTTTTGTTTTTTTTATTTTTTATGCGTTGCTGTTAATAAAAAATTATAAGATAAAAAATATAAAGATATTTAAAAACGTCGACGACAAAAGCCTAAATAAGATATATCTCTTATTTAGGCGTTACTTTAATTAGAATTATTATTTTAAATTTTCTTTATAGAATGAAGTTAATTTGTCAAATGGAATTACTTCTGTTCTATCATATAAATCAACATGTCCTGCATCTTTTACAATTACCAACTCTTTAGGTTCTTTTGATAATTTATAAGCGTCTTCAGAGAACGCTCTTGAATGAGCATTTTCACCTGCCACAAATAATACAGGACGTGGTGAAATAGTATCTATATCTTCAAAAGGATAGAAGTTTGCAAATTTACTAAAAGACACAAGTGTTGGATGGGTAGTAGTTTTACTTTCACCATATGCACCACGTTTGGTACGATAGAAATCAAAAAATTCTTTAGCAATATCGTTGGTAGCTTCTGCTTGAGAATCAACCGTACCACTTGTGTATTGTGGAGCTTTACCATCAAGAATTGCCCAACGTTCGTCAGCAGCTGCCTTTATAAGAGCTTTTCTTTGTTCTAAAGTACCTGATTTATTTAAACCTGTTCTTACAGCTTCGCCCATGTCATACATACTTACTGTACCGATAGCTTTGATTCTTGGGTCGATTTTTGCTGCAGAAATTGCAAAGCTACCACTACCACAGATGCCGAGTACACCAATATTATTTCTATCAACATTAGCTTGCATACCTAAGAAATCAACGGCTGCAATAAAATCTTCAGCATAAAGTTCAGGAGCAACAGTATTGCGTGGTTCGCCTTCACTTTCTCCCCAATAGCTCAAATCTATGGCAATTGTTACAAAACCTTGTTCTGCAAGTTTTTGGGCATATAGTTGTGCAGATTGTTCTTTGGTTGCTCCCATAGGGTGACCTACAATAATTGCTGGTAATTTAACGTCTTTCTTAGCATTTTTAGGTGTAAACATATTGCCTGTTACTTTTAAGCCATACATGGTGTTAAATGTAACTTTTTTAGCTTCTAACTTGTCGCTTTTATAGAAATTATCAGCGCCACGAGTTAAATCAGGAGTGTATTCAGGATTTGGAATAAAAGCTTTAGCAGGAGCATAGCTATCAGCGATAGCAACATTTGCACTAAAAGCTAATGGAATTAAACATGCAAGGGTGTTTTTTAAAATTTTACTTTTGTTCATTTTTATAGTCCTTCTTTATTTATATTGATGAATTGTTAAATCTTGTTAATAAGTTAATTTTCGAATTACTTTGGCAGGATTTCCTGCAACGATGGTGTTTGGTGGTACATCTTTGGTTACTACAGAACCCGCTCCCACTACAGCATCATGACCAATGGTAATTCCAGGAAGAATAGTTACATTTGCTCCTAACCAAACTCTTTCTTCTAAAATTATAGGTTTTAAAATCAAAGAATCTCTTTTTCCGTTTGTTAAATCATGATTTATTGTTACTAAAGTGGCATTATGACCAATTAAGCAATTGTCTCCGATATAAATCCCTCCTTGGTCTTGAAACTTGCATCCCATGTTGATAAACACATTTTTTCCAATATGAGTATTTTTTCCAAAATCAGTGTAGAAAGGAGGAAATAATCTAAAAGTATTATCAATATTACTTGCCGTAATTTCTTTCATTAGTTCTACAATTTCACTAGGGGTATGAACTTTGTTATTTAATTCAATAAGTGAACCTTGAACTTTAATTGCCAGATCATTCATAAATGCAAACACTTCATCCCCAAAAGTTAAATAACCTTTTTTCGAGATGTAATTTCTTAAATAGTCGAGTGTTATTGCAGTTGTCATTTAGTTTTTCCATACTTTTGGTGTTTAAATCTTATGATTTAATTATCATTTATAAAGTTAATTAGATCAAATACTTATTAAACATGTTTGATTATGCTTAAAAAGCATAATTATGTTAAAATTTTATAATAAAATAAGAAGAGGATTGGAAAATGGAAATAAGAGTTCTTAAATATTTTTTAGCAATAGCAAGAGAAGGTAGTGTAACCAAAGCTGCCAACATTTTGCATGTAACTCAACCAACCCTCTCTAGGCAAATGCAAGACTTAGAATATGAGTTAAAGATATCTTTATTTAATAGAGATAAGCATGAACTAAAATTAACCCAAGAGGGAATGCTATTTGTACAACGAGCAGAAGAAATTGTTTCTTTGGTTGAAAAAACTACCACTGAATTTAAAAATTTGAAGGATGAAATAAGTGGAGATATTTATTTAGGTTGTGGTGAAACTCAAACCTTTAGTGAAATTGCCGAAATTATTGCCAAAATAAAAAAAGAACATCCAAAAGTGACCTTTCACATTCATAGTGCCAATGGTATAGAAGTTAAAGATAAGATAAACAAGGGGCTACTTGATTTTGGTTTAATTATTGAACCTTCAAATATAGATTCATATGAAAGCATCTGCTTAAAGCGTCGAGACGTTTGGGGGATTTTTATGCCTACAAGTTATCCTTTAGCCAATAATGATAAAGATTATGTCGAATTAGCAGATATTAAAGATGTTCCAATTATTATATCGAAGCAACTTCATAAAGATAGTGAGATCTATTTAGATGAAGAAGGTGAAAAATTTTTTCCCAATGGATTTGCAGATTTAAAAGTTGTTTGCTACTACAATCTAATATTTAATGCAACTTTGTTATTAGAACAAGGTTTAGGAGTGGTGTTAGGTTTAGGGGGATTAACAAATAACCCTAATATTGTATTTAAACCAATAGCTCCAAAAATAGAGTCCAAAGTTCATGTGATTTGGAATAAAGATAGAGTTTTAACACCATTACAAAAGTTATTTATTGAGGAATTACGTTTAAGTATTGAAAAAAAATAATGTTCATACTTGAATTTTTAAAAGGTTATCCCCATTTATAAAAATGACGATGATAGAGCGAAAAATAAAATTAGTAATTTATTTTATTATTGAATTTTTTTTACTATTTTTTGTTGATATCACAGGGTTTTAATTATTTTAGATTGTTTAATAATACTTTTTACTAAGAAATTTTAAGTAACCATTGAAGTGAATATTAAAAACTCTCTTAAAGTTATTAGTACTAAAGTTTTAATGAATGTTTAGAGGATATTATATAAATGGCTGCAGAAAAACATGGTTTTCAGACCGAAGTTAAGCAATTATTACATTTGTTAGCTCATAGCTTATACTCAAATAAAGAAGTATTTTTAAGAGAACTTATTTCTAATGCATCTGACGCTATTGAAAAATTACGTTTTAAAGCTTTACAAGACGCTTCTATTTATGGTGATGATGCTGATTTAAAGATTCGTATTTCTGCTGATAAAGAACATAAGACTTTAACCATTTCTGATAATGGTATTGGTATGACTAAAGATGATGCAATTGCTCATTTAGGTACAATTGCAAAATCTGGTACAGCTGAATTCTTTAAAAATTTAAGTGGCGATAAGGCTAAAGATTCTCAATTAATTGGTCAGTTCGGTGTTGGTTTTTACTCTGCTTTCATTGTTGCTGATAAAGTAACTGTTGTAAGCCGTGCAGTAGGCGCTGCTGCTAATGAAGCTGTAGAATGGATTTCAGATGGTAATGGTGAATTTACTGTTAATACTGTATCTAAAGAAGGTCGTGGTACAGATATTATCCTTTCTTTACGTGATGACGAAAATGAATTCTTAGAAGATTGGACTTTACGTTCTGCTATTTCTAAGTATTCTGATCACATCAGTGTTCCTGTACAAATGCTTGAAACTGTAAAGCCTGAACCTAAAGAAGGTGAAGAAAATAAAGAAGAAACAGAAGCAGAATATACAGAATGGAAGCAAGTAAATGATGCTAAGGCATTATGGACTCGTAATCCAAAAGAAGTTACTGATGAAGAATATCAAGAATTCTATAAGCATGTTTCTCATGATTATGAAGATGCATTAGCATGGAATCATAGCCGTGTAGAAGGTGCTCAAGAATATACTACATTATTATATTTACCAAAGCGTGCTCCATGGGATTTATTTAATCGTGAAAACCGTCATGGCTTAAAGCTTTATGTTCAACGTGTATTCATCATGGATGACGCTGAAGAATTTATGCCTGGTTACTTACGTTTTATTAAAGGGGTGTTAGATTCTAACGATTTACCTTTAAACGTATCTCGTGAAATTCTTCAAGATAACAAGATTACTAAAGTTTTACGTAAAGGCTGTACTAAGAAAGCATT
>GL995228.1:27326-29191 GCA_000222855.1 Succinivibrionaceae bacterium WG-1 | reverse complement strand
ATTTTTGATTATTTCTTAGTTTTTGTTATTTCTTTTTATTTTTTATTGTTGGCTACTACTTTTTTACAAATTACTTTTTGTTTGGTGGTATTAACTATTGTTGCAAAGATTTTTAAAGTAACATAATATTTAGTAACCCTATTGGTTAATAAAAGTATCATAATTTTTTAGAGTTGAGTTGGTATGGATTTTTTACAATTTTTAAAATATGAAGGTGTGATTTTTGATTTAGATGGTACTTTAGTTAATTCTATGCCTTTGCATATTGGCGCTTGGTCGCAAGTTTTAGAAGAATATGGTATTACCGCTGATAAAGATTTTTTAATGGCTCATGGTGGGGTACCAAGTCCTAAAATTGCAGAAATTTATATCAAGCAATATAACTTAAATATCAGTCCTAAAGATTTAGCAGACAAGAAGTCTCAGAGATATTTAGAAACTATAGATACCGTTGAAATTTATCCTCAAATGTTAGAGCTATTAAACTTTTTAAAAGAGCATAATATTCCAATGGCAATTGGTACAGGAACTACAAGATATAACGTTGATTATATTGTTTGTCATACTAAACTAAAAGAATATATCGATTTTTCGGTATGTGCAGAAGATGTGGTTAATTGTAAACCTGCGCCTGATACTTTTTTAAAAGCGGCACTTCTTATAAATGCAAATCCAAGTAAGAGTATTGTATTTGAAGATACTCCGTTAGGTATTGATGCTGCTGTTAGAGGAAAATTTAATACTGCTTTTGTAAAAGCAGGAGAAATTTTAGAAGTTGATAATAAATTTTTAAATATGAATTAAAAGAAAGAAGCGTAAACTTTTATAATAATTTCAAATAAATAATAGTAATAAACACTAGCTAACAGATAGCAAACTAGTGTTAGACTAGAAGTTAAACGTTTTATTTGATACTTTTACCTAAATTATAGGCATCATCTAAATAGGTAGTATTTTTTAAATCTTCTGCTGTAAGCACATTCATGGCATTTAAGCAATAAGTTAAATCCCAACCTAAATATTTGCACATACCTTTAAATGCTACATTTGCGCCATCTGCTGATTCCATAGTATCGTCTTCCATAGCACTTATAATGTAAACTTTTTTATGAGTCTGCATAAGTTTGGAGTTAGTGGCATAAAAACGATCTATAACTGTTTTTAATTGTGCATTTATGTTGTAATAGTAGATAGGATATGCAAACACAACAATATCTGCTTCTAAAAGTTTAGGATTAAGAATATCCATATCATCTTTAAAAGTACAACGTCTTTCCGCAATACATTTGTCACATGCAATACATGGATGAACTTTTTTAAATGCACTCTCAAATACAAAAATATCATTACCAGCTTCCATGGCTCCTTTTTTAAATTGTTCAACTAAATGTGCTGATGTGCCATGTTTATGTGGACTTCCTGTAATTATTAAAACTTTCATATTTTGATTCCTTTAAAACAAAGTTTATTTCATCACTGTGTTTAATTAAGTGATAAAAATTATCACTTAGATGCAAGTTTATTAGTTTTGGAAAATTTAACATAGATAAAAATCTAAAATTTGAGAAATTGAAAATTATGAAGTTTAAATTTCTTTTATTTTATATACAAGAGCAAACCATTTATTATTGCAATAAACAATTAGTAACAAAAACATATTTGCTTACACCGTACTTGAATATTAAGAATGAGATTATGATAATCTTTTTATGTGATACTAGTGTTTTTCTGAAAAAGTTATCTATGTCTATTATAAAACTTTTAAGTTTAAGTACTATTTATATTACAATAATCATAGACTATATAATGCTGTTGTTTTAAAGTTGCTAATTTATAGCTATTGGAATAAATTTGGAGCTCTTTAT
>GL995228.1:19382-26084 GCA_000222855.1 Succinivibrionaceae bacterium WG-1 | reverse complement strand
TAGCTGAAGCTGTGGCGCAAATAAAAGCACGTGATTACGGTAATACACTTCCTTTAAAATCTGATTTGTTACGAATTGCAATGGTATTTGATGCAAATATTAAAGAGTTTGTTGCATTTGAATCTGTTTAATATTTGGTGTAATAAGAAATTTGACAATTACACCATAATAAATTTAATGAGATACAATAGTGCGGTATTCATTGCGGTCACATTGTAAGATACGTTTTCCGATATCACTTTGTGGAGAGATAAGAATATTGGTAACGTTATTAAATTCAGCTTGTTGGCCGTGATCTAAAATAAGCATCTTATCAGCCATATGATTTATAAGATCTAGATTATTTAGACAAATAATAATTGTTGTATTATATTTCTTTTGTTGATCTAATAAGATATTGATAATTTGCGCTCTTAATTGTAAATCTAATCGTTCTACTACTGCGTCAACTAATAGTATTTTAGGATGCAATATTAAGGCTTTGGCTAAAGATAGACGTAATAGCTGAATATGATTCAGCATTATAGGAAAACACTCCTTTACCCCTAATGATAAACCGACATAGTTTAAAATAGCATCAATGCGATTTTTACGCATTTCGCTTGTTAGTTTAGTGTTTAATTCAAGCGGAGTATTTAAAATCTTTTCTACTTTAATGTACGGATTTATAGAGTTTTCTGCTTGAGAGTAAAACATTCTTACAAAATTAACTCTATCAATTCTTTCATAATCATTTAAAGGTTTGCCAAAATATAAAATTTCCCCTTTAACGTTTTGAATATTTCCGTTAATAATACGAAGAAGAGTTGATTTTCCAGAGCCTGCGTCTCCTGTTACAGCTAAAATTTCCCCAGCTTCTAAAGAGAAGTTAATATCATCTAAAACTTTTACTTTTTTTCTTAAACAAAAAATTTTATCAATCCTATATGAGGTTGTTAAATGTTTTATTTCAAGAAGTGGAGCTTGTCTAGTCATTATTAGAGTTCTCCATGTTTTGAGGGAAGTGGCAAGCCACGGTACCACCTTTATATTTGATAATAGGTGGAGTATGGTTACATTCTCTATCTGCAAAAGGACAACGCGGACCTAATGGACATCCTATAGGAAGTTTACCAAGTTCAGGAGAGTCTCCTGGTAAAAATTTAAACTTTGTTTTTTTTGATTGATTTAAATAGCTTGCCACAATCTCAATCATTGATATGGTATATGGATGATGTGGTCTTGAGAGGATTTGCACTGTTGAATTTGATTCAATAATACTTCCTGCATATACAACATTTATTCTATTTAATAAATTTCCAACTTGAGTTATATCATTACAAATATACAGTACAGTAGTGTGGCTATTTTTATTAAAGCTTGCAATCAATCTTAAAATCTGTAGTTGCGAAATAGTTGTCATGTTTGCTATAGGTTCATCTGCTATTAATAGCTTAGGTTTGCGCCCCAAAGCCATAGCAATAACTATCTTTTTACATAAAACTTCAGATAGTTCATGGGGGAATTTTTTATTACTTTTTTAGGTTCTTTGATCCCCACTTTATGAAGTAGATTATTTATGGTTCTACGTCGCCAACCAAACCTTTTATACCATTTATCATTGAAAGCAGAATTTGGTAGGGCGTCATGCATTTGAGCACCAATTGTTAAATATGGATCTAAACTTTGTTTGGCATCTTGGAAAATATATGCCACTTGTTTTGATAAAATTTTACGTCTTTGTAATAGGTTTAAATGGGTAAGATCGATTTCATTAAATTTAAAACGATCAAAATGTACTCTAAAATTATTAGAATACATTCCTATTAAGGCTTTAGCAATCATACTTTTGCCAGAACCTGAATCGCCAATTAAACCACAAATTTCGCCATCATTTATGAAGAAATCAAGATTTTTACAAATATTTATCCACCCTCTATCAGGTGTTAAGTAATCAATACTTAAATTTCTAATATCAAGCAGAGCCATATTTTTTATTTCCTGTTTCTAACACTCTATTTATGCCATGTCCAATAGAGTTTAAGCTCATAATTATTAACATAATGGCAAGACCAGGGATAAGAGCTTGGGCTATTGTAACATAGATTATATCCATGCCTGCTGTTAGCATATTTCCTAAATCCGGTTCTGGAGGTTGCGCTCCAAAACCTAAAAATCCTATAGCACTAATATCTAGAATAGCGACCCCAAAACCTTGAAAGATATTCACACAAATTGTGGATAAAATATTTGGTAAGATGGTGTTATGAGTTAACCTTAGATAAGAAACACCATCTAATAAATCTGAAATAATATAGTCTTTATTTAATATTTTTTGTACAGCAAAGTAGGTTGAATGTATAAATCTAGGTATCAATGAAATACTAATACCTAAAATAGTATGTGGCAAACTAGGTCCTAAAATGCAAATAACCACTAAAGCTATCAATAAAGATGGGATAGATAATAAGATATCAAATAAGTGGTGCATTACTCTTTTACGCATTTTGTGTTTAGAGATACCACCACAAATTCCAATAGGGCATCCAATAACTACAGCTATAACCAAAGTTATAAATGCAGCATTTAGAGTATTTTTTGTTCCTAGTAATAATCTAGATAAATAATCTCTACCTAATTCATCTGTTCCTAAAAAGTGTTGTAGGACCCCACCTTCAATCCAAGAAGGAGGTAATAATCTACTGTTTATATGAGTAGAAAAAGCATCAGTATGAATAATATAAGGTAGGATATAAACTATAAACATGAGTAATATAAAAAGATAAAGCCCAATTACATCAAGTTTATTTTTTTATAAGCTCGCCAAAATAATGCTTTGTTGCTAGTTGGGAGACTATTATTTTTTCTCTTCTTACGTCAAACATTACATGGCATCCTCTGTACGACTAATGTTGCGATTATTCTTAAAGAATAGAGCACATAGAATTTCTGTTCCAATGTTTATGATTAGTAAGCAAATAGCTAAAAAGAATACACAAGGTTCGATATTACTGTATTGACTTGCTGTTACGCTTTGAATTAACCATAACCCAATACCAGGCCATTCAAACACCACTTCAACTAATATGCAGGCTGAAAATAAATTACAAATAATAATACTTGTATGTGGTAACACAGACTGAATTACATTAGGAAAAACATGTTTGTAAGCAAGTTTTATGACATTCATGCCTCTAATTTGTGCAGCCTGAAAGAAATTTTTCTTAGTTACATCAATAGTTGCTTTACGAATAATACTAGTAATTTCAGCGCAAGGCATAATCATTAAAGTACATACTGGCATAATTAAGTGTAGAAATGCATCTTTTATAATTATTGGATTTATAGTAAGCAAAGCATCAATTAAAGATATACCTGTAGTATTAGGAATAGTATAAAGTAAATTCATATTGCCTGTTGTTGGCAACATTTTTAGTTTTATAGCAAAAATTATGATAAAAATTTGCGCTAACCAATATACAGGAATAGAGTTTGTAAGTTGACAAAATAATCCTAGAATTTTATCTAATTTAGAATGATGATTTAAACCGCAAATGATACCTAAAAAGGTGCCTAGTAATAGAGCTAAGCTTAGCGAAATAAAAATTAATTCAAAAGTTTGTGGAAAATATAATTTTATTTCATCGTAGATTTTGGCCCCTGTTTCAACATTATTGCCCCAATCTAAGTAAATAAGTTTGGATGTGTAATTAATATATTCAGGGACAAATCTTAATAATGCTTCACTATCTAGGCGCACATGTACCCAAAATATCAGTAATGTTAATACAAAGAATGAACAACAAAACAGCCCAATACGACGTAAAATAAAAGATAACATTATTTTGCCTCGCCTATATATACATTTGTAAAGTCTATGCCACCTAGGGAGGTTTGAGTTATATCATGAACCTCTTTTAGTGAAAAGAATGTAGTTTGGAAATAAACTAAAGGTAATATAGGCATTTCATCACTTAAAATTTCTTTTTTCTAAAAAGTTTTTGATTAAAAATTTCTTCGCTATTTACGTTTTGAGAAGAAATCACTAAATCATCATATTCTTGATTACACCAACCACTAAAGTTTTGTTTAAATACACTTTGAATATTTTGATTATAGTTAAATAAACGTTTGCCACAACTTGTTAAATTATCCACTATATCCATAGTATCAGAATAAATATTGATAAGAGCTAAATCAAAGTTGTGATTTTTTAATTTACTTACTCCTGAATTGTAATTTAAATATTTAATATTTACATGAATGCCTTTGTCTTCGAGAACAGACTTGATAAATTGAGCAGTTCTTACAATTGATTTATCACCAAGAGTATTTCTTTCAAAGATTACTATTTCAAAATTTTTATCATGTAATTTTTCAATTTCTGATTTTACTTCAGATGATTCAGGATTATTTTGTTCAATGAATATAGGAGTTTTATTATAAGATACTTGTTCATTTAAAGTATCTAACTGTGTTGGGTCAGATTGCAATTCTTCTTTCAAATTGGTATTTGTATGATTGCTATTTTTTTCAGAATTTTTATCTAATAAATGTGATGAGTTATTTGAAGTATTGGAAGCTTCCAAATTCTTAATAGAATCATTATTGTTACTACTACTATTACTATCGGTATTATTAGTAGTTAAAGTATTGTTTTCTAAATTATTATTTTCAAGGTTATCTTTTGATTGAATATTATTATTTTCTGCAGAGTTTCGGTTTAAACCTAAAGAATTTAATTTGAAATTGTTGTTATCAAAACGATATTGACCATAGTTGAAATATACAGATTTGTTTAAATCTGCAAGATTTATAAGAGCTGCGATAGCTTTACGAGTTTCTTTATTTTTAAGTATGTTTTGTTTAGTATTAAAAACTAAAAATGTTCCAAATATAGAACCTTGATTTATAAAGTTTACTCTTTGTCCACCATTTAACATCAATGCTAATTGACCAGGGGTTGGATTACTTATTACATGACATTCATTAGTAAATAGTTGTGTTAAACGTTTGTTAACGTGAGTGGAATGTCTTAATACTAAGGTTTTTAATTTAGGTTTTTTACCATGATATGCTTCAAATGGTACTAAACGTATATAGTTATCTCGTAAAAAAGTTTGTAGTTGAAAAGGTCCAGTTCCTATTGGTTTATAGTCTAATGTTTCAATTGGGAGATTTTTTTGTAAAATTAGATCTGCATATTCTTTACTTAATATTACTGAATTATCATGAGCTAAAAACATCTCAAAATTAGGTAATTTTTTATCAAGAGTAAAAGCTACTAAATCAGGTTTAATGGCTTCTACTTTTTTTATAAAGTCTACACTATCATGAGTTTGTAGATATGGAAAAGTAATATTTTTATGAAAAGGATTTTCATTGTTCAACATTCGATCAAAGCTAAAAGCCACATCTTCAGCATTTAAATTGCGAGTCGGAGTAAAAATATCATTGTTTTGAAAACGAATGTTTTTATTGATTCTGTAAACTCTAGTAAGTCCTTCATTGGTTGAATATACAAAAGTTCCAATGGCCGGTTTTATTTGTTTAGAATTGGGATCAATTTTTAATAATCTATCATATAACGCATATGACAAAGTTGATGTCATATTTGATAGGGGGTTACGTTGAGGGTTTAATGAATTGATACTTGCTTCAGAACAAAATATTAAACCTTGTTCTGAGTTCTGAGTTTTATCTAAAGATTTGTCATGATTAAATTTAGAGTAATAATCTGAATCTTGTTTTAAAGTATGAACATTTGTATTATCTGTTTTTTTATTGTGGTGTATGATTTGTTGTCTAAGTTCTTCTGCTATTTGTTGATTAGTTAATTGGCGTTGTTTTTTGAGTTCGTTTTGGGAACTAGTTATAAGGGCATTTGTATCATTGTTTAAATTTTTAGATGTGGTTATTTCTTTATCTAAAGATTGATTGATAGCAATAACTTTTTTTCTTTTTCTTGTTCTAATTGATTTGAATTTTTGGGTTGAGATTTTGAAGTAGTTGCATTATCTTCATCTTCAACTTCTTTTATATCTGCAACAATGATATTAGCATCATTAGTTTTGGTGTCAGAGGGATTATCATCTGTTGGAGATGGTAATATATTTTTTATTGTTTCTAGATTTACAGTTTGATTATTATATGAAGGTACAAGGCTAATAACAGAACCTAAAAAAGAATAATAACTAAATAAATCAATTTTTTAATAGCTTTATTCATATTTATTCCTTGCGTGTACCAACTTTTAATTATATTTAGTGTTTTTGTCTAAATTTATCTACTTTAAATTTCTAATAAAAAATTAGTAAAAAATTTAATCAATCTACAATCTAAAAAATAAAATCTAATAAAACAAAAATAATTATCAAAAACTCTGAGCATATTTTTTACACACTAAAAGAATGTCGGAATTTATTACAGAATTTGAGACAAATATAAGTTATATTACTATTTTGTTGTTAAATTATTTTATATCTTTAAAACGTTTTATATTATCTTACTTTATTTGAGATAATATAAAATGATTGCAATGATTTTGTGAGAAGTTTTTTTTATACTAATTATCTTTAGAGTTGTTTGTAAATAAAAATTACAAACTTCCAAATGTATTATATTACAAATTTAAAAAACTATAAAATTTTATGATGAGTTAGATATTGATACATGTGGTAGTTTTATTATTTGTATAACCAATTTTTTTAGGTACTTAAAAAT
>GL995228.1:7403-18636 GCA_000222855.1 Succinivibrionaceae bacterium WG-1 | reverse complement strand
GAAGCCTCTTAAAAATTGTATAAATAATAAAAATTTATTATTGTCCACACTTTTGGTAATTTTTCGTGGGTATATATGGCATTTTTGAGTTTTAACATGACATCTAAATTATAATGCCTGAAAATAATTGACCAACTAAAATAAATGATATTTAATCTAAATATATAAAACACTATTTGAAAACTTTAATGTATTGAATTGGGGATAAATTATGAAAAAAATTAGCAAACTTTTGACAATGGCAACTTTGTCATCTGCGATGTTTTTAGCTCAAAATGCCAATGCTGGTGATTTTAATCTTAAACCTTACATTGGTATCAAAGGAGGGGTAGCTATTGTTCAAGATGAATACGCTGGTAGTAAATATAAAAAGAATTTTTCAGCTGAACATTATAGTGCTCCAATTGTAAGTTTATTTGCAGGTGTTCATACTCCAATTAATGATTTTTTTGGGGTCCGTGCAGAAGCGGAATTTTTCTATCACTTTGCAAGAGAATATACAGAAAAATTTGAAGCTAAAATTGATAAGAAGGGTAACAAGTTAAAAGTAAAAGGTCGTGGGGAAGATAAATACTATGGTGGATTATTAAATGCCTATGTTCATTTGTGGGATTCTAGTGCTTTTAGTCCATATATTGGTGGTGGTTTTGGCTTCTCTGTGCAAAAAAGTAAAATTAAAAGTTTTAAAGTGATAGAAGATGGAGAAGAGATAGATATGACTTCATTCTTTGCTGAAAATGAATCTCTTTCTGATAGAGAAACCAAATTTATATATCATGGAACAATTGGTGCTCAATATAAAGCTACCGATAATATAAAACTAGATCTTTCTACAAGAGTTATGAGATTACAAAAAGAAACTCTTTCTGTTGAAATTCAAGGTGGTTTAATTTACCAATTCTAATATTGAAGTAAAACTTTCAATTTAATCAAATAAAGGAAAATAGATACAAGTGTGTGCTATTTTCCTTTTTGTTTTATAAATGCATAAATAATTAGAATAAACAACTTTAGTAATTGCAAAGAATAATTTTTGTGAATTGTGATACATTTTTTTGATGTAATAAAAATGCTTTAAGTGAATGGTTTTTAAAAATATTATTCAATCGTTTAAAATATTTTTTATGGAATAAAATTATTTACAGCAAAATATTTTACAAAATTCGAATTACTCAAATACAGGTAAATCAATGGCTACTACGTTAATAAATAAGTTAAAAAATTTAGCTACAAAAATAAATTCAAACTCTCAAAATAATGCAGATATTCCTAATCTTTTAGGCAGAACATTAAATAATCGATTTAATGTTACAGAGAAATTAAATACGTATTCAAGTGAATCTGATTTATATAAAGCCATTGATATAAATGATAATTCAGAACAAATTGTTAAACTTTATCGTCGTAAAGACGCCTTAAAAGCTGAAGTTATTGCAAAAATTTTTAATTCAAAACCTCAGTATGTTGCTCCTGTATCTTATTATTCAGAAGAATTGGGATTTACATATGTAGTAATGCCTTATTTTACTAATGGTTCTTTAAGAAGTTACTTGCAAAATTGTGGCACATTTTCTGAACAAGAATTAAAAGAACAAATTATTCCGCAAATAGTAACAGGATTAAATAATATTCATCAATTAGATATCTTACATAAGGATTTAAAACCTGACAATGTAATGATAGATAATGAAGGCAATTTAGTAATAATTGATTTTGGTATAAGTTCTGTTACCAATGGTAATACTGTTGTGTTTACTCAGACAGGTATGACTCCAACTTATTTAGCACCAGAAGCCTTTAATAATAGTTTTACAAAAGAGACTGATTATTATGCATTAGGCATAATGATTTATGAATTATTCACAGGTTTTACTCCTTTTCAAAATAGTAATATAAGTAGTTCGCAATTAGCTGGTCTTGCTTCTATTCAAAAAATTCCATTTGCGGTAGATTTTCCTCAAGACTTAAAGAATTTAATTTTAGGTTTAACCTATAAAGATATTTCAAATCGTAATGAAGCTAATAATCCTAATAAACGTTGGACTTATACCGAAGTTCAAAAATGGTTAAAAGGTGAAGAACAAGTAATTCCAGGGGATTTTAATTCAAGTTTGGCAAGTGCATCATCAAATTCAAAGCAAACTTCAATTCCATACAAGTTTAATGGCACAATATATACTTCAAATTATGATTTAATTGATGCTTTAGGAACAAATTGGGAACTTGGTAAAAAAGAAGTAGGTCGAGGCTTACTCGAAAGACATTACGATATCAATAATAAAGAAAAAGAAACAGAATTTTGTAGACAAGCAATGGAGGTGCTACAAAATAATCCTAATGACGATTTTAGATATCAAAAGCTTTTATATCAGTTAGAACCAACTCTTACAAAAATTTATTGGCAAGGATATGTTTTTACAGACTTAAACGATTATGGTAATGCTTTAATAAACGAAGCCAAGTTAGGTAGTAAAGGACAAGATAAAATTGTAAAAAGTGCCAAAAAATTACTTAATGCATTTTTGATAAATTATTGTAAAAATAAAGTTTTAGACAAGGATTTAAGTCAAAATTATGTTGAGGTTCTTGAATTACAAAAGAAATTAATATCGGAACAAAATATTGATGATACTTATCAAGCTTTAAGATTAGGTTATGCTTTAACAGGTAGGGAAGATTTTGTTATAAACAAAAAATCTTTTAAATCAGTACAAGATTTTCTGAATTTTTGTAACGAATTATATGATAAAGATGTTGTTGCGTATGTTTCTTTTATTAGCAATGTAAAAGATGATTTAACGAATATAATGAACATTTTTGTTGGAAATAAATCTGAACAACTAGATAGTGTTATAAAGACAACACTAGTTTTTGATAAAGGAAATTATTGTTTTAGAAGTTATCAAGAGTTTTATCAATATGTTGCAAAATTATACAATAGCAATAGATTAGAAGAGCTATATGAGTTTAAACAAAAATGTTTTAATGATATAAAGTCATTAAATCCACAAGATAATAAAGATAAAGAATATTTGAATGAGTATAAGCATATAGTTAATAATCTTATAATTGTTGATGAGTATGTTTTTAAAGATAAAAATAGCTTAAATGAATATACTCAAAATTTAAAACAAAAATCATTATTTTTGTATAAGCGATTTAACGAAGTTCATGAGGATTCTTTAGAAGCACTAAATGTCTTACAGGCAAATGATTTTCGTAATAGTATAAATAAAAATATTAAGATTAATGATGTTGTTAAATTTGGACAATATTGGCAAGAAAGCTTAGAAAAAAAGTCTCCAATAATGTGGAGAGTTTTAGATGTAAAAGATGGCAAAGCTTTACTTTTAAGTGATATTATTTTAGATGTAAAACCTTTTAGAGGTAATACTAGTAGTAATAAATGGTCTGATTCAAGCATTAGGAAATGGTTAAATAATATTTTTTTAGAAAATTCCTTTTCTAAAACAGAGCAAAAACAAATTGTGCAATCTAAAATTGTTACAAGAGATGATAATGTTTCTAATGATAAAATTTGGTTATTAGATGATACTGAAGTACAAAAATATTTGAAAGATAAAAGGGCAAAATTTTCAAATTATGTAGCAGAATTAGATTTATATACTGATAATGGTTACGGTTATTATTGGTTGCGCTCGCCTGGGAGTTACAATAACTTTGTGCAGAGTGTCCACAACGATGGTATCATCTACTACAACTACGTTCTCAGTACACTTGTTGGTGTTCGTCCCGCTTTATGGATAAATCTGTAATCTGATAATCTTCAAATCTGAAATCATCCAATTCATGACCAAAGGAATTTCGCGCCGTAAGGCGCGATAAATTTTTTATGAACAATTGTAGACCACAATCAGAATTATCAATCGTAACTAAAGCTAAGGAACTTTGTAGTTATATAATCACAGTTACTCAAAAATCTCCAAAACAATTTAGATTTACAATTGTTACAAGATTGCAAAATTTAGCATTGGATATTATAGGGGAAATATATAAAGCAAATGATGTTTTTGTAAATAGGGGAGATTTTAATGCTTTAAATTTTAGATTGTCATTACAAAGAGAAGCTATGACAAATATAAAATTGTTAGCTTATTACGCAGAACTTGCATTGACAATGAATGCTATACTCATGAAGCAATATTGTCAGATTGCTAAATTGACAACAGACTGTCAGAATTTATTAGGAGCATGGATGAATTCTGATAGAAGGAGATGGCAATAATTGTTAGATTTTGATATGATCATTATCTAGGGAATGATTATAAAATTCTTATTATTGGTTGCGCTCGCCTGGGAGTAACAATAACAATGTACAGAATGTAAACAACGATGGTAACATCAACAACAACAACGTTAACAATACAAATGTTGGTGTTCGTCCCGCCTTAGTTTCAAAGTTCTCTAAAACGTGATTTTAATTCTAAGTAGATTTAAACAGAGTCGAGACTAAAGGAATCATTTCCTTCCTAGATAAAAAGGTAAATATTAGCCGGTAGGGTTATATACGCTTTTTAGTTTATATAACCTAGAGTTTATACTCCTATCGGCCTACTACGCTTATAAAGTCATTTTTTATGAATAATGCTGCAACTACTTTATCTGATTTTGATAAATTAACAGATTTTTCAAATCTATATAAAGCTCATAGAAAAGCAAAGAGAAGTAAGAATAATAAAATAGAAGTAATTTCTTTTGAAATGCAATTAGCTTTTAATTTAACAAGACTTAGGGAACAATTGTTAAACGGAACGTATAGAATTTCTGGTTATTATTCTTTTTATGTTTTTGAACCTAAAAAAAGATTGATACATGCTTTATATTATCAAGATAGAGTTGTTCAACATTGTTTATGTGATGAAATCTTAGCCCCTGTGATTGATAAAAAACTGATTTATGATAACTGTGCTTGTAGAATAGGAAAAGGGTTACATTTTTCATTAGATAGATTAACTTATTTTTTAAGAAAATTTTATTCTAAATATCAAAATAATGGGTATTTTCTTAAATGTGATATAAAAAAATTTTTTGATTCAATAGATCATGATGTTTTGAAAGAAAAACTAAAAGGTTAAATTTAGATAATAAAGTATTAAAAATACTTCACGATATAATTGACAGTTATGAAGTTGCTCCTAATAAAGGTTTACCAATGGGGAATCAAACAAGTCAGTGGTTTGCCATTTATTATCTTGATTCCATGGATAGATTTTTAAAAGAAGCTATGGGATTTAAATATTATACAAGATATATGGATGATTTTTTGATAATTCATCATGATAAATCGTATCTTCAAACAGCTTTAGCGTTGTTGAAGAATAAGTTATCTCAAGATGAAAAATTATTATTGAACAGTAAAACTCAAATAATACCAATAAAAAACGGGGTAACATTTTTAGGATTTAGAATAATTTTAACAGAAACAGGAAAGATCCTAAAATATGTAAAGCGACAAACAAAAACTAGATTTAAAAACAAATTTAAATTTTTAAGCAAAAATTACACAGAAAGAAAAATGTCGTATGAAGATGTCAGACAAGTTGTTATGAGTTATAAAGGATATTTGCTTTATGGTAATTGTTACAAGTTATTTTCTAAATATTTAAACAAACTTATATTAACTAGACATTAATAATTTAAACATAATTATAGATATAAAAATCACACAATCAAAAATAAATCTCGCATCGTAAGACGTGAGTATTTTTTTTCTAACTGTTTTCTTGTTATTAAATTTTAAAAAGTTGTTAATTTATTGTACAATAGCGCCGTTATTTTATTTAATTTTTCAAATTAAAACATAATGTCTTCTGTACAGAAGTAGAAGAATATCCTTAACTTTAAAGTACTAAAGAAAAAAGTTTTAATTTGGTACTTAGAAAAATAATTTTTACATTTATTTTTAAATTGTTTTAAAAGTTATTATTTCCAAGAAGTCTTATATAAATAATCAAATTTTTTTGATTTTATTACCAAATAATTATCATTATTTTTTTCTAATTAAATCAAAAAATCAGTCAATTTTGGTAAATCAAATAAATCTAAAAAGATTTATTCAGAATGTTTTATGCATTCTGAATAATTTTTTTTTTTATAAAAATGTCTAAGTTGAGCGATTGGTATAAGCTTTTATTGGTTTAATGATTTTTACAATATGTGTTTAATGTGAAGATTATTAAATATTCCAAGGATACAATGATTATGGATTCGTTAAGCCAAATATTAGATACGATTGATGGTTATATTTGGGGCGCACCTTTACTAGTTTTACTTCTTTGTATTGGTATTATGCTCACTGTGTCACTTAAATTCTTACAAGTGTCATATCTTCCAAAAGCTTTAAAACTTGTATTTACTCCTCATATAGATGAAAAGGGTAAAGATGGTGAAATCACAAGTTTTGCTGCTCTTTGTACTGCTCTTGCTAGTACTATTGGTACTGGTAATATCGTAGGGGTGGCAACAGCTGTTCATATGGGTGGACCTGGTGCCTTATTTTGGATGTTTGTTGCAGCTTTCTTTGGTATGGCAACTAAATATGCAGAATGTCTACTTGCTGTAAAATATCGTGAAAAGGACGCCAAAGGAAGATTCTGTGGTGGTCCAATGTACTATATAAAAAATGGATTACACAGTAAATCTTTAGCAGCATTATTTGCGTTATTTACAATTGGTGCAGGTTGCTTTGGTATTGGTACATACTGTCAAATTAACTCTATGGTACAAGCTAATGAACTTATGTTTGGTATGAGTTCTGTTGGTTCTTGTGCCATCATTACAGCTTTAGTTGGTTTAGTAACTTTAGGTGGTTTAAAAAGTATTTCTGCCTTTAGTGCCAAAGTAATTCCTGTAATGGCAGTATTCTATATTGTTGGCTGTCTCTTCATTATTATTATGAAGATTGATTTGTTACCTAATGCAATATATCAAATTGTAAGTTCAGCATTTAGTTTTGATGCATGTGTTGGTGGCGCTACAGGTGTTGGTATTTTAATGGCATTACGTTTTGGGGTGGCTCGTGGTATTTTCTCAAATGAAGCAGGCTTAGGTTCTGCACCAATTGCAGCTGCTACTGCAAAAACTAAATATGCTGCCGAACAAGGTCTTGTAAACATGACTGGTACATTTTTAGATACCATCATTGTTTGTATGCTTACAGGTTTAGTTATTGTTTTAACAGATACTTGGAACATTGAAGGATTAAATGGCGCTGCTATTACTACTAAAGCATTCTCTGATACTTTAGGTGAATCTTGGGGCATATATGTAATAAACATTGGTTTATTACTTTTTGCTTTTACTACTACAATTGGTTGGAATTATTACGCTGAAAGTAGTGTTGTGTACTTATTTGGTACAAAAGTAATCTATGCTTATCGTGTTATCTATATTGCAATAGTTGCAAGTGCATCTTTCATGACATTAGATGTAGTATGGATTCTTGCTGATATCTTTAATGGTTTAATGGCATTCCCTAATTTAATTGCTTTATTCTTCTTAAGAAAGCATGTTTATGAAGAAACTGCTATTTATTTTAATCATCTTCGTTCAACTCTTTCAAAAAGAACTTTAGATAAACAAGCAAATTAATTAGCCAAATATAGCGATATTATTTAACCAAAAAACTACTATCATACATAGTTATGATAGTAGTTTTTTTTGGCTTATTAAGAAATTTTTAACTCTTATAATCAATCTTTTTCAAAATATATATGGTGTTTTTAGTATTATTTTTTTAACAACTCCACGTTATTAAATGATTTTTTTTCTTTAAGAGAGATTTTGATATATATTGTATTACGGTTTATTTAACAAGGTTTTAACTTCTATTATTTGATTTAATCAAGACGTATTTAGTTGGAGCATAGATATGGGTTTAATTAAAGCAGCAATTGGTGCAATGAGCGGTACTTTAGCCGATCAATGGAAAGAGTATTTTACTTGTAATTCATTAGATAATGACACTCTTATGGTTAAGGGATTTAAGAATACAAGTAGCCGTTCTTCAAATACCGATGGAAGTGATAATGTAATATCTGATGGTTCTGGTATTGTTGTTGCAGATGGTCAATGTGCAATTGTAGTAGACCAAGGTATTGTAACAGAAGTAGCTGCAGAACCTGGTCGTTATACCTATGATAAAGGTGCTCAACCTACTGTATTTTATGGTCCATTAAACGTTCAAAAAGTAAAAGATGTTCTTGGTACAATGTGGGAACGTTTTAAGATGGGCGGTCTTGCAGGAACTGATCAACGTGTGTACTACTTTAACATTAAAGAAATTGTTGATAATAAGTTTGGTACAGTAAATCCGATTCCGTTCCGTATCGTTGATAGAAATATAAATATTGATATGGACTTGTCTGTACGTTGCAATGGTATGTTTACATTTAAGATTACAGACCCTGTTTCTTTTTATAGAGAATTAGGTGGTAACGTTGCAGATGTATATGAAAAGGAAACTATTCTTCCAACATTAAAACAAGAGTTTGTTGGTGGTTTAAATGAAGCATTTGGTGCTTTATCTAATTTAAACATTAGACCATATGCAATTCCGCAACACGTTGATGAACTTTGTGAAAGCATGAATAAAGTTCTTAATGAAAAGTGGTCAAAACGTGGTATTACAGTATTCTCAATTGCATTAAATTCAGTTTCATTACCAGAAGAAGAACAAGAACTCTTAAAGACTTTACAACGTGCTACTGCTTTTGCAAATCCTGCGTTAGCAGCTGCGCAAACTGCTGCTGCTCAAGCTGATGCATTAAAGACTGCTGCAGGAAACGCCAATGGTGCTATGAATGGCTTTATGGGGATGGGACTTGCACAAGGCATGGGCGGAAACATGAATGCGGCAAGCTTATTTGGAATGGCGCAACAGCAACAACAACCAACTCAAGCTAATGGTTGGACTTGTGCTTGTGGCACTGTAAACACAGGTAAGTTCTGTACTGAATGTGGTAATAAAAAGCCTGAAGCTCCTGCTGGATGGACTTGTGCATGTGGCACCGTAAACACCGGTAAATTCTGTACTGAATGCGGTAAACCAAAACCTCAAACTTCAAGCGCAACTTGTCCAAATTGTGGTTTTACAATTGAAGGTATTGCTTCAAAATTCTGTCCGCAATGTGGTAACAAGCTCTAAGAGGTTTTATGAGCGATGCAGAACGTTATAAGTGCCCCTTTTGTGGTGGCACTTTTGAATTTGATATAAAAACTCAGAAGCTAAAATGTCCTTTTTGTGACAGTGTACTGTCACAAGAAGAATATGACACTATGGCTGAGAATAAAAAATCAAAAAATAATGTTGATATAAAAGATGGGGCCACAGAACTCGATAAAGATCCTGAAACAGGTGAAGATATTGAGAATAAAGATCAAGCAACGTATGTGTGTAAATCATGCGGTGGTGCCATTACTCCTGCTTTAACATCAATATCAGAAAAATGTCCTTTCTGTGGTAGTCCTATAATTTTAACTAATAAGATTAAGGATGCTCAACCTGACGTTATTATTCCTTTTAAACTTGATTTAAAAGCAGTACAAGAAGCTTACACTAAACATATTACTACCAAGTCATTTGTGCCTAAAAGTTTTGCAACAACTGCTACCAAAAATGAGATACATTCAGTGTATGTACCATTTTGGTTACTAAGTTGTAAGGCTGATGGGGAAGTAAATTTTGCGGCTAAAAATATTCGTACAGAACGAATAGCTGATAGAAAAATAGTTTATAGTGATCATTATAGTGTGTTTCGTCATAGTAAAATGGACTTTAATGATATTCCTGCTGACGCATCTAGCGAAATGGATGATAGCTTAATGGACTCTATTGAGCCTTTTAATACTTTAGAAGCATTAGATTTTAAAACTGCTTATCTATCAGGTTATGACGCTCAGAAGTATGATGTAAATTTTGATGATTTATATCCGCGTTTTGAGAAACGTTTAGTGCAATCATTTTTGACAACTGTAAGAAATAATATTGGTAACTACGATAGAATTGAAATTAAAAATTACAATATTGAATTCAATGACAGAGAAATAAAATATGCTTTATTTCCAATCTGGATTGTAAAAAATACTTGGAATGGCGAAGATTTTATTTTTGCAATGAACGGTCAAACAGGTAAGATGGTTGGTAATTTACCAACAAGTTGGGGTAAATTTTTCTTATCATCTTTTTTGAGTTCTTTTTTATTCTTAATTGTTACATATATAGCAATGTGTTACTTCTTAGAAGGAGAAGAGCAATCTGTAATTTGGGGCGTAAGCTATTTTCTAGCTATTGTGATATCTTTAGTTGTACATTTTTGTATGATTAGTGATCACTCTAATGTAAGCAGTGCTGTAGAAGCTCAAAGTTATTTAGATTTTGAAAGTTTTCATAACCTAAAAGAATCTGATAAATACACGCATACTACAAAGACTGAAGAAAGAATAAAATAATTTTTTATCTGTTTAACATTAAAAAAGAATAGGAGTGTTAAAACTTCTATTCTTTTGTTTTATTTAGGAAAGGTTAATAATAACAGTATAATTATAATACTTTGATAATATTTATAATCTTTGTATCTTTGTTTTTGGCAAGAAAAAAGGACGAGTACTTAGTGGTCATATACTCGTCCTCTTAGGTTGTATTTATAAACTCTCAATCTATAAATCATCCTTTTTTTATTATGAAGTCGAATCTTTTTACAGGCTAATTAGATTCATATATAAGTATACACTTTAATTAAAAAAAGAAAAATCAAAATTTTAATATGTGATATATTGTACAAAAAATAGTCGAATGTAAGTAAAAATGTGAATTTGCTACAAAAATAGTCAGTTTTTTTATTGTTTAAACAAAAACAAATACAATAAATCAACAAATAATCAACATGTTGAATTATTATAAAATGATTGCCAAAATATAAATAAATTTTGCTATAAAAAACTAAAATTCTCTAAAATCTAAGAATAAAAAAATAAAATTTAAAAACTAAATACAAATCTAGTATTAAATATAGTGATAAATTTATTATATATATGACATGTGTTAGTTTTATATATTAGAACTTTATGTGACATTTTTTTGTTGATATTTGATTATAATTGGGATACCAATCGTTAAAATAGTAGTTTTATCTTATTGTTGTAGTACAATTTTAGTAAGGTAATTAAGGTAATTTATTTAATAACATATTTTGTAGCTTATTTATTTGATGGT
>GL995228.1:0-6091 GCA_000222855.1 Succinivibrionaceae bacterium WG-1 | reverse complement strand
TTTCATTGTTACTCTATAGATTAGCTAAAAACCTTTATTTTATAAGTGTTTTAAAATTTCGATCGGCTTTTTTTTGATTACTTTTATATAAATTTAAGCTCGTTTTTGCTCTAAAAATATACATATAAGTTTAACTGTTTTTTATTAAAAAGTCAATTTTTTAAGGTTGTTGGTTAAACACTTTTTAAGTTTAAGGTTTTTAAAACTAGCATCAAACACTGATAAAATCTATAAAAAAAAGGTTAATAACCTTAAAACCTTAAAATTAAGACTTGTGTTTCGTTTCGTAATATTAATATATAATATATGCTTGTGCGATTTATCTCATTAGCTATTTTAATATTTACAAATATGTAAATTAGTTCTAACAAGCTTTAAAATGCAAAATAAAGCTATATCGTTTTTTAGTGGTATAAGTTATCACTTAAACATAAAATACACGTCTATTATAAAATTTAAAAGCTTCTCGCAAGTTTTAAACAATAAGACAAAACTATAACTATTTATTGATTAAATCACTACACAAAACAAATAAAAAAAATAAGCTGCTATTTTTGTTTAATTAAGCTTGTTAAAAGTATGAATATTGATTTTTAAGATTTATCTTGTTATTTATGTGTTTATGCAATTTTTATGCCGTGATTTTTTAATGTAGTTAAATTACATAAAAGATAAATAAAATACATACATATGCAATTTGTTTGCCATGTTTTAAAAACGTATTGTTTACTATGTTGTATATAGCTTTAATAAATATATAAATGTTTTATAGTAATAAAAAGTATGTTTTTAAACTTACATAAAAATATAAATAAAATTACATTTTAAAATCTATTTTTAAGTGTTTTAAGTGATATGTGTAAACAGTGTTTTAAAGGTATTTTATAACCTTATAGCTTGATAAACGTATAATAAGCAGCTGACAAGTTTCATATATAGCTATTTAAATAAAAAAGCAGCTTAAAAAATAGGCTGCTTCTCGTATTAAATAATTAAGCTTTATAGAGTATTACTCTATAGCTTCAATAGTAAAAAATGAATAATGATTGCTATATGTGTAAAAGATTTCAATCTCATTTATATTATTTGGTTTATCTAGTCTATTGCTTATCTGCAGCAAATACGCATCAATATCTACATTGTTATACATTGAAGCTTTAAATACTTGCTCATTTGCTTTATATGCTCCTTTAACATTAAGTACTATTGTTAACTTACTATTTTTTGTAACGTTGATTTTTGAACTTTCTGCACTTTCTGCACTCTTTAAAATCTTAGTATCTTTTAAAATTTTATTGTTGGTCAAATATGGGTCTATTGCATATTTAATAGTATCAGCTTTAAAAGTGAAGCTATTTAAATCAAAACTATCATCATCAAAAGTTTTATTTATTTTTGATAATTGTTTGTTTAGATAAAATCTACAAGTTTGTCGCTTCTGTTTTGTTTGTATTCTCTTAGTAATTAAATGTTTAATTTGATTATCATTTTTTATTATTTGAACATATGTAAACATATCAAGAAGTGGTTTAATGTATAACAGTAGGTTTTTAGCTTCTCCTTTATTATTATTGAATAAAATTTCAGCTCCTATTTTTTATTTGTTGCTATTCCATTAAATAAAGTGCTATTCATAATTTTATTTTTAGTGTTTACTATCCATGTATTAAACATGTTTGTACGTTTAGCAAATTTATAACATTGATAAATATTAGGTGGTGTTTGGATTGTTAATTGTTTACGCATTTTTAACTCCATAAAAATATGATATAATTTATTAGTTAGTAAATTTTATTAATGCTTGATGTGTTAACGTTCATCAAGCATTTCGTTTTACTTAACTAAAAGTAAATTTCTTTACATTTAGTCATATCTTTATCATTATTGAAGCGTAAAAAATGCCCCTTTTTGCCGTTTCTAGTTGTATCGCAAAAAGTGGCTTTTGTTTTCTGTTCTAACGTTTTACGAAAGTTATTTTTTCCTAATTTAAAACTAATTAGTGCAGTATTGTATAAGTTCCATAATTCAGTACTTGATAAATTTTTAAGTCTATACATAGTTTTAACATAATCATGTAAAAATATACTTACGCTATCATTATCGAGTAAATCATTTTTAATACTTTGTTTATCGCTATCAAGTTCAAAAAACTTTCTGCCATTATCTGCAAACAGTTTGCCCCCTAGAATACAAAGAAGTAAAAAATAAGCTTTTGTTTCTTTCTGTTCTAATATTATTTTTATGTCTTCATTAAATAAAATCTTGTTATTTTTTACATTACCATTAAATGAAAAATAAGCAGTTCTTTCTTTTACACCACTATCTTTTTCGATATCAGCAAAATTAAAGTTGTTGCTATTAAATACCATGCAATTACTATTATAAAAATGTGTTTTTTTACTTGTATAATATAATTCTATAGTTTGAAGCTCTCCCCCTAGAAGTTCCTTATATTTGTTTGCATAGTCAATATTGTTTAAGTTTCGTGTAGTTTCTTCATCACTAAAAAAAACACGTTTATTTTGTAAATTGGCCATGTTTTTAAGTTGGTCTTTAATGAGTCTTGTTAAGCTATTTCGTATAATGTCATTATTAAAATAGCTAAGAACAAACTTTATAAAAGTAGTTTTACCGCCGTTGCTTGCTCCATAGTTCCATAAAGCATATTTTGATTTGCTTCTTTCTCTTGCTTCATACACATAATAAAAAAATTGTAAAAACTTTTTAAACCTTTGATTTTTATCTTTTTGTAAAGCTTCAGCTTCAAATATAAAATCATTGTTACAAAACTGTAAAATATAAGTAAGTAAAGTATTAATATATGTGTTTTCTTTATATTCTTTTATATCAGCAATATTAGACAAATTTAAAATACTAAAATCTATATCTTTAAAATTAGTATCAAAATAGTAAACACAGAAAATTTTTTCATAATCTGCTAAATTTATTACTGTGTAAATAGGTTTAATTTTGTCACTAAAAAATAAGAATTCTGAATTATCTTTTTTTATATTTTTAACTCTTTCAGTAGGATATAAAAACTTATTACTTTTATCTTGATGCATCGTAAAAAAAGCATCGTTTGTGCATTGAATAGCATTGTTATAAAAGTCTTGTTCTTTTTTTAATATTCTTTTGAATTCAAATTTTGATATCTCGTTTTTGATTTTACCTAAAATATATTTTTTATCGTTTTCATTATCAAAAATATTTAATAAGTTAGCATTCTCTAAGAAGCAAATAAAAGCATTATTTGTTTTATCGCTCCATGAATTGATAACATAATAATTTTTATAAAAATCTAAAGTTATAAAGTTTTGACTATCTTCAATATAATAAGTGCTACTAGTAAAAGAAGTAAAAAGCTTAACTAGTCCATCACTAACAATATTTAATAATTGTGTTTTGTAGGTATTGCTAGAATACCACTTATTAATACCACCCTTTAAGAAGTTGCA
This sequence comes from Succinivibrionaceae bacterium WG-1, assembly GCA_000222855.1. Lineage (GTDB taxonomy): Bacteria > Pseudomonadota > Gammaproteobacteria > Enterobacterales > Succinivibrionaceae > WG-1. The sequence continues at coordinate 2,633 of GL995228.1, read as the reverse complement.
AGTTATTTGGTAGCAAGTATTATTCAGCTTCTTTTCTGCTTCTTCAATTGTGAGATTTAAATCTTTATAGACTTCTTTATTTTCTGATAACAAATTAAGCTTAGAACTTATCCAAGTATCAACAAAGTTTTTATGTTCAAAAGTTATATCAATATTGTTAATGTAGTCAGTTTCAAATTGTAAAAATTGCTGCTTTTCTTCTTCGCTATCTGTTAACTGTTCAGCTTCTGCTTTTAGATTGTCTTTAAGTTCTTTGATATATTCTAGGTGCGTTTTAAGTAATTGTTCTTTGTTGGTTTCGTCATATGTTGATGTTAAGGTTTCGAAAAATAGTAAATCATTTATATAGTTATCTGCTTCATAATTTTTAATATAATGATGTGTTAGTAATACCTTTTCATCGTCAATACAGTTTAATAAGTTTTCAATATCTTTTATTTTAATTTTTGCTAAATTAAAGCATAGTTCCATATCTATGCTATTGTTACTAAAATCTAAACAAGCTAACAATAATAATAACTTGTGAGTATCAGCTAAATAGCTATAAATTTCATTATTAGAAGTATATAAACATTGTAATAATTCAAACATATTAAAATTATTAAATATTGAGAACTTATTACCGTATTTATAATTTAGTGATTTTATATTACGTTTGATTTGCTTAATTAAATAACTAGCAAAATATACTCTAAACTTGTTATTAGTATTTAGCTTAGCTTTATAAGCATTGTTATAAAAGAAACTATTAAACACTTTTGTATCAGTGTTTTTATCTTCAAATAAAGAGTAGTTTGAAACTACTTCAAGAAAAGTTTTTAGTTGCATATAGTTGCACCTTTATTTTTTTTAAACAATACCCCCCCTTATTTCTAAGAAGGGGAGCCTTCTTATATAAAATAGTCCATTCACATTTCATAATTTTTTAAACCTTTATTAATTTGCTAAAAAGTATTATTTATACTCTACAAACTAGCTAAAAAGCTTTATTTATAAAGTATCTTAAAAATTCGATCGTATTTTCATTGTAAGAACTCCTTTAAAATTTAGTTATTTTGTAAAAAATTCAATTTCATTTTTTAAAACTGAATATAAAAAAGTATGTAATATTTCGTTAAGTCCTTGATATCTTTCTGTGTTTTGGTTTCTGTTATAAATTTTTTGTATTGTAGATTTTGTTTCATGAGTTAACAAAATATCGCCGTATATTCTTGTGTCTGCTTCAGATATATTTAATCTTTTTTGAGCTTCTAAAGTTGTTACATAGCTATTTATAACGCTTCTAATACCATGTAAATCAAAATCAAGCTTGATACTAGTTAATAACTTTTGATAAGGTATTTTATATTTTCTTGCAATAGCAAAAATAAAATCTTCTGAAGTTAAATTATTTTTTGTAATTAGTTTTTTAAAAATATTTAATAAAGTTTTGCTAATAGGATAAATTAACCCTTGTTGACATGTTTTTGTTTTATCTAAATTTAAACATACGTTATTAAAATCTATATTTTTAACTTTGATTTTTAAAAGTTCGTCAATACGTAAAGGTAAAAAGAAAGCAAAACATAAAACTTGTTTAGCTTCTGTATAATCTGTGCTATTTACGTATAATTTAATAGCTTCTAAGAAGTCTTTTTCATTGTTAACTATTGGAGCTTTTCTATGTGCATCAGCTTTTACTTCTTTTTTATAAATTTTTATACCGTTGATAACTGAATTATTATTAAAAAAAGAAGCTTGCCATATATCAAGTGTTCTAAAAGCATTTAGTTTTTTATTGAAAGTTTGTTCTTTATCTTTTTTGTTTTCTAAATAGTCGACAATATTTTTAGGTTTTAGTTCTTGATAGTATTTTGGGCAGTATGAACTTTTTACAAAATCATTAAATAAAAATTTGTAGTTATTTAATGTAGATTTACTTATATTATTTTGTTTGAAATCTAAGAACATATTCAAGATATACTTTGTAGTTTTTTCTTCAGTTTTCTTTTCTTTGGCTTGATTTTGTAAATTAGGTAGTACAGTCTTTATGTAATAATTGCGTACATCAATTATTAAGTTTTTTGTGTCTGCTTTACTTGGAAGCTTATCAAGTGAAAAACTATTCTTTTTAATAAATAGTTTTTTATCTGTTGGAATTGTTCCGTATATTCTTTCATTATTGATTTTTGTATCATAATGAAAAGATAAAAAAAATAATTCAGTGTTAGTGATGTCTTTTCTAAAATGTACTCTCGCATAAAGTCCGTCACATTTTAAATTTAATCTTAATGTTTTGGTCATTTCTCCACTTTTTTTGGTTAGTAAATTTAATTTTAACGTTTCTGTCATTTTTCCACCTTTTGGTTAGTAAATTTAAGTTTAAGGTTATTAGTTTTATTTACATCGTATAAAACTAAGTAACATATGTCAAAAGATTGTTCATTATATAAAATACCTTAAACTTACCTACATAATTTCACATATGTTTATATATATAATACTAATTATTAATAATGAACGCAAGAACGATCGAAAAAATATACGTGATGAAAAAGTAATTGATTAAATCAAAAAAAATACTATATTGTTAAAAATGTTAAAAACCTTATTTTATAAGGGTTTTAATTAGAATATACAAATTATACGGTGTA
>GL995227.1:34258-44000 GCA_000222855.1 Succinivibrionaceae bacterium WG-1 | reverse complement strand
TAAAAGTTCAAAATGAAATCCAAGAATATTATATGAGAAGTGGCATGCGAGATGATTTTTATGCAACTTTAAATGTATGTATGGATGATTTTAAGGAATATGTTAAATCGGTAAATAATGATTTTCAAAACATAAAAAATTATTATGCAATCGTAATAATTCCCAAACTTAAGACTATTGATAAAGAAAATAAAGCTTATCAAGAAATGCTTGAAAAATATAATACATTAATTTCTAAATACGAACTTCTTTGTGGCAGACTAAAAGTTACTCCTGAAACTTTTGCGATAAGTGAAGATGGTATACAAAAACTTAAATATATAATAGCTAAATATGAAACAGAGTTAGATAATATTGAAAATCAAAAATATATCTGTGATGTTTATAATGAAGTAATGGCAGAAATGGGCTATCCTTTGTTAGGTAAATTAAAGGAAAGCGTAGATGATAGCGTAATCAATATGCTCTATGACTTTGATAATGGAGCTACAGTATCTGTTACCTTATCAGGTGGTGATACCATTTTTGAAATAGGGCAATTAAGCGACACTGATCGTGAGCTAGACATGGCAGAGCGTGTAGCAAGTAAACATGACATGGAAATTTTTGCGATAAATACCAAATAATTAAGGAAAAATTAAAAGAAAAGCACGTTATCATAGATCCGCAAAATGAATTACCACCAAGCGAAGAATATGCTCAGGTTTTTAATGTTAATGATTATGATATAGTTGAAAATGCCCAGTCTCAAGTTAGTGCAAAACTTGCCAATACAACTACCAATAAAAATTCAGCAACCAATGATAATAAGAGATATTTGGAAAATTAAAAGCTGAGTTATTATTAGTAGTAGCAGTAGTAATAATCGTAAAAACAGATAGCATGTTAGGAAGGTATGGCTATATATGGATTTACCAAATAAAAAGTAAAAAAATAAAAGTTTGTCCCAATTGTGGAGAAGAAAATGCAAGCAATAGATTGGTTTGCATTAAGTGTGGCGATAGAAATTTAGCTCGTGTAAATGCCACTTTTCCTAAAGCTTATAAAGATAGTCTGAATTTGGAAGTGGCCAATAATTCAGAGCAAGATGTAAATAAAGAAAACAATCAAGATTCTGAATTAAAAACAGTAAATTCTCAAGAAAATACTAGCAACAATGCTTCGCCTCAAGATGTAAGTTTGGTTTCTAACAGTAATCAATCTCATGAAGCATCTAATGATAATTCTAGTATCAATACTAATAACAGTAATAAGCAACAAGTTGTCGCTAATGAAGAGGTGGTAACCTCTTCAAAATCAGAAGTTGAAACTAAATATGTTTTAGTATGTCCTAGATGTAAAGTTGAAAATTCTGCAATTGCCAAAAAATGCTCTTGTGGTATGAGTTTACGTGGGGTTACTAGATCTATATCTGCAAAGTCTGCTAAAGCTGAATATCAAGCTAAAGTACAACAACAACAGCAACAAGAAGAACAACAAAGAATTGCAGAACAAGCGGCAAAAGATGCGGAAATTATTAGAATTACAGAAGTTACTTTAAAGGACAACTTAGGCCGTGATTTGTATACCTTAAAAAATAATGAATGTATTGAAGTAGGGCGTGAACAAGTATTAAATCATTTTTTACAAGGACATAATTGCGTAAGTAGAAGACATGCTAAAATTTCATTACAACAAAATAAGTTAGTAATTGAAGATTTAGAATCCAAAAATGGCACTTACATCAATAATCAACCAATTAAGCCTAACACTCCTACTGAACTAAAACCTCGTGATGAAGTTACTCTAGGAGGTCAAAAATTAACTTATAAAAATCAAGAATATGAAGATAAGATTTTTAGTTTTGGGTTGATTTTTAACTTTTAAAATATCATGGTATGCTCTTAGTTTTTTATTATTTTTTTACATTTATTTATGTTTGTAGCTCGTATCTTACATCCTATAAAAGTATTAGGACCTGGTGACAGGGTTGGAATTTGGTTTGTAGGATGTAAACATGGTTGTATCGGATGTTCTAATCCTGAATTATGGGAACAACTCCCTAAATATAATATTGATTTTGCAACCTTTAAAATTTTAATTGAAAATATAAAAAAAACTAAGAGTATTGATGGTTTTACTTTAACAGGCGGAGAACCATTTTTACAACCTCAAGTTCTTCGCGAAAATTTTGCCATACTTAAAATCTATATCTGATGATATTTTAGTGTATTCAGGATTCACTAAAGAAGAATTGGTAAAGTTGGGATATGCGGATATTCTAAGTGAAATTACCGTGCTTATTGATGGTAAATATCAAAAGGAATTAAATGATAATTCATTCCTAAAAGGTTCAAGTAATCAAACTATTCATATTTTAGATGATAAATTTAAATATAAATATGAACAATATTTACAAAATGGTACTAATCAAATTCAAAATTTTTTTAGTAAAGATAGTGTTATCTCTGTAGGTATTCACCGCGCTAATTATAAGCAAGAATTAAAACAATCTTTAAGACAAAAGGGCTTAGTTCCTGTTTCAAATAAATGATTACAATTGTTGATTTTAGAATAAAAATTTTACCAAAGATATATGGTTACGCTTAATTAAGTACATAAAATAAAAATGAACAATTTAATACTTAATACGTTTTCATTTTTTGATATTGTGTTTTTATTATGATTGGTTTGGCTGATGGTAAAATATCATAGGTATATGATTCAAAATAACAAAGAGGAGCAAAGCTCCTCTTTACTATTTTATATATCCACACAAGTGGCAAAGTCAACTAATAACTTCATAAGTTTTTAAGGTTATTTATTATGCCAATCGTTTTTACCATTATCATTTTGATTGTAAATAATAGCTTGCTCTAGATTAGTATTGGTAATACGACCATTAGGATCGATGTTGTTACTATCTACAGTACGTGATTGAGCATTTATAGTTAAAAAGTCACTAGCAGTTTTTAAGTTCTTTTCAGTTAAAATATTTGCGATATGTTCACGATTTTGTAAATAAGATTTTAGCTCGGTCATAATCGCAGTTATTTCTTCTTCATTCTTATGCAATTCCATTACATAACGGGCATTAGATAACTTATCAATACTATCTCCTAAGAAAGTAGAAGAAACAATATTACTTACAAAACACCAAGATGATAAAGAGGAACGAACTACGACATTTTCAGAACGGGTAGAATCGTTGTATGCCATACCAGTTGATATTTTAGATTCTGTAAATGTACCATCAAGCTTAAAGTAAATAAGCATTGATTTAAATTTGAGTTCACGCCAGAAAAGTAGTGAAGAGTTATAAACTAATTTAGCTAAAATAGCACAAGTAATACTTGCTAATATAGTAGTAGTTAAATCATTAGCTAAGGTCTCAAAATTTTGATTAGCTAAAGCTTCTGTTACTAGTAAAGTAGCATATATAATTCCAAGATGACTAAGGAGCTTAAATAAATTACCACATATACTTAAAGCTATCTTGATATTTTTAGCAATTTTAGTATCTTCTGTAGGCACATAAACAGGTTGAGTTTCTTGAATAGTAAAACCTGCAAAAGTTCCTTTTTCATGAGTTTCTGATTCTAAGGTCGGATTAAATTGAATATAGGTTCTATTAGGCACCTTATTATAACGTCTTGCGGCCATAATTTGGTTTTCAATAGCAATAAAGATATCTTTAGGATGAATTGATTCTTGATAGTTTTCAATTCGTTCTGAAGAGTAGGTTTCGATATTGTATTGGTGAGCTTTATCCAATAGTAAGAAGTAACATGGTACTGCAAAGCATAGTGGTAAAAATACTAATGCAATGAAGTATGGAGACCATGCAAAGTCATTTATGAAAGTTATAAATGACTTTAAGTGATTAGGTAAAGTTTCATATTGGACATAATTAAAAGCGATTGCTAATAATGTCGGTACAATGATTGAAGAAGCGATAGTTTTGGCAAAAGCTGTAATACTCATTGTGGCTTCTGAAATCTTCAAATTTAGTTCAATATTTGCTTTACTACGCCAATTTTGTACCGTGATAGCAATAAGATAGATTGTATATACACTCCAAGTTAATTCTACATTTTGAGAAATTAATCCTGTAGCACAAAGAAACCATAAAATTAAAAAGCAAATAAAATATATAAAGCCATTTATGATGGCAACAGAATAAGTTTGAATTAAATTACGGAATGGAATAGGTAAAAAGAAGATTGATTTTTGGTAGTTGAATAATAAATTTTCAAACCAAGTTCTTGGTTCAAAAAAGTAGGATTTGATTGCGCACGCAACATGTTTTCAATATTTTGAGCATCGTAAAAACAATGACTACTGTCTTCATTGGGATTTACGGTATTGTGAGCAAGTGATAAAGGATCGTTTCGTCCTACAGCAATACCAAAAATCTTAAAAGACCCCTTCCACATTATCATTAAAGATCTGATAAGCATAACGATGCCAACAATTGCAGAGATCCACCCCGACCACATATTTATTTGGGTGTACACTGGGACTTTAAATAGTAAATAAATAGCAGAACAAAGTAGGATACATCCTACAATAAATTCCAATTTGCCAAATAACTTTAAAGGATTTCCAATCTTTAACAGTTGTGAACCAAAGTCATTTTCGCTTGCCATGTAAGCTCCTATAAAAAATTATATTTTATAAATTTTTTATAAAATATTTTCTTTGTCATTCACCTTGCGAATGCAAGATGAAAATGACAAATAATGAAATTTTAAGTTTGTTAAATATTTAATAAGTTAAACATTTATTAGTTAAACTTTTAATTTGTTACTTATTTATCTATAGAGATAAAAATTAAAATTAGAAATAAAAATTCTACTTCATGAGAATTTGCTATAGTGTTTTGGTAATGTTTTTAGGAAGTAATTTTTTTAGTTATAGATTATACTCGAGGAGTTAAAATTTGGGGAGAAAAGTTGCAAGTTAGACGGCATTATAATTATTTTTATGATTATAAATGTTTTAATATTGCTAAATACGAATAATATCTGTGTAATGCTATACATTATATAAAAATAATAATGATATAAAACATCATTAATCATTTAAATGATTTAATATATAAAGTGGCAAACTATCTGGATTGATAGATGGTAATAAAATAAACATAAAGTTGATTATAGAGATATATGACTGATAACGCTGTAAACAAAATAAAACCTAAATGGCATACTGAACTTGAGATTTTTAATCACATAAAACCATTAACGATTATTGAAGGTAATATCTTTGATAAATATCGTTATGTGAGTTCAAATGACAATACGCAATTAGACGATGGGGCGGTTATAAGTATCAATGCTTATTTGAGTGATTTTTATAAAAGCTTAGGCTATAAGTATGTGATATTTTTCAATCACATTAAAGGTTTTTATGTAGAATCAGAAGACAATACAGAAGAAGATCAACTTGCACTTAATGAATTAACTGAAATTTGTAATTTCATAAATCATAATAGAAAATTTGCTACTAGTAACGTAAGTGTAAATAATACCTCTGGTTGTATAGATTGTACTTTTTCAGGACGTGGGGCAGATGCTGCAAATATCGTTAATGATTTGCTACATCAAAAAGTATACCCGGTAGTAGTTATTATGAATTTTGCATCTCGTTATATTGTTGGCCCAAACAATATGCAACAAGATGATGTACAAGCTTTTACTAGATTACAAATTGCAGTAACAGATGCCGAAGATGTTCCTAGTGAAGAAAATGGACAAATATTAAAGAATTCATTAGTAATGATGGTAAATCGTGTTAACGATTTACCAACTTGGTTCTACTATGATAATCCTTTAAGTAAAACTATTACTATTGATACTCCATCAAAAGAAGAACGTAGACAGTTTATTGATGAAAGTTTTGATTCTTTCTTTGATAGCAATATCTACCGAAGTGATTTACAAAAAGGCATTACAGACGAAGAAATCAATCGTATTAAAGAGAGATTTGTAGGTCTTACTGCAGGATTTACTTATTTAGATTTCCTTGGGCTTTCCAATATTTGTTACGAACAAAAGTTTCATATTCATGAATTAAATAAAGTGGTAGATCTTTATCGTTATGGGGTTCAAGAAAACCCGTGGCTTAAGTTAAGTCCTAAGATTATTACCGATGCTGAACATTCGTTCCAACGCCGAGTTCAAGGTCAAAATCAAGCAATTGTAAAAACTCTTGATGTAATCAAAAGAGCAATTACAGGTCTTGATGGTTTACAGCATTCATCTCACACCAAGCCTAAAGGGGTATTATTCTTTGCAGGTCCTACCGGTACCGGTAAAACAGAAACCGCAAAAACTTTAGCTCAAGTACTCTTTGGTGATGAAAGTCGTTGTATTCGTTTTGATATGAGTGAATTTAGTCAATCTCATAGTGACCAACGTTTACTTGGGGCACCTCCGGGGTATGTTGGTTATGAAGCAGGTGGTCAATTAACTAATGCTGTGCGTGCTAATCCTTTCTCAATTTTATTATTTGATGAAATTGAAAAGGCGCATCCTTCTATTTTAGATAAGTTTTTACAAATATTAGAAGATGGCCGTATGACTGATGGTCAAGGTAAAACAGTATACTTCTCTGAATGTGTAATTGTGTTTACTAGTAACCTTGGTATTTATGTTGAAAAGCCAAATCCTGAAACAGGATTAGTTGAACGCGTACAAAATGTAACTTCAAAAGATACTTATGAAGATACTATTGAAGGTAATTTTAAACGTAAAGGTGTAAAAACTAAGGTTCGCAAAGCGATTGAAGACTACTTTAAGTTTAAATTAAATCGCCCGGAAATTTTAAACCGTATTGGGGAAAACATTGTAGTATTTGACTTTATTAGACCGGATGTTGCTAATGGTATCTTAACATCTCTTATTAATAAGATTACTAAGGAATTAGAGCAATCTAAGAATATTACTTTAGCTTTAAGTCCTAAAAGCTTAAATACTTTACAAGAACTTGCAGGTGCTAACTTAGATAATGGTGGTAGAGGTATTGGTAATGTAGTAGAAAATTACTTAATCAATCCTCTTGCAAGATATATGTTTGATAATAATGTGTTAAGTGAAGCTCACATTACAATTACAAGCATAGATACCAAGGCCAATCCTGCTGTTTTAACTTGTGAAGTGCAACGTTAAGCGTTAAGTTAATTATTAATCATTGTTGATAAATGAAACCTTAATGAAGGCAAAACTATAAAAATAATTAAATGTAGGAATAATAGCCAAACAAAGAAAATCAACACAAAGTAAAATAAAACAAACTAGTCTCACACTTATGTGTGACTAGTTTGTAAGATTTTAAATTACAAGCTAAATAAATTATAAATAAACTATAAATAAAACCAAATGTAGAAAGTAACGTAACTCTCTTACTTTAATAATATAAAAATAAAAGAGATGGGATAAAAGTTATGACTGAAATCTATTTACAAATGCGCAAGGGTGCAGCGCATGAAAATATTGAAGATAGTGCCTTATTGTCGTTTGATGGCAATTTTAAAATTAGAAATATAGAATGTCGTGAACATTTTAATTGCAAAAATCCAATGCTATTTGCTGTTGCTGATGGGGTTGGCGGATTAAAGGGAGGCGATCAAGCCTCTACTTTTGTTTTAAATAGTTTAAAAGAACGCGCAATAAAAGCTTTAGAAAACAATTTTGAAACTGAAGCGGAAATTGAAAATATTGTTTTAAACAATACTCCGATTGATGCAGAAAGATTTGAGCAAGTAGGGGATATTTTATTAAAGTCTCTTAATAAAGAACTCTTAGATTATAGTAGCTCCATGGGCGAATTTAAGAGTATGGCAACCACTTTAACTTCATTGGTTTTTAAAGGTGATGGTTACGGTTTAATCCATACAGGGAATACTAGAATTTCATCTTTAAATGGAGTCTTCTTAAGACAACTTACTCATGACCACACTAATTATCAGAATTTGTTGGATATGGGACAATTTGACGCTGCTGACAATTGTTCTCGCAATATTATTAGCAGTTGCTTAGGTAGTGGCTCTAATTACCTAAATCAAATTCAAGTAAAACTATTTGAAGCCAAAAACAACGTTAAATACTTTATGCTTACTAGTGATGGCATCCATGAATATGTTGAAGATTCGTTTGTTGAAGACTTGCTTGCTAATCAAGACATTGATGATTTAGAAAAAACAGATCTACTCATGGAAGAAAGTTTAAAGCATGGCTCTACTGATGATAAGACGATTTTATTAATAAAAGTGTAGTTAAAAAGAACATTGCTTCAAGCTAATAGAGAAAACAAATAATGATTAGGTATTTATATTTATGTTTATTTATTTTGGGGGTATTTCTTTTTACCAACGGTTGTAACTCTGTTATGTCCAAAGAAGAATGTAAAAATGCCGATTGGTATATTAGAGGTGTGTCAGACGGACAACGTTTTACCTCAACAAATTTGGAACCTTTAGTCGAAGCTTGTGAGAGTAGTTATCCTGTAAATAAGAATGAATATGAAAAAGGAAGACTAGATGGTATTAAATATAAATGTGAAATAGCTGATTGGTTTGTTATAGGTAAAGATGACGGATATAATTTTAAACAACCTAGCTTTGGAAAATATAAGTATTATTGTTCAAAAACTCCCACTCCTGTTAATGAACCCGAATATTACAAAGGTTTAAAACAAGGAAGAAACAGTAAGTGTTCAGAAGTTAATTGGGAAAGTATGGGGTATTCTGAAGGCTTGAATTTTAAGAAAAATTCAAGGGTAAATTATTTTAAAGAAAATTGCTCCGGTACAGATTATACTTTTAATAATGTTTTATATAATCAAGGTCTTACAAGAGCTGCTAATCAAGTTTGTACCTCTGATAAAGGTTATTCTAATGGATATTCACTTCAATTTGATTTTCAAGGTCTTTGTAAATTATCTTCAAATGCCCAATCTTATTATTTAAGTGAATTCTTGGGGGCAAATAATAGAATAATTGCAGATGAAAAAGATAAATTACAAAAGGAAATAGAAAGATATAAAGAAGTTTCTAAGAAAGTTCCTACCCAAAATTTATATAAAATGTTAGAGCAAAATTATATTATTTTGGTAAATGCTTTAGATAAATATGAAAAACTTTATTATGGTTATAATTCTAGAGCTGTAAGAACAGGTGAAAAAGCTATTCAAATTTATGACAATATCATTGAAAAGTTACCTTATCCTAAAATAATAGAAACTATTAAATCAGCCAATGAAATGATTAGTGATTATAATTCAACAATGCAATTCATAGGACTTGAAATAGATAGCTTAAAAGTAAACCTTGATGCTTATTATAGGGGAATGAATCTAGCCATTAGTACAGGTGATGAGTTTATGTATTCCCTGTCTAAGCACAATGCTGATATGACAATTAATAAAATTAATTGCAGAATCAATAATGCCAACTACATAAGTAAAGATTTTCAAAATACTTTGAATAATTTAACAGGTAGAGAAGGTTCTTTTGTGAAAAGATTTAGTAAGACTTGCTACTAGTTTTTTTATGTTCTTTAAAGCATAAGATGAGTTTAAATCATGATATAACTTACTTTTTGTATTATAGAATTTGGGAGTAAGTTTTCATTTCACTTATTAAAAAAACAAATAGTTCAATTTTAAATTTTACTTCTAACTATGATTTCTTGTCTTATAACATTATTATTTGATAACTAATTTTCATCCAAATATCAAAATGTAAAATACGTAAGCTCCC
>GL995227.1:23764-32396 GCA_000222855.1 Succinivibrionaceae bacterium WG-1 | reverse complement strand
ACAAAAATACTACTAGTTATTAAATATGTTGTATATCAAATAATTACCTAAATATTTTTTTCTTTTGCTAAAAAGTTGTTTATAAAACAATAAGAATAAAATATAATTATATACGTATAATAAATTATCTATAATAAAATACAAAATAATTAAATATTCTGATATAAATTGCTTATACCATTATTAAAAATAATTATTTTATTATTTTTTATTTAAGGAATAATATGCTACAACAAATAAACTATCCTTCAAATGAAGAAGTAAAAAGTATTTATCTACATTGAATGAACCTGAAAATGTAAAATATAAGGAACACGATGATGCTTTAAATAAATTATTTTTAGAGCTATGCTCAAAAAATACTGAGATATCAGACGTGTTAATAAAGGTTGCAACTTTAAATCAGTTATATGGAACTAATTAAATTTTGTATCATTGATTTTAATAAAGTTATTCACGTTTCTTATAATTGGACATGGTTGGCTAATTATAATAATGAAACAATATCTATAGATGAAAATTATAAAACTGTGGAAAAATTTGCTGATGAATTTATAAAATAGAAAAATTCTTTAGTTTAAAATTATTATAATTAGCCATCATTTGATAAAGAATATTAATGACTTTTGTACGGAGAATGATAGTCCATATGCAGATATTAATGGCGTATGGCTTGAGCTATAAAGTTGGAGAAGACAGTAATGGTTGACACAAAGAAAGAACTGGAACGTGATGAACTTCATCGCGCCATATGGGCTATCGCAGATGATTTGCGCGGAGCTGTTGACGGATGGGACTTTAAGAATTATGTCCTTGGTACGATGTTCTATCGCTATATCTCTGAGAATTTAACAAATTATATCAATGATGGAGAGCATGAAGCTGGTAACGCTGATTTTGACTTTTCCAAAATGAGTGACGAAGAGGCGGAAGAAGCCAAAAATGGACTGGTTCAAGAAAAGGGCTTCTTCATCTTTCCAAGTGAACTCTTTGCAAACCTAAAAAATAGATGCAATTCAGATATGGAATGGGCTAAAGCTCATCTGAATGAGAAACTAGAGATGATATTCAAACATATTGAAGAATCATCTCAAGGAAGTGAGGCAGAAAGTGACTTTGCAGGCCTATTTGCTGATTTTGATGTAAACAGTAATAAGCTTGGTTCTACGGTTGCACTTAGAAACGACAGATTAGTTAAACTTATTAATGGTGTCGCAGAGATGAATCTTGGTGATATCCGTGACCATAATAACGATGCATTTGGTGACGCCTATGAGTATCTCATGTCTATGTATGCATCCAATGCAGGAAAGTCAGGTGGAGAATTCTTCACACCTTCTTCAGTGTCCGAGCTTCTTACAAGAATCGGAACACTTGGAAAAACAGAGATAAATAAAGTGTATGATCCTGCGTGTGGCAGTGGTTCACTCCTCTTAAAGTCCATTAAGATTCTTGGCAAAAATAGCGTTCGTAACGGTTTCTACGGACAAGAAATCAATATCACTACTTATAATCTTTGCCGTATCAATATGTTCCTGCATGATGTAGGTTTTGACAAGTTTGACATTGCTTGCGAAGACACCCTTGTATCACCGCAACATTGGGACGATGAGCCTTTTGAACTCATCGTTTCAAATCCACCTTATTCTATTAAGTGGGCAAGTACAGATGATGCAACTCTTATCAATGACCCACGTTTTACACCTGCAGGGGTTCTTGCCCCAAAGGGTAAGGCAGACTATGCATTTATTATGCATGCTCTTTCTTGGCTTGCAAATAATGGAACAGCTGCAATTGTATGTGCACATGGTGTTCTCTTCAGAGGCGGAGCAGAAGGCAAAATCAGAAAGTATCTTGTTGAAAACAACTATATAGACGGAATCATTGGACTTCCATCCAACCTTTTCTTTGGTACAGGTATTCCAACATGTATTCTTGTGCTTAAAAAGAATAAGATGGATTCTACTATAGAATTTATAGATGCTAGTAAGGAATTCAAGAAAATAAGAATCAGAATGTCCTTGAGCCTGAGCACTTAGATAAGATTGTAGAGACCTATGCAACAAGAGCTGATGTAGCAAAATACTCTCGTAAGGTGACTTACGATGAAGTTAAGGATAATGATTTTAATTTAAATATTCCTCGTTATGTGGATACAACAGAAGCAGAGGAAGAACTTGATTATAACGAGGTTTTAAGAGCTCTTCATTCTGTTCAGAGCGAAAAGAAAAATGCACTAGATGCAGTGAACCAAATGATGAAGGAATTAGGATTAGAGGAGATTTGATATGGAAAAAGTAAAGAATGTTCCAGAGGTCAGATTTCCTGGATTTACGGATGCTTGGGAACAGCGTAAGTTATCAGATATAGCCGAAATTAATCCTAAATCGGTTATACCTGATGTTTTTGAATATGTTGATCTTGAATCTGTTATTGGAACAGAAATGATTTCACACAAAAGAGTAGAAAAATCATCGGCACCATTAAGAGCTCAAAGATTAGCTAAAAAAGGTGATGTTTTTTATCAAACTGTTAGACCATATCAGAGAAATAACTATTATTTCAAAAAGTCAGATGATACTTATGTATTCTCAACAGGTTATGCACAAATTAGATCAAAATTTGATGGTTATTTTATTTTATCAATTTTGCAAACTGATAACTTTGTTAATAAGGTTTTAGAAAAATGTACAGGTTCAAGTTATCCTGCTATAAATTCTTCAGATTTATCTGATATTGAAATAAAAGTTCCGAAACAAAATGATGAATTTCATAGAATTGGCTCATACTTCTCCAACCTTGA
The DNA here is from genome assembly GCA_000222855.1 of Succinivibrionaceae bacterium WG-1. Classification (GTDB taxonomy): domain Bacteria; phylum Pseudomonadota; class Gammaproteobacteria; order Enterobacterales; family Succinivibrionaceae; genus WG-1. The sequence continues at coordinate 29,593 of GL995227.1, read as the reverse complement.
TAACCTTATCTCCCTTCACCAACGTGAGTATGACAAATATCAAGATTTAAAAAAAACTATGCTTCAAAAAATGTTCCCACGAAATGGTGCATTAGTTCCAGAAGTTCGCTTTCCTGGATTTACGGATGCTTGGGAACAACGTAAGTTTGGAGAACTATACGAGAAAGTTTGTGAGAAAAATGATTTGACCTATGGTACTGATAAAATCATTTCTGTTGCCCAAATGTATTTTAGAGAAGATGATTCAAGGTCTGATGAAGATTATCTAAAAACATATAATGTGTTTAAACTTGGAGATATTGCATTCGAAGGAAATAAAAGTAAAAATTTTGCACATGGTCGTTTTGTTGAAAATACTATCGGGAACGGTATTGTATCGCATGTTTTTAAAGTTTTTAGACCAAAAATGCAATATGATTTGCAATTTTGGAAATACGCAATTAACAATGAACAACTAATGGGAAAAATTCTTACAAGAAGCACAAAGGCTTCAACTATGATGACAGACCTTGTTGATAAAGATTTTTTGCGTGAAAGCTTCCTTGTTCCAAGTACTGAAGAACAACAAAGAATTGGAGCATATTTGGAGAAAATAGACAACCTTATCTCTCTTCACCAACGTGAGGGAGAACAGCTAGAAAAATTGAAGAAAACAATGCTACAAAAGATGTTCCCAAGAAACTAAAATCGGAGGTGAGGTGCATGCCATTTTTTAATATATTAGCTGAGACAAATGAGAATACTGTTGTAACAGAATATGAACCAGTAAAGGTTCGTGCTGAGCAATATCAAAGTGAGGCAGCTCTTGAGGAAGAGTTTATCTGTATGCTTTGTGAACAAGGCTACGAATATCTTTCTATCCATTCCGAAAATGATTTGATTGTAAATCTTAGAACCAATTTAGAGGAATTGAATAAATATAAATTCACAGATACTGAATGGCATCAGTTCTTCTATTCTGTTTTAGCAAATCCTAATGAATATATCGTAGAAAAGACTCGCAAAATCCAAGAGGATAATGTGCAGGTCTTAAAGCGTGATGATGGTTCATCCAAGAATATCACATTGATCGATAAGCAGAATATTCATAACAATAGTTTGCAGGTCATTAATCAGTATGTGATTGGAAAGAAAGAGGGGGCAAACTATGACAATCGCTATGATGTTACTGTTCTTGTCAATGGTCTACCACTCATACATATCGAGTTAAAACGCAGAGGAGTTGCTATCCGAGAAGCGTTCAATCAGATAAACAGATATCAGCGTGATAGCTTTTGGGCGGGATGTGGGCTCTATGAGTATGTGCAGATATTCGTTATTTCCAACGGAACAAATACTAAGTACTATTCCAACAGTACACGTTCCAATGCCATTAGGGAGGTAAATGCTTCCAAAGGCAAGAGAGGTAAAACAAGCAATAGTTTTGAGTTTACATCTTTTTGGGCTGATTCCAATAACAGAGTTATTCCCGACTTAATTGATTTTACAAAGACTTTCTTTGCTAAGCATTCCATCCTCAATATTCTTACGAAGTACTGTATCTTTACTTCGGAGAAAATGCTGATGGTAATGCGTCCATATCAGATTACTGCCACAGAGCGTATTATTAATCGAATTGAGATTGCAAATAGTTATAAAAAATATGGTTCTATCGAAGGTGGTGGATTTATCTGGCATACCACAGGTTCTGGTAAGACTTTGACTTCCTTTAAGACAGCAAGACAAGCTTCTTATTTGCCTTTTATTGATAAGGTTCTCTTTGTCGTAGACCGTAAGGATCTTGATTATCAAACAATGAAAGAGTATGACAGGTTTGAAAAGGGTGCTGCCAACAGCAATACCTCGACTACTATCCTCAAAAAACAGTTGGAAGATTCCAAGTCTAGAATTATTATTACTACAATCCAAAAGCTAGCTACCTTCATTAGGAAGCATCCGGGACACGATGTATACGGAAAGCATGTGGTTATTATATTTGACGAATGCCACAGAAGTCAGTTCGGTGATATGCACACTGCTATAGTTAAGAATTTCAAAAAATACCATCTTTTCGGATTTACAGGAACACCGATCTTCTCAGAGAATGCAGTCCGAGTAAAGAAGCAAGTCCGAGCAAAGAATCTAGATCTCTTATCAGAGAATGCTAACAATGAACAGAAAACAGTGCTTTTAACTACAGCACAAACCTTTGGCGATAAACTCCATACATATACTATGGTTGATGCAATTAACGACAAGAATGTACTTCCATTCCGTGTTGATTACATCAAAACAATGGATGTGGATAAAGACATCGATGATGAGATGGTATGGGATATTAATCGAGAAAAGGCTATGATGGCTCCACAGAGAATCAGTCTTGTAACAAAGTATATCTTAGACCATTTTGATCGGAAGACCTATCGTGGTGATAAGACCTATGTTTATAACACCCTTACGAATGTAGAAGCGGTGGCTTCTGCTGAACGTGGGATTGTAGAAGAAATCAAGAAGAAACAGCGAATAAGTGGATTTAATTCCATCTTTGCGGTGGCTTCTGTTCCGATGGCAAAACTTTATTATGAAGAATTTAAAAAGCAGATAAATAAGGATCCTACCAAGCAGCTTCGTATTGCTACCATTTTTAGCTACGGAGCAAACGAAGAAGAGTCTGACGGCATACTTGATGAGGAGAACTCAGAAGACACATCTGCACTCGATAAGCCTTCTCGTGATTTCCTAGAAGAAGCTATCAAGGATTATAACGATACATTCCATACGAATTATGATACATCAAGAGAAAAGTTCCCAAACTATTATAAGGATGTCTCTCTTCGAATGAAGAATAAGGAGATTGACCTTCTTATTGTTGTAAATATGTTCCTTACTGGTTTTGATGCTACGACACTGAATACCTTATGGGTAGATAAGAATCTCAGGATGCATGGATTGATTCAGGCATTTTCAAGAACCAACAGAATCTTAAATTCCATCAAGACTTTCGGAAATATCGTATGCTTTAGAAATCTGCAAAAGCGTGTGGATTCTGCCATCTCTTTATTTGGAGATAAGAATGCCGGAGGCATCGTTATTCTTAAAAGTTTTAAAGATTACTATTATGGCTACGAATCTGTAGACGGGAAACAGATGCCTGGATATGTTGACTTGATGGAGGAACTTAATGCGAAGTTCCCTTTGTCGGAGCCACAAATTATAGGAGAACAGAATCAGAAAGCCTTCATTTCTCTTTTTGGTGCAATTCTTCGTATGCGTAACCTGTTATCATCTTTCGATGAATTCGTAGGCAAAGAACTTATTTCAGAGCGTGACTTGCAGGATTATCTTGGAAGATATCAAGATCTTCGTGATGAATGGAAACGCAGACGTGAACATGGGGAAAGCACTGATATTACTGATGATATTGTGTTTGAAGTAGAACTTATCAAGCAGATAGAAATCAACATAGACTATATCCTTATGCTTGTGAAGAAGTATCATGATACGCACTGTGAGGATAAAGAAGTCCTTATTACAATCAATAAGGCTGTTGATGCTAGTCCAGAACTTCGTAGCAAGAAAGCACTTATTGAAACATTTATTGCAGGAATAAATGAATTAGATGATATCGTGACAGAATGGCATGATTATGTTGTAGTTAAGCGTGAAGAGGACTTGGTAAATATTATAAAAGAAGAGAGATTGAGACCTGATGAAACAAGAAAGTTCTTGGATAACGCATTCCGTGATGGAGAAATCAAGATTGCAGGAACAGATATTGATAAGCTAATGCCGCCTATGTCTCGTTTTGGAGGCGGTAAACGCGATGAGAAAAAGCAAAGTGTTATTAGCAAACTAAAGACATTCTTTGATAAGTATTTCGGCATTGGTGGCTCAGCTTCATTCGCAGATGAAACTTGTCCATTTACTAACAACACACCAATTGAACCTGCTCAAATGGAATCAGAAGACTGAACTCTAATAATTTCATCCATGATAACAAAAATGACCATATGGAGTAAATCAATACACTCTAGCGTGGTCATTTTTTGGAGTTTCATTGGAAGACTTTACTTAGAAAATTATCGTTGTTTTTCTAATCCATAATTAAATCATTTCTCTCTTATTTTGGAAACCATAATATTCTAGATATTATGTTTTTTTTATTTTTAAATATGGATAATTTGAAAATTTAATAACACTTGGGAACAACGTAAGTTATCAGATTACCTATCGGTATCAGGACAAAAAAACAGAGATGAGAAGTACGGTAAAGATGATGTTCTTTCTGTATCAGGCGATTACGGAATAGTAAATCAGATTGATTTTCAGGGCCGTTCTTTTGCAGGTGCATCCGTTGCAAACTATGGTGTGGTAGAGACTAATGACGTTGTTTATACTAAGTCTCCTCTGAAAGCAAATCCGTATGGAATTATCAAGACAAATAAAGGGAAAACGGGCATTGTATCAACCTTATATGCTGTTTATCATCCAAATGATATTACTGATTCTGAATTTGTTCAGGTATATTTTGAACAAGATGCAAGAATGAATTCATACATGCATCCTTTGGTAAATAAAGGTGCTAAAAATGACATGAAAGTGTCTGCTGAGAACGCACTAAAAGGTGAAGTAATCTTTCCTAAATTGGATGAGCAAAGACAAATTTCGGATTATTTTAGAAGACTTGATATTCTCATCACTCTTCACCAACGAAAGTCTCTCATTACTTTTAAAATGAGGAAAAACATGTCTATTAACGACAATTACAATAACATGCTCTTTCATGAGTATTATCAAAAATGGATTACCGTCTATAAAGAAGGTGCAATCCGTGAAGTTACTATGCAAAAGTATCGTATGACTCAAAAATGGCTTAAAAAGCTAATTCCAAATTTAAAAATTAATGAGCTAGATAGAATTTCTTACCAGCAATTATTGAATGATTATGCCAACGAGCATGAAAAACAATCTACTATGGATTTTCATCATCAATTAAAAGGCGCTATTATGGATGCGGTTGATGAAGGATTGATTACAAAAGATCCAACTCGTAAGGCAATCATAAAAGGTAAAGCTCCACGGGATAAGAAAATCAAATTTCTAAATCAATTTGAATTGCATGCTCTCTTGCAAGATTTAACTTTAGAACCCCAAATTTCTTTTGATTGGTTAATTTTACTTGTTGCAAAAACAGGAATAAGATTTGCAGAAGCTTTAGCCATTACTCCAAAATCTTTTGATTTTTCACATCAGACTTTATCAATTTCAAGGAGCTGGAACTATAAATCTAAGATAGGGGATTTTCAGCCTACCAAGAATAATTCTTCTGTTCGTAAAATCCAAATTGATTGGCAAACTGTTATTCAATTTTCAGAATTAACCAAAGATATGGTTCAAGAACAACCTATATTTGTAAAAGATGGTAAAAGAGTTTTTAATTCTACAATTAACAATATCTTAGCAAGACATTGCAAGGCTGCCAAAATTCCTATTATATCTATTCATGGTCTAAGGCATACTCATGCTTCAATACTTTTGTTTGCAGGAGTATCAATAGCAAGTGTTGCTAGAAGATTAGGGCATGCTAGTATGACAACAACTCAAAAAACTTATTTACATATAATAAGGGAACTTGAATCTAAGGATATCGATTTAGTAATGAAATCTATTTCCCATCTTATTTAGATAATGTGAAATTTTAATTTTTAGATGAACAAATTTTTTTAATCTTTTAATGAGAACATTCGTTGGTGATTTTTTTTACATTCTATAATCTGTCTTAACAATGGAGATATTTCAAAACTAAAAACAAAGAAAGCATTCATCTTGAATGCTTTCCATTGTTATTAT
>GL995227.1:20677-22407 GCA_000222855.1 Succinivibrionaceae bacterium WG-1 | reverse complement strand
ACCCATTTCTTTCTACCACAGGTTTTTACTTTATCTAAAATTGCATTATCAGTCATAAATTTTTATCCCTCATAGTAAGTGTAAAACAACTCAAACAAAAATATTTTAAATTTAATATTATTGTAGCACATTAAATTATTTTATTGTTTGCCCATATTAGCAGGCTAATAAAAATAATTGCTATTTAACAATTTTAATTTTTTAGTTTTTAGTTTTAGTTTTAGTTTTAGTTTTAGTTTTAGTTTTAGTTTTAGTTTTAGTTAACCCGCCAAAAATAGAAATGTTGTAAAACGCCAAAGTGAAAATGTTGTTTTAGGGAATCTTTGAGTGTTTGAAGTGTTTTTTAATTTTGATTGTAACGAGATAAATTTCTTTAAACGATAACTTAATTTGGGAAAATCACCCCAAATTTTTGGCTTTTTTCACTTCGAATTATTCTAATTTGGCTTTAACTACGATTTTCTATGAAGAATCGACCATAAAACAAAAAAATTTTATTATCATATGCGCCGGTTTAACAAAGTAATGCTTGTAATTAAAGGATTTACTTTGACTTTTTTATTAGAGAAGTTATGCATAAGATGTTTTATTTTTTTACACTAAAAATAAAAATGCCAACATTTAAAATACCGATATTTAAAATATCAACAATTAAAATGCCAAGCTTTAAAACATCAATATTTTAAGTTCCAATGTTTAAAACAAACATCTTTAAGATATCCATATATGAATTATTTAATAAAGATTATTACTACCAGTGTAGTTTTATTTAATCTAAGTGGTTGCATCAATTTAGGTATTGGAGAAGAAGAATATGGTTGCTCTGGACTCCCTAAAGGCGTGCAATGTAAAAGTACTAGAGATGTTTATATGGAACGCCATAATTTAGCAACACAAAATTTTTCCAATATCGAACTAGATGATAGTGTAGTTGATATGGTGGTTGATAGTACGGTTGAGAGTAATGATTCTCAAAAATTTAGTGAGATTGAAGCTAAAAAAACTTTGTCAAATAAGGTTGCAAACTCTAATCAATCACATGCATCAAATGTTGCTGATTTTGATGATCACGCAAGGAGTATAATAGCAAATAATCCATTGGTTACTACTCAAGTGATGCTTCCTAATAATGTTTCCCAATCTCTGTCTCAAACTTATGATTATCGAGATTTATATGAGAAGCCTAATATTGTAGTAACAGTTATCAACCCATATATCGATATGAATGACACATATCATGGAGAACAAGTATTTTTATCAGAATTAGGCAAAAGTAGTTTTTCAAGAACAATGAAAGATAAAGTTGTAGTAGGAGCTACTGGTTTAACTAAGCAAAGTAATGCCACTACAACTTCAAGAGTTGAAGCACCACTTTGGTATCAAAGTAGTAATCGTAATAGTCAGATAAGTCGACAAGATGTTACAGATGAACCACATGTGATACCACACTTAGAGCCTTAAATTTGATAGCTAATTTACACTAAAAAATTTTAACAATAACTTTTAAAACAATAAGAAAATTCAACAAGGAAGACAATATCGTGAAAAAAACAAATCACTCTAATACTAACTATTTTAAGGATTTTAAGCTTTTAAAACTTCAAGCTTTTAAAGAACTATTATTGGTTTTATTGGGAAAATTAGCTTTTGCCAAAAGTGCGTTATCTACTGCTACTACTAGAACAAGTGTACAACCAACCTCAAAATCAAGCTTAAAAACTTCAACTAAT
>GL995227.1:17417-20347 GCA_000222855.1 Succinivibrionaceae bacterium WG-1 | reverse complement strand
TAATGCGTTAAATATGATGAGCTTTATGGTGAACTTTTTGATGCCCACTTTTCTAAAAATATGCTTATCAAGGTTTTGAGTTTGGGGATATTTTTATCATTTTTAAATACTGCAACAGCAGGTACTGGTGGTGATGAATTTGCCGATGTATGGGATACCCTAAAAGAATGGATTCAAGGTACTTTGGGTCGTGTAGTTTGTGGCAGTATGATTTTAGTTGGTATTGTGGCTGGAGTGGCGCGTCAAAGTATTAGTGCTTTTGCAGTAGGTATTGGGGGAGGCATTGGTTTATACAATACTCCAACTGTTATTGAAAGTGTGCTTTCTGCTACTATTAGTTCTTTATCTGCAAGTGATTTAGAACTATTACGTCAAATGGCGCAGTAAGAGTTGGGGCCTAATATTATCAATACTTGGATGTCAATATATTGTTAAAAAATATGGCACCCAAATGCTTTATCTTGACTATTACTATTACGTAAAAAGGTTTACCAACAATACGAATTTTATAAAAGTTTAAGCATTATTAAAAAGTAAGTTTGGACTTATTTTATTTTTATTACAACTTGCTTGAACAGTAATTGCTTAAACTAATATTTAATATTGTATTTCAAATTTAGAAAAAAAATAAAGGAGGAGTTGTGATGATGACTTAATAATAATTTTAAATTTTTGTTAGTCACAAGTAATCAAAAAATTTACGTTGTTAATTTAAAATGAAAGCAAAAATTTCAAATTAACAGCAATAACTTTAATAGTTAAGATTTTATTGATTTTTGTGCCTCAAAGTTTATTTAAATAAGGATAATTTAAAACAAGAAATCATAAATAAATTTTTGTAGTAATGCTTTACTAGCTATTTCCTTATAAGATAAGGCGGTAAGTGCAATACTAGCTGTAGAACTAATTGTAATGCAAACTTTAATAGCAATTGTCATAATTTAGTTATGGGCTATTTTGTTATTACTGTTGCTGTTCTTACTATTAGGGAGCTTTATAGCTGATATAAAGATTTATCGTATGATTAAATGAAGAAAAAATTAAAATATTGCTACCAAATTGCAACAAAACTAAATTAAACGACTACATAAAATCTCAAAATACTAAGGAGACTAAAAAGTCTCATTTCTTTTTGAGAACCATACCCAAATAATAATTTAATTAAGTAAAAAGTTTCGTTGGTCTTATTTATTTTTAGTGAACTTTTTCTTTAAGATAAATATCTTTAGTTTTTGTGGGTATTATTAAAAATTGAGATTGTCTAATAAAATTTATGTAAAACCTAAAGCTATAAATTTATAGCTTTAGATATTACTTAATTTTATTTTTTTTTCTTTGAAATAAGGAGGGAACCTACTTAATTCAAAGAAACAGTATAGGTATTATTGTTTCAGGTCTTATTATTTTTAGTACTTATATTGAAGGTTTATTTTTGTCACTCTCTTTTTGAAAATTACTAAAGTATTTAAAAAGTATTATTTATAGGCATTATCTACAAGTGTTACTCAAAGAGTATTATTTAATGCCAAATTTTGGTAAGTGTTGGAAATAGTCTTCTTAATTTGGGAATGTTGATTTTGGCAAAACCCAATGGATTAGCTACTGCTTCAATAGCAACTTCATTGTCGTAGAAATTGTAATCATAAAGTCCAATTGCATTTTGAAATTTATTTTCGCATACAAACTTTTCTTTATGATAGGTTGCAAATAATACAATGTAAGTGCAATAACCCAAGCTTTCTAAGTATTTAGAAAATTCTTCATGATATACATTAGCAAGATTTGACATCAAAACTTCATCACTTAGGTTTTTAAATACCTCATTAGAAGCATTATCAATAGTTTCTTTCGTTGAAAGATGTTTTAAATATTTATCACTATTAAAGAATTTGAATAAGGCTTTGGCTTTGGTAAATTGGCGATAAATAATTAAGGATTCAACTAATGACAGTACATCATAGCTTGCATCATTGATGGATTGTTCTTGCAAGATGCTTTTATAAATGTCTAAAAATAAGTAACTGGTTTTTATTTGTTTGCCATCAAGTTTATTAAGTTTAGACGTGCTTTGATAAGCATACTGTTTGTAATTATAGATAGTGCAATTATGAATTAATTGTAAATGACTTTGAGCTTTTAAATCTTTGAAGTAAGCGTAATTAGAAATTTTATTTCTTTTTTCGATATTACTTTGAAATGTAAAAATAGCATCTGCCGCAATAGCTATTCTTAGTCCTAAATTATTTAGAGTTTTTAATAGGGCGCATTGTAGTTGCTTTGAGGTTGATGATTTTAATAAAGGCTTTAAATAAGATTCCTTAAGTTGGATCATTGGCGCAAGCTTAGAACTAGTAATAATTTTTCTAAAAACGCTTGTGATGGTTTTTGAGTTTAAAAATAAACTTAAATCATTGATTTCGAGTAGACAGCATGCAGGAATAGGTAATGATGCGATAGCATAAATTAGATTAGGTTGAGTATCTAATATTTCTAATAAGGCGTAGTCCTTTTTAGTTTTTCTAGTTCGTAAGAATTTGTTAGCTTCTGATTTGATGTAGGATCGGGAGTAGGCTGATACTGCTCTTTTAAAGCGTGGTATTTACTTTTTGCGACCTCTAAAAAAGCAATATTGGAATACTCAAATAAGCAAGAAGTCGTTAAATTGCTAATATTTTCATATTGGTAACGGGTGAGCTTTTTCTCAAAAGCTGACAAGCAATTATCATTAAAAATAAGAGCAGGATTTAAGTCATATTGCACACCTAGTCTTTTTAAACTTAATGATTGGTTCTTTTTTATAATGATGTCATTAAAGGCACTATAAACTAAAAAGTTATAGTTATCTAATAATGAATCACTTAATGTAAGACTAAGTTCTTCTGTTATGAATTGAGCTTTTACTTGCTCTGTTAGAGCTAATATGTTTACCG
>GL995227.1:12187-17139 GCA_000222855.1 Succinivibrionaceae bacterium WG-1 | reverse complement strand
CGTTATGCGGTAGCATTTGGTAAAAACTTGATGATATAGAACTTTTCATTTCGTATTTATCTCCAAATTTATTCATTAGTCCTTGTTGTTAAAACTAAAATTGTTACTTTTTCTAAATTATTTAAAAATTGTTTTTTTTATTTTTGTTGTTTTTTGTTTGAACAATTTGGTGATATCGAATGCTTAAATAACAAGCAGTGTATTTTTAAATGTGTTAGTAAAATTTATTAACATATTTTATTAACTAAATAATACATTTAGCAAGTATATATAAGCTATTTTATTAGAATTAAAGATAAATTAAATTAAGATAAAAATCAACAAAATAAAAATAAAAAATTCAAAGTCAAAGTCCATACCAACTTTAAGAAGTCTTATTTATTCTGAAAAAGTTGAGAATCCTAAATGCATACTTTTGACGATAAGAATAATAGTTTTTTCTTAAATTCTAATAATACTGATACCAATACCAATACCAATACCAATACCAATACCGATACCGATACCGATGCTAATACCAATGCTAATTCTAATTTTAATAGTTCTTTAAATTTAGAAGATGATGCGAATAATTTGGCAATAGCAGTAACCACTCCTAAAATATCGTTTCTCAAAAATGAATATCAAAAAGTATTACCATTTATTGCTAATCTTACTGAAGTAAATTTGATGTTTGCATCAATGGATAATTTGCAAGACTTGTTATCAATTAACGATAATAACATTGCCAAATCTCAAGAATTTCTTAACAGAGTTACTAGTTTTATAACTAGAATTGGTAACTTTAGAATTGAGAAGAAGTTTTGGGCTTATTTATTTTCAATGTATTCGAGCTTAGAAGTGGCTATCAAAGACTACGCAAAATTATTGGATTTAGAAGCTATACTTGCTAAAGCTAATGCTAATGCTAATGTGGATGCTAATACTGATGTAAATGCTAATACTAAAGCACCAATGTCACCCAAAATTTCAAAGCAAGCTCCAACTACAATATCTACGCAGGAAATAGCTAATACCTTTGCGTCATTCATAGAAGAACTAGATATTCTTGCAAATTGTATTTTTGAGAAAAAATGTATTTCAACAAGAACTTTTGAAAACATTGTTAATAAAGTTAAAAATGAAGATTCATTTATATATAATGCTTATATTGTAAGTGACATTGGAACTTTTCATATTTTATTACAACTAATTGCCGCGGTTAATGAAGTAAGGCCTGCTGATCGTGAAAACTTTATCTCATTAGAAAAGTTACAAAATCATCATCTTAATTATAGTTTTCCCACCATTTTTAAATTCATTGCCAACTTTTATAAGGTGTTAGAATTTACCAAAAGTTTACCTAACATGAATGTTGCTTTGATTGATTCTACGGTATCCTCTATTGGGTTATCTATTCCATCATCTCAAGCTTTATCAATTCAATTTCCATTAGGCTTTAATGCCGCCAGCTGTAAAAATTATGTAGAAAAAAAATCAACAACTTTAGGAACATATTTGATTTATCACTATCCATGGCAGATTCCTAAGTTTCATCAAGAGGCAATTTCTAAAAATTTAACTTATACTAATTTTTTAGTTGATATGCCACAAACAATTGAAAATACCAACGCTCAAGATTGCAGGAATAATAAAACTAATTTTGATATTCAAAGTAATTTACAAGGTAATAGGCAAGCTAATACCCAATTCGCTAATAATTTTCAAAATGAGGAGGCAACTTTAAAGCGTTCTAAAGGATATAGTAAAAAATCACTTTTAGATGTTTATAAATATCCTTTTAAAACTTATACTTCATCCTTAAAAGAACAATTAACTACTGCTTTATTGATTATTGCCTCAAAAAGAGAATACGTTTTTTCATTAGGTAAGTATGTTATCACTCAAAGATGTACTAATTTAAATGAACTTGACTTTAATGCTTTGGTTTTAAAAAATCTTGATTGGCAAGAAATCCCTGGAGATTGTAATTTCAAACTAAATCTTCATTATTTGTTAACTATAATAAAAAATACCCCAATCTCGCAAATGATAATTAGTTATGAAGAAATTCATAACAATATTTCTCCTGTTTCACAGTCACTCACTTCACCTTCAAGATTTTGTCCTGATATTAACTATAAAAAGATGCAACAACGAGGGCTCTATTTTAAATTTATCTTGTTTTTACTCGAAAGTAATTTACCAATTTATAGATTAGCTTTATCCCCTAAATTTGCTTTAGACTTTATAAAAAACATCTTTATTGATTTTGTTAAATTGTCATTAGCGCAAGATCATTCAATAATTACTTTAGGTAAAGGTTATGAATTTGATATTGTTATTCCTAAAGTTTTTCAAAAAGATAATCAAGGTGTTAAATTAAACTTTGTGGTTCAAGCAAACTTTAAGGAGCAAGAAATAATTTTCTCAAGTGATATTGAGAATTCACTATCTTCTTTAGATTCTGTTGCCACTTTCAAAATAGGTAAGTCTATTCCTGCCGCAAATCATATAGCTAAAGTTTTAAGAACATTAAAAGGTAATTGGAATTATTGGCAACAACAAAAATTTAATATATTGCATCATCTTTCTAATGTGCTTAGTAAGCAAAGTATAAATTTAAAAATACTTTTTAATGAGATGGAAAGCAATTCACCTTCACCTTTTTTATTACCTCCTTCATTATTATCTGCTTCATTATTTTCCTCATCATATTCTTCTGCCCAATTTACTGCCACACCAACTTTATTTTTTCCCAAATCTCAGTTAAATCTTAAATTTAAAAATTTTATTGCATCAAACTTAGAACATGAAATGATTAATAGTAAAACCTCAGGAATCTGTCGTAATTTATTATTAAGTTTAATAAAGAGTGGTTTAGGAGAGGAAGGAGCCTTAAAGATTTTTAAAGAATTTTATTTATTTGAAAAAGGGATAGAACCTACAGAAAAGAAACAAAATAGATTGTATAGATTACACCTTCAAATGGTGCAAGAAATGCGAATAAGCAATTTAGAAAAAATACGTAAACGTAGGCTTGATAAGAATAGCAAACATAGTTTAGATAATGTGCACTATTATCATATTATGCATAATATAGTATCAACAGTGCTTTTGGATCTTGGATTTGCTAATTTTAATATGGAGCAAGTTTTTATTCCTAAAAATAAGGAAACTTTATTTTTTCAAAAGTTAATTAAAATTCATGAGTCAATGAAATTACCACCCAAAAACTTAAAAACACTGCGAGATTGTTGGGACAAAGTTTTGGTGGAATCTGCTTTGAATGATAAAAATTCCAAAAATGATAGTTTTCAAAGTGCTAATTCTCAAACTAAAAGTTCTCAAATAGATTCTTCTCACCAAATGATTGGGTGGAAAGTAAATTTTAAAGATTTGCCTGCGAGTTATTTTTTACATGTTTTTAGAGTAATACTTGCTGAAACATTCTTAGAGGAAATTCCTCAAAATATCATAAGTTCCAATAAATTAAAGTTATACCTTGAAGTATTTTTTAAACTTAGAATTTTACTAAGTAAGTTGCAAACAACACTTAATTTAAAAAACGAAGTTCCAAAAAAGAGGAATAGTAAAAAAATACAAAAATTAAACAAGATAGCCAAGATTGTGAAGATAATAATAGAAATAAAAATGGAGAACCAAATGCCAATCAGCTGAATGGACAATTTAGTAAACAACTACAAGTATTATTCAATGAGCTTATTGCAAATCCTGACAGCCTAAATAGCAACATATCGTATACTATTAAAATTTTCTCTCAAGCAACAATGTTTACTTTGTTAAAACAAAATAAATTAAGTTTAGCAGAGTTTTACTATTTGTTTCTTATTATGAGTCATTTGATTGAAGCTTTTAAACATGCTAACAGTGGTTTAAAAGCATCTATATCTCAATCTGCTAATAGTGCATTATCAAAAGTCGACCTTAGAAAATTATATACCTTATTTATGAGAACTTATAATAGAGATAATGGGGTAACAGTTAATATATTGCTTACAGAATGTAGCAAGTTATTTGCAACATTTTTAGAACTACATTTAAAGAATAATTTATTGACTCTATTTTCTAATAGCAATAAGTTATCAAGCGCATTTGAGAATAGTATTAAGGATTCTTTATTAGTTGATGAGCTATTTATGGCAAATTTATATTCAGATTTACAGCAAAAGCAAAAAGTTAGTAATTCACATTTAAAAAAATCTTTAATTGATAAGCTTAAAATATCCAATGATGTAAGAAGAGTTTTTAAAACTTCACTTAATCAATTTTTTGATAATTTGGTGGAAAACAATACTCAAAAGTTATCCCAAAGGGTGCAATGGTCTAGTTTTTATGAGACTATCATCTCTCAATTTGCACAAGAATTTTTAAGAAGCTCTGTTTCTACAAACTCCCAAAGTACTAAGGTATTAAATTTGCTAGATTTTTGGGAATCTGACGACTTTAAATTTTCTCAAGCTTATAAAGAAAAATTAACTCATCGAGATGAAGTTTTTATTATTGGAGTTTCATTAATTGGGGAACTTATGCAAGGGCAATATCAAATTTTTATCCCTAAAAATAGCAATGATTTTTACTTGGTTGAGCGTGAGTTATTGGAGTAAGAAAAATAGAGTAACCAATAAAGTTATAAATACTTTAATAAATACAGTAATAAATACAGTAATAAATAAATTTTAGTATTTAAAATTTTTTCAATACACCGTGCAAAATAAAATGAAAGTAACACATTTTTTATGAGAGTTTTGGTTAATGATGTTAAACTAAAAAACGGTAAAAGTTTGGAGGAAGTATGAACATTTCAAAATTCATATCAAAAACATTGGTAACTTGTGTCGGATTGCTTGTAACTAATATTGCAATAGCAGAAGTTATTACCGCAAGTAATGGCGATAAGATTTATACTGATGGTTTTGCAATTAAATCACAAACAGTAGATGCAAATGTAG
>GL995227.1:7347-11993 GCA_000222855.1 Succinivibrionaceae bacterium WG-1 | reverse complement strand
TTCTAAACAAAACAATAGCTACTAAATCCGCAACTAATGTAAACACAAATAGTGTGGTTGTAAATGATGCTACAGTAATAGGTCAAGTTGGTGAACTTGAAATCACTACAGGTAATAAACCAGATGGAATCTTGGCTTATGTTGAAGGTTCTCAAGGTACTAATTATCTTATTATTGATGAGTTGTTAGTAAAATGCCAGCCTGATGTTGCTTGCGTTGCAAATTACAAAGCAACTAGAGTAGGAGTTTCTAATTTATACAATATTCCTGTTACTTCTTATGATGAGTGGGAAAGGCTTCAAGAAGAATTAAAAGAAGTCCCTGGGGTTTTAAAGGTAATGCCTAAATACTCTTATGGCATCAAACCATCTGTTAATTAAATTTGCTATCCAACAATAAAAACATACTAGTAAATTTTCTTCTTTTTATCAAAAAGCGCCGAAAAACCTCCGATTTTTAGTCCGAGGATATAAGGCGCTAATTTTAAGTGTATTTCATTATTCTATGTATTTATTTAATAATAGAATATAGGAGCACCAACATGAGATGAAGCAAAGTAGGAATGTTTTCCATAAAGCATTACCCAAAAAAGCTTTTGTAATGGCTTTCTAGTTTCTAGAACGAATGATCTTAGATGAAATACCTTTAAGTTTAAAAACTAAATCAGAAATTGCAAATGTTGTTTTTATTTGTAAAGTCATTTATTAAAAAGAGTTTTTAAGAGTATTATAGTATCAAAAAAAGTATTTTTTTTAAGCAATTACTAGCCAACTTCTTTGTAATTTTCCTTATTGATAATTTAACAAATCTTTGATTTTATTATCAATTATATTGTTTTAAATTAAGAGTATAAGAACTTAAATAAAGTTTCTAAAAATATAACTTTAACGTAATTTTATCTATAAAAATGTAATTGAATCTTTTTCATTTTTTAGGATTATTTTTCTACTTTTAATAGTTTGTACGCTTTTAAAATTGGTATTTGATTTAATTCTTAACAAAATTTAAGTAAAATATGCGAGTTAAATGAATTTTATACTTAAAAATAAAGAGTATTAGCAGGTTTATTTTCTACAATTGCTATTTCTTAGTATAAAAATTTCTAGAACTTTTGATTTGAAGTTTAAATTTAAATACGGATTTTTTTGATGTCTACTAATAATAAAGATATTTCTCGCGAGACTTTATCAAGTCGTTTAGGATTTATATTAGTGGTTGCGGGTTGTGCTATAGGTCTTGGCAATGTATGGAGATTTCCATATATTACAGGACAAAATGGTGGGGCAATTTTTGTAATCATATTTTTAATTTGCTTATTGTTATTAGGTGTGCCTTGTTTGTTAACAGAACTAGCAATAGGTCGTGCCGCTCGTAAGAGTGTGGTTGAAGCAATTGATGTGTTAGAACCTGGCAAATCCAAATGGCATTTGGCCAAATTTGCAATGTTTATGGGGCCTTATGTTTTATTATCGTTCTATACAGTTGTAACAGGATGGCTAATTTATTATCTAGGAAGTTTTTTAACAGCTGATTTTGAGAATATTAGATTATTAAATGATAAAGCTTTGATTTCAGAAGCGTTAAAAGATAAGTTTGGTGGCTTACTTTCAGATCCGGTAACCATGATTTCTTATACTTTAGGAGTGATATTATTATCTGCTATAGTTTGTATTGGTGGGGTTAAAAATAGTATTGAGCGCGTAACCAAGCCAATGATGATGGCGTTATTGGTGTTACTAATAGCATTAGCTGGTTATTCTTTAAGTCTAGATGGCGCTCAAGAAGGTTTTAGTTATTATTTATCTCCAGATGTTTCTAAAATTGAAAAAGTAGGGCTTATCAATGTTATCTTTCAAGCTTTAAATCAAGCATTATTTACTTTAGGTATTGGTATTGGTTCTATTCTTATTTTTGCAAGTTATCAAAATAAACAAAGAAGTTTAATTAGTGAATCATTAGTTATTGTTTCGTTAGACACTTTTGTGGCAATTCTTGCAGGTTTAGTAATTTTTCC
The DNA here is from genome assembly GCA_000222855.1 of Succinivibrionaceae bacterium WG-1. GTDB lineage: Bacteria > Pseudomonadota > Gammaproteobacteria > Enterobacterales > Succinivibrionaceae > WG-1. The sequence continues at coordinate 9,979 of GL995227.1, read as the reverse complement.
ATCATGTATAAGTTATAACGTTCCTGTTGATGCCGGTCCTACACTTTTATTTCAAAGTATGTTGAATGTTTTTGCTAATATGAGTGCAGGTAGATATGTTGGTGGCTTCTTCTTCCTATTTTTAAGTTTTGCAGCTTTTACAACAGTGGTAGCAGTAATGGAAGAAATTGTTGCAAACTCTATGGAACTATTTAAATGGACTAGAAAGAAATCTTGTATCATCAATTTTATTTCCATGGGATTGCTGTCATTACCATGTGCTTTAGGATTTAATTTATGGTCTGATTTTCATCCTTTTGGACCTAATAGTGGAGTTTTAGATTTAGAAGACTTTATTATTAGTAATAATCTCTTACCTTTAGGGGCACTATTCTTTGTATTATTTTGCTCATGGGGATGGGGATATAAAAACTTTGAGAAAGAATTAAATACAGGTTTAGGTATTAAAGCTCCAAAGTGGTTTGAGTACTATTTAAAATTTGTATTACCATTTTTAATATTGATTATCTTTGTATTAGGTTATTTAGATTTTTTAGGAATTTATAAAATTTAAATATAATGCGATTTTAGTATTGAATATTTTATCTTTTGAATCTTTTGACTTAATAGTTTAAAAACGAACTAATTTTTTTGATTTTTAATTAAATATAAGATTAAAAAAGGAATTGTCAATTTTTATGGCAATTCCTTTTTATCGTTTAAAGTTGATTAAAAATACTTCGGCTTTATGAGGTTGTTTTCCTTGTTACAAGCTGTATTTATAGCCTTGTTCAGAACATAAAGCATTAAGTTTTGTGATGTCATCTGCGTTTGTAGGAACTCCATCTAACATAATTGTAGGTTTTACAGAGTTGTCAATCCAAACGAATCTAGCTATTTCTTTTTTCTATTGGCATCATTCATAATGCCACAGAAATTATCTCCTATTTTTGTTCCAATAGAATCAATATATGAATTAGAAACATAGCGTCCGTTTACTTTTATGCGTTCTGTGTTTCGTTGTTTTGAAGTTTCACTAGGAATTTCTACAAAAACAATAGTAATGCTATATCCATTTTCGCTAATTTTTTTAATTTTACTATTATAAAATTCTTCAACACTATTCTCTTTACCTACGGTAGGGAGGCAAAGATTTATTCCATTAGTATAAGTTCTTTCTAATAAAATATTTCTAATTTTAGTACTTTCCTTATGAATAATATCTGATAAAAGGCCATTATTGTATTCTGGCAAAATATTTTTTGCTTCATCTGCGTCAATAAGTAGAAAATCTCCTTTTTCATCTGGATATAAATCTACAGACCAATCTGTTGAATATCCTTCTACTAAAGGGGTTAATACTGTTGATTTTCCTGCCGCTGGTAAACCTAAAACCACAATTGCCTTTTTATTTGATTTCATAGATGGATTTAAGTTATATAGATAATCAACAATCTTGTTATCGAATTCTGCGCGTCCTTGAATATCTGCTTTTGTGATATCTTCTATATAACTAGAAGAGAAAGCAGATATATAATTTTTCATGATATTTATATTTTCTTCATTTGAAATTCTGTTATCCCAATAAAATAAATGTTTTTTATCCATTCAAGGCTATTAGGGTACGCATAAGCTCTACCTTCAATTATAAGTTCATGTCTCTTTTCATCATTTCCTGCTTTTGCTATTGCTTTGGCTACTGATATGTTGTCAGTAGTAGAACTTTCAGTACTATTTACAGATAAAACTTTAGTAGCCGCTTTAGTGTATTTTTCAATTGTTTCATCAATATTATCTTTGTTGGTATATGATTTAAAAAATCAATGTCTTCAGGAAGCATACCAGTTTGTTCTAGCATTGCATTAACAATTAATGCTTTATTATTCACTTGATTAAAGTCTTGTAATTCAATACAAATTTAAGTTTTTAGATTTTGAACATGTTCTCATAAATAAGGAATATAAAACTGTTTTGAGTAAATAACGAGTTGTTCAATAAAACTCAAAATAGTTAGAATTTCTAATTTTTTATGTAACAGTTATTCTTTTAATGTAATAAATATTGTTTATTACATTGTTAATTATTGAAAATTTACAAAATAACGACTTATTTTTCAAAAAAAAATGGTTTGTAAAAAGAGATGCTTTTTCATAAAAGATATATGAAAAATATAAATTTATAAAAAAACTTATTTGTTAGTTTTTTATAATGTTTGTCTAAAATATTTTTAAAATATTATAAAACAAAGTCTAGATACTGTATTGCTAGATGCGTAGCAAGATAAAATTCACACTTTGATCACATGTAATAGCCATGTAAATATTTGTTTTTATTAGCAAAAATAATATTTTGTTGTTTATGTAACGCATGTGTCAAAAAATGTAATATTATGTAACTTGTTGTTTTTTATTTTTTATAGTGTTACTATGTATTCATACAAGATAACAAAACATCTTGAAAATAAAAAATTAGATAAGAAACACGTTTTAAAACAAAGATTTTAAAATTGTTAAAAAATGACGAGAATATCAAAATAATGATTTTAAATATTCCGTAGAATTGCTTAACAATTCAATTAAAGTATTAAAACGAAAGATTACAAATTTACGTTAATTATTTTATTGTTGATTAAATAAATTAGTAATTTAGTAAC
>GL995227.1:2116-6010 GCA_000222855.1 Succinivibrionaceae bacterium WG-1 | reverse complement strand
TGCAATAACTTAAAAATCGAAATTATCTTGTTAAAATCCTTCATTGTCTACAATGGAGGATTTTTTAATACTTTTTTAACTAAAATTTTTTGTACTATCTAATACATAAAATTCTTTATATTTTACTTTATTTTATGTATTGCGATGAGATATAAACGTTATTAGCGAAAGTAAAAAATGTTTAGATTTAAGAAACTTGAGCGTTTTGGTTAATAACTTGAAGAGACAGAAAATAGCAAAATAGACAAATAGAAATGTCTTAAAAAGTCAAAATTAAAATGCAGTTTTGTCTATATATTATCCATTTTATGGAGGCCTATGTGAGTAGATATTGCTGAAAAAGTAAGAATATTAACAATAAAAGTTCTTAATCACTTTATCTATAAAGTTTTTCTTTTTTAGAAAAATATATAAAGCTTTATCTTTTTATCAATATTAGTTTTAAAGCACCACGAATTTGCAAGGAATAAGGTTTTGTTATTATTTTTAAGTGGAAAATTTGAGTTTGTAAATTTTGACAAAATCCCCAAAAAAACTTTTATTTTTTATTTTACTTTTTATAAGATATTATTATCATTATTTAATAAAAAATTATTGTCAAATATGATAACTAAAGTTGAGACTAACAGGTTAATAAAAATATGAAAAAATTATCTAAATTTATATGTTTTTCAATGATTGGTTTTGGGGTTACAAGTATTGCAAATGCAGAAATTATCCAAACTGAAAAACATACCATTTATACCGAAGATTTTGTAGTGTCTTCTGATAACACTAATAATGAAAGTTCTGTTTCTACAAATAGTGAAGATTCATCTCAGAGTTTAGGTAAAGTTGGTAGTCTTGCTATAAAATCAGGTCCAAGAGCAAAAGGTTATGTGGCTTTTGTAAAAACTACAATAGATTTAGAAATTATTTAATTGGTAGTGACATTCTTGTTGAATGCGAACCAAATGTAATATGTATTCCAGATTCTTATCATGCTCAAAAAATAGGCAAAACAGATCTTTATAAAGTAACAGTAGAAAATTATCACGAATGGCAAAACTATATGCGTGAGTTAGAAGTTCTACCGAGCGTTGTTACTGTCGCTCCTTCTTATCATTACGGTATAAAGAAGAGTTTAAGATAAGAGAAGAAAAATATATGAAATTAACAAAACTTGCACAAATTATAGGTTTAACTCTTACTACATCACTAATGCTTATTGGTTGCGGTGGTAGTAGCTCTTCTTCTTCTAATGCAGATGAAAATGTTACTTATAAAGTTATAGATGAAGGTGATGTTATAGTAGGAAAAGGCATGACCTTACAAACCTCTACTCAAGTAACATCTATAGAAGCGGAAAATGGCACAGTTGAAGCGCAAAGTACCCAAACTCAAAGTGAAGATTCTAAAACTTGGATTTATACCTTGGATCAAACCAAGCTTGAAGCAAGAGAAATAATATTCCCATTAACAGAAAAGTTAACATTTAATTATGACGATGGTACTCAAAAAGAAGAAACTTTAAAAGTTGATTCAAAGGATGAATTATTTAAGTATCAATGGCATTTATACAATGTTGGTGACAATAAGTTAAATTTTACAAAACCATTAAAAAAAGGTATTGATTTAAATTTTATTGGAGCTTGGAATACTGAAATTGATCCTAAAACTCATAAAAAGGCTACCGGAAAAGGTGTGGTTGTGGCAGTTTGGGATTCAGAAGTTGATTTTGAACATTCTGATTTAAGTGCTAGAAAGTTTAATGATATTGAAGATCCTGAAAATCTTATAAATCAACCGATAAAAAATAATACAAATAGGCATGGTACCGCAGTTGCAGGAATAATAGGAGCAACAGGAAATAATGGAGGTGTAAGAGGAGAAGCTTTTGAAGCTCAAATATATAGTTATAACTTAGATAACGAGAATTATGACAAACTATTAAATGACCATACTAATGTTATAAATGCAAGTTTTGGTGCTGTTTTTTATGCGGAATCAGAAAGTAAAAACAAATTATTTTTTGATAATTTGTATAAAAGTAACATTCCTGTAATTCAAGCCCAAGGTAATGATTATAAAGATGCCCCAGACTATGATTTTTTTAAAACACATTTTGATCGCGATTATTTTACAGATCTAGACTGTGACTCAGATTTGGATTGCCAATTTATGCAAAATGATGATACAGGACGTAATCAAGGTGTTATTCATGTTAGTGCAATCAATGCTTTGGGTAAAAAGTCATCATACTCTTCAACCGGAAGTAATGTTTGGGTTGCTGGATTTGGGGGGGAATATGGTCTAGATTGGTATGATGGGGACCATTATGCAATTACATCCACATTGTCTCATTTTAAGTGTTCAGATTATACCCAAATAAAAACACTAGATTATGATTATAATGAAGAATATCAAAAGTATAATTTATTTAGAAGTAATATAGAAAAAACGTGTCTGTATACATCTTCTATGAATGGAACATCTGCAGCGGCTCCTTCAATTTCAGGTATTGTAGCTTTAATGAAAGAGGCTAATACTAATTTAACAGTACCACAAATTAAATATATTTTAGCAAAATCAGCACACAACGATAGTGATTGGCCAACGCTTAGTTATGATTCAACTTCTATTTATTTTGGTGATAAACTTTTAGAAGTTGAACATGGTTGGCTAGAAGTTGAACAAGGATTAAAATTTAGTAATTGGTATGGGTTTGGGGTTCCAGATGCCAAAAAAGCATTAGATTTAACTTTAACTTGTAGTAATGATGAATTTTGTGAAAAGAGAACGAAACTACCAAAAGTTTTTGTAAGTAGTAATAAAGTATTATGTACACAAAAACAAGAGAATGAAATTACTTCAGGATATGTTACTACTTGTGATTTATCAACTCTTGTAGAGTCTGATGAAACTTTTAAAACTACAGATAAAGAAGTAACTACAAATATTGAACTTGAAAATGTTAGTGTTGACATAAAAGGAATTTCTTTTATTTCTGAAAAATATGGAGAATGTGCTTGGGATGAGCAACATATAGAGAAGATATATGAAAAAGCTGAAAATGAGAAAGTATCTTTAACTTCATCAGAAGTAGAAGAACTTACTAATATATATAAAGCTTATTCTAAAACTCAAATTTCTTTAACTTATAATGACATGGAAAGAGTTATAAAGCCTTATAAGTCTTATTGGATTAATATTCGAGTAGATCCTGAAGATACTACTCAGGAATTAAATGTTTTAACCAATGTTTTTTATTTAAAAAAGATAAATCCAAATGAAAAGTGGACATTAAAGGTATACTCTAATTGCCAAATTAATACAGAAAGTTTGGCCAAATATTTAAAATTAGCATACATGGTTATGTTGACTAATTTTTAATTTATTCTGATTTATCCATTTATTCTATTTTAGATTTAGAGTGAATAGGTTGTATTTTGATAAAAACCAAAATTTTTTAAAGTGACTTTTGGTTTTTATTTTTTCTATTTGAAAGATGTTATTATCATTATATTTAGAACAATATTTATCAAAAATTTGGATTACAAACAAAGAGGTTATATGAACAAATTATCTAAATTTATATGTTTTTCAATGATGGGGTTTTGGGGTGCAACTATTGCAAACGCTGAAATTATCCAAACTGAAAAACATACTATTTATACTGAAGATTTTGTAGTGTCTTCTGATAACACTAATAATAAAAGTTCAGTTTCTACAAATAGTGAAGATTCATCTCAAATTTTAGGAAGAGTTGGTAGTCTTGCTATAAAATCAGGTCAAAGAACTAAAGATTATGTAGCTTTTGTAAAAACTAACAATAGATTTAGAAATTACTTAATTGGTAGCAATATTTGGGTTGAATGCGAACCAAATGTAATATGTATTCCAGATTCATATCAT
>GL995227.1:0-1344 GCA_000222855.1 Succinivibrionaceae bacterium WG-1 | reverse complement strand
TCGTCTTCTTCTCCGTCTCATTCAGAAGATTATTATGAAGGTATTAATTATAAAATTGTAGATAGAGGTGATGTTATAGTAGGAAATGGCATGACCTTACAAACATCTACTCAAGTAACATCTATAGAAGCGGAAAATGGCACAGTTGAAGTTCAAAGTACCCAAACTCAAAGTGAAGATTCTAAAACTTGGATTTATACCTTGGATCAAACAAAACTTGAAGCAAGAGAAATAATATTCCCATTAACTGAAAAGTTAACATTTAATTACGACGATGGTACTCAAAAAGAAGAAACTTTAAAAGTTGATTCAAAGGATGAATTATTTAAGTATCAATGGCATTTATACAATGCAGGAACTAATCCATTTGGTTTTGAAAATGCGCCTAAAAAAGGGATAGATTTAAATTTAGTAGGTGCTTGGAATACCATAATTGATCAAGAAAATAATACCAAACCAACAGGAAAAGGTGTTGTTGTGGCATTTTGGGATTATCTCATAGATTTTGAACATTCTGATTTAAAAGAACGAAAAATAGATGTGAAAGATAACACTACTAATAAAAATCTAATCAATAAGAAATATACTTTAAGCTACATAGTTCAAAATAATGATGGCAATATAATGCCTTTTCATGGTAATGGAACTGCTGGAATATTAGCTGCTTCTTCAGAAAATGGAGGGGTTAAAGGGGAAGCTTTTAATAGTAATATATATAATATAAATGTTGAATCTTACGGTGAGGTAAACGGACTAAATGTTGCAGATGCATTACAAGCCGTTTTAGATAGTGATAATACAAGGTTATTAAATGCGAGTATTGGACAAGATCTATTTGCTTCTTCTTCTAAAAATGTTTTTGTTTTATACAATAATGTGTATAAAAATAATATTCCTATTATTCATGCTCAAGGAAATGAATTTAATGACAATGGCAAGGTACTAACTAAGGATATAGAGGCAAAATGTATTGATGTTTTAGACTGTCAATTTAAACAAACAGATGAATTGGCAAGACATCAAAGTATTATTCATGTAGGAGCTTTAAATTCTTTAGGAACAAAAGCGTCATATTCTTCAACCGGTAGTAATTTATGGATTACAGGTTTGGCTGGTGAATCGGGAGATGAATATGAGCCAAAAGATTCTATGGCTATAATTTCTGCTATGTCTCATTTTTCTTGTGATGATATTGTTGATGGAGACGAAGATTATGATGAAGATATTAGCTATGATTGGAGTTTATATAAATCGATAAAAAATTATTTCCGTAAAAATATAGATAAAACATGCAATTACACTTCAATAATGAATGGCACATCAGCTGCGGCTCCTTCTATATCA
>GL995226.1:0-3287 GCA_000222855.1 Succinivibrionaceae bacterium WG-1 | reverse complement strand
GTAAGAGTCCGAAGAATTGGTAATTGGGCAACCAGTTAATAATTCTGCGGTTTTTTACGACCGTAAGTTCTTTAAAAATTTATCAAGCTGAAATCAAAGAGTTCAATCTAGAAATAGAAAAACAAGCAAGAGTCTTGGAACTTTTTGGCGTAAATTATGTTACGAACTGATGAGAACCATCAGAATTACGACAAAGACTTTAAGAAGTCGTGAGGCTTCTTGGGGTTGTATAGTTAAGTAATTAAGCGTACACGGTGGATGCCTAGGCAATAAGAGGCGATGAAGGACGTGCTAACCTGCGAAAAGCTGTGGTAAGTTGGTAAGAAGCGTTATACCCACAGATGTCCGAATGGGGAAACCCACCACGCAAGTGGTATCTCCTTAAGGAGAAGCGAACCGGGAGAAGTGAAACATCTCAGTACCCCGAGGAAAAGAAATCAACCGAGATTTCCTAAGTAGTGGCGAACGAACGGGAAGAAGCCCAAAATCCATTGTAATGGTAGCCGAATCATCTGGGAAGGTGAACAGTAAAGAGTGATAGTCTCGTAGGCGGTGTTGTTGCAGTGGTGATACATGAGTATGGCGGGACACGAGAAATCCTGTCAGAATATGGGGGGACCATCCTCCAAGGCTAAATACTACTTATTGACCGATAGTGAACCAGTACCGTGAGGGAAAGGCGAAAAGAACCCCTGTGAGGGGAGTGAAAAGAATCTGAAACCGTGTACGTACAAGCAGTAGGAGCGAGAAATCGTGACTGCGTACCTTTTGTATAATGGGTCAGCGAGTTGCTTTTAGTGGCGAGGTTAACCGTATAGGGGAGCCGTAGGGAAACCGAGTTTTAACTGAGCGTCATAGTCGCTAGGAGCAGACCCGAAACCTGATGATCTAGTCATGGGCAGGATGAAGGTAAGGTAACACTTACTGGAGGTCCGAACCCACTAACGTTGCAAAGTTAGGGGATGACCTGTGACTAGGGGTGAAAGGCCAATCAAATCAGGTGATATCTGGTTCTCCCCGAAAGCTATTTAGGTAGCGCCTCAATTATGATTATGGGGGGTAGAGCACTGTTTCGGTAAGGGGCCCATCCCGGGTTGCCGAGTCGATGCAAACTCCGAATACCCATAAGTTAAGATTGGGAGACAGACAGCGGGTGCTAAGGTCCGTTGTCGAGAGGAAAAGAGTCCGGACCGCCAGCTAAGGTCCCCAAGTACAGATTAAGTGGGAAACGATGTGGGAAGGCATAGACAGCTAGGATGTTGGCTTAGAAGCAGCCATCATTAAAAGAAAGCGTAATAGCTCACTAGTCGAGTCGGCCTGCGCGGAAGATGTAACGGGGCTAAATCTGTCACCGAAGCTGCGGATTCATTCGAAAGAATGAGTGGTAGGGGAGCGTTCTGTAAGGCGATGAAGAGGAATTGGAAGGTTCCTTGGAGTTATCAGAAGTGCGAATGCTGACGTGAGTAACGATAATACGAGTGAAAAACTCGTACGCCGGAAGACCAAGGGTTTCTGTCCAACGTTAATCGGGGCAGATTGAGTCGGATCCTAATGTTAAGCTGAAAAGCGATACAGATGGTAGATCGGTTAATATTCCGATACTTATATAGACCTGCGATGGAGTGACGAAGAAGGTTAGGCAAGCATACAGCTGGTGTTATGTGAAAGGATGTAGTTCCGCCGTGTACGAAGAGAAGGCATGGTGAAGGATGAGATCTGAGACGAAGAGACTACGGTCTTGAAGTTGCTGATACCCTGCTTCCTGGAAAAGCTTCTAAGTTTAATGTTTATATAAACCGTACCCCAAACCGACACAGGTGGTCGGGTAGAGAATACCAAGGCGCTTGAGAGAACTCGGGTGAAGGAACTAGGCAAAATAGTACCGTAACTTCGGGAGAAGGTACGCTGTCGAGTGTGAGCTATCACGCATAGTAAAGCATTTGACAGTCGCAGAAACCAGGTGGCTGGGACTGTTTAACAAAAACACAGCACACTGCGAACACGGAAGTGGAAGTATAGTGTGTGACACCTGCCCGGTGCTGGAAGGTTAAATGATGAAGTTATCGCAAGAGAAGCTTTTGAATGAAGCCCCAGTAAACGGCGGCCGTAACTATAACGGTCCTAAGGTAGCGAAATTCCTTGTCGGGCAAGTTCCGACCTGCACGAATGGTGTAACCATGGCCACGCTGTCTCCACCCGAGACTCAGTGAAATCGAAATCGCTGTGAAGATGCAGTGTACCCGCGGCTAGACGGAAAGACCCCGTGAACCTTTACTATAGCTTGACACTGAACATTGAGTCTGTTTGTGTAGGATAGATGGGAGACTAAGAAGCATGTACGCCAGTATGTGTGGAGTCGTCGTTGAAATACCATTCTGACATGCTTGATGTTCTAACCTGAGAAGGGACAGTGTCTGGTGGGTAGTTTGACTGGGGCGGTCTCCTCCTAAAGGATAACGGAGGAGCACGAAGGTTGGCTAATCACGGTCGGACATCGTGAGGTTAGTGTAATGGCACAAGCCAGCTTGACTGCGAGACAGACGAGTCGAGCAGATGCGAAAGCAGGTCATAGTGATCCGGTGGTTCTGTATGGAAGGGCCATCGCTCAACGGATAAAAGGTACTCTGGGGATAACAGGCTGATACCGCCCAAGAGTTCATATCGACGGCGGTGTTTGGCACCTCGATGTCGGCTCATCACATCCTGGGGCTGTAGCAGGTCCCAAGGGTATGGCTGTTCGCCATTTAAAGTGGTACGCGAGCTGGGTTCAAAACGTCGTGAGACAGTTTGGTCCCTATCTGCCGTGGGCGTAGGAAGATTGAGGGGGATTGCTCCTAGTACGAGAGGACCGGAGTGAACGAACCTCTGGTGTACGGGTTGTCATGCCAATGGCACTGCCCGGTAGCTAAGTTCGGAATCGATAACCGCTGAAAGCATCTAAGCGGGAAGCGAGCCCCAAGATAAGTCTTGCCAAATTTATTTGTAAGGACCGTTCGAGACTAGGACGTTGATAGGTGTGGGGTGTAATGACTTGATAGGTCTTGAGCTGACACATACTAATTATCCGAGAGTCTTAACTATACAACACCCAAGAAGCTTTAGGACGCTTGCGTTGTTCTGTAGATTGAGCTAGAGAGAAGAAGAAAGCTTGATAATTTTTTAGTCCGAATTGCTCGGTGACAATAACGCTTTGGACCCACCTGTATCCATTCCGAACACAGAAGTGAAACGAAGTAGTGCTGATGGTAGTGTAGCATTCGCTATGTGAGAGTAAGTCATTACCGGGC
>GL995225.1:34341-42002 GCA_000222855.1 Succinivibrionaceae bacterium WG-1 | reverse complement strand
GTATACAAAATCTTAAAACTCTCCCATAATTTAAATAAGAACTATTACTTTTTTTCTGTTGGAAAAGTTATATGAATGATTTAATTTTAAAGAAGATTACAAGTGAAACTTTACCTTTACTAGTAAAAATGTGTACTGATTCATTTGAAACAGAACGAGGAGTTGTTCCTGATGCCATAATGCCTGAAAAAGGTATGGGAGCAGAATTTGAAGCGTCGTTAAAAGCTCCTTATATGGAAGGTTGGTCCATTTATAATAAAGATGAGTTAATAGGTGGCGCGCTTATAGATATTAGTAAAGTAGATCGTAATATATTAGAACTTTTTTTTATTGATGCTTCAAAATTAGGTCAAGGTTTAGGAACAAAAGCTTGGCAAGCAATTGAAAAACAATATCCTAATACTAAGATTTGGGAAACTTTTACGCCTATATCCTTAAGAGCAAATATCGCGTTTTATGTTAATAATTGTGGTTTTAAAGTTATTAGAATCAACAAAGATGATATTGAATGGGACTGTATTTTTGAGAAAGTTTTAAACTAAATTGAAGATGTATCTTTATTAATACGTAAATACCAAACCTGTGGAAATTTCGTTATGTTGTTTACTATTAGGTAATTTATAATTATCGAAATTTATACTAATACTAAAGTTATCTAATAATAATTTGGAATATTTAAAAGAGAATTTATTTTTATATCCATGATAAAAATAATTTGTTTCTGTAATTGGTCTTTCAAAGTAACTATGAATTGTTCCTATTGTTTCATTTCTTATAAAGAGACCAATCTGTGGGTTGGCAGCAATAATGGCATGTCCTAATTGGTGATATGATAAATTTAATTGAGCATATGTTTGGGCTTGAAATATTCTATAACCAATTCCTAAGCCACCTTTGAATTCTGGATATAATCTAGTATGACTATCAAATTCATTTCCATTAAAAGAAATTGAAAAATGTTTTGCAGTATTGCCATTTGCTTGAAAGGAAGGAATTATATTTAATTCTGCCAATGTGATTTTATGGATGAATAACCTATTTTCTCTGTCATTGTATCTTAAATTAAATTTTAGGTATTCTGTGCTTGCAGGTTCTGCTAAACCTATTACGTCATCATCTAAATTTCTAAGGATAGGGCTATATTCAATACTTTGATAATCTGAATCGATATGAGTTGTCGATATGGATATTCTAGAAGGTTTTCTTGTTTCTAAAGGATTTCCTAAATAATTATTTTCTATAGCATATTTATCTGAAACGCTTGGTCGAATACTAATATTATCATCAATGAGATTTTTTTGATATAAATCTTGAGCGTAAGAAATAGGTGTTTCAAAGGTATTATTATTAGATTGATATTTTTCACTTATTGCGGCAAGTAGCATTTTTATGCCATCTGCACAATTATTATTAAAAATCGAGTATCTGATTTCATGTCCTTTTAAATCATATAAGTGATCTTCAAATAATTCAATTTCACTTTTTGATAAATTTAATTTGTACTCCCATAATGATCTTTGTCCTTCATTAACATAGCTATATATAGAATCATCATATCTTTCAAGAAAATATGCTCCATCCATATTATTGGTTAGTACTGACCATAATATAGCCATGGTATTGTTGCTTTGAAAAATATGAGCTCCATAATTTACAACATAGCGTACACCTTGATTGTTTATATTTCTTACTTCTATCATCAGAAAACTATGTCCCATTGAAGATACAGGACTTATTGCGTCTTCTGATGCAACAATGTAATAGATATTATCTATATGTAAGTAATCTCGGTGGGTTTTATAATCAGGACACAGATTAGGGTCTGCACGTTTTCCTGTAAAAAATAAAAATCTGCTAGGATATTTGCATTGTCCTAGCTTATCATTTGAAAATAGTTCTTTGGTTTGATTAAATTCTGCTTGAGGATTTATATTTCCAATTTCAGATAAAAAGAATGTAGTTGGTTGGGATATAGTACTTTTATTTTTATTATAGTGTAGTAAAGCTTTCCATCTTTCTTGTTGAAATGAGGTAAGTTTGTCATACGATGTTGGTATTATAAAGATATTTTCTCTATCAACCGTTAAATCGCTTTTATTATTTGATTCAATGTTTGTATTGATATGTTCGGATGATTTTGCAAAATTATCGATAGTTAAAATTATTAAAAAAACAAAAAAATGTTAAAAGTTTTAAAAATGATGAAAGATTATAAAGGTTTGAGTAAAGATATTTTTTTAACATTTTAATTATTTATTTTAAATATTGAAAAGCTTACTCATTAAAAAAAATGAGTAAGCTCAGAATCTTTTATTTATTTGATGTATTTGAAGGCATAGGAACATATTGGTCGGTTACAACTGCATTACGTAACCATTCTTGACATTGTGGAGTATTTTTTACTCTCATCTTAATATTTCTATCGCCTGGGAAATAACGCCAATTAGTACCATTTGAGGCATCGGTTGAGGTTGAAGTACAGCTGAAGTAGGTCCATAGTACATTTAAGTAAACAAAGCCATTTCTTCTAGCTTCTACTACTTCTTCTGTTGATTCAATGCATTCGCTAGCTTCGACTTTTATAGTCATAGGTTTTTTACCCATCTTCACTAGCACTCTTTCATCTGCTTTAGTGGTGATAGTTTTTTCACCTTTAGGTTCATTTCTATCAACGATGTCGATCTTCTTGATGTATTGATTAGTTTTTTCTGGTGATAATGGTTCTGCTGTTGGATGAACTGCAACATATTGATAACCATGTTCAGAGGCAACAGTAGCGCAACCTGTTGCAATAGCACAACAAGCAGCAATAACAGAACATTTTTAATAAAGCTACTATTAAGCATAAATATTCCTTTCTAACGTAAGTTTTTTTACTTTTACATCAACATATAGATAAATCTATCTATATGACTACGCATATTAAAATATTTTTTATTATGAAAATACATATTTTAATAATTTTAAGTTTTAATGTAGATAAATTTCATAATTTTATAAAATTTGTAGAATTAACACATCTTTGTCTGCAAATTTTATTGTTTAATAAAAAAGCCAACTTTTTAAATAAATTTATTATTTAAAATACTAGATTAAAACACTTATCTATATATATTGGCATAACTATTGCTAAATAATTCATATCTTAATTTTTTATTAGTGCGTGTCATTTTTTCGCCAATGGAGTCTTGTTATGGATATGAATGGTGTTGATGTAGGTTTTGTACAGAATGTACAAGGTCTTGATAAATTACGCCAAATGTCTCATGCGGACATTACGGCTAAAAAAGATGCTTTAGTAACTGCTGCACAACAATTTGAATCTATCTTAAATCAATTTTGGTTAAAAGAAATGCGTTCAGCGAATGAAAGCATTTGTCCGGATTCACCTTTAAATAGCCGTGATAGTTCATTCTTCCAATCAATGCTTGATGAACAAATGATTACCAATGTTTCTAAATCTAATATGAATAACCCTTCTTCTATTACTATGCTTTTAGTAAAGCAATTTGCTCATGCAATGGGAGATGAAGGAAAAGAAATCATAAAAGAAATAGAAAACGCTAATAATCCTAATAAAACACTTGATAATAATTTAGATAGAAATAATTTCAATGCTATAAATACAAATGTAAACAATAATTTCATGAACTCTTCTAATATCGCAGTTTGTCATGATAGTAGTTGTTTTGCTGATAATGTGAGAATGTCAGCTAACAAGAAAGATGAATTGGATAATAAAGAAGTTAATGCTATTAGAAGTAGAAGTACTACAGCTAAGAAAGCAAGTGTTTATGACATTATGCAAAATACAGTTTCTTCTGCTCAAAATAATGCTGAAGCATTTGTTCAGAAGTATATGCCAATAGCTGAAAAGATTGGCATAAAGTTCAATTTAAATCCTTTAGTTATTATCGCTCAAGCGGCTCTAGAAACAGGTTGGGGCAAATCTTTAACTAAAGGCAACAACTTCTTTGGGATTAAGGCTAATAAAGCTTGGCAAGGGGCTTCAGAAGAACATCTTACTTCTGAATATATGGGGGGTAAAAAATTTAAGGAAGTAGCTTCATTTAGAAGTTATCAAAATGCAGAAAGCAGTTTTGAAGATTACGCTAAATTTGTTACTTCTAATGATAGATATGCCGATGCAGTCTCTCATAATAGTGATCCAGATCTATATTTTGAAAAAATTCAATCAGCTGGCTACGCAACTGACCCGAATTATGCATCAAAACTAAAAAGTATCCTTCGTAATGACGCTTTTAAGTCATATAGAAATACAGATAAGGAACTTTAGGAGAGAGAGAAATGGCAGATTTATTAAAGATAGGTACAAGTGGTGTACTTACTCAACAAACATTATTACAGACCACTTCTAATAATATTAGTAATGTAAACACTGTAGGTTATAGCAGACAAGATAATATTGTTCATACCAATATTATCAATCAAGGTTGTGGTTACATTGAAACTCGTCGAGTTATTGACAACTATGCTGAACGTGAAGTTTTACGTGATAATGCATCTGTTGGTTACTATGAAGCTTTATCTGAAGGTATGAAAAATGTTGACTCTTTACTAAGTGATTCATCAACTGGTCTCTCTCCTATAGTTACTGAATTATTTAGTAATATTCAAGCTGCCAACACTAATCCTACATCTGTAGCTAATAGAAATGAATTATTAAGTAGCGTTCAAACCACCAAAGACAGAATTAGTACTATTAGTTCTAATATTCAAAATGAATATCGTACTGCTAATGAAAAGATTGTGGAATCTGTAAATGCTGTTAACCAATTACTCGATGGCATTTATAAGATGAACCAAAACTTAATCAGCACTAGTGCTAAAGGCGCTGATTCATCTGCTCGTTTACAAATGCTTGATGAACGTGATCAAATGATTACCGAATTATCTCAATACTTAGATGTTAAAACAGTAGAACAACCTAATGGTTCGGTATACGTTAATATGGCATCAGGCCAAACATTAGTATTAGGTGATGGTTGTGCGACATTATTTGCCGAACCTTCTACTTTAGATAATGCGGAATATTCATTAAAGTTTACATATGGCAATTCAAAAACATCTTTATCAAAAGATGTTGGTGGTAAAATTGCAGGTTATTTTGATGCATGTGACAACTTAAAGAATGCGCAAAGACAAATCGGTCAAATGACAGTGGCTTTAGCTGATGCTTTAAACTGTCAAAACAATAGTGGTTTAACTTTAACTAATGAAGTGGGTTCTGACATTTTTAAATTAAAAGATATTACAGTTCAAAGTGATTCTAAAACTTCAACAATGACTATGAGTTTTGCAAAAGGTCAAGGTTCAAAAGTTACTGGCAATGATTACTTAGTGGTAGCTAAAGACAATACTGGTAATAATTTTGAAATCTTTGAAGCTGACGGAGATTCGTATGTTTCTCGTGGTACTTTTGCGGCTGTTGACGGAAAATTGTCACTAGGTGAAGAATTTGGTTTTGACTTACAGTTAAATAGTACTGCTTCTCAAGGTGATAAATTTTTAGTACAACCAACAATTAATGCTGGTTTTAATTTAGAAGTGGCAATAACTCGCCCTGAAGATTTTGGCTTTGCAAGTGTAGTAAGAGTTAACCAAAACGCTAATAACTTAGGTAATGCATCAGTTTCATTATCAGGAGTTACTAATACTTTAGATACTTCTGCTTTTGAAATCAATGGTCAAAATGTATCACTTAAAGCAGGAGCTCCGATATTTGTAACTATCAATGAAGATGGTAATTATGTAGTTTGTTCTGATAAAAATGGTCAAAATGTAATTGGCACAGTTGATGCAAGTACAAAAGGGCAGAATTTACTTTCAAATGTAAAAGATGCAACAGGTGCTTTAGTTTATACTGATGTTAATACATATCCAGGTTATGATTTTAATATCAATGGTACTGTAAAAACAGGTGACAAGTTCTCTGTAGAACTTAATTTAAACGGTTTTGCAGATAACTCAAACGGTATTTTAATGCAAGATATCGAACAAGCTAAGATTGTTTATGGTACTGTTTCAAAATCATTTACTGAAGCTTACTCTTCAACAGTAAGTAGTGTTGGTACTCAAATTAAGGTATCTGATATAAATTTAAGCGCGGCTACTTCAAAATTAGAACAAAGTAAAGCTTTAAGCGAAGGTTCTAAAGGTGTAGAACTTAATGAAGAAGCTGCAAATTTAGTAAGATTCCAGCAAAGTTACGCTGCATCTGCAAAGATTATCTCAGCTGCTCAAACAGTGTTTGATTCACTTCTTAGCGCTGTACGTTAATTTGTGGAATTGTGTATACGGCGTAAATGTGATATTTAGAGTGAGGTAAGAGATATGCGTATTTCAACAGCTTTAAGCTATGACAGAAGTATGTCATACCTTCAAAAAACTAACACTAAGCTTGATACTGTTTCAGAACAGTACAATACAGGTTTAAAGTTTAAGACAGCGGCTCAAGATCCGACTGGTATGGGTAATAAGTTGAGATTTGATGCAGAAATTTCAACTTATACTCAATATTCTGTAAATGCAGGCTTAGCTTCTGATGCTTTAGGTTTAGAAGAAACCGCACTTTCAATTATTTATGAAACTCTATCCTCATGTGTAGTATCTTTACAAAGTGCGGTAAATGGTACATTTGATAAATATAACTTAGATGCTGTTGCTACTTCATTAGAAGAATCATTAGCTTTAGTATTTGATTTAACTAATACTAAAACCGCAGAAGGTGAATATATTTTTAGCGGTAGCCAATCTATGCAACCTACAATGGTTAAAGTTGCAGATGGCTCATACCAATGTCAAGCAGATGCCGGTTTTAGACAAGTAAAGGTTTCTCCATCTGTAAAAGTGACAACTTCAGATAGTGGCTTAGGTATTTTTCAACAAAGCCAAATTTGTCGTACAGCATCAAGTAATGATGCTTCAATATCATATTCTGTAAGTACTCAGTTTGATTCATTTGTTAATAATATTTATGTTGCAGGTGGTAACAATGATTTAACAATGAATATTGATAATGCTACAGGTACTTATCAAATTATGCATGGTACTGATGTATTACAAAAAGGAAGTTATAAAGAAGGCGATACAATAGGTTTTGAAGGTTTGGAAATTACTCCAAATGCAGGAACTATAAGTTGCACTATTTCTTTAGATGAACCTAAAAACGATAATATGCTTAATACTTTATCACAAATGATTACAGCATTACGTAATGAAGATTTATCTAAAAAAGAATTAACAACTATCTTACAACAAGGTCAAGTGGCATTAAACAATTCAAAAGAAAATGTTAACGTTGCTTTAGGTCATGTAGGTGGTCGTTTAAATAATATTGAAAAAGTTATAAATTCAAATGAAGCTTTAAATGTTATCAAGCAAGAAGCAAGAGCCAATATTACAGAAGTTGATGCTTATGAAGCAACTTCAGAGCTAGTTAAGCAACAAAATGCTTTACAAGTGGCCCAAAGAACTTTTTCAATGGTTAATGGTTCAACTTTATTTGATTACATTAATTAAACTTTGTTTTATTTAGTAATTCGTAAATTTTTAGAAATTAAAAACTAGGATTACTAAGTAAATTTTTTTTTAATTTTTTACTAAATTTTTAATTTTAGTAAAATCTTTATACCACAAAG
>GL995225.1:31088-34061 GCA_000222855.1 Succinivibrionaceae bacterium WG-1 | reverse complement strand
GGCAAGATTTTGCCGAGACAAGTTTTGCCGTTCAAATTTAAATAAAATGAGATATAAATCTCACTTTAATTCTTCTTTTAAATTTTTTTTAAGTTTACCCTTAAGATTTATTAAAATTTGCCGATAAAGCTATTGATAGGTGAAATTGTTGCTTTTTTATACAATCACTTTTTTTAAAGCTTTATTTTATAAGAGTTTTTAAAAATGTTCTTTAAAATATGATTTAAATTATTACATTAATAATCATAAGATAAGACACCTTATCAAGTAAAAAATATAATAATAATAAATGTAAGTACCAATCGAGATTATATTATTTAATTATTTTTGGGTATTAAATAATGTAATTACTCAAGAAGAGAAGGAGAGTGTTATGATTCAGTCAGTAAGCACCTCAACAGATTATGTTTCTGCTCTTAAAGTAAGTGGAAATCAAGTGGCTAAAGAAGTGGACAGTAGTCCTGCATCTTTAGCAAACGATAAGACAACTAAAGCTATTGAAGTAGAAAGTCAGGCTAATGCTGTTAATAGCAAAGACAATATTAGTGGCAATAAAGTTGCTAATAAAGCAGCTCAAGATGCAAATGCTACTCAAGGCTTGTCTGAAAAAGCTCTTTTAGAGGAAGCTTTAAAGGCAGAAGAAGCTGAAAAAGCTAAAGCAAAAGAAGAAGATGTTTCTAAATTTGCTGAACAATTATCAAAGTTCAATCGTGGTTTTGGTCTAAGTTTTGCATTAGAAAAAGATATAAAACGTACGGTTGTTACAGTTAAAGATAGAGATACAGAAGAAGTTATTCGTCAAATTCCAAGTGAAGAATTTGTAAAACTTGCTAAAAGAATGAGTGAAAATCGTGTAGATGTTGACGATGTTTCCAAAGAAGATTTAAAAGGTATTCTTTTAGATAGCGAAGCATAATTTATTTGGGTTAGAATAATTTGTTTAGATTTTAAGAGTTTGTTTTATAAAAATTTTTATAAAACATAAATCAAACCACGTTTGCGCAAAACCAAAAAGTGAGTTTGTGAGATTATTTATTTCAATGTGATTATAAAAGTTTGTAATGAGATTGGATAAATCTAAGGAGTAAAAAATGGCATCATCAGTTACATCCGCAGGCGCTGCTTCTGGCATCGACTTTGAAAGTATTATCTCAGCAAGCGTTTCAGCGAGAAAGGCTCAGTACTCATCAAGATATAGTACTAAGCAAGCTAATGCTGAATTGGAACTTACTGGTGTTGGCAAATTGAAGAGCAATTTAAGCACTTTTAAAGATACTCTTGATAAAATTGCAAAATCTAATTCTTTTAATAAACGTGCTATTACAATAAAACAAGATTCTTCAGATCCTGTATTTAGTTGTACTTCTAAAGATGACGTTTCAAACGGTAATTATAATATTACTGTTACTCAACTCGCTCAAACTACTTCTTACTCAACCACTGTAGAAGATTCTACTGCAAAACTTGGTGCTGGTAAGCTTACATTTTCAATAGGTAGTGGGGATAATGCTAAGAGCTTTGAAGTAGAAGTTGGTGAAGATGATACTTTAGAAACTTTAAGAAAGAAGATAAATTCACAAGCTGATACTTTCGTGGTAAGTGCGAACATCTTAACATTAGCAGATGGTACTTCAAAGTTTATTGTGGACTCAGGTGTTACTGGGGATGCTAATAGCAACTTTACTATTACAGCCGAAGGTAGTGAAAAATTAAATGCTTTTACAGCTGGTAATACTAAAGATGAAAGTGGTAAAGTTGTAAAAGCTGGTAATATGGACATCGTCCGTGTTGGTCAAGATGCCAAGATTGACGTAGATGGTGCAGTATTGTCTTCTGATACTAATAAATTTGATGATAAGATTAAAGGTTTATCTATTACTGTTAATCGTTTGTCAGATACCGAAACTATTACAGATAGTGAAGGTAATACCACAACTGGCTTCAAGTCTAACAATGTATCTATAAGCACAGATACAGATGCATTAAAGACCATGGTTACTGACTTTTTAAATATGTATAATGAATTACGTACTAATTTAGATAATTTATCAGCACGTAATACTTATACCGATGGTAAGTCAAACGATGATGGTGGTTACTTAGCTGGCGATTCAACTTGTTCTGCAATTAAGCAAATGATGAGTTCAACTATTTCAAATTATTCATCAGGAAACTCTGTTATGAGTTCTATATTTGAAATGGGTATAAAGATGGATAATAAAGGTAACTTATCATTAGATAGTACTAAGTTTACTGATGCTTTAAATAATAACTATGAACAAGTTGTAGAAGCATTTAGTGGCGAAAAAGGTTTATGTAAACAATTAAGTGATAGCTTAAATGATTATACTAAGTCTGGTGGTATTTTAGCTCAACGTACTGATAGCATAAATGCCACAATCAAAGATTATCAAAATAAACAAAATACAGCTACTACTAACTTAGCTAAGTATGAAGAAAGTCTAAGAGCAAAATATGGTTCATTAGATACTTTAGTTGCTAACTTAAATACTTCACTTTCATATTTATCAAGTGCAATTAAGACAAATTCAAGTAGTAATTCTTAATTCATAACTTGATAAAAACAAAATATAACAAAAAGCCTAAATTTTTATTTAGGCTTTTTTTTGTAAATTGATAATTTAATTAGATAGTAAATTTTTATAATTAAAGTTTGATGCATTAAATATTTTCATATCAGTAAAAAGCATATTTGTAGAAGCAGAACATTTTTATATGTAGAATAAAGAAGGGATTTTTATAATTATTAAAGGAGTATCAAGAATATTATGTACGGTCGAAATTTAAAAGCTTATAAAAAAACAAATCTTGAAGCAGAAATTTCAGTTGCAGATCCGCATCGTGTAATATCAATGATGTATGAAGGTTTATTTGAACGTATTGCTCAAGCAAAAGGTGCTATTGAAAGAAAAGATTTAGAATTAAAATCAGATAAAATTACTAAAGCAGTAG
>GL995225.1:15243-30779 GCA_000222855.1 Succinivibrionaceae bacterium WG-1 | reverse complement strand
AGCAACGTTTATTAGATGCTTCTGCAAAACTTGAAACAGAACCTCTTGATGAAGTAATTCAATTACTTTTACCAATAAAACAAGCTTGGGATAATATCCCACAATCTGAAAAAGATAAAGCTTATGCGCAACGTGCTGAATTAGATGCTAAAGAAAAAAATAATAACTAAAAATAATTAAGTAAGTAATTATATTTAGCACTAAATTGTTGAATATAAAAGCAGACTTTTATAAAAATCTAATTCTTTTATTATTTAGAAACGCTAATAAAATATTTATCTATAATATTTAGCATCTTCTAAAAAAGTGAGACTGATTATGAGTGACTACATATTAGAAATAAGACAGATACTTAATAGTATTGAACAAGGTATTCGTGAATTAAGTGGTTACTCTATCGGAGTCGAGATTGTTGGTTCTTATGAAACTGCTTCTAATAACTTATTACAAGATAAAGCTAAATTAGATATTTTAAATAAAATGTCTCTAGATTTAAGTGGCAAGATAAAAGAATATTTAGATTCAGAAACTAATTTGGATTCTAATTTTATTAGTTCTGTTTATGATGATATTGCTGATAAATTAACTAGACTTAAACTTATTGGTGATGGAATTGAAGAAAGTTTGGTTAAAATTTCCAAAGGACGTAAACTAAAAAAGTTATATAATCGATTCTAAAATTAGTGCATAATTTTAAGATAAACCAAGAATAAGATTAAAATAAAAAATGGTAGTTTAAAAATTTAAACTACCATTTTTCTTGAAGTACTTTATTAAAGCCTAGATTATAAAGCTTCTCTTACGAGCTTGCTTAACTTGCCCATGTCGGTACGACCTGTAACAAGTGGCTTTAAAAACGCCATCACTTTAGACATATCCTGCATAGAAGCTGCACCAGTTTCAGCAATTGCTTTCTTTACAAGTTCAGCTACTTCAGAATCTGATAATGGAGCTGGCATAAATTCTTGAAGAACAGAAGCTTCAAATTTTTCTTCTTCTGCTAATTCAGGACGACCTGCTTCAATATATTGATTAGCTGAATCTTCACGTTGTTTCACCATTTTGGTAACAATGCTAATGATTTGGCCATCATCTAAAGTAATACGTTGGTCTACTTCGACTTTCTTTACTTCGGAGAGTAGTAAACGTAATGCAGCAAGACGAGGTTTATCTTTTGAAAGCATTGCCTCTTTAATTTTGCTATTTAAATCTTCACGTAATGCCATACTCTATTGTCCTTTAAAAGTAAGCCTTAAAAAGTTTATACTAATTGAAAAAATTACAAATTAGTATAAACGGTTGTGACGTGCGTTTTCACGAGCTAACTTCTTAGCGTGACGCTTAACAGCTGAAGCCTTAGCACGTTTACGTACTGTAGTTGGTTTTTCATAGAATTCACGACTACGAACGTCTGCTAAGATACCTGCTTTTTCGCATGAACGCTTGAAACGACGTAATGCAACGTCGAATGGTTCGTTTTCACGTACTTTAATTACTGGCATGTGCCACTCACCTCTGTGTGTTTATATTAGTTTCAGTTACATGAGTCTTTTCAAAAAAAATGAAAAGATTCAAATTTGCCGTGATTTTAATACTTTTTGTATAAAAAGTAAACCTATTTTTAATATATCAAGCCTATTACTTAAGTAATTTAACAAGTATTTTTGTGATGTTGTTAAAATTATGCAAATTGAGCCCTAAAATGGTGTATTTGCTGTATAATTTACAAAATATTTTTCATGTTTATTTGTATATATAAAAGTCAGGTAAAAGTAATAAAATACTTAAAAAATAAAAATATTTACAACAATAAATGTGTAAAGACCATATAAATAATCCAAATAACATTTTTAGTTTTGTTAGGAAGTAATGCTGTGCGTGTTTTAGGTATTGAAAGCTCTTGTGATGAAACAGGGGTAGCTGTTTATGATGATGAATTAGGTTTGATGAGTCATGAATTGTTTACTCAAATAAAAGTTCACGCTGAATATGGTGGGGTAGTGCCAGAACTCGCAAGTCGCGACCATATTAGAATGTGTCTTGAACTTATTGAAAAAGCATTAAAATCAGCATCTTCCACCAAAGATGATATTGATGCGGTTTGTTATACCGCGGGTCCTGGTTTAGTTGGTGCTTTGATGGTTGGTGCAACTGTTGCAAGAAGTTTAGCTTATGCTTGGAATGTTCCAGCTGTTCCTGTTAATCACATGGAAGGTCACTTACTTGCTCCAATGCTTGAAGAGGAAAAACCCGAATTTCCATATTTAGCATTACTTGTTTCAGGTGGTCACACCATGATAATTGATGTAGCGGCTCCTGGAAGTTATAAAATAATTGGTCAATCAGTTGATGATGCTGCAGGTGAAGCTTTTGATAAAACCGCAAAATTATTAGGTATTGCGTATCCTGGTGGCCCTTTACTTTCAAAGATTGCACAACAAGGTGAAAAGGATAAATATAAGTTCCCTCGTCCTATGAGTGATAGTCCTAATTATGATTTTTCTTTTTCAGGACTAAAAACTTTTGCTTCTAACACTATTGCTGAACATAAAAATGAATTAGATGAACAAACTAAAGCTGATATTGCAAGAGCTTTTGAAGAAGCGGTTGTTGATACATTAAAGATAAAAGTGAAAAAAGCTTTAAAGAAACTAAAATACAAGAATCTTGTAATTGCAGGTGGGGTTAGTGCAAATTTAACTCTTAGAAAAAATATGCAAGAGCTAATGACCAGTATTGGTGGTAAGGTTTTTTATCCAAGAATCTCTTTCTGTACTGATAATGGGGCGATGATTGCATACGCTGGAATGTTTAGATTCAAGCGTGGCGAAAGAGCTGATTTAGGGGTAGATGTATTACCTAGATGGCCTCTTGATACCTTAAATTAAAGTAGAGCCAATTTTATTTGTGAATATTAATTGGCATTTATTAATTAAAGAATAATTAAAGATATGTCTGATATAGCCATGAAAAATTATGACTGCATTATGGTAACTGACTACGAAGTTAACTGTATTGTTGGTATTTTACCTGAAGAAAGAATAAACAAACAGAAGTTGATTTTCAGTTTAGAAATGTATTTAGAATGCATCAATAGTACTAGTGACAGTTTTGATTTAACAAAGTCTATCAATTATGCAGAAGCAAGTGAGCTTATTGAAAATACTATTCTTGAATCTCAATCTGGTACTTTAGAATATTTAGGTGAACTTTGTATTCAAAATCTTTTGGTAAAGTATCCTAATAAAATCAAAAAATTAGTTTTGACCTTAAATAAACCTGACATTATTGCTAAAGCGCGTAGTGTAGGGGTGCGTTTTGTGAGAAATTTCGAGTCTTAGTTCGTGATTTTTTTATTTATTGCGCTATTTATAAATTGTTTCATTATAATTACCGCGGATTTTTATTTTTAACTTAGATAAAGTTTGGTCCAAAAAATTGGCTTATCTACACTTTATCTTTTTTTTATTTGTTTTGTTCTATTCTATCTATGACACATCAAGTTATTTTAGCGTTAGGTACCAACATTTGTAGACGCGTTTCTTTAAGTCATGCTTATACTAGATTACAAAGTATTATGAGTATTACTGCATCTTCTCCTATATATGAAAGTATTCCTCAAGGAAATACTAAGGGACCAGAATTCTTTAATACTGTGTTATATGGAGTAACTGAACTAGAGTTGTCAGAATTTCAAAAAAATCTTAAACAAATCGAAAAAGAAATGGGTAGATGTAATTGGCAACATTTTTTTTATACCGAAGTTTTTTCTTTAAGATGTTTAGATATTGATATTATTATGTATGATGATGTAGTAAGTACGGAACCTGAACTTCCTAGAAAAGACATCTATAAATATGATTTTGTACTAAAGCCTTTAGCTGAACTTTTGCCTGATACAAAAATTGCAGGAACAGAACAAACTTTTAAGGAATTAGCTCAAGAATTAGGAATGCCACAAAAGAAAATGACAATAGTGCCATTTTTAGGTGAATTTAAGTAGGAGATAAGGGATAAAATGTCATTATTACAAGTTATTGTTTTATCGTTAATTCAAGGATTAACTGAATTTATTCCAGTTTCTAGTTCGGCTCATCTAATTTTGTCTCAGACTTTTTTCTCATGGCCAGATCAAGGGATCGCTTTTGATGTAGCCTTACATGTAGGCAGTCTGTTTGCTGTTCTTATTTATTTTAGACAAATAGTTTTAAGAATAATTTTTTCTTGTGTTAAATTTGCCTTAAGAAAAGGTCCTTTTGATGAAAATTGTAAGATTTTATTATGGATGTTTATTGCAACTATTCCATGTGGTTTAGCTGGAATAATTTTTCATGATTTTATCGATATCTATTTACATCAAAATTGGGTAATAGGTTGTACCACTATTATATTTGGTATTTTGCTTTATATTGCGCAAGTTGCCAATAAAGCCAATGCTCACAAAAATTCAAATCAAAGTACTAAGGCAATAATGCAATCTGATGATGAAGTTTATTCTGAAATTGCCAAGATGTCATTAAAGCAAGTGTTATTGGTGGGTTTTGCACAAATTTTAGCTTTAATTCCAGGCACTTCAAGATCTGGTATTACATTAACTGCAGGATTATTTGCAAAAGTAACTCCAAAAGCGGCTGCTGTTTTTAGTTTTTTATTATCGATGCCGATAATTTTTTGTTCAGGGTTATTAGAAGGATATAAATTAGTAACTAAAACCAATATAGATGGAATTGCTTCAATTTCTGATTGCATTATTGGTGGGGTGATTTCTTTTGTATTTTCTTTCTTGGTAATTAAGATATTTTTAGATTTATTAAATCGTTTAGGTATGGCTCCATATGTTATTTATAGAATAATATTAGGAATCGTAATTTTTACTATGATTGGATATGGTATAGCTTAGTATATTTAATTTAAGTAAATACAAAAAACCACATATAAGAAAACACTTATATGTGGTTTTTATGTTTATGAACTTGTTTTAAATTTTCTATAATTAAAATTGAAAATAAAAAAATCACAAAACTAAAGTTACCAATTATAGAAATCTCTATGTGCTGCTGTAATTTTATCGTGTTCTTCTTCGGATACTAATACCATGTTATCAGGAGTATCAGATCCTCCTTCAGATAACGGTATAATATGGTGAACCTCGTATCCTTCAGGTACAGAATCAAAACCATGACTTGCTAAAAATTCATTGCGAGCACTAATACTACGGTCATATTCATCACTAGTTAGATGTTCGGTATTTTCAAGTTCGCCTTGGGCTATCAAATGTTGTAAATCACTTTCGTCACCATCGAAAGTACCATTATCAATATAACTAGTATCATTATCTGATACATCAATATCATCATCTAGTAAACTAAGTCCTGCGGCGCCGCATATACCACCACACATGAGTGTTGTTAAGCTTTTTTGTACTTTTTCGTTATCAAAAAAGCTTTCATCGTTTTCAAGACTATTAATACCTTCATCAACTAAAGTAACGCCTGCTTCTAAAGTGTTAACAGCTCCTGCAATTGTTTTTTCAACTCGTTTGCCTACGACGTTTAAAGCTTCATCAAAATCGCCATCACAAACATTCTTTACTACACTACAACAATCTCCAACTGTTTTTACTCCTGCAACAGCAACAGTAGCTCCAGCTTTTAAAGCACAACCTGCAATTGTAAATAAAGCACCAATCATATTAAAACCTTATATTTAGTAATCAATTTCAAAAACCAAATTATTTTAACTTAAAAACTAAAGATGATTGATTTGCCCAAAAAGTGCAAAAACTGACAAGTAATTAAAATTCAATAGAGATAAAAAATAAATGAAGATGGAAAAAATTTGTGTTTATCAAAACGAAGAAAAGTATCCAATGAGAGTCTTAAAAAATTAAGACTCTCATTAAAAAATTTAGAATTAGTAAAATATTTAATGTGACTATTTCACGTCACCAAAATTTTCAATTAAATACTTTTGCGCTTTTTGGATTGCTTCTATTCTTAATTCTCTAAGTTTAATTCCAATATCTTTACCTTTAAAACCAAGTTTAATGGCGCTTTCGGCTTTTATTTTATAAGCTGCATTAAACATATAAGTAAAGAAGTATGGGGCGTAAAACTTTTTATTACTTTGGTTTAGAGTGCCACGATAATCAGCGGTGATGCATTGACTTAAAATTGCAATTTTAAAAGGTTCCTTAAAGCAACCACAATATTGATAAATATCGTAAAGTTCTTCTGCACTTCTTGTGGTTAAACCGATATAGATATGACCGAGAGCTACTGCTTGGGCGGTATTTATATAATCTAAAGGAATTTTGGAATATTGTTTTATTCTTAAAATTACATCACGTGCTTTTATTCGATGTGAGGCATATGGAAATGGTTGTTCATCATAAGAACTTTCAATTTTACCAATATCATGTAACAGCATCGCAAATCTAGTTACGGGATTCTTAGTAAGTTTACAAATTTCCTTAATGGTAAGCATGGTATGAGAAAAACTCTCGCCTTCAGGATGATAGGTAAGATTTTCAGAACAATTTTTTAAAGCATCAATTTCAGGATAAATATCTTTTAAAGCATTAACCTCTTTTAACAATATAAAATATGCTTCAGGATTATCAGTAGTTAAAGCTTTTTGAGTTTCAATCCAAATTCGTTCTTTGGTAAGATGTTGTAATTCA
Source organism: Succinivibrionaceae bacterium WG-1 (assembly GCA_000222855.1). Lineage (GTDB taxonomy): Bacteria > Pseudomonadota > Gammaproteobacteria > Enterobacterales > Succinivibrionaceae > WG-1. Next base: position 24,097 of record GL995225.1, on the reverse strand, counting down.
CCTGAGGCACTAATTTCTTTACATAGTTCCATAGTTTCTGGTGCAACTTTAAAACCATATTTTTTAAATCTTGCGTAGAATCTGGCAAGTCTTAATACCCGTAGTGGGTCTTCTTTAAAACTTGGACCTATGTGTCTTAAGATTTTATTTTTGATATCTTGAATGCCATTATATGGATCTATTAGTTCATGTTGTTCATTTTCTGCTATTGCATTAACTGTTAAATCACGGCGGGCAAGATCTTCTTCTATCGTGATGTTGGGATTGAAGTCGCAGATAAATCCAGTATAGCCATGACCTTGTTTTTTTTCAGTTCTTGCTAAGGCATATTCTTCATGAGTTTTAGGATGTAGAAAAACAGGAAAATCTTTACCAACTAATGAAAATCCCTTCTTTAGTAGCTCATCAGGAGTAGCTCCAACGACACAAAAATCTTTATCGTATGATTTTATGCCAAGAAGTCTGTCACGTATGGCTCCGCCCACTAAATATATTTTCATTTGGAACTCCTTCTACAACATGTTTTTACTTAAAATTTACTAAAAGGAATGAAGCTGAATTATTATTGATTCATTTTTAAATTTAAGGTTGTTTTTAAAGTATCATTATACTGATAAATTTGAAAATTACTTTTTCCATATTTTGGGAAATTATTTATATCTTAATTTATTGTTATCTATAACTATTCAATAAAACACTCAAATTTAAAATTTTGTACAAAGATAATTTAAGTAAATTGTCGCAATATTATATAATTACTTTTGATCTTCTTACTGAAGTAAATATTAAAAATTAAACCATTCGATAAATGGATAAAACTGGAGTCTTTTAAAAGACATGTATAAAGAATTTTTTGGCTTAAAAGAAAAACCTTTTAGCATCTCACCAAATCCTAAATTTTTCTATTTAAGTAAACATCATCGTGAAGCATTAGCAAGTTTACGTCATGGAACTGCCGAAGAAGCCGGCGGTTTTGTACTTTTACAGGTGAAGTAGGAACTGGTAAAACTGCAATTTTAAGAACTTTAATTTCAGGATTTGCCGATGATGTGAAATATGCTGTTATATACAATCCAGATTTGTCTGTAATAGAAATGTTGCAAACAATTTGCGATAGTTTCAATATTCCTTTTACTAAAGAATTAACTAAACGTGAACTTCTTGCCAATATCAATACATTTTTAATTGATTGCGCCAATAATAACAAGCGAGCAATTTTGCTAATTGATGAAGCCCAACACTTAAGTGATGAAGTTATAGAACAAGTGCGCTTACTTACAAATTTTGAAACTAATAATACTAAATTGTTACAAGTTGTTCTTATTGGCCAACCGGAACTTATGAGTAAATTGAAGCAACAACATATGCGCCAAATTGCTCAAAGAATTACTGCAAGATTTCATCTCTTGCCACTAAGTGTTACAGAAGTTGATTCTTATGTTCGTTTTCGTTTACAGTCTGCAGGATGTATTCAAGTTCTTTTTAATTATCCTGCAATTAAGCAGTTGTTTAAGTTTTCTCAAGGTATCCCTAGAATTATAAATGTAATTGCAGATAGAGCTTTATTAGCGGCATATGTCGATAAATCATATACTGTTGAAGCTAAACATGTAAAAAAGGCTGCTGAAGAAGTATTTGGAGAAAAGTTTAGTTCTAGTATTTCAAATTTTAATATTAGTGCTAAGTTTAGTAATTTTTTACGTGGTAAAACTTTAAAAGCGTTAGCTTGCATGATTATTGGTGGTTTCTTGGGATATGCAATCTTTAACTCAGTGCAATTAGACAATGTACGTAGTGATGTGGTTGCAAAATTAAAATCAGATGTTGATATTCAAAATTTAAAACAACAATTACAAGAACTTAATAATAATTTTGCATCCAATGTTTCTAAAAAGCGTGAACAATCTCGTTATGATGCAGATATTCTCAATAGTACTTTAGAAGAAGGGGCTTGGCATAACTTATTACAAGAATGGGGCTTTGCTAATTTTAATGGTGATATTGATAGTTCTTGTAACATGATAAAAACTAGTGGTTTAAGATGCTTAGCAACAAATGGTAGTTTAGAAGATATTGAAAAAAATAACATTCAAGTTGAAATGCAACTTTTGAATGAAAGTCTTACACCTTTTTACGTGGTATTGTTAGCTTTAAGTCCTAAATACGCTGTGATTTTAATGAATGGCCGAGAATGGATTGTAAAGCGTTCTTGGTTATCCCAAGCTATGGAAGGTGATTATCGTTTGATTTGGCCGTTACCAAATGGTGAAGAGCTTATTAAAGTTAATAGTTCGCAACAAACTCAAAAAGCTTTAGGTGAAATTGTGGCGAAGTTTTGGAATGATGATGCTTATAAGTTTAATGGTTGGGATGCAAATTTAGTTAAACGTATTAAAAATATTCAAGAAAGTTTTGGGTTAAAGCCCGATGGTATAGTGGGAATAAATACCTTATGGGGTTTGTTACCATATACAGCACATGAACATAAAATTATTAAGACTGATGATGAAATATTAGGAGAGTTTAAAGATATTGTATCCACAGATTCGGTACAAGAATTAAGTATAACAAAATCTTTAACTAGTGATATTGCTCCATTGAATCAAAATGAAGCTAATGAAGAACAAAATGAAATAGAAGAATCTTTAGATGAAAATTTAGAAGAACAAGATAATTCTATTGAATTAAATGATGCAAATTTGGAAGTGGAACCAAGTTTAAATAAAAAATCTCAAGCAACATCAAATACTCCCAAAAAATCTGAAGTTACCAAAGAAGAACTAAAGGTTGAAAAAAAAGCCAACACATCTAATTTAAACATTGATTTGGATGAGATTTAATTTGCTAGTACTTTAGTTCTAGTGTAATAATGTAAAGGAATATTAAATGTCTTTATACTTTGAAGCTGATAATGTAGAAAAAGAAAAATCTTTATCTAAAAATGGAAATTCCCAAAATCAGAAATCAAAAAATCAAAACAATAAGTTAGGTATTATAAAAGGTGGAGCACTTGTTGTAGGTTCTGCTTTGGTTGCTATATTAGCTAGTATGTACTTCTACAATGAAAAAGTTTCTAATATTGCTATTACTGAAAAAGAAAATATAGTTAAACAATTAAAGGAAACTATAGCCCAAAAGAAAGAACAATCTTTTATAGCAGATAAAACAGAATATCCTTTTATTGGTGAATCTCAAATTCATAACTTTAAGTTAAAATTTATCAATGTTAATAACAATGTGGCTAAAGCTTCCCAAGTTATTAATGATTCTTTAACTGAAAAAACAAATAATTCAAATAATGGGATTGTTTTAGGAGCAAATAGTAACATTGATAATCATATAGATAATAACAATGATTCTCAATTGAAAGGCAATACTAAGAATCTCAAAGATTTAGTATTGTCAGCTGCTAAAGAAACAGGTTTTCAAAGTGAAGCAGAAGATTTAAACAAATCTAATAGTGATTATAGCTCTGATTATCAGATAACATCTAAATTACCAACTATAAAGAAAGAACCTATAACAACCAATGAATCTATTTGGTCTATACCTGCCAATAAAAGAAATTTAGTCCCTTTCTTTACTTATAATGCTCATAACTATTCATCAGATTCTAGTAAACGTTCAATTATTTTAAATGGCACAACTGTTAGAGAAAATAGTTATTTTGGAAGATTAAAAGTAGAAAAAATAGAAAACAATCAAACTATATTTTCAATTGATGGAGTTAAGTTTGCACATAGAGCGTTAGATGATTATCAATCATACTAAATCTCATGTTCTAAATAAATAACCATCAAAAAACAAGGCCACATCTGTGGCCTTGGTTCTTTTAGATGTTAAAATCAAATTGATTAAATCAATGGAAAATATTAGTAGTAATCTTGTCTTCTACGTGGACGTGGTAGGTACACTAGAATAATACCAATTAAAGCTCCGATACCTGCAATTAAAGCACCTTGTTTCCACCATCTAAGTTTCATATCAAGTTCTTTAGTTTCAAGTTTACTGTTTAAATCTTCATTTTCAACAGTGATTTCTTTTAAGCGTTCAGATTCTTCAGCTTGTTGCTTTTCTAAAGCAGAATGCTTAATTTTTAATGCTGCTAATTCTTGTTTTACTTGAGTTAATTCTTTAGCTGTTTCGCTATCAATATTTTCAAGTTTAAATTTTAAAGCTTCGTTTTCAGCTTGAAGTGATGTTACTTGTTCTCTAAAACTTACTTGAGTTTGAGTTTCATTTTGAGGAACCCAAGCGATTTTGCCATTGCTTAATTGAACTTTATAATATTTATTATTTGAGTCTAATAGAGTAACTGGTTCACCAGCTTTTACAGAACCTGTTAATCTATATTCGGCACCTGCGCCTCTTCTTAACCATACGTAAGCATTATCTGTAATGTAGATAGTTTTGCCAATTATATGTTTAGAAGTATTAGGGGTAATATTGGCTTGTTCTGTCTTTGGGGCTACAGATTCTACAGTCTGTTGAGTAGGAGTATTAGTTGTATTTTTATTTTCTACTACATTAGTAGAATCGTTATTTTCTTTATTTTCAGATTTTGCTATTTCTTCTTTTTTAGGAGTAGGAGCAACTTTGGAGATATCAGCTTGATTGTTATTTAAAGTTGTTAAATCTATAGTTTCTGAATTTTCTGTTACTTCTAACGCATAAGCGTTGGCAAGCAAAGTAAAGCTTGTAATCAATATGCTTGTTATTATTTTATTTTTGTTCACTTGATATCCTTGAGAATGCCTTTGGGTATTTTAAATTTTTAATGTTGTTCATTTTATAACAAAAGAACTGTGTTTTGTTAAAAATATGACATAGATAGTAATGGTTATATTTTTTTATGAATTTCAAAACTAATGAAATAAAAGTAGGTTATAAGCATCGTTAAATTAGATATTGGTTTGGTTATAAGTTGTTTGATTAAAGCTATGATTCATAGTTAATAGCATAAAGATATTTTTTTGTATGTATTCTATTTGATTTACTTTGATGTTTTTTTACTTTTTATGTTATGACTTCATAAGTTTTTCATTTTGCATGTATTATAATAATATGTGATTTGGCTTTATGGAGTTTTTTATGTTTAACAAAAAAGTATTGCAATAGGAATAGAAAATTTTGCAGAACTAATAGAAAATGATTGTTATTATGTAGATAAAACTCTATATATAAAAGATTTTTTCGAGAATGACAGAGGGGTAAAAGTTTTTTTATTCACACGTCCTCGTCGTTTTGGTAAAAGTTTGACAATGAGTATGCTTGCTAATTTTTTAGCTATAACTAATTATGAAAATCCGCAAGATATCTCTAAAAATCAAAACTTATTTGCAGGTTTAGAAATTTCGAAAGATACAGAATTTTGTCAAAAATATATGGGCAAATATCCTGTAATTTTTTTATCTCTCAAAGACATAATAGGCAATAATTTTAATGAAGCAATGGCTATGCTTGTTGCCAAAATTTTTTATCTGTATAAGAAATATCGAATTTTAATTGAAAAGAATTTACTTTCATCTTTTTTAGCAGAAGACTTTACAGATGCTTATCAAACTTTAAGATTGATGAGTTTGAGTAAAGGAGAATATTCTGCAACAGATTTTTCAACTTTAAAAAATTCTCTTTTGACTTTAACAAATATTTTAAATGAACATTTTGGTCAACAAGTTGTGGTAATTATAGATGAATATGATGTTCCTGTAGAAAAGGCTCGCAATAAGTTTTACGACCAAATGTTGCAACTTATTAGAGATATTTTAGCAATAACTTTAAAGTCAAATGATAATCTTTATAAAGGTTTTTTAACAGGTTGTTTAAGAATTACCAAAGAAAGTGTTTTTACAGGTTGGAATAACTTTAATGTTTATGATGTACAAAGTCCATTCTATAGCACACTATTTGGTTTCACGATAAAAGAAGTAGAAGATTTACTTAGTTATTATGATTTAACTGATAAATTTTCATTAGTAAAAGAGTGGTATGATGGTTATGTATTTTATAATCAAGAAATATATAATCCCTGGAGTGTTCTAAAATACATAAAGGATGTTATAAAAGAAAATAATGCCTTACCTCAAGCTTATTGGATTCATTCAAGCGCAAATGAATTAATAAATGAATTTATTTCCAAATCTAATATAGATACTTATGATGAAATGGAAAATTTATTACAAGGTGGCATTATCAAGAAACAGTTAAATCTTGATATGAATTTTAGAAAACTTGATGAAGGTGAAATAAATTCATTTTGGTCAATGCTTTATTTAACAGGTTATCTAACTCAGGCTGCCAAAACAGAAGAAGGTAATAACTATACTTTAAAAATTCCAAATAAAGAAATTATGGAATGTTTTAAAGATAGAATTCTTAATTATTTTACTAGCGAAAGTAGTAAATATAAGGTAGGTTCTCATAATTTGATTCAATATTTAGCTCAAAATGATGTTGAAAATGCACAAATTGAATTAACGAATCTTCTAAAAAATTACATAGGTATATTTGATATTAATAAAACGTATGAGTATATGTATCATATGTTTTTAAATGGTATCTTTGTTGCAAGTAAGGAATTCATTGAAAATCCTGAAAGTTTTAAATCTAATGAAGAATCTGGAGATGGCAGAGCTGATATTAAATTTATTGTTAACAAACCTCAGAGTATTGGAATCGTTATAGAAATAAAACGTGCAGACAACATTGAACAGAAAGCAGAATTGGCACAAATAGCTTTAAAACAATATAAGGATAAGGAATATTATAGAGATTATATTTTAGAAGATAGTATTAAGAAAATTTATATTTATGGTATAGCTTTTTATAAACGTAGCTGTACTATAGTATCTCAAGAAATTGTTAAATAAAGTTCTCTACAAAGTATAATTTTGAATTATTTGTTTTGAAATAGGCATAATCTCGCATTGAAGATGTCATAAATTAATTTAAAATCTTCAATGCAAGTAACATTATGCTTTATAAGTGATATCTAGAAGGATCTTCTGGATTTGGTGTTGTTTTAAATCTACGATGTAACCACATATATTGCGGAATTGCTTGTCTAATCATATGTTCTACAGTTTGATTACACTTGGTTGCATCTTCTATATCATTTCCAGTTGGGAAGTTTTCAAAGATAGGTTCAATATGAAGTTGATAACCTTGATAATTTGGTAATCTAATACTATATGAAGGTTGTACAACGGTATTTTTAATTTTAGCAAGTGCTGCAGTTCCTGTTACAGTAGCTGCTTCTTTTACTGCAAAAAATGGCGCAAATATTGAAACTTTTCGTCCATAATCTTGGTCTGGAGCATACCAAATTGGGTATCCCTTAAAAAGAGCTTTAACTGTTGCTTTCATATTGTGGCGATCTACTAAATATAAGTTAGAGCGTACACGGCCTTTTACTTGTAAATATTCCACAACTATGTTGTCATTAGGGCGATAAACACCAACGCCTTTTTTAATATAGGTGCCATAAATTCGCGCCATTAATTCAAGTGTTACAAAGTGACACGTTAACACTACAATGCCTTTACCACTTTCTGCTATTTGTAAGGCTTTTTCTTTTCTTTTTCATCAATATGTACAAGTTTATCTAAACGTTTGTCACTCCAAAACCATGCCATACATGTTTCAAATAATCCCATACCGACATTGGCAAAGTGTTCCTTTGTATATGCTTGAATTTCAGAATCTGTAAGTTCAGGCATTGCTAGTTTTAAGTTTTGAGCTGTTATTTTGGCGCGACGTTTTAAAATATACATTGAGCCAATACCAAGCATTCTTCCTAAACGCATAAAAACAGGATAAGGTAAAAGAATTATTGCGCGTAGCACGAAAAGACCTAGCCATAATAGCCAATATTTAGGAGCTAGCATTTCTTTGGTAAACTTAGGAGGTTCTGGTATTGATTTGTCTGCTACTTTAGTAGTGTTATTTTCTCCAATTGACATTTTTTTATCCTTCGCTTGGAAAATTTCTATATTTTTTGAATTATTTCTGAGAACTTTTTTCTATCGTTAATTATATCATATTTGCATAAATGCTAAATTTTACTTTTATTTTGATATGAACAAGGCTAGATTTTTTGCGTAATACTCTTGTTAATATATACTTGTGAATTATGTGGGTAAGTTGTGATTAAAGTGTATAATTTTCACTCAAAATCTTAAAAATGTATAAAATTCATATAAGTTATATTGTAATTGTTAATAGTTTGAACGATTTTTATACAATGTTGTTAAATGTGATTTTTTATTGATAAAAGTTTATAAAAGCTTTATTTTATAAAGTGTTTCTAATAATTTGTTTTATTTTTTATAAGGTGATAATTATCAATAAAAATAAAAATTTAAAAAAAGTAAAAAAATACTTGCAATATTTGTAATCCACTAAAATAGTTTATAAAATTGTGAATAAAACTGTGGATAAAAATTGTTAATCATTATTTTTTGAGAAATATGTACATTTTTTGAACAATTATTTTCTATAATGATTATAGTTTAACCAATAACAATAAATGATTGTTTAAAAATTGTACATTTATAAATTTATTATTTTTATTATTTTTTTTAGATTTTAGAAAATTTATATTTAGGAATGTTTTTAATTCTTGTAATTACAATGTTTGTAATACTGTTAAGTTATAGATAAGTAATGAAGTATATGATCTTTTGATCTAGAGATTTTTTTTAGAATTTGTATAAAAAATTCCCCTAAAAGTAATTTATATAACTTTTAGGGGAATTTTGGTTATTTAATATTTTTTCTTTTAAATTTATGAACCTAAAGTTTGTAGGATAAATTTAATAACAAGATAAATAACCATTGAGAATATTGCACCTAT
>GL995225.1:3131-14808 GCA_000222855.1 Succinivibrionaceae bacterium WG-1 | reverse complement strand
TATAGGTACAGTAATAAACCATGAAACTACAATATTACGAACTGTATTTATGTTAATCGCTGCAATACCACGAGCAAGACCAACTCCCATAATTGCACCAACAAGTGTTTGAGTGGTAGAAATAGGAAGACCTGTGCTTGAAGCTAAAACAACAGTTGAAGCAGTTGCTAACTGTACTGCAAAGCCACGACTTGGAGTAAGAGCGGTAATACCGGAACCTACTGTGCTCATAACTTTACTACCAAATGTCGCAAGACCAATAACCATACCTACAGCACCAAGTGGTAACACCCATTGAGGTAATGGAGATATGGCATTCACATCGCCATTATTATTTAAAATAGATACGATAGAAGCTAAAGGTCCAATTGCATTTGCAACGTCATTAGAACCATGAGCAAAAGCCATTGCGCAAGCTGTTAATAGAATTAAAGCTGAAAAAACTTTTTCAACATTAACGTAATGGTGTTTTACTTCTAGGGCCTTGTCAAATTTTTAAATTTAAAAAATACTGCTGAAGCTATACTACAGATGGCTGCTAAACAAATGCTGATAAACCAGGATTCACTATTTGTTAATTGGATATTTAGGTGTTTTAAACCTGATTGAAGAGTAACTATTGAAATGATAATTATTGTTAAAAATACATAATATGGAGCAATTCTTTTGGCATGTTTTAAAGGATGGAATCTACAAAATATGTATTTTTGAATATGCATAAATAAAACAAATGCAATAATTCCGGCAATAACAGGGGTTATTATCCACGAACCTACAATGCCGGCAAACATATCCCATTTTACAGATGCAACCCCACTTGATAGTACCGCAAAACCTACTATACCACCAATAATAGTGTGAGTGGTAGAAACTGGTAAAGCATATTTAGTTGCAACAGCCAACCAAATCCCAGCTGAAAGAATAGCACTCATCATGCCGATAATTATTGTAGGGGTATCAAAATCAGAACTGGTAATTACTCGTTCTCTTATGGTGTCAACAACTTCGCCACCTGCAAAATAAGCTCCTGCAAATTCAAAAATCATTGCAATAATAATTGCTTGTTTTACAGTTATAGTTTTTGTGCCAACGGATGTCCCCATGGCATTTGAAACATCGTTGGCTCCAATCCCCCAAGCCATTAAAAACGCAAAAGACGCGGCGATAATAATTACTATATCGCTATATTGTAAAAGCAAATCCATTGATTGGTAGTCCTATATTAGCTTTTTGAAATCATTAGTTCTAAGCGAGAACCTACACGTTCTGCTTGGTCTGCTAAATCACCGATTTTGTCTAGCACCTTATAAAGGAACATTGCATCAATTGGATTAAGTTCACTTTCACGTAGATATAACTTATGTCTTAATTCAATTTGAAGTTGGTCGGTATCATCTTCAATTAAGTCTAATTCTTTTACCATGTTTTCAACAACATTGATTTCTTTACCCCTAAAACCAGTTTCTAAGAGGTCGTCTAATTCGCGAATAACTTTGGTAGATAATTCTGTTGCATCTAAACATCTTTTAATGTAGTGCATAAAATCTTCACTAACAGCTTTGGGTACTTTTAATTGACGTCCAAGCATTAAGCCAGCAATGTCTTTTGCTCTGTTAGCTATTTTGTCTTGTTGGGTAAGTAAAGATAGGATATCTGCTCGATCAACTGGCATGAATAAAGATTTTGGTAAATGAATACGAATATTTCTTTTAATGTTGTCAGCATCTTTTTCTAATTGGCTGATTTTTTGTTGAATTGTTTTGGCTTTTTCCCAATCATCTCCAAAAACACACTCAAAAAAAAGCTGGTAATTCACAACAACATTCGTGTACCTTTTTGATGTGGTCATATAATGGTTTTAAGGGAGATTGTGCAAAAAGATTTAAGATATTTAGTTGCATAACTGTATCTCTCAATATGGTTTCAACATTTTGTTATAGTCTTAAAAATCTTAGATAAATTTAGTTATGGCATCTTTATATTAGACTTTTGTGATAACACATTTAATATTTTGTTCTATATTATTAAAATAAAAATGCTATACATAAATATATGTAAGTTTTTTATATAGGCTAAATTATTTTTATGTTAAAGTGTGGGTACTTTACTTCTTAAAGTTTTTATAGTTATTTGGGAAGTATTATTCTTTTTTGTACCAATAATTAGTTATTACTTACAAAGAAAAACATAATTAACGTTTTTATTTTACAGTTTTATTAATTTTATGACAACAATTTACGAATTCATGTACCAAATATAAACACTTGTAACTATAGATGTGTTCAACTTTTTCATACATTTAGGTGAGTATTTTTTTGTGAAAGTCTGTAATGATGAAATGTACGTCTTAATAAGTTATTCAGAGAATAAAACATAAAATGAATGAAACAATAGAAATCTCACTGATCAATTAAAGTTTTGATATTTTAGGAATTTATATGTCGCACAATAATAATGAAATTGAAATAAAACTAATTTTAAATCATTTAAAGCAAGATGTTTCTAATCAAAACTTAAAGGATAATGTTGCTTTATCTTTAGATAATCACGATAAAGCTATTTTTCGTGATTTTTTTTATAACTTTAAAAAGTTACCCAATTATCAAGTTTTAAAAAATGAGAACTTAACTTTAAATAATCTTTATTTTGATACAGAGACTCAAGAACTTTATAAAAATGGTATAGCTCTTAGGGTAAGGGTGCAAAATAATGATTGTGAAATGACCATAAAAACAAAAGCTAAAACTAATGTTTCAGGAGTTCATGTGCATCCTGAATATAATATTGCATTAGAAAGCTTACCAAAAGTGCCAAATCTAAGTTTGTTTCCTAATGAAATTTTTACAGACATGATGAATAAAGGTTATTCTTTTAAACAATTACAACGTGATATTTTTAATAATATGGGACAAAAATGCGAGCGTGAAATTTTATTGTTAAAAGAAAAATCCACTAATGCTGAAATTGAATTAAGTTTGGATTTTGTGCAATATCAAACCCAAGATAAAGGAATCAAAAGAGCTACTGAATTAGAGTTAGAATTGAAACAAGGTTCTCCTTTAGAACTTTATAAATTATTAGAATTGATAGTAGCTGATTTTGAAAAAATAAATACTACAGTAAAAGCTCGTGTTAGCGGTATCAGTAAGATGTTTACGGCTGCAATATATGCAGGAATTAGTAAACTTCCAACTGTTGATGTTTTAAAAGTATCAACCATACCTGAACTAATAAAAGCAAAAGATGCAATGGAAGCAGAGTTATTTATAAAGCCTAACAATGAATCTGTTGCTAATTTAACAAAGTTTTTAAAAGAAACTTCAAGTGAAGTTTTCTTAAAAACACTCAAAAATTCCGGAGCAGAATTTTCAGATGCAGAACAGTCTTATTTAAAAAACTTTGTTTCATTCGCAACCAAAGTATTAAATGAAATAGTTGCCATCAATGAATCTACAAAAGTAACGTTGAATAAAGAATCTTCAAATAAAGAATTAACAGACGACAGTTTAATTTTATTAAAAGATGTGCAAAATCTTTATTTAAAGCATGTTTCTAATAAAGATTTAATACTTTCTGAAGTGGCTTATGGCATAAGTAAGTTAAGATAATACCAAACACTAAAAACTAAATATGTAGAATATCTTAGAACTTATTAAAACTTATTAGTATTTCAAAATTAATAGTCTATTTTTTTAGTGTTAAAAATTAACGATAACGAGCTTTAAGTTTTATTTTTTAGAAGAAAATTCTTAAGTTAAAGGAGTAATAAACGCAATGTATATAACTAATGCCATGAAGACTCAAGCCCAAAAGCATTTTGATAGATTACTACAATGCTCGACTCCTGAAGAAAAAGAAGTTTTTAATGCTAAACAAGAAAAATTTTAAAAATTTTTGCATTTTCTGATTTCATTGCCAATTCTGCCATTATGGATAGAAAAATGCTTCTTGCTTTGTTAGAAGACTCGGAACTTGAAGCTAAAGAATTTATCGGTGATTATAAAGAAGATTTTGAAAATTTAATAAAAAATATTACCGATGAAAATCTTTTTAAAAAAGAGATTAGAGCTTTTAGACGTCATGCAATGGTAAAGATTGCATGGCGTGAAATGCTAGGTTTTTCAACTATCACGGAAAGCTTTAAAAACTTGTCAAGACTTGCTGAAGTGATTGTTGTTGATAGTTTAGAGTGGCTATATAAGCGAAATTGTGACATCTATGGTACGCCTTATAATTATGATAAAACTAAAGCACAAAAATTATTAATTATCGGTATGGGAAAATTAGGTGGTAAAGAATTAAATTTCTCATCTGATATCGACTTAATATTTGCGTATCCTGAACGCGGTGAAACTGTTGGGGGACGCAAGGCTGTAGATAATCAAGTATTTTTTACAAGATTAGGGCAACAGTTAATCCAAATACTTAATCAAAATACTATAGATGGTTTTGTATACCGTGTAGATATGAGATTACGTCCATTTGGTGATAGTGGTCCTCTAGTAAGTTCTTTTGCGGCACTTGAAGATTATTACTTAAAACATGGCCGTTCTTGGGAACGTTATGCCATGGTAAAGGGGCGAGTTTTAGGAGATGAAACTCCTGAAGCTATAGAGTTATTTAATATGTTACGTCCTTTTGTGTATAGAAGATACTTAGACTTTAGTGCGGTTGAATCATTACGAAAAATGAAGAGTATGATTGAAGCTGAAGTACGTAGAAGGGGGTTAAGAAATAACTTTAAGTTAGGTCGTGGTGGTATTCGAGAAATTGAATTTATTGCGCAAGTTTTTCAGCTCATGAGAGGTGGACGCATCAAGGATTTACAAAAACGTCACTTATTAGACGTGTTAAAAGTGATGTGTGAAAATGGTTGTTCAGATGCTAGAGCGGTAGATGTTTTAGAAAATTGTTATTTATTTTTAAGACGTACTGAAAATATTTTACAAGAAATAAATGACGAACAAACTCAAACTTTACCTGATAATCCACTATATTGTGAGCGTTTAGCTTCTGCTATGAATGAAGAAGATTATGAAACTTTTATTCACAAAATGGATGAAATCAATAATCTTGTACATAATGAATTTGCGATGTTAATCGCCGAACCTAATGAAAAAAATATTAGTGAAGATCCTGTATTTTCAGATATGTGGAGCTTACATTTAAGTGCAGAAGAAATATCTAATTTAGTAGAAGCTCATTTTGAAGATAAAACTAATATTCAAAAATTTACGCAAACTTATATAAATTTAAGAGATGAGTGTGCAAGTAAAGCGATAGGTCCTAAAGGACGAGAAAACTTGAATAAACTAATGCCTTATTTGCTTGAAGAATTATCAAAACTTCCGGGTGGTTTATTTGAAGTTTTTGATAGAGTTTCGAAACTTATATTAAAGATTGTACAACGTACCACTTATTTGCAATTGCTCGTTGAAAATCCTTCTGTTTGTAAACATCTTTTAAAGTTATGTGGCGGTAGCATGTTGATTGCAGAGCAATTAACAGAACATCCGATACTTTTAGATGAATTGTTAGTTCCTGATAATTTATATACTCCAACAGATCCTAAAAATTATCCAAGTGAATTAAGACAATACTTGTTAAGAGTTGAACCTAATGATTTAGAGCAACAGATGGAAGCTCTAAGACAATTTAAGCAAGTGCAATTACTAAGAATCTGTGCTGCTGATTTAGTAGGGGCTTTACCTTTGATGAAGGTAAGTGACAATTTAACATATCTTGCTCAAAGTATCTTAAATGAAGTTGTTAATTTGTCATGGAATCAGCTTGCTATTAAATATGGTGAACCTGAAAATGCTGTAAAACATGGCGATAAAGGAATATGTGTTATTGCTTATGGTAAGATGGGCGGAATAGAACTCGCTTATGGTTCAGATTTAGATTTAGTATTCTTATGTGATAGTGAGCTAGATGGCTATACCAATGGCGAAAACTCAATTAGTGATCAAATGTTCTATGGACGTCTTGCACAAAGAATAATGCATTTATTTAGTACTAGATTGTCATCAGGCGTGCTTTATGAAATAGATACAAGACTTCGTCCAGAAGGGGAAGCAGGTCCTTTAATTTGTTCTATTTCAGGGTATGAAAAGTATATTCAAAACAAAGCATGGACTTGGGAACTTCAAGCTTTAGTTCGTGCAAGAGCTATTTTAGGACCTGATAGATTAATAAGTCACTTTAATAGTATTCGTGATAACGCTATTAGAAAAGAACGAAATTATCAGAGTCTTCGTGAAGAAGTGGTAAAAATGAGCCACAAGATGCGTGATTCGTTATCTAAAGAAAAAGGCAATGCTAATTACTTTGATATCAAGCAAGGCGATGGGGGAATGCGTGATATTGAGTTTATGGCACAATTCTTAATGCTTGCTAACGGTTCCAAGTATAAAGACATGGTGCTTTGGTCTGATAATGTGAGAATTTTTGAGGAATGCGCTCGCTTAGGATTATTAACAGAAGAACAGTCAAAAGGTATCATAAAAGCATATTTGGAAATTAGAAACTTTTACCACAAACGTTCTTTACAAGGAAGAGATCGTGTTGTTAAACATGGTGAGTTAGTTCATGAAAGAGAATATGTAATTAATCTATGGCGTGAGATTATGGAGCCTTAGAGTATACTTAGGGTAAAAACAATCTCATATTAGTCGAACCTAATATGAGGTTGTAGGTATGAAAAATTAAAATAACAAAAATAAGGGGAAATAATACATATTCCCCCTTGGACCAATGAATTATTCTAAATAAAGATTAAATCTTTATTACCAAAAAGCTTCAACTTGTGTACCAACTGTAACTTGGTAGTTGTGCTTGTCATCATTCTTTGATCTGTAACCAAATTGTTTACCACTTAAGTAAGAAACATAGAAACGAATTGCAGGACGAGTCCAGAAGCCCTTACCTGGAGTGAATTGTTGAGCTAAAGTTACTTTGTATAAATCAGGATCTTTATTATCATCTTTTGGTACTACTTGAGTATTATTATCATTATTCCCGTAATTAGTCTTTCTCTTTGAATAACCAAGTTCTAATGTTGTACGTGTAAATTCAGTCCACTTATATTCAGGACGAATCACGATAGAATAGTTCCAACCTGAACGTTTGGTTGTCCATGCTGTAGCAGCTGGTTGATTATGTGCTTTGTCGCTATTTAGATGAGCCCAAATAAAGCTATAACCTAAACCAAAGTTACCTGCATCTAAAGTACCCCAATCGATTAAGCTTACACCTTGTACGTGTGTATCATAAGTATAGTTATCACCTGCATGGTTACCGATATTGCCAATATCAGCAAAACCATTTGTACCATATTGAGCAACAAAGTGGTTCATCACAGCAACATCGTCACCATCGAAAGAAGAACCTAAATCTAAAGTAATTAAAGCACCTGAGTTAGCTTGATTTGCTCTGTTATTATCCTTGTTATCCTCATCTTTCTTTTGTTTGTCAGAAATGAATGGAAGACCATAGATTACAGAAGCATCTAAGTTACCAACAACACCTAATGGAATAGCATTCCAACGAGCATCAATCTTGTATACATTACGGTTGTAAACAGTACCAGCACCATCCTTACCAGTGTTTGCCCACTTGATAACAGCAAAGTTTAAGTTACCCATACCAACATCGATGTTTTCAATACCAGCACCGTGACCAGAGTTATTTAAGTAGTATAAGTCAAGGATATGGATGTCTTTACGTTGGTAGTAACGCTTACCAGCCCAAATTGAGTAGCCAGAATCAGTGTCGTATTTAGCATAAACTTCACGTAATGATGAACGTTGACCTGACCAAGTATCACCAGAACCAGCAACACCTTGCCATGAGTTACCTTGTAAGTCACGGTTACCTTCAGTAGTACCGTAAGCTAATAAAGTGTTAACAGTCCACTTATTGTTATCCTTGTTGTAAACTTCTTGAGAAAGAACGAATTCAGCGTAAGTATCGCATTCATCAGCTAAACGACCAACTAAGTGACCACTAGTACCATTACCAGAACAGTAAACTTCACCGCCTTGAGTATTTAATTGAGCGCCAGCACGGAAGAAACCGTGAAAATCAACAGCAGAAGCTGTTACTGAGCCTAAAGCTAAAGCAACAGCAGCAGAAATAGGAAGCCAATTTGCCTTCATAATAATTTCCTTCTTAATCCTTGTTCTTAATTTTGACTATAAAAATCAAAATGTCGGATTATGTTATAGAATGGAACATTATTAAGAATATGATGTGAAAGAAATATGTAGAATTATTTCTTGTCTTATAATTAAATACTCTTTCATAACTTAGAAGAAAGAATAGGTATTGATGTTATTAAACAATGAATATAAAAAACGCATTAGTATTACTAATGCGTTTTATGAAATTTTAAATATCTAAAAATAAATTAGTTATTGAGGTAAAAATAAAATTAGAAATTATTTAAATCCTTTACTGAAAATCTTTTTATTAAAGAAGGGGTAAAGAGATGAACATAATTAGCATTATCTTCTTCTGTTGCTAAAGCTATTTTTACTGCAGTTATAGCCATTGTTTTTATAGGATTTAACATGGTAGTAAGTCTTGGTTGTAAATAACGACTTATAAACATGTTATCAAATCCTATAATCGAAATATTTTCAGGAACTTTTTTATCATTATCCATGAGTATTGCCATTGCTCCTGCTGCTTGCATGTCATTGTAGCAAGCAATAGCTGTGAAAGGTTTACTTGAATTTAATAATGCTTGAGCTCCATCTTCACCGCCTTGAGCAGTAGGTTCTTCTTCAACAACTAAAGCTGGTTCAAAAGGAATTTTGGCTTCTTCTAGAGCTTTTAGATATCCATCATAACGATTTTTAGAATCAGGTATATTATGAGTGGACTTTATATAAGCAATTTGTTTATGTCCGTTACTTATCAGATGTTTTACTGCCAAATAAGCACCATTTAAATCATCTAAAGCAACACATCTATCTTCAAAACCTTTTAGGATACGGTTTATTAATACAATGTTAGGATAATTTTGCATATAACTTGCTAAAGTATCGTCATCGATACATAAGGTATGAGCAATAATCGCCTTACAATGCAATTTAATCATTTCATCTAAACATTTTTTTTCAAGTTCTGCAACATGGTAGCCATTATTTACAAGAACAGAATATTTATTCTTAGAAGCTTCTTCGTCTACAGCACGTGCCATAGCACCAAAATAAGGATCTGAAATATCAGCAACTATTAACCCTATAGATTCAGTATTTTGATGTGCAATAGTTTTGGCTGTTACATTTGGATGATAATTTAATTCTTGCTGAGCTTTTAATACAGCTTCTTTTGCTTCTGGAGAAACTTTACTTGAATTATTATTTACTCGAGAAACTGTTGCAACAGATACATTGGCTAGCAACGCAACATCTTTTATAGTCGCCATATTTTTATTCCTTTATTAAGATTAAGTCTCAAGTTTTTTGGTATGTACTGTAAAAATATTAAACAATAGTTGTGTTGATTTTTGTGAATTTTTGATAGGTTACACATTTATTACATATATATAAGCATGTAATTTTGTCAAAACAATTAGTGTAAAATATTTATATTAAAATTATTTGTAAATCTTTCTTACGTTTTTAATTTTACTTATATAAAGAAAAACTTTGTACTAGATTTTTGTAGAATGAATCAGTGTTTATAACAATTAAATGTTTGATTTAGTTATTATTGATACTTTAAATTTTATTCTTGTACAATAAATGTTATCCAATGTAACTTTTATCATAAAATTAACAAAAACAAAGAAAATACCTTTACAAGTATAACATATGTAAATGAAATAAATTTGCGTTATATCGTGAAAATTTACAAAATTTATGTAAATTTGATAATTATGTTACAAAAATAAATTTTAGCAATTTTTATTTTCTGAACAAATTAAACTTTTAAAGTTTTAATGAACAAATACAAAATTAACGAGAAGTTTTATACAAGCTAATAATTAACCAGTATTCTAATTTAATGATTACTTTTAATAAAAAAATAAGAGAACAAATTATAAGTTTTCTTTACCCAATGAATATGTTTCTAGTTTTGATTTGTAAAACTAAACAATTACCACCAAGCTTCAACTAGTGAACCTATATATACTTGGTAGTTATGAATATTCAACTTGTCCTTTTATGAGCTTGAACAAATTGAACGCCACCAATGTATGAAACATAGAAATGAATTTCATGAAGACTCAAAAAGCTTTTCCCTAGAGTAAATTGCGGAGCTAATCTCATTTTGTATAAGTAAGGATTTTTTTTCATCATATTTTTTTTACACCAATTAATCCTGAATGATGATATAACCAAGTACCATTGCTTGAAGAATCACCATCAAAATGATGTCAATATTAATGCATAACCTAAAACAAAGTTATCAACGTCTAAAGTACTTCTGTCAATAACACGAACACCTTCTGTTCTTAATTATAGGTAGTAGTATTAACATGCATGGTTATAAAAATAACTTCCATTCCCCAAGATTTTATATAAAGCTAATTTACCTTCATAATAATTTCTTTCATTATGCTCCGTGTTGATTATTACAAATAAGAATTAAGATTCTATATTTGTTAAATGATAAAGTTCTATAACTTAAGGATTAAGTAACTTTTTATAGTGAATATAAAATGTGAATTTTATATCCTATCTACTAAAAATGTGAAAAGGTTTTCAAATTTATATAAAATAACAATTTTATCGTTGCAGATAGTTCGTAGAGTAGGCATTATGTATTCATGTCCAATTAAACAGACTTTTTAAAGGAGAATGCTTATGACTAGTGAATCAGTTTTATTTGCAGATATTGAAGTTGATGACCTTGATTGTGTTGAACCTGAAGTTGAAAATGAAACCGAAGGTGAAAAAAAGCGTGGCTCTAAATTAAAAAGCTGTTGGCGTAAAGTTGAACGTTTACAAGATCGTATCATGCTTTTAAAGAGTTTACGTGAAATTGATCCTTCTTTTGATCCAGAATCTTGTGATGATTTTAAAGATATCTAACTTGTTACGAAAATTACTCTAGACTTTTATTAACTATAATCTAGAGCAGTTAGTACTTAGTTAAATAAAAGCATAAAGGATGAACTGAAAAGTTTCATCCTTTATGCTTTTATACAATTTATATGTTAGAAAAAACATTGAAGAAAATTATTTAGAATCAATTTAAAGATGAATTCAGTGGTTGAAAAGCACTAAATATAAGGAATTTGTTCAAAAATAGAACACATATAAGAAGATAAAAAAGAAAAATATTCTTTATTTGAACCCAAAATTCGTAACATTTTGAAAATTTTGGTCTAAAAAAATAAACAGCACAGTAAATTTTTGACTAATAATGATCCAAAAAGTTCAAAAAAAATAAAAAAATTAAAATTTTATAAAAAATGAAAATATTATCATTAGCAAAAGATTTTGTGGATTTAAAGAAATATAGATATTTATAGAATATAATTCTTTAAAAGAACAATGTAACAATATAATATGTAATTTTTAATTTAAAATAAAATATTCTATAAAATTGTTTTTGTGATTTAGATCGATATCAATTTTAAAAAATCGTAAGTATAATGACCATAATCAATTTGCGAAAGGTGGTCTTTCAAAAATTGAATTTGTTTTTAATTATTTAA
>GL995225.1:0-1969 GCA_000222855.1 Succinivibrionaceae bacterium WG-1 | reverse complement strand
TTGGTCTGTTGGTTACAAGAACAAGAACGACGACAAGCACAACTACCAAATTACTGTTGGTACACAAGTTGAAGCTTGGTGGTAATAGAGATTTTATTTTTATTTAAACTAATTTATTAGTAATAAAAGGGGAAACTTTTTAAGTTTTCCCTTTTTGTTTTACCAAGAGATGTCATTGCTAAAATATTTTTTTATACCTTGTTTTATCCAAGAAATATACCATTCTTGAATTTCGTTTCTTTCATTTAAATAATCAGTTCTGATATAAGCTTTTTGAACTGCAGAAAAGTTTATATGCCCTAAATAAAATTCTCTAATTATCAAATCATATTTAGTAGGATTATATAATTCAATCACAGTACGAAATATTGCTCTACTTCCATGGCATGTGATTTTTTTTCTATATGTTTTGGGAATACAATCAGCTAGAACTTTCTTTAAATATTCATCACTATATTTAACAAATTTTTCATGAATTTTTATTAAAATTTGTTTTAAAGAAGCACAAATAGGAATTCTGAAATTATCTCCTTGTCCTTTTTTAGTACCCTTTATTGAGATTTTTACATATTCTATATTGGAACTATTTTTATTTAATTCTGACTTAAAATTTTTGATAACTCTAACTGTTTCAGAAAGTCTAGTACCAAGTATCATATGTACAAAAAATAATAAAAAATAATTAATATCTTTTGATGTTTGATAAATTTCTCCTAAAAATATGCCTACTTGTTTTTCTGCATTTTCTATTGAATCAAAATATTCACAATCAAGAGCTGCACGATGTTTAGGGGCTAAAGGAACATATAAATCTCTGTAATGTTCAAAATGATTTTCTGTTACATATTTTCTGTTTTTAGCATAAACAAATAAGGTATTTAAAATAGTTAAATACTGAATTATGGTATTCATTGAAAAGTTTTTATTAATATTATTTATGTTAATTTCTGAAATAGAAAATTCTAGTAATTTGTTACATGTGCAATTAATAGCAGTATCATAAGCTTTTATAGTATTGGGTTTTAAATTTCTACTAATAGAATATTCTTCTAGTAGTTGCTTTATAGTTATAACTTTCTGTTTATTTTGTAATGAGTCTATGTAAATAGTATTGTGGGTTGCTAAAGACTTATTTTTATCTAAATTTAAAGAAAAATGTAAACCATTAAAACAATGAGTTCTTTGGTCTTTAAAAAATTTAATATTAAAATCTATTATTTTGTAATTATTTTGTCTAAATGAATAAGAATATGTTTTACTTCTATCTGAATTTGATAAATTAACTCGAGTATATTGGTAGAATTTGGTATTTGTATCTAAGTTACTACTTATTGAATTACTTGTAATATTTGTTAATTCATCATTTTTGGCTAATTTTTCTTCTAAAATTTTTTTTCAGTTTTTTCAGATAATTTTGTTTGTTTTTTATTCGCAATTTTTATTGCATCTAATTTTTCAATTTTAGATTGAAAAATAGATTTTGAAGTTTTACATATAATAGTTCCATCCCCTTTTGAAATTGAAAATATTAAACTATTTAAATCATCATATTCTAAAAGTTTTCTTTCTGATATTAGAATGGCTTCTTTTAACTTTACCATCCAAATAGAGCCAAGATTATGGTAAATGCTTTTGTTATTTACAACTTTTCTAAATATATAATCTGCAGAATAATTGGCTTTATTTTTACTAATTCGAATATGAAGATATTTTGATATAGCAATTTTAATAAAATGAATTTTTTTATTTAAATTTAAAGAATTTAAGAATTTTAAAGATATTTTATTTACTTGAACTTGATTATATATATATTTAGGAAGAACTTTCATAAAAACACTCCAAAAATAATAACAATTTATAACAAATTTTATTATGTTTTTATAAAGATATGATAATTTAAATTATTAAATTATAAGAATTTTATAAAATGGCTTTATCTCATTTTTATAGTAAAAAAAAGAGCCCTTTT
>GL995224.1:30473-48304 GCA_000222855.1 Succinivibrionaceae bacterium WG-1 | reverse complement strand
ACACTTTAATATCTATAATTATTATCTTATTTCATTTTTTATAGTCATACATTATTATATTTATTTAATAATTGTGCTATTATGTAACAGTTTATTAAAAGACATGATTCTGCTTATATTAATTACTTTATTTATCATTTTTTGATAGAAATATTGTGTTATTATATTCCGAAAATTTCTAATGTTTTTTTTATAGAGAGGAATTCTATTACTTTTTTGTAGAGTAATAGACTTAGTCTTTAGCACTATGTTGGATTTGAAATTATGATTAATAAAAAAACTACAAAAAGTTCAAGCTTGAAATGGAATCTACAACGTAGATTAGAATTCATAGATTACCGTTTATGTTGGTGTGGTCATATCAATAGATCTGATCTTGTTAAGTTCTTTGGTATTTCAATTCCACAATCGTCATTAGATTTAGCAGAATACATTAGTCGTGCTCCAAATAATTTGGAATATGATAGAAGAGAAAAGGTTTATCTTAGAACTAAGAATTTCAAGCCTGTATTTGATATTTGCGATCCAAATAGATACTTAAATGAAATTTATTTTGTTACATCTGGTTGTTTATCTGGTGCTGAAAGTTATTTAGAAGATATTCCTTCTGTTGCTTGTTTTGTTCCTCCTAAAAAGAATGTTAAATTAGAAGTTTTATCAGCAATTGTTTATGCAATTAAGAATCATCAAGCTATAGAAATTACATATAGTTCAATGACTCATCCTGAACCTCATACTCGCAAGATTGCGCCTCATGCATTTGGTTTTGATGGAGTTCGTTGGCACGTTAGAGCATATTGCTATAACAATGAAGATTTTAGAGACTTCGTTTTATCTAAGATTACAGCTGTTGGTCAAGTATTTGATTCTGGTGTTGATTCTGCTGAAGACGTTAAATGGAACTTAGTTGTTTCTATTTGCGTGGTACCTAATCCAAAGCTTACAGAAGCTCAAAAGAAATCTGTAGAATTAGAATATGGTATGGAAAATGGTGAAGTGGTGTTTAAGTGTAGACAAGCATTATTATTCTACTACTTAAAGACCTTAAGATTAGATCCAAAAGCTGATGATTTAAGTACTGATAATCATATTGTACTTAAAAATAAAGAACAGATTGCTTTATTGTTAAGTTTATAATTTAAAATATAAAGCATATTCAATTTTTCTTTTTCAGAAAATAAAAACTCATGAAATAATAATTTCATGAGTTTTTAATTTTATAAATACATATTATTAAAAGTATTTCAAATTATATGGTTATATATGCTGCGTTATTTGTAGCATTAAATGGATTAACATCTAAAATTTCTGCAAAATATTGCATTGCTCCTTCAACATCAAAATGACTAAAACTGTAACCTAATTGTAGTAGTTCTTCTGTTAGATAAGAGTCAAATTTTTCAAATTCTAAATTTTTAATAGTTTTTGCAAGTTCGATTTCTTTTGGTGGTTCTGACTGTAAAATTTCTTTTACGGCATTTTGAAATGTAGGGATTGAAGTTTTTGCAATATGGATAAATGAACCAAGCTTTTTACTAGAAATGCCATGGATCTTTAATATTTGCACAATGGTGTGCATAATCTTATCACCTTTCCATGGAAATAAATAAATACCATCAATACCAAAAATATATTTCTTGGTTGCTAAATCTAATTCTTTAAATTGTTTTTGACCTTCTAAAAAGTGTCTACGAGCTATTTTATTTAAGTATAAAGGTATTTCATCTGTTTTATATAGATTGAACATCTTTTCTCGAACACCATCGTGAATTTTGCCACTATTGCCATCTAGTACTAATGGACTAGTGGTATCTTTATATGGTTTAACGCTTATTTGATGTTGTTTAGAATTGAAGAATACCACTTCCCAACCTTTACCAGCAAAAAGAAAAGTGTCACCAATAGATAAAGGTTGATTTAAAGGTATAACGCCAATCTTTTGATTATTTGTTTCTATGGTGAATTCTTCTTGGGCTTTAAAAGAACTATAGAAATTGAATTTTGATACTAGTTGTTCACCACTAACTCCAAGAGTTAATGATTTATCACGCATTTGCACAATAAGGTCTTTGCTTCCTAATGCCTTTAATAATTTACCAAAGATTTCAGGAGTAACAAGATTAAAAGGTCCTGTTTGACAAAGTAGCTTCCATAGATTTATGGCTTTTACACTACCATATTGAGCGATAACGCTAAGAATTTGTTGAATTAGAGTTGAGAAGGCATACTCTTTTTTTACAGGAGGTTCAAACCAATGATTTAATACAAGATCAATCATAGAAATTGATAAGAAGGTTTGATCACGCATCTTTTCATATAAAGAGTTATATCCTTCTGTTCTATTTACTTCTGGGATAAATAATCTTAATACAGCATCTTTTTCACGTCGTCCTGAACGCCCGATTCTTTGACGTAAACTTGCTACAGATTGAGGGGCATCTACTTGAGCAATTGTTGACACATCGCCGATATCGATACCTAATTCAAGTGTTTGAGTACATATTGCGGTAGTTGGTAACTTACCTTCCTTTAATCTGCTTTCCAATTGAATACGATATTTTTTGTCTAATGAGCCATGATGTGGAAAGAATTCATTAGGTACAAAGTTTTCTTGAGACATTTGAGTTAATGTCGTAGAAATATATTCTGTTTTGGAGCGACTATTTGAAAAAACTAAATTAGTATCTCCGCGTAATAATTTAAATAAATCTTTGGAAATAACATCATATTCAGATATGCCATCCTTAGATTCATTTACTGAATTTTTAAAATCATATCCGCGAATTTGAATTAAGATTTTTTTCTGAGAAACGTTATTTTCAATTATTTCAACATTTCTAGATGAGTTTGTACGGAGCCAATTTTGTACTGACTTAATATTATTTAAAGTGGCAGATAGAGCAATTCTATTTATGGAATGTTTTACTTGAATTTCAATTCTATGTAGTTGACTTAATAATTGGTAACCACGTTCTGTACCAATAAACGCATGAAATTCATCAATAATAAAATATTCTAAGTTAGCAAAATTTTTTACGCACCACTCACGATGGTTGATAAGCAGAGATTCTAAAGATTCAGGTGTTATAAGCAAGATACCATTTGGCTTGTTAAAAAGTTGTTTTTTAAATTTTCATTAATATCGCCATGCCAAGGAGTA
Organism: Succinivibrionaceae bacterium WG-1; assembly: GCA_000222855.1. Lineage (GTDB taxonomy): Bacteria > Pseudomonadota > Gammaproteobacteria > Enterobacterales > Succinivibrionaceae > WG-1. The sequence continues at coordinate 45,144 of GL995224.1, read as the reverse complement.
ACTTTTATATTACATGTTTCTCCTAAATCTTCAATACGTTTGTATTGGTCATTTATTAATGCTTTTAACGGACTTATATATATAATTCTGATGCCATTTAGTTGTTCGTTTTCTAATATTTTTGAGCATGCAGGTAAAAAAGCAGCTTCGGTTTTACCACTTGCAGTTGCGGCACTAATGATAACGTCAGATTGACATTCTAGTATTGGTTTAATTGCTTTTTCTTGTATTTCGTATAATTGAGTCCATCCTTTACGATTTAACCATTTTTTTACGTATGGATGCAATAAATCAACTGTAGCAGACATGTTTTCCTCAAAGTCATTAGCTATTTAGACTTAAAGAACAGTATTTAAAAGGATGTTCCTTTTAAATACTGTTCTTTTATATATTAGTTTATAAATCGTTTTTTTATAATGTAAAACTTGTTAAAGCATCATCGTCATCACTGTCTTCGCTTGATTCTGATATGTTTTTTAGCGCATCTTTTGGAGTTGCTTGATTTATTGAAATATCATCATTGTTTTCTTGTTGCATAGAACTGATTTCAGAACCTAAAGCTTCTTCTTCTTCCTTGATTTCTATAGAACCTAAAAGATTACGCCAATCTAGTTCAGGATTTTGTTCTAAAACTGACAAGAAGTCTACAAAAGCTTTAATGGTATTTCTTGGAGTTTTAAAATATGCTTCCCCAATACGCTTTGAACAATGTTCTAAGAATTTTGTTAAAGCTTCATCTGGTACTAAATAATTATCTTCATTATAGTATGCAAAGATGTTTCTTAAATTTGTTAAGAGCACGTACAATTCTTCTGGGGTTAAACAGGTTAAATACATCACAGGTCCAGACATATCGTTAACACCTGCCATCATTGCAAAAGAATTTGTGGCTAAACGAGAACGTAAAGCTTCATAGCTATGAAGTCCTCTTCTTGGATCTTCTAAGAAATCAGGAGTTCCACCAAATATGAAACCTAAACCTTTGGTGTTACCTTGTAAGCAGTCATTAAGCATACGTAGTATTTGTTCATAGTTTGCGGTTCTAGCGCGAACATTAGGGATTTTATAAAGGTTTACCATTTCATCAATGCTTACTAAAAGACCTTTATATCCTGCTATTTGTACAAAAGCGCTAAGAATTTTTATGGAATCATAGATTGAAGCATCTGTAATAATAGTGCGAACATTTAATTCTTGTCTAGCTGTTATTCTTGAAGTGTATTCGCCACGTAGCCATTTAATAATATTTTGCATTGTATCGGTATCACCTTCATCAAAAGCTTGCCAATACTTTAATATAAGTGAAGAAAAATCATATCCCCCTACAAAATCAGTGAGTGGTAATAACAATTCTTTTATGATTTCTTCGCAATCTCGATTAGATTCATCAGCTAATAATCTTGCTTTGGTAATAAACTTTTCCACAATGGAGTTCAAAGCATTGCCATTAGGCTTCGCTCTTGTTGAAATATTATGAGTTAACTCTTGATAAAGATTTAAAGCAAATCCATTAGTTGATTGTAATCTTCTTTCTGGTGTAAGGTCTGCAGTCATGGTAACAATACCTTTTTCTTCTGCAATTGTTTTAACTAGTTGTAAGAAGAAACTTTTACCTGCACCAAAATCACCAACTACTAATTTAAAAGCACTTCCTTCGTCTGCAATTCTATTAATATCTTGAAGGATAGCTGATATTTCTTTTACTCGACCAACCTGTATATATTGAAATCCTGTTCTTGGAGTTACACCTGAACGTAAAGATTGAAGTATAGCGTCTCTTTCTCTTGGTCTAAGCTTAATTGCCATTAAAGTAATCCTTCGTTATTGTTATTAATTTTAAAAATAAAATTGTGGATCCTTTGATTATAAACCATTGTTTTTTTTGATGTATAAAAATAATTATTATTTTAAGAATTTGCTATTAAAAATGTGAAAAAGATACATGAAAAACTATAAAGATAAAGGTTTTAAAGAAAAAGCCTAGCAATTATGTTTTAAAAATATTGCTAGGCTTTAGTGATTAAATAAAAAATATTAAAGATCGTGTTTTTTTAGCATTCTACGTAAAGTTGAACGGTTAATCCCCATTACTTTAGCTGCTTTTGATTGATTACCATTTGTGAATTTCATTACGCGATCGAGCATTGGTCTTTCAACTTCATTCATTACAATTTCATAAAGGTTTGTAGTACCTGCATTTTCAGGATTATTTAAAAAATTAGAAATTGAGTTAAAAACGTGTTCACATAAAGGTTTATGAACCTGAACTGGAGTTGTTACCACGGGATTGGTTGTTGAACCTGGTACACTTGAGCGAATAGTGGCAGTTGCTGTATTACGCATATCTAACATTTTTTTTGTCTCATTATATTAAGTTTTCAGCTGAATAAATCATATGTGCTTTTTGCTCAGTTTGATAATGCATTAGATTTGAATTTTTATAATTTAGCATGGGTTAAAGTACTAAATTATAGATACAAAGTTTTTATTGTTTGTAAATTATTTTTGCTTTGATTCAAACCTGAATAACTTCTTTATTCCTAAAGAGATTATTTTTAGGGCAAAAATATAAGTGTAATATCAGCTTACTTTTCTATTACACTCACACATCTTTATTATAAATTTCTACTAGGCCGATATTATATTGTTTTTGATAAATATTTAAAGCATGATTTTTATTTATCTTAAAAATAATTATTTTCTAATACCGCTAATTCGTACCCATTCTTCTTTGAATACAGGTTCGTCTAGTTCGAACCATTCAGAATAAATTTTAACAAGCTCTTCACATTGACTTTGAATAATACCTGAAATTGCAAATTTTCCATTTGGTTTTACCATATCTTTTAATGTTGGAGCCAATTCTCTAAGTGGACCTGCAAGAATATTAGCTACTAAAACATCAGCCTTTATTTCTTGTGGTTGTTCACTTGGAAGATATAAAGATAATCTATCTTTTACGCCATTACGTTCTGCATTTTGGGCGCTTGATTCTACAGCCTGTGGATCAATATCAATCCCAATAGCTGATTTAGCACCTAATTTTAAAGCGCTTACAGCTAAAATTCCTGAACCACAACCAAAATCAACTATTTCTTTATCTTTTAAGTCTAAACTATCAAGCCAATTTAGACACATAAAAGTGGTAGGATGAGTACCAGTACCAAAAGCAAGCCCAGGATCTAGCATTACGTTTACTGCATTTGTATCAGGAACTTCACACCATGATGGACAAATCCATAACTTCGAACCACATTGAATAGGATGGAAATTATTCATCCATTCTCTTACCCAATCTTTATCTTCTAATTGTTCTACTCTTACTGTGATTTTTTTACCATAAGTTTTATTTAAAAATTCAGTAATAGGAGCAATATCTGCATCAGCTTCGAATAAACCAATTACTGTTGTTTTATTCCAAAGTTTGGTTTCACCAGGAAGTGGTTCATACACTGGATTATCTACAGTATCCATGTAAGTTACGCTACTTGCTCCGAAGCCTGATAATATATTATTAATCTTTGAAGCTTTCTTTTCTGTGGTATCAACTTTTATTTGTATCCAAGGCATGTTTTTACTTCCATTGCATAGATTCAGTTATATTTTTAACAATTATGATATTTTAAATTTGTTTTTAAAACGACTTTTTGAAATATCATAAGGTTGTATCTTTTGGTAATTTGTAGTGATATCTAAAAATTGCTTTTCGGCAAATTTAACGATAAATTCGTAAATTTCTTGTACTTTATTTTTAAAAGTAAGTACGAGCATATTTTTATCACTAATATATAAATCCTTTGTAATTCCTAGTTCATATAGTGCTTCAATATTTACAGCTGAAATTTTTATAATATTAAAAATAATAGCATTATTATTCATGCGACAAAATGTAATATTATTAAAGCCTCCTAATGCTTTAATGAACTGTATTGCCATAAAGCCATAATCTGTAGTAATTTCATTTTCTGCTGTAAAATTAATTTTAATAGCATTAGTTATAATTAAAGAGTTATTTTTATAATCTGTTGCTTTTTTATACTGTTTTACAACAAGATTAGCAGAATTTAAAGTAAGTAAAAATACTAATGTGCAAAATAATACAAATTTTGGAGTTCCTATGTTAATTTCATCTAAATTTATGTTAGGTTCATAAAAATTATTAGCATTTACATATATCTCAAAATCTATATATTGCCCTAAAAAGTAGAATGCAATTACTAGTAGCATGTAATAAGCATATAGGAACGGATAACGAATTAACAATAATATTAGTAATAGACTTATGGAAATCCCTGAAGTTGGACTTATTATGGCTACTAAACCACAAAAGAACCAAATCCACTTCTTTTTACGTTCTTGATTTATTGCAATAGCTAAATATATTGCAGGAAGTACACAGAAATTAAATGCTAAAGTGGTTGCAAAAAAACTGATTGAAGTTGAGCTATTAGGATCAATTGTATGTAAAATAGTTATGAAATGACCAATACCAAAAGTTTGAGCAAATTGATAAATTATCCCATATACGAAAGAAATATCTTTATAAGTAAGAAAACTTTGGTATAAATAGTTGATAACAGATTCAATGCCTGAATAAGCAAACGGAATTAAAAAGGCAATACCAGTGCTTATACATACCAAAAAAAATGTAGCTAAGCTATAATTTACAAAGTAATGGTTATGTTCTTTATGTTTACTATTTAAGCTAGGTGCAAAAATAGAGGTACATATCGGAGCTAAGCTCGCTCCAATAAGTGAAACCTTATAGAATGATGGATTTAAAGTATTATTTATTTGCACAATTATTAAATATGAAATTAGAGTCCCAACAATCATCCAAAGTCTATTATTGTTGGGGAAGATTGTTGCTATTGCTGTAGCAAATAAGCAAGGAAATACTTTATTAATAAGACTTTGAGTAGAGAATGATACGAATGAAGTAGGTTCTAAAATGCTTAGTACTGAGCAGAACAATATAGGAAACATTATCAAAAGGATTCGATAATTAATTTTTGTAAGCATACGTACCTAAGCTCTAAATTTGTTAATAATGTGAAATAAATCATATAATTATAGTTTATTTTTTACGAAATGGTAATTTTTTTATTGGTGATTATTTTTTATGAAGATTATACGTCGCTTTAACGATAGCGATTTTTTACCGCAATGGCATATGGACCCGGTATTAACTAAGATATTTTGGTCCCGTGGCATAAAAGATCCTAACGAATTAAGTTATTCTTTAAAAAATTTAAATTTACCAAAATTTAAAGATTTAGATATTGCATTGCAGTTAATTGTGAATGCTGTGTGGAATAAGCAAAATATTATGATTGTTGGCGACTACGATTGTGATGGTGCCACAAGTACAGCTTTAGCAATGCGATTTTTTGATGCTATTGATTTTACGAATATTTGTTATGAAATACCAAATCGTAATATTGATGGATATGGTATTAATAAAAATATTGTTGATAAAGCGGTATCTAAGAATATAAGTTTAATCATTACTGTGGATAATGGAATTTCTGCTCATGAAGCGGTTGCATATGCAAGAGAATGTAATATTGATATTGTAATAACGGATCATCATTTACCACTCGAAGAATTACCAAATGCAAATGCTATTGTGAATCCGCAACGCAAAGACTGTGAATTTGCTTCTAAAAATATTGCAGGTGTAGGGGTTATCTTTTATTTATTAACAGCAGTTTGTAGAACTTTAACAGAAAAAGGTTATTTTACTGCGAGAAATATTAGTGTACCTGATATGAGAAGTTTTTTAGATTTAGTTGCAATTGGTACTATTGCAGATGTTGTTTCTTTGGATTATAACAATCGTTGCATGGTGCAATATGGTATAAATTTAATTAGAAATAATTGCACTACAAACGGAGTAAAAGAATTAGTTAAACGTTCAAAATGTACATTAAATAATTTTACTAGTAATACTATAAGTTTTGCGTTATCTCCTAAATTAAATGCTGCTGGTAGAATAGATGAAATGAAACATGGAGTTGAGTGTTTAGTTGCTAATGATGAATATGATGCTAAATCTAAAGCCATATATTTAGATACTTTAAATACTAGAAGACGCGAATTAGAAAAAAACTTTTTAACAACAGCAAGCAATATTATTAGTAATAGTGCACTAGAAGATAAAGCAAGTATTGTAGTATATGATAAAAGTTATATTGCAGGAATTGTGGGCATTATAGCTAGTAAAATACTTAATAAATATTTAGTGCCTACAGTTGTTTTTGCTCCAAGCAATGAAGAGGGGAAGATTGTAGGTTCTGCAAGAGCTAATGAAGAATTTAATATTCATGATATTTTTAAGTATATTGCAGAACAACATGCGGAAAGTGTTTATGCTTTTGGAGGACATAGAACTGCTGCAGGTATTACTATAAAATTAGATTTTTTGCCTGAATTTACTAATTTATTTAATTTGTTAGTATCTGCTACTCCTAATTATAAAGAAAAAACTTTTATTACCGATGGAGAATTACCTGCTCCATATATAAATCCTTCTTTTGCAAGATTTTTAAATTACGAACAACCTTGGGGAAAAGATTTTGTAAGTCCTGAATTCGATGGTAGATTCCAACTAATTAAGCAATTTGTAGTTAATAATTTACATTTGAGATTATTGTTTAGATTAGAAAATGGCACAGAAGTTTGGGGAATGTATTTTAATTATGACGCTGCTAAATGGCCTAATTTGAATGTGAATTTTGTACGAGTGGTTTATAGTTTAGATGTATCCGCAAATAGAGAAGATGCGAATGTTAGCTTTATAGTTAGAGGAATGGAACCTTTAAGTTAACCTGAAACAATGATTTAGGCTCATACTTTTTTAGTATGAGCCTAAAACTTTAATTAAGACTGAATAAAATCCAAAGTTAGCCTTTACGTTTATGTTCGTCTTTATCTAACCAGCTAACAGCAGCAGTAACCGCATAAATAACTTTTTCTTCCATTTCAAGTCTCTTTTCGTCAGATGTGTAGAAGAACATATCTACTCCATATCTAATATAATGAGCAGGAAGTTGGTTTAAAGCTAAGCAATAAAGATCAGTAATGTAATCCTGATCTTTTGAGTTTGTTAGTTCTAGTCCTTCAATATAGTCACGAACTAAAGTTTCATAGTAATTGTGAACTTCACCAAGTTTAGAATCCATATCAGCATCCTCAATAGTTAGTTTTTTACAAAAATTACGAATTATGTTCAATCATTTGTTCTGCATACATTGCAGCACCAATAATACCTGCTTCATTTAAAGTTTTTGCTGTAACTACAGGAGTTTCCACATTTATTTTTTCTTGGAATTTTTCAAAATTTTTAGAAGCCCCACCTCCTAAAATAAAAAGGTCAGGGTTAAATAAAAATTTGAGACGAAGTAAATATTTGTTAAATCTCTTGCCCCATTTGCCCCAACCAAGATCTTGATTTTGTCTTGCACTATCAGAGCAGTAATGTTCTGCAATATTATCATTTAAAATTAAATGACCAAGTTCAGTATTTGGGAATAGTTTGCCGTTAACAAATATGGCACTTCCTAATCCTGTACCAATGGTAATCATCATTACGACCCCATTGTTGCCAACTCCTGCACCAACACGCATTTCGGCGATGCCTGCAGCATCGGCATCGTTTAGTACAAAGCAAGGACGATTCAAGGTTGAAGTAAATAATTTTTCAATAGGAGTATTAATCCAACTGCTATCAATATTTGCCGCAGTATAAGCTACACCATGATGTACTGTTGCTGGAAAACCACATCCGATTGGACCACTATAATCAAACTTTGAAACAAGTTCTTTAAGTGTTGCAGCAACAGCTTCAGGAGTAGCTGGTTTTGGAGTTACAATTCTGATTCTTTCAGTTACCAGTTTACCTGTTTCAGTATCAACAAGAGCTCCTTTGATACCTGAACCACCAATATCTACACCCAATATAATCATAAATACTCCTTAAAACAGTAAAAAGAGAGCGAATTCTACTACTTTTATTATAATTACAATTCCATAAATATTTGTATGATAAACTTAAAAAATTGCATTTTTGTTTAATATTAATGCTTATTTATAAATAATTTGTGACCTTTATTCTATTATTTTTTACATTACTTGATGTGAATATAAAATTATTACATTGTGGATAAATTTATTCTTTGGTTAATTCTGCTAAAGCGAAGAGAATGGTACTTTTATATTGAGGAAATTCTGTGATTCTTTGTTTTAAAGTATCAATAATTTGAGTATTGGGGGAGGCATTGGCGCAAATCGAAAAAACATTTCTCATGAATTTTTCATATCCTGCATGCATTATAGGAGTTCCCGCAAATTGCTTGGTAAATTCCTCTTTTTTTAGTAATAAGAGCTTTTCAAGATGTAAGTCATCTTCTTTAAATCTGATATTAAAATCAGGATCTACTGTAAACTTGGGATTTAGCTTAGTTATATTATTTTTAGGGCAAAATATTTGGCAATTATCACAACCATAAACTCTAAGTCCCATAGCTTTTATTAAATTAGTCGGAATTTCTGCGTCACATTCTATAGTTAGGTAAGAAATGCAATTTTCGACTTTAAATTCCTGTTCGTTTATAGCTTTGGTAGGGCAATGTTTTTGGCATGCTTGGCAATTGGTTAAACATGTAGATTGGTATTTTTCTAACTTATTTAAATCTTGTTCTTCTTGAGAAGGAAAGAGAGTAATTTTAAATGTGTTAGTTTTTTCGTTAAATAAAAAATCTGCATTTGGTTGTAAATGATTATCTTTAAGTAATTCTGTAACTAAATCAAAATCTAAAAGTAACTCTCCTAAAAAAACACCAGAGCCTATTAGTGGTAAAGATATTAAATGATTTTTGCCGAGTTTTACGTTATTGGTAAATTCAGCGTAAAACTGTTCATAAAAAGGCACACTATCTGTAATTGCTCGAAAATTAAGATTAGGATAAATATTTTTTAAGAAAGTTCCTAACTTTTGCAATTTCTTTTTTAGTGTCTTGTGATAGTCTCTTGCATTAGCATATCTTGATATTATTGCTATATTGTTGTTTTTACTTGGTGCTTTGAGAATATTTTTTCATTTTCAAAGTTTTCACAATATTTTATGGCTACACAAATGATGCATTGGCAATGTTCTAATATGAGATTAGGATTTTCTCTTACTTCATGATTTTTATTTAAATAATCTAAACCTATAGGGTATATTTTATCCTTTCTTTGATATTCTGCTAAAATGTCAGGATGCGGTTTAGTTATGACTAAATTGCAAAAGTTTAATTCTAAGGCTACTTCTTTGATATTTTTTAGCAAATTAGTGTTCATAGCTATCTAAAATTAGGAAATCATAATGTTAAATTTAAATGACGAATTTATATTAAAAGATAATATTACTAATAATTATAACATGTTTGGATGTCCTATTCTTTCTTTAGCAGATAACCGAAGTTTAGAAGCAATATATCAAGAAAATGAAGCAATGAATTATTTGTTGATGCAAGAAGCTTCACTTGCTATTTTTAAACTCTTGGTTTTAAAAATAATATCAAAAGAAGCTCATATTTTAGTTTTTGTGGGTAGTGGTAATAATGGGGGAGATGGTTACGTAATTGCTAAGTTATTACGTAAAGAAGGTTTTTATAATGTTAAAGTTGTGGTTGTAGTTTCTCAAAAACAAAATATTACTGCTAATTTTGCTCGCAAAGATTATTTAGAAAATGGCGGAGAAGAGTTAACGTGCTTTGATAAGGAACTGAATGTTACAAATGAACTAAATTCAATCTTTGCTACCAAAGTAGATTATGTAGTAGATGCAATGCTTGGCATTGGTTTGAAAGATAATTTTGATGTAACCCGAGTATCTTCTAAGGCAATTATAAAAGCTGCTACTTTAATTAATAATTTAAATTGCACAGTTTTTGCGGTAGATGTTCCAAGCTTGTTAAATTCTGAAACAGGTAAAGCTCTTGATGATAATGCGATTGTTGCAGATTATACTTTTTCGGTTTTTGGGTATAAAAAGGGGTTACTAATAGGGGAGGCTAAGCTTTATTGTGGAGAAATTCTAATTGCAATGCCTAATTTAGAAAACATAAAAAAGCTATTCAAGACATCGCAACTGCTACTAATATTTTGGCTACAAATTACAATTTTTTAAAATCACTAATCCCTAAAAGAAGTAAACTAGCTCATAAAGGTGATGCAGGCAGAATTGCTCTAATTGGCGGAAATTCACAAATGCATGGTGCTCTAATGATAGCGTCATTGGGAGCTTTAAGAACTGGAGCTGGTTTAATAAGTTCTTACTTTTTAGATGAAAAAGGCATTTTAAGTTTAAATGCTCAAGCCCCTGAAATTATGAGTGCGAGTTATAATTCAGATTTGGTAACTCAAAATAAACTTTTGACAATGAATGCTATCGTTATTGGCCCAGGGTTTGGTCGTGATAATAGTTCTTTTGAAAATTTTCAAAAAATAATTTTAGGATTAAGTAGTACTAAAACTTCGATTGTTATTGATGCAGATGGGTTATATCATTTAAAAAATTTTAGAGATGAATTTTTAAGAAACAATTTATCTAATGTTATATTAACTCCGCATGTAGGAGAGGCTGCGTTGTTATTAAATTGTAGTGTTTCTGATATTCAAAAAGATCCGATAAACTCTGCAAATAAAATATCCCAATTATATAATGCAACTTGTGTTCTAAAATCAGCCTTTACTATTATCGCTAATCAAAAGCTAAATAAAACTTTTATAGTTAGTACAGGTTCCGAAGGAATGGCTAGTGGCGGCATGGGAGATTTGCTTTCTGGTATTATTGGTAGTTTTTGCGCTCAAAAAAATGATGCATTTCTTAGTGCTATTTTGGGAGTTTGCATTCATGGTCAAGCAGGAATTGAAAGTGCTAAACAAGATGGGGCAATAGGAATGGCTGCCACAGATTTATTACCTTATGTGCGTAAATTAAGAAATTCCATGTTTTAGATTATAAAGAAGTAAAATAAAAATATTATTTAAATTTGATAATTTTTTCTTCGTATATTTAAGTTTAGTTTTGAAATTAGTAATTTAGGAAAATCTCAATGACAACTAATAGAGATGAATTATTTTCTGGGAATGATGTGTTAGATTTAAAAGTGGAAATCATAGCAAATAGTCAGTTACAAGTTATATTAGAAAATGAAAATGATACTGTAAAATTAGGTAATCTGTTATCAAAAGTTATCACTACTGATACTACAATTTTTTTACTTGGTGATTTAGGTGCAGGTAAAACAACCTTTACTAGAGGTTTTATTCAGGCATTAGGATATAATGGTATTGTAAAGAGTCCAACATATACTTTAGTTGAATCCTACAAATTACCACATGTAATGATCTATCATTTTGATTTATATCGTTTAATGGATCCTGAAGAACTTGAGTTTATGGGGATTCGTGATTACTTTATGGCTGACTCCATTAGACTTATAGAATGGCCTAACAAAGGTGAAGGTTTTATTCCTAACTCTGATATCAATTTAACATTAATATACAACGAACATGGTGGCAGAACTGCTGAAATTTCAGCAAATACAGCCAAAGGTAAAGAACTTTTAGATAAATTAGTAATAGAACTTAAATAATACAATAAAATTTATCATATTTTTGATTTTATGCACAAGTATTAGAGCTTCTTTTTTTTACAACATTTGATTGTAATGATGGTAACAAATTATAATATGCCGTTATCTTTTTAATAAGTTATTATGTTTTATTTCTATTCTGAGTTTTTTTGATAAAAAATTATTTCTATAGAACAAAGATAAAGAAACGAATAAATAATAATATTGGAAATGTTGCTGTAATTCTTTAAGGTTTATAGTTATTAGGAACTTTGGTTATGTTTTATAAAAAACAGACAATTATGAATAACGGAAAAAATCATAGAAATTTATTTTTGCTAAAAATTTTATGTTATATGGCAATTGTCGTTTGTGGTCTGTTTGTTTTTTGTTACTCAGCGATAGCCAATGAAATTATGACTATTCGTTCTACCAATGATAATAATTTAGTGTATGTATTTTTCGATATGAAAGCTAAACCTAAATTTACAGAAGAATTTAGTAACAATAAAACAGAGTATAAGTTAACTTTTTATAACATTGATAATCCAAGTAAAAAACTGAATAAAGTAGAAATAAAGTCCAAAGGTGCTATCAAAAAGTTACAAAGAATAACTAATAGTAAAGGCAAGAAAACTTTATCTTATGTATTTACGGTAGCGCCTTATGCAGAGCCCAAAACAGAGCTAAAAGGAAACAGCAATCAAGGTTATTATCTTCAAGTTGCATTAAAGAATACAGAACACCAAATAATCTCATTAGGAAATAATAGTTCTAATTCTAAAAATACATCTAACACCAATGTCAATAATGTTGCAAATAATAACAATAAAAAAAATGATGGCTCTAATGCAGATGATAAAGAAGATATAAAATATATAAATAATTCTACAGAATTAGAAAAAGCGTTACTTGCTGATATCAATAGTGCTGGTGATGGCGAATATAATGCAACTCCTAGTGCTCGTAATCAAATAGTTGCGCCTCAAGTTTCTACTAAAAAAGTTCAAAAAACTTCACGTCCTTTAATAGTGGTGGTGGATCCCGGTCATGGTGGTAAGGATCCTGGCGCTATGAAAAATAATGTTTATGAAAAAAGGTAACGTTAGCAGTTTCTAAATATCTAGTAGGGTATATTGAAGCAGATCCTCAAATGAAAGGATATTTGACAAGAAGTAGGGATGTCTTTATTGAACTTGGTAAACGTTCTGAAATTGCTCGTGACAAAAATGCGGATGTGTTAATTTCAATACATGCTGATAGTGCAGAAAATGCCACAGCTCATGGCGCTTCTATTTTGGTGTTAAATGCTAGTCGTGCTAAACGAGAAAATTCTCGAGTAGAAAATAGTAAAGAAAAACATGGTGAATTATTAGGTGGAGTTTGTAATGTGTTCAGTGATTCTACCCAAAAGAATAGCTATGTAACAAGTATGATTATTGACATGGCCTCAGAAAGTGCAAGAGACTTAGGTAATAAGCTTGCTAAAAACATTTTAAATACTTTAAAAAGAAGTGTTTCTTTGCATAATTCAAAGCCGATTTTAAGATCTCTTGCTGTATTAAAAGCCCCAGATATTCCTTCTTTATTAATTGAAACTGGATATATTTCAAATGCGGAAGAAGCAAAGCTTTTAAATACTCAAAAATATCAAAAAATGTTAGCTTATTCGATATATCTAGGTATTAAGAATTTCGTAAAAGAAAATCCAACCATTCTACATGAAAATACTTGTGAAAATTCAAGTGGTACATATACCGTAAAACCAGGCGATAGCCTATTAAAGATCGCTAATAAACATGGTATGACTTTAAGTGGAATAAAAAAATTAAATAATCTAAAGAAAGACACAATCACTCCTGGACAAGTATTAAAAGTATCGAGTAAATAATTATGTTCATAAATGAGTTACCGCCAATTGTTGCTAATCAAATAGCCGCAGGGGAAGTGGTTGAGAGACCTGCTGCAGTTGTAAAAGAACTTGTGGAAAATGCTTTTGATGCTGGAGCAACTCAAGTATGGATAGAAATAGAACAAGGTGGAAGCAAGCGGATTTCTGTTAGAGATAACGGTCGAGGAATTGCGAAAGAAGAATTGCATTTAGCTTTAAAAAGACATGCAACATCTAAAATTAAATCATTAAATGATTTAGACCATATTTTAAGTATGGGATTTAGAGGGGAAGCTTTAGCTTCTATCGCTGCTGTTTCTCGTTTAGTATTATCTTCAAAACCCAAAGAACAAGATTGCGCTTATGCCATAAGTGTTGAAGGTATTTCTCAAAGTCCTAGTATTAATCCTACTTCTCATCCAAATGGAACTACAATTGATGTTGAAGATTTGTTTTTCAATACTCCTGCTCGTAAAAGGTTTTTAAGAGCAGAAAAAACAGAATTTCAGCAGATTGAAGAAACTGTTAGACGTTTAGCTTTAAGTAGACCTGATTGTGCTATAAGTTTAAAACATAATGGTAAAATAATTTTTGATTTTAAGAAAGAAAATGAGCATTTAACATTAGGAAAAAGAATGTTAAAGCTCTATGGTTCGGACTTTGTTGATAATGCTATCAAAATAGAAGCTAATCTATTAGATATGAGTCTAACAGGTTTTGTAAGAGTTAAAGAACAATCAAAGGTTAATCAATATTTCTTTTTAAATAATCGTGTTGTAAAAGATAAGACAATCAATCATGCAATTGCAACAGCTTTTGAGGAAGTAAAGGGACGTAAGCTTAGTGATTCTTATGTTTGCTTTCTAACAATGCCGCCAAGTGAAGTGGATATAAACGTACATCCCCAAAAATCAGAAGTAAGATTTAGAGAAGCCAAACTTGTTCATGATTTTATTACAACTTCTTTTATTAATGCTTTACGTAATGATGACCAAATTATTACAGAGGATTTTTCTGAAACTGCAATAGTACCTAAAACTCATGGTTATACTAGTGGTAGTTCCTTTGGGTATAATCAAGAAAATGTGAATGATTTTGTAAATGCTTTAGATAAAAATATTTCAATTCAAAATAATGAAAATATTTTAGAGGCTTC
>GL995224.1:22187-28483 GCA_000222855.1 Succinivibrionaceae bacterium WG-1 | reverse complement strand
ATATTTTATATTCTAAGCAGGAATGTGAATCGGTAGAAATTCAAGAAAAAAAGATTTATTCAATAATTTAGTAATTCAAAATGACATCAATATTAAAGATGAATTATTAAATACCCAAGTAAAAGATTACAAGAATAGTAATCAGCAATTAGATATCAATAGAAGCAATGAAAATAAAGTCTCTAATTCTTCATTTGCTAGTCAATCTTCTTATGAAAAAATTTTTGGAACTTCAAAGAAGGATCTAAGCTTTTTACAAACAGATAATTTTTCAAACGTAAAATCAGAAAGAGAAATACAAGTTTTTAGTAATTACTCAGAAGTTAACGACAATAAAAACATTGTTGATAACTATGATTGTAAATTTAATAATGATTCATCAAATACTAATGAAGTTGTTGATAATTGGATAGGACAAGCTGATTTATTTGCGAATATTGTTGATAATCAAAATCGTAGTCCATATTTAACCCAAAGTTCTATAACAACAGATGTAAATTTATCAAACTCACATAAGAGTGAATTAAGCTTATCTAATTTGGAAAGTTTTTCTAATGAAAGAGTTTTAAATAATAATGTTCAGGTAAATGTTACGCCTAATGTTAAAGTATTATCAAATGATACTTTAAAAAACACATATGAAATAAAACCTGAAGATTTTGATTTAATAAATGTTCCTGAATTATTAGATTTTAAAGCGTTTAAATTTTTACAACCTTGGCTTGATGGTGAATTAAAACCTATTCCTTTTATAGAATTTTTTGATATTGTTAATAAAAAGTATGCCTTAGTAAAACATGGGCCAAATACATTACTAATTGATTTAGAAAATTTATCATTACTTATCTGTAAAATTTTTCTGCAAAAAAATATCAAATATTCTTTAATGAGTTCTAAGTTACTAGTATCTGTAGAAATCAATATTGATAATTATGACGTTTATGAATATCGAGATTTATTTCTACTATTAGGATTTGAAGTAAGTATTCAAAAACGAAATAGTATTGTAATATCAGCGGTACCTTGTGCTATGCGCTCTATGAATGTGGCACAAATAGTCAATAATATATTTGAAAAGATAAACCCAAAATCAGGTTTAAAAGAAGCTAGTGATATATTTTTTACTGAACTTGCAAGTTCTAAAATACCATTATATTTTGTTAAAGAAATGGTTTTAAAATTATTAGGATATATTGTTAAAGAAAACTTCTATTCACAAAATTACCCATTTATCAAAACAATAAATATGTCTAAAGTTATACAGGAACTATTCCATGAGTAAGTTAAAAGCAATTTCTTTAATGGGACCAACCGCATCTGGAAAAACTTCTTTATCAATAAAACTTGCTCAAGAATTAAACGGTGAAATCATTAGTGTTGACTCTGTTTTAATCTATAAGGGGATGGATATAGGTGCGGCCAAACCTACCATTGAAGAAAGACAAGGTATTAAACATCATTTAATAGATATTTTAGATCCTAAAGAAAGTTATAGTGTGGCTGATTTTAGGAAAGATGTTTTAAATTTAGTTTCGGAAATCCATGCAAGAAATAAGTTCCCTATATTAGTAGGTGGGACTATGATGTACTTTAAAAGTATAGTCGATGGTTTATCTGCTTTACCTAATACTACTCCGGAAATTAGAGAAAAAGTAAATCAAATAATTGCAAAAGAAGGTTTAACCAAGTTACGAGATTTATTAAAAGAGGTTGATAAAGATAGCTATCTAAGATTAAATGAAAATGATGGGCAACGTTTGGGACGAGCATATGAACTTTATCTAATGACAGGAAAATCGATGACTACTTTAATAAAGGAAAATCCACCTTATGAGTGTCCTTTAGATATAAAACAATTTGCGTTAATACCTGATAGAGAAAGAAAAACTTTAAGACCATTAATAGCGCAAAGATTTGAAGCAATGTTAGAAGCGGGCATGGAGGCTGAAACAAGAAAACTCTATGAAAGAGGTGATTTAGATGAAAGTATGCCTTCAATAAGATCTGTTGGGTATCGCCAAATGTGGCAATATTTTAAAGGTGAACTTTCATTTGAAGAAATGAAGGAACGAGCAATCATTGCTACTTGTCAATTAGCAAAAAGACAAATGACCTGGTTGAGAGGTTGGAAAACTCCAATGGTGACATTAGTACCCAATGAACCAACCAATTTAGCTAAAGTTTTAGAAAATTGTAAAGATTTTATGGTTTAGTAGTAATTAAAATATTAAAAATAAATTTTAATAATTTTGTGAAAATGTTTTATAAAAAATAATTTCAAAAAAATTTGTGATTAAATCTTTTCATTAACAAAAATATTATGAAAAAATAAATATTGAATATATAATTAAAACATGACATTGTGGAAAATAACTACATAGTTATTATGACTGTTAAGTTTCAAATGGTTTTGTTTTTAAAAGAGTAATATTTCTAATTTTTGTTTTGTTACACATATAATAATTATAAATAAAACTTTCTTACTACAACTATTATAACATTAAGGAAAGGCGAACATGGCAAAAGGTCAGTCTTTACAAGATCCATTTTTAAATATTTTAAGAAAGGAACGTATTCCTGTATCAATCTACTTAGTTACTGGTATTAAATTACAAGGACAAGTAGAGTCTTTTGATCAATTCGTTATTTTATTAAAGAATAACGTTTCTCAAATGGTTTACAAACATGCTATTTCAACTATAGTTCCTTCCAAACCAATCACTCTTTCTGGTTTAGATGACGATTCTGCAGAATAATGCTATAAAAGCTTAGGAACAATAATATTGTTTGACTTTGATGAAAGACACAAGGGTGGCGAAAATGTCATCCTTGTTAATGTAGAATTCACCAACGAAAGCTCTAATGAAGATTTAAATGAATTAAAAATGCTAGCAGAATCTGCTGGTGGCAATATTGTTCATATCTTAAGTTGCGCGAGAAAATTACCAGATTCTAGATTTTTTATAGGTAGTGGCAAAACAGAAGAACTAAAACAATTAGTTGCTTCCATTGGTGCTGATACTGTTATTTTTAATCATGAACTGTCTCCTTCCCAAGAAAGAAATTTAGAATTAGAAATAAATTGTAAAGTAATTGCAAGAACTTCGCTTATTTTGGATATTTTTGCTCAACGAGCAAGAACCAAAGAAGGTAAGCTACAAGTTGAATTGGCTCAACTTGGTTATTTGCAGACTCGATTGGTTCGCGGTTGGACCCACCTAGAAAGACAAAAAGGTGGTATTGGGATGCGTGGCCCTGGTGAAACCCAATTAGAATCTGACAGACGTATGCTTAAAGACCGCATTAGTGCTCTTAGAAGAGAACTAGAAGAAGTTGAAAAGCAACGTGAGCAAGGTGGTAAAGCTCGTAAGAAAAATGATATCCCTATAATTTCATTAGTTGGTTACACTAATGCTGGAAAATCTACATTATTTAATAAACTAACAGATTCTACGGTATATGCTGCTAATCAATTATTTGCAACATTAGATCCTACTCTTCGAACGGTTGAAATCCCATTAGTTGGTAAAGTAGTATTTGCGGATACGGTAGGTTTTATTCGTCATTTACCTCATGATTTAGTGGCTGCATTTAAAGCAACATTGCGTGAAACAAGAATGGCAGATCTACAACTTCATGTTATCGATTCTGCAGATGAACGTATGACTGAAAATATTAATTCAGTAGACCAAGTTCTTGAAGACATTGAAGCTAACGATATTACTCAAATAAAAGTTTATAATAAAATTGACAAAATACCAGGAATAGAACCTCATATTGTCCATGGCTTAGGTAATAAACCGGAAGCTGTTTCAATAAGTGCCCAAACAGGTCTTGGCATTGATTTACTATATAAAGCTATTGCAGCTGTTTTATCTGATGATATTGTAAGTTTTACAGTGAAGTTACCACCTTCAGAAGGGGCATTACGTACTGCTTTATATGAGTTAAATGCGGTAGTTTCAGAAAACTATTCTCAAATTGGTGAATCCATATTGGAATTAAAATATAAACGAGTTGATTTAGCCAAGGTAAATAGTAAATTTAATAATAAATTGCAAGTTTATACTATAAAACCTAAGAATTTTTTATTAGTGGAAAAGAGTGAATATTAGTTTTTAGATGTTAAAACTAAATAGTAGATAAAACTATAGTAATAGACTTATAATAGTTCGTTTTTAACTGTTTCTATAAGAAAGAATGCAAGGAGTCTTTGATCCATGGCATGGAATGATCAAAATAATAATAATGATCCGTGGCAACGTCATCGTAATGGTGGCAATAAGAATAATCAAAATTCTGATTTTGAGGGTTTATTAAAAGCCTTAAAAAAATTTTTAGGTATTGAAAAGAACGATAATAGCAACAATAAAAACGGTAACTCAAATTTCATGGGAATTTTGATGATTTTAGGTATCGTGTTAGCTTTTATCATATTTACAGGATTTTATACCATTCCAGAAGCTGAACGTGGGGTATTATTAAGATTTGGTAAATTTGTGGATATTGTAGAACCTGGTCTTAGATTTAAAATTCCAATGGTTGATAAAGCCGTAGTGGTAAATGTTGAAAAAGTTAGAGCTTTACAGTCTAGTGGTTCAATGTTAACAGAAGATGAAAATGTAGTTAATGTTGAAATGGATGTGCAATATCGTATTTCAAATCCCAAAGATTATTTATTTAATGTGGTGGGTCCTGATAAAAGTTTAAATGAAGCTACAGATAGTGCTCTAAGATATGTTATTGGCCATACTACTATGGATGACGTATTAACAAGTGGTCGTGAAAAGGTAAGACAATCAACAAGAGAATTATTAACATCTATTATTGAACAATATCATATGGGGATAACAATTGTTGATGTTAACTTCTTACCTGCTCGTGCTCCTGAACAAGTTAAAGCAGCTTTCGATGATGCTATAGCAGCTCAGGAAGACGAACAACGTTTTAAAAGAGAAGCTGAAGCTTATGAAAATGAAGTTTTACCAATTGCTGAAGGTAAAGCTAGACGTTTAATAGAAGAAGCTGAAGCTTATAGCAGAGGGGTAGTGGCAAAGGCAGAAGGGGAAACCGCAAAATTTGAAAAAATTCTTCCTGAATATAAGGCTGCTCCAGAAATTACTAAGAAACGTATATATTTAGAAACAATGGAAAGTGTATATCAAAATAACACCAAAGTTGTTATTGATGTAAAAAACAAAGAAGGGGCAGGTTCTTTAATTTACTTACCTATAGATAAAATAATGCAAAACAATACCGCAACAACTGCGAAATAAGCATTATTAGTAATAGGTTATAAGTAAAATATTAAGGATAAAATTATGAAAAATTTAGGAACATTAGTTGTAATAGCCCTAATTGTTGGATTGTTTTTAGTTTCTAGTACTATGTATGTGGTAACAGAAGGGGAAAGAGCAATTGTAACAAGATTCCAAAAGGTTCTTAGAAATTCAGATGATAAGATTCAGATTCAAGAACCTGGGCTACATTTTAAGATGCCTTTGGTAGATCAAGTTAGAAAGTTAGATGCTAAGTTACAAACTTTAGATTCTACTGCAGATAGATTTGTGACATCAGAGAAGAAAGACTTAATTATTGATTCATATGTAAAATGGCGTATTGAAGATTTTCACAAGTTCTTTACTTCTACAGGTGGTAACATTTTACAAGCCGAGGATCTTTTAAAGAAAAAAATTACTAACTCTTTAAGAAGTCAAATTGGTAAATTAAGTATTAAAGAAATTGTATCAGGTAAATCTGAAGAAAAAGAAGCGAACTCAAATTTAAATTCAAGTGAAGAATTTGCTTCTAAACGTGATGAAGTTATGCAGAATGCCTTAAATGCAACCAAAGCGTCAGCCAAAGATTTAGGTATTGAAATTATTGATGTTCGTATGAAGCAGATAAATTTACCAGAAGAAGTTTCAAGTTCTATTTATCAGCGTATGAGAGCGGAACGTAATGCTGTAGCTAAATTACACCGTTCTCAAGGTCGTCAAGAAGCAGAAACTATTAAAGCAAAGGCAGATAGAAATGCATCTGTTCGTTTAGCAAATGCCGAAAGAGATGCTAAGAAAATTAGAGCAGAAGGCGATGCTAAAGCTACTAGCATATATGCTAATTCATATAATAAAGATGCAAGTTTATTTGAATTCCTAAGAAGTATGAATGCTTATAAAACTAGCTTTGATAAAGGTGGTAACGTAATAGTTACAGAATCTAATAATGATTACTTAAAATATTTTAATTAAAATTTTAAGAAACAATTAGCTTTATTTAAATATAAAAGGATTAAC
>GL995224.1:3256-21240 GCA_000222855.1 Succinivibrionaceae bacterium WG-1 | reverse complement strand
AGTTGTAGTTAATCCTTTTTTTTATGAGTAAAAAAGCAAATAAACAGTACTTTCTACATTAAAACGTGTCTTTGTTATAATTTTGAGATAAATAAATATGATGGATATATAAAATTTAATACAAATAGAGATAAATACGGAGTTATTTATACTATATTTATTGAAAGTAGTTTTAGTATTTGTTTATGTTTTGAATCGATGACAATATGAAAAATTTTAATAAATCGTATCTAGTAGTTGCTTTGCTACTTGTTTTGGCTGCTCTTTATTATTTTATTTATGAAGACGATGAAGATGTTAATAATTTTAAAATGGAAAGCACTTTTGTAAAAACTATGTTAGTTGGTGAAAAATCAATTAATGAACAAGCTCTTGTTTTTGCAGGAGAAGTGAGAAGTCAGTATGAAACAGACTTGTCTTTTCAAGTCGATGGCAAAATTACCTCAAGACTTGTGTCTTTAGGGGAGGTTGTTAATGCTGGAGATAAGTTATTTGCGATAGATTCAAGAGATTTAATTCAAAACAATATTAAAGCAAAGGCTCAGTTAAATTCGGCTCGTGCTAAGTTAACTTTGGCAGAAAAAAATCTTGCAAGACATAAAACTTTACTAACAAAAGAAGCAACAAGTCAAATGCAACTTGATGCTTATGAACAAGAATATCAAGATGCTTTAGCAAATGTAGAGCAAAGCAAAGCTGAACTACAACAAAGTGTTAATGAACTAGAATATAGTGAACTTTCTGCAACTCGTTCAGGTGTATTGGTGCAAATCATTGGGGAAGTAGGTCAAGTGGTTTCCGCTGGAACTACAGTAGCTAAAATTGCTGATTTAGAAAATTTAGAAATTCATTTTTATGTACCTGAATCTAAAATAAATCTCATCAAGAAGGGCATGAACTTAACGGTAAATACAAATACCAATGACTCAAAAGATATAGCTGCTAAGGTTATTGAGATTGCTCCATTTGCAGATCTTGAATCTCGAACATTTTTAATAAAAGCTCGACTTGAAGAACAAGCTGAATCAAAAAATATACATTTAGGTATGACTGTGAATGTGAGAATTTCTCAAAATATTAATGAAACTATAATTATACCAAGAACTGCAATAGTTAATAATAATGCCGTAGGTGTTTGGGTTGTTGAGAATGAAAAGGCTCATTTTAATGCTGTTGAATTAGGTAATCCAATTGGAGATAACGTTGAAGTTATTTCAGGATTAAATAAAGGGGCGCGCATAATTACTGCCGGAGTTCATAGAGTATTAGAAGGTGAGAAGGTTAATAGTGATTATGAAGCACTTTAATGTTACGCAATGGTGTTTAAATCATAAAGAAATAGTTTATTTCTTTTTAGGTTTGTTTAGTATTGCAGGTTTATTTAGTTATTTAAATCTTGGTCGTATGGAAGATCCTGACTATACGATAAGAGAGATGGTGGTTACTGCATCATATCCTGGTGCGTCTGCAAAAGAAGTAGAAGAACAAGTAACAGAAAGAATAGAAAAAGCTTTACAAGATTTAGATGGGTTGGATAATTTGGAAAGTTATTCAATGCCCGGAACAAGTGTTATCTATGTTGAAATAAAAGATACTATTGTTAATGATGACATTGCAGGGCGTTGGATTGATGCTCGAAATATTATTCAAGGTATTAGTGGAGATCTTCCTGAAGGCACAAATGTTGAAATTAATGATCACTTTGATTACGTGTATGGGATGATTTATGCCTTAACTGCAGATGATGGATTTTCTTATTTAGAAATGAAAGAAGAGGCAGAAAGAATTAGACATGATGTACTAACCTTACCACAAACTAAACGTGTCGAACTACTTGGGGTTAGGGTTCCCAATCTCTATATTGACGTAGATCCTTATAAAATTTCTAATTTAGGCATCACTATGTCTGAAATAGAAACTCTATTAAAATCAGAAAGCATGGTATCTGATTCTGGCTATGCAACAACTTCTAAGGATTTATTTTTCTTACGTGTTACTCCAAGATTAACTAATTATCAAGATTTTGGGAAGCTTGCTATTAGCAAAAATGGTCAAGTATTTAAACTTGAAGACATTGCTAATATTCATAGAGATTATTCAGAAGATGGAGAACAACAATTTTTCTATAAAGGTAAGCCTGCAATTGGTATCGCAATTTCCATGATTGGTGGGGAAAATATCATTCAATATGGAGAGGATTTATCTAAAGTATTAGTTAAATCTACTGCAGCTCTCCCTGCTGGTATGCAACTAAATAATGTGGTAAACCAAGCCCAATCTGTTGATAACGCTATTTTTACTTTTGTAAGATCTCTTATTGAGGCTGTACTTATTATATTTGCAGTTAGTATTTTAAGTTTAGGTAGAAGAGCAGGCTTTATTGTTGTCTTATGTATTCCATTTGTTTTAGCAGTGACCTTTGCCTTTATGTATGTCATGAAAATTGATTTACAAAGCGTGTCATTAGGTGGATTAATAATAGGTCTTGGTCTTTTAGTTGACGATGCGATGATTGTGGTTGAACTTATTATCGTAAATCTCGAGAAGGGGATGAAAAAAGTTGATGCCATAATTAATTCATTTAGACAAACAGCATTGCCAATGCTTACAGGTACCGTTATTACATGTGCAGGATTTATTCCAATTGCATTTGCCAAAGGCAGTGCCTCAGAATTTTGTTCATCTCTATTCTATGTAATAACAATTGCATTATTAGTATCTTGGGTAGTTGCAGGTACTATAACTCCATTTTTAGCAAATATATTCATAAATGAGGAGTTTGCAAATAAGAGACATGAACATAAAAATTAGCTATAGTAGAAAAGTTTAATTCGTATTATAAAAATTATTAGAACTAGTAGTTAAGTATCATAAAACTACTATTTTTATAACAATTATAATGTTTGTTCTATCTTGCTATGGTATTACTGAAATAAGAGAAGAATATTTTCCACAATCAACTCGTCCTGAACTTGTTGTAAGACTAACTTTACAACCACAAGCTTCAATAAAAAATATGGAAGAGGTGGCAAGTCGTTTCTCTCATGCTATTGAAGGTAATGACAATATTGATTATTTCTCTTATACCACTGGTATGGGAATGCCTCGTTTTATTTTGACTTTTGATACAGCAGATGATAAACCAGGAATTGCGGAATTTATATTTGTAGCAAAAGATTTAGCTGCAAGAAATGCTTTAGAAAAAGATATTAGAACTTTAGTTGCAAAAGATTTTCCTGAAGTTCTTCTTTTAGCCAAACCTTTAGCGGTTGGAGAATCTGCTGAATATCCTGTAATGTTAAGAGTCGTAGGACCAAAACATGAAATAGTTCGAGAAATAGCGTTACATCTTGAAAATAAGATGCGAGAACATCCTAATATTATTAACACTTTTAAAAAGTCAGGTGAACAAGCTATAGCGATGTCGGTAAATGTTGACCCATTAAAAGCTCGACAATTAGGAATTAATGCTGAAAGCTTATCAAATAATATTCATTATGGTATGGATGGAAAGGTTATTACTTCTTACCAAGAAGGAATGAATCAAATACCTGTTTATTTACGTACTAGAATATCTGGTAAAAGTAATTATTTAGATGATTTAGAAACTCTTCCAATAACCTTAGATTCAGGAGCTGTTGTACCTTTATCTCAAGTTGCTGATTATAAATATGTCAATGAAGATTCAAATATATTTAGACGTAATAGAATGCATGCAATGTTAGTTTGTTCTGAAGTAACAGGAAATGTATCAGGTGATGATGTTGCTTATGAAGTTTATGAATCTTTAGAAGATTATAGAGCTAGCTTGCCTCCTGGATATGACATTGAATATGCAGGTACTTTAGCAGACAGTGAAACAAGTCAAGATGACTATATGGAACCATTCCCTATAATGGTAATCATTATTCTTGTTTGTTTAATGTTACAGCTACAAAATATAACAAAAACTTGTATCACTTTATTAACAGCACCTCTTGGAATTATTGGGGTGACAATTGGATTATATCTGATGGATAAGCCTTATGGCTTCGTGGTATTGCTAGGTATTTTGGCTCTAGGTGGTATTATTATTAGAAATTCGGTGATTTTAATCGATCAAATAGAAAAACAACTTGCTTTAGGTGAAAGTGTTTATGATGCTTTAATAAATGCTGCAATTTCAAGACTAAGACCAATAATGCTTACTGCAATGGCTACTGTATTTGCAATGATTCCACTAGCAAGCAATGCGTTACTAGGACCAATGGCTGTTGCTATTGGTGGTGGTTTGGTGGTGGCTACAGTTCTGACATTGCTAGTTTTGCCTGCAATGTATGCAACTGTATATCTAAAAAAATAAGAAGTGTTAAGTAGGTAAGATAAAAAAAGTAAATATCTGTAAAATAAAAGTAGTAACACCAATATAAGCAATAAGCATGCATATTGGTGTTAAATATAAAGATTTAAGTTTTTATTATAAGGATATATTTGAGGGATAAAATATGAAAAAATTATCAATATCTATGGCTATTGTTGCCGCTTGTGGTTTATTAGCGACTGAAAGTTTTGCAGAAGAAACAAACTACAAAGTAGGTCTTGCATTAGAAGGTAGTAGCGCTCTATATAAGGCAGATAATCATTATGATTATTTACCTTATCCAATTTTAGATTTGCAATATAAGAATTTTTATATTGAAGATTTAGAAGCAGGTGTTGGCTTTGAAGTTATTGATAATCTCTCAGTAAGTGGTTTTATTACTGCATTAGATGGACAATATATTTCATCTAGTGATATGAAAAAAGGTTACAGAAGTATAAACAAGAGAAATTATCAATTATCTTTTGGTGTTGGAGTTGAATACGATTTTGATAGTTTAGGTTTAAGTGATACTACAATATCATACTCATTTAGAGGTGGTAAACATGGTATTATCCAAAGAGTTGACTTATCAAAAACTTTACCTTTAAGTTCTTCTTTTGTTGTTGGAGGTTCTGTTGGTGCTAACTTCTATAACAGAGTATATTCTCGTTACTATTATGGGGTAAAAAAATCTGAGTTAGGTGGTGATATTACTAAAACATATCGCCCAGATGCAAGTTTTAGCTATGATTTTTTAGCTTGGGGTGATTATCAAATTACTGATCACTTTGGTTTAAGAGCTGCTATTACTTATGAAAAATTTGATAAAGAAGTAAAGAATTCTCCAATTGTGGATGATTCTTATCAGCTTACTTATATTTTAGGTGCTTATTACGCATTTTAGTGAATAAAGCAAAACAGAAATTTCTATTTTAAATTAAGCTCTGAAAGTTATGTCTGTCAGAGCTTAATTTTATATATAAAATAAAAGAAAAAATTATTTTGTTTCAACATCATTGATTATATGAGAATTTGCTAAGTTTGGTTTAACAAATTTATTAAATGCAAAATCCCATAAATTTTTAGAACCCTCTGCGGTTCTTTTATTTCTCTTGAGAATTTTTGATAACGCAACTCGATGTTCATGCCATGCTCTTCCATTAGAAGCATTGTTTAACATCATAGGTTGAAAATTATCAAGAGAGTGAGCAAAGATTGCTTCGTTTGTTTTATATTCCTCAAATTCATTCCATAATGTTCTGAGATAAATTTCTTGGTCCTTTGGTAAAATGGAAAATAATTTATCAGCAGCATCTAATTCTCTTTGCTTTGCGTTTTGTTGTGCGGCATCATCATATGCAAAGGAGTCTCCTGCGTAGACTTCTACTAAATCATGAATTAGTAACATGCTTATAACTTTAAATTTATCAATTTGATTATTTGCGTGTTCTGACAAAATTAAAGCCATTACAGACATATGCCAAGCGTGTTCAGCATCATTTTCTTTACGTGAACTATCTGCAAGGTATGTTTGTCTTTCTATCTCTTTTTCTTTATCTATTTCGAGAATGAATTTTATTTGTTGCGTGAGTCTTTGAGGTAGTGATTCTTTTTTTGATAAAGTTTTAATAAGAACATTATTAAAAACTGAAAATCCTAAGTCATGGAGATAATAACTTTGAATATTGCAGTTTTTGGGGATTATGGCAATGTTTGAAATCGATTTATGGATTGCATATTTTATTACTATATTAAGAATGTTATTAATGGCAGAAATATTGAATAAATTAGGTTTTATATAAAGATTAGTAATGGTGGCTTGATTACTTTTATATTCATATTTAACGGTTGCAAAACCGATATCACTATAATTTTCTGCTGAACATAAAACGAAGATGTCTTCGTTTTCTATTTCTATTTTTAAATCAAACTCTTTTTGTAATTTATTAAATTTTTCAAAATTTATTTTTTCTACAAACATATAAATGCCTTTATTTATCAATTTACCTATGAACTATTATAAACAAAGATTTTCATCGTTTAGAATATTATTGATGTTTTAATATTAAGAAATATTTAAATAGAAATAATAATAAGTAATAAAAATTTAATTTTAATAACACATTCTTTAATGAGTTTTTTTTTGCTATAATTAGAAAAGTGATTCTTTTTTAAATAAATATAAGATAGTGATTATTTATGGCTAATAGCGTAGTTGTTCTAGGAACCCAATGGGGTGACGAAGGTAAGGGTAAGATTGTTGACTTACTCACTGATGAAGCAAATTATGTAGTTCGTTATCAAGGTGGTCATAATGCTGGCCACACTTTAGTTGTAGATGGAAAGAAGCAAGTATTACGCTTAATTCCTTCTGGTATTTTACGTTCAAACTGTACTTGTGTAATTGGTAATGGCGTAGTTGTTTCTCCTGAAGCTCTTTTAGGCGAAATTGGTGAATTAGAAGAAAAGGGTGTAGAAGTTCGTAGTCGTATGATTATTAGCCCTGCATGTCCTTTAATTCTTCCATACCATGTTGCTATTGATAAATCAAGAGAAGCAAAACTTGGTAAAAAAGCAATTGGTACAACTGGTCGTGGTATTGGTCCTACATATGAAGATAAAGTTGCAAGACGTGCTGTACGTGTTGGTGACTTATTCAATATGGAAGAATTTGCTCAAAAACTTCAAACAGTTATGGAATACCATAATTTCTGCTTAAAGGAATACTATGGGGTAGAACCTATTTCTTATGAAGAAGTTTTAGAATCTTGTAAGAAATATGCTAAAGAAATCCTTCCAATGGTTCATGATGTTACCTCTTTACTTGCAAAAGCAAGAGCAGAAGGTAAGAAGATTATGTTTGAAGGCGCTCAAGGTACATTCTTAGATATCGATCAAGGTACATATCCTTATGTTACATCATCTAACACTGTTGCTGGTGGTGTAAGTACAGGTGCAGGTTTTGGTCCTCGTAATATTGATTACGTTATTGGTATTGTAAAAGCTTATACTACACGTGTAGGTGGTGGTCCATTCCCAACAGAATTATTAAACAAAGAAGGCGAATACTTATGTGAAAAAGGTGCAGAATTTGGTTCTGTAACAGGTAGACGTCGTCGTTGTGGTTGGTTTGATGGGGTTGCAATGCGTCGTTCTAATCAAATTAATTCTTTAAGTGGTCTTTGCTTAACTAAGCTTGACGTTCTTGACGGTATGGATACTGTGAAGATTTGTGTTGCTTATAAGAAGGCTGATGGTACAGTGATAGATTATTCTCCACTAGCAGCAGATGACTATATTGGTTTAGAACCTGTATATGAAGAAATGCCAGGTTGGAAGGAATCAACTTTCGGTGTTACAAGTTTAGAACAACTTCCGCAAAATGCATTAAATTATATTAAGAAGTTAGAAGAAGTTGCTGGAGTACCTATTGATGTAATTTCAACAGGTCCAGATCGTAATCAAACAATTGTATTACGTCATCCATTCGCTGAATAGTATCAACTATTTGTAGTAAAAAAGGTGCCCTTGTCACAAAGGACACCTTTTTTCTTTATAAATTGTGCATAGACACTAATTTTCAAAAAGCTAAAAATTACTCTTTTTTTTAATGTGCTAGAATAAATCGTTTTCTTTAGAATAATATTTTATTAATGAGTTTTTTATGAGTTTATTATCTGAAAAAAGTTCTCCTAAAAAGATTTTGATAGCAGATGCTAATAAAACAAATCTTTTATTATTAAGTCAAATTCTTGAAAGTTTTTTTGATATAGATTTTGCATATTCAGAAGATGAAGCTGTAGAAAATTTAATAAACGATAAAGAATACTCATTAGTGCTTTGTTCTCCCAAAATTTTACCCAATGGAGTAGCAAAGTTTCTTGAATGTATTATTGATAAATGTCCTAGCTACTTAAAAACTCCGATTGTATATTTTTCTGAAAATT
Organism: Succinivibrionaceae bacterium WG-1; assembly: GCA_000222855.1. Classification (GTDB taxonomy): domain Bacteria; phylum Pseudomonadota; class Gammaproteobacteria; order Enterobacterales; family Succinivibrionaceae; genus WG-1. The sequence continues at coordinate 12,951 of GL995224.1, read as the reverse complement.
ATGATGCTAAGCTAGAAGAAGAATGCTATCACTGTGGTGGAGCTAGTTTTGTTGTTTTAGAAAGTTCTTTGTTAGCAATCAGCAGAAATGTTTCTCAAATTATTGAGTTATATGGATACCGAGAAACTATTAGCCAAACTTTAATTGAGCAAACAAAACATCTTGAATTGATAAGACAACAAATAATTCAAGCATTCTCTGCAATTATTGAAGGACGAGATTCATCTACAGGTATGCATATTAAGAGAACTGCTGCTTATGTAGATATTGTAGTTAGAGGACTTAGAGAACGTAATTATTATATTGAAGAATTAACAGATGAAAAATGGGATGCGATAATTCGTGGTGCGCCATTACATGATTTAGGAAAGATTTCTATTTCTGATACCATTTTATGCAAACCTGGAAGATTAACTACTGATGAGTTTGATATCATGAAGACTCATGCAGAGGTTGGCGGAAAGATGATTCGCGAAACTCTTTCAGATATAGAATCAAATCTAGTATTGTCAACTGCTTATGATATGGCTATGTACCATCATGAACGTTGGGATGGTTCTGGCTATCCTTATGGTCGAGCTAAAACAGATATTCCATTATCTGCTCGAATTATGGCTATAGCAGATGTGTTTGATGCATTAGTATCGAAACGTTGCTATAAGGACGCTTTTACTTATGATGAATCATTTGAAATTATTAGGCAATCTTCAGGAAGTCATTTTGATCCAAAAATTGTAGATGTCTTTTTAGAATTAAAAGATGAAGTGATAGCAGTATCAGAAAGTTGGGCTTTGTAAAAATTTAATTTTGAATTTATCTTTAGAAAGAAAAAGATTTAACAAAATTGTTAAATCTTTTTCTATTTTTAATTGATTAAGTTTTAATTTGATCTGTTGATAATCATTTGTGCTAATTGTTTTAGAGCTGTTTTATATTCAGAATCATCAAATAAGTCTAATTGTTTATAAGCTTCTAGAACTTCTTGTTCAGCTCTTTGCTTGGTTTGTTCAATGGTATTGTATTTATTTAGATAGTATTTTATTTTTACAATATCATGTTCGCTTATTGCTTTTTCGATATCTTTTAAATCATCTTTATTTTGAGCTTCAGCATTATTTATGAGATAGATTATTGGTAGAGTAATCTTTTCTTCGTTTAAATCATCTCCAGCATTTTTCCCATTTCATCTATTGAAGCGGTGTAATCTAGAATATCGTCAGTAATTTGAAATGCATTACCTAAACAGTTAGCAAAGATTTTTAGAGCTTTAATTTTTTCGTCTGATAAATCTGCTAAAACGCCAGGAACAATGGTGCATATTTCAAAAAGTACACTTGTTTTGGAATGAATTACTTTAAAGTATTTTTCTTCAGAAAGTTTTTTATCTGAAATGTTTTGTAATTGTTCGATTTCTCCTTCTACTAAATCACTTAAAGTTCCACTAAATACTTCGGTAATTTTTATTCTTTGATTTATGTCTTTAATTTTATTGATAGCAAGAAAAATTTTGGTAAATAGATAGTCACCACCTAGAACTGCAAGAGTATTGCTAAAGGCTATATTAGTGCTATCCACTCCACGGCGTTTTTCACTCATGTCAATAACATCATCATGCATAAGTGTAGAAGTATGTAAGATTTCAGTCATTGCACTCATATTGATTAGTTCGTCATTATCAATATGTTTTTCTCCTCCAATTAAACCTGCGGTTAATATCATGAGTCTTGGGCGTACGCGTTTGCCTCCATTTGCTATAAGATGGGTGCAAACTTTATTTAACAATTCTACAGGTGAATTGATTGATTGATAAATAACTTGAACAGTTTTATCAATGTATTTATCTGTGAGGGTATAAACTAAATCTTTATTCATACAATTTGGGAGAAAATATTACTAAATTTTTCATATTATAACTTTTATTTTTACAATAAAAACTAAATAAATTTTCACTTAGATAGTTTTAATAAAAAAAGTTTTTTAAGAGAAAAATTTTGGAAATATCTAGAATTTTTATAAAATTTTATAATCTATGTTGCAAATTTAAGATCTATATTGTATAATCTGCGACCATATTATATTAAAGATTTTTACGGCTCTAGTCTTTTAAGATATTAGAGCTATTTGGAGAATAAAATGTACGCAGTTATGTTAACTGGCGGCAAGCAATACCAAGTTGCAAAAGACGATGTTTTGTCTGTTGAACTTTTAGGTCAATACAAAGTTGGCGATAAAGTTGAAATCAAAGAGGTATTATTAGTTGCCGATGGAGACAATGTTAAAGTTGGTGCTCCATATTTAGAAGGTAGTAAGGTTGTTGCTGAAGTTGTTGCTCAGAAACGTGGTGAAAAAGTAACTATTACTAAGTTCCGTCGTCGTAAGCACTTCCAAAAGGTAACAGGTCATCGTCAGTGGTTCACTGAACTTAAGATTACTGATATCAACGCATAATTAAGAGGTGATAACATGGCTCATAAGAAAGCAGGCGGTAGTTCTCGCAACGGTCGTGATTCTGAAGGTCAACGCCTAGGTATTAAGATCTACGGTGGTCAAAGCGTTCAGTCTGGTAACATCCTTGTTCGTCAACGTGGTACTCAATACCATGCTGGTGCTAACGTAGGTTGTGGTAAGGATTATACTTTATTCGCTACAGCAGCTGGTACTGTTAAGTACGAAGTAAAGGGTCCTAACAATCGCAGATATGTAAGCGTAATTGCTGACTAATATTCGATTATTAGAAAAAATGCTCCGTTGTTTTCTAAATAACGGAGCTTTTTTTTACTATCATTGATTTTTATAAATTAAACCGTCCTAAAAAGTTTGATTTGCTTTAAAAAATAGCTATAAATGTATTAAAATAGCAAAAGTTTTATTTTTTATTTTTATTATTGCTGAATTTACCAAGGAGAATATTTTCTAAAGTACTATTTGTGAATAATTATTATGTAAAAGATACTGAAATATTTATACTTTATGTAAGGAGAATTGGTAATGAAGTTTGTTGATGAAGCAGTAGTAAGAGTAGAAGCAGGAGATGGCGGAAATGGTTGTGTAAGTTTTCGTCGTGAAAAGTTTATACCCAAAGGTGGTCCTGATGGTGGTGACGGTGGTAATGGTGGTGATGTCTATTTAAAAGCAGACATGAACCTAAATACCTTGGTTGATTATCAATTCCAAAAATTTTTTACTGCAGGTCGTGGTGAAAATGGTAGTGGCGCAAATTGTACTGGTGCTAGAGGTGAAGATGTTGTATTACGCGTGCCGATTGGAACACGTGCTATTGATGATGAAACCGGCGAAGTTGTTGGTGAATTGTTAAAAGATGGTCAACAAGTAATTATAGCCAAGGGTGGTTATCACGGTTTAGGTAATACAAGATTTAAGAGTTCTGTAAATAGAGCTCCAAGACAAAAAACAGATGGAACTCCTGGCGATAAGCGTTTTATACGTCTAGAACTAATGCTTTTAGCAGATGTAGGGATGTTGGGATTACCTAATGCTGGTAAATCTACTTTTATTTCTAGAGTAAGTGCTGCTAGACCTAAAATTGCGGATTACCCATTTACCACATTAGTTCCATCTCTTGGTGTAGTAAGAGTTGGTAATAGTAAGAGCTTTGTTGTAGCTGATATTCCAGGCTTAATTGAAGGCGCATCAGATGGTGCAGGTTTAGGACATAGATTTTTAAGACACTTAGAAAGATGTCGCGTGTTATTACATTTAGTTGATTTAAAACCAGTTGATGGTTCGGATCCTGCTGAGAATATAGTTGTAATAGAAAACGAATTAAAAGCTTACAGTGAAAAATTATTTAATAAACCTCGTTGGTTAGTTTTTAATAAATGTGATTCTGTTTCCAAAGATGAACGTAATGAAATAATTAACGATATTCTTACTAAGTTAGGACGTCAAAATGATAAATATCGTGTGATTTCCGCTCAAGTTGGTACTAATGTTCAAGAACTTTGTTACGAAGTAATGGATGAAGTGGAACGTGTTCAAGCTGAAGAAAATAAACGTTTAGCAGAAGAAGAAGCAAAAGAACGTTCAGCATCATTTGTTTGGCATACTTCAAAAGATAAGAAAGTGGATAATTTTGATGATATTGGCGATGATTGGTTGGATGGTTTTGAATTTGGTGAAGAATTACCAGATGAAGAATCAGAAGATAGTGATGCCTTTTCATCTGAAGAATTAGACGATTTTGATGATGATTTTGAAGGTGAAGAATCAGATGATTTGGAAGATTCTGATGAACTTGAGAACAAGTAGTTTAAGAATTTATTAGGATTTAAGCCAATGTTATCAGTTATAGTTGCTCACACTAAAAATCACGTAATTGGAAAAGAAGGTCAAATGCCTTGGCATCTTCCTGCTGATTTGAAGCATTTTAAGGAATGCACTTCTAATCATACTGTAATTATGGGAAGAAAAACTTTTGAATCTATTGGTCGTCCACTACCTAATAGAACTAATGTTGTGATTTCTCGCAATACTTTATATAAAGTTCCAGATGGAGTGGTATTAGAACATTCTTTAGAAGACGCTATTGCTAAATATAGTAGTGAACATGAAGAATGTTTTGTGATTGGTGGAGGGCAACTTTATCAACATGCAGTAGAACTTGCTGATAGACTTTATATTACTTTAATAGATGCTGAAGTTGTTGGTGATACAACTTTTCCGCAATACGATATTAAAAAGTATAAAGTGATCTATGATAAAGAATATTTGGCTGACGAAAAAAATCAGTATAACTTGCATTTTATAACTTATGAAAAGATTTAGTCTATAAAATATAAGTCCCATATTGAATATCAAAACGATAAGAGCTACCCATTGGGTAGCTTTTTTTATTGTTCATTTTTAGTTAATTTTGTGCAAATTTTTGAGAAATTTGTCTTAAATACTAAAAAATTTTTTAAAAATTTAGGAGAGATGTTGCTATAACTATTATTCATTAAAAACTCTATTAAAAATCAGAATATCCAAATGCGTTGTTTGTTTTATAATTATAATAATTACAGTAATAATATATCAAAAGTAAATGTATAAAATAATTTATAATGAATTACATTAATTTAATAAGTTTTGTTTACTTGGAACTGAGTAGAAGGTATTGGTTTCATAACACCATGCGGTAAGTCTACCACCCCAAATACACCCAGTATCTAAAGCTTTAATGTTAGGTAGATTACATTGTCCCATTAATGCAGCCCAGTGACCAAAAATAAGAATACTATTATTGTTATCTAAAGGTTTAGTTCTTTTTTCAAACCAAGAGAATAAATTTTGTTTTACAGCTTCACTAGGAGAGGATTTATTTTCTAAATCTATAGAATTATCTGCTCTACAGAATCTAAGACGGGTAAATGCATTTACTAAGAAACGCCATCTAGGTATTCCTGTTAGTTCTTCGGACCATTTGTCAGGTTGGTCAGAATACATATGTGCTAGAAAAGTTTTAAAAGTTAAAGTGTCAGTAAAAATTTTATGCATTTCTTGAGATAAATTATAGGCTTGAGTCAAATCCCATTCTGGCATTATTCCAGCATGAACTACATAAATTGGTTTGGTTGGATGTTTGTATAAAAGAGGTTGTTCTGAAAACCAAGCAACAATTTCATTGAATTTTTGAGAAGATATAATTTTATCTAGTAGATCTCGTTTTTTAGCTTTTTGAGCTCCATGAGCAATAGCTAAAAAATTAATTTCATGATTTCCTAAAACCATGTGAGCTTTATTGCCTAACTCTCTAACGAATTGAACTACTTCTAAAGCTTTGGGGCCTCGACCTATAATGTCACCTGTAAAAATTAGTTCATCGTTTTCTTTGTTAAATTTTATAAGTTTTAGTAATTCTTGTAATTCATCTGCACAACCATGTACATCGCCAATGCAATATGTAGCCATTTTTATCTCTTTTCTAATTAAACTTAAACGCTTTATTACAATTTTAGTTAACAATTTTAAAATTAGAGCATTATATCATTTATCATGGTTTATTTTTAATGAATGTTTGGGTTGGTTTATTGAATTGTTAAATGTTTATTTAGAGTATTCTTTTAATATATGCTCTATGATGTATAATGAAAAGAAAATTTTATATGACAGAATTTTGTAAAAATATTTTGTGTTACTAGTTCCTTGAAATATTGAGACTTTTTTATGCCGTTTATAAAAAATGATTTTATAGATAAAGTTCTTGCAAGAGTTGATATTGTTGATGTTATAAATGCACGTGTAAAATTAAAAAAACAAGGAAGTAGTTATACTTGTTGTTGTCCATTTCATCAAGAAAAAACCCCAAGCTTTAGTGTTAATCAAAAAAAACAATACTTTAATTGTTTTGGATGTCATAAGGCTGGTTCTGCAATTAAATTTGTTATGGAATACGATAATTTGTCGTTTTCTGAAGCTGTTGTGGAATTAGCAAATATGGTTGGCCTTGAAGTTGAATATGAAGAAAAAGGTCGTTCTCGATTCAATAATGTAAACAAAGAAGAATCAAAAACATCAATATATTTTACGCTATTAACCGATGCTGCCAAATTATTTCATCAGGAATTACAAAAGTCAGAAATTGCTCAGCAATATTTAGCAGCTCGAGGAATTACCAAAGAGACAATTGAAAAATACGAAATAGGTTTTGCACCAAACTCTTGGGATTTTATTTTAAAAATTTAGGTCAGAATAACAAAGAACGAGAAAATGATTTATTTGTCTTAGGTCTTCTAAATGAAAGAGATAATACTCAGCAAAATCAATATGTACAGCAACAAGGTAGCAAATATTACGATACTTTTCGTAATAGAATAATTATTCCAATTAGAGATAGAAGAGGTAGAACTATTGCTTTTGGTGGGCGTGTTCTTGATAACTCAAAACCTAAGTATATCAATTCCAAAGAAAGTCCTATATACAAAAAAGGCTACGAATTATTTAATCTAGATTTTGTGAGAAATCTAAGAGGCAATAACAAAGATTTTGTGATGATAACCGAAGGTTACATGGATGTTATCGCTCTTGATCAATTTGGAGTTCATAACGCTGTAGCTTCTTTAGGTACTGCCACTACTAATATTCAACTAGATTTATTATTTAAACAATCTGATAAGATTATATTTTGTTACGATGGCGATAATGCCGGAAGACATGCAGCTCAAAGAGCTCTAGAAAATACATTACCAACCTTACAAGATAACAAAGAAGTTTGTTTTTGTTTCCTTCCTCCTGAACATGATCCTGATTCTTTAGTAAGAGCAGAAGGAGCAGAGGGAATGTATAAATTCTTAAATAGCGCTGAAAGTTTAGTTGATTATTGTTGTAATAGTACTTTAGTCAAATATAACATTGTTAATGACGGTGGAAAAATTAACTTTATTAATGAAGTAGGGGGGATGGCTGCAACCTTATATAATGCTCCTATAACCAAACAAGCTTTAGCTAATAAAGTTGCAAATATTGTTGGTTGGAAAGTTGAACAAATAGAAAATACTTGGCGACAGATTGCATTAAGTTTAGACAAGAATCATAATAATTCGTATGGTGGATATAGTAATCAACTTAATACAATGGCTAATGAAGGTTATGTATCACAATCTCATAAAGATTTTGTATTAAATCCTACTAGAAAATTTGTAGCACATATTTTACAGTATCCATATTTAATCAATAATATTCCATCGATAGATACTTTTAAGACCATTATTAAAGAATTTGCAGATAAAAAGAAACAAGTAATATTAGATATTTTAGAAAATACCAAAGGTAATGAATCTGCAGCTGTTTTAGTAGAAAAGTTTAGAGGAACAATATATTTTGATTTTATGGAACGTCTTGCAAGTGTAGATTTGTTAAAAGATGATAAATCAAATGATATTAAAGTGGCAGATTTAATAAACACTATAAATGAAATTTTAAAAGAAATAATTCGTTCAAAAATAGAGTGTTTTACTAATGAACTTTATAGTAATAAAAATTTAACACCTGAACAGAGCAAAGAATTATTAACAGAAATTAGTATTTTAGAAAGAAAAGTTCGTGGGCTAAGTACAAATCCACACAAATAAAAAGATTTATTTAAAATTGTTGTCAAAATAAAGTTGAAATGATACACTATAGCCCCCATTTAACTATGGGTAGCTTTATATTCTTAAAAAACAAGCGCGAAGAGTAACTGGTTATTTAAATCTCGCGAACACATATGGTTTACCTAAATACAAGAATATGTTGACGGTCGCATACTTTTTATGGGTATGTATAGTGTAAATAGGATAAAAGGTTTTCAAGATGGATAATTCTACGAACACCGTATCACAAGATGGCGAATTAATTGACAGTAGAAAAGAAAATTCTACGAACACCGTATCACAAGATAGCGAATTAATTGACAGTAGAGAAGAAAATTCTACGAACACCGTGTCACAAATTGGTGAATTAATTAATGATGGTAAAGAAAAAGGCTATTTAACAAGAAATGAAATAGCAGAACATTTACCTCCAGAATATGATGCTGAACAGTTAGATGAACTTCTTCAAAGATTAGAAGATATGAATATTCGAGTTTTTGATAAAACTCCTGAAGAAGATGACATCAACTTTATTCAAACAGACAACAATGATGCTGAAAATTTAATTACCGATATTGGTAAGACTAATACTGAAATCGGTAAAACAACAGACCCAGTAAGAATGTATATGCGTGAAATGGGTACTGTTAATCTTTTAAACCGCGCCAAAGAAGTTGATATTGCAAAACGTATTGAAGAAGGTACAAATCAAGTACAAGAATGCGTATCTCAATATCCTAAAGCAATTCAATGTGTACTAAATAAGTATGATGACTATCTAGGTGGGGCAGTTGAATTAGATGCAATAATTATTGGTTTTACTCCAGAAGAAACAGAAGTAAGTACCGCAGAAGATTTTTCTGATTCAGAAGAAGAAATAGATACTTCTTTAGATGTAGATGGTTCTATTGATGATGGTGATAGTTCTGATGATGCAATCGGTGACGATGATGGAGATGATATGTCATCTTCTGATGATGACGATGAAGAATCTGAAGAATCCGAAGATTCAGAAAGTCCTAAAAATCCATCTGATGAACAAAGTGAACTAGATAAAGAACAAGCTGAAAAGATGTTCAATACTCTTCGTGAACTTTATAATCAAGCAATGGAGCTTCTTGAAAAACATGGTCGAGCTCATAAGAAGACCAAAACAGCTATTGAAGAATTAGCTGAACATTTTAAGAAGTTTAGATTAACTGGTAAGGTTTTTGAAGAACTGATTGTCGGAATGCAGGAAGTTATGAACAAGGTAAAAGTTCAAGACGTTGTAATCCGTGAGCTTTTAGTTAGAAAATGTGGTTTAAAACCTGAAGATTTTAAGAGTTATTATTCTGATTCAAAGAAAGAATCTTCAATAAAATGGTTTGAAAGCTTATGTAAAGCTAAGAAGAGATTTGCTGAGAAACTAGCCAGGGTTGAGCCTGATATTCAAAAGGCAGTGGATGGTTTACATGAAATTGAAGTTGAAACAGGACTTTCAATTAGTCAAATTCGTGAAATTAATACCAAGATTTTAATGGGGAATCAAGCTGCGAAGAAAGCTAAGAGAGAAATGGTTGAAGCCAACCTTCGTCTTGTAATTTCAATAGCAAAGAAATATACCAATAGAGGTTTACAATTCCT
>GL995224.1:0-2872 GCA_000222855.1 Succinivibrionaceae bacterium WG-1 | reverse complement strand
CGCAGAGGCTTTAAGTTCTCAACCTATGCAACATGGTGGATTAGACAAGCAATAACTCGTTCTATCGCTGATCAAGCTCGTACTATTCGTATACCGGTGCATATGATTGAAACAATTAATAAAATCAATCGTATTTCTCGCGCAATGCTTCAAGAAAATGGTAGAGATCCAACTCCTGAAGAATTGGCTATTAAGATGAACATGAGTGAAGATAAGGTACGTAAGGTTCTTAAGATCGCAAAAGAACCGATGTCTTTAGAATCACCTGTTGGTGATGATGATGGTTCACATGTTGGAGATTTCGTTGCTGATACCACAACAGCATCTCCTGCAGATGAAGCAACATCTGAAAACTTAAAGTTAGTTACAGAACAGGTTCTTGCAGGATTATCTCCAAGAGAAGCAAAAGTATTAAGAATGCGTTTTGGTATTGGTATGAATACCGACCATACTTTAGAAGAAGTTGGTAGACAATTTGACGTAACACGTGAACGTATTCGTCAGATTGAAGCTAAAGCTCTTCGTAAGTTAAGACATCCAACACGTTCTGAACCTTTAAAGAGTTTTATGGATGAATAATTCAAAAGCTTAAAACATAACGTTTTAAACTTATAATTCATTTTGATAGAAAAAGCTTAATTTGAAAAAATTAAGCTTTTTTCTTGACAAGGCAAAAATCATATATATAATACTGATTACCAATTATCTTTTATGGCCCATTAGCTCAGTCGGTTAGAGCACACGACTCATAATCGTTTGGTCCCCCGTTCAAGTCGGGGATGGGCCACCATCCTAGAAATTAAATCCTTTTATTTTTCTTAAAATTTTTATCTCTTAAATTATTTTATAATCTATTATTTTTAGTACAAAATTGCGTATTGCTATGGGTAATTTATCTCAACAAATAAAACTTATCATCAAGGATAAGGCTAAGAATGGCGATTGCTATGCCATGTATCAACAAAAAAAAGTGTTTGTTCCAAATAGTGTAATAGGTGATGAACTTCTTGTTGAATTAGAAGATGAACATCCAACATATTTTAATGCTCAAATAATAGAAATTATAAAGCCTAGTTCTAAGAGAACTCAAAGCTATTGTAATAACAATTGTGGTGCTTGTAGTTATCTTCTTGTTGATTATCAAAATGAACTACAAGAAAAAAAAGCCGATTTATTACAATTATTTGCTAATACTATTGAAAGTGATGTACTTAATTCCTTAATAGTTAATGGCATGGTTAGTCCATTCAATTATCGCAATAAAGCAATATATGCTTGTGATTACAGAAATGAAGAAATGATTGTAGGATTGTATTCAAAACGATCTCATAATATTATTCCGATTCATGAATGTGCTTTAGAAGATAAATGGATTGCTAATTTAAAAAATAAAATAATCGAAATCTTATCGTTAGAAGATAGTGCTATCAAATCTAAACTAAGATATTTATTTTTTAGAGGTTTCTCTGAAACTCAAAAAATGTGTGTATTAGTTTTTTCAGAACGAGTATCTTTAAAACATGAAACTAAACTAGTTGAATTGTGTCGAACTCAAAATATAAACTCACTTCAAATTAACATAAATAATAGTGATGGTAATAGAATTTTAGGTGATGAATTTATTACTTTAAATGGAGATAATCATATTTATTTAGAACTGTTAAATAAAAAATTTAAGGTTACTCCTAAATCTTTCTTTCAAGTAAATAAAGTTCAAACAGAAATTTTATATAGTAAAGCAATTGAGTTATTAGCTCCAAAATCTAATGAAATATTGGCAGATTTATATTGTGGAGTTGGTACTATTAGTTTAAGTGTTGCTGATAAAGTTAAGAAAGTCTATGGCGTAGAATGCGTAAAAGAAGCTATAGATGATGCTATAGAAAATGCTAAACTTAATAATATAACAAATACTGAATTTATCTGTGGATATGTTGAAAATGTTATTCCTGAATTGTTTAAGAATAATAACAAGATTGATATTGCTATTTTAGATCCTGCTCGTAAAGGGTGTGAACAAGTTGTTTTATCCACAATTGCTGATTATAATATTGAACGTTTAGTTTATATTTCATGCAATCCTACGACTCAAAAGCGAGATATTGAATATCTTAAACAACTAGGATATGTTGTTACCCATTTAGAAGCAGTGGATCTTTTTCCGCATACTGAACATGTTGAGACGGTGATATTACTGTCAAGGGGAAAACAGAACGGCTGAAAACCCCGTAAAATCAAGGGTTTGGCGAGTTTTGGATTTTTGAAAGGTTGAGGGAAAAAGGGCAATTTAGGCTGTATCTGAAAACACACCTTAGCCAAGAGATACAGAGGTTGTGGCTATCGTTTTATTATTATTGGTAGGGTTGTGGCTACGGTTTTATTATCATAAATAGCGGTGTTCGGAATCCAGGCATCGGTTAATAGGCAGTGCCTCAGTCCCTGACTGCTACACCGACTTTATTCCTGATCTTTATTTTCCGTTTGGAGATTCGAGCAGACGTTTAGCCTCATCCTTGGAAACAATGCGGTTTTCTTCGAGACCGAGACGTTTTGCGAGTTGAGTATAAAGCCGATCCTCCATAAGTTCGTCTTCCTGTTTCTTTGCCTCACGTTTCAATTGTTCTGAGAGGGGATGCAACAATTGGATCAAACTTGTAAATTGAAGTATCTCCGCAGATGGGACACTTGTAGATAACAGGATTCTTTGAAACATCAATTCGGTAGGTTTTGCCATCTAGGGGGGAAATTGATTTATATAGCTAATGGTAACTAGAAAACAACCCATACATTAGTTTTTATGATTCTGTGCGGACAGATGAAAATATAAGGACCTGACAAAACATACATTTCTTAGGTAGTGGATGCCGTTTGT
>GL995223.1:2389-6291 GCA_000222855.1 Succinivibrionaceae bacterium WG-1 | reverse complement strand
ACCATGGCTGATGGTCATGTAAGGCAGAGACTGGTTAACCAGGGAGCACCGGACACTGTCAGCGTACAGATCATGATGTCGGAAAAGCAGTACCGGATTTTTATCAGATGGTACAAGACCGAAATCAGATGCGGTGCTGACTGGTTTGTTATGCCGCTGCTCTCTGTAGATTCACCGGGAACAATCCAGTACCGTCACGTGAGGATTCAGAATGGAGAAGTCACGGCAACCGTGGTTTCAGCGAATAAGGAAGACGGCGTGCTTTATCGAGTAGCCATGACACTTGATGCCGGCAACACCATAGTGGATGACGGCTCGATTTCAGAGTACCGCAGCTTAAAAGAAAACGATGATCTTATTGCGGAAATCCGCTCGGACATCGCAGAAGCATCAGTTATGGATGATCCTGATGAATTAGGCATCATCGGCACATTTACTTTTACAAAGGAGGACTAACACAATGAGTTTTAAGAAATCAGTAACCTTTACTGCCAATGTGGCAGATTTTGAGGATGAGATTGTTTCAGCAAGAGTTCAGGCCGAGAATAAAATTCTTGATGATTTTGTTTCATGGATTCTAGCCGGTAACACAGCCATTCAGCGTCTTGAAAAAATCAGCATCGGTGATGAGGAATGGAGCGGCCAGCCGATGCATGCCATTGAGGGGGAAGGATTAAATTCAGTCATAACATACTACTGCTCAACTTATGGCCTGCTTTCAGACGTTCATGTTCTCGGTAAGGAGCAGAATAACTTCTGTCTCGGCATCTGCGTTGACAACCACACGCTTAGTCTGGCTCCTACCTGTTCCTTCTCTTATCAGAGATACTTAAATGGTGAGGTGAACAGACCTTTATCCATTGTTATGAGTCAGCTTCGAGCTCACAGTAAAGCTCATAACCGTGTAACCGTCGGAGGAAGCATTCCTCTCTTTACCTTCAGTGAGACTGACGAAACATTAAGCCTGACGCTCAATTACTGGAAAGGAGATGATACTCTGGTATTCAGCGTACATGGTGAATCTGACAAGGTATTCTTCAGTTCTGACATGGTTGATGCCTCATGGGGCTTCAGCAGGAAAAACGGCATGCTGATGAACTTCTCCTTTAATGAAACCATTCAGGCAACTGTGGAAACTCAGACATTGGGAACCGCGACTTCTACCGGGAGAGAGCATAATGTGAGTCTCGGTTATGCCACCAATCTCAATCCGTTTTTCTGGGGTAACATGAACAGTGCCACTTCCGGTTCGACACCGTATTACTACAATTCTTCATACATCCCGGTTCCGATTATGCTTCACCACATGAATCTGAAGTATTTCAATGAAAGTCCGGCAACGAATGACTTCAGTGATGATTTCATTAAATCATCTCCGTCCTATACGATCACGGGCAATATGCTGAATCTGCCGCGAATCGGGGCCAATCAGATCTACTTAAGGAAGCTGTACATTCCGAACAGATTAACCGCAAGTCCGGTGCGTCTCGGCTACACTCCGGGATTCCTCTCTGCGGAAATGATCTACTGCATAAAGGACAGAAACTATCTCTGTCTGCAGTACGGCTGGCTCAGCTTCTTTATCGAGGTAAAGGATCAGGGTTAGAAATGATCTACACGCTTGAGGAAATCTACGCATCAGGCGGTCAGCTCCCCGTCATTACCCTCAGCATCACCAATGAGGCCATCGGCACTCTGAGGTATGTTCTGGGGTATAAGGACATGATTCTTGAAGGAAAGACTTACCGGAAATCAGCATTCACGGTCTCCATGCCTGAACGCTCCGATAGTGGTTTTTCGGATCTGTCCTTCGGTGTTGACGGGGTTAGCGGTGAAGCCTATGAGTACATGAAGGAGGTTATAAGGTCTCAGACCTCCTCCTTTATCACTGTAACTCAGTGGCATTATGCGGATCATTCAAAGCTCTCCGAGATTACTCTCAGCATCACGGGAGGACGGATCACCAGAGAATCGGCAACGTTTACCGCGTCCTTCTGTGACATGCTGAATCTTGAGTTTCCGAGACTCCGCTATACTGCCACCAACGCACCGGGGCTTAAATATGTGGCTTAATCATTATCTTCTTATAAGACATACACCCAACGGCAGAAAATACCCGTTCCTCGACTGCTGGGGGCTTGTCATTGAGTTCTACTGGAGAGAACTCGGCATAGAGCTTGATGAATATACGGATTTCAGTATCGGTGATGGGTACGAGAAGGAAAAGCGGCGGGGCGGTTTTATGGAGGTTTCCGGAAATGAGGCAGAAAAGGGCGATGTGATCGCCTTTTTTCGTCATGGACTCATCTTCCATGTGGGAGTGTATCTCGGCAGAGGTGAAATGCTGCATACCGGACTTAACCGTCATGCCAGAGTTGAAAAGATTAAATCCATGCAGTTTGTTGAAGCAAAATTCTACAGATATGCCTTACATTATAAGGAATCACATGAAACTTGAAGTTGTAACGAGAGAGAACCTCAGCAGAGTAATCGAGCAGCTGGATCTGCCGGGGTACAGTGGCAGTCTTACTGCATTGCTTAAGAGCCAGATTGCCTCTTACAATCCTGACGTTACGCCATACCTGTCTCTATATGTAAATGGCAGGAAGGTGGAGCAGGGGAAGTGGCAGGATGTTTTTGTAAGCTCTGATGATCATCTTAAGTTTGTCATCGAACCCGGCGTAACCGGAACCACCATAGCTGCCATTATTTCCGTGGTGGTTGCCGTGGCTTCTGCCGTTTATGCCATGGTGAGCATGAACAGACTGGGGAAACACAATCAGAAGGACTCAAAGCAGGGAAATTCCATCTATGACGTGAATGTCCAGGGCAACAAGGTAAAGCTTATGGAAATCATCCCGGAGAACTTCGGTTTCTTTAAGAGATTTCCGGATTACCTTGCTGATCGTCATGTGTTTTACCGCAATAACACGCTCTTTTGCGACATGATCCTCTGTCAGGGCATCGGGCATTATGACTATAAAGCAGATCATTCTGACATCTACATCGGTGAGACTCCCATCAGTGAACTCAAAGGCTGCTCTGCCTATGTGATTGAACCGGGAGAGAGAATTACTGCAGAGAACTCCCCGGAGGACAAATCATGGTACTGCTGGTATTCCTCTACCGAGGTTACCCAGAGCGGTCATACGCTTAAGAGCGGGCAGGGCAAAATAGACTCCTCCTCAAAGGACGGTGTGAATCTTGAGTTCAGCGGTAAGACCTTTACGGGCTATTCCTATCAGAGCTTTGCGCAGGGCTACAGTGGCTGCTCCGGTGGCGGAGTTGAGGTACATCGCTTAAGAAAAAACTTTGATCTCAAATGGGCTGACGGTACCGTCTTTGAACTTACAGGAATGAACCGCTCCCGCAGAATCAGCACAGAGATTGTTTCTGCTGTATCCGACGAAGGCAAAACTGTCTTGATAGTTAAGAAAGATGCTCTTCTAAGAGACTTAAGTTTCTTGAGAGCAAGGGAGACAGAGATTCAAACTTCTGTTGATGAGGAGACGGGGGAGGAAATACAGACTGAGGTAATCAGGAGAAACGGCGATTATGTGAGAGTATGTCTTTCAGCGGTAACCTCAGTCACTTATGACACGATTCCTTTTGGCTCGAGTGGAGGCAGATCTGTCACTGAGGATGAGAAAAATACAGCAGAGGCTCTCTGCGAAATTCTCGAAGTAACAATAGATGGAGACCTGCTTATGCTGACGTTCGATCTCTCTGATTTAACAGTTCCGGCCTTTCCGGATACAGTAACACCATCTCAGCCTTACACAAAGATTACCTCCACGGAGCATCATCTCGTTGGTTCCGTGTTTCAGCCGATGCCGGCGGACTATCCGTATGATGACAATGGTTTTTATGAAATCCTGAGCCTCAGAGACGGAGTCTACACG
>GL995223.1:0-1774 GCA_000222855.1 Succinivibrionaceae bacterium WG-1 | reverse complement strand
CTCGAAGTACCGCAACATTCTCGACACGGAATCGCTCATGGAATTTGATGAATTGTGGCGTAATCAGGGACTTGAGTGTAACGGTTCCATCGACAGTGACAGTACTCTTCTGGAATCACTCAGAGACGTGCTTAACTGCGGATTTGCCGTTCCTGTTGTTCGGGACAACACCTTATCGGTTAAGAGGCTTTATGCGGAAGCAACTCCTACGCAGATTTTCACGAAAAGCAATATGACCTCAAGTCCGGTAATCACCTATTCGCTGCCGAAGGATGATGACGTGGATGAAGTGGTGGTTAATTTCACCTCTCCAAAAACCTACAAGACGGAAACGGTGTACTGCCATTTAGACTCGGACGGCAGTAAACGCATCACTAATTATCCCGAATCAGACAATCAGGAAAGACTTGATGCCTGGGGAGTTACCGGAAAAGACCATGCCGTTGCACTTGGAATGAGGCGACTCAGGTACCTCAGAAACACCAGAGTTACCTATGAAATCAAAACCGAGCTTAATGGCCTCAACTGTGAGTTTAATGATCTTGTGGGACTGGTGCTTGATGAGAATCTCTCTAACATCACGGGAAGGATTATTTCCATTAAGGGGCTCACGGTAACAACTGACATGGAGCTACCAGCCAACATCCTTGACGGCGTTATTTACATCTCCCGTAAAGACGGTAGCTACGGGGAATACACCTTTAGTAGAGCAGGTAATCACTCTCTTGTTTTAGACTCGGATCCTGGCATCATCTGGGATGATGAATTCGGAGTGTCACTTGAGTATCCGCTCTTTGCCATTGGTGAGCTTCAGCTATGCTGGGTGACGGCAGTAAAGCCTGAAGGCAATAACCGCTGTTCGTTAAGCCTTATCAACTACTCTGAAGAGATTTTTAAGGACGATATTATGGAGAAAAAACAATGAAGGCATTTGTAGTTCTTGACGGGAATTACATCAATCAGGCAGTAGTGTCCCTCAGCTCATTTTTTAAATACAACCGCATCGAGCTTGTCATTACGCGGAGGAAGGTACTGACTTAAGCAGAGTTCTTGCCGTAGTACCGAAAGAACTGGTGGAGGTAAGATTTGTTAGCTTCCCGCAGCATGAGATTTTTGCCTCAGTTGGCGGTAACCGGCTGATGATTAACCGCAGTGCCGTACCCGCAATCGCCCAAAGGATTAGAGGTCTTGAGGAAGTCTCTGCTGAAACCGACTGTGTTCTGAATTTCGATTTAGACACGCTGTTTCTTGGCTCTGTGGTTCCTCTACTTGAGGAGATTACAGCAAAGTACAAGACAGGCATCTTCGGTGTCAGTGAACGTGAAAACCGCGATAAGTGGATGAAGCAGATGAATCTCAAGGAGGTAGTTAACACTCCGCTGTATTTCAACACCGGACTTATGTGCTACAAGGCAGACTGCAAAGGACTGTATCAGAAATTTATCACTGAACTGGAAAAGCAAGGTGACTTCATGTACTGCCCGGAGCAGGATTTTGTGAATCTGCATTTCAAGAAAAAATACCCGCTTGCCAATGAGTTCAATGCCATCTGGTTCAATCCCGGCTACAAGGAAATGGCTCCGCTGATGGTGCATTATCTTTCCTTCGAGAAGCCGTGGAATAAGTTCATCTATCTTGATTTTCGCGCCTATGCCTGGTGGAGGAAATACCTCTCCGCCTGCGAACGGGTGGAAGACTATCTCGACAGAGACTTCATCGGACGGGTGCGAAGTAACGTAAACAGAGTGAAATGACGGGCGGCTGGATGGTCGTT
>GL995222.1:458580-464008 GCA_000222855.1 Succinivibrionaceae bacterium WG-1 | reverse complement strand
TATAAAGTAATCTTTTATCTTGATAAAAATTTAATTTTTGCTACTCTAAATCATAAACTTCTATTATTATTAATAATTAAAATAGTTTAGTAAATATTTCTGAAAATTAATCAATTCTGTGGTCTGAAGATATGATGTCTAGCTACTTAAAAAGTATTATTATAGGATTAGGTATAGGATGCTTTATTATCTTGTTTAAATTAGATATTTTTTCAATGCCTAATTTTAATAAGTTTAGAGCTGTTAACTCGTATAGTAATGCTATTGAAAAAAGTGCTAGTTCCGTAGTTGGTATTAGTGTTAATTTTAGCTATGATAATTATAATGCTAGGTTTAACATTTCGGATACCGCTGATAATTCTGGTTCTGGAATTATTATTTCTAGTGATGGATATATCATCACTAATTACCATGTTGTAATGCCTCAAAATGGCGTAAGCGCCAATAGTAAAATTGCGGTTCTACTAAGAAATGGACATGCTTATTATGCAACATTAGTAGGATTTGATAAAAGAACAGATATCGCCGTTTTAAAAATTATATCAAATGAGAAATTGACTCCAATACCATATAACAATAAAAGAAAAATACATTTAGGTGATGTGGTATTAGCTATTGGAAATCCTTATGATTTAGGTCAAACAGTGACTCATGGTATTATAAGTGCTGTAGGTCGTTCAGGAAGTGGCGTAAACTATAAAAATGGTATGGATTTAACTCCCGGTATTCAAGATTTAATACAAACAGACGCTCCTATCAATTCAGGCAATTCTGGAGGGGCTTTAGTTAATACTTTTGGTGAATTAATAGGGATGAGTACTGCCACTCTTGAAAATGCAAATTCAAAGGCTCATGGTATTAGTTTTGCAATTCCAACAGAACTTATATTTAGAGTTGTAAATGACATTATTGTTCATGGACGAGTTATTCGTGGATATTTAGGGATAACTGCTAGTGATTTAAATGAAATTATCAGAAAGAATGGTGAATTAAATTCTAATGTTACAGGTATTGTTATAAATCTTGTTAATAGTAGTGGGCCATCTTATAAAATTTTGGAGTCTGGTGATATTATTACCAAAATAAATAACGTTCCAATTCAAAATTTAAAATCTGCCATGGAAGTTATCGCAAAGAGTATGCCTGAATCAGTAATAAGTTTTGAAATTATCAGAAATGGTGAATCTTTGCAAAAAGAGGTAAAAGTTTCAGAACAACCTGATTACTAATTCTGATTGCTAATTTATTTTTTAAATATAGTGTTTGATCTTGTACGAAAAATTTATAAAAACATTGTTGCTATAAGTAATTTTTAAATATAAATCAATATCTATTTTATTGATTGATCTATAATATTTATAGATTTAAAGATGAAGGTATTTGGAAGTAATTATATAAAATTCTATTTATAATTTTGATTATAGTGTAAATATTAAGACTTTATTTTTATTCTAAAAGAAATACAACAATTTAAATCAGACAATACTAAAATACACATGAGTAGTAACAGATAAAGGATTATTAAGAACTATGAATTTAGAAGAGCATTATTTGGCGCTCATTGCATTGGTTGTCGGTTTGGCTATTGGTTATTTGATTTGCTATTTTATGAATAAAGGCAAAGATAAAGCCAAATTGAATGATGAACTAATCAAAGCAAAAAGAGAATTAGCGACACAAAGAAATCAGTTTGTTGAATTTTTTAATAGTTCTAATGCTTTATTTGAACAACTAGAAAGCAGTTATCAGGCTTATTGTGAACATATGAATGCTCAAGCGCGAAAAATTTATCCTCAACTCGGAAGTTTATATGTAACAGCTAGTCATAAAACAATAAAAATTGAAAAAGAAGACAATTTAGCTCAAAAACTTAATGAAGTTGATATTAAGGATGAATCTGTAGCTTCAGATATAGAAGTTAAAGTAAATATCAGTGAAGATGTAAAAGCAAATCCAGAATCTGTAGAAAAAGAACAAGAGATACCTATCGCAAACAAAGAGAATTAGTTTTTATATAAATTATTTTAGATTTAGAATAACCTCTACAATAAATTTGTGGAGGTTTTTTTATAAATCATTGAACTTTAGAAAAAAAACAAGTCAAAATGAAAGTAATAAGCTTGATTTATTAAATTTAGTGGAGATTATTAATATGAATTTAAAAACAAAGCTTGTAATGTCAATTGCTGCTTTAAATTTAGCTTTATGTTCTATTCCTGCAAATGCAGCAAATAACACTTTTAATTTAATTAATGCTACAGCAATGCTTGATAGTGGTAGTAACCAACTTCCGAGTCTCGCACCTGTGCTCGAAAATGTAATTCCTGCTGTAGTAAATATCTCTGTTGAAGGAAAAAAAACAGTTGGTAATGACATGATGGAATTACCTGAGCAATTTAGATTTTTCTTCCCAAATATCCAACCTAGTGAACGTCCTTTTAAAGCATTAGGTTCTGGTGTAGTTATTGATGCTAAAAATGGTTATGTTGTTACTAATAATCATGTAGTAGATGGTGCAGATAAGATAATTGTTACTTTTAATGATGGTAAGGAATTCGAAGCTACTAAAGTTGGTGCTGATGCTCAAACAGATTGTGCGGTACTTAAATTAAATAAAAAGCCAGACACTTTAGTAGAATTAAAATTTGCTGATTCTGATTCTATCAGAGTAGGTGATTTTGCAATTGCAATCGGTAACCCATTTGGTTTAGGTCAAACTGTAACATCTGGTATTATAAGTGGTTTAGGTAGAACTGGCTTAAATATCGAAAATTATGAAAACTTTATCCAAACAGATGCTGCCATAAATTCTGGTAATTCAGGAGGCGCATTAGTTAACTTAAGAGGTGAGTTAATTGGTATCAATACTGCAATCTTAGGTAAAGCTGGTGGTAATATTGGTATTGGCTTTGCGATACCAAGCAACATGATTAAGAGTATTGTGGATCAAATTATTGAACACGGTACAGTAAAACGTGGCATGTTAGGTATTAAAGGTTCTGAAGTTTCTGATGAACTAGCTAAAAACTTTGGCTATGATAAGTCTAATGGTGCGTTTGTAAATGAAGTTATCAAAGATGGCGCTGCAGCTAAAGCAGGTATTAAATCTGGAGATATCTTAACTTCTATCAATGGTACTCCAATTACAAGTTTTGCACAGATGCGTGCGAAGATCGCAACATTTGGAGCAGGAACCAAAGTAACAATTGGAATCTTTAGAGATGGTAAAGAAATAACTACTGATGTAGTGCTTTCAAGTAATACAGAATTAGATATTAGTGACAGTCAATCAATTGATAATACCTTATTTAAGGGCGCAAAATTCTCTAACTATAAAGATAATGAAGGGGTGAAGGTTGATAGTGTTGAAGCCAAATCACCTGCTGCATCTTTACCGTTAGTTAAAGGCGATATTATTATTGAAGTTAATAAGAAGACTGTAAAAAATACTAAAGATTTAGAAAAAGCCATAAACTCTAAGAGTAAATTTATTGCAGTTAAAATACTTAGAGGCAATGCTGTAATTTATATTACTAGAAGTTTCTAAGCTTGTTTTCTTAATATAGATACAAATTGAATTGCAAATCTATAAAGCCTTGTAATTTTTATTACAAGGCTTTCTTTTTCTTTTATTAAAAGTTAATTTATTTTGTAATAATTAATGAATTTTTGTGGATTTTATAGTATCATGCACGTGCCCACAAACGTTACGTATCTTTGGATGCATAATATTTTTCGAGTTCTTTATCTCGAAGGGGGTAGGGAAACGAATGAGTAGGAGTCAATCGACTTCCATTTTTTAATCTAATTTTAGATGGGTTTATTTCAATGAAAACTTTTGTAGCTAAGCCAGACACAATTAAACGTGATTGGTATGTAGTTGATGCAACAGGTAAGACTTTAGGTCGTCTTGCTACTGAAATTGCAAGTCGTTTACGCGGTAAGCACAAACCAGAATACACTCCATTTATGGATACTGGTGACTATATCGTTGTAGTAAATGCTGAAAAGGTTGTTGTTACTGGTAACAAGACAACTGATAAGATGTATTACGCACATACTGGATTCCCAGGTGGTATTAAGTCAATTTCTTTTGATAAGTTAATTGCTAAGAAGCCAGAAATGGTTATCCAATCTGCTGTTCGTGGTATGTTGCCAAAAGGACCACTTGGTCGTGCAATGTTCCGTAAGTTAAAGGTTTACGCTGGTGCTACTCATGATCATGCAGCTCAGCAGCCACAGGTTTTAGACATTTAAGGATAAAATAGATGGTAGAACAATACTATGGTACAGGCCGCCGCAAGAGCTCAACTGCACGTGTATTCATTAAGCAAGGTACTGGTAAGATCACTGTAAATAATCGTTCTTTAAACGAATATTTCTCTCGTCCTACTGCTCGTATGGTTGTTTGTCAACCATTAGAACTTCTTCAGCTTACTGACAAATTTGATTTATACATCACTGTAATTGGTGGTGGTATTTCTGGTCAAGCTGGTGCTGTTCGTCACGGTATCACTCGTGCTTTAATGGAATACGACGAATCATATCGTTCAGAATTACGTAAGGCTGGTTATGTAACTCGTGACGCTCGTTGCGTAGAACGTAAGAAAGTTGGTTTACATAAAGCTCGTAAACGTCCACAATACTCTAAGCGTTAATACTTTCGAGTGTTGCAAAGAAAACCTATCCCTTAGGGATAGGTTTTTTTTTCTTATAAACTTTCATGAAAAGGTAAAATTTTAAGAAAATTATAATCTTGTTACTAAAAATCTTAATTTTATATATTTAAATGCCGTTTTTCGCAAAAAAATGTAATTAAAATCTTTTGTTTTCTGATTTTAGGTATAGTATATATATTATAATTAATTAACTGATTATATTTGTTTATAGGATTTCATATGTCAGAAGATGTTAAAGTAACTCCCTTCCGTCCATATTTAGTAAAGGCAATGTACGAGTGGATTATTGATAATAATTTGACTCCACAGATATCTGTTGATGTTAATTGTCCTAATGTTGATTTACCACTACAGTATGCTCAAAATGGCGTAATAGTATTGAATATTGGTCTAAGAGCGGTAAGAGATTTTAACTTCGTTGAAAATGAAGCAATTGCTTTTACAACAAGATTTGGTGGGGTATCTCATTCAGTATATGTTCCTATGCAAGCAATCTTGGCTATCTATCCTCGTGAAGATATCTCTTTAGGTGTATTTACATATCCTGAAAAAGCTTATGATAATATGAGTGATTCTGCTAGCACTACAACAAAGAAAAATACTAGTTCGATTTTAGAAGTTGTGGATTCAGAACAAGCAGACACCAAAGATAAAGAACCTATTAAAGATAGTAAAAAAGAAGGTTCATCATCAACTCCTTCTAAGAAACCAACTTTAGAAATTGTAGAATAAAATTTAATATTAAAAAA
>GL995222.1:454562-458151 GCA_000222855.1 Succinivibrionaceae bacterium WG-1 | reverse complement strand
TTTTTTTATGCTTTGAGAAAAATAAATTTAAAAAAGCTTATTTTCAATTATTCATCTTCATCACTAGTACGTAGACTTTCTAATAATGTTGCTAATATTGAATTAACAGTACATAACGCTATTTCAAGGAATGACATATCATTATCAGCATTTAATAAAATATTAACGTCATCGCTATCATTTGATAAAAGATTAGCTAATTCTTCATCATTAGCATTACCAATTATCACGATATTAATGCCATTATCATGAGCGTATTGAATACTGCTTTTAAAGTTATCATATTCTGTTACATTCTCTACAACAATAAGAGTTGTATCGCCTACGCTTAATAATGAACGATATTCTAGAAAAATTGAGTTTTCGGTACCAAATTTAGGAACTAAATAATTTAGTTTATTGGCATTTGAATTTAAAGTCATAGCTCCTAATCTTGGAAAATTAAATTTTTCAATAAGAGCTAAATTCAATTGCTGCGAAAACATTTGACAAATAGGTTGGCATAATGAAGAGCCAACACAAATAATTTTGTTGTAAGTTGAAACGCTTACACTTAATACTGTTGCTGCTACAACAGTATTATCAAACACATCTTGGGATTGTAGTGCAAGAGAGTTTAATACGTTATCAAAGTGTTGGTTTACTATGTTTTCCATTGTAATATAGTACCTAAATTATTTTATTGTTCCGCACCAATTTGAATCCATGAAATTTCACGTTCTAATTTACCTTGATTGATGTAAATATTGCCTGAAAGACCATTGATTTTACTTTGTGGATTATTTACTAAGTTATTTAATTGATTTGCAACAACTAAGGAATCATAACCAATCGCAAAACATCTTAAAGTGTCACCATTTGCTTTTGGTAAAGTGGCGATAATTTCATTTTTGGCATCACTTTCATTTATTAACCAAGGTTCATCACCAAGTTGCATTCCTTGAATACTATTTAATACTGCTGAGTTTAATACACCATTATTACTATGTTGACCAATGTAGAATGGCATATTTGATGAAGTTACAATTTTTGAATATTCTCTAATTACTGAAGCTTCATTCGCGGTGCCATACACATATACCGCATCTGTATTCGCAGCCTTGTTATAGCAATCTTTTAGAGTGTTTTCAAGTGAATTTATATCATTGAAATAACAAGCATTTACATTACGATTATTGAGCTTATACCAAGAACTATTAAAGATGGTTGCCACTCTTTGACCTTTGGCATTGTTTGGAGCAATAATCATTGGGCTCTTATGACCATCTGCTATAATTTTGTTTGCTGTAGAATTTAAATCAATTTCTGGAGACAATGTTAAAGCATATGCATTTGGATAATTTTTTACTTGGCCTTCATTGTATGAAATTACTGGAATTGATGGATTTAATTTTAATAAAGCATCAACTTCTTCTTTGATGATAGGTCCAAGAATTAAACTTGCATTATCAGCTTTTGCTTGAGCATATAAGTCACTAATTGACTTATTGTTAGTGTCATAATAAGTGATTTCATAATTAAAAGCGTTAGCTTTTAATGAGTTTTCAATACCTAATTTAGTGGCAATTCCCACTAATTCTGCATATTTACCTGTTAGAGGTAAAAATACCGCAATCTTATTGAGGTTTTCAACCGGAGTGGTACTTGCTACTGTAGTTGCATTTTGAGAGTTGTTATTCTTTTGCATTGCAAGTACAGGATGATCTGGATATTTCTTTGCTAGTTTAGTTAGCAGAATTTGTTTGGTTTTTCGTTTTAGTTTGTGAAATAAGCGCATATTCAAAGAAGCCTTTTTCATATGGGGTTTTACTGTTTTTAAAACCTTTAATTAAATCGTTTTTATTGCTCTTTGATAATGCAATTAAAGTTCTGCTAATAGCATCGTTTTTATCAGCTGCAGAAGTTACGATGTTGCTTAGGGCAATGTAGTGTTGTGCTGCATCAGTATTTTTCCCTAAGGCTTCTTCTGTTTTAGCAATTGATAAATTGTAATAAGCGCTATCTGCATTAGATAAACTCATAGTATTTACAGCAGATAAGAGAGAATAAGCTTCGCGATATTTACCTTGTCTGATATTGATTTGAGCTTCTGCAATATCGGCTTTATTACCTTGAAGTGGAGTAACGGCATTTTTTCTTAGTTGGGAGATGATATCCTTTGCTTTATAAAAATCGCCTTCTACTGTATATGCTCTAGCTAATAAAATTTGCCAATCATAAGTGAATTCAGGACTTGATTCAGATACTTGTTGTTCATACCAACTACTATCGTGAGTAAGAGTTCCAAAAGCCTCAGGTTGTAAATTTGCATTATGATCTGAAAC
This sequence comes from Succinivibrionaceae bacterium WG-1, assembly GCA_000222855.1. Taxonomy (GTDB): domain Bacteria; phylum Pseudomonadota; class Gammaproteobacteria; order Enterobacterales; family Succinivibrionaceae; genus WG-1. The sequence goes on along the minus strand of GL995222.1, from coordinate 455,827 downwards.
TAAACTACAACCAGTTGATAAGCTTAAAGCTAAAAGTATTCCACAAGAAAGTTTTTTAAGATTTGATTTGTTTACACTAAGCATCTATGCATTATTCCTAAATTTCTAAAAAGCGTTATGTATTATAACACTTTTAACAAAATCATAACTGATTAAATATATTCGTAAAAGTTCTTTATTTTTAGTTAGTCACAATATTGCTCTTCATTGTAAAAAAGTATGATTTAAGTTATATTTGTTTAGTTTTTTTATTCTTATTTTAACAGTAATTTTTAGATTAAAATTAATAAGATTTTCTAAAGTTTTGGTGTGAATGTTATGACTGAAAATGTATTAGAACCTGCTTTATATATAGTGCCTACCCCAATTGGTAATATGCAAGATATTACTGATAGAGCTATAAATGTATTAAAACATGCGGATGTAATTTGTGCCGAAGATACAAGACATTCTATGCCTTTATTAACTCAAATTGGAGTAACTTTACAAAAATCAAAGTTAATTAGTTTTCATGATCATAATGAAACAGAAAAAGCTGAAAAAATTTCTGAAATTATAGAGTCTGGAAAAAGTGTTGCAATTATATCTGATGCAGGAACTCCATTAATATCAGATCCTGGTTATCATTTAGTGGCAACTTGTGCTCAGAAAAATATTAAAGTGGTGCCATTACCTGGAGCGTGTGCGGCGATAACTGCACTATGCGCATCAGGTTTCCCAACAGATAGATTTTTATTTGTAGGATTTTTACCTGTTAAACAGGAAGCTTTGCATAAAAAGCTTTTAAGTTTAGAAAAAGAAACAGGTACTATGATTTTTTATGAAGCACCAAGAAGAATTATAGCTTCAATGTCTGCAATTGCTGAAGTTTTTAATGATAGAGAAGTTGTTGTTGCAAGGGAACTTACAAAGACTTTTGAAACATTTTATCGTGCTAAAGCTTGTGATATGGTTGAAGTTTTAAAAAATGATCCAAACTATGAAAAAGGGGAAATGGTAATAATTTTATCACCATATAGGGAGCCTGAAGAAAAATCAGTTCCAGATGAAGCTTTAAAATTATTAAAATTATTATTAGCTGAATTGCCAACTAAAAATGCTGCACAAATTACAGCAGAATACTTTGGTTTAAAGAAAAATGATTTATATAAATTAGCTTTATCAATACAAGATAAGTAAATTTATGAAATCTTAAAATAAATTAAATTAACTACGAGTTTACATTTGAAATTTGTTCACAACTTATTTTATTATCTTTATATAAG
>GL995222.1:422655-454431 GCA_000222855.1 Succinivibrionaceae bacterium WG-1 | reverse complement strand
ATATAAGTTTTTATAAGTTGTGTTATAATTCGCTCTGAGTTGATCGGGTAATCGCTGCTTTATGGTTGTGTAGCAATACAGACACATAGAGGGGAGGAAAGTCCGGGCTCCGTAGGGCAGAGTGCTAGGTAACGCCTAGGGAATGTGAATTCACGACTAGTGCAACAGAAAGTATACCGCCTTGTTCTCAAGGTAAGGGTGAAATGGTGCGGTAAGAGCGCACCGCACAGCTGGCAACAGTTTGTGGCTTGGTAAACTCCACTCGGAGCAAGACCTAATAGGCCTCATTGACACTGCCCGTGTAAGAGGCGGGTTGGTCGCTTGAATCGAATAGCGATGTTCGATCTAGAGGAATGATTACCACTGTATGCAAATACAGACAGAACCCGGCTTATAGATCAACTCACAGTTTTTCAATTATTCTCCGTTGTTTGATTTTTACACAGTAGATTCCAAGTTTAAATGTTTGTCTAGATGAATATCGACGATGGATGATCTGATAATAATCGCGAGAGAATTCTTTATGAGTGATAATACTTTTAAGCATAAAACCGTACTTTTAAATGAAGCTGTTGAAGGATTAAATATAGATCCTCATGGAATTTATTTGGATGGTACATTTGGTAGAGGTGGTCATTCTCGTTTAATTTTATCAAAGCTTGCTGAAGACGGACATTTATACGCAATTGATAGAGACCCTAGGGCTATAGAAGAAGCTAAAACTATTACGGATCCTAGATTTACTATTTTACAAGGTCGTTTTTCAGAAGCTGAAAATTTATTAGCTCCATTTAATGTAAATGGTAAGTTATCAGGAATCTTATTAGATCTTGGAGTTTCTTCTCCGCAATTAGATGATCCAATGCGTGGTTTTAGTTTCATGAAAGATGGTCCATTAGATATGAGAATGGATCCCACAAGTGGCGAAAGCGCAGCACAATGGTTGGCTCACGCTGAAGAAGATGAAATTGTAAGAGTGCTTCACGATTATGGTGAAGAGCGTTTCGCTAGAAAAATAGCTAAGGCTATAATTTTTGATAGACAAACTACACCTTATACTTCAACAAAAGCTTTGGCAGATATGCTCTCAAGAGTAATACCTATAAAAGAAAAGAATAAGCATCCTGCAACTAGAACTTTTCAGGCTATAAGAATTCATATTAATGGGGAACTTGATGAAGTTGCTCAAATTTTAGAGTCATCTGAAAGTATTTTAAAGGAAAGTGGTAGACTTTGTGTTATTAGCTTCCATTCTTTAGAGGACAGGGTTGTAAAGAATTTTATTCGTCGCAAAGAAAAAGGGGTACAACCACCAAGAGGTTTACCAATCATGGAAGACGAATTAAATAAAACCAAAACATTCAAAGCTATAGGCAAAGCAATATTACCAAGTGAGCAAGAAGTTTTAGAAAATCCACGTTCGAGAAGTGCTGTTTTAAGAGTTGCAGAAAGGATAAATAATAAATGTTAGAGATAAAAGGCTCTCGTTATCAAGAAAAGCAAGCTGCCTTAGGATTGTTGGTATGGCGTGATATCAGAAAACATTTCTATTTTTACATTGCACTAATAAGCGTGGCTGCTACTTGTATGTATATTGTCAGTTTAGTAAATGATACTAGACAAAATGTAAAATTAAAAAGTAAAGAATATACCAAACAAGAACAATTGAATAATGAATTTCAGCAATTGTTTATTGAGCAACAAGCATTAAGTGAAATCAGCAGAATTAGTAACATTGCTAAAAAATCACTAAATATGCATGTTCCGAGAATAGAAGAAGAACAATATATTCAAATATCACAAGAAGAATTAGAACAACAAGGTTTACACTAATTATGTCTGCAATATATGACACTATAAAAAACTTTTTTACAGGAAAAAAAGAGGTTCTTTATAAAGTTAATGGTAAGAAATTCCTACTTGTAATTGCAGTTATATTAGTATGTTTTATCGCACTAATTGCAAGATTCTATTTTGTTCAAATTCATTTGCATGATGAATATGTTTCCAAAGGACAAACCTATCTTTTAAGAACAAATACCGAAGGAATGCAACGTGGGATAATTGTTGATAGAAATGATCAAATTCTCGCTGTTAGTGTTCCAGTTGGAGATGTGGTAATAGATCTTCATGATTTTAAAGAAGATTCGGTATTAGATAAACATGAAGATATTTTAAGAGATATAGCTTCTGTGCTCCAAATTGAATTTGATGAACTATTAAATCGCATCAATAATCATCGTGGCAGAATTCTATATGTAAAAAAAAGGGTAAATGCTTCAATTGTTAATTATATTAAGAGTCTAGGTTTAAGAAGTGTTTATATTCAACCATCATTAAGACGTTACTATCCAACCGCTGAGGTAAATGCACATTTAATTGGTAGAGTGAATATGGAAGGTGATGGAGTTGAAGGTATAGAAAGACAATATAATGATTTTCTGTTATCAATTCCTAAGAAAAGTCATTATTTAAAAGATTTAAAAACAATGTTATTGAATATTTAAATGATGAAGATCCTAATGCTAAAAACGCTCAAAAACTAGTATTAAGTATTGATGAACGTATTCAGCAAAAAGCTTACATGTCATTAAAATATGCGACAGAAATTAATGATGCTACATCTGGTTCATTGGTTTTAATTGACTCATGGACTGGTGAAATTTTAGCAATGGTTAATTCACCTTCATATAATCCAAATCAAACTGAAAAGTATGAGCCATATAAAGCTAAAAATAGAGCTGTTACAGATGTTTATGAACCTGGTTCTACTACTAAGCCATTAGTTGCTTTAAAAGCTTTAGAGCTTGGAAAAGTATCCTGGCGTGAAATTTTTTCTACTAGGGCTTTGACAGTTGGTGGCAAAGCTATTACCGATAGCCATAGAATGGATTCTGCTAATTTATTTGATATTATAAAATTCTCTTCAAATATTGGTATGGCACGAATTGCATTACGCATGACTTCTAATGAACTAAGAAATGCTTTATTAGATTTTGGTTATGGTGAAAAAACAGGTGTAGGTTTTATTGGTGAAAATAAAGGTAATGTGCCGAATCGTAAGCATTGGAGTGATCTTGATAGAGCTGTGCTAGGATATGGTTATGGTTACGGTGCAACTCCACTACAAATTGCTCAAGCTTACAGTATCTTAGCAAACAAAGGTGTGCGCATTCCTCTAACAATTCAAAAGGTTGTGGATAAATCAACGATTGTAGGCGAAAGAGTGGCAAGTGAAAAGAATGTAGTAGAAATTTTAAAATCACTTGAAGCAGTAGTTGATGATGGTACAGGTTTACAAGCAAATGTTGCAGGATACCGTGTAGGTGGAAAAACAGGGACTGCCAAAGTATCTATAGCTGGTAGCTATGGTAATCTCTATGTTGGTACCTTTGCTGGTATGGCTCCTATGAGTAATCCAAGATTTGTAATGGTTGTTATCATTAATCAACCTCATAATAAAAATTATTATGGAGGGGTTGTGGCAGGCCCTGTGTTTGCAGAAGTAATGGAACGCACCTTACAACTTTATAATATTCCATACGATAACTTAAATGCTGATGGCACTGTAAAGACTCCACAACAAATAAGAAGAGAGATGTTAAGACGTCGTTATCAAAGTCATTAAACAACAAAGTATAGTGGACAAAATGAACAATTTAAAAGATATTGCACAAGCAATAGATGCTGATATTTCGTCTATTTCAGAAGAGATATTGCATAAAGAAATTACTAGTTTAGTTTTAGATAATAGACAAGTTACTAAAGGTTCTTTATTTTTAGCTTTAAAAGGATTGAATTTTGATGCACGCTCAAAATTACAAGATGTAGAAGCTCAAGGCGCTATTGCTGCAATATATGAAGATACTGCAGATTTTACGCCTCCTAAATTAAATATTCCGCTTATTCCTTGTCAAAATTTAGTAGTAAAACAAGCGGATATTGCTTCAACTTTTTATGATGAACCTTCGAAAAAATTAAATTTAATAGGAGTAACAGGAACTAATGGCAAAAGTACTATTACTCAACTCTGTGCTCAGTGGGGTATGCTATTAAATTATAAAACTGGGGTATTAGGAACCATTGGCAATGGTTTTTATCCCAACCTAAAACCATCTCCTAACACTACTCTACAAGCTGCGATGCTTGAACATGAATTATATGACATGTGGCAAAGTGGTGCTCAAGCTGTTGCGATGGAAGTTTCATCTCATGGATTAGTTTTAGGTCGTGTAAAGAATTTAACTTTTAAGTATGCTGCTTTTACGAATTTAACTCGTGATCATTTAGATTTTCATAAAACCATGGAAAATTATGCTAAAGCTAAATTTACATTATTTGAAATGGTACCAAGTAATAATGCGGTTATAAATATTGATGATGCGATAGGTTTAGAATTTTTTAAAAAATTACCAAATGCATTAGCATATAGCAAACATCCGCAACAAATTGCCAATTCTATATACGCAACCCAAATAGATTATCATAAATCTGGTATTGATATAAGTGTGTCAGGTTGTTTTGGAGATGCGGTATTGCGTACTAAACTAATAGGTGGTTTTAATGTGGAAAACATCATGTGCGCTTTAGCAATAATGTTAAAACAAGGTTTTTCATTACAAGAGTTAGCGCGCACTTCAATGTTTTTAAAGCCTGTTTTTGGTAGAATGCAATGCTTCACTGCTGAAGATAAACCAATGATTATTGTAGATTATGCTCATACTCCTGATGGTTTATTCAATGCTTTACAAGCTATTAAAGAACATAATTTTGGTAAAGTAACTTGTATTTGTGGCTGTGGTGGAGATCGAGATACCGGGAAACGACCATTGATGGCTAAAGTTGCTTGTGAAAATGCTGCACATGTAATATTTACTGATGATAATCCTAGAACTGAAAATCCTAATGATATTATCAAAATGATGCTTGATGGTATCCCTAATATGAATAATTATGAGGTGATACAACCTAGAGAAGACGCAATAATGGCTGCATTTAAACAATCAAGTAAAAATGATGTAATTTTATTGGCAGGAAAGGGCCATGAAGATTATCAAATCATCGGTCATGTAAAACATCACTTCAGTGATTGTGAAATTGCCCAAGAATTAGTAAATGGAGATAGAACATGTTAGTTTTGTCAATAAAAGAAATAAGTAATTTTTTAAATGGTAAGCTTATCAATTGTAATGACGCTAATAATTTAGAAATTAGTGATTATGAATCTGATTCAAGAGCTGATGTAACTAATAAATTATTTTTTGCATTAAAAGGTGAAAAGTTTGATGGTCATGATTTTGGAGCGCAAGTTGTTACTAATGGTGCTTGTGCATTAGTTGTAGATCATGAACTTAAGTTAGATGTGCCACAAATTATTGTTGCGGATACAACAGTAGCTTTAGGTATGCTTGGAAAATTAAATCGTCAAAAAGCTAATGCTAAAGTTGTAGCAATAACTGGTACATGTGGCAAAACCACTGTGACTCAAATGACTGCGAGAATCTTAGAATTATGTGGGAATACTATCTCTACATATTTAAATTTTAATAATGGAATTGGGGTTGCTAAAACTTTATTAAAAATAAATAAAGATACAGAATATGCTGTGGTTGAAGTCGGTGCGAGTCATCCTAAAGATGTGGAATATAGCATTAATTTTGTTTGTCCAATTATTGGACTCATAAATAATGTAGGAAGTGCTCACTTACAAGGTTTTAAGAGCAAATTCGGCGTATATCAAGCTAAAAGTGAAATGCTTGATTATGTGGTTGCTAATAAAGGCATTGGTATTGTTAATGCTGATAATGAATTTTATTCTCAATGGTGTAAGGATTACCAAGGATTAAAGAGTTTTTCCGCTAATGGTAATCAAGATAGTGAATTATATGCAAGCAATATTGAAGCTAAAGAAGATTGTGCTTTTGCATTTACTTTAAATTCTAAGAATGAAAATAATAATGAAATTGAACAAATAAGAATTTCATTACAACTTCCTGGTATTCATAATATTTCAAATGCTTTAGCAGCAGCTTCTATTGCTAAAAATTTAGGTATATCTTTAGAAAAAATAAAGCAAGGTCTTGAATCTGTAACACCTGTTGTTGGTAGATTAAACATTGAACATTATGGCGAATTAACCATAATTGATGATGCTTATAATGCTTCTGCTAATGCTGTAAAGGCTGCAATTGATACTTTACATCATTTGAAAGGATATAAAGTTCTAGCTTTTGGAGATATGGGAGAACTTGGAGAATTTGCTAATGAACTTCATGAAGAAATTGGGGTTTATGCGCAAAATAAAATTGATGAATTTATTTCATTTGGAGAACTTGCAGCCATAAGTGCTAAAGCTTTTAATGGTAAATATAAGAGTTTTTTACAAAAGAGTGAACTCATTGCTTACGTGTTAACTTTATTAAAAGAACATAAAGATTTATGCTTCGTTGCCAAGGGTTCTCATAGCATGCATATGGAAGAAGTTATTGCAGAATTAAAGAAACATCTACAATAATTTTCTATAAATAAAAGATAAAAAAGTGAATTTTTTGGATTGTTTATGATAAAAAATCAATTAATTCACTTTTTAACAAAAAAATATAATAAAATTTACAAATTTAAAATTTTGCATCTAGTTCTTCAGATTATTAATTAAATTTAGGTCATTTTATGTTAATGCAACTATTTGATTCTTTAGGACAAGGGGAATATTCTTTATATTACAGAATGTTCTTTTCTTTTTTTATAGCCTTAGTATTTTCTTTAGCATGTGGTTCTTTTGCTATTAAGAAATTACAATTAATGCATTTTGGACAAGTTGTGAGAAATGACGGTCCTGAAAGTCATTTTAGTAAAAATGGGACCCCAACAATGGGTGGGATCTTAATTATTTTAGCAATAACTTTAGGTGTGTTACTTTGTGGTGATCTAAGTAATGTTTATTTGTGGATAATTTTATTCACACTTATTAGTCATGCTTTGATAGGTTTTGCTGATGATTATTTAAAAGTTGTGAGAAAAAACCCTAAAGGATTAATTCCAAGATGGAAATATTTTTGGCAATCTGTTTGTGCTATTACAATTGGTATTGCACTTTACATGGTTGCAAAAGATGCGAGTGAAACTTCTATAGTATTCCCATTTATCTCTGATTATTTTGATTTAGGCCCTTTATTTATAGTATTTGTTTATTTTGTAATTGTTGGTTCTTCTAACGCTGTTAATTTAACAGATGGACTAGATGGTTTAGCAATTATTTGTACAATGTTAGTAGGTGGGGCCTTGGGTTTAATTGCACTATTAACAAGTGATGTTACGATTGCTAATAATTTAAATATTCCTTATTTAGCTCACGCTAAAGAAGTAGGTGTTGTCGCAACAGCTATTGCAGGAAGTGCTTTAGGATTTTTATGGTTTAATTGTTTCCCTGCAAAAGTATTTATGGGGGATGTTGGTTCTTTAGCATTAGGTGCTTTACTAGGTATTATGGCGGTAGTTATTAGACAAGAAATCTTACTCTTTATAATGGGTGGTATTTTTGTTCTTGAAACTATCAGTGTAATATTACAAGTAGGTTCTTATAAACTAAGAAAGAAGAGAATCTTTTTAATGGCTCCTATTCACCATCATTTTGAAAAGTTAGGTTGGCCAGAACCAAGAGTATGTATACGTTTTTGTATTATTACTGCTATTTTGGTAAGTTTAGGTTTATTAACTTTGCTTTGCCGTTAATACTTAAATTTTAATTTTGATTAGAAAAAGGGTTTTGTTTAAAAGTTTTGGGAGGTCCTAAATGGCAAATAAGGTTGCAGTAATAGGTTTAGGAAAAAGTGGTTTATCAACAGTTAAATTTTTACTAAGTAAAAATATCAAACCTGATGTTTTTGATACAAGACAAAACCCTAATGGTGCAAGTGAACTTCCACAAGATATAAAACTAATTTGTGGTGAATTAGATGGCAAGGTTTTAGGTCAGTACGATGAATTAGTGGTAGGACCTGGACTTGCTTTATCTCTTCCTGCTTTAGTTGAAGCTAAAAATCTTGGTGCCAATATTATTGGTGATATTGAATTATTTGCGCGTTTTTGTAAAGCACCAACAGTTGGTATCACAGGTTCTAATGGTAAAAGTACTGTAACAACACTTGTTGCTTTAATGGCAAAAGAACAAAACTTAAATGTTGGTATGGGCGGAAATATCGGTATACCTGCATTAGATGTATTAGATGATGCAAGAGATTGTTATGTTTTAGAACTTTCTAGTTTTGAACTTGAAACAACATCAAGTTTAAAACTTAAAGGTGCGACAATTTTAAATCTTAGTGAAGACCATTTAGATCGTTATCAAGGTTCAATGCAATTATATTTAGCTGCTAAACAACGTATTTTTGCTCATGCAGAAAAGATTGTAACTAATCGCGAAGACCAAGCTACAATTCCGCCGCAAAATAATGTTTGGGCAAGTTTCGGTGGCGACAGTGAATCTTACGGTCGTATTGAAAAAGATGGCGAACGTTATTTATCTGTAAATGGAACTCCGGTTTTAAAGACTTCGGAACTTGGTATTAAAGGACGTCATAATGAAATGAATGCTTTAGCTGCAATGGCTTTAGCAGATTCATTAGGAATTTCTCGTGAAGCACAAGTTGCCGTGTTAAAGTCTTTTACTGGCTTAAGTCATAGATGTCAATTAGTGCGTGAATTAAAAGGAGTGCGTTATTATAACGATTCCAAGGCTACTAATGTAGGTTCAACACTTGCAGCTGTTGCAGGATTACTCGAAAGCGTAAAAGGCCAAATAATCCTATTAGCAGGTGGTTTAGGCAAAGGTCAAGATTTTACACCAATTAAAATATGCTAGGAAAGGAAATTGGTTTAATGTTATGTTTTGGTAAAGATGGAGCAATGCTTGCTTCATTAGGCACTCAAACCAAATTATTAAACAACATGGCAGAAGCAATTCAAGTAGCTCATGATGTAAGCAAGGAAGGCGATGTGGTTCTTCTTGCTCCAGCTTGTGCAAGCTTAGATCAATTTAAGAGTTTTGAAGAACGTGGTGATATTTTTGCCAAACTAGTATTGGAGCTAAAATAAGATGTTTTGGGCTAAGGCGCAATCAAATCAAATAGAGAAGAAGAGTAATTTCCGAACCGCAGGAATGGTATATGCGATTGGAAAGAAGGCTTTATTTGATCAGCAGATTCTTATTTGCACTATTGCAATGTTGTTCCTTAGCCTAGTCATGATTTATACCGCTTCAATATACGTTAATAAAGATGTGTTTTTCTATGTAAAAAAACAAGCTTTTTATATATTTGTTGGAGGAATTGCATCTTTATTTTTCCTTTCGATTCCTATTAGTTTCTTTAAAAATAAAAAATAGGTTTGACGGCCCTTTTATTTGGTTTGATTCTATTGATATTGCCAATGTTCTTTGGTGATGCTAATGGTGCCAAAAGATGGGTTAATTTAGGGATTATTAAAGTTCAAACATCTGAAATTTTTAAGTTAATTTGGATTGTTTTTCTAAGTAATTTCTTAGCTCGACACTTAAGTAACTTCTATAAAATGAGTGTTAGTATAAAAATATTTTTCATGCTGTTTCTATTTGTGTTACTTCTACAAGTACAACATGACTTAGGTAGTGCAGTAGTGCTTGCAGCAATTTCTATAGGCATGATGTGGATGTCTAATGTAAATATGAAAATATTTTTTACGCTCTTAGCTGTAGCAATTCTCTTTGGGGGACCTTTTTTACTTTTCGGTTACCGTATTGGTAGAATCGAAACATTTGTTGATTTATTAGATGGTTTCCCACAAATGATAAATGATTCTAATAGACAGATTTATTTTTCATTTTTATCTTTAGGTCAAGGGGAATTATATGGTAGAGGTTTAGGTGAAAGCTTGCTAAAACTATCATATTTACCAGAAAGACACACTGACTTGATTGCTTCCATTTGGGGGGAAGAAACTGGTTTTGTGGGAATTGGTATAATTCTGCTTTTAGAAGGTTTTATGATCTTTAAATTATTATTTTTAGGGATGCATTATTTTAAACAGAATAAACTTTTTGAAGGCAATTTTGTATTTGGAGTGGGCGTATTATTTTTTGCTCAAACCTTTATAAATTTAGGTTCAGCTTCAGGCTTAACTCCTGCTAAAGGTCTAACTTTACCTTTGTTAAGTTATGGCGGTTCTTCTTTAGTAATGTTAATGTGCTCAATTGCTATTGTATTAAGAATTACCTATGAAGAAAGATATGGGCTAATGCAAGACTATAAAGCGTTAATGCGAGCAGCAAAACGCGCTGAAAGTCGGAAAGCTTTAAAAGAAAAAGCCGTTTGAAGCAGGCAGAAAATAACCAAGAAGAAACAATTAGTAAGAATACGGCAAATTCAAATCTTGATGAGTCTAAAACACCTCAAGATAATATTGAGGTTCAAGCATAGATTTGGATTTAAAACTAAAAATTTAAATATTATTTTAGTTATTAGCTAATATATTTATTTAAATAAACATTAAATAAAATAATAAATTTAGATATTTATTTTGTTATTTAATTGATGTTATTTAAATAATTAAAATGGAATTCTATATGAAGAAAATTTTAATAATGGCAGGTGGTACAGGGGGACATGTGTTCCCTGGAATTGCAGTTGCCAAAGAACTTTCTAAAAATGATGAATTTGAAGTTACTTGGCTTGGTACAGCTGAGAAAATGGAAGCTCAATTAGTACCTGCAAAATGGATTTAAAATAGAATTCATTAAAGTAAAAGGTTTAAGAAGAAACGGTATTATTAGAAAGTTAGTAGCTCCATTAATGATTTTAAGAGCTATTTTTATGGCATACCGTGTAGTAAAAAAGTAAAACCAGATGTTGTTTTAGGTATGGGAGGATATGCCTCAGGTCCTGGTGGAGTGGCTGCTAAACTAGCAGGAATTCCATTAGTTTTACATGAACAAAATGCCAAAGCTGGTCTTACTAATAGACTTTTATCTAAAATTGCTGACAAGATATTGTTAGGTTTCCCAGGGGCATTTTCAGGTGATAATGTGCAATATGTGGGTAACCCAGTGCGTGCGAATGTAATTGCCTTACGTGATGAATTACCAAAGAGTTTTGAAGGTGAGACTTTAAAAATCTGTGTGGTTGGCGGTAGTCTTGGGGCGCAAATGCTTAACACTATTGTGCCAGAAGCAATAGCTATAGCAAGAAAAAATGGTGCTAACATAAAGATAATTCATCAAACTGGTAAAGGTAATAGTGAACAAGTAAAATCTCAATATCAAAAATTAGGTATAGATGACGCTGAAGTATCTGATTTTATTGATGATATGGCAAGCTTATATAAAAATAATCACTTGATTATTTGTCGTGCAGGAGCTCTTACAGTAGCAGAAATTACCGTAGCGGCAATTCCTGCGATTTTTGTACCGTTACCAACAGCAGTAGATGATCACCAAACAAAGAATGCTCAAGTTTTGGTGGATAATAATGCCGCTATAATAATGCCTCAGAAAGATTTAACAGCTCAAAGCTTAGCTGAAAAAATTTGTGAATATAGTAAAGACCGTGCAATTTTAAGTGCTATGAGTCAGAATTGTGCGCAAATGGCCAAGCTAAGTGCTACAACAGAAGCTGCAGACGTATGTAGAGAATTGGCTTTGAAAAAATAATTAGCCAAAATAAATTTTGAGAAATAACAAAATGGAAGAAACAAATTTTAAAGCATTTTCTTATATGCATAAGATTACTTGTATCCACTTTATAGGAATTGGTGGTGCAGGTATGAACGGTATTGCTGAAGTTTTAGCTAATGAAGGTTATAAAGTAACAGGTTCTGATATTGCTGAATCTGCAGTAACAGCTCACTTAAGAGCAAAAGGTATTGAAATACATATTGGTCATAGTGCAGATAATGTAATAGGAGCCAATGTAGTTGTGGTTTCTAGTGCTATAAAACCAGAGAATCCAGAATGGCAAAAAGCATTAGAATTAAGAATTCCAGTTGTACGTAGAGCGGAAATGCTTGCGGAACTTATGCGTTATCGCTTAGGTATTGCAGTAGCAGGAACTCATGGTAAAACTACTACTACAAGTTTAGTATCTAGTATTTATGCTGAAGCAGGACGCGACCCTACTTATGTTATTGGTGGCTTATTGAATAGTGCAGGTGTTAATGCACATTTAGGAGCAGGACGCTATTTAATAGCAGAAGCTGATGAATCAGATGCTTCTTTCTTACATTTACAACCTATTTGTTCAATTGTTACTAACATTGAAGCTGACCATATGGATACATATGGTGGTGATTTTAATAATTTAAAAAATACCTTCGTAGAATTTTTACATAACCTACCTTTTTATGGGGTAGCAGTTCTATGCGGTGATGATGAAGTTATCAAATCTTTAATTCCAAGAGTTGGCAGAAAAGTTATTACTTACGGTAGCTCTGCTGACTGTGATCTCTATATTACAGATTATAAGCAAGAAGGAAGTCACGCAACTTTTAATGTTCATGTAAGAGATGAACAAGTTATACCGGTATTTTTAAATTTACCAGGTTATCATATGGCGTTAAATGCTACAGCTGCAATTGCTGTTGCGCTTGAAGATAATATTGAAGTTGATGCTATACTTCGCGCATTAAAGAATTTCCAAGGGGTGGGTAGACGTTTTACTCAATATGGTGAATTTGATATTGGCAATGGCAGTAAAGCTATGTTAATTGACGATTATGGTCATCATCCAAGTGAAGTAAAGGCAACAATTAAAGCTGTAAGAAATGGTTGGCCTGATAGACGTTTAGTAATGATCTTCCAACCTCATCGCTATACTAGAACTAGAGATTGTTTTGAAGATTTTATTAATGTTTTAGGTGAAGTTGATGAACTAATCTTAATGGAAGTGTATGCTGCAGGTGAATCTCCGATTGTTGGTGCCGATGGTAGATCACTATGTCGTTCAATTCGTTTACGTGGCGAATTAGAACCTTGTTTTGTGGAAAAAGCTTCAGACGTTCCTGCTCAACTTGCCAATATTATAAAGGATGGTGATATTATCCTTACTCAAGGTGCGGGAAATATTGGTAGATTATCTCAGAGCTTAGCAGATATGAAACTAAATATTACCGCTATGAAGGAAGTAAAGTAATTGATAAAGAAGTATACCGCTACTAATGATAAAAAGACCAATAAAGTAACTCGAGGTCAATTTATAGCTCGAGTTATTCGATTTGTTATTTTTATATCATTGCAAGTCTTTTTGATAAATATGATTTATCAAAAAATGACAGCGGTAGACTCTATTCAAATTAATTCTCTTGAAATAAATGATAAAAATTTAAAATATTTAGATGTTAGAGAATTAAAAGATTACTTCTTAGAAAACAGAACTAATTTTAATTTACTTACTGTTGATTTAGCAGAAGTAAGATCTGATATTGAAAAATTCCCTTGGGTTAAAATGGTTTATCTTCGCAAGATGCTTCCAGATATTTTGGTGGTGTATTTAGAAGAACATGTCCCAATTGCTTTTTTTAATGATGGCATTCTTACAGAAAGTGGTGAAGTGATTTATCCACAGAATAAAAATAATTTTGACGGCTTTATTCACATCTATGGGCCTAAATCATACGGTATGGAAATATATACAGAATATCAAAAGATGAGCAAACTTATAGACAATCCTAATTTTAGAATTGTAAAAGTAGAGCTCACAGATAACTATTTGTGGAATGTTTATTTAAGTAATGGCTTAATTTTGTATTTAGGACATAAGTTAGATGATTCCATAGATAGTAATCCTAACATGTTAAGTACTGATGATATTTTGTTAAGAAGATTAGCAAAATTTAAGGCGATATATAAGGTTTTAGATAATGTAGTAAATATTGAATATTTAGATTTACGTTATCAAACAGGTGTCGCTATTAAATGGAAAAAAGAAGATACATCTTCTCAAAAATAGTAATAGAAATAATTTAAATTTAATTAAAATTTTCAAAAAATGCATTATTGATTGTTGATAGAACACAATTTTACAATGCATTCTATTGATATTGATGCACAAATATCTCTTTAATACTAAAATTTAGAAAATTTTTTTATAGTAACATAAAGTATTATATTGGTTTGATAGACATGCAAAACGATAATTCTCAATAAAAACATGTAGTGGCAATAGATATTGGTACATATCAAATAAGAGTTTGTCACTCTATTATCACTCAAGATAGTTATATAAATATTGTTGGATATGGTTGTGTTACTAATGAAGGATGTAATAGAAGAGGTATCAGTAGCATCGAAAAGATGAAAGAATCTTTATCTGCTGCTTTTCAGATCTCTAAACGCTCTTTTGAACAAAAATATTCGGAAAAAAATTTAATAGATTTTGAAAATCCTTTAATTATTATCTCTGTAAATGGTAATGGTATATATGGTACATCTAACGAGGGTTCTATTAGTGTACACGAGCGAGTTACTAGCAGAGATATGGAACAAGCTTATAACAATTGCCAAGCTTTAAATAAAACAGATTATCAACTTATTACTTCATGCATTAATTGGTTCCAAGTTGATGAAAATATGCGAGTAGAAGAACCGCTTGATATGTTAGCAGGGCAATTAAAAGTTAATTGTTATTTGATGTATGGTAATAATTCGTATATGTCAAATATGATGGAATGTATTAGTTTCATTCACACAAAGAGACAATTTGAATATGCTTTTACAGGATTTTGTTCCTCAATTTCTGTTGTAACAGAAGACGAAAAAGCATTGGGGGTTTGTGTTCTTAATATTGGTCATAATTGTACTGATATTTGTATCTACGATAAAGGCGATTTAATTTATTGTGGTGGTGTGCCTAAAGGTGGTGCTTGGATTACTAGACAAATTTCATTATTGTATGCTTTAAGTGATAAAGATGCAGAAACCTTAAAATGTAAATATGGTGTAGGATATGCGGAATTTGTACCAGATGATGCAGGTGTTATCAGAGCCATCACTGTTGGTAGCAATGAAGAAATATCTATAAAGAGAAAAGAATTAGCTGAAGTTATAGAACACGCTTTAACTGAAATCTTTGATGATGTATTTGAAAATATTATTACAGCTTTTAATGGTAATAATGATGTGCAAATGGCGGCAGGTTTTGTAATCACAGGTGGTACTGCCAAGATAGAAGGTATAGATAGAGCGTTTTTAAATCATGTTTATAAGACATATGATTTAAAGAAAGTTCGTGTTGCCAAATTACGTGAAGACCAAATCATTGGTGATAAAGAATTTTTGGACCCATATTCAGATGCAGCTTTAGTTGGGATGATAAGATATTCTCGAGATATAGAAAGTCATGATGCGGTAGCTCCAAGAGGAACTATTGCTAAATTTTTCTATAAACTGAAGAATTGGTTCACATCTGAAATGTAGCTTATGTAGAATTTTAGTACAAATAATTTAGTATAATCGTGTAATATAAGTTGCATTTAGATATACTTAAAAATTTTATATAACATGTAAGTGGACTATAAACATAAAAGGACACCCATGTATTAAAGATTACAAGAATTTTGATAAGATAGAGAAAGAACTATTTCTTTAAGAGATTACTATCATCTTGAAATTTAACAACTCTATTATGTTGTTTTATTGTTAAAATTCTTTTAAAAAATATATAATACGCAATAATGATTGGATATTTTACTAAACCTATTTGGTTTAGTTTATCTTTTAGATAACAGTTTTAATAATTTTATATATTTTTAAATAGAAAATAATGATGTTATCTGAAGATATTATTATAAATAAACTTAGGTTTAGAGCTCTTAGGCACAGGAGATAAAAGTTAATGAGTGGAATTTTGCACGTTGAAGACGATTCACAGCAAATTGTTAGCGGTGATGGTTTACCTGCTCACAATGGTGATCCTATCATCAAAGTAATCGGTATCGGTGGTGGTGGCGGTAGCACCATTCAACACATGATTGATGAAAAGGTTACAGGTGTAGAGTTTATTGCAGTAAATACTGACCTTCAAGCTTTGAATAGTAATTCTGCTGAAAAACGTATTCAAATTGGTGTTAATACAACTCGTGGCTTAGGTTCTGGTTCAAATCCTTCTGTAGGTTGTAAAGCTGCTGAAGAAAGTGAAGAAGACTTAATTGCTAATATCGGTCAAAGTGATATTGTTTTTTTAACAGCTGGTATGGGCGGTGGTACAGGTACTGGTGCTACTCCTGTAATTGCTAGGATTGCTCAAGAAAAGTTACATGCATTAACAATTGCAATTGTTACAATACCATTCTCATTTGAAGGTAAAAAACAAATGAAGAAGGCTTTAGAAGGTATTGAAAATTTACGAGATGCAGTTGATGCTTTAATTATTGTGCCAAATGATAAACTTTTATTAACTCAAAAGGGCAATATTTCATTACTTGATGCTTTCCAAATTTGTAATAAAGTATTAATGCGTGCAGTTGTTGGGGTATCTAGTGTTATTAGAGAAAATGGCTTTATTAACATTGACTTCAATGACTTTAAGACTGTACTTCAAAAATCTGGTAATGCTCTCATTGGTATGGGTTCTGCTGAAGGTGAAAATGCTGTAGAAAGAGCATTAAATGAAGCAATTAAGAGTCCATTACTTGACGATGTATCAGGTTGTAAAGTTCGTGGTGCTATTGTTAATATTAGTGTTGATCATTCATTTGATTTAACAGCATATCAATATATTGGTAATAAAATTGAAGAATACTTCTCTGATGACACCGATGTAAAGATTGGGGTTACTTTTAATGCCAATGACTCTGCTGAAGAAGTTTGTGTAACAGTTGTTCTTGCTGGTATCGTACGTGATGAAAGCATTGTAGCAGAGCAAACTCAAGCTCCTGAACCAGTTGTTGAAGATATTGTAAATGAAGCTCCTACTAAGTCAATTTTTGGTGGTGGCTTTACTCGTGTTGAGGAAAATGAAAGTGACTTAAGTGTGCCACCAATTAATCCACAACAGTCTCAACCAAACAATATGCAAAAAGCAGCTACTAAGATGAAAATTACTTTACCAAGTTTCCTTCAAAAGAAAAGCAGTAAGTAATAATTTTTCTTAATAGTTTTTAAAATTATAGTTCGCACAAAATCCTTTGCATTGTATGTAAAGGATTTTTTTATTTTGGTAAAAAAAATATTTTTTTTGAACTATTTTTATATTTTGACTATCTATATCACATATGTGCTATAATAATTTATAGCGCAATAAATTTTGTATTGTTAAAAAAGAGAGATCAGTCAAATGATTATTAAACAACGTACAATCAAGAAGCCTGTTGAGGTATCCGGAATTGGTTTACATTCTGGTAAAAAGGTTAGTATGACCTTCAAGCCTGCACCTGCTAACACTGGTATTGTTTATTTCCGTACTGATTTACCTAATAAAATTAGGTTTGATGCTTCTGCAGAAATGGTTCGTGATACTGAATTATGTACCGCTTTAGTAAATTTACAAGGTGATAGAATTTCAACAGTTGAACATTTATCTGCAGCTTTAAGTGCTTTAGGTATCGATAATCTTTATATTGAAGTAGATGCTCCAGAACTTCCTGTAATGGATGGTTCTGCTCAACCTTTTATGTATTTAATTGAAAGTGTTGGGATTCAAGAATTAGATGCTCCAAAACTATTCATGCGTATAAATAAAGAAGTACGTGTAGAATTAGAAGACAAGTGGGCAGTTTTAAAACCTGCTAAATTTGGTTTTAAAGTTAATTTGGAAATTTCTTTTAATCACCCAGCAATGGAAAAATCTTTACAAAAATTTAGTTTAGATTTTAATCGTGATAGATTCTTCCGTGAAGTAAGTAGAGCTAGAACATTCTGTTTTATGCGTGATGTTGAATATATGCATGCTCATAACTTAGCTTTAGGTGGTTGTTTAGAAAATGCTATTGTTTTAGATGATTATAAAGTTATAAATCCAGAAGGATTACGTTATCCTAATGAATTTGTAAAACATAAGATGTTAGATGCAATTGGTGATTTATATATGAACGGTAAGAGCATGATTGGTGAATTCTCTGCTTATAAGACCGGACATCATTTAAATAACATGCTTTTACGTGCAGTATTAGCAGATGCGTCAGCATATAGCTTAGTTACTATAGATGATGGAGTTATTGTAGAACAAGATAACTCAGCACAAGTTGCACCATCAAAAGTTTTAGTAACAGCGTAATTTAAAGATTTGTTATTTATATAGATAAAGCCCTCTAAAGTTGTAAAACTTGGAGGGTTTTATTTTTTAAGAAGAAAAAATATGAATGTATTGAAAGGTCCTTTAACATTTATTCCGAAAATTATTTCAGGAATGTGCCAAGATGTGATTTTTTATAAAACTAAGAATTTTGGTACTAGAGTAAATAATGAAATAAGTTTATTAGTTATTCATAATATCTCATTACCACCAAAAATTTTTGGAGATAGTTATATTGAAAGATTTTTTTTAAATTCTTTGCCTGTGGATAAACATCCATATTTTTTAGAAATTCAAAACTTAGAAGTGAGTTCACATTTTTGTATAAAAAGAGATGGCACTGTAGTGCAATTTGTTTCTTGTTTAGATAAAGCATGGCATGCAGGAGTCTCTTTATATAAGGGACGCGAAAAGTGTAATGAATTCTCAATTGGTATTGAATTAGAAGGTGCAGATGATATTCCATACACTGATGCACAATATCAATCTTTAAAGTATTTAACTTTATCTTTAAGACAAAGTTACCCTAATATTAAAGATAATATTACAGGGCATTCCAATATTGCTCCAACTAGAAAAACAGATCCTGGAATTGCATTCGATTGGGAACGTTTTTGGAATTCTATAAAATAAGTAATCTTCAAATAAAGTAGCATGTACTAGTTTTTATTGTAAAAATTTATGAATTTCTTTATAAATTATTGAACTAAAGTAACGTTATAAAGTCTAATAAATTAGCAAACGTTAAGGAGAATGTTCATGAATAAAAAATATTTACTACAAGTATTATTCTTGCAAGTGTTTTTTTTGCAATGAATGCTGCTGAAGCAAGAATTAGTGTGACAATTGGAGATGATGGATATTATCGCCATGAAAGTAGACTTCCACCACCTCCTCCACCACCTAGATATAGAGAATATGTTGTGGTAACCCCACCACCACCTCCACATCCGAGGTTCCGTGGTTATTATGTTGCGCCACCACCGCCTCCTGGACATCATTTTGCTCCTCCTCCTCCTAGAAGAGGTTTTGATATGGGGCCTAGAGGTGGTTTCGGTCCTCACCATCCACCAAGGGGAGGAAGACCTGGCGATATGGGACCAATGCATCATTTAAATGCAAGATAAAAAGCAAAGTTAGACAGAAATTATCTCTAAGATAATTTCTGTTTTTTATTTTTATTATTCATGGGTTTATGTTTTTTGTATAGGCGGTTATTTTTGAGTTATAAAATGTTTTATTTTTCTATCGGTAATTTTGGCATTAGGATGCATTTCTAAATTACCTTTTAATAGATTAGAACTTGGTTGATGTAAATTTTTATAGTTTAAAATTGCTTCTTCATGACTTAATGTGGCATAACAATATTTACATCCATGTAGACATGAATTAGCAGCACCAACATCGTTGCTTTCGCAACAACCACAAGCTTTTCTTAGTTTTTGTCCTACATCTTTTTTAGGAAGCTTATCATTAAAATTAGGAATTATTTCTGCAATTAATTTTGGATCAATACAACAAGTATGTTTTACAAATTGATTATCGGTAAAATTTGATATTTCGGCACATGTTTCTAGTTCAAAATTATATTTTTGGGCAATAGCAATGAAATCAAACATTAAAGATGTATATTCTTTATCTAAATATTTGGAATCTGTAATTACATCAATATCCTTCATATTACGATTAAATTGTCTAGTAAAATCTACGAATGATATTATTACCTTTTCTATTTTTCCTGAAAGTAGACTTGCATATTTTTCAAAAATTTCACAATGTTTTTGTCTGGTGTATTTAGAGGTTAGCATTATTGGATCGTAACGCCAAATAATACGTTTTGAGCCAAGTTTTTCAGAAAGTCTAATCATATTAGGAATAATGACTTTTTCTTTATTAGGTACATGTGGTTCAATATCTTTATCATATGCAGTAAGAGTATATTGAAAATAGTACATGTAATTTGCAGATAACTCATCTAAATAGTTTTCAAGTGGGGTGGCATTCTTAGTCCAAAATACGATGCAGTCAACATCTGAAGGTGTTAAAGATATACGACTAATTTGATTTTCGTTACGAGGATTTACAACACATGCTTGTTGTTCTCTAATACGATTCATAAACCACTCAGAATAAAATGCAGGAATGTCTGTTCGGCGACTTGCACTAACTATCATAATCTCATTTCTCCATTTTTTACGTTAAATCTTTAACTTATGAATTTTTAAATTCATAAGCCAAGGCTTCTCATTAACAGGACACTTAAATTTTTTATAAAAAAATAACTGACCTTTCTGAAGAATTTACCTTCAGAAAAATCACATGATTTTTTGGTTTTTTGATTTTTTTAGGAAATTTATTTTTGTTATAGGTGAGCTACTAAATTAAGAATAAAATTTATTTTACATAAGAAAATGTTGAATACGATTTTCCATATTTTGGGGAAATGTTTGTTTTAATAAAATTTAGCGAATATTTGCATAATTTTATATAAAAATACTATCAATAATTGATATAAAACTATTTATTTAAAAATAAAAATAATAATTTTTTTATTGCGTAAAATCTTTTATTTTTAATGGTTTTAAGTTTGCTAAAAAAAAATATTTAAAAAAAATTTAAAAAATAGTAAAGGAATTTTGAAAGTAACCGATATATTAGACATAAGATTTAAGAATAATAAAAACAAATCTAAAAAATAAAAATAAAAATAAAAAAATAAATTGAGGGTGTACTAAAATGTCTCTATATGTAAGAACTAACGTTTCATCATTAAACGCAAATCGCCAATTATCTAATGCAACAAATTCTCTTGATACTTCTTATAAGCGTTTAGCTTCAGGTCTTCGTATCAATAGCGCAAAAGACGATGCTGCAGGTCTTCAAATTTCTAACCGTTTAACTTCTCAGATTAACGGTCTAAATCAAGGTAACCGTAATGCTCAAGACGGTATCTCTTATGCTCAGACTGCAGAAGGTGCAATGGACGAAATGACCACTATGTACCAACGTATTCGTACTCTTGCTTTACAATCTGCAAATGGTACAAACTCAGCAGAAGACCGTACAGCTCTTCAACAAGAAGTTGGTCAACTTTGTCAAGAAATCGACCGTATTGCTTCAGATACTACATACGGTGGTCAAAAATTATTAAAAGGTAGTGCAACTTTAACTTTAACTGGTACAGATGATGCTAATACTGTAACAGTAGGCGATGAAGGTACAGAAAGCAAAGTTTCTTTCCAAGTTGGTGCCGATCATGATCAAACAATTGGTATTAGCTTAAGTTCTAAGACTGGTAAAGGTTTTGGATTTAGTGTTGCAGAAGTAGCTTTAGCTACTGATACTATCGCTTCAGGCGATGATGCTACTGCAAAAGGTTTTAAAGTTCACAGCTTTAGTTTAGATGGTGCAGATGCAAAAGGTTTAACTTTTGATGTTAGCACTGCAGAAAATGCACAAGCTGTATTAACTAACATTGATAAATTCATTGCAAATGTAGACAGTAAACGTGCAGAACTTGGTGCTGTTCAAAACCGTTTAGAATCAACTATTCGTAATCAATCAAATGTTGCTGAAAACGTATCTGACGCTCGTAGCCGTATCCGTGATACAGATTTTGCAACAGAAACAGCAAGTATGACACAGAACAATATTATTCAACAAGCTTCTCAATCAATTTTGAGCCAAGCTAATCAAAGACCTCAATTAGCTCTTAGCTTATTAGGTTAATTAAAGGATTATATAGACACTTATATTAAACGATTTGGTACACTTTTTTTTAGGTTAAATTTTAATAATATTTAAAGTTTATTTTCTAAGCAGGGATTGCATATGCAATCCCTTTTTGTTTTTCTACAAAACTATGTTTTTGAGTATGTTATTTAAGTGATGATGAATTTTTTTTTGTGATATACTTAAGTAAAAATAAATGAAGTGCACTTATTCGAGAAAGATGTTATTTCGAACTTTGTAAAAAGTTACTTTATGACTGCGACAATCAAGTGATTTAAATCATTTAAGGTTAGTGGAATATTTTTAAGAAGGTAAATATAGTGTTAGATTCTTATTACCAAAAGTTAGAAGCAAGAAACAAACTAGGTGTAATTGCTAAACCTTTAACTGCTGATGAAACAACAGAACTTGTTAGTTTATTATTAGATCCTCCTGCAGAAAAAGCTGCAGAATTTGTAGAACTTTTAGAAAACAGAATTCCACCAGGGGTAGATGAAGCTGCGGAAGTTAAAGCAAAATTTTTAGCAGATCTTGCAAATGGAAAGCTTACTTCAAAGGTAATTAGTAAGGAACATGCTGTTGAATTACTAGGTACTATGCAAGGTGGTTATAACGTAGAACCATTAATTTCACTATTAAATGATGAAAAGTTAGCTCCAATTGCAGCTAAAGCTTTATCACATACTTTATTGATTTTTGATGCATTTGATAAGATTGCAGACCTTGCTAAACAAGGTAATTCATATGCTAAATCTGTGATTGCTTCATGGGCTGATGCTGAATGGTTTAATTCAAAGCCAAAACTTGCTGAAAAAGTTACTCTTACAGTATTTAAAGTAACTGGTGAAACAAATACAGACGATTTATCTCCTGCTCCTGATGCTTGGAGTCGTCCTGATATTCCGCTTCATGCTATGGCAATGTTAAAGAATGCTCGTCCAGGCATTACTCCTGATAAGGATGGGGTTGTTGGTCCTGTAAGCATGATCAATAAACTAAGAGAAAAGGGCTATCCTTTAGTTTATGTTGGTGACGTAGTAGGTACAGGTTCTTCTCGTAAGAGTGCTACAAACAGTGTACTTTGGTTTATGGGTAACGATATTCCTTATGTTCCTAATAAGCGTGCTGGTGGTTTTGTGTTTGGTGGTAAGATTGCGCCAATTTTCTTTAACACCATGGAAGACGCAGGTGCATTACCTATTGAATTAGACGTTACTGCTATGAATTCTGGTGATGTGATTGATGTATATCCTTACGAAGGTAAGGTTGTTAATCATGACACAGGTGCAGAGTTATCAACATTTACTTTAAAAACTGATGTGTTACTTGATGAAGTTCGTGCAGGCGGTCGTATTCCACTTATAATTGGTCGTGGTTTAACTGCAAAAGCTAGAGAGTTTTTAGGTTTACCAGAAAGTGATGTTTTTGTAAAACCAAAATCTGTAGCTTCTTCTAACAAAGGTTATACATTAGCGCAAAAGATTGTAGGTCGCGCTTGTAATGTACCTGGAGTAAGACCTGGTACATATTGTGAACCAAAGATCACAACAGTAGGTTCTCAAGATACTACAGGTCCTATGACTCGTGATGAATTAAAAGATTTAGCATGTTTATCTTTTAGTGCTGGTCTTGTAATGCAATCATTCTGTCATACTGCTGCATATCCAAAGCCAATTGATGTTAACACTCACGAAACTTTACCTAAATTCATTTCTGAACGTGGTGGGGTTGCTTTAAATCCAGGTGATGGTGTTATCCACAGTTGGTTAAATAGAATGGTTCTCCCTGATACTGTTGGTACAGGTGGTGACTCTCATACTAGATTCCCAATGGGTATTTCATTCCCTGCAGGTTCTGGTTTAGTTGCGTTTGCTGCAGCTACAGGTGTTATGCCTCTTGATATGCCAGAATCAGTATTAGTAAGATTTAAAGGTCAAATGCAACCTGGTATCACTTTAAGAGATTTAGTTCATGCAATTCCTTTAAAGGCTATTGAATTAGGTTTACTTACCGTTGAAAAGAAAGGTAAAAAGAATATCTTCTCAGGAAAAATTCTTGAAATTGAAGGTTTACCTGACCTTAAAGTTGAACAAGCTTTTGAACTTGCTGACGCTTCAGCAGAAAGATCTGCAGCAGGTTGTACAGTTGCTTTAAATAAAGAACCAATTATTGAATATTTAAATTCAAATATTGCTTTATTAAAGTGGATGATCTCAAAGGGATATAGCGATAGCAATACTTTAGCAAAACGTATTAAAGCTATGGAAGAATGGTTAGCAAATCCAACTCTTCTTAAGGCTGATGCTGATGCTGAATATGCTGCTGTTATTGAAATTGATATGTCAGAAATTAAGGAACCTATTCTTTGCGCTCCAAATGATCCTGATGATGCAAGAACATTATCAGACGTTGCTGGTGCCAAGATTGATGAAGTATTCATTGGTTCTTGTATGACAAACATTGGTCACTATAGAGCATCTGCTACAATTTTTGAAAATCAAAAAGGTCAATTACCTGTTAAATTATGGGTAGCTCCACCAACTCTTATGGATAGAGCTGAACTTATTCATGAAGGTATTTACAGTGTATTTGGACGAGTTGGTGCAAGAACTGAAATTCCTGGCTGTTCATTATGTATGGGTAACCAAGCTCGAGTTGCAGACAATGCAACAGTAGTATCTACATCTACTAGAAACTTCCCTAATAGATTAGGTCAAGGTGCAAATGTGTACCTAGCTTCAGCAGAACTTGCTTCTGTTGCTTCAATGCTTGGTAAATTACCAACTGCACAAGAATACTTAGATGCTGTTAAGAGCATTGATGCAAAGCGTAATGAAATTTACTACTATATGTCTTTCGATAAAATGAAGGAATATAACTAAGATTTTATGGAATTTATGTAAATATTAGTTACAAGAATATCGCACTTTTATGGTGCGATATTTTTTATTGCTAGCAATTTTGGTGCATATTTTTACAAAATTATTTTAAAAACTAGCTAAAAATGTAAAAATTTCAAATTGTTTAACGAAAATTTATGGCACAAAAATTGAATTACATAATTAAAAATAAAATTAGGAGCGATTCATGAAACAGATTAGTGCTATTATTAAGCCATTCAAGCTCGATGACGTAAGAGAAGCAATTTCTGCGTTAGGTATTGATGGTATGACAGTTACTGAAGTGAAAGGCTTTGGTAGACAAAAGGGACATACTGAACTATATCGTGGTGCTGAATATCAAGTAGACTTTTTACCAAAAGTTAAGCTTGAAGTTGTAGTAAGCGATGATTCATGTGACCAAGTTATTGAAGCTATTATTAAAGCTGCAAGAACAGGTAAAATTGGCGATGGTAAAATTTTCGTGTACGATTGCGAACACATTGTAAGAATTCGTACCGGTGAATCTGACGAAGACGCTATTTAAATAAAAACAAAGAGAAGCCTTAGGCTTCTCTTTGTTTTTATATGATTGATATTTTTACTTGTTGTAGTAAAAAATAAATAATTATTTTGTTTGCTAGTTTGAAGATTCTAATCGTTGGTCGGCGAATAAATCTTCGATAGAACGAGAAAGATCTTCAATTGTAATTCCTTTACGAGGTGTTACAAAAATAGTATCATCACCTGCAATAGTGCCAAGAATACCTTCCGTTTTTCTAATTGAGTCAAGCATTCTTGCTATCATCTGAGCGCTTCCTGGGCTTGTGTGGATAACAATAATATTATCATTGTAGTCAATATCATGAACTAATGATTTAATTGTGCTTGAAACAGAAGGAACGCTAAGTTCTTGTGGTAAACAATAAACCATATTCATCTTAGTATTTCTAGCTCTTATTGCACCAAATCTTGCTAGCATACGAGACACGCGAGATTGATTTACATTGGTAAATCCTCTTGCGTTTAAAGCATCGACAATTTCTGATTGTGAACTATAAATTTCTTCTTTCAGAAGTTGCTTGAAGACTTGTTCGATATCTTCTTGAGGTTGATTGCTTTCCATTTATGAATACCTTAAGCTTAATAATTTTTTATTGGTTTAAGTTTTTCTTTAATATGTTAGTCAGAATAATATTGAATATAACAAGTAGTTCTTAATAAAAAATATAAAAACAAAAAATTTATTTTTTTATAAAGTTTTACTATATTTATGGTGAATTATAACAAAATATGCGTAATTATGCTTAAAAAATGCATAAATAATTAGAAAACGCCTATTTTTTTAACTATTTATGAAAAATAGTAAATTTCGTAAAAAAAATTGATAAATAATAGAAAATCAAGAACAATTTTATAAAGTGTAGATAATAACAAAAATTAAATAAAAACATATGTTTTGCTATGGTTTATAAATGAAATTTGGTTTAATATTATATGATGAATTAATTAAAAGTTTTTTATTATAAATTTATAAAAATAATAAAATAAGGTAATTTTATTAAAATTATTTTATTAGAGGGTTTTAGCTAATGAAAATTGCTGTGTTAGGTGCTGCTGGCGGTATTGGTCAGCCTTTATCTCTTCTTTTAAAAAATCAACTTCCAGCTGGTTCTGAACTTGCATTATACGATGTAGCTCCGTTTACTCCTGGTGTAGCTGTTGATTTAAGTCATATCCCTTCAGATGTTAATATCGAAGGTTTTACTGGTGATGAAGGTTTAGCTAAAGCTTTAACTAATGCTTCTGTTGTTGTAATTCCAGCTGGTATGGCTCGTAAACCTGGTATGGATCGTAGTGATTTATTCAAGTTCAATGCAGGTATCGTGAAGTCTTTAGCAGAAAATATTGCTAAGTATGCTCCAAAGGCTTGTGTTGCAATTATTACTAATCCTGTTAACACAATGGTGCCAATTGCTGCTGAAGTATTTAAGAAAGCAGGTTGTTATAGCCCTAAGCGTTTATTTGGTGTTACATTATTAGATACTTTACGTGCAGAAACTTTCTGGGCTGATACTGTAGGTTTCGGTCGTGGTTCTGTTCGTATCCCTGTAATTGGTGGTCATAGTGGTTCTACTATTCTTCCAATTTTCTCTCAAGCTTTAGGTTATGATTCTGTTTCTGAAGAACAAATTAAGAGCTTAACAGATCATGTTCAAAATGCTGGTACTGAAGTTGTGAATGCAAAAGCAGGTGCTGGTTCTGCTACATTATCAATGGCTGCTGCAGGCGCTCGTTTTGCTTTAGCTTTAGTTAAAGGCTTATCAGGTGTTCCTGGTGTTGTTGAAGCTGCATATGTAGAAGGTGGTTGCCCAGAATATGCTCCATTCTTTGCACAACAAGTATTATTAGGCAAGGAAGGTGTTGAAAAATACATCCCTGTTGGTAAGTTAAGTGCATACGAAGAAGCTAACTTAAAGAACATGTTAGACACATTAAAGGCTGACATTAAGTTAGGCGTTGATTTTATGGTAAACAACTAATTTAGTTGTTTACTATTAAATAAATAGCTAATTTTTTAATTAGCTATCTAATCTAAACACAAAAGTCTCCTAAAATTTTAATTTTAGGAGACTTTTTATTTTGTTGCTTTGGGTCTTTGACTTATTGTTGCTTTAATGCTTTTTTGATTTTGGGATTGTTTTATTTTTAATGATTAAAAGAAAGAATTTGGGTTTGTTTGACGGAAAAATTAGATTAAAGTTTAAATAAAGAAAATTTTACTAAAAATTTTATATAAATTGCCGATAATATAAAGTAAGCTAAAAATGTTTAAGTAAAGGGAGGGGGTATGTTGAAGATATTGCAGAATTTAAATATATTTTTAATAAGCTCTCTAATGTGTGGTTTTTGTGTTGCAGCAGATGCTACAACTTCTAGTGTATCTGAAGTTACTGAAGAAAATCTTCAAAGTAAAATCTCGCAAAAGATTACTGAAAGATATACGAATTTAGATGATGAAGCTCAAAAACTCCATGTTTATACTTCAGATGAAATAAATAGATGGGTGGAACAAGGTAACCATTTATCTATTATTGGCAAAGTTAATCAATGTCAGTTTGTTGATGATATTGAAAAAAGAGCTAAAGTGGGTATGAGTGCCTCTTATCAACATTTGTACGGTGAATTGTTGATAAATGGTATTTGTGTTCCTAAAAATGAAGCTACAGGTATATATTATTTACAACAAGCAGCAAGTATTGGTTATCCTGCATCTATGAGAAGATTGGCCTTCTTTTACGAAATTGGACGTTATGTAAATGAAGATAAGCGTAAAGCTGAAGCATTAATGCATGAAGCTGCTATGATGGGGTATGTGCCTGCCAAAATTGATTGGGGTGGGATGCTATTAAGAGATATGGGAAGTCCTCTTGACTATGAAGAAGCTTATAGTTGGCTTAACAGCATTGTGACAGATAATAAGATTCAATCTCTTAAAGCCAAAAAATACATCGCACAACTAAAGGAACGCATGCCAGAATATGCTATAAAACGTGCAATGAGAACTAAATACTACTAAATAAATAACATAACAAACAATAAAGAGACAAAATGGAGTTTTAATAAAAAAGCTCCATTTTTGTTTTTTAACTGTTAATTCTGGAATAAAGTTTGAATAATTAAAAAAATTTAAATAAAACTACATAATAAAAACTAGTAGAAGAGCAAAATAACAAGTAAAATGCTATGACTTTTTTGTAAAGCAATTAACTAAAATAAGTTTGGTTACAAATATAAAAACAGATTTGTGGTATATTAACGTTAGGTAACCAATATTCATAAAGATTGTATTGTTTAGGAAACAATTAGATGTTTGATAATTTAACTGAACGACTAACAAAGACATTACGTAATATTACTGGTCAAGGTCGCTTAACAGAAGAAAATATTAAAGATACCCTACGTGAAGTACGTATGGCTTTACTTGAAGCTGACGTGGCTTTACCTGTAATCAAAGAATTTATTGCTGATATTAAAGAAAAAGCTTTAGGTACAGAAGTTAGTACAGCATTAAACCCAGGTCAAGAATTTATAAAGATTGTATATGAAGAATTAAAATCTGTAATGGGTGAAGAAAATTCTTCATTAGATTTATCTACTCAACCACCTGCTGTAGTATTAATGGCAGGTTTACAAGGGGCTGGTAAAACAACATCTGTTGCAAAACTCGCAAAGTATTTAACAGAAAGAGAACATAAGAAAGTTATGGTTGTGAGCGCTGACGTATATCGTCCTGCAGCAATTGAACAACTTGAAACTTTAGCAAAGGAAGTTGGCGTAACATTTTTCCCATCAACTGTAAATGAAAAACCAATTGATATTGTAGAAAAAGCAATAAAGCAAGCTAAACTTTCATTTATGGATGTACTTTTAGTGGATACAGCTGGTCGTTTACATGTTGATGCCGACATGATGAACGAAATTAAAGAACTTCATGCTGCAATCAATCCTATTGAAACATTGTTTGTTGTTGATTCTATGACTGGTCAAGATGCTGCAAACACTGCCAAAGCATTTAATGAAGCTTTACCATTAACAGGTGTTATCTTAACTAAGATTGATGGTGATGCTAGAGGCGGTGCGGCTTTATCTGTTCGTAAGATTACAGGAAAACCAATCAAATTCCTAGGTGCTGGTGAAAAGATTGAAGCTTTAGAACCATTCCATCCTGATAGACTTGCTAGCCGTATCTTAGATATGGGTGACGTATTAACATTAGTTGAAGAATTACAACGTAAGGTTGATACTAAGAAAGCAGAAAAATTTGCTTCAAAGATGAAGGAAGGTAAAGATTTTGACTTTGAAGACTTCCGTGAACAGATTGTGCAAATGCGTAATATGGGTGGCATGATGGGTTTGATTGATAAATTACCAGGTATCAATTCAATTCCTGAAGAAGTAAAGAGCAAAATAAACGATAAAGAAATCTATCGTAAAGAAGCAATTATCAATTCTATGACCAAAAAGAAAGAGCAAACCCAGAACTTATCAAGGGTTCTCGTAAAAAGAGAATCGCAGATGGTGCAGGGGTAGATGTTGCTGAAGTTGGTAAGCTTTTAAAAGAATTCTTCATGATGCAAAAGATGATGAAGCGTTTACGTTCTAAGGGCGGAATGAGAAAGCTTATCGGTGCAATGAAGGGTATGATGCCACCAGGATATTTTGGTTAATTAAGTTTGTAAAAATTTTTATAGATCATAGGTCCCTAATACTTTTTAAGATTAGGGATTTTTATTTATTAGATTTAGCTTTTAGAAAGTGAAGTTTAAAAATGCCTAAAAAAATGAATGTTAAATCAATGCTTGTATTGGTTGTATTTGCTTTTATTTATTATTTTTGGATACAACATAGTGAACAAGCTAATAACACAAGAAATGATTATCAGTCCTACACCGAACAAGTTGTAACTAACAATGATGTTAGTAGCGATATTAATAATAAAAATACTGATAAGCGAGAAGTTTCTAATCAATATAGCTTTAAAAATAAATATTTAGCTGAACAACATTTTCGTAAACATGGTCGAGAAGTAGGAAGTCGTTCTTTAGAAGAATATATAAGTGATGCTAATAATGTAATAGCGCGTGCTGACATGGTTGGAGTGCAAAGTGATGGTGATAAGCAATATTTAGTATCAAAAAATTGTAAATACGTGGTTATCTCTAACAGAGGATTCATAAGAACTTATTTTATTCCGAATGACTGTGTAAATTATTTCAATCGCCAATAGCAAGATTTTTTTAATTTTTTAATCTTTTTTTTGAGAAAATGTAAATTTTACTTGCAAAATTTTGTGGACAAGTTAAAATTTTGCAACCTATTTTGTATATAGTGTTTAGGTTTTATACCTAATTTTTTGAACCTAATTTTTTAGAGGACGGATATGGTAATCATTCGTTTACAACGTGGTGGTGCTAAGAAGCGCCCATTCTACCAAGTGGTAGTAGCTGATTCACGTCGTGCATTAAGTGGTCGTTTTATTGAAAACATCGGTTTTTATAACCCAATTGCAGCTGGTAAAGAAGAAAAGTTAAGATTAAATCTTGAACGTGTTGAATACTGGCAATCAGTTGGCGCTCAACTTTCTGATCGTGTAGCTAAGTTAGTTAAAGATAAGAAAGCTGAACAAGCTGCTGCTTAATTTAAGAATTTATGACTGAGGATATCATGGAACGTAAGGAAGAACCTGAAGTAATGGGACGTTTTGGTGTTGTATATGGCATCAAAGGTTGGCTAAAGGTAATTTCTTTTACCCAAGATCCTGAAAGTTTATTTTCTTATACTCCTTGGTTTTTTAGACACAAGGGGCAACCATGGCAACCAATAGCCTTTGAAGGTTATAGAAGACATGGTGATGGCTTTATAGCGAAGATTAAGAATATTGATGTTCGTGAAGAAGCCCAAAGTTTAACTAATGCAGAAATTGGAATTTTAGGTAGTTCACTACCTAAGTTAGCCGAAGGTGAATACAGATGGCGAGATCTCATTGGTTTAGCGGTGGTAAATCGTGATAACTATGAGTTTGGTCAAGTGTCATCAATGATGGAAACTGGTTCCAATGATGTAATGGTAGTTAAAGCAAAGCCAAATGATGAGTATGGTCAAAAAGAAAGATTAATTCCTTTTCTACCACACGTGGTAGATTCTGTTGATCTTGAAAACCAGACTATACATGTTGACTGGGATCCTGATTTTTAATTCTAAACACAAAAGGATAGAGTGACTTATGCGGATTGGTGTAATTAGCCTTTTCCCGGATATGTATCGAGCTCTAACTGAGTTTGGAGTTACAGGTCGTGCAATTAAAAATGGCTTATTAAGCGTTATTTGTATAAATCCACGTGATTTTA
>GL995222.1:418121-422297 GCA_000222855.1 Succinivibrionaceae bacterium WG-1 | reverse complement strand
ATGATAAGCATCAAAAGGTTGATGAACGTCCTTTTGGGGGCGGACCTGGAATGCTTATGATGGTACAACCTTTAAGAGATGCAATAATTCATACTAAAGAGTTGTTACCGAAAGCTAAGGTTATTTATTTATCGCCACAAGGTAGAGTATTTAATCATCAAGGCTGTGAAGAACTCGCTCATGAAAACGAAGAGCTAATTTTTATAGCAGGTCGTTATGAGGGAATTGATGAAAGAATAATTCAAACTCTTGTGGATGAAGAATGGTCGATTGGTGATTATGTGTTAAGTGGTGGTGAGCTACCTTCGATGGTTATGATTGACGCTATAGCAAGATTAATTCCTGGAGTTCTTGGGGATGAATTAAGTGCTGTAGAAGATTCATTTGCACAGGGTTTGCTAGATTGTCCACAATATACACGTCCCGTAGAAATCGATGGCTTAAAAGTTCCTGATGTCCTTTTAAGTGGTAATCATGAAGCTATCAGAAAATGGCGTTTAACCCAAAGTATAATTCGGACCTATGAAAGGCGTCCTGATATTTTGAAAAACCTAGCTCTGACTGACGAGCAAGAAAAAATTCTTGCCCTTTATCTGCGAGAAAGAAATTGCAAAAAGGACATTCAGTAGAGAGTTATCAGTTTATCCTAGGTAGGAAATTTTAAAATGAATATTATTGAACAAATTGAAAAAGAACAAATGCGTAGCGATGTTCCAGCATTCGATGCTGGTGATACAGTACGTGTTTCTGTACGTGTAGTTGAAGGTGACAAAGAACGTTTACAGGCTTATGAAGGTGTTGTAATCGCTAAGCGTAACCGTGGTTTACACTCTGCTTTCACTGTAAGAAAGATTTCTAGTGGTCAAGGCGTTGAACGTGTATTCCAAACTCACAGCCCACTTATTTCTTCTATTGAAGTTACTCGTCGTGGTAAGGTTCGTCGTGCTAAGCTTTACTATTTACGTGCTCTTACTGGTAAGGCTGCTCGTATTACTGAAAAGCTTGCTTCTAAGGCTGATAAGTAATTTTAGTTATAGTCTTTAGACGATAAATTTTATTCATTGCAAAATAGGTAGATAAAGGGAAACGAAAGTTTCCCTTTATCGTTTCTAATGCAAAATTTTTCATATATTTTTAACTTTAAAATTTTATTTACTTAATTTAAAAATGAAAAAAATAAGAAAATTTATTTCTAAATTTTCTTATTTTTCATGTTATCTAAATTTGACTCAATATTTTTGGTAAAACTAAAATATTGATAAGAGTTTTAAAGTTACTCTTTTGCTTTTGACTTAGTAGTCTTTTTAGCTGCTGTAGTCTTCTTTGCAGTTGTAGCTTTTTTGGCTGTAGTTGTTTTCTTTGCAGCTGGAGCCTTAGCTTCTTTCTTAGTTTCCTTTGCAACAGGTTCTTCTGCTTTTACTTCTTCTGCAGGTTCTGCGATTACAAAGTAAGAGTTTTCACCGCCAAAAGGATTTGCACAATAGCCATCTGCATGCCAATCGTTGTCAAACTTTTCAGAACCATCATGCATGATGTATTGGAATCTGTATTGGTACTTGTCTTTTAAGCTTGGATCTTTTTTATCAAGTTCAATAGTTGTTGAGAAAGTTCCTTCCTTTGATTTTGTGCCGGGTTGTAAAGCGATAGGATCCCAACCATTATGTTCACATAAAAGATAGATTTCCTTAGCGCCTTGTGCTGCGTCATTTTCAATATTGAAAGTAACTTTGATTTTTGTTTTTAGATATCCTAGTTTAGTGCCCATTCATTGCTCCTATTTTTATAATTGTAGTGATTTTAGTAAGGGCAAGTAAAAAGTTCTTTTACTTAACTTTTTTTGTAATATTATTATCACATTTTAATAAATTACTTAAATAGTTAAAAAAAGTCTATTTTTATGGATATTTTTTTTCAATTTTGAGATTTAAGAAGTGTTTTTTTAAAAAAAATATTTGATATAATAATTATTATTATCGGCTACATTAAATATGCAAATCTTAATTACGATATTTCTCTAACTTTCCTTGTAAAAAATTTTGAATAATATTATTAGTAAAATTTTTTCTTAAATAAAATCCATATTGTTTGATACCTTGCTTATATCCTGCGGGACGAATTTGTAAAAATTCTCCAATTGAAGCACTAATTTCATGTTCATCCACAATGGTTAAAGCATGCATTATCTCTTCCCAATCTGTCTTTATTTGCTGATACTCAGTATTATCCATTTGCCACAAAAAACCTTGACCAAATTTTCTTTTAACAAGTGGAATCTGAGTATTACCTTCAATTGGTAACCATAGGACACAACTAAGTTTGTTATATACGTTTGATTCTTCAAAAGTTGCCCCTCTAATACTTTTGGGGTTTAGTACGCACACATGAGTTGTTTCTGTTGGTTGGGCATCTTCATTTAAAGGAATTGTTTTTAGTTCTACGCCAATTTCTGGAAAATCTTGAATGGGATTAGAACCCGCACTTGCACCAAGTGCAAGTTCGGCAATAATTCCGGCAAAACCTTTTGCTGCTTGAATATTTTGAGGAATAGGTATTCTTAAAGCATATGCTAATTCGCCGACAGTGCATCCCGCTATTTGGTCAACTCGTGCAAGTAATTGACTTTTGGTTTTTGGTGGTAATGGCATATTGTTTATTTATATTTTTAGACAAAAATTTAATAGTAAAAAGAGAAACAAAAATTTAATTTTAGTATGTATTTTATAGGATGTTTTGATTAAAATCTGAAAATTTGATAGTTATTAGATATTTTTTTTCACTTTGTTTTAGGAGTCTTGTATTATAGCCGTTTGGTGGATTTGTTTATACTAATTTATAGTTAGTTATATATCGACAAATGTGTTAAAATTAGCACGTTATAAAGAGTGTTTTACTTAATAGGAATTACCTTGTGATTGATAGAGAAGGGTATCGACCAAACGTTGGTATTGTAATATGTAACCAACATAATCAAGTTCTGTGGGCTCGCAGAATAGGTCAAAACTCATGGCAATTTCCACAAGGTGGTATAAATCCTGGAGAAAATCCAGAACAAGCAATGTATCGTGAATTGTTTGAAGAATTAGGACTTGAAAAATCTGATGTTACTTTGCTTGCGGTATCTAAAGGTTGGTTACGTTATCGTTTACCTCAACGTTTAATCCATTGGGAAGAAAAACCAGTTTGTGTTGGTCAAAAACAAAAATGGTTTTTATTAAAGATAAAAGAAGAACACTCAGATAAAATAGAATTCAATCACCATACTGTACCGGAATTTGATAATTGGCGTTGGGTTAGTTACTGGTATCCAATTAGACAAGTAGTTCCTTTTAAAAAAGATGTTTATAGACGAGTTTTAAGAGAGTTTGCAGAATGTGCTATTTGGGGCAAAACTTCTCGAGTGTACTCAAAAGATAAAAATAAAACTATTAAAAATCGTCGTGAAGACAACTTATGGAGATAAGCAATGCTCACAACTTTAAGACAGATAATAGAACAGGTTTTAAAGGAACCTCAAATTGATGTAGCCTTAAACTATTTAGTTAAAAAGACTCGTGAAGCGTTAAATGTTGATTGTTGTTCTGTATATTTAGCAGAAGAAGAACGTCAACGTTATCGGTTAATAGCCACTGATGGTTTAAGTAAAGAATCAGTTGGTAAAGTTGTTTTAAGATTTGGTGAAGGCTTAGTAGGTTTAGTAGGAAAAACTAATGAACTATTAAATCTAGCAGATGCTAAAAGTCATGCTAACTTTAAATATATTCCTGAAGTTGGAGAAGAAGAATTCCAATCATTTTTAGGGGTGCCAATTGAAAAAGATGGTGCTGTTCTAGGTGTTTTAGTTATTCAACAAAAAGAGTCTCGTCAATTTAATGAAATGGAAGAATCTTTCTTAGTGACTCTTGCGGCGCAACTTGCTTCAATTTTATATTTATCTGAATTAAAAGAAAAGAAGAAAACGATAATCATCAAGTACCTTTAAAATGTGCTTTTGGTTCTGGTGGCATTGCTATTGCTCGTGGATGGGTTTGGCAACCACATATGGAACTTGAACAAGTTCTTTTGAATAAAACAGATGACCCTGAAATGCAAGTTGAATTATTCCATCAAGCAGTATTTCAGTTACAGTTAGATTTAGATTCTTTATCTTTAAGAATCTATGATAGTGTGGAAAAGAAA
>GL995222.1:395793-417764 GCA_000222855.1 Succinivibrionaceae bacterium WG-1 | reverse complement strand
ATTTATCTAATGTTTTTGATGAGTACCAACAGTTATTAGATGATGGTGAATTTACTTGTACTGTTGACCAAAAGATCTATGATGCTCATTGGAGTGCTTCATCAGCTTTAAAGCTTGTTACTGAAGAAATTATTGCAGAGAAAGAAAAGCAAGGCTTAAAAGAAGAAGCTTTAAATATTAAGGATTTAGCTCAACGTATTTTGTCTCGTTTAGCTCACAGCTACCTTGAAGAATTTGATTTTAAAGAACCTGTTATTTTATTAGCTGAAGAAATTACTGCTGCTTTAATTGCAGAAGTACCTCGTGAAAGAATTGCAGGGATTGTATCACTTCAGGGTAGTGGTAACTCCATTGCTGCAATTTTAGCGCGTAACTTGAATATTCCGACCTTAATAGGGGTAGATATTCCTTTACAGAAATTAGACCGTCATTTATTTATTGTTGATGGTATTCGTAAAGAATTGTTAGTAGATCCAACAGCTGGGGTTTTAACAGAATATCAAGGTATGATTTTAGATAATGAAAAGAATTCTAAAATTTTACTTGAAGAACAATTTCTACCAGCTGACACCGAAGATGGAGTTCACATCAATGTTAATTTAAATGCTGGATTAAGTTTTGATGAAAAAGAACAAAGCATTTTGCCTTTAATCGATGGTGTAGGTTTATACCGTACTGAAATTGAATTCATGATGCATAAGAACTTTCCAACAGAGTTAGAAGAGTGTAGACATTATGAAGAAGTTTTAAAGAACTTCGCTGAAAAGAAAGTTGTAATGAGAACCATGGATGTGGGTGGGGATAAGCCGTTACCATATCTTCCTATGAATGAATTAAATCCATTCTTAGGTTGGCGCGGAATTCGTGTAAGTTTAGATAAACCAAATTTACTTTTAGCACAATTTAGAGCTATGTTAAAAGCAAATAGAAAATATGAAAACTTATCAATTATGCTACCTATGATTTCAAGCCTTGATGAAGTACTAGCGGCGAAGAAGTTATTAGATCAAGCATATAATGAAATATGTGAAGAATACAGTACTGTAATAGATTATCCAAAAATTGGGGCAATGATTGAAGTGCCTGCGGTATTGTTTATTTTAGAAGATTTAGCTCCACATGTGGATTTCTTCTCCATTGGTAGTAATGACTTAACTCAATATACTTTAGCTGTGGATAGAAATAATCCTAAAGTTTCTAAACTTTATGATAGTTTCCAACCATCAATGTTAAGAGCTTTTTATCGTATATTTAGAATATGTGATAAGGAAATTCATCGTCCGATTTCGGTTTGCGGTGAAGTAGCCGGTGATCCTTTAGGCGCATTAATGCTTATATCTATTGGATATAGAGAGCTAAGCATGAATTATACTTCGGTGCCTTTAGTTAAATATATTTTAAGACATGTAAATATGTCTGAACTTCAAGAAGTATTTGCTAAAGCTATAAAGCTTCAGGATGCTATTGAAATACGTAATTTATATCGTGATTATGCCAATAAAAAAGGCTTATTATCGATGATTAAATAAAAATCATTAAAGTTTGTTATTTGCTAAAGTAGTAAAGATAACTAAATATCTAAATGAACTAGATGACAGATAAAATTTTTAGTATTTTTTGATTTTATTTAAAAAAGAATGCCATAAAAAACGACTTTTATGAACTAACAAAGGAATTTATACATGAAACAATATTTGGAATTAATGCAAAATATATTAGATAACGGTACGGAAAAGGATGATCGTACAGGTCATGGTACTAAATCAATTTTTGGATACCAAATGCGTTTCAATATGAAGGATGGTTTTCCTTTAGTTACAACTAAGAAAGTTCATATTCGTTCTATTATTCATGAACTATTATGGTTCCTTCAAGGTGATACCAACATTAAGTATCTTCATGATAATAAAGTTACAATTTGGGATGAATGGGCAGATGAAAATGGCGATTTAGGCCCAGTATATGGTTATCAGTGGCGTTCATGGCCAACTAGTGATGGCAGACATATTGACCAAATCTCTAACTTAATAGATCAAATAAAAAATAATCCTAATAGCCGTAGATTGATTGTTAGCGCTTGGAATGTTGCAGATGTGGATAAGATGAAATTACCACCATGCCATGCATTTTTCCAATTCTATGTTGCTAATGGTAAATTAAGCTGTCAATTGTATCAAAGAAGTTGTGATACATTCTTAGGCTTACCTTTTAATATTGCAAGCTATTCATTCTTACTACATATGATTGCTCAGCAATGTGATTTAATTCCAGGTGAATTTGTGTGGACTGGTGGTGATGTGCATTTATATAAAGACCACTTAGAACAAGCACAACTTCAATTAACAAGAACTCCTCGTTCTTTACCAAAATTTAGATTTGCTCGTAAACCTGAATCTATTTTTGATTACAAGTTTGAAGACTTTATTATTGAAGATTACGATCCATATCCTGTAATAAAAGCTCCAATTGCCGTTTAAGAGGTCAAACATGATTACTGAACAAATGTGGGATAGCATTCGTTGGAAATCAAGAAGAGGAATGCGTGAAATTGATTTAATGTTGACACCTTTTGTGGATAAACATTTACCCAAATTAGGTGAAGATGTCTTTAAATCTTATAATGAATTTTTAAATTTAACAGATTTAGATTTAGTACGTTTTTTACTAAGACGTGTGGAACCTGAAGATGTAGCGGTAAAAGAAATGGTAGATTTAATTATTAAGTGTCATGATGAAGACCTTAAGAATGGAGATTTACCAACTTTAGATTTAGATTAAATAAAACAACATGTTTTTAATCTAATTAAACTCATATTGATATATTTAGTTTAATTAGATTTATGTTGTTTCACTATTTTGTGGTATATAAAAGTTAATTAGTGTTTGCTAATTAACTTTTAAATTATTATATTGATACCAAAATTATTTTTAGAGCTGTTGGAGTATTTTTAAATGAATTTTATGGAAATGGGGCTTGATGAACGAATTGTTCTCGCTTGTGAAGAATTAGGTTACGAAAAGCCTACTAATGTACAATTAGAAGTAATTCCAAGAGCTTTAGACGGCATGGATATATTAGCAGATGCGCCTACAGGAACTGGTAAAACTGCTGCTTTTTTAATTCCATGTTTACAACATTTAATAGATTTTCCAAAGAAAAAACATGGTTTAGCGCGAATTTTAATCTTAACTCCAACTAGAGAATTAGCATTACAGATTGCTCAAAATGCTAAAGATTTAACTAAATTTATGCCTAATATTGTTGTAGGTACTCTAATTGGTGGGGTACAACACGAAGAACAGCTTTCAGTTATTTCTGAAAAAACTGATATTGTGGTGGCAACTCCTGGTCGCTTGATTGAATACTTACGTAAAAAAGCATTTGATATTAGAGCTGTTGAAATTTTAGTTTTAGATGAAGCGGATCGTATGCTAGATATGGGCTTTATTGATGATGTTGCAGAAATCTCAGAAGCTGTCGAAAAGCGTGAACAAACCATGTTATTTTCAGCTACACTAGAAGGTGATTTATTAGAACGTTTTGCTAATGAAGTTTTAACAAATCCGGTGGAAATACATATTGATTCTCCACGTTCGGAACGTAAAAAAATCAATCAATACAAGTATTATGCTGATGATTTGGAACATAAGATAAAATTACTTGAAGCTTTATTAAGTAAAGATGATATTGATAAGAGTATTGTGTTTGTAAAAACAAGAGAAAGACTTGCTGAATTAAGTCGTAGACTACAAAAAGATGGTTTTGAATTCGTATATATTCGTGGTGAAATGGAACAAGAAAAACGTATTCAAGCTATTGAACGTTTTACAAATAATACGGTAAAAATTTTATTAGCAACAGATGTCGCTTCGCGTGGTTTGGATATTACAGATATTACTCATGTTATTAACTTTGATTTACCTCGTTCTGCGGATATTTACGTGCATCGTATTGGTAGAACCGCAAGAGCAGGTAAGAAGGGTTCTGCCATTAGCTTAATTGAAGCTCATGATATTCCAATGCTTGATAGAATTGAACATTATACTAATGAAGAAATTGCTTTACGTGTAATTGATGGCTTAAAACATAAAAACAAGATTGCTGATTTTTCTAAAAAGAAAGATAAAAAAGAAGAAGATGAAAAATCAAAAGATAAAGACACTCATAAAAAAGAACGTAAAAGAGATAAGCTTAATAAAGGTAAACCTGATTTTGCGAAGAAGCGTTTAAAGAAATTAGAAAATGTTAAAGCAGATTCTGATTCTTTAACTGTAAATGAAGTTGTTGAAAAGTCTGCAGAGCAAATTGCCGAAGCAAGAGCTAAAAAGCTTCAAGACAAGTTAGAAAAACAAGCTGCTAAGGAATTAAAGGCAAAGCAAACGGCTGAAGCTTTAGCAAAAATTGGTAAGAATGTTGACCTTTATGAAAAAGCTTCTAAAAAGAATAAAAAACAAAATGAATTCATCGTATATTTAGATGACGATGAAGAAGAGTATTACGATGATGATGACATTGAAATGATTGAAGAACGTAAGTTCCAAGAGCAAGAAAAAGCTTTAAAGAACAACGTTAAAACTAATGCTAAAAATAATACTAAAAAAGCAAAGTTCAATGGTAATCAAAAGGATAGTATAGCAGATAAAAAGGCTCATTTGGGTTCTAGAACAAAAGCTAAAACTCGAGAAAATATCTATGAAGACAATGAGTTAATTGCTGATGAAGAACCTCAAAATTCTAGATTTAAGAAGCGTAATCATACAAATTTAAGCTTCTTGGATGAAGGTTTTGGTAAAGATGAATACTATAATGATTACGAAGATATCAGAAATCGAAATCACGCTTATGACTCAGAGAGAACAAATAAAAAGTTCGGTAATAAGAGAACTGATAGTAATAAGAGTTATAGAGGCAACAATAAAGACAATAATAAATCAAGTTCTTATAATACCCGTGATAATAGCAAATTTAAGGGGGATAAGGACAAGTTTAAGTCTTCAAAGCGAGATTCAAATAAAAACTCTTCAGGGTTTGCAAATTCTGATAAGAATACTTATGGTGTTACTAAAAACAAAAAGAGACACGATGGTTATGTAGATAAGAAATTTGGTGCTTCAAGAGGTAATAGAAGTGACAAATTTAAAAAGTAATTGGTAATTTTAGCCACTTGCGTAGGTGTATATTTTGACTTGTATTTAGTTTTATATAAGTAATTTTAAAAGAAATAAGTAGCTTTTTCGAGCTACTTATTTTTTATATTAGTTATTAAAAATCAAAATCTTTGTAGAGATTAGGAAACAGAAATTGAAGGTTTAATCTTCTTTGTTTTCTAATTGTTCTTCTTGTTCCTGAACTTGGTATTCTGCATCTGTATCTTGTTCAAAAATATAGTAAACAAGAACATTAGCAGTAATTAGATAGTGAGTGATAAATACCATTAAAACTAGTAATAAGAACATGTAAAGAATTACAGTTGCTACTAGGGGATCGCTAACTCCTAAAGCTGTAATTACCACAGAAGCTGACATTACTAAGAAGAACATGAAAAATAGTTCTAAGAACCAAGTAAAACCATTTATTAACAGGCCAATTAAGTTTTTCCATATAAGTTCAATAGCATCACTACAGCTTGCTAATATGCCACTATTTTTACGCATGGTAAAGATTACACCTGCAACCATTACATTACCCCATAAAAGCGTAAATAGTATAGCTAAAATAAAAATGTAAATGCCTGTGGGTGATGTTAATTTGCCATCTACAAAACTATTATTTAATAGTACTACACTTGCAATAATGGCAATTAGAGGCAATATTGATAGGGCGTTATAGACATAGATTTTTTTTACAAATTTAAAACTTACTGAATTTAAGGCCTTTTCTACATAGATATATTGACCTCTAATAGCATTAAAAACAACATAACTAAAGAAAGATAGTATTCCTGGAATTATTATTAAGCCTCCAAGATAAACAAAAGCCCCAAGAATTATAGCAAA
Organism: Succinivibrionaceae bacterium WG-1; assembly: GCA_000222855.1. Classification (GTDB taxonomy): domain Bacteria; phylum Pseudomonadota; class Gammaproteobacteria; order Enterobacterales; family Succinivibrionaceae; genus WG-1. The sequence continues at coordinate 411,767 of GL995222.1, read as the reverse complement.
AGCACAAGTTAATCCTAGGAAGAATAGTTTAGGATTAGCAAACATGAGCCCTGCTGCTTGAAAAGGTGCCATAAAGAAACTGTAAGTGCTTACTTTTTGGGCTTCTTTAGCTTGATCTAAAAATTTTAACATAACGATTTTTTATTTGATTGATTAGATGAATTTAGACATTAGTAAAATAACCTTTAACTTATTTGGTATTTACACGATTTGTTAAAGGTATAATTTAATATTAAAGGTTATTTTTGTAATGCACTATAGTACATTATTTCGTATTCTTCTGCTGAATTTTTCCATTCATATCTTATGCGCATAGCATTATCACGTAAACGCTGTAATTCTTCTGGTTCTTGTAAATAGAATATTAAAACTCTTCTTAAACAAGTAAGTAAAGCATTAGGTTCTGGTTCAAAGAAAATAAAACCAGTAGCGTTTTCTCTATCTTCATCATAATGAATAATAGTGTCTTTTAAACCACCTACCGCGCGAACGATAGGTAATGTACCGTAAGCTAAGCTATACATTTGATTTAAACCACAAGGTTCAAATAATGAAGGCATTAAGAAGAAGTCTGCACCTGCTTCAATAAGGTGCGCTAAATCATTGTCGTACAAGCTCTTAAATACAAACTTATCAGGATGTTCCTGAGAGATTTTGGTAAGAGTTGATTCTAGTTCAGGTTCTCCGGTACCGATTAAGATTAATTGCACTCGATGTTGTAGAAAATCATTAAGAATCGGAATTAAGAGATTGATACCTTTTTGAGCTGTTAAGCGACATACCATACCAAACACTGGAACATCACAAATTGGTAAACTAGTTATTTCTTGTAAGAGATACTTACATAAAGATTTATTACCTTGGTGTTCAATTGAAAAATGGAATGGAATATTTTTATCAACCAAAGGGTCCCAATCAGAATAGTCACAACCATTAACGATACCACATAGGTCATTGATTCTTGCCATGTAGTTTTGAGCCATGCCATGACCGCCTAAGAAGGTGGTTAATTCTTCTGCATAACTCGGACTTACTGCATTTATTTTATCGGCGTAGAAAACCCCAGCTTTTAAATAATTAATATTGGCATAGCCATGAGTGATATTGTCGTTATTTGAGTGTGCTATATCTGGAAGCATCCACAATTGACTTCTATCAAAAATTCCTTGGAATGCTCCGTTATGCACTGTTAATACAGATTTAGTGTTACTAAAATATTCACTACTTCTGTATTTTGTTTTTAGTAGCATCGGAGTTAGTGCGGTATGCCAATCGTTACAATGTACAATATCAGGTCTAAAATCCAAATGTTGTACAGTTTGCAAACAAGCTGCAGAGAAAAATGCAAAACGTTCTCCGTTATCAGGATAAGCTACATTATTTTCAGCATAGAGATTATTTCTATTAAAGTAATATTCATGTTCTATTAACCATACAGTAATATTACCCAATCTACTTTCTCTAACTCTAAAGCTTATTCTATCACTGTTTGGAGCATTATCTAGGCTTAATTCAGCCACAATAGGAAGACTACTCCAATTGTTAATTTTGGAGTAACACGGTAACATTATTCGGAGTTCATGACCGCGGTGAGACAATTCTAGAGGAAGTGCTTTAGCAACATCTGCTAGACCACCTGTTTTTACAAAATGAAACAGTTCTGACGTCAAAAAAAGTATTCGCATTTTAAAATCCTATTTTGGCGCCTTTAGGAACCACAATAATCCCTTCTTTGGAAACTGTAAAAAGGTTTTTGTCATGTTCTATATCTTCACCTATAACAACACCTGGTGCGATTTCTACATGTTTATCTATAATTGCACGTTTTATAACGCAACCTGCACCTATTTTTACATCGCCCAATAACACACTTTCCTCTATTTGGGTGCCTGCTTCAATATTGCAATTAAACCCTAAAATGCTTCGTTTTATTGAAGCTCCTTTTATTTTACATCCAGCTGATACTGTAGATTGTGAGATTTGTACTTTGGCATCTTTGGTATCTAAAAACTCAGCAGGAGGCATTGGTGGATAAAAGGTATGCAAAGTCCAAGATGGATTGTACAACTTAAATTTAGGTTCGTCTGCTAGTAAATCCATATTAGCTTGCCAATAGGCATCAATATTACCAACGTCACGCCAATAAGCTTTGGATTGTTCATTATTGATATGATTGGTACTAAAATCATAAACGTAAACATTTTGATTTGGGAACATACTAGGTATTATATCTCTACCAAAATCATGAGAAGAATATAAATTTTCTGCATCTTTTTTAAGTTCATCATAAAGAACTTCGGCATTAAAAATATAGTTACCCATTGATACTAAAGCATGCTTTGGATCTCCTGGGATACATTGTGGATTTTTAGGCTTTTCTTCAAAACCAATCATGCGACCATTGGCGTCCACTTCTATAACCCCAAATAATTTTGCTTCTTCAATTGGTACCTTTAACGCGGAAACTGTAAGAACAGATTTCTTTTCTATATGGTAATTTAGCATCTGTCTTACATCCATTTTATACACATGATCACTACCAAAGATGCAGACATGTTCAGGTTCTCTGTTTTCTAAAAAGCCTAAATTTTGATAAATCGCGTCAGCAGTGCCGTCATACCATCTTTTCCCCATTCTCATTTGCGCGGGAATTGGATCAATAAAACATCCTGGAATGCCGTTAACAGACCAACCTTGTTTCATATGCATAAATAAAGATTGGCTTTTAAACTGAGTAAGTACAAATATTCTTATAATATCTGAATTAACAAAATTATTTAGCACGAAGTCTATTAAGCGATAACTTCCCCCAAAGGGTACGGCAGGTTTACTTCTAGTAACTGTCAGGGGCTGTAATCTAGTACCTTCGCCACCTGCTAATATCATTGCTATTACACCTGACATTAAATAAACTCCCTAAAAAACAACTGTATACTTTTAGTATACAGCATGTTTTTTATGTTGTGAGTGATGAACGAAAGTTCTTTATCTTAAATTATGACTGTGATTTAATTTTTATTTATTCAGAAGCGTCTGTAGCTTTTTCTTCTAAAATATCAGCTAAGATACAGTATTGTTGTAAAGTGATATTTTCAGCACGAAGTGTTGGAGCAATATCAGCTTTTGCTAAATCTTCATCATTTAAGATGGTGGATAAACTATTGTGGATAGTTTTTCTTCTCTGATTGAAAGCAACCGCTAATACTTGTTCAAGTCTTTTGACATTTTTTACTTCAATAGGTTTCTTTTCATATGGTACTAAGCGTACAACAGCACTAGTAACTTTAGGAGCTGGACGGAATGCACCAGGTTTTACTTCCATTAGTGGAATTACTTTACAAAAATATTGCGTAAAAATACTTAAACGACCATAGTCTTTTGAATTTGGTGCTGCTGCAAGTCTTTCAACAACTTCTTTTTGTAACATGAAATGCATATCTTTTATGTAATCAGCACATTCAAATAAATGAATCATTAGAGGTGTTGAAATGTTGTATGGTAAGTTCCCAAAAACACGTAATTTTTCATTCTGAGCTAAAGTTCTAAAATCAAATTTTAAAGCATCTGCTTCATGTATTTCTAATTTAGGAGCTAAGAATGGATTATGACGTAATCTTTCAGCAAGGTCTCTATCAAGCTCAATTACATGAAGCTTATTAACCTTTTCACTTACAGGCATAGTAAGTGCGGCAAGACCAGGACCAATTTCTGCGATATTATCGTCAGCTTTAGGATTAATTGCACGCACGATATTGTTGATAACATTCATATCTTGTAAGAAGTTTTGACCAAATCTCTTACGAGCTGTATGTCCCATTGTAACTTTATCGTTCATTTTTATTTGCTCTCCATGCTGCGACCATTTCTTCTGCGGTTTCTATTGCTACATGCAATGAACCTGTATCTGCGACCCCTTTTCCTGCTAAATCTAAAGCGGTACCGTGGTCAACACTTGTTCTAATAAAAGGTAAACCTAAGGTAATGTTTACAGCTTTACCAAAACCTTTATATTTTAGAACAGGTAAACCTTGGTCATGATACATAGCTAAAATTGCATCTGCTTTATCCATGTAATGAGGTTGGAAAATTGTATCTGCAGGGAATGGACCATATAAAGCAATATTTTCAGCTCTTAATTTTTCAAGAGTAGGGATGATTACATCTAGTTCTTCTCTACCTAAATGACCACCTTCGCCTGCATGAGGATTTAATCCTGTTACATAAATTTGTGGATTCTTTAAATTGAATTTAACTTTTAAGTCATCATTTAATATGTGGATAACTTTGGTTAAAAGTTCTGGAGTAATATGAGCTGAGATATCCTTCAATGGTAGATGAGTTGTTGCTAATGCTACGCGTAAACCTTTTGTTGCAAGCATCATTACAACTTCGTCTGCTTTAGCTAATTCTTGGAAGAATTCAGTATGACCACTAAAAGTAATGCCGTAATCGTTAATAATACCTTTATGCACAGGAGCTGTTACTAAAGCTGCGAATTCACCATTTAAACATCCTTTAGCTGCAATAGATAAAGTTTCTAACACATATGGGGCATTTTCTTTATTTAGAACACCAGGAGTTACACTTGCTCTTAATTTGCATGGATAAACTGTAAGAGTTCCTTTCTTATGCGCTGTAGGTGCTACATCTTTATTATAGGTAATAAATTCAATATCTTCTCGCTTTAAGATCTTGGCATACATTTTTAGTAAATCAGGATCGGCAACGATTACTAACTCATCTTTAAAATCGTTGTCTGCAAGTGTTAATACTAATTCAGGACCGATACCTGCAGGTTCGCCTGGGGTAATTACTATTCTTTGAGTCATTGTTTATTTTAATCCATAAATTTTTACGTAAGAAGAATCTCTAAGTTCTTGTTCCCAATGTTCACTTTCATCGCGGAAGTTTCTTCTTGAAATTATTTCTCTTGCTTTTACTTTGTAAGCTTCAATAGAATCTGTATCTACTTTACGTCCTTCTAATAGGGCTATATGCCATCCAAAGCTACTCTTAAATGGTTTAGACATTTCACCTGTCTTGAGCTTTTGAATTTCATTTTTAAAGTTTGCATCAAAAGCTTCAGGGTTAATCCAATCCATTAAACCACCATTAGCGGCAGAAACATAGTCTTCGGAATATTTTGAAGCTATATCTGCAAATTTAACTCTTCCTGAGAGAATATCATTATAAAAGTCGTTTAATTTAGCTTGAGCTTTAGCATCATCAAATATGATATTAGTCTTTAATAGAATATGTCGAACTTTTACTTGTTCCACAGGTTCTGGTTTTAATTGTTCCTTTTGATATAATTTTACTAACATATAGCCAAATTCTGTTTTTATAGGACCAATTACATCACCATCAGTGGCATAAGCAATATTTTCTGCCAAAATTTGCGGTAATTCTTCAGCAGGAAGCACGCCCATATCACCGCCTTGTAAGGCATTAGGGCTTTCTGAGTATCTTCTTGCTACATCAGCAAAGGTTGCGCCTTTGTTGATTTCTGCCAAGGCTGCACGAATTTTTCTTGAAGCGGTGTCATCTTGTGCTGGAGTTGCGTTAGGACTTAAGCGTACTGTAATTGTTGCCAAATGAAAACCCATACGACCAGCATTTTGAACTTGAAGTACTTTAGCTAATTGTTCTACTTCTTGTTCTGAAATATTTACACGAGAATTTATTTGGGCTCGTTTAATTTCATTAGAAATAATTTCATTTTTAATAGAAGTTCTAATTTCATCATCAGACATGCCTGTTCTTCTTAATTGCGCAAAAAGGTCTTGAACGTGTTCAGGGCCACCTGCATATCTTTCAATATAAGAATCAATTTCAGAATCACTTAAGACAATACCATTACTTTGAGCTAGTTGTTGTACTAGTGATTCAACAATCATATGTTCTAATACATTTTTGGCAATAATATCGTCGGTAGGTAAACTAATTCCGTTATTTTGAAGCTTAAAACGCTGAATGTTTTTTTTGAGGTCGCTTGCTAAAATAATATCATTATTAGCGACAGCAACTGCATAATCAACTTCTTCTACTTGCGCAGAAGATATGGTACATGAGCAAAGATATGCCCCAACTATTGCTGAAAATTTTAATAAATTTTTAATCATAACTATTTCTAATTCTAGTTTTCTCTTATGGTATAACCACCATAACCTGTTGTTATTGTGGTTATACGTTACTGTTATTCTGATAAATTAACGGTATTATTTATTGGTAATAAATGTGTTGATTGATTAAAGTTTGACTTTGTACTTAAATTACTTAAGCCTTTAAATTCAAAGGCAAACCCAACTTTGGTTTCTTCCTTAGCTGTTAAAGTTATATTGTCAGGTTTATTATATCTTTCAACTTCAATTTCAAAATTATAACAACATGATTCATATTTTAGTGCAAGTTTTTGGTCAATGTTGCGTTTTTGCTTTAAGTCATAATACATTACGGCAATGGCTTTAATCTTATCGGTAATTGGCATTTGGATAGCGCCGCCTAATTGCTTTAAGTCGATAGTTTCTTGAAGCAAGGTTCTATTACCATCACGTGTATAACGATATCCAAATTGACCGTTCCAATCTTCGTATGCGAAATTAAGCTGTGAGTTCCAACTCATAGTCTTTGATTTTTGAGTGTTATAAATAATATCACCATGAGCAGTAATATAATCAAGAATACTGAAGTTAATACTACTTGCAATTGGGGTACGTGGATATTCTGTTGTAGTGTCACTAGGGTAAAGTTTTACGCGTCTTTTTACGAAGCTATATCCTTGACCAATACTAAAACGAACTCTTTCACGGAATGTTTCATCATATATTTTATAAGAAACACCTAAAGCAACACTATTGTTATCATTTATGCGGTCAAGACCTGCATATAATTGAGAATTAAATAGTGAGGCATAATCATAAATACGGTCAGTAGTATCATATAATCCAATATGATCTTGATTCTTATATGGGGTATACATGTATTTGGCTTCAGGAACAATCGCAATAGTATAATCATTCTCTAAACGTTTTTCTAAAGTCATACGACCATATAATTCACCAGTGTATAGAAAACGTGAAGCACTTTGTTTGAGATTTTTACGGTTAAAGCCATTTATGGTATTAGGAACGCTTAAATGGGCCGGTATATCCTGATTATAATAGGTGTAATATCCTTTACCAGTGGCATTAAGGATTAAACCTTCTAAATTTACAATAGGAATTTCAATTTCTGGTTGAAAATGATAGCGTTGACCTTGGTAATTCCCCTTTGAATTATGATTATGGATATAAAAGTTTGAAAAGTCTGCTCTTAAATTATAGATATTATTTTTTAAGAATTTGTCGTGATAATTAATTCTTAATTCTGGTAGTAAGCTAAACTGTGGTAAACGATTATAGTCATCAGGTAATAGAGACTGATAATGTTGTACTTTTAATGAACTTTCTAAATGAGTTTTTTCAAATATGAGATTCGCTCTTTGATTTAATTGGTCATTAGATATTCCAAGAGGTGAAAAATCATTGATGTAGTTGAAGTCGTCTTTACGAACTCTATCATAATCAATGTTTAATCTAAAACCAGAATTACCGAATACAGTATTATGATGTAAGCCAATAAACCATCTATGATCATTATTTATATAATCATGTCCTGTTTTTCTATCGTTGATATATTCTGTGTAGAAGAAGCCTTTAGTGCCTTCTATAGGTAAATAACGAAACTCATTCTTTAGTAATAAACCACGCTTTTGATAAAAATGGGTGGTTAAAGTATCATCATAGTTTGGAGCTATATTAAAATATACAGGAACTTCAAGTTCAGCCCCTTCGTTATTACTATAATTAACTTGTGGATAAAGAATCCCGGTTTTACGTTGATTCTTTATTGGAAAGTTTATATAAGGTAAATATAATACTGGAACATCTTGAAATCTAAATACAGTATTATAAGCTTCGCCAAAGATTTGTCTTTGATCAATATGTAAGCGACCTGCTGTTACTGTCCATGATTCTTGATTAGTAGGGCAAGTTGTAATCATGGCATCTTCAAGAATAATGGTTTTACTGTTAGGTTCTAAATCAGCTTGTCTGGCAGTACCACGAATTAGGGAACCATTTAAGTGATATGTGGCTTGTTTTAAGGTGGTATTGTTGGTCGATAAATTAGTGGTTAAACTATCATCTGATTGCACAGAAATTTGACCATCATTAAATTGGATATTTCCTTCTGCGCTTAAATTTTGAGATGTTTGATCAAAAGTGGTTTTATTAGCGGTTAGCTTACGATGACCTTGTTCAATTTCAACATTCCCTTCAAAACTTACTTTTTCATTAAGTTTGGCTTCGGCTCTATCTGCAGATATTGAAACTGGAGTTTTTTCAATAGAAAAATTTTCATCAGGTTTACTATATTCAGGAATATTGGTATAACATTCCTTATCATAAATTAGTTCTTTATCATTTGAGAAAATATCGGCTTGGACATGGTTTGATAAGCCTAATGCTATTGCAATACTTAAAAATTTTAACGTTGGTTTAAACAATAGAGCCACTTGTTAATCCTAAATGATAGTAAAACTAACTAAATCAAATTTAGCTATTTTTAGAAAATGGTAAAATTCGTTATGTTGTGTATAAGTTTATAGGACTTAAAATAAAATTCTTTTAGAACCTATATAGCTTCTGTAATTTTTTTTATAATTCAAAATGTTATCAAATATGAAGTAATTACGTTTTATGTATAAGCATTTATGGATTTGCTTACTTATGCAATTTTTATTTGATAAAAAATCATCATATTATATAACAAAAACACTTAAAAATTTTTACTTTAAGAGTCTTTTCAAGATAAAGTTATTGTTGTTCATTATTATTAGCTGCAATTAATGCATTCATAACTTCTTCTTTTTCTAAGTCTTCATCTGTAATTGGTGACCAAATCCCATTTCGTTCAGTGATCCAATCTCCGAAGTCCATAGTTTTACATTTTTCTGAGCAAAATGGTCTAAAAGGACTTTCTGGTCCCCATACTATTTCTTTTCCGCATTTAGGACATTTTACTTTGGTAGCCATTAGATGATATTTCCTTTTTGTATTGTTCTTATTTCGTATCTAATTCGTATTTTTGTTTTTAATAGTTTTTCTAGTTTTTTATAGTTTAGTGTTATTACTATTATTTGAAAAGTCAGTTGCTAATTTTACGTACTTAGGATGCAATGCTTTAATTTTGTTTTTTAACAATTCAGGAGTTGCAAAATTAGATAACAAAACTTCATCACTATGAGAGGTTTTATACTCACGTGACAACTGAGCTTTAACAATTTTTTCAGCTATTTCTCTTTGACAATTATCTCGTAAAATAGTTCGCTCGATTTGAGTTTCTTCATCAATATCCATGCATAGAACATAATTGGTAAATTTTTCTAAATGATTTTCAAAAAGTAATGGGGCTGCAATTATGGTATATGTTCCTTGAGCTTGAGATATTTTTTCTAAGATTAAGTTATGGATAAGAGGATGAAGTAAATTATTGAGAAAGTTTCGTTCTTCGGTATTGGAAAAAACAATAGTTCGAAGTTTTGCACGGTTTAAAGTTCCATCTTCATTTAAAACATCTTTTCCAAAATGAGCTACTATTTTGTTTAAACCAATACTTCCTTTTACAACAACTTCTCTTGCAACAATATCGGCATCAATTACGGTACAACCACATTCTATGAACGCTTCTGTTGCTGTGGATTTTCCTGAACAAATGCCTCCAGTTAATCCTAAAATCCATTTTTTTGAGGTGGTATTGTGATTCATATTGATTACTCTATTATTGTTGTTTGATAGTAATATTACTTTGTTTTGTTTATTTTTATCTGTATTTTTATTTTTTGAATTTTTATTTTAGTGTAAGTTTAAGATAAATAATAAGTTTAAAACAAATAGGCATTGTTCTTTTGTTTGGAACAATGCCTATTATAGCTAAAGTAAGCTTAGTTTACATTCCCATCATGGTATGAAGGTACCAACTATTAATTTCAGGACCATAAATTAACGCAATAAAACCACTTATTGCAATATAAGGTCCATATGCAAATTCTGGTTCTTGTTTAGTTTTGGTAAATACTTTTGAATAGATAAAGAAGAGTGTATATCCAATTAAACCAACAAATGCAGGCATAAGTACTAGGATACCTAGATATTGGTATCCAATCCAAGCGCCTAGTAGGGCTGTTAACTTGAAGTCACCATAACCCATACCTTCTTTTCCAAATATAATTTTAAAAGTCCAATAGATAAGCCATAAAATTAAGTAACCAAATACAGCACCAAAAATCGAACTTGTAATATCTGTATAAGTAGTAAATAAATTTAAAATTATACCAAGCCATAAAACAGGAAAAATAATTTCATCAGGTAGGATTTTTTTATCGAAGTCGATACCTGATAAAGCAACTAGGGACCAACAAAGAATTAAACCACCTAATGTTGCTAAATGTGGACCAAATTTATATGCAACAATAAAAGATAAAATCGCAGTTAGAGCTTCCACAAAAGGATATCTAAAACTAATCTTTTGCCCACATTCTTTACATTTTCCTCTTAAACATAAAAAGCTAAGTAGAGGAATATTTTCAATTGCAGAAATTTTATGGTTACAGTTAGGACAATGAGAAGCTGGAACCATTAAGTTGAATTTTTCTCTTTTTGGAAGTTCTTTTTCTGGATAAAAATATTCTTGATATTCGTCTTTATATGCATTTTCTAGCATTATAGGTAAACGATAAATAACTACATTTAAAAAGCTACCTACTAATAAGCCAAGTATAGTAATAACAAAATAGAAAAACACAGGGTAGGTAGTAAAAGCTGCAGAAACACTATCGAAATAGTTTTGCACTGCTTGGATAATCGTTTGAATCATAAAAAAGGAGAACCTTTAAAATAGCAAAAGGGCTTCACCATTGCTGATAAAGCCCTTGATGTGACATAAATTTTATTTAATTACGTCGCCCATTGAGAATATTGGTAAGTACATCGCAATTACCAAGCCACCAATTACCACGCCTAAGAATACCATGATGATTGGTTCAAGCATTGATGATAAGCCGTCTACTGCATCGTCAACTTCTTGTTGGTAAATACCTGCTACCTTGTTAAGCATAGCGTCAAGAGAACCTGCTTCTTCACCAATCATAACCATTTGAGTCATCATTGGAGGGAAGATCATTGCTGAACGCATTGCGGTATTTAATTGCATACCAGTCATTACGTCTTGACGAATATCTAGGATTGCATTAGTAAACTTAGCATTACCTGCTGCCCCTGATGCAGAAATTAATGCATCAACTAATGGAATACCTGCTGCGAATGTAGTTGCAAGAGTAGAAGAGAAACGAGCTAAACTACCCTTTTCAATAATGTTACCAAGAACAGGAAGACCTAATAATAAATTATCAACCTGGTCGTGGAATTTCTTATTTCTCTTGTATCCAGAGATTAAACCAAAAATACCAAAGAAAATAACAGGGAATATTATCATGTAGTATTCTTGTAAACCTCTAGAAATACCTACTACGAATTTAGTAAATGCCGGAAGTTCTGCACCAAAACCACTAAACATTTCTTCGAATTGAGGTACTACATAAAGTAAAAGAATTGCTGTTACGATTGTTGCAATTACAACAACCACTGTAGGGTACATGAACGCTTTTTTAATCTTAGATTTTAAAGCTTCATTCTTTTCTTTATATGTTGCTAACTGGTCATAAATCTTTTCAAGAGCACCTGATGCTTCGCCGGCTGCAACCAAGTCGCAGTACAATTTATCGAAGTACATAGGATGTTTTCTTAAGGCACCATTGAAAGGTACACCAGCTGAAACGTCTTGACAGATTTCAGAAAGCATCTTACGCATTGATAACTTATCATGGCTTTGTGCTAAAAGTTCAATAGATTGAACTAATGGCACACCTGCTGAAAGCATTGTTGCAATTTGACGTGATAAAGATGCAATATCAACAGGTTTGATCTTAGGACCGTCACCACCGAACAATTCCTTGTGTTCGCTGATATCGATAACAGAGATATTCTGTTTACGTAATTCGCTCTTTACAACTTCAGGATTGCGACAACACATGTAACCAGTAAGTCTAACGCCTTTACGGTTAACACCCTTCCATTTATAGTTTATAAATTCATTTTTTGAGTTTGCTGGCATAATCTATTCCTTGACTTTAGCCCGAAGTTACGCGGAGTACTTCTGCTATGCTAGTAACTCCTTGTGAAACTTTCTTCCATCCCGATTTTCTTAAAGGTACCATTCCTTCTTGTTCAGCTAATGCTGCAATCTGTAATGAATTACCGCCTTCCATTATTAGCTGAGAAAGAGTTTCTGACATCTTAAATATTTCATAAATACCAACACGTCCCTTATAACCGCCTGAGCATGATGCACAGCCTTGAGGGTTTGGCTTATAAATTGGAGTGCCAATTTCTTCTGAATAACCTAAGTTTACTAATTCATGTTCAGGAGTGTCATCTAACACTTTACATTTTTCACATAAACGTCTAGCAAGACGCTGTGCCATGATTAAAGTAACAGAAGAAGCTATATTAAACGCAGGAACCCCCATGTTTAATAAACGTGTTAATGTTTCAGGTGCTGAGTTTGTGTGCAATGTTGATAACACTAAGTGACCTGTTTGAGCTGCTTTAATTGCAATTTCTGCAGTTTCAAGGTCACGAATTTCCCCCACCATTATTACGTCAGGGTCCTGACGGAGGAAGGCTTTCAATGCACTAGCAAATGTCAAACCTGCTTTATTGTTAATCTGTACCTGATTTATACCTTCAAGGTTAATTTCAACCGGGTCTTCTGCAGTTGATACGTTTCTTTCTACTTGGTTTAAGATTCTTAAACCTGTGTATAACGAAACTGTTTTACCAGAACCTGTAGGACCTGTAACCAGAATCAAACCTTGCGGTTTGTTTAGAGCACTTAAATACTTTTCTTTTTGATCTGGTTCATAACCAAGTTTATCAATATCAAGTTTTGCTGCTGATGAGTCTAAGATACGCATTACGATCTTTTCACCCCAAAGTGTTGGAAGTGTATTCACACGCATATCTATTGTTTTACCATTACTTAAGGTAAACTTAATACGACCATCCTGTGGTATTCTGCGTTCTGCGATATCGAGGTGTGAAATAACCTTGATTCTCGCTGCTAGCTTAGGAGCGTAAGAAATAGGAATATCTTGTTCTTCGCCGTTGCCTTTCTTTAACTTTTGCTCATGTAAAATACCGTCAATACGGAAACGTACACGGTATCTCTTTTCGTATGGTTCAAAGTGTAAGTCAGATGCACCTTGTTTAACTGCTGAATTCAATAAGCCGTTGATAATACGCACAACTGGTGTTGAGCTATCAGTATCATCTTGTAGGATATCGTCTTCTTCATCGTCACTTGCATCAGTATCTAAATCAACACTTACGTCTTCGTCACCGTAGTCAATTCCGGCAAATACTTCTGATGCTGAACCAAAAAGCATTGTAATTGCTTTGGTTAATTTAATTTCGTCTACTAAGCAAAAGTCAGTAAAACCACAAATGTTACCAAATCTATCTAAGATTTCGTTATTTGTTGGATCTGAAACTGCAATGTAAGTAACTGCACCTTTCTTTTCGATAGGTAGTGCATGATACTTTTTAATTAAATTAACGCATTCAGGTTTATCGTAGAGTTCCTTGTTTTCTTTCTTTAAAGTTTCAAGTTCATCTAATTCGATATCTTTATACTGCCATCCGTAAACCTTATATTTGTTTACGATTCTTGTTAACGCAGTATATGAGTCAATGATGTTCTTCTCAATTAAATAAGACATCATTGGCTTATTTTCAGCCTCTGCGGCTTTGACTAAAGGCTCTCTATCTGATGACAGTACTCCTAATGTATCAAATAGATCGTTGTAATCTTGCATTTAATGCTCCAGTTTTGTAACTTATTGTTACGACACACGTCAAATTATTATAAACATTACATGAAATTATTTATTTAAAATTCTTATTTTATTAAGTCACATTGTGATAAAAGTATAATTAAGTAAATTTTAAGTTTACAAAAAGTTAATAAAAATTTTTAAGCTCTAGGATTTAATGCACTATATATGTCATGTAATCTTTTAGTGGCAACATGGGTATAAATTTGGGTGGTATTTAAACTAGAATGTCCCAATAAAAGTTGCACTGTATGTAGATCTGCTCCATGATTTAGTAAGTGGGTTGCAAAAGCATGACGAAATGTATGCGCTGATGGAATATTAGAAAAACCTGCGCGTATAGCGTATTTTTTTATAGCTTCATAAAGTTTTTGACGAGAATACGGTTTTAGCTTTATTGGATCAAAAAAGATATGTTCATCCACTGGTTTAATATTTAATTCTTTTAGTTTATTTAAATATTTTATTAGTAAATCTAAAGCAAAATCTGCAATTGGTACTACACGTTCTTTTTCACCTTTACCAATAATTCTAACTAATTTTTGTTCAAAGTTGATATTTAAAGAACTTAGAGCTATCAGCTCAAAAGATCTTAGTCCCGTAGCGTATAGCATCACAATCATGGTTTTTTCACAAAGTTCTTTTATATCATCCTCATCAGGTGTTTCTAATAAATCTTGTACCATTTTTTCCGCAAGAACTTTGGGAAGTTTAGGATTGATTTTAGGTTGTTCTATATCGCTGATTGGATTATCTTTTCTTATTTTTTCAATTTGTTGATATTTAACAAATGATTTAATTGCAGATATCACGAATGCTTGAGAGCGCGGAGCTAATTTTTTATTGTTTTGTAATCTAATAATATATTCATGAATATCTTCAGATGAGAAACTTGAAATTGGTACTTGTTGTTCTTCTAGAAATTTTAAAAAGAATTTAATTTGGCGACAATAATTCTCTGAAGTATTCATTGAGAGATTTTTCTCACCAATAATATATTCACGATAGTCAGATACCACAATGTCAATGTTGCTCATATTTACTTAGTCTTTTTTATTTTATTCAATTTATTGTTTTTACTTTTGTTGGTTGTTAATTTTTTAATTCTTATTTCTTTATTGATATTAGGATAATGTTTATCTCTAGATAAAAAATAGTAGGGCGTGTTTTTAGGTATTATATGCTTTAGTAAAGAAGAATATAGAGTATTGAAATATAAATTTGTGAAGTCTTTGGCTGATCAAAAGAAATAATTAGAAATGATTTTATAAACTTTTAGCAACGAAAAAGCCACTTCTACGAAGTGGCTTTTTGCGGTAAATAATTTTTACAAATTACTTGCCAGCTTCCTTAACATAAGTTGAAGGATTTTCTGGATCACGAACGTCGAAGTAGAAGTCGTATAAACCATCAGCTGGAGGAGTTACTTTAACTTCTTCGAATACTGACTTAGGATTTAATACGATTGGATCGCCACCCCATTCGAATACGCCTGGTTGTTCTTTGTAACCGAAGTTAGTGCCAGCAGTCCATGCTGAGTCAGCAAACTTGAACTTATATGGAGCCCAGTCAACCTTTAGGTCTACGTTTTGAACAACATATAAACCATCAGATACCTTAGTGATTAAATACTTAGATTGAGCATTCCAATCGTTCATTTCACCACGAAGATAGATCTTTGTGCCAAATACGTCTGCACCACCTTCTGCACTAGCAGAAGAACCTGAAGTTGAGTCAGAAGCACAGCCTGCTAAAGCGAAAGCGCCTGCAGCAACTGCTGTAAAAATAAATTTCTTTAACATTTAACTAGTCCTTTAGTTTCTTTTTATTGTAATTCTGTTTGTTGATTATAACAAAGTGAACAATAAAGTCACCTAGATTATAAGTTGTAATTTAGCTCAAAATCAACATTTATTTTAGTATATATGAGTTAAAAGAAAATCTATGAGTCAAAAATCACAAATGTAAAATTTTTTGAGGCTTC
>GL995222.1:390237-394648 GCA_000222855.1 Succinivibrionaceae bacterium WG-1 | reverse complement strand
GTATTCTTTGAATTCTGGTTCTAAAGCTTCTTTGAATGCAACAGCCTTAGCTGCGATTACGTGCATTAAAGGACCGCCTTGAGAGCCAGGGAAGATTGCAGAATTTAACTTCTTGTAAATAGCTTCATCGCCACAAGAAGAAAGTATAATACCACCACGTGGACCACCTAAAGTCTTGTGGGTTGTAGTTGTTACTACGTGAGCAAATGGAAGTGGGCTTGGGTATAAGCCAGCAGCAACTAAACCTGCAACGTGAGCCATATCAACGAATAAGAAAGCGCCTACTTCATCAGCGATTTCACGCATTTTCTTCCAATCAACGATGCCACTGTATGCAGAGAAACCTGCAACGATCATCTTTGGTTGGCATTCTTTAGCTAATTTTAAAACGTCGTCATAGTTGATAACGCCATTGCTATCTACACCGTATTGTACAGAGTTGTAGATCTTGCCTGAGAAGCTAACTTTAGCACCGTGAGTTAAGTGACCACCGTGAGCTAAGCTCATACCTAAAATAGTATCACCTGGTTGAACTAAAGCCATGTAAACAGCTGCATTAGCTTGAGAACCTGAATGTGGTTGAACATTTGCATAATCTGCATTGAAAAGTTTCTTTGCTCTTTCAATAGCTAAAGATTCAACTTTATCTACATATTCACAACCACCGTAGTAACGCTTGCCAGGGTAACCTTCAGCGTACTTGTTAGTTAACTGAGAACCTTGAGCTTCCATTACGCACTTACTTGTATAGTTTTCAGAAGCGATAAGTTCGATATGATCTTCTTGACGTTGGTTTTCAGAGCTGATCGCTGACCAAAGTTCAGCATCATAAGAAGCGATGTTCTTAGCTTGATTAAGCATTTGTATCTCCACATCTTTGTTTGGGTTTTTGAGAAAACATAAAAATATGTTCAAGGGTTGGTGATATTTTACATTTATTGTGATAAAAATAACAGATGATAAATAAAAAAATATTGAATATTTTTAATTTAACAATTTTTATGGATGTATTTTTATAGCAAAAATGTAATTTGAGTTTGGTATTTTTCTTTTAGGTGTCTGTGTGAATATGTCTTTATGCAATGATTTCATTTAATGATAGATAGTAATATAAATAATACCTAATCACATATAAATAAACACCGCGGTATACAAAATAATGATAATGTTATTTTCAAAATAATAGAGAGTTAAATTCGTTGGAATTTAACTCTCTATTTGTTTTATGCTTTTAAACTTTAATTTGGGTAAAGTTTAAATGTTTATTATGACATACCTAATTTATGTTCTAGGTAATGAATGTTGAAACCACCTTTTTGGAAGTATTCATCATGCATTAAGTCATTTAATAAAGGAGCATTAGTCTTGATGCCATCAATAACAAGTTCGTGAAGAGCTTGAGTCATTCTAGCAATAGCAAGAGTACGATTATCATTGTACGCAATAAGCTTACCGATCATTGAATCATAGTAAGGTGGTACAGAATAACCTTCATAAATGTGTGAATCCCATCTGATACCAGGACCGCCAGGAGTATGTAAACGAGTAATCTTACCTGGAGATGGTATAAATGTCTTTGGATCTTCTGCATTGATACGGCATTCAATAGCGTGACCTTTTAAATGCACGTCTGATTGCTTAAAGGTTAAGTAGTTACCTGCAGCGATCTTTAATTGTTCTTTAACAATATCAACACCAGTGATCATTTCAGTGATAGGGTGTTCTACCTGTACACGGGTATTCATTTCGATAAAGAAGAATTGACCATTTTCGTATAAGAATTCGAAAGTACCAGCTCCGCGATAGCCAATTTCTACGCAAGCTTTAGCACATCTTTCGCCGATATCTCTTCTTTGTTCTTCTGTAATACCAGGAGCTGGAGCTTCTTCAATTACCTTTTGGTTACGTCTTTGCATAGAGCAATCACGTTCACCTAGGTAAACAGCATGACCTAAACCGTCAGATAAAAGTTGGAATTCAACGTGTCTTGGGTTTTCAAGGAATTTTTCCATGAATACGTCAGGATTATTGAAGAATGAGTCAGCTTCTCTCTTGGTTAAAGCGATAGAGTCAATAAGTTCTGCTTCAGAACGAACTACACGCATGCCACGGCCACCGCCGCCACCTGCTGCCTTAACGATGATAGGGTAGCCAATTTCGCGAGCTAAGCGCTTGTTTTCTTCAGGATCGTCACCTAATACACCTGTACCTGGTACACATGGAACACCTGATTTTTCCATTGCTTCGATAGCTGAAACTTTATCACCCATTAAGCGAATAGTTTCAGGACGAGGGCCAATAAATATAAAGCCAGAACGTTCAACAACTTCTGCAAAATCTGCATTTTCAGATAAGAAGCCATATCCTGGGTGGATAGCATTTGCGCCTGTTGCTTCAGCTGCAGCAATTAATGAAGGTATATTTAAATATGATTCCTTAGCAGCTGCAGGACCAATACATACAGTTTCATCTGCGAGCTTTACATGCTTTAAATCGCGGTCTGCGGTTGAATGCACTGCAACAGTCTTAATGCCCATTTCTTTACAAGCTCTAAGAATACGTAATGCAATTTCACCACGATTGGCAATTAAAACTTTTTCAATTTTTGCCATTTTTTATCTCTCTTGAAATTATTCAATGATGAATAATGGCTGATCGAATTCTACTGTTGTGCCATTTTCAACTAAAATTTTCTTGATTGTACCAGACTTATCAGCAGCAATTTGATTCATCATCTTCATTGCTTCGATGATACAAACTGTATCACCTTCTTTTACAGTCTTACCAACTTCTGTAAATGCAGGAGCTTCTGGATTTGCAGATCTGTAGAATGTACCAACCATTGGAGATTTCATTACATGACCAGATACGTCATCTGCGCTTGCAGCAGGTGCTTCTGTTGGAGTTGCAACAGGTGCAGCAGGAGCTACAGCTTGTGCTACAGGAGCTACTTGAGTTACAGTAACAGGTTGAGCTACAGCAACAGCTGAAGTTGCTCTTGAAATTCTAATATGGTCTTCGCCTTCTTTAATTTCGAGTTCTGCAATATCTGATTCAGAAACAACTTTTAATAAGCGAGCAATTTTATTTGTATCAAGTTGCATATTAAATATCTTCTCTTGTAATAGTTGAATTATTGAATTTTTTTGATAGCGGCACGTAAAGCATATTCGTACCCATCAGTACCAAAACCGCATATTACTCCTTGAGCAATATCGGATAGAAATGAATGATGTCTAAATTCTTCTCTTGCGTGTACGTTTGAGATATGAATTTCGAAGAATGGAATCTTTACACCAAGTATAGCATCACGGATCGCAACACTTGTATGTGTAAAAGCAGCAGGATTTATTAATATAAAGTCAACCTTACCCATAGCTTCGTGTATTTTATTTATAATTTCATACTCTGCATTAGATTGAAAAGTTTCAATTGCAACATTATTTTCGTTAGCAATCTTTGTTAAATTTTCATTAATGCTTGCTAGGGAGGTATTACCATATATTCCAGGTTCTCTTACACCAAGTAGATTTAAATTTGGACCATTGAGAACTAGAATTTTTTACTCATTTTTAATCCTTAAAAAAGTCATAAATATAAAACTAAAATTTAAAAATTTTACTTTTTATATAACTGATTTTCTTATTACTAAAAAATAATTTATCTATTATAAAGAAAATTGTAAATATTGCATGATTATGCTTAAAATTCTTTAATTTTGGTTAAATTTTTTATAAAAAGTGCAATTTAGGCGTTGTTTTTGAGTTTTTTAAGAGTTTTTGAAATTTTATTTTTCGAGTTAATTTTTTACTTTTAGGTAAAAAATATGAAAAATTTTTATATTCTTTTTTTATAGTTTTAGGTGAGAATTTTACAACTTTTTAAGTTCTGTTTTTAATGTAGTTTTGTGGTTATGTATGATTGTAATCGCAATCATCGGTATTTTAGCAGCTATCGCTCTTCCAGCTTACGCTAAGTACATGGCTCGCGCTCGTTTCACTGAAGTTACTTCTGCAGTTGATGGTGTTAAGAAACAAGTTGAATTATGTATTTTCGATTTAGGTCAAACTAATTATGCTGCAAACAGTGCTATCACTGTAAATGGCTCTTGTGCAAATGGTCAGAGTGGTTCAGGTTGGAGAATTGGTACAAATACTGACTATGCTACCAAATATGTTCACGATATAACTGTTAGTGAAAACGGTGAGGTTACTGCAACTGCAGTTGCTGGAAACGGTTTAAATAGTGCAAAATATAAGATCGTTCCTATGAACGGTGCATCTGCAACTGATAACGGTATTATCGATTGGGTTAAGGCCGATGGTATTGCACACGGTTCTCATACTGCTGTAACTAAGCCAACAGACTATTGTGGTGACGTAGATCTTTGCTAATATTATTTAGTTAGATT
>GL995222.1:386671-389186 GCA_000222855.1 Succinivibrionaceae bacterium WG-1 | reverse complement strand
ATCGGTATCTTAGCTGCTATCGCTCTTCCTGCATATGCTAAGTACATGGCTCGTGCTCGTTTCACTGAAGTTACAACTGCAGTTGACGGTGTTAAGAAGCAAGTTGAATTATGTTTCTTCGCTGAAGGTACTGGTACATACTCTGCTGGTGGCACTATTTCAAATAAAAAATGTTCTAACAGTAATAATGGTGATGGTTGGAGACTCGGTGCAGCTACAGACTATGCAACTAAGTATGTAAATGACATCACTGTTGTTGACGGAACTATTACAGCAACAGCTATTGGTGGTAATGGCTTAAGCGGTTCTACTTATATTTTAGTTCCACACTTTGGTAATGCAGCTGCAGATAATGGCATTATCGATTGGCAACGTGATTCAACTTCATCTTGCATTACAAACGAACTTTGCTAATCTAGTATAAAGTTATAAAAAGAAACGCTAGTAATATTTATTACTAGCGTTTTTTCGTTTGTTTTTTTATTTAGTCTCTAAATGTAGCAATAAATCCTAAAATATCTTGCTGGTCTTTCTCTGACAAATTATCTTTATCAACAAATTCTGATTTATTACCTGAAATTATAATATCTCCTTCTGTTCCTTTATACTTATAAGATATTACGTTAAGTTTCTGGTAGTCGTACCCAACTACAAGTTCGTCTTTGCTAATATCTTTATTCTCTAAGTCTAAAGGATTAGTGTTAAATTTATTATATTTGTATGTAGGTAATTCAAAATATTGTAGCAATACACCTAATGAGGCATGAGAGAACACTGCGTGGTTAACTTCTTGCTTTTGATTTTTACCAATTATAATTAAAGGAACTTTATTGACTTTGGTAGGTTCGTTGTTATCCACAATACTATTGGTATCCCACATATGGTGATCTCCTACTAGTACCAAGATACCATTATCAAAATAATTGCTCTGTTTTAATTTCTCAACAAATTCAGCAGTCACTTTATCTGTATATTCAAAAGCTTTAACATCGTTGTTTGCAGCAAGAGGTGAATTATATGGACTATGGTTGCTCGCAGTCTTAGTAACATAGAAGAACTTTTGTTTTTCATTCTTGATAAGTTTTAAGATACCATCAAACATATCTCCATCTGATACACTATTAAATACATAGCGTTCTTTTATACTTTTAAATAAGTCATGTTTAGCATCAATAACTTCAGTAAATTTACCACCTTTCTTCAATGAACTATCCATACCAAAAACATGGTCTGTAGATGAGATAAAACGGGTTATATAACCGTTATTGTTGAAGTGAGTAACTAAATCATTTTCTTTATAAAGTTCTGTTGTATATTGATTAAGTTCTTGTTTTCTACCTTGAACCACAGGAACAGATTTAGCTATAGCTAGATATGATAAAGATGTTGCAGGAACAATAGAATAATAGTTATCAAACAATAAGTTTTCTTTAGCAATCTGCTCTAGTTCAGGCATATAGCTTGGACCATCACCACAAATATAAGTGTGGTTACATCCCCAAGATTCAACGAGAACTAAAATTACATTTTGGGCTTGATTTAATCCTTGAGCTTTTTTCCATTTTAAATCTAAATTTAATCTAGGTTCATAATCATCGGAGTAATCTATAAAGAAGTTGCCATTATTATAAAAAGATATGTTGTTAGCTTGAAAAACATTAAGAAGCTTATAATCTCCATTTACTGTTTGAGTTGGTATTAAACCTAAAAAACCACAAATTATTGCAAATATAACATATGAAATAGAGAATGATTTTTTACTTTTAATGTTAGAACAAAAAATACCTAAGCATATTGTAAAAATAAGCAATAAAGAACTTACTATTATTAATGCGCCACCTTGTGATGACACAAATTTAATAATAAAATCCCCAAAGTACTTATATTCACCTGCAAAGTCTCCTCCAACATAAAAATTGAGTCTAGTACCTAATACTGAATTTATACAACTATCAACAGTAAATATTGTCCAAATAACTAGCGGTATTAGAAACAATAATGTTTTAAATATTTTATTCTTAATGTAAGTAGCACCAAGAAATATCAAGCCTAGTAAAGCAAAAATAGGAAGGTAATTTTGCTCGAATTTTGCAATTAAATATAACCTAGAATTTTCTATTAAATACATTTCTGAGTTATATGTAGCTAACAAAGTCAAATTATCTTTAATACTTAAAAAGAATGCTGTATTTAAAGAAAAACAAGCACATACAAAACCAATTATATACAAGTATTCACAATCATTACGAATAACCTTCTTTTTTATAAGTAACAATATAATGCAACATATAACTAAGCATAAAACTAAATATACATAGCATAAGAATTCATAATCAGCTTTAAATTGTTCATTCTCAGCCTCTGTTAACTTAATTGGTTGTAATGCATTAGTAACATCAAAAGTAACATTATCATCTAAAAGTTGAATAAAGATCCCTTCAATACCATTAATAGTTCCTATTTTAAAATGATTTGAACTTTCAACCTTATTTATAAAATCATGGATATTAATATC
>GL995222.1:383266-386303 GCA_000222855.1 Succinivibrionaceae bacterium WG-1 | reverse complement strand
ATGGATATTAATATCTCTATTGTTTATAGCAATATTTTTTAATAATACAAGATTATCTTTACCAGAAAAAGTAAATTCAATTCTGTGAGAAGCCAATATTGGAATATACAATTCAGCTGTATCTATAAAAAAAGATTACCATTTTCATTTGGGCTATTATGTGACTCAATATTGAAATACTTTTTGGTATCTACAGCTTTTGTTCCATTTTCATCATATGCAGAAATGGTTAAATCAGCTTCTTTTTCTATATATGTAAAAGCAAATTTTAATTTGTTGGAGCCGTCAACTTCCTTAATAACTTCATTTAAAGTACTGAAATAAACGCATGAACCTATAATAAAAGTAAAGAGAAGAATGGCAAATTTAATTAAATATTTAGGCATTATATTTTTAGAAAGTAATAAGTTAGAGAACGATAATTTTGGTAAGTTACTCTTAGTAAAAACAAAAACGAAGGATATGAACACACCCTTCGTTTTTATCGTAATTAGTTAAGCTAAATAATGATTAGCACACTTCTTTGGCAATACAAGAAGATGTATCATCACGTTTCCAATTGATAACACCATTATCAGCAGAACCAAAATATGGAACAATAATATATTCTGCGCTAGCTAAACCTTTTGAAGCAACTGCTTTTGCAGTAATCTTGCCATTTGTGACAGTAATTGTTGAAACAAATTTTGTCTTATAATCTGTTTTTTTGCCAATCTTCCAACCATCGCCTTTTGCAGAGTTCTTACATGCTGTGTTTGTCATAATACCGCTAGCTGCAAAAGTACCAGCACCTTCAGCGAAGAAACATAATTCAACTTGCTTCTTAACACCGTCAACTGCAGTTGTAACTTCAGTGAAACGAGCGCGAGCCATGTACTTAGCGTATGCAGGAAGAGCGATAGCAGCTAAGATACCGATGATTGCGATTACAATCATTAATTCGATTAATGTAAAACCTTTAGTCTTTTTCATAGTAGTAGTCCCTTACTTGATAAATCAAGTCCGTTTGATTAAAAAATAATATCTGACGTTTAATCAGATATCTCTGAAAAACATGTAGTCATTATAACCCATTTTTTAAATTATACAAACACTTATTTTACTTTTTACAAAAAATAGTGAACTAGTTATCATTTCTAGATATGAGAATATTTTATGAATCAATTTATTTTTAAATTAAATTCCTTTGAAAACACCTTGAATTTACTTAAATTTCTTCAAGAAAACATCTATAACTTTGACGATTTTTTATATTGCATTGAAAATTCTCAAAAATTAGTTTTAATTTCAAAAAATGAAGAAAAAAATAATATTGCACTAAGTGAAAATATAAAAAATTTAAATTTTAATTCATCAAATTTGGATGTTCAAAAAGTTGTGAATTTGGATTTTAATGACAACTTTTCATCTTTGTGTTCATATAAAAATAGTCAAGCTTCATTGAATTCAAATGAAAGTTCGTTAAATAGTCAATTTAACAAACAGTTAGAACACTTACCTAGCTATTCAATAAAAAAAGAAGAAAACTACTCAAATAGTAATTTAAATCAGATTATTCATTTAGGGTTATATAAATCAAATTACGGATGTTATGAATCTAGTAGTATTAACTCTCTCTGTTCAGATTGTTGTGTTTGTAATCTCTTGCTAAATACATTTAAAAGATTTAACAATGAATCAACTAATTCAATTATTTTCAAACAAAATATTACTTTTACTAAAAAATTAAAAACAACACTAATGCGATAATTAGCAATAATCAATTGAATAGCTTTAATCTATTTGATAATGGAAGTAACAATGAAAAAATTAGCTCTTTAGGAAATACAAATCAGGATATTTTCAATAAAAAGGAATATTACCCAAGACAAATCAAAGAAAAAATAGCATGTTTCCCCAAAATGACCACAGCGTTGAAAACCAAGTAAAAACGTTAAATTTAAATAAAACTTTTGATTCTTTATCAGATAAAGAAGAACTTATCTCAAAATCAATAGAACAACCAAATAAAAAAAATACTTCAAAACATTTAATTTTAGATAATTCTTTAAATTTTCGCATTATGGATAATTCTATTTTTTCTGAAAAATCTTCTCCATACTTATATAAATATTCTTTAAAGGAGTGTAATGACATAACCAAAGTATCAGATACTATAAATGATAGAGGTTTCCAAATTGTTCTTGATGGTTTTAAAAGTACGCAAATTTACAGTAAAAATTCAATATTACAGACTACCAATGGTTTCAGCTCATATAGTTGTAACGTGGGATTATCAACAATCAAAGAACAGACTTCTGTATTAGAACTTTTAGAACTTCACAAAAAATATAAAAATAGAGCTCTAAATACTATAAAACTTTACGAGCGAGCTATTCATTGTTTCTTCACAGAAGATGAATTAAACATAGGAATTAACAAAATAGATTGGGTACAAAAAAGAAAAGATTTTTATGCATTTGATGAAACAATAAAACAAATAAAACGTTCTACCTACTACTTGTATGTTAATTGTGTAAAAACATTATTTAGGTGGGGAAATGCTCATCAACATATAGATAACGACTATTTATATAGCTTCATTTTAGATTACAAATCTATTACTAATATAGAACATCGCCCTGCTTTAAAATGTGAATCATTTATGACTATGGTAGAAGCAATGAAACGCTACAGAGCATTTATGCACGCCATGATTAAATTTAATGAAAAAGAAAATAATGAAAATTTCATCATTTTATGGGTTATTCATTCTATTCTTTGTACTAGAAGAATAGAGACAATTAGAGTTATTCAAAATTATAAACATGGTGATAAACATGTCACTATAAAAACCAAATGTTACGATTCTTTTGAAGTTCCTATAGTTGATAATGTTGCTATTCTTATCGAGAAAATTCAACCATGGATAAAAAAATTAAAGAAAGAACTGCCAGTGAATATGTTTTAAGATGCATTCCTCCAAAATATCAGAAGGAAATTTGTGCTCACGGAGTTAGAGCTTTTTTTAGAACTGTTATTGAATTCTTAAATTTAA
>GL995222.1:366790-381552 GCA_000222855.1 Succinivibrionaceae bacterium WG-1 | reverse complement strand
AACAGCAGTTGACGGTGTTAAGAAGCAAGTTGAATTATGTTTCTTCGCTGAAGGTACTGGTACATTCTCTGCTGGTGGTACAATTAGTACTACTGCATGTTCAAATGCAAAAGCTGCAAATGGTGACGGTTGGAAATTAGGCGTTCCTACTGATTACAAAACTAAGTATGTAGATAATATCTCAGTAACAAATGGAACTATTACAGCAACAGCTATTGCTGGTAATGGCTTAAACAGCTCTACTTATATCTTAGTTCCACACTTTGGTAATGCAGATGCCGATAACGGTGTTATCGATTGGCAACGTGACCCATCTTCATCTTGCATTACAAACGAACTTTGCTAATCTAGTATAAAGTTATTAAAAGAAACGCTAGTAATATTTATGATATGTACCCAGAATCCTGGACACATATTTGAACTAGGCTGAACACATGGATGCTACCCTGTATTGCACAGGTGGCATCCATTTTGTTTTTGCCTGAATTCTTTTGTTGTTATAATAATCTATATATTCATCAACCGCTTTTGAAAACTCTTCGAAAGAAGAATAATCTTTCTCATAGCCATAATACATTTCATTTTTTAGTCTTCCAAAGAATGTCTCCATTATACAATTATCGTAGCAATTTCCTTTACGTGACATGGATTGGATAATGCCACGCTCTTTTAAAGCATTTCTGAAATAAGCATGTTGATACTGCCAACCTTGATCGGAATGGAATATAAGGCCATCGACAGTTGGAAATTTTTCAAAAGCCTTATCAAGCATTCTTGATATCTGTTCAAGATTAGGGCTAGTGGACAAATCATACGAAATAATCTCGTTTGTATTCATATCTAACACTGGAGAAATATAACACTTTCCCCATGAAAAATTAAATTGAGATACATCAGTGGTCCACTTTTGCAATGGAGCAGTTGTGCTGAAATCTCTATTTATTATATTATCTGCAATCTTACCAACTTCTCCTTTATAAGAATGATATTTTTCTTTTGGGCGCTTGCCGGCCAATCCAACTTCGTGCATAAGCCGCTGTACACGTTTGTGGTTTACTTTATATCCACGATTTACTAATTCTTGATGTACGCGTCTGACACCATATCTTTTCTTATTTTCTTCGAATATTCTTTTTATCTCTTGGAGAATATCTCGGTTTCGCTCTGCGACAAGATCATCCTTATTGATTTCAAAGTAATATGTAGACTTAGCCATACGCATAGCCTGCAAGAGGTGTTTTAGTTCATATCCGTTTTCTCGAAGTTCTTTGATGATTGCTGCTTTTTCGCCTTGAGTCGCGCAGCTTCCTTTTCTTCTCTCAAGGCGATCTCTTTTTTTATTACTTCGATTTCAGCTCTCATATATTCATTTTCAGCCCTTAAGCGTACCAATTCTTCGTATTCAGACTCACTTGGCTTTGGTGGCTTTCTTGTTCCAACTTTCTTCATATCAGGATTCTTTGGTTTACGACCTTTCTTTTTGGATATAAGGCCATTATAACCGTAAATCTTGTAATTGCGTACCCATTGATACAATATACCATCATCAATTCCAGCATTTAATGCAACTGATTTATTTGATTCTCCTACAATTACTTTAGAAACAAGAAATAACTTTTCTTCTGGTGTCCATACTTTATTTGTTCCTTTGTGTCTTAATGCATCTTGCCCTTGAGCTTCTTCGATTCGCGTCCATTTACGAACATACGTCCGGAACACCTCCCTCGATATACCATTTGGAGGTTCTGGAAGAACCCCTTTTCTGTACATCTCAACACATTTTCGTTTGAATTCATAACTGTAGCGCATAAAAATACCCTCCTTACTATTTTGTCCAGTAAAGAGGGTACATATCATTTATTACTAGCGTTTTTTCGTTTGTTTTTTATTTAGTCTCTAAATGTAGCAATAAATCCTAAAATATCTTGTTGGTCTTCCTCTGACAAATTATCTTTGTCAACAAATTCTGATTTATTACCTGAAATTATAATATCTCCTTCTGTTCCTTTATACTTATAAGATATTATGTTAAGTTTCTGGTAGTCGTATCCAACTACAAGTTCGTCTTTGCTAATATCTTTGATTCTCTAAGTCTAAAGGATTAGTGTTAAATTTATTATATTTGTATGTCGGTAATTCAAGATATTGTAGCAATACACCTAATGAGGCATGAGAGAACACTGCGTGGTTAACTTCTTGTTCTATTTTAATTTCTCAATAAATTCAGCAGTCACTTTATCTGTATATTCAAAAGCTTTAACATCGTTGTTTGCTGCAAGCGGTGAATTATATGGGCTATGGTTGCTCGCTGTCTTGGTAACATAGAAGAACTTTTGTTTTTCATTCTTGATAGGTTTTAAGATTACATCAAACATATCTTTGTCTGATAGCTAAACAAAATTTTATGTTTTAATTTTGTTTTTTTTTAGTGAGAAATTAGTGTTTTTTTTCTTTTGTTGCGAAGTAACAGTTTTTGTATAAATGTGGTATGTTATACTGTCTGTAGCTTTGTTATTTTTTTTGATATTGACGTTGTCTTTTCTATTATGTTTTAGTTTTTTCTTTTGTCAATATTATAGGTTGGTTATGCGAGGGTGATTATGGCAGTAAAGAGTTTAGATGAAATAGATAAAGAGTATATTGCTCAAGCTTTAAAACTTGCAAAAAATGGTCTATATACTGCAGCCCCTAATCCTTGTGTTGGTTGCATAATCGTAAAAGATAACGAAGTTTTAGGAAGTGGTTTCCATATAAAAGCAGGTACACCACATGCTGAAGTTTGGGCTATCAGAAATTCTGGTGGTAGAGATTTAACAGATGCAACAGCTTATGTAACACTAGAACCTTGTTCTCACTTTGGATTAACTCCACCTTGTGCTAAAGCTTTAGTAGAAGCTAAGGTTAAACGTGTGGTTTGTGCTATGGTAGATCCTAATCCTTTAGTTGCAGGAAAAGGAATTAAAATTTTAGAAGACGCAGGAATTGAAGTAAAAGTTGGTGTTCTTGAAAATGAAGCTCAAGAGTTAAATAAGAGTTTCTTATATGCTATGAAACATAATTTACCATATGTGACAGTTAAATATGGCATGTCACTTGATGGTAAAGTTGCCATGAAAAGTGGTGAAAGCAAGTGGATAACTTCAACTGATTCTCGTAAAGATGTACAAAGACTCCGTCTTTTAAATCAGGCAATTTTAACATCTGCAACTACAGTTCTTGCTGATAACCCTTCTTTAAATGTACGTTATGATGAATTACCTCGAGATGTTATGGAAGCGTGTCCAAGAGATTTGTTGCGTCAACCATTGAAAGTTGTTGTTGATAGTAAAGCTCGAGTAACAGATTACAATTTAAATATTTTTAAAACAGGTAGTAAAGTTATTTTAGTTAGACTTTCTGAAGATAACGATGTTTATACTACAGATGTTAATGAAAATATTTCTATCATGTATATTCCATCAAATGCTGAGAATGCTAATCATATAGATATGAAATTATTACTTTCTGAATTACATAAATTAAAAATCAGAGGTGTACTTGTTGAAGCAGGTGGAACTTTTGTAGGAAATCTATTTAAGCAAAATCTAGTTAATGAAGTTATTACTTATATTGCTCCTAAGGTATTAGGTAAAGATGCGATGCAAGCATTTGCTTACAGCACAGAAGAATCTTTACAAGATATTAAGAATATGCAATTATTTTCAGTTGAAACAATAAATAATGATGTAAAATTAATCTATAGATTAAATTAATACTTCAAAATCTATATCTATTCAAAAAATTTTCATATTTTTATAAATTTATACTTTTATCTTTGTAGCTTCGATGAAGCTACAAAGATAATATTGTTTGTTTAGGAATTTTTAATGTTTACAGGTATTGTAGAATCAATAGGGACTTTAAGAAGTTTATCAACTAATGGTAAAGGTGCTATTTTAGAAATTGAAGCAAGAGATTTTGATTTTAGTGATGTGGCATTAGGGGATTCTATAGCTTGTAATGGTGTTTGTTTAACGGTTACTAGACTTGTTCCTAATGGTTTTAAGGCAGATGTTTCTCATGAAACAATCTCTTGTACTAATTTTAAATATTTAAAATCTGGAACTAAGTTAAACCTTGAAAAAGCATTAACTCCTACTACTCACATGGGTGGACATATGGTGTTAGGTCATGTTGATGGAATTGGTAAGATTAAAAGCATTGCCAAGAAAGATGATGTTATGGATGTGTGGATTGAAGCGCCGATTGATATCTGTAAATATATTGCTTTTAAAGGTTCAATTACTGTTGATGGTATTAGTTTAACTGTAAATGAAGTTGTGGATAACAGTTTTAGATTAACTCTTATTCCACACACACATGCTCAAACTATTGCAGATATGTGGAAAGTTGATGATATTGTGAATTTAGAAGTTGATGTTTTAGCTAGATATCTTGAAAGACTATTAACTTTTAATGAAACAGATGCCAAAGGTAAAGATAATGAAATATTGCTTTTTAAAAAAGGCAGTATAGGTGAAAAATCTGCTAAAAAAGTTCTCAATAAGAGCTCTTTAAGTGCAGATATTTTACGCGAAAATGGTTTTATGTGATCGTGTTATAAACCATTCATTTATTTTTTTGTAGTTACATAGTAAAATATATTTATCATTTTGTTAGTTGTAAGCTGAGGATTTTTATGCAAGTTATTGAAGGTGTATTAGCTACCCCAGAAGCAAAAATTGCTATTGTTGTATCTCGTTTTAATAGCTTTATTAATGAACATCTTGTTGAAGGTGCTTTAGATGTATTACATCGTATTGGTCAAGTGAAAGACGAAAATATCACTTTAGTTCGTGTTCCTGGTGCAATTGAAATTCCTTTAGCTGTTAAAAAAGCAGCGAACAGTGGTAAGTTTGATGCAATCATTGCATTAGGTTGTGTAATTAGAGGTGATACATACCATTTTGAAGTTGTAGCTAACGAAAGTTCAAAAGGTTTAGCTCAAGTTATGCTTCAAAGTGAAGTACCTGTTGCATTTGGTGTATTAACAACAGAAAATATTGAACAAGCAGTACAAAGATCAGGTTCAAAGGCTGGTAATAAGGGTGCTGAAGCCGCATCTGCAGCTTTAGAAATGATTAATGTATTAAAGCAGATGTAGTAAAAAATAGAGCGAATAAAAATGAATCCTAGTCAAAGACATAAAGCACGTCATTTTGCTATGCAAGCAATTTATCAGTGGCAAATTACTAGAGAATTACCATCTGTTATTGAAAGTCAATTCTTAGAAGATCAACCAATTGGTAATGCTGATAGAGAATATCTCCATGATTTAATTTTAGGTACTATTACTCATATTGATGAAGTTGATAATGTGTATAGTCCATTCTTATCACGTGATTTATCTGATTTAGATATGGTTGATAAAGCTATTCTACGTATGGCGACATATGAACTTTTAGAAAAGAAGGATGTTCCATATCGAGTAGTTATTAACGAAGCAATCATGCTTGCAAAGGAATTTGCTGCACAAGATAGTCATAAGTTTGTTAATGGTGTTCTTGATAAAGTTGTAAAAAAGATGACTAAAGACGAAGAACCTAAAGCTTAGTAATAAGTTCTTTACTTCTTATTTAGTTTTTATAACAAAATTTGCTTTTAAAATTTTTAAAAAGAGAAGATTTTCATTGAAAATCTTCTTTTTTATTTCTGTTTTGTAAATAGGTTTTAATTTAAAAAATTAAACTTTGAGATTTTATAGGCTAGCTCTTTTTTATTTTTATATAATTTATGAATGTCTAATAAAAAATTTACCAACAGAAAAATAGATTTAACCACAAAATATGCTAGTATCTTGTGTAAAACTTGTTGATAACTAATTACATTCCTGTTAATAATTGAATTTTTGTGAATTTTTATTTTTTGCAGAAAATACAAGATAATTGATTATGAAATTAAGTAATAACGAAAAAAAATAATAACACTATCGATGATTATGGTTAAGGCTAGTGTATTATTAATAATTATATATTCCTTAATATTAACTAATTGGTTACTTAGTTTTGTACAAATTTATACTCCAGACAATATTGTTAGTGCTTTTTGTATTTCATTGGGAATATTTTTAGTTTTGTTTTCTACCATATTATTTGTTCAGTATAAGAACGAACATGTTGAAAATTCTAAGTTTTCAAAAGATTTAGAGAAAATATCTAAAAAAATAGATTCCAAAGGTTTAAATGAAGAAGAAATAAATATTTTTGATAAAAATATTAAAGAATTAAATTTTAGTACAATTCTAAAATCTGTATTTAAAACTTTACTAAATTTAAATAATCTTAGATTTATAGATGGTTTGGTAATATTTATAGAGATTTTTATTATTGCTTTATTTACTTCTCTAATATATGCACTGAGAAGTTATTTTTATGAA
Source organism: Succinivibrionaceae bacterium WG-1 (assembly GCA_000222855.1). Taxonomy (GTDB): domain Bacteria; phylum Pseudomonadota; class Gammaproteobacteria; order Enterobacterales; family Succinivibrionaceae; genus WG-1. The sequence continues at coordinate 375,137 of GL995222.1, read as the reverse complement.
GAATCATGTTGTCATAAGATAAATAGCTATGATTGGATTGCAGTTTTTCAATCAAATAAGCAAGAATCCATAGAGTTTTTTACATCAAATGTTATTCCTAATATAAATTTCTTTGGAACTATATTAGTTTTTATTTTTACTATTATCATTTGTATTTTTATAGTTTCTATTTTTTTGTTAGTCACTAAAAGAAAAAAAATTGCAAGGTCTGATTCGGTTTATTTCAAGTTTGTTGTTTTTTTTATAAGTGTTGTTTTAGTTTCAGTAAATATATTTAATTCTTCTTTATATGAAAGTTATATTATTGCAAGAGATGAATTCAAATCTTTAACATACGAATTTCAAAAAATTAAAGCAGAAAATTCTTTTTATGATAAAACAGAACTAAATTATGCATCGAGGTTGAATGTTGATGAAAATGAACTTTATGTTTTAGTTATTGGAGAATCTCAAGCTAGAGATTATATGGGAATTTATAACTCTATGTTTAACACTTCTCCTAATTTACAGAATATTATTGATAATACAGATAACAATGTAATAAATTTTACAAATGCTTATTCCTCTTTTACTCACACTCTGCAAGCTATAGGTTTTGCTTTTACACCTACAGTTGTAGCAGATAATATAAATGCTGATGTTTCAAAATTTGATTATAAACATAATCTTGTTACAACTTTAAAACGTGTTGGCATTGATACCTATTGGCTGAGTAATCAACATGAAATAGGAACATTCGATAATTGGATTAGCTTAATGGCTAACGAAAGTGTGGTGACTGAACATGGGGCAAAAATTTATCATGGTTCTTTCGATAATAAACCAGACGGGGAAGTAATTATACCACTCCTAAATGAACATATTCAGGCTAATTCATTTGATGTAAGTAAAAAAGTAAGTTATTAATTATTCATTTATTTGGTAGTCATAGTAAGTATTTATTAAGATTTCCACAGGGATATGAAAAAAAATTTCCTAGAGAATTGAGTGAAAATGAAAAAAAAGAAGTTATAAGATTAGAGGAAAAGAAAGTTATAACAGAGGATGAACTTGAAAATGTAAAAAATTATTTAGTAGCTACCTCATATAATGATGAAATTATAAATACTATCTATGATCGCGTATCAACATTACCAAATTTCATGGGAATGGTTTATTTTTCGGATCACGGGGAAGATCCAACAGAACCAGGACATAATATAAATAAATTTAAATTTAGTAAAACTCGTATTCCTTTATTATTTTTTGCTAGTAAAAATTTTATAAAAAAATATCCACAAAAAATGAAAAATGCTCTTAATAATAAAGATATGGTGTGGATAAATGATAAAATTTACGATTTAATTCTAGACTTATTTTCTGTTGAAACAAAATATTCAAATAATAAGAATTCTATTTTTAATGAGCGCTTTAATGAATCTGACAATAGTCAAATATCTACTTCCAAAAAGATTAACGAGGATCCTTTAAAATAATTTATTGTTTTTTAGTGTGTTTCATTGACTATCTAAATATAATTTAAAAATAAATCATCATGAATGAATTTAATATTATAAAAAAGTATTTTTCTGAACTATCACAAATAGGTGTAGGTAAATCAAATAATGATTTAGAAGATGCTGTTGATAATGTGAATAGTAATTTGGCAACAGCTTGTTCTAATTCTTTATCCACAAGTAATTTATACAAAGAGTATTTTGTGGACTCGGGGAAATTAAGTAATAAGCAGGTTAATGAAAATCATGATTCATCTACTGTGGCTTTAGGAATAGGTGATGATTGTGCGTTATTAACTCTAAAACCCAATTGTTACATGGCTATATCAACAGATACCTTTGTTGAAGGAACTCATTTTTTTAAAGGAACACCTGCTGAAGCCATTGCTCATAAGGCCTTAGCTGTGAATTTATCTGATTTAGCGGCAATGGGAGCCAAACCTCTAGGTTATACTCTAGCTATTACTATGCCTAGTTTTGATGAAGAATTTTTAAAAGATTTTTCATTAGGTTTAAAAAATCTTGCTTCAAAATGGCAAGTTCCACTTATAGGTGGTGATACTACCAAAGGCAATCTATCAATAACAATTACAGTTTTTGGAGAAATAACTAAAGGTTCTGAATTTAAAAGAAATAATGCCAAAGTTGGAGATTATATCTGTGTATCAGGAACTTTAGGAAGCGCCGCCTTGGCTGTACGAGAAAGATATAAGTATAAAAATTTAAATGATTATTTGTTAGCTAAAGATTTTGCGGTAGATGTATTTGACCAAAAACTTGATTATCCACAACCAAGATTAGATTTGGTTTCTCATTTAATTGCGGCAAATTGCAAATGTGCCTTAGATTTATCTGATGGTTTACTTGGGGATTTAAATCATATTTTATTAAATTCAGATGTTTCTGCTATTTTAGATTGGAATTTAATTCCTAAAGAGAATGTAATTGGTAATCTACCTTTAAACGAACAAATGAAGCTTGTTTTAAATGGGGGAGATGATTATGAACTTTGTTTTACCATTTCAGCATTAGGTTTCCAAGTACTAAAAGATAATGGAGTTGAGATATTTAGGGTAGGTGAAATAATTAGTAATGAGCAATTAAAAGGTTTACAAGTAAATAATAAATTATCTTCAATTACTCCTAGTGATAAAAATATAGATGAACAAAATTTGAAAACAAGAATAGTGTTAAAAAATAATAATGATTATATGTTAATGCAAGGACAAGGTTTTTCGCATTTTTAACATGTTAAGTTTTGATTTTGTTTGGTATTGTATTGTTTCAACTTAGGATTATGTTAATAATCTGATTTGAACCTATATTTTATGGGCTCGAATAAAAATAAGTTCAAGCTAAGCTTATTTAGTAAAAGCTTATTTTAAGCGTCGTATAGTTATAGAACTAAAATTTGCTAAAGATAAATGTGAAATTGAAGTCAAACTTAATCAAGCGATTTCTCAATAAGAGAACGTGATTATTGTTATACCCGTCCTTAAAAACAGAACTTTTACGCATTGCTTTAGTATTTGATGGTGAAATTAAAGAATTTACAGCGTTTAAGTCTGTTTAATTATTAGAAAGTTTGAATATTGGTAATTTAGTAATGAGGTGGTGGAGTTTCTTCACTTTTTGAAGCTACATTACTAAATTCGGCCGCTTTTAATTTTTCTGCTAAATATTTTAGTTGAATCTGTTGTTTGTAATTTATATCTCTAAGAAGGCTTACTTCTTCTGAAAGTTTATCTTGATTGTATTCTAAGAACGCAATTTTTGATTCTAAGTTGTTGATTATTTCTTCTAATTCTTTATCCATGATTTAATCTTTTTTATGAGAGGTTAATAGTAATTATTTAGTATTTGCTTTTGATTTTCTATCAAATTAGCTTTGTATTATATGCTTATGTATTTTAAATGAATTATCTTAATTCTCAATGAAAATTAAATTATAGTAATGCATTCAAAGTTATTTAGCTATAAAACTAGCTAATTGAGAAAATATTTAACTGTGGATAACTTAGGATTAGGCTGTCAAAGTTTAGATTGCCATAGTTGTTTAAAATTTTAGTGAATATATTATCAAAAAAAGATAGTTAGTATTTAACTTAATACTTTGATATTATTACGGCTAATATGGTGCTTTTTTGTGCACTATATCAAAAAATTATTAACAATTTTAGACTAACAAATTTATTTAATTTAAATTTTACACAATTTGATAAATCTCGAAATATTTAGACTAGTGTTGATGAGTTTTTCTTTGAACTAAATTGATTATCTAATGTCTATTTGATTAGTTCAAATTATATTTAGAGAATTTTAGTTCAATTTTAGATTTAAAATTTAATGAAATTCTTTAGAAAATGCATTCATTAAAAAATGATGTACTACTAAATTCAGTGTGCGAGTATAATGGATGCAGATTTAAGATGAAAAATTTAGCAATTAAAAGACGTATGATATTGTTTTTAATTGTTGATGTTTCATTTTAATAAAAATTTAAAATAATTATTTAATATAGAAACATGGGAATAAAAATGTTAAAAAAATTAGCACTTTCTGTTGTTCTTGCTTCATCTTTAATTGGTGGTGTTGCATGTGTAGAAGATTCAACTAAAGCTCCAGCTGCAGAAAACAAGCCTGTAAATACTGAAAACTATACTTTTGCTCAGAAGTCATCTGTTGCTTTAGGCACTATGTATGGCGAAAACTTAGCTCAAGGTATGGTTGAATTAAACAACTTAGATCTTGGTGTTGATAAGGATTTATTAGTTAGTGCTTTCGTTGCAGCTTTAGAAGGTAAGCCACAAATTAATCTTGAAGATGCTCAAAACGTCTTAAAAGAATTAGATCAACAAGCTCGTACTAAAGCTATTGAAAAGATGAAGGCTGAAGCTGCTGCTAATAAGGCAAAAGGCGATGAATTCTTAGCTAAGAATAAGACTGCAGAAGGCGTTATTACTACTGAATCAGGTTTACAATACAAGATTACTCAAGAAGGTACAGGTGCAACTCCTACAGCTTCTGACCGTATTAAGGTTACATATAAAGGTTCTTTAATTGACGGTACTGAATTTGATAAGTCATCAGAACCTGTTGAATTCTTCTTAAATCAAGTTGTAAAGGGTTGGCAAGAAGCTTTCCAATTATTAAAGGTTGGTTCTAAGGCTACACTATACATTCCTGCTGAATTAGGTTATGGTGATCATGCTATGGCAAAAATTCCAGCAAACTCAGTATTAGTATTTGATGTTGAATTACTTGATATCACAACTCCAGCTCCTGCAGCAGAAGCTGCTCCTGCTGATGCAGAAAAAGCTGCTAAATAATATTTAGTTTTTAGCTATTTATAATAAAGAGACCTAAGTTTTTTGAACTTAGGTCTTTTTAATTTTTAAACAAAGTTCCAATAAAAACTTCTTCGAAGTTTTTTTAGTTCTTAGTAAGATTATTTAGTTCTGAGATAAATTCTTCTGCATTTAAGTAACCTGTTATTACATGGATAAGCTTTTGCTCTTTGAATACTAAGATAGCGGGAACGCCTTTGATATTGTATTCAAGCAAGATATTTTGTGAAGGTGCATCAGAGTCAGTTACATCACTCATTACTAATGAATATTGTTTTAAATAGTCCTGTACCTTTTTATCACTAAAGGTAGTCTTTTCATAATGAATACATTCACGGCACCAATTAGCTCTAAGATCTACTAGCACTAAATTTGATTTGGTAATTTCTTGTTTTAATTCTGAAATGTTATTTATTGTTTTAAACATTTCTTTATAACTAAGAGTTTGTTCTTCGGAATCATAAAATGCTTGATATCCCAAAGTCACTGCAGAAATAGTAACAACTGCAAGAACTAAATAATGTATAACAACGATAGTTTTTAATTTATTTGAAAAGTATGGACGTTGTTTTAAGGCTCTACTGATTGCAAAAGCTAAGTATATTAAAATTGCTGTAATTAAAATTAAGTATATTAAAGTTGTTACTAATTTTGGAAGATACGGTTCTAGTAATAATACTGGAACAAAGAGCATTATGAAGCCACATAATACTTTTACAGTTTCCATCCAAGCGCCATTTTTGGGTAGAAATTTTTGACCAACAAAGGCGATTATAAATAGAGGTACTGACATACCTATTGCCAATATATATAGGAACATACCTCCTTTTACGATTACTCCATCTTGAGCTATAAATAATAAAGCTCCTGCTAAAGGTGCTGTAGTGCAAGGAGACGCAATAATTGCGCTCAGTGCGCCCATTAGAAATACACCTATATAGGTACCACCTTTTAAGTTGTATGATTTTTGTTCTAATAAATTTTGAATTTTACTTGGAATGGTAATATTAAAACAACCAAACATAGAAAGCGCTAAGACTAAAAAAATAATACTTATTAGTGATAACACTATTGGTTGTTGCACAAATGCATGGAATTGCGCTCCTAAATAAGCAATTACAAATCCTACAATCATATAAGTGATAGCAATACCTTGTGAATATAGTATTGAGTAAATTGCTGTGGTTTTTACAGTCTTTTGTTTACCACCTAAGATTATAGAACTCCAAATTGGATACATTGGGAACATACAAGGAGTAAGACTTAGTAAAATCCCAAAACCAAAAAATATTAAAATGCTATAAAATAAATTTCTGTCTTTTAAATCTTTATAGATAGAATTACTGCTAGCATTTACATTGAAATTATTATTATCTATTTGATTATCAATATAGCTTATAGTGTTTTGGTTTGAGCGATTGGTTAAATCTTTTGTAACAACATTGTTTGCTAAGTTGTCAGAACTTGGGTTACTAAGATTTTCACTACCATTATTGTTATTAATTTTTTTCAAATTAAAAGTTTTAATAGTAGGGGGATAGCATAGACCCTCGGTACATCCCTGAAACTTTACTTTTATTTTTGGGAAATATGAAGTTTTTATAACTTTTGCAGTAATTTGGACTGTGTCTGTAAATATATGAGATGGCCCCATATATTCGTCATCATGTAGCGTGCCGTGAGGAATTTCAATATTAGTTATTTCTGAGTTTTCTGCTGTTATCTCAAAAATTTCCTCATAAAGATAGTATTTAGGAGCGATTTTAAAAGAAATCTTGATATCTTGTTCGTGCTGCTCTATGGATGGTACAAAAGCTTTATCCACAGTTAAGAATTTGTCTTCTGCAGCAAAAGTGTTGTCAATTAAGCATCCGATTGCGATAAAACTAAATATTAGGATTTCGAAAAATCTAAATAGATTAAATAATTTAAAATTTCTTACAGTAAAAACATTGATAGTTTTTACTGCATTTATTCTATCATTAAAAACAAGAGCTAAATTTTTCATAAAACATTTCTTCATTATTGCTTATAGTCCAGTTTTTATTAGTGAATGTTTGATGCTTGATTTATAGAATTTGGATTTTAGAGAAACACTAATTTTATTATTATCTTCAGAATGTTGTTAAGTGTTTATAGTTATTTCTTTTGGTTTCCTAATTAAATAGTAGTTTGATATTTGCAAAACTTTAATTAAGAACTAAAAACTAGCATACACTAATTGGATTTTTTCTAAATCTAATCAGTAATCAAACATAAAATATGCAAAAAAATAAAGATAACAATATCTTTTTATTAAAATTTTTCTGTGATATTGGTATTATAAACTAAAAAGATTTTTAATAAGGGGATAAAACAATGAAAAAATAATTTCACTACTTTTATTTTTATTTATAGCAGTAGAAATATATTTATGTTATCTCGCGATAGTTCATATTGGTTTTGTAGAAACAGTATTGATGCTAATAATTTTGTCAATGTTTGGCACCTCATTATATAAACTGACAGCAAAAGGCCAAAATCCAACATTGTTATTTTTAACAACAAAAGGTTATACCAAAAGTAAGTTATTAGCTGCAATTTTATTAATGATTCCTGGATTTTTAACTGGAGTTTTAGGATTGCTTTTATTGATTCCTGGAGTTCTTACTGTTTTTGCTAGTATTTTTGGAAAAATCTTTGGCAAATTATTTGGGAAATCATTAAATCCATTTGGAGCTCAAATGAATCCATTTGACATGAATGGAATGCAGTCTCCTTTTGGTGATATGGCTGATTTGCAAAAGATGTTTGAACAAATGCAGCAAGGTGGAATGGGAAAACAATCTGCCACATCAGATTATTTTGAGAATAAATCATCTAAAAAATCAGCTTTTGATTTTGATGAAAATGATACTAGTATTATTGACTTAGAAGAATCTAAAGATGGCTTTAAACCAAAGTAAAAATAAAAAAATTAAAAAATATATTTTTGGGGGTTGAATTATGCAATTCAATCCCCATTTATATTTCTAGATAGATAATAATTGGTATTTAAATTATAAAATTGAAATTTTACTGATTATTAGGCTAACCTTATTTTTGAATTATTTTTTAGTATCCTAATTAACGAAGATTTAGGATTGGAGTTTATAAAATGTCTATTCGTCCATTACATGATCGTGTTATTGTTAAACGTACAGAAGCTGAAGCTAAATCTGCAGGTGGTATCGTTTTAACAGGTACTGCAGTTAGCAAGTCTACTCGTGGTGAAGTTATTGCTGTAGGTACAGGCCGTGTTCTTGACAATGGTCAAGTTAAACCAATGGCTGTTAAGGTTGGCGATAAGGTTATTTTCAACGAAGGTTATGCTACTAAACAAGAAAAGCTAGACGGTGAAGATGTATTAATTCTTTCTGAAAATGATATTTTAGCAGTTGTTGAAGACTAATCGCTCGTTTTTAAACTTGGAAAATTTGGAATTTTTAAATTAAACGTTTTCGATTTTTCTGATAACGTTTATAG
>GL995222.1:355836-366573 GCA_000222855.1 Succinivibrionaceae bacterium WG-1 | reverse complement strand
ATTTTTCTGATAACGTTTATAGATTTGAATAGGAAATAAAATGTCAGCAAAAGATGTTGTTTTTGGTAATGACGCTCGCGTTAAGATGTTAGAAGGCGTTAATATTTTAGCTAACGCTGTTAAAGTAACTTTAGGTCCTAAGGGTCGTAACGTAGTTTTAGATAAGACTTACGGTGCTCCTACAATCACTAAGGACGGTGTATCTGTTGCTAAAGAAATTGAACTTGAAGACAAGTTCCAAAATATGGGTGCACAAATGGTTAAAGAAGTTGCATCAAAGGCTAATGATGCAGCTGGCGACGGTACTACTACTGCTACAGTTCTTGCACAAGCAATTGTAACTGAAGGTTTAAAATCAGTTGCAGCAGGTATGAATCCAATGGATTTAAAGCGTGGTATCGATAAGGCTGTTACTGCAGCTGTTGCTGAATTAAAGAACATTTCTGTTGATTGCGCTGATTCTAAGGCTATTGCTCAAGTAGGTACAATTTCTGCTAACTCTGATGCTACTGTTGGTAACTTAATTGCTGAAGCAATGGAAAAGGTTGGTCGTGATGGTGTTATCACTGTTGAAGATGGTACAGGCTTTGAAGATAAGTTAGATTTAGTTGAAGGTATGCAATTTGACCGTGGTTACTTATCTCCATATTTCATCAATAAGAGTGATAATGCAACTGTTGAATTTGAAGATCCATACATTCTTTTATGTGATAAGAAGATTGCTAACATCCGTGATTTAGTTCCTGTACTTGAAGCAGTTGCTAAAGCTGGTAAGCCTTTACTTGTTATTGCTGAAAACGTTGAAAGCGAACCTTTAGCAACTTTAGTTGTTAACAATATTCGTGGTATTGTTAAGGTTGCTGCTGTTAAAGCTCCTGGCTTTGGTGACCGTTGCAAGGCAATGTTACAAGATATCGCAATCCTTACAAATGGTACTGTAATTTCTGAAGACGTTGGTATGAAGCTTGAAGAAGCTACAATCAATGAATTAGGTAGAGCAAAGCGTGTTGTTATTTCTAAGGACAACACTACAATCATCGATGGTTACGGTGAAAAAGAAGCTATCTCTGGTCGTGTTGAACAAATTCGTCAACAGATCGCTACTTCTACTTCAGAATACGATAAAGAAAAATTACAAGAACGTGTTGCTAAACTTGCTGGTGGCGTAGCTGTTATTAAGGTTGGTGGCGCAACTGAAGTTGAAATGAAAGAAAAGAAAGACCGTGTTGATGATGCTCTTCACGCAACTCGTGCTGCTGTTGAAGAAGGTGTTGTTGCAGGTGGTGGTGTTGCATTAGTACGTGTTGCTGCTAAGATTGCAGACCTTAAGGGTGACAACGAAGACCAAAACGTTGGTATTCGTGTTGCATTAAGAGCAATGGAAGCTCCATTACGTCAAATCTGTGCAAATGCAGGTGATGAACCATCTGTTGTTGCTAATGCTGTTAAGTCAGGCGAAGGTAGCTATGGCTTTAATGCTGCAACTGGCGAATACGGTGATATGTTAGAAATGGGTATTCTTGACCCAACTAAGGTAACAAGAAGTGCTTTACAATATGCAGCTTCTATTGCTGGTTTAATGATTACAACTGAATGTATGATTACAGACCTTCCAAAGAAAGATGCTCCAGCTGGTGCTCCTGATATGGGCATGGGTGGCATGGGCGGTATGATGTAATCATCGCTTAATGTAAAATAATTTAATTTATCCCTTTAAAGGTGAGAATGAAAATTCTCACCTTTTTTTATTTTGAAAAAATTATAAAGTTCTTTGATTTTAAATAATTAGATGTTTGATTGAGTGAGCAAAATTTGAACGGTGAACACTTTTAAAACAAGGATTAAGGGCGTTGCTAGATATATCAATACATTATTTGTAAAATAAAGTTAGTATATGTTTTTGTTGTGAATCTTTTATAGGTTAATAATAAGGTCTTATTACAATAACATTTTGAACAATAATTTATTGTTTATGACATAAATAAAGAAATACTTTTTTAGGTGTATTTATGAGTATTCTTGCATGCGTAATTATAATAGTCTTATTGGTGCTTGCTATTACAGTGTTATCATTTGTAATAACAAAGTACGTTAGACGTAATTTAGCATTATCACGAGAACTTTCTGAGTTTAAAACCCTTTGCGATCTGATGCAAACTCCTATTTGGTTTAAAGATAAGAAACTTCGTTTCACTTGGGTAAACAAATATTATTGCATGATGTTTGATCGAACTAAGGAACAAATCTTAGGTTTAACAGACTTAGATATAGCGCCAAAGAAATTAGTAAAAAACTATATACGTGATGATGAATATGTATTGGAATCTAAAAAAGTTTATCGATATAAAGAAAATGATAAGGCGGGACTTTGGTTTGATACAGTAAAATTTCCACTATTAGATAGTCAAAATAATGTTTATGGTTTAGGTGGCGTTGCTTTTAATATTACTCCAATCAAGAAAAGTGAAACATCATTACACAATCTTATACATAATGACTACTTAACAGGTACCGCTAATCGTTTATCATTATCTGTTGAAGCTACTAAACTAATCTCTGAATGTGATGAGTTTGGCTATAAATTAGCTGTTGTACTGTTAGATATAGATAATTTTAAGGATTTAAATGATCTTCATGGTCATGTGGTAGGGGACGAATTACTTAAGAGTATGGCGGAACGTTTAAAACGTTACGCTTCTGATAAGAATATTTTAGTAGGTCGTTTTGGTGGTGATGAATTTATTCTTGTAATTTATAAAATTAAAGATGAAAAAATAATTTCAAGCTACACTAATGATATTAAAGAAATTTTATTAAAAAGTCATAATGTATATGATAGTGAGTTTACTGTTGAATGCAGCATGGGTGTAAGTGTTTATCCTAATAATAGTAAAGATTATGAAGGATTGGTACGTTACGCTGATATGGCTTTATTCTATGCTAAGTCTCATGGTAGAAATTCTATCGTTTTATACAATGATGAAATAGGTGAATCTAATATCAGACGAATCAATATTGAAACACATTTAAAAGAAGCTATAGCTCATAAAGAATTATATTTGTGCTATCAACCAAAGGTTTCAGCAGATGGTTCTAGAATGATTGGTATGGAAGCCTTGTTACGTTGGGATAGTGCGGAATTAGGTTTTGTATCACCTGCTGAATTTATCCCTGTTGCAGAACAGTCAGATTTAATAATAGATATTGGTAATTGGGTATTACGTGAAGCATTATTACAAAATATAGAATGGGCTAAACAGAATAATGGCGAAATGAGTTCTATGGCGATAAACCTAAGCGTAAAACAGATTAATAAGCCTGATTTTTTAAAGAGAATAATCTCTCTTTTAGAAGAGTTTAATTATCCACCTAATAAACTTGAACTTGAAGTTACAGAGCGAATGTTGATGTCTCGTTCAAATTCAACTAAAGAAGATTTTAAGAAATTACGCGAATTTGGGGTGACAATAAGCGTTGATGATTTTGGTACAGGATATTCTAATCTTGGATATTTAAGTAGTTTCCCTCTTGATATTATGAAGATTGATAGAAGTTTTGTAACAGATATTAAGAATAGCTCTGAAAAACAACAAATAGTGAACGCTATTGTGCAACTTGCTCATTCATTCAATTTAGCAATAATTGCAGAAGGTGTAGAAACATTTGATGAACTGCAGTATCTATTTTCAAAAGGGGTTGATACTATTCAAGGATTCTATTTCTCCAAACCTTTAAAGAATATTGAACTTCCTAAATTTATTGAAGAATTAAAACAAGGAAAATATAAGCAAAAACTAAAAAATGTTCAAAGTTCAAAATAGTTTAATAACTACTTAAAATAAAAAGATAAGAGCATGTCATCTTGAAAGATGACATGCTCTTTTTATTGTTATTGTCAAATTTATAAAATAATTTAATCTCTAATTTTAAGCGTTAAATTAAATAATATTAAAATCAAACAAAACAAATTAAATTAAAACTAAACAAAGCATTAGTGTATTCACCTTTGTTTATTAGAATAAATCCTCAACAGATTCTTCTTTTTGTTGTTGTTCTACACTAAAGTCGCCTGCTTCTTGGAATATTCTTCTAACTTTATCTTGAGAACCTTTGATAAAGTATTCTGAATATCCTAATACATCAGATTTAATAATTGTTTCATCTGGTAGTACTGGGGAATTAGGCATATCTTGTAAAGCTACTTTCATATAGTTTATCCAAATCGGTAAAGCTGCCTTACCACCTGATTCTGAACGTCCAAGTGGTCTTGAGAAATTATCAAAACCAACCCAAACAGTTGTAGCTATATTGGCATTAAAACCAGAGAACCAAGCATCACGGCTTTCGTTAGTTGTACCAGTTTTACCTGAAATATCTGAGCGTTTTAATTCGGTTGCTTTACCGCCTGTACCCCAATATCTACCACGTGGGCCAATACCACCAAAGATTACACTACTTAATGCACTTGAGGTTAAGAACGAATTAGCATGAGTAATAATTTGTGGAGCAATATTTTTAGTATTGTTATTTGGTGAACCTTCAATAGAGTCAATGGTTGCTAATTTAACCATACTGTTGTCATTGTCTGTTGGGGTAGTAGAAGTTAACTCAATAGAGTCTTCAACCGTATTTTCGCAATCAGGACATGCTATCGCAGGAGTTGCTTCAAAAACTGTTCTATCTTCTTCGTCGTTATTAGTTGAGATTTTGATGAGGTTAATAATAAATGGCTCAACTTTAAAACCACCATTTGCAAAAGCAGCATATCCAGTTACTAAGTCAATAGGTTTTACTTCGTAAGCACCTAAAGCGATAGAGTCATTTTTTTGATATCTACCAACATGGAAACCAAACTTTTCAAAATGTTTAACAAATTTATTTACTCCTATAGATCTAATTAAACGTACAGAAACAACGTTTTTAGACTTTGCAAGAGCTTCTCTTAAAGTCATTGGACCTTCGTATCTATTAGGGGAATTTTTAGGTGACCAGAATTTGCGACTACCAGCATTCCAAATGGTAATTCTGTCGTCTAACATTTCACTACCTAAAGTATAACCATCAGCAAGTGCTGCTGAATATAAGAAAGGTTTTATGTTAGAACCAACTTGGCGTTTTGCTTGTTCTACACGGTTAAATTTACTTTGTAAAAAGCTATAGCCACCAACCATCGCTAGAATAGCACCATTATTAACATCAATTGATATTAATGAACTTTGCACTTGTGGTACTTGTCTTAAAGCGTAGTTTGTATCTGATAATTTTGTAACGTAAATTAAATCACCTGGTTTTAAAACTTCAGTTACTTTTTTAGGAAAAGCTCCTTGATATGAATCAGTCTTATAGCTACGAGCCCATTTCATATCTTGCCAAGCAATCTGAGCATGAGATTTATTCTTTAAATATATTGAGGCAGAGTTTTCTTTAGCATTTATAGCTGTAACAATTGCAGGTGTAATATTTTCAAAGTTTTTACGTTTCTTTAAAATTAAAGCTAATTCTTCTTCATTTTCTAAAGAAATAGGGGAGTCATCTTTTAGAATGTTTTCAGGTCTTCTAAAACCATGTCTCATATCATAATCTGTAATACCATTGTTTACTGCTGAATTTGCGGTATCTTGAAGTTTAGAATCAATGGTTGTATATACTTTATATCCTGCTGTATAAATTTCAGGACCATATAACTCTTCCAGTTTTAATCTTACAGATTCCGCAACATATGGCGCATATGCTTCAATATTAGCAACATGATATGATGCAACAATTTCTTCTTCATCTGCTTCTTGGAATTCTTCTTTAGATATCATACCAAGTTCAAGCATTCTTGAGAGTACTAAGTGTCTTCTTTCTTTGGCTCTTTTAGGATTGGTAATAGGGTTTAGATTTGATGGAGCTTTTGGTAAACCTGCAATAATTGCTGCTTCACCTAAAGTTAGTTCTTCAAGAGTTTTCCCAAAATAAACATACGCTGCAGCTGCAACACCATAAGCATGATGTCCTAATGCTATTTTATTTAGGTATAATTCAAAGATTTCATCTTTAGTTAATGTTTGCTCTATTTTCCAAGATAGAAAAATTTCTTTGATCTTTCTAGTATATGTTTTTTCATTAGATAAGAAAAAGTTTCTTGCAACCTGTTGTGTAATTGTACTTGCACCTTGCGCTTTTCTTCCAGTGGTAACCGAAACAGATGCAGCACGAATAATACCAACAGGGTCAATACCAAAGTGTTGGTAAAATCTTGAGTCTTCAATTGCTAAAAAAGCATTTCTTAATTTTTCAGGAATATCTTTTATTTCTTTAGGTATTCTACGATGTTCACCAAATTCAGCTATTAGTTTATTGTCTTTTGTATATATCTGTAAAGGTGTTTCAAACGTAGTGTTTCTCAAGGATGCCACGTCTGGTAAACTACTTTGTACATGGTAATAGTAAACGCATCCTGCAAAGGTTCCAAGGCTACATAAAAGTAGCATAAACCAAATAATTCTTCTAAGCCAAATAAAGATCATGGAATATCCAATTATCCCTAATAAAAAATTAACAAAATTTGACTAATTATATAACAAATTGTTATCTACTTCAAAATAGAGAATAGTACATAATCGTTTTTTATAGATCTTAGTTAGCTATAAAAGATAATATATAGTAACTAATATAATTTTAATCAGCACGGATGCAATTCAATTATGGCTGGAATGAAAACCAAAGGCATTACTTATTCACTCGTAGGGGTGGATTTAGGTAGCCAATCAATAAAGGCAGTTGCTATCTCGGGTAGACGTGGTAAGTATACTACACAAGCTTATGATATACCTACACCTGCAGGTGTTATCGAAGATGGTCAAATCAAAGATTTGGGCAAGCTAGAACTTACCTTACGTGAGCTTTTTAAGTCTTTCAACGTCAAACCTAAGTTTGTAGCAACATCTGTTTCTGGAACTAGACCTACAACCAAGATTATAGAACTAGACGCTAAACTTAGCGATTCAGCTCTTCAGAAGGCGGTAGAAGAAGAAGTAGATAATATTCTATCTGGCGATAGAATTTATGACTACGAAATTCTACAGCAAGAAGGAGATAAGAATAAGGTTCTTATCAGTGTTGTAAGTTCTGATCTTGTTAATGATCGTGTAGCAACATTCTCGAATATGAACGTTCAAGTTAAGGTTATGGATGTGTCAATTCATGCTTTAGCTCGTGCAGTTCGTGATGTGGTTGGCGAATCAGTGCTCAAGGCAAGTAAACACGTGGCTTTACTTGATATCGGCGCTCAAAGTCTGTCATTTGCAGTATTAGATGAAGATTTTGAAGTTTCATATCACCGCGTTGTGCCTTCTGGCGGTAATCAATTAACAGAAAATCTTTCAATGGCAACAGGCATGGATCTCGAATCTGCTGAAAAGATGAAGATTGAAGATCGTATCCCTGAAGCAAATAAACCAATTGAAGATGCTTATGTTAACTCAGTAATTCGTAACGCTGAACGTTTAATGATGGGACAAAGAGACATTGACACAGTTATTGTAACTGGTGGTGGCGCTCTTCTTAAGAGATTACAAACTCAACTTCGTAGTTTCCAACAAAAGAAGGTTATATTCCCAGACATGAGTAAGGTAATGAAACCTGGTTCTAAGGTTGAAGATGGTCTTAAATATATGACTGCCTTAGGCTTAGCATTGAGGAGTTTTGAACCATGTCCAATATAAACTTACTTGATTGGCGTCAAGAATTAATTGCTCGTCAAAAGAAAACTTTTATTAACTATTTAATCTTCTCTGCAATTTTAGGTGCTCTTGTTTGTGCAGCTGCATACTTTACTTTTGAAGGTTTAAAAGATGCTCAAACAAGTAAGAATCAATTCTTAACTACTGAAATTAAGAAAGTAGAAGAACAGATTAGAGAAATTGAAAAGTTAAAACAATACCGTCAAAGCTTGATTGACCGTATGAACGCAATTGATACATTGCAACAGAATAGAAATATTGCTGTGCATTTATTCAGTGATTTACCAAATCTTACAGCTACAGGCTTATACTTAAATAACATGAACTTCAAAGATCGTGTTGTTGGTATTAAAGGCTTAGCAGAATCAAATCCACGTGTTTCTTCAATGTTAAGAAATATCGAAAACAGTAAGTGGTTAGGTCAAGGCGCAATTGGTCAAACTAAAGCTGAAGTTAAGGATGGTAAGAAGATTGTTCCTACTCTTCCTGATGGATTATATGATTTCGATATGTCATTTAGAGTTTTAAACTCAGCTGATGCAAATAATGCAGATGCAAAGAATGGAGGTAAATAACAGATGGCTTTAGAAATGTCACTTGGTGATTTTGACCTTCAAAGAATCGAAACATGGAATCTTCCGGTTAAGATTGCTGCATGTGTACTTGTTTTTGTTGTTATCATTGTAGGTTCATGGTTCGGTATTCATGAAGATCAAAATAATGAATTAGAAGCTCTTGAACAACAAGAAACAAACTTAAGAAATGAGTTTAAGTCTAAGGTTGAGCTTGCTGCAAACCTTGATGCATACAAAGATCAGATCGCAGAATTAGAAAGCTTACTTGAAGCTCAGTTAAGACAGTTACCTAACAGTAATGAAGTTGCAAATCTTTTAGACGATATCAGCTTTATTGCTCAGGATAATGGTTTAAACTTAATTTCTATTAAATGGGAAAAAGAAGTAGAACAGGAAATTTACACAGAATTGCCAATGAGTATCGTAGTTACTGGTACTTATGAACAATTAGGTTCATTCTCTGCAGATATGGCTTCTTTACCACGTATCGTAACAATTGACCAATTTAATCTTGAACGTGTAAAAGGCAAGAACGGTGTTGAAGGCGAATTACTTGAAATGAAGCTATTAGCTAAGACATTCCGTTACAACGCAGAAAATGCGAAGAAGAAGTCTGAAAGAGAAGCACGTAAAGGGCAAAGGAGAAGATAATGAAAAGTCGTTTTTCACTTATAGCTACTTCTAGTAGCTTCTGGTCTTGTACTCACTGCATGTGATCAAGAAAGTGATTTGAAAACATGGTGTGAGACTCAACGTAAGCATGCTCCTGTAAGAGTTGATCCACTTCCTCAAGTTACACAGTTTGTAGCTATGAAGTTTGAACCAAAAACAGATCGTATGCCGTTCGTTTTACCTAAACCAGAAATTTCAAAGGTGCAACCTTTAAAACCATTGAACTGCGAACAACCTGATCGTGAACGTCCAATGGAAGAACTAGAACAATTTGCACTTGATAATTTGTTTATGCGTGGAACTATCATGACTGAAGGTAAGCTTAGAGCTCTCATTCAGACTGCAGATGGTGAAATAGTACGTGTTGTTCCTGGCATGCACATGGGGTTAAACTTTGGTAAAGTTATTAGAGTTGCTCCGGATTCTATCGAAGTTGAAGAATTCATTTCAGATGGAAAAGGTTGTTGGGATAAGCGTTCTACCAGATTAGATATAGTTTTAGCTGAATAATTAGCAGGCGGGAATAAATATTATGAATTTTCAGATGAAAAAATTAGGGCTTTGTGTAATGCTAGCCGGCTTTGCAAGCTTTGTTTTGCCTGCTGAGGCAGCTACTAAGCTTGAAAATGTTAAGATTAATAACTCATTATCAAGTCAAACTCGTATTGAATTACAATTTGATGGTCCATTGAGCTCATATCAAGATAGATTACAATATCAACCAGAACAGTTAGTTTTAAACTTAAGTGATGCTGAATCTGCTCTTGTTAAGAACAGCATGGAATTTAAGTCTAACGGTGTTAAGGCTGTTGATGTTAAGTCTAACGGTACAGACCTTGATGTTGTTGTTGGTTTAGATTCTTTAGTTCCATACGAAGTTTCTCAACAAGGTAACTCTTTATATGTTACTTTAGGTCAAGATCCTCGTTTAGCAGCTTCAAAGAATGGCTATAAGGCACCAACTATTGTTTCTACAAACAAGGCTGATGCTGTTGCTAGTATCAATCGTGTAAATGGTATTAACTTTAAGCGTGGTTCTCACAACGAAGGTTTATTAGTATTAACTTTAGATAACAAGAATGCTGCTGTAGAATTAACTCCAAAAGGTTCACATTTAATTGCTAAGGTACATGGTGCTGCAGTTAATAATGATCTTTTAGCAGTGATGAATGTTTCTGATTATGCTACACCAATCTCTACTGTAGATGTTTCTGAAACAGCAGAAGGCGCTGTATTAGATTTCCAAATCAATTCTGCAGAATATGATTCAAGCTTTGATCAAAATGGTAATACTGTAGTAATTCAAGTTGCTAAGAAGAAACCTACAATCAAGGTTAAAGATGATCAAAAGTATAGTGGTAAGTTATTATCATTATCTTTCCAAGATATTCCAGTTCGTAATGCGTTAAAGATTTTAGCTGAAGAAGTTAAGTTTAACCTTGTTATGAACGACTCTGTACAAGGTAACATCACAGTTAACTTTGACAGTGTACCTTGGGACCAAGCTTTAGACACAATTTTACGTGTTAAGGGCTTAGACAAGAGAATCGACGGTTCAATCCTTTTAATTGGTTCACAAGATGAATTAGCTGGATACGAACAAAAGCAATTAGAAGAAATTGAAAAGAGAACTGCTAAAGAACCTTTAATTACTGAATACATTCAAGTTAATTATGCTAAGGCTGTTGACTTTGTTAAGTTATTAAGTACAAAAGATTCAGAAAACTCAATTGCTGCTAATAATTCTAACTATGGAACTAATG
>GL995222.1:336923-355321 GCA_000222855.1 Succinivibrionaceae bacterium WG-1 | reverse complement strand
GAACAAATACTATCATCATCAAGGATACTGAAGCTTCTATTGCAAACGTTAAGCGTTTAATTCAAACTTTAGATACTCCTGTACAACAGGTTGTTATCGAAGCACGTTTAGTTTCTGTTGATGAAACAGTTGCAGAAGACTTAGGTGTTAACTGGTCTGTTTCTCACAACAAGTCTGGCTTTGACTATGGTTGGGGTTCTGTAGCATCTGGTGGTTCTATCGGTTCTAATACAGGTGATTCATCTTCATCTTCATCTTCATCTACTACAGTTCCTGTAGGTAAGTGGTATGAATCTGGCAGAACTAACTTTGGTATGCCAACAACTGGTGCATTGTTAAATTTAGGTAAAGTATTTAATAACTATACTCTTGATTTAGCGTTATCTGCATTAGAATCAGAAAACCGTACTGAAGTTATTGCAAGCCCACGTGTTACAACAACTAACCAAAAGAAGCTGTAATTGAACAAGGTTTCGAAATTCCATCTGTTACAGCAGCATCTAGTGGTGCTACAACAGTAGAATGGAAGAAGGCTGTATTAAGCTTAAGTGTTACTCCACAAATTACTCCTGATGATTCTATTTTCTTAGATTTAGAAATCACTCAAGACTCACTTGGTGAAACAGTTGCAACTACTACTGGTCAAGCTGTATCAATCCAAACTCGTAAGATTAATACATCTGTATTAGTTGGAAATGGTGAAACTTTAGTTCTTGGTGGTATTTTCTTACAAACAATTACAAGAGATACTCAAAAGGTTCCATTACTTGGTGATATCCCTGTAGTTGGTTGGTTGTTCAAGAGAGTTCAAAACAAGAATCAAAAGCGTGAAGTATTAATTTTCATTACTCCACACATTGTTGAACAAGATAAAAAATAATTTTATTAGTTAAATAAAGTATAAAAACCCTAACAAATTGTTAGGGTTTTTTGTTTTATGGAGTTTGGTTTTTAATTATAAAAATGTCTTTTAAAGAGAAAAATATTTTCATTTGAATTTTATATATACACAATTTTATATTAAAATGATATTTTGTTTTTGCATGTGAAAAGTTTTTAATTTTTATTTAATCTTTCCATGTTATTTTTTTATTATTACAGATTAGAATCATAAGAAATGTTTGGAAAAAAGAATATTTATTTAGTAGGTCCTATGGGGGCTGGAAAGAGCACAATTGGTCGCGTATTATCTGAAATGACAAACATGAAGCTTATAGATTCAGATGCGGAAATTGAAAGTCGTACTGGAGCTAATATTGCTTGGATCTTTGATGTTGAAGGTGAAGTAGGCTTTAGAAAGAGAGAAGAAGATACTATTTTAGATCTTACTACTAAACATGAAAATATTATTTTAGCAACAGGCGGTGGTTCTGTTAAAAATGCAAATAACCGTAAAAATCTTAAAGAGAATGGATTTGTAGTTTATTTGGAAACAAGTGTGGAACAGCAATTTGCAAGAACTGGTAGAGATAAGAGACGTCCTCTTATAAATAACGATAATCCTAAAGAAACATTAGCCAAATTATTGCAAGAAAGAGATCCTTTATATCGTGAAGTTGCAGATATTGTTGTGAGTACTGATAACCTATCAGCGACTGAAATTGCTACAACAATCATTAAGCAATTTGAAGCAAAACAGAAATAATAGTTTATATTGTTATAAATCTTAAAAGTTATTGAGATTTTAAACTTAGACCATAATTAAAATTTTGAATTATTTAGAGTATTTGTAGTTTTATTAAGCTTTTATAGTTCAAAATTAATGATTTTATATAAGAGGAATATTAATGAAGAAGTTAGTTGTAGATTTAGGTGACCGTAGTTATCCTATTTTTATTAAACAAGGTTTATTAACAGATGCTACAGAATGGTCTTCTTATATCAATCTTAAAGATAAAGCTGTAATAATTACTAATGACACAGTTGAAAAATGGTATCTTGAAAAACTTACTAACACTTTAAAATCATTAGGTTTAACAGTTTACTCATTAGTGCTACCAGATGGCGAAAAATATAAAACATTAGAAAGTTTTAATAAAATTATGACTTTCTTATTAGAGAAGTCATGTGGTAGAGATACCACTTTATTTGCGCTAGGTGGTGGGGTTATTGGTGACTTAACAGGTTTTGCAGCTGCAAGTTATCAACGTGGAGTAAATTTTGTTCAAGTGCCAACCACTTTATTATCTCAAGTTGATTCTTCTGTTGGTGGTAAGACAGGTGTAAATCACCCACTAGGCAAAAATATGATTGGGGCTTTTTACCAACCAAAGGCGGTAATTATAGATTTAGATTGCTTAAAGACTTTACCAGCAAGAGAACTTGCTGCAGGTATGGGTGAAGTAATTAAATATGGTATTATTTGGTCAAAAGAATTTTTTGAATATTTAGAACAACATACTGCAGAAATTTGGAAACTTGATTTTGATGTTTTAGGTCAAGTTATTCATACTTGTTGTGCTATCAAAGCTGAAGTAGTACACCAAGACGAACGTGAAGGTGGAAAACGCGCAATATTAAATTTAGGTCATACATTTGGTCATGCTATTGAAACATTTATGGGATATGGCGTGTGGCTTCATGGTGAAGGTGTGGGGGCAGGCATGGTTATGGCTTCTAAGCTTGCTTTACTACGTAATAAAATTTCAAGTGATGAATTTGCAAGAATCATAAAACTTATTGAATTAAACAAGCTACCAACTAAAGCTCCTAGTAATATGACTTTAGCTGATTTTGAAAAAATTATGCTTCATGATAAAAAAGTGAAAGCAGGTAAAGTTAGATTTATTATTCCGGACTTTTTAGGTATGGCATCTTTATATGATGATGTGACTGAAGCAGAAATTGCTGAAGCTATCAAAGCTTAAAACATAAATATTACATTATTTAGTGCTAAGTGTATTTTTACTTATAAAATAACATAACGTATTTAATCGATAGATTAGAAAGAATTTAGAACTTCTAATTGATTACTGTTATGTTATTTTAAAACTACCTTATTAAATTTAGGAATGAACATGGGACTACAACAAATTCCGACTTTATCTGGACAGCTTGCTATTATTGAACAAGTTAGACAAAAGTTAAGAATTGGAAATAACTTTATTCTTCTTGCAGGAGATAGGGTTAGTGGTCGTACAGTATTAGCTGAAAAGTTAATTTCTGCGATTGAAGATGATATTGATAAGATTGCTTTTATCCCCTTAAAAGACTTTTCAAATATCAGTGAAGCAAGAATTGCTTTAGTATCTCAATTAGGAATTGTTAACAGTTCTGAATTTAAAAAATCTTTAAAGAATTTAGGTGATAAGTTAGATACAGAAAATAACAGTTATTTAATTGTTGTTGATGATATTGAAACATTTAAATATGGCTTTTTACCAGAAATTGCTAATTTATATATTGGTTTAAAAAATAATACCAAAATTGCAGTTTTAATTACCACTCTAAATGATTCTAATCTAAAAAATAATGAATGTTTTGATGATTTAGGCATTTCTCCATTTTTATTTCAAGTTCCGGCAATTACTAGTGATGATGCTAAACTTATTATAAATTATGCCAATCAATTAAGTGGTCAAACAATTGGAGAAGCTGAATTAAATGCTTTAACTGCACAAAACTATAGAGGAAAATTAAGCGAAGTTTTAAGTGCAGTACAGCAAGTAGTAAATAGAGGTTCCAAGATGTCTTCAGAAAGTAAGAATCAAGTATCAACAAAAGAGAATAAGAAAAATACTTTAATCATTGGTTTAAGTATTTGTGTTGTTGTTTTAGCAATTCTTATTGCTTATTTGGCTTATGCTTATATTGCAGCTGTAAAAGAAAATCCTAGTGAGTTTAGTAGTTTTACCAATAATAACAAGGATGAATTTGGTTATAAGATAGATAACAAAGTTGCAGAAGTTGCGGATGACTTAGTTAATAATCCAGTTGTGGTTGATGGCAAAGAACAATCCGCAAATGCTAAAGAAATTGTAATAGATGATAGTTCATTAAAAGACTTGGATGCTTTGTTAAACGAAGATACTGTGGAACAGAATATTGTTACGACTGAAACAACCAATAATGAAAAAAATGTGAATAATAATCAAAATAAGGTTGTTAATAACCAAAACAATGATAACAAGTTAGATAAGACTAAGTCTAATGTTGTTAATCAAAAAAATAAGAGTCTAAATAATGCTCCAGCGCAAACAACTGTTGCGACTGCAACAGATGAAGCTATAACTGATACTAATGTAGTAGTTGCAAGTGATGAAAAGAATACTACAATTGCATCTACGATAACAGATACTAAAAAATCAAATTCAAAAGAAGTTAAAACTTCAAAAGATTTTGATAATGAAGTTGTAGCTAATGATGATTTAAATAATGAAAATAAAGATGTTGCTCACAATTCTCTTGTGACTACAGATTTTAACAGTTTAGCTGGTAAAAATTATGTAGTGCAAATCATTGCTAATAATAAGAAAGCAAATGTTGAGAAACAAGTTGCAATGTTAAGTTCTAAGTTTAATACTTGGGTATTGTATCGCGCCAAACAAAAAGATTACATTGGTTTAATTGGTGATTTTAAAAATCAAAATGATGCTAAAAAAGCTATAGAATCATTACCTACTAGCATTAGAAAGAATGGACCATGGGCTAAATCTGTTAGTGCGGTTCGTAAGGAACTTAAATAATATTTTTATTACGAAATTTTTACTTGAAATTATTTACTAATAAATTATCTATTCATAATAAGTGAGAAAACAATGAAATTTACTATTGCTCCTTCTATTTTATCTGCAGATATTGCAAGACTAGGTGAAGATGTTGCTTCTGTATTAGATGCAGGCGCTGATGTGGTGCACTTTGATGTAATGGATAATCATTATGTTCCAAACCTAACCTTTGGTCCATTAGTATGTAAGGCTTTAAGAAATTATGGCATTAAAGCTCCAATTGATGTGCATTTAATGGTAACTCCGGTTGATCCATTGATCGAAGAATTTGCTAAAGTTGGTGCTACAAGTATTACATTCCATCCTGAAGCTTCATTTCATGTAGATAGAAGCTTAGGTTTAGCTAAAAGTTTAGGTGTTAAAACAGGTTTAGCTTTAAATCCTGCAACTCCATTATCAGTTCTTGATTATGTATGGGATAAATTAGACATGGTGGTTATTATGTCTGTAAATCCAGGATTTGGTGGTCAAAGTTTTATTCCTGCTGCTTTAGCTAAAATTAAAGAATTACGTCAAAAAGCAATAAGCGTTGGTCGTGAAGACTTGATTATTGAAGTTGATGGTGGCGTAAAAGTTAATAACATTAAAGAAATAGCACAAGCTGGAGCTAACATGTTTGTAGCTGGTTCTGCAATTTTTGGAGCTGACGATTACGCTAAAGTAATTACAGATATGCGTAAGGAATTGGAAAGCGTTTAATGAAAATAACTGCAGTTCCTAAACTTATGATGTTTGATTTGGACGGTACTCTTGCAGATACTGCTCCAAGATTGCATGAAGCTGTAACCAAAGCTTTACAAAAAGTAAATGTACCAACTTGTACTTACACCGATACTAAAAAGTATTTAGGAAATGGAGTTAATTTTTTATTGGCTCGAAGTCTTACTAAAACTTTGGAGCCAAGTCCAGAAGTTTTTGATAGTGATATTATGAAGCTTGCAAGAATCGAGTTTGATAAAAACTATGGAAAACCAAGTGCTGCAGAAGATAAACTCTTTCCAAATGTACTTTCAACTTTAAAATATCTAAAATCTAAAGATATTAAATTAGTTGTGGTTACTAATAAACCTCATAAGTACGTCGCTAATATTTTACAAGGTTTAGGAATTTTAGATTTATTTGATGATTTTTTAGGAAGTGAGATAATTCCTGAAAAAAAGCCAGATCCTACACCGCTATTTTTTATTTGTAAAAAATTTAATGTAGCTGTTACTCAAGCTGTAATGGTAGGAGATTCATTAAATGATGTTGAAGCTGCCCAAAATGCTAAGATGCCAAGTATTGCTTTAACATATGGATATAATAGAGGTTTAGATATAAGAGATTCTAAGCCTGATTACTGTTTCGATGATTTTGAAGAAATTGAACAGCTAATTAGTTCAATTTAAAAATGGTAAAGGAAATAAAATGAAAGATATTGTGTTTAGTGGAGCACAACCATCAGGTCAATTATCAATTGGTAATTATATTGGTGCTTTACGTCAATGGGTAAAAATGCAAGAAACTCATGATTGTATTTTTAGTGTAGTAGATTTACACGCTATTACTGTAAGACAAGAAGCTAAAGCTTTACATGAAGCAATTTATAATACTTTAGCTATTTATTTAGCAATAGGTATAGATCCAGATAAAAGTATATTGTTTTTACAATCCCATGTGCCTGAACACACTCAATTAAGTTGGGTATTAAATTGTTATACTCAAATGGGTGAATTAAGTCGTATGACTCAATTTAAGGATAAATCAAAGCGTTATGAAGGTAATGTAACAGCAGGTTTATTTGATTATCCAGTATTAATGGCTGCAGATATTTTATTATATAACGCGACATTAGTGCCTGTTGGTGAAGACCAATTACAACATCTTGAGTTAACTCGTGATATCGCATTTAGATTTAATCAATTATACGGTGATATCTTCACTCTTCCTAAAGGCTTTACTCCAAAGGAAGGGGCGCGTCTTATGAGTTTACAAGATCCTAGTAAGAAGATGTCTAAATCTGATGATAATCGTAATAATGTTATTACTCTTTTAGAAGCTCCAAAGGATATTGTTAAAAAAATTAAGAAAGCTGTAACTGACTGTGATGAACCTCCTGTAGTTCGTTATGATTGGGAACAAAAACCAGGTGTTTCAAACTTACTTGATTTAATGAGTGCCGTAACTGGTACCCCTGTAGATGATTTAGTAACTCATTTTGAAGGCAAGTTATATGGTCATTTCAAGGGAGAAGTTGCGGATGCAGTTGTTTCTTTCTTAGAACCTATTCAAGCAAAATACGCAGAACTTCGTCAAAATCAAGATTATTTAGATGAAGTATTTAAAGCAGGTGCTTTAAAGGCAAGAGAAAGAGCGCAAAAAACTATTGATAAAGTTTACAAAGCAGTAGGTTTTGCGCGTTACTAAAACTTCAAAGAGGTTTTTATGAAAAAGATTGTTTGGTCAGTATTAGCCATACTTATAGTATTGGTAGGGATTTTTTTGACCAAACATTTTGAATTATTTAAAGAACAAGTAGAAAAAACCTCTTCAAATAAAGTAAAACTTGTTGAAGTTGCAACAGTGGAAATGCAAAACTCTGGTTTTGTATTTCCAGTTGCCGGAATTTTAAGAGCCAATAAGTCTGTAATTATATCTGCAGATGTTAATGGCAAGATTGATAATGTTGCGGTGGAACCGGCGCAACGTGTAAAAAAAGGTGAGTTATTAATCACCTTAGAACATTCTCGTGAACAAGCACGCTTAAAAGAAGCGCAAATTATCTTACAAAATTTAGAACGTAAATTTGCTCTAGCTCAAGCACTTATAAAAAAGGGCGTAATTAGTAGAGATTCATTCGATCAATTGCAATCTGATATTGATAAACAAAAAAGTATAGTGTTAGCTAAAGAAGCAGAATTAAGTCATTATCAGTTAATAGCTCCAATGGATGGTGTTTTGGGGCTTCATCATATTTCTAAAGGGCAATTAGTTCGTCCAGGAACAGAATTATTGCAATTAGATGATATTAGTCGAGTTTATGTAGACTTCCAAATCCCAGAACGTTTTTTATCTAATTTAGTAGTTGGACAAGAAGTTAATGCAAAAACAGATGCGTGGTCTAATAAAGTATTTTTAGGCAAAATCGAAGCTATTGATACTCACGTTGATAGTGATACCTTATCTATAAATGTCAGAGTTTATTTTGATAATGCGGACCAAAAATTATTACAAGGTATGATGATTGAAATGCGTTTACTAATGGGAGGGGAAAATTCTCCAGTGATTCCAGTAAAGGCGTTAAATTATCTTGGTGATGAAAGATTTGTTTATGTATTAAAGAAAGATAAAACAGTTGTACGTCGCAAGGTAATGATTGGTAAAGTTAATGGTTCTACTTTATCTATACGTGAAGGATTACGCGCTGGCATGCAAGTAGTTGTAGGTGGTAACGAAAAGTTGCATGATGGCGATCAAGTAGAAATCATTAACCAAGATGATAATGATAGCCTACTTATGAATAATCCGCTTCGTAAGAAAGACAATCAAATAAAAAGGACGGTAATTAGTGATATTAAGTGAAATATCAATAAAACGTCCTGTGGTTGCAATAGTGTTTAGTGCACTTTTGATTATTGCTGGAGTGATTTCATTTCTTAGATTACAAGTAAGAGAACTTCCTGTAATAGAAACAGCTTCTGTTTCAATTACGACTGTATATACAGGAGCATCTCCTGAAATAATGGAAATGACTGTTACTAAAGTCATTGAAGATGAATTATCCGGTATAGCAGGCATCAAAAATATCATTTCTAACAGCCGTAGTGGCAAATCATGGATATCGGTAAGCTTCAATCAAGGTGTAAATATGCTAGAAGCTGTTAGCGCAGTGCGTGACGCGGTATCTCGAGCTCGAAAAAAATTACCTAATGATTGTGATGAGCCCATTACAACTTCCGATAATGGCGAAGAAGAAGTTGTTTTATGGTTAAATCTTGCAAGTTCTAAAATGGAACGTGTCGAACTTTCAGATTATGCTACCAATAATTTAGTACCAGATTTAAGTATTGTCGATGGGGTGTCCCAAATCAAGATTGTAGGTGGTCTTGAAAAGGTAATGTATGTAAAGCTAATGCCCAATAGAATGGCTGCTTTAGCTATTACAGTTAATGATATTACTAAAGCTATTGGTTATGAAAACGTTGAATTACCAAGTGGTGAAATACGTAATAATGAAATGCTTTTTCCGGTAAGAATAAAGCGTGTCTATGTTGATGTAGAGTCATTTGAAAAGTTACCAATAAAAAGAACGGCTGACGGTAATAATATTCGTTTAGGTGATGTCGCTGAAGTTGAATTAAAAGCAAAGAATGAAGAAAGTATTTATCACAATAATGGTATCTCAAGTATTGGAATCGGCATAATTCCTCAAGCAAACGCCAATCCATTAGAAGTTTCGCAAAATATTCGTGATAAAGTTGCGATATTAAAAAAATCAATTCCTAACGGTGCTAATTTAGATGTCGATTATGATAGTACTATTTACATTAGTAATTCCATCAATGAAGTATATGAAACACTGTTAATTACAGCAATTTTGGTAATATTTGTTTTGTATCTGTTTATAGGTGCATGGCGTACCACCATTATTCCTGCAATTACAGTACCGATATCATTAATTTCAGCATTTATTGGGGCGGCGGCTTTTTCATTTTCTATAAATATTATTACTTTATTAAGTTTAATCTTAGCTGTTGGCTTGGTGGTTGATGATGCTATTGTACTTGTTGAAAACATCTCATATCATTTAAAAAAAGGTGAAGGAAAACTTGCAGCAATTTGGCTTGCTTCGCAAGAAGTTGGTTTTGCAATTGTGGCAACTTCTGTAGTGCTGATAATGATGTTTTTACCTTTGATGTTTATGCAAGGTGCAACAGGTAAGATGTTTATTGAGTTTGCTGCATTATTAGCATTATCGGTATTTTTCTCTTCAATAGTCGCGTTAACTCTTAGTCCAGCATTAAGTGTATTTTTCTTAAAATCAAAAACAAGTACTAAATCAAATAAAATTTTAAATTCTACTACTAAAACTGACAGTGAATTAAAATCTACTAAAGATAGCAATAATGCCAATAGTATAGTTTTTGCCCAAGAAGAAACAAATTTAGATGATGTTGGATATTTTGACAAAATATTACATAAAATCGAGAAAATTTATAGTAAAGCTTTAAGTTTTGTTTTTAAGATTAAATATTTATATGGTGCTATAGCGGTTGCAATTTTAGGAATAATTTGGATTCTATTTGATGCATTACCGCATGAATTTGTTCCAAGAGAAGATAGAGGCGTAATTTATATATATGCCGTGGGTGCAGAAGGCGCAAGTATCCATCGAATGAAACGCAGTATGCAGGAACTTGAAAATAAGATATTGCCATATGTAGGAAACGGAATTGTGCAATCTATAAGTTTTAGTACTCCGTCTTTAGGTCAAGGTACGGACCAAAGTGGCTTCTTAGTATTGCAACTTAATGATTGGAAACGTCGTAATATTAGTTCGCATGATTTTGTAAATCATCTTAAAAGTGAATTTGATAATATTCCTGATTTAAAGCTTTTTATATATGAACCTGGGTTTAAAGGTTCTAGTGGCTCTCCTGTGCGTTATGTGATTCGTGGTAATAATTATGATAATATTTATGAAAAAGCAAATGCTTTAATGAATGCAGCGCAAAAGTCAGGAATTATTGTTAATGCTAATATGAACTACTCGCAAACTACACCTGAAGTAGAAGTAGTATTAGATTCTGTGCGTGCTTCAATGGTTGGGGTATCTTTAATTGACGCATCAAAAGCATTGCAAACAGCTCTTGGTGGGGTAAAACATACCACCTTTGTTAATAAAGGTGAATCTTATGATGTTTATTTAAGAGCAGACGAATCAGAATTTAGTGATTTAAATTCAATAAGTTCATTAAATATTAGAACTGAAAAAGGTAACATGGTATCACTTGGCAGTATCGCGGAATTTAAATTACAAGCAAGAGCTAAGAGATTACCTCACTATAATCGTCAAAAATCAATAACAATCAGTGCTCATCCTGCGCCAAATGTGAGTTTGGGGGAAGCTTTAGATTGGTTAGATAATTGGTCTAAACATAATCTATCATCAGATATGTCAACAGCTTTAACTGGTGAATCTGCTAATTTCAGAGAAAACGAAAATGGCATGATTTTAGTGTTAATTTTAGCTATTGTGGTAGCTTATTTAGTGCTAAGTGCTCAATTTGAAAGTTTTATTACTCCAATTGTGATTATGACAACTATTCCATTAGGTATTTTAGGTGGTTTTTTAGGATTATGGATTCTAGGGTTAGGACTAAATATTTATAGTGAAATAGGTCTTTTGTTACTAATGGGAATGGTAACAAAAAACGGTATTTTAATAGTTGAATTTGCTAATCAACTAAGAATGCAGGGACAGAATATTTTTAAAGCAACTATCAATGCGTCTGTGCGTCGTTTAAGACCAATAATGATGACATCTGTTACAGCTATTATTGGGGCATTACCTTTAGTTATAGCAAGTGGTTCAGGTTACGAAAGCCGCCAAGCAGTAGGGGCTGTTATATTCTTTGGTATGGTGGTTTCTACTTTAATAACTCTATTTTTAGTGCCATCGTTATATATTCTTATTGCCAAATTTATAAAGTGCTCGGATGCTAATGAAAAGCAGTTAGCTATAGAATTAGCAACTCTTAATAAATCTAAGAAATAAAATGTATTAGCAAGTCAAATGTATAAATATGCAATAAATTTGCATAAAAATACATTTAGCTATGTAAATATCATTAAAAATTGTATAAAATAACTGCTATATAAATAACATACTAAAAAATTGGTATGTGAAAAATATAGTTTTATATTCATTAAAAGTATTTAAATATAAAAACATATGAATGAATAAGTCATATGTTTGGAGAAATTGTATGAGTAATATTACCAGAGCTGATTTTGACCGTTATGAAATGGGGGTTTATAATCCAGCTCCATTTATTCCTGTAAAAGGTAAAGGTTCTAAATTTTGGGATCAAGATGGAAATGAATACATCGATTTTGCTGCTGGTATCGCTGTTTGTGCTTTAGGTCACTGTCATCCTGAAATTGTAAAAGCTTTACAAGAACAAAGTGAAAAGTTATGGCACATCTCTAATTACATGTGTACAGAGCCTGCTCTTAAGCTTGCAAAATATCTAGTAGAAAGCACTTTCGCTGATAAGGTATTCTTCGCAAACTCAGGTGGTGAAGCGAATGAAGCTGCTTTAAAGATTGCTCGTAGATATGCTTTTAATAAGTATGGTGCTGATAAAGATATTATTATTTCTTTTGAAAATTCTTTCCACGGCAGAACTTTATTTGATGTAACTGTTGGTGGTCAAGCAAAATATAGAGATGGTTTTGGTCCATTACCAGGTAACATTGTTCACGTTCCATTTAATGATCTTGAAGCATTTAAACAAGTAATCAATGATAAAGTTTGTGCAGTAATGATTGAACCTATTCAAGGTGAAGGTGGTATTATTCCTGCAGATAAAGAATTCCTTCAAGAAGTAAGAAATCTTTGTAATCAACATAATGCTTTATTAATTTATGATGAAGTACAAACAGGTTTTGGTCGTGTAGGTAAGTTCTTTGCTTACGAATACTACAATGTTGTTCCTGATATTTTAACTTCTGCAAAAGGTTTAGGTGCAGGTATTGCAATTGGTGCAATGCTTACAACTAACGAAATTGCAGAATCATTTAAACCAGGGGTTCATGGTACTACTTTTGGTGGTAACCCTCTTGCTACTGCTGTTGCTTGCAAGTCTTATGAACTTGTAAACCAACCTGAATTCTTAAAGGGTGTTGAAGAAAAAGCTAAGTTATTTAATGAAAAATATCAAGCTTTAAATAATAAATATAACTGCTTTAAGGAAATCAGAGGTGCAGGTTTATTAATTGGGGCTCAATTAAAAGATGAATCAAAGCTTAAAGAAGTGACATCAGCTTGCTTAAAACATGGTTTATTCTTATTAACTGCAGGCCATGACGTTGTTCGTACAGTTCCTGCTTTAAATATTACCAATGAAGAAATTGAAGCAGGTTTTGCAAAATACGATGAAGCTTTAGCTGAAGTTTTTGGTAAGTAATTAGAAATTATAAGAAATAGAATTTCTAATTTTTTAGGTTAGAAGAAGGGCAAAATCTTTAATTTTGCTCTTTTTTTTGTTGTGTTATAAGTTCGATTAATTAAGACTGTAAAAAATTGATTAGTAAATTAAAAAGGTCATGTCCTTGCGAACATGACCTTTTTATCATTACAATAAAGTTTTAATTAACGAGTATTGTAAACTACGATTGTTTTACCGTGAGCACTAATAAAGTTAGCTTCTTCAAGCATCTTTAAGATACGGCCTACAGTTTCACGTGAACAACCTACGATTTGACCAATTTCCTGACGAGTGATCTTAATTTGCATACCATCAGGGTGAGTCATTGCATCAGGTTGATGAGCTAAGTTAATTAATGTGCTTGCAATACGACCTTGAACGTCTAAGAATGCAAGGTTACCAACCTTACTACTTGTTCTTCTTAGGTTTCTAGCCATTTGAGCACTTAAACGCATAAGAATTTCAGGATTAACTTGAATTAATTGTCTAAATTTCTTGTAAGAAATTTCTGCAATTTCACATTGACTCTTAGCCTTTACCCATGCTGTTCTTACTGGATTTTCAGTTTCAGAAAAAAGACCTAATTCACCAATAAAATCACCTTGATTGAGGTAAGAAAGGATCATTTCTTTGCCATCTTCATCCTTGATTAAAACAGCAACAGAACCTTTTACGATAAAGTAAAGGGTTTCAGCTTTTTCACCTGCGTGAATTAAAGTGCTTTTTGCTGGATATTTATGGATGTGGCAGTGAGACAAAAACCACTCTTGAGTTGGGTCAGTCTGAGGTTTTCCAATAAACATTATAATTCCCTATATAAGTTTGCATAGCATAAAGACTACGCTTTTTATCCCATGTTTTAACATGTTTTATAATTTATAGCGTAAATATCAAAACCATGTAATAAATCATATTAGAATTTTTAGTAATGATATTTCACAATAAGTTCTCTATCGTATTAAGATTATTCTTATAAAAAAATTATAAGAATAATGAAATCTTAATATTAAAAATATCTTTATTTAAGCAAGTGTATTTTTAGATTGCAATTACATAAAAAAACACTTTGTATTGTGACATGATAATCAATTTTTATTATTTTTGCATGATAAATAATTATAAGATTTAGCTAATATTTATGTTGATGTGATACATGTCACTTAATTTATTTGAAGTAAGGATAAATCTATGTCAAATTTTTTCTTTTTTGCTTTTTTTATATATAAATAATTATTGAGATGATGAATTTTTAAGTTTGTACTCAAGTTCAAAGTGAATAAATTATTTAAAATTTAGAATTAATAAAAATTAAGTCAAATCCTTATTATTAAAGCATAAGATTGCTAATTTTTTATTAATTTACATTTTAAAGATTAAGTAAAATAACAAATTATATTGACAATAAGTGTTATAATATAATGATATTTTTTACTTTTATTTAGAAAAAATTAAATAATTGAATTATTTTGAATACTTTATCTTTAACAAATTTAAAGTTGAGTCACGCCAAAGTATAGTACATGGAAACAAAGAATGAGTAACTTAGACGGTTCAAATCAGCAAAATACTGAAAATACCCCAAAAGATGTTGAAGTTGTAACTACTGAAAGTAGTAAATTTGATGATATAAGACATTATCGCAATGATGAAGTGCCAAATGCAATTCAAAGTATTTTAAATAATGATCAAGTTATAAGTGGTATCTCAGGATATATGTTTAAGAGAGTACCTAAGTTTTTATCTTTCATTGTAAAACCTTTTGTAAAAGCAGTACTTAAGAAGAAGTTTGCCAAAGTAAAAACTATTCGTGAAGTGCAAGAATATGTTGCGCAATTTATGAATGGTATTATTCGTGATACTACAGATGGTTTTACTTATAGTGGCTTTGATAAATTAGATAAAAATAAAGGTTATTTATTTATATCTAATCATAGAGATATTTCATTAGATCCTGCTTTTATCAATATGGCTTGTTTTGCAGAAGACTTAGATACTGTAAAAATAGCTATTGGTGATAACTTATTGAGAATGCCTGTAGCTACAGATTTAATGAAATTAAATAAGAGTTTTATTGTTAAACGTTCTATTAGTTCTCCAAAGGAAAAATTAAAAGCATTTTCTGAATTAAGTGAATACATTGGTTTAGCTATTAAAGAAAATCATAATGTATGGATTGCTGAAAGAGAAGGACGAGCAAAAGACGGTAATGATATTGCTGAAGCAGCAATAATGAAGATGTTTTATATCTATGGTAAAAAACAGGGTTTTTCTTTTAAAGATTATATAAAGCAATTAAATATTGTGCCTGTTTCTATTACTTATGAATATGATCCAAGAGATATTCAAAAGGCAAGAGAACTTTATGAATCAGCTCAAAATGGCGAATATATCAAGAGTGAGTTTGAAGATATTGAAAGTATTGTAGGCGGTATAACAGGTTATAAAGGACATGTTCATATTAGTGCAGGCGCTCCATTATGTGGTGATTATGAAAATGCACAGGAACTTGCAGATGAAATTGATAGATATGTTCATAAACACTATAGAATGTTCCCTTCAATTTTAGCAGCTGCTAATGTTACAGAAAATCTAGATCCAAAAGATAAAGAAAAGTTTGAAAAGCATATGGCTGAAGTACCACAAGAATTAAAAGAAATTGTGCGTTCTATGTATGCTAAGGCTTATGAAAACAATCAAAAAGCTCAGACTATTCAAGCTAAGCACTAATAATAAAAAATTCTAAATTATCTAATTTTGTTTAGATTTTTATTCGAAATTAAAAATGCTTGTGATTAAATTATCACAAGCATTTTTTGATTAACAACTAAAATTGTATTAGATAAATTTTTAATTACAAATTGGGGAGTTGCTCCAAAACTTGTAAGTTAGTATTTTAAGCTGCATTTAATAGTTCTTCAGTGTAAATAGTAGAAGAACTGTCAGCTAAATCTAATTCAATAATTTTACTCTTAGGAATAAAATTAAACTCAGTTGCGGTTGCTATAGTATAAGCTCCCATCATTTTGCCTACTAAAAGATCATTTAACTTTAATTTCGGTAGTTTAATATCTTCTGCTATAACATCAATGCTATCGCAAGTAGGACCGGCAAGAACGCAAGATTCAACATTTATGTGAGAGTTATAAGGGGTAAATTTAGGATAACATACATGATCAAAAATTTGACCGCTATAGCTACAATATACGCCATCGTCTAGGTAGTACCAATTTTTGTCAAATCTTCTTGAAATACCTGTTACAGTGCAAATGTTGTGCATAGCAGGAGCAGAGATAAATCTACCAGGTTCCGCAAGAATTTGAACATTTTTAGGAGTATTTTTTAATGCTTCTCTAATTGGAGCGCAGAATGAATCAATATCAATAGGTTCAGCATTTTGATAATCAACAGGGAAACCGCCACCAATATCTAATACTGAAATGTTTATACCTAAATCTTGAGCTTGGTTAATAAGGTTATTACAAGATGTAATTGCTTCCACATGACGCTTTGAGTTTGGAACTTGAGAACCAACATGGAATGATAAACCATAAATGTTAAATCCTTTATCTTTTGCTTTTTGTAAAAGATTTAAAACATTTTCTGGGGTAGTTCCAAATTTCTTAGAAAGGTCAACCTTTGTTTCTGGATTTGGAAAACTAACTCTCAATAATAGTTTTACTTGATCTTTGTATTTGGTAAATTTTTCTAATTCAGTTTCATTGTCGTATACAAAAACATTACAACCATATTCAAGAGCATATTTTATGTCTTGATCTTTCTTAATAGGGTGGGTATGAATACATGTTTTTGGATCTACGTTTGCTGATTTTACAATATCTACTTCGCCATTTGATGCTAAATCAAAAGAGGCTCCTAATTCTTTAAGTACTGATACAACAGTATTTAAAGGTAAAGGTTTTAACGCATAATGAAGAGTTACATTTGGTAAAGCTTTATGTAACGCAAGATATTGGTATCTAATAGTAGCTTTGTCTAAAATTAGAAGTGGAGAACCAAATTGTGAAACTAATTTTTGATAGTTAAGGTTTGTGGAAAATAAATTGTTCATCTTTTTTTAAGTCACCTCACAAATGGGGCTGCGCCCCAGGATTACAACATGTAGATATAAAAATATCTACGGTTCTTTTGTGCATTTCTTTTATGATGTCTCTTTATCTTTGGGTAAGAAATGCTTTAACTCTTTATTTGTTATATTTAAAAATATATAACGATTTAACTTTTAAATTACTTAATGTAAATATCTCATTAATACCACTGAGATTGTGGTTTTAAATTTAAAAATAAATAAACTTTAAATTTAATAATTTTTAGTCGTTTTGACTACTAACAAAATGATATTTAGTTTAATAAAACTAGATAATGTTTTTTTTGAAGAAGTAAAAACTATTTAATGTTTTAAAATTCTTATAAAATAAAGGTTTTTAAAGAATTTTAAAGTCGGTGCATTATATATTTATTATTGATGAAGGTCTACAAAAAATATTATTTTTTGTAATACATATATGGTATTGATTCTTTAGATGTTTTTAGAGGTTATATTATAAAAGCAATGAGAGATGGCGAATCGTCAGATAAGATTTATATTACTTTTAAACTTTGGTTTATATAGAGAGTATTTTCCTATCTTATAATTTGAAAGACTACATTAAAATATGCTTAAATTATTTTGTTATAATTAACAAAATAATAAAAATAATATCAAGAGACAATGTTAAATCTTTTGTTCATTTTTTAAACTATATCTCAATTATGTAATATACATATTACATTTTAAACATAAAAATATAACTTTTGTTTTAGAATGAAAAAATAGTCTATCTTTAATCACATTATAACAGGGAGTTTAGTTAATATGACTATGCAGAGGTGTTGTAGTAAAAAAGGATGTTTTACTGACAATACAATAAATTCCAAAAGCTCCAAAAAGATTCACGGGTATACACTAATAGAATTGATTGCCGTTATTGCAATTATTGGTATATTGACTGCTATTGCTACACCTGCAATGAAAGGTTGGAGTGAACGTAGTAGATTTAATTCTAAATACGAAGAAGTAAAAGGCTTAGTTTCACTAGCTTTAAGTACTGCTATTGCAACTAGTCATCCAAGCTATATAGTAGGTTCTGATAACGCTGAATTCGGCGTTGCTGATGATGGTGCTGCCGTTCAGGTTGTAAATAGAAATCCTAGAATTATTTATGCTTTTTCTGATTTAAATAGTGATGGCGTTTTGACAACTGATGAATTAATCGGTTATGTAGATCTAGAAGGAAGAATCAATTCAATAATTGGTGCTGGTAATAATGCTGATGAAGATAGATTAATTTTTCTTCCTAGTGGAATGGTGGGCGCTGCCGATGTTGGAAATTGGGCTGCGACTTTACGAGAACCTGGAAATTATAATTTTACCCTATGTACCGAATTAACAGCGAATGAATTTTAAGCGGAAATTTTGTGG
>GL995222.1:334065-336302 GCA_000222855.1 Succinivibrionaceae bacterium WG-1 | reverse complement strand
GGTATAACAGATAACTACAATGGAACAAGTAGTGCAGCAAATCAGTGTGCTAATTAATTCTACAATAGGAAGTAATGCTATATGAAAAAAAATAAAGGTTTTACATTAGTAGAGTTGATGATATCTATGGTTATTGTTGCAATAGCTATGTTAGGTTTTGCAGCTTTAATGGCCATAAGTGCCAAAACTACGCAAACAAATACATCGAAGTCTACAGGTACAGCAACTATTCAGTCTTTTGCAAAAGTTATTCAAAATAGCCGAGATGCTATCCAAAAAGTAGTTAATGGAGCACAACCGGTTGTTATAGAAGTATTAGCAGACGGAACTAGCAATGCTAGCGTGTTTAGTGCCAATAATACTTCTTTAGAAAACTTATTAACAGATATTCAAGCAAACTTGGGAAACATGCCAAAAGTTCAAAATGCCGGCTTTAGAATGACAATTCAAAGAAATGAAGTCGCTGATGCAGGTGTTTTTGTGTATAACGTTCAAATGACCTTGATATATCAACCAAATGGTGAACGTGGTGGAGACAATGTAGACGCCTTGAATTTACCAGGAGATTTTGTATTGTGTGGGAATACTGCACAAAACATAAAAGATCGAAATGATCGTAATGTTATTTGTAATAGTTTAGGAATGAGATTATGAGAAAGAACAACGGTTTCAGCATAGTTGAATTGCTAGTTGCAATGGTAGTGTCTTTTATTGTAATTTCAGGATTATATTCACTACTTACTTCTAGCGTTGTGAATTTTGGTTTTTCAAAAGCAAGTAACAATGCTTCCGATACTAATATGCGTATGTCTAAATTCTTAGATGGAATGATCTTCCAAGCTGGATTTATTAACTATACTCGTGAGTTAGGTAATCAAAAATTTTCAGCTACATCGAGTCATTTAGATAATACTGTTAATTGGCGTGCCAATCAAATTGTTTTCGTTGATGGTAACAATGATTTATATATAAGATATTATGGTTCATCCTTAGGTGATGATGTAGATAAATCTCATTCTGGTGTTGCAGCAGGATTAGATGTTGTTACTGCAAATGGATTTATTTATGATTGTGGCGGTCAAGCTGTACCAAATAATAGAATGGTTGAAGCAAGACTAAGTGTTACAGCTCAAGGTCTAGTTTGTGATTATGTAATAATAAATACTAATACTGGAGCAGAAGCTCAAGGTGAACAACAAGTTGTGTTAGATCCTTCTATTGTTGCAGCGAGATTTTTAGTTGGAAATTCTACTGCTAATGTAGCAGATATGGCTTTTAGTGCAAATCCAGACGATTGGTCAAAAGTTGACGTGTTAGTTTACTCTTTTATTTCATCTCAAAGTTCATCTCAAAGAGCTGTAAGAACACGAACTTTAACCTTAGACTTTTTTAATTTTGTGCATAATGATGCGAGATATCAATATCAAATTCCACAAAATCAATCATCTAATGTTCATCGTATATACTCTAATACCGTATCTTTAGTTAATGCAAGATTATTATAGAGTGGGTGGTGTAATATGAAATTAAAAAACAAAAAGGTGCTGCTCTAGTTGTTGCAATAATCATAACGCTAGTTATTGGCCTTATGGCTGTTGGTATTAGTAAAATTGCTGCTACAGGGCAAAAACGAGAAAACATGGGTTTTGGTAATGCTGTAAGTCAAGGCAATGCTATTAATGCTGTGAAAGCCGCTCAAGCTTTCATTAAGGCTGTTGTGATTGATACCAAGCAAAATTATGATAAAGACATGTTTGACTTTGATGAAGCCAATGGGGAAAGATTCACTTCAAAGTCTAAAGCTTTTTCAATTAACCAAAAAACTGGAGTTCCTTTAAACGATCAAACTATAACAAAAATGTATCAAGGCGTTGAAGCAGAAGGTAATGGTACTGATTCTATTAATCAAGGTAATCCCAAAATTTTTTATTCAACAGCTGCAGGAGATGTTGAACTTTGGTATAGAAATAACGATGTTTGGGGCGATCAAGTAATGTGCCCAACATGTGTAGATGTAAATGGAGATCAATCTTCTATCTATAGAATTGAGAAGAGAGCTTTTGCAGGAACTAACACAGATATAGCATCATCAGGTTCAAAAATTGGTTATCAGTTTTATAGAGTAACAGCACGTGGTATCGATCCTGCTACAAGATCTACTACGATTTTACAGACTCATATTGGAATACTTAGTTCCGATTCTGGAGAATAAAATGTTAAATAAAAATAATAAAGGT
>GL995222.1:330343-333616 GCA_000222855.1 Succinivibrionaceae bacterium WG-1 | reverse complement strand
AATTACTATTATTGCAATATTGGGTTCAATTGCTGTTTCTGGCTATCGTAGCTATATTGTTGATGCAAGACAAGCAGCAGCTGGTCAATCATTAATGAAGATGGCAAACATGATGGAGAATTGTTTTGCTTTAAATCAGACTTATGCTGATTGTATAGATGCAGCAGCAGAAGGTGCTGGTATCTTAAATAGTGTAAGTTCAGGTTTAGCAAATCACTATCAAGTAAATGCGATAACTGCGAATGCAAATCAATATACTCTTAGTGTTAGTGCAATAAACTCTCAAGCTCAATCAGTTGCTCAAAATTGTAGAGTATTAGGACTTGATAGAATAGGTAGAAGAGTATCAGGTAGTGATGTAGGCAGTTTGTCAATGGCAAATGCTACAAATGATAATTGCTTCTAAAATTTGATTTATTTTCATTAAAATAATAGAAGAAAAACACCAAATTTGATTATATCAAAATTTGGTGTTTTTTTTTATTCTTGTGTTAATTGTACAATTTTGCTTGTAGCTGTATTATCTAATGCAAGTTCATGTTCTAGAATTGGTAATATTCCCTCTAACTGTTCTTTGATTTGAAATGGAGTGTTTAGAATAACCATACCAGTTCCATGCATACCAAGAATAGTATCTTGCTGACATATAGATAATTCCACTTGGATAGAATTTTTAATATTAAGCTTTTGTAGTTCTCTAATTAAAAAATAGCTTTGATCATTTGCTTTGCCAAGAATTGGATACCATAAAGCAACAACTGCTTGATTAAAATCTTTAAGAGCTTGCTTAATCATTTTGATGGTTTCTTTATAATCTGTGGCTTCTTCATATGATGGATCAATAAAGATGATGCCTCTTCTAATTTTAGGAGGAAGTAGGGCATTTAAGCCTTCTTTGGCTTCTCTATTATGAACATGACAATTTTTATTAAAATGCATGTTATATTTTAAATTTTCATATTCATTAGGATGTAGTTCAAAGCAAGTGATGTCGTCAATATCTCTTAAAAGATGAGTTGATATATAAGGAGAACCTGGGTAAAAATCTAGGTTTTCTGAATTGTTATTTATTTCTTGTAAAATGTTAAAATAATTAGGAACTAACTGCTTTAGTTGTTCATTATGGCAGATTTTGGCAACACCATTGATAAATTCGCCTGTTTTTTTACTCCATTCACTTTTTAAGGAGTAAGCTCCTGCTCCTGCATGTGTATCAATAAAACAGCAAGGTTTATCTTTTTTTAACATTGAGTTGATAAGGAGTATTTCGGTAATATGTTTTAAAACATCTGCAAAATTTCCGGCATGAAAACCGTGTCTATAACTTAGCATAGGGGTTAACCTTAAATTAAGTGATTATTAAATATTTTTGAGTAAATCTAACAATAAAAAATAGTAACTATTTAGTTATGGTAAAGTTTTTCTCTTTAATTATTTTATGCTTCAAACATCTTAACTTTTTCATCTAGTTCTTCATTTAAAGTCATCCATTCTGTTTCAACATCTTCAAGAGTAGAACTAATGTTACTTTGTTCTTTTAACATTTCTTGAAGTTTAGCTTTATTTGATGCTTCATAGATAGAACTATCTGCAAGAATATTTTCAATTTCTTGCTTCTTATTATTAAGTTCTTCCATTTGTTTTTCTAATTTTTCGATTTGTTTTTTCAAAGGTGTTAATTTTTGTCTAAATGCTGCTTCCGCTCTCTTTTGCTCTTTAGATTTAAATTTATTATTTTCACTTTGAGTGGTGGTACTTTGATTTAGTTGTGCTTTTTCTTCTTGTAGAAGTTTGAGCTTTTCTAATTCTTTCTTATCTAATTCTTGTAAGTATTCGTGGTAATCATCAAGGTCACCGTCGAATGGGAAAACCTTTCCTTCACTTACAGAGTAAAATTCATCAGTGGTGGTACGTAGTAGGTGTCTATCGTGTGATACCACGATAATTGCCCCTTTAAAGTCGGCAAGGGCAATAATTATTGCCTCACGCATTTGTAAATCTAAATGGTTTGTAGGTTCGTCAAGTAATAATAGATTTGGTTTTTGCCATACTATTAATGCTAAAACTAATCTTGCTTTTTCACCACCAGAGAAATGTTTTACTACATCAGTAGCTTTATCGCCACTAAAACCAAAAGAGCCTAAAAAAGATCTTAATTCTAATTCTTTTACATCAGGAGATAGTGCGGTTAAATGAGATAGTGGGGTACCTTCATTATCTAAGTATTCAACTTGATGTTGTGCAAAGTAACCAATCTTTACAGCTTTGGCTAAGCTTAATTCTCCTGAAAGAGGTGGAATTTCTCCTGCGATTGTTTTTATAAGAGTTGATTTACCTGCACCATTTCGTCCTAATAAACCAATACGACTACCAGGTACGATATTCATTTTTATGGAATTTAATACTGGAGTGTCTGCAAGGTATCCAGCAACTACATTTTCCATTCTAATTAAATTTGGAGGTAGCACTTCATTGCTTTGTTGGAATTTAAAAGAAAATGGAGAATCAACTTGCGCAAGTACAATCTTTTCCATGCGTTCCATGGCTTTTAATCTACTTTGAGCTTGCTTGGCTTTGGTTGCTTTATATCTAAATTTATCAACAAAAGCTTGCATGTGGCTAAGTTCTTTTTGTTGTTTCTCATACATTGCTTTTTCTAAAGCTATCTTTTGAGCTCTTTCTATTTCAAAAGAAGTGTAATTACCGGTATAGCAATTAAGTTTATGATTTTCTATTTGAATAATGTTAGTACAAATATTATCTAAGAAATCTCTATCATGGCTAATAATAATTAGAGTGCCTGAATATGCTTTAAGCCAATCTTCTAACCACATTA
This sequence comes from Succinivibrionaceae bacterium WG-1, assembly GCA_000222855.1. Taxonomy (GTDB): domain Bacteria; phylum Pseudomonadota; class Gammaproteobacteria; order Enterobacterales; family Succinivibrionaceae; genus WG-1. The sequence goes on along the minus strand of GL995222.1, from coordinate 330,780 downwards.
CTGTATCTAAGTCTAAGTGGTTGGTAGGTTCGTCAAGTAATAATAGGTCAGATTGACATATCAAAGCTTGGGCAAGATTTAAACGCATTCTCCAACCACCTGAAAATTCTTTGGTTGGTTTTTCAAAATCTGCAATTGAAAATCCCAAACCTAGTAATAATTTTCCTGCACGAGATTTTATGGTATAAGCATTTAAATCTTCTAATTGCATGTGTAATTGCGCCACTAACATGCCATCATTATTAGCTTCTGCCTTTTGTAAATCTTGTTCTAACTTACGGTATTTTTTATCTCCATCAATTACGTAATCTATTGCTGATTCTTCAAGACCTGGAGTTTCTTGGGCTACAGAGCTTATTACCCAATTGTTAGGGATGGAAATTTCACCATTTTCAGGTTGAAGTTCTCCTTTTAATACTGCAAATAAAGTTGATTTT
>GL995222.1:302722-330140 GCA_000222855.1 Succinivibrionaceae bacterium WG-1 | reverse complement strand
CACAACCATTTCTACCTATTAAACCTACTCTTTTTTGGGGATAAATTGTAGCTGTTGCATTAGATAGTAAAGTGGTGTTGCCACGCATCACTTCTAAGTTGTTAATGTAAATCATTTGTTATTTGCTCTTTTATTGTTTTGCGATTAGATAAAATTGATGTTTTTATATGTATGATTTTTAATTTAAATTTGAGAAAACTACAATTCTCATGTTGTTGTTTTTTGCATACGTAATTATATAGGATGAAATTATGAATTGTATTTTAATTTTGCTTTTTAGCAATTTTTAAGTACTCTATTTAGAATTCTAGATTTAAGCTTGTAACTTTGAGTTTGGTAAGTTTTGAAATGTTAGAATTTTCTTTACTTAAGTAAGCTTTTCTATATTTAAAAATTAATTTATTGTAATTATTTTAGAATTATTAATGAAAATATAGTAGTATTGTTGTGGGATTTTTAGGCACTTATGTTGAGATGTATGTATTTATATTCTCATAAAAAATAATGCTGGAGCAATATAATGAAAATTGAAAAAAATACTGTTGTAAAGCTTGAATTTATTGTAACGGACGAAAAGAATCAAGTATTAAATGTTGATAGTAAACAAGAAATTGAAGTTTTAATTGGCCATAACATGTTAGTTAAAGGATTCGAAGAATCTATTTTAGGTCATGAAGCAGGTGATAAAGTTAATGCGATTGTTGAACCTAAAGATGGTTATGGCGAATATAATCCTAATTTAGTACAAGAAATCCAAAAAGATCTTTTTGAAGGTATGTCATTAGGTGTTGGTGATACTTTTATGGCTGATACTGATATGGGACAAATGCCAATTACAGTAAAAGAAATTCAAGAAGATAAGGTTATCGTTGATGGTAATCATCCTTACGCTGGTAAACTTCTTAAATATTTAATTGAAATTAAAGATGTAAGAGAAGCAACCGAAACTGAAATTGAACACGGTCATGTTCACGGTGAACATGGTTGTTGCCATGGTCATGACCATGATGAAGAACATGAATGTTGTCATGGCCACCATCATCATGATCATGATGAACACGAATGTTGTGGTAAGCATAAACATCATGACCACGATGCTCATGATGATGAAGAACATCATTGTTGTGGTAAACATCATCATGATGATGAACATGAACACCATCATCACGAACACTAATTAGAATTATTGTGACTTTTGTTTTTGAAAGATAAAAGTTACAATAAAAATTTTTTATTTAAACTACAGGACGCTTCGCGTCTTGTAGTTTTTAGTTTAATAAATATGCCAAAGAATCTAGGATTTTATTTATGAAATACATTATCAAACTTTTCCCTGAAATGATTGTGAAAAGTAAATCTGTAAGACAACGTATGACAAAAGTATTACAAAGCAATATTCGTAATGTTTTTAGTCGTAAAGGTATTGTTGTACATATTAGAATTGATTGGGATAAGTTAATTGTTCGTACTGCAGAAGAAGAGTCTTCTGTGCAATTTACAGCAGAACAAGTAAATAAAATTTTAACAGAGATTCCTGGTATTCATAGTGTTTTAAGTGTTGAAGAGTACGATTTTACAGATTTGCATGATATTTATGAAAAGACTGCAGCGGTTTATGGTGAAGTAATTGCTGATAAAACTTTCTGTGTACGTGTAAAAAGAAAAGGTAATCAAGGCTTTACTTCTATTGAAGTAGAAAGATACGTAGGTGGTGGTTTAAATCAAAATTTCCCATCTAAAGGCGTTAATTTGAAGAATCCAGATTTAACAATTAAGCTTGAAATTGACAATGATAAGATGTATCTAATTACTAATATTAGTAAAGGCTTAGGTGGTTATCCAATTTCAACTCAAGAAGATGTATTGAGTTTAATTTCTGGTGGCTTTGATTCAGGAGTTTCTACATATTCCTTTATTCGTCGCGGTTGTCGTGTACATTACTTATTCTTCAACATGGGTGGCAATACTCACGAAATTGGAGTTAAGCAAGAAAGTTATTATTTATGGGAAAGATTTGCTTGTTCTCATAAAGTTCGTTTTATCACTATACCATTTGAAAAAATTATCGGTGAAATCTTAACTAAAACAGATCACTCAATTAGAGGCGTAGTTTTAAAACGTATGATGATGCGTTGTGCAAGTGAAGTTGCAAAGCGCTTACATGTTGACGCCTTAGTAACAGGAGAAAGTTTAGGACAAGTATCAAGCCAAACTTTAACCAATTTATCTGTAATTGATAGAGTAACAGATACATTAATTTTAAGACCTTTAATTTGTAGTGATAAGCAAGATATCATTGATGAAGCTCGTTTTATTGGTACAGCTCATTTTGCTGAATCTATGCCTGAATACTGTGGCGTTATTTCTGATAAACCAACAGTTAAAGCAAATATTAACTTTGTAGAAGAGCAAGAAGCTTTAGTGGATATGAGCTTAGTAGAAGATGCGGTAAACTCTTCTAAGTGGATGGATATTAGAGATATTCCAGAAGATACCAAAAAGACTATTGGTGAAGTAGAAGTAACTGCATATATTGGTTTAAATGATGTTGTTATTGATATTCGTGCGCAGGATGAAATTGAAAAGAAACCGTTAAATGTTCAAGATAGAGAGCATTTAGAAATTCCATTCTTTAAACTTGCTACAGAGTTTCCTAAATTAGATCGTTTAAAAACTTACTTACTCTATTGTGATCAAGGGGTAATGAGTAAAATGCAAGCTATCTATTTAAAAGATCAAGGCTATCAGAATGTTAAGATTTATCGTCAAGAAGATAAAAATAGTTGTAGCATAAGATAGTTTTTTATTTTTAATATTTCATATCCAAATAAAAACACTTCAAAATTTTGAAGTGTTTTTATTTTGGGAATGAAGTAGGTTGCTCTTATTTTAAGAATTTTTTCTAGTTTAATTGCTTATTATAAGTTTACCAACATGCCATCTTTAACTTGTTTGGCAATATCCGCTCCTTGTAAGAATTCTACAATTGCAAATGCAAAATCTTGAGCGTAAGCAGGGCCTTTACCTGTGATTACTAAATGTTCTTTGTCCACAACTACACCATTTGGTTCATAGTTTGGAATATCTTGGTGAGTGCCAGGATATCCTGTTGCTTTAATATCTTTAGAGAGGATACCATGTTTTGCTAGTACAAAACCCGGAGCTGCACAAATTGCTGCGATTAGTTTTTTAGCTGCAAATTGTTTTTGTAATAAATTTTTTACAAGTTCTGAAGCGCCACAATTGATTGAGCCATCATAACCACCAGGAACTACAACAACATCAAATTCAGTAGTGATTTTTTCTAAAAATGTATCTGCAGAAATTATAGTGCCATGAGCACATTTAACTTGTAAAGAATCTTGATTAAAAGTGGCGATAGTGGTTTCAATACCACCACGACGTAATATATCAATTGCCGAAATACTTTCGATTTCTTCGGCACCTTGTGCTAATAATACTAAAGCTGTAGTCATGCTTGATTTGTCCTTTGATATTTAGATGAATGAAATCTCAATTATTATTTTACTTTAAATGAAATGTTAGACTTAAAGTTTTATTAGAACTTGAGAATATATCTTGTTGTTAGTAACTTGTTGATAAGTTTTTATTTTGGTTTTAGTTTAACTTGTTTTTGATTTTTTTATAAAGTTCTTTTATTAAAGAATGTGATAAATTTTTATCATTGGCTGTTTTTATTAGTGGTAATAAAATATAGTCTACTTCTGTTTTTCTGTTGAAAGCAATGTCTTGTTCCATTGAGGAATAATTTTTAAAAGTTGTTTGACAGACATTTTTTACATTCTGAGCGAGTTCTTCTTTTGTGGTTTTTAATCCCATCTGTTGTAAAATTGGAGTGATTTCGCTACATAGATTATTAAATAGTTCAAGGTTTTCTTGATTGAGTAACTCACCATTTTGAATTTGTTTTATGGCAGTTAATGGATTTATAACGGCATTAATTGATAATTTATTTAAAATTTTGTCGTATACATTATGAGTGTAGGTGGCGTTGATAGACTTTATAAATTTATTTAGAGTTTCTAAATTATATAGATGTGAAGATTGAGTTACTTCATGGTGTCTATATTCGCCTATAAATGTTTGTCCTAAGCCTTTTAAAAAACAAGTGTTTTTGTTTTTCATTGCGCCATTGCTTGTTGAACCACCTAATATAAAATGGTGACTAGGTAAAATTTGTTTTACTTTTTCAATAACTCCAATACCATTTACCATGATTATTAAAATGGTGTTAGGTTTTAAATATGGTGCTATTTGCTTACAAATTTGTGGTACAGAATAAGCTTTGGTTGTGATAAGTACGATATCACTAGAAGTTATAGCTTTGGTCGGATAAAAGTTTGCTTTTGAGAAGTGAACTTTTTGTTTATATTCTAAGCGTAATATTTTTGAAATTGGTACATGAATTTTTCTTGTATCCACAAAATATGGTGTTAAGAGATTCTTTTGTACAATTTGATGATACACCAACATGCCAATACTTCCTGCACCTATTATGGCTATATTAGGTTTATTTGTATGTTTTATTAATATTGAGTGTGACATTTGGTGTTAATAAATAAAAGCTATCAAAAATTATTATTAATTAATATGAGTAATTGGCTTTAAAATAAATATTCTCTCATATTTTATTTGGCAATGTGGCTATTTTACCAAATATTCTAAAAATAAAAATCTTTAATGATGAATTAAGTTATTATTGCGTCAACTTTATAAAGTTATGAACTTGATAATTATAAGTAAAGTTGCAAATCGTGTTATAATTCGTAATTTATAGTTGAGCTAGTATTTAATTAGTTATTTTTATTACGATTAAGCACTATTAATTAATTTGGGTTTTAATACTTTTGAATATTATAGGATACTTGTGATATGGATAAAAAAGTATCATTTGAAGAAAAAATGCAACATTTAGAAAAGTTACTAAGCGAAATGGAAACTTCTTCTTTATCGTTAGATGAACAAGTAAAAAAATATGAAGAAGGAGTAAAACTAATTGCTGAGTGCAGTAGTGAACTTGATCAAGTAACTGCCAAGATTCAAGAAATAACTAGCAGATTAAATATTGGTAATCCCAATATAAACAATTAGTTTAATTTTGTGTGATATCTTTATATTTGAAAGAATTGGGTATTAAGTAATAAACAAAGATAATTGGTAAATTTAAATACTCAAAAATTAAAAATAAATAATAGTAAAAATATAAATATAAATATAAATATAAAAAGTTAAGTTATTTTCAGAATATTATTTTTTATTGTACATTATATTATTATTTAACATTTTTATGTTAAGTTCTGTTAAGAGTAAAAGTTGCAATAAAAATAAGGATTACCAAAAATAACTCTAGTGTATTATTGGATAATTGATTTTAGTTGAAACGCTAATCTAAAGATTTATCGGAAATTTTAGGTAAATAAAATGAATTTAAAAGAAAATTTAGTTTTTGTCAGGAAAGAGTAAATACTTATTTAAAAAATTATTTAGATAATTTACCTAATATTGCTCCTAAATTAAAAGAAGCTATGTCATATGGAGTATTATTAGGCGGCAAAAGAGTGAGACCATTTTTGGTATACAATGTCGCAAAATCTTTAGGTGTTGATGTAAGTATGGCAGATGCTCCTGCGGCTGCGATTGAATGTATTCACGCATATTCTTTAATTCATGATGATTTGCCTGCAATGGATGATGATGAATTACGTCGTGGTCATCCAACATGTCATAAAGCGTATGGTGAAGCAACCGCAATTCTTGCAGGTGATGCTTTGCAAAGCTTAGCTTTTGACATTCTTGGTAGTGCTAATTACGAGGCTAATTTACATTTTAATTGGGTAAAAATGTACCAAATATTAAGTCAAAAGAGTGGTTATTTTGGTATGTGTTCTGGTCAAGAATTAGATCTAGAAGCTGAAGGTGAATTAGTTTCTCAAGAACAACTTGAAACAATTCATAGATATAAGACTGGGGCATTAATTGAATGCGCGGTAAGATTAGGATTGCTATTAAAACCAGATTTGAGTGAAACTGTAAAAGAAGCTTATATTACATATGCTAAAAATATTGGTTTAGCATTCCAAGTTTGGGATGATGTATTAGATATTATCTCTGATACCGAAACATTAGGTAAACCTCAAGGTTCTGATTTAGAAGAAAATAAAAGTACTTATCCAAGACTTATGGGCTTAGACGCTGCGAAAACTTATGCTAAAGATTTAGCTCAAAATGCTATAGATGCACTTGAAAATGTTGATGGTGAAGTACAAACATTACAAGATTTTGCTCGCTATATTGTAACTCGTAATCATTAGAGTTTTGAAAATGTCAGATAGTTACACTATATTAAATAAAGTAAATGATCCTAACGATATCCGTAATTTATCGATAGAAGAACTAGAAACTTTATGTGCGGAACTTAGAGATTATTTAGTAAAAACAGTAAGTCAAACAAGTGGCCACCTAGCTTCAGGTTTAGGGGTAGTTGAACTTACTGTGGCACTGCATTATGTTTATAATACTCCTTATGATCAATTAGTTTGGGATGTTGGACATCAAGCTTATCCTCATAAGATATTGACAGGAAGACGTGAAGAACTTGCTCAAATCAGAAAACGAGGTGGATTACATCCTTTTTGTTGGAAAGAAGAAAGCCCATATGACGTTTTTTCTACAGGTCATGCAAGTACTTCTATTGGTGAAGCTTTAGGTTTAAGCATTGCTAATAGAATTCTAAAAAATGATAAGAAAGTTGTTGCAGTAATAGGAGACGGGGCTTTTACTGGAGGAGCGGCTTTCGAAGCTTTAAATCATGCAGGAGACTTACATGAAAATATGCTCATTGTTTTAAATGACAACGAAATGAGTATATCTGAAAGTGTAGGTTTTTTAGCTAAGCATTTTGCAATGTGGCTAAGCAGTCCTACTTATGCCAAGTTTCTTGATAATGGTAAGAAAGCTTTAGAAAACGTACCTAAGTTACGTGAATTTGCGTTAAAAGCTCATGAACATATTAAGGGCATGGTAATTCCTGGAACAATTTTTGAGGAATTTGGGTTTAATTATGTGGGACCAATTGATGGCCATGATTTAAAAACATTAATTCCAATTCTTAAGAATTTACGTACTTTGGAAGGTCCACAAGTCTTACATATTGCAACAAAAAAGGCAAAGGCTATGAACCTGCGGAAAAAGAACCTACCAAGTATCATGGAGTTCCAAAATTTGATACTCAAACAGGAATAAAAGCGAGTGTTAATAAAACAGATTACTCGTATTCTGACTTATTTGGTAAGTGGTTGATATATCAAGCTAAAAAAGATGAGAAGATTATAGGCATAACTCCTGCAATGTGTGAAGGTTCGGGCATGAGTGAGTTTGCTAAACAATTTCCAAAACAATATATGGATGTTGCAATTGCAGAACAACATGCTTTGATTTTAGCATCAGGATTAGCTGTTGGAGGCTTGAAGCCAGTTGTTTCAATGTATTCAACATTTTTACAACGTGGTTATGACCAATTATTTCATGATTTATCTGTACAAAATGCTCCGGTAATTGTGGGAATTGATAGAGCAGGAGTTGTGGGACCTGATGGTCCAACTCACCAAGGTGTATTTGATATTGGATTTTTAAAAGCTTTACCAAATTTTACAATTTGTACCCCAAGTGATGCACATGAAATGTGGACAATGTTTAACACTGCACTTACTTTAAATAGTCCAGTTGCGATTCGTTATCCTAAAATGATTGCTAAAGGTGGAGATAAGTTAGTTGAAAATGATGAACTTATAGAAATTGGTAAAGCTCAGATTTTACGTAATGGTAATCATATATGTGTACTTGCTTGGGGACCTTTAGCTCAAGAAATAAATGCTTATGCAACTGAGCATAATATAGATGTAACCATTGTAAATATGCGTTTTGTTAAACCTTATGATAAAGATTTAGTATTAGATATGGCTAAAAAGCATCAAACTATTATAACAGTCGAAGATGGTGCTATTTTGTCAGGTATTGGTGAAACAGTTAGTGCGCAAATTGCAAGTAATGCAGAGTTAACTACTAAAGTTATCAATCTAGGTATTAGGGATGAACTTGTGGAACAAGGTTCAATTTCGGAAATCTATCAAGAAAATAACTTAGATACTGAAAGTATTTTTAATTTGATAACACAACTAACAAATAACAATAAATAATATGATTATGATTTTAGAATCATAATTTGTAATAAAAACATTTAATTATAGGAGTTTATTCATGCCTTCATTTGATATCGTATCTGAATTACAAATGAATGAAGTTCAGAATGCAGTTGATAATGCAAACCGTGAAGTAACAAATCGATTTGACTTTAAAGGGGTTGATGCGTCTTTTACTTTAGTTGAAAAAGATAAAGTAATTAAAGTTGCTGCAGATGCTGATTTCCAAATCAAGCAAATGAATGATATTTTACGTGACAAAATGGCAAAGCGTCAGATTGATCCTGCAAGCCTTGAATTCAAAACCCCAGAACAATCAGGTAAAAGATTTAATGAAGAAGTTTCATTAAAGAGTGGTATTGAACAGGCAATGGCTAAGAAGATTGTAAAAACCATTAAAGATTCAAAGATTAAGGTAACAACTCAAATTCAAGGTGATGCTGTTCGCGTTACAGGTAAGAAGCGTGATGATTTACAGGAAGTGATTGCGTTAATAAGAAGTAGCGATTTAGGACAACCATTCCAATTTAATAATTTTAGAGACTAAAACTAAATAAGTTATATCTAAATTTTTACTTTTTAAGTCAGATTTAGATAGACTATTATCTTTCTTAAAATGCTTTATTCAAATAAACGTAAGTTTATACTTACGTTTATTTACGTTTAAAGTAAATAATTTATAATTTTAGAAATAATATTCATGAATACTACTGAAGAAACCCCTGAAAAATTAGATTTTATTGGAATTTTAAAGAAAATTTTTTCTTTAAAAATGTTGATATGCATGGTTCTTGGGTTTTCTTCTGGATTGCCTCTTTATTTATTATTTAATTTAATCTCAGCATGGCTTAGAGATGCCAATGTTGACTTAGAACAAATAGGGCTTTTCTCATTAGTAACATTTGCTTATAGTTTTAAGTTTTTATGGGCTCCATTTCTTGATAGATATAATATTTTAAAATTGGGTCGTCGTAGAAGTTGGATGTTAGGAACTCAAGTAAGTTTGTTGTTTCTTATTGCAACTTTAGGTTTCTTTGAACCTGGAAAAGTATCTACAATTGATGCACTAGGTTTTAATTTAACATTGTCTAGTACTAGCATTGTAATGGGAATTTGTTGTTTGATTTCTTTTATGTCTGCAACACAAGATATTGCCTTAGATGCTTATAGACGTGAAATTTTATCTGATAATGAATTAGGTCTTGGAAACACATTTTTCGTAAATGCCTATCGTGTTGCGGGGATGATTCCCGGAGGTCTAAGCTTAATTTTAAGTGAATATGTGTCATGGCAGTGGGTATTTATTGTTACTGCTTTGTTTATGATTCCAGGGGTTTTTGCTTCTATTTTTATTAAAGAACCTCGTTGTGCTGCAATTCCTAGAACTTTACTACAATCTGTAAAAGAACCATTTGTAGAATTTGTAACACGTAAGAGAGTATTAGGCGCATTAGCTATAATTGCTTTTATCTTTCTTTATAAATTGGGTGATAGTATGGCAACAGCACTTGCTACTCCATTTTATATGGATATGGGGTTTGAAAAAGGACAAATTGGGGTTGTTAATAAAGTTGTAGGTCTTTGGACAATGGTAATCGGGGGCTTTGTTGGTGGTATCTTAATGTTAAAGATAGGTATCAATAAGGCTCTGTGGTGGTTCGGTTTAGGACAAATAATTACAATTTTAGGGTATGTATTGATTGCTCATGTATGGCAGTATCCTAATTTTATGCCTAATATATTTGCTAATGTACAAGAATTTCTTATGGCAGTTTTGGGGATAAAATTTGAATTTTTAGATACTTTTAATTTCCCTAATATTCCATTGCTATCTTTAGTTGTTGGCGCAGAAAACTTAGGTATTGGTTTAGGAACTGCTTGTTTTATTGCCTTTATTTGTCGTGAAACTGTGCCGCAGTATGTAGCAACTCAACTTGCAATCTTTACAGCCATTGCTTCGGTGCCGAGAACGGTTTGTAATTCAATCACAGGTTATATTGTTAATGCCGTTGGTTGGGAAAATTTCTTCATTATTTGTTATGCTTTAGCAATCCCTGGAATGTTAATGTTGCTTTATATTGCACCTTACAGTAGATGTGAAAATGTAACTCAAAAATAATCAAATAAAAGAGAATTATTTTTGGGGAGTTTTCAAAGGTCATGCAAAGGAAAAACTTTTTAGAGAGTATTGATTTAATATAGAGTTGATAATAGTTTATATCACTTTTTTGGTAGGTTTTAAAATTACAAAAAAAATGAAAAATTATGAACAGTAATCAACTCTAGATTCTTTCTTTTAATAGATTTTTTATAATCTCATTTTTTTATATTGTTATTTAGAAATTCAATAATGATTTATCTTTGAAAATTGGCAACATTTTTCAAAAAAATTTGCAAAATTTTCGAGGTAGATTCGTTGTCAAATTAACAAAAATTCTCACTTTATGCTAAAATACTCTGTTCGTAATGTGTTTTATTTTTATTAAATACATGTTTTTGTTTTAGGCGTGTCTTTTGACATTTTGCTTTTTTGCCATTTATTATTTGGAAATACCATGATAGATATCAAAAAAGGGTTGGATATTCCTCTAAGTGGAAAGCCGGAAATGAAGATTGGTGTTGGTCAATCTATAAAGCATGTAGCTTTATTAGGTTCAGACTATCCTGGTCTTAAGCCTTCAATGTTAGTTGAAGCCGGTGATGCCGTAGAAAAAGGTCAAGTTCTTTTTACTGATAAAAAGAATCCAGGTGTGCAATACACTTCTCCAGTATCTGGTAAGGTTGTTGCAATCAATCGCGGCGAAAAAGAGTATTTCAATCTATCGTTATAGAAATTGATCCTTCAGCTGTAGGCTCTAAAAAATTCAAGAGCTATTCATCTGAAGAACTTGCTTCTTTATCACGTGAAGAAGCTCAGAAACAGCTTTTAGAATCAGGTGTATGGACTGCGTTTAGAACTCGTCCATTTAGCAAAACTCCTGCTCCTAACACAGTTCCTGAAAACATTTTTGTTACTGCTGTTGATACTAATCCACTAGCAGCTAACCCAAATGTTATCATTGCAACTCATGAAAAAGCTTTTGTTGATGGTTTAAATGTTCTTGCAACTTTAACTGATGGTTATGTATATGTTTGTAAGGGTGAAGAATCTTTACCAACAAGTAAGAACCCACATATCAAAGAAGAAATTTGTCGTGGTAAGCACCCTGCTGGTTTACCAGGTACTCACATTCATTTCTTAAGCCCTGCATCTGAAAATCATGTAATGTGGCACATAAATTACCAAGATGTTATTGCAATTGGTTATTTATTTAAGAATGGTGATATCTATACTGATCGTATTATCAGTTTAGCAGGTCCAAATGTTTCTAATCCAAGATTAGTTAGAACTACACTAGGTGCTCAGATTTCTGAAATTACAAATTGTGAATTAATTGGTTCTCAATCAGAATATCGTGTAATTTCTGGTTCTGTTTTAAATGGTAACATTGCAACTGGTGCTTTTGATTATTTAGGTAGATTCCATAATCAAGTTAGCGTTATTCCAGAAGGTAATAAGCCTGAATTTATGGGTTGGTTAATGCCTGGTGCTAAGAAATTCTCTGCAACAAGAACTTTCTTAAGTACTTTATTCCCACCTCGTGATTACAATATCAATACTGGGGTTCATGGCGGTTCAAGAGCGATGATTCCATTTGGTAGTTACGATAAGGTAATGCCACTTGATATTATTCCTACATTACTATTAAGAGCTATCGAAATTGGCGATACAGATACAGCAAAACTTCTTGGTTGTTTAGAATTAGACGAAGAAGATTTAGCTTTATGTACATACGTATGTCCTGGTAAGACAGACTACGGTCGTTTACTTCGTAAGTGCTTAACAAAAATAGAATTGGAGGGCTAAATGCTACTATATGATTTATGTAAAAAAGTAGAACCTCTATTTTCTGCAGGTGGTAAACTTGAAAAGTTAGCACCTATATATGAAGGTACAGCTACTTTCTTGTTCGAACAAGGTAATGTAACAAAAAATACTAAGACTCACATTCGTGATAATGCAGACTTCAAACGTTTAATTATCATGGTGTTCTTTGCAGTTTTCCCATGTATGTTTTGGGGTTGGTTTAACATTGGTTCACAAACAATTGCTGCAATGGCAAATCACCCTGAATTAGTAGAGAAAGCTTATTCTTTATTTAGCGCTGATTATCACTTCGCCTTAGTTAAATTATTAGGTGGTAGTCTTGCTAGTGATGCTGGTTTATACAGTAAAATGTTAATTGGTGCAGTGCACTTCTTACCTATTTACTTAGTATCATTTGGTGTTGGTGCTTTCTGGGAACTTTTATTCTGTATCGTTCGTAAGCATGAAGTTAACGAAGGTTTATTTGTAACTTCTATTCTTTTTGCTTTAATTGTTCCTCCTACAATTCCATTATGGCAAGTTGCTTTAGGTATTTCTTTTGGTGTAATCATCGGTAAAGAATTATTCGGCGGTACTGGTCGTAACTTTATGAACCCTGCTCTTGTTGGTCGTGCATTCTTATTCTTTGCATATCCTGCTCAGATTTCAGGTGATAAAGTTTGGGTTCCTGTTGATGGTTTCTCTGGTGCTACTCCATTAAGTCACTTTGCTCAAACAGGTGATTTAGGTTATTCAACAACTGACGTTTTATTAGGTAATATCCCAGGTTGTATCGGTGAAGGTTCAACAATCGGTATTTTAATCGGTGGTTTAGCTTTAATCCTTATGGGTGTTGCTTCATGGCGTATTGTGTTTGGTGGTATTGTTGGTGTAGTTTTAACTGCTTTATTATTTAATTACATTGGTTCAGATACTAACCACATGTTTGCTTTAGATCCAGTTAAGCACTTAATTTTAGGTGGCTTTGCATTTGGTATCTTCTTCATGGCAACTGACCCTGTAACAGCAGCATTTACTTCAAAAGGTAAGATTGCTTACGGTTTATTAATCGGCTTCATGGTTGTGTTAATTCGTGTAATTAATCCTGCATACCCAGAAGGCGTAATGCTTGCAATTTTATTTGCTAACTGTTTTGCTCCATTATTTGACTATGTTGTTACTCAAGCAAATATCAATCGTCGTCAAAAATTAGCAGCTCGTGTAGCTACTAAAGTAGGGGGTAATTAATAAATGGCAAGTAAAGATTCAGTTGTAAGAGTACTTAGTGTTACTGGTATTCTATGCTTTATCTGTTCATTATTAGTTTGTGCTGCAGTGGTAAGTTTAAGACCATTACAAGCAAAAGCTATTAAGATTGATAGAGAAAGCAGTATCCTTGAAGCTGCAGATATTTCTGTAGAAGGAAAGGATATTCCAAAATTATTTGAAGAATCTATTGAATCTCGTTTAGTAAGCGTTGAAACAGGTGATTTTCTTTCTGCTGAAGAAGTAACTAAACTTCTTGGTGAAAATGCTTCTGCTGAAGATTATGACTTTGTAGCAAATGCTAAGTTAGATGATAAGAATGTAAAAATAGATAGTGATAAGGATTTTGCAAAATTAAAAACTATCTCTAAGTATATGCCTGTATATTTAGTTAAATCTGCATCTGGCTATTCAAAGGTTATTCTTCCATTCTATGGTCAAGGCTTATGGTCTGTAATGTATGGCTATTTAGCTTTAAGCACAGATGGTAATACAATTCTTGGTGTTAAATACTATAGCCACGGTGAAACTCCAGGCTTAGGCGCTGAAATTGAAAACCCAATTTGGACTCAGAAATGGGTAAACAAGAAATTGTTTGATGATGGCAAGAACTATAAGTTTGCTGTTACCAAGAAGGTTGATAATGAAGCATACCAAGTTGACGCTTTATCAGGTGCTACTTTAACCTCAAATGGTGTTTCAACTTCTGTTCAGTTCTGGGCTAGTGAAAACGGCTACGGTAAACTTTTACAGAAAATTCAAAGCAATGGGGTGAAATAATGGCTTCTATTTCTAGCAGAGAAGCGTTTACTAGACCGCTTATTAAAGATAACCCTATAATGATTCAGATCTTAGGTATCTGTTCATCTTTAGCAGTATCTTCAAACATGAAGACTGCTTTAGTAATGGGTATTGCAGTAACTGCGGTAGTATCATTCTCAAATTTAATTATTTCTTCAATCCGTAAGTACATTCCTAACAGTGTACGTATTATTGTACAAATGACAGTAATTGCTTCATTAGTAATTGTGGTTGACCAATTATTAAAGGCGTTCTCTTATGAATTGTCTAAGCAACTTTCTGTGTTTGTAGGCTTGATTATTACTAACTGTATCGTAATGGGTCGTGCTGAAGCATTCGCAATGAAATACGAACCTGTTCCATCTTTCTTTGATGGTTTAGGTAATGGTGTTGGTTATGCTTTAGTTCTTTGTATCTTAGGTGCAGTACGTGAAATCTTCGGTTCTGGTACTTTCTTTGGTTTAGAACTAATGAAGACTGTAAACAATGGTGGTTGGTACGTGCCTAACGGCTTAATGTTAATGCCTCCATGTGCATTCTTCTTAATCGGTTTATTAATTTGGTTATCTAACCAATTAACAAAGACTGAAGTTAAGCCTGAATATGATACTAGTCGTAAGGATGCTTCATAATGGAACACTATATTAGTTTATTCATTAAAGCAGTATTTATTGAAAACTTAGCTTTAAGTTTCTTCTTAGGTATGTGTACATTCTTGGCAGTATCTAAGAAAGTTAAAACAGCTATTGGTTTAGGTATTGCTGTTATTGTTGTACAGTTAATTGCAGTTCCTGCAAATAACTTAGTGTACACCTATATTTTAAAGCCTAATGCTATTCAAGTAGGTTTAGACCTTTCATTCTTAGGTTTTATTACATATATCGGTGTTATTGCAGCAATTGTACAGATTCTTGAAATGTTTTTAGATAAGTTTGTACCAAGCTTATATTCAGCTTTAGGTATTTTCTTACCTTTAATCACTGTAAACTGTGCGATTTTTGGTGGTGTATCATTCATGGTACAAAGAGACTATAACTTTGCAGAATCTGTTGTATATGCAGCTGGTTCTGGTTTCTCATGGGCATTAGCTTTAGTTCTTTTAGCTGCTATCCGTGAAAAGTTAAAGTATGCTCATCCGCCAAAGGCAATCAATGGTTTAGGCCTTGTATTCGTTACAGCTGGTCTAATTGCTCTTGGTTTTATGTCATTCTCTGGCATACAGTTATAAGGAGAGTTCATGGAAATCGTTTGGGGCGTAGGCCTATTTATTGCCATTGTGCTTTTACTTGTGATTGCTATTTTAGTTGCTAGACGTTTCATGGTTAACAGCGGTGATGTTAATATTGGAATTAATGGCGACCCTGAAAAAGCAATTAAGGTACCAGCAGGTGACAAACTTTTAACTTCACTTGCAAATCAAGGTATTTTCGTGCCATCTGCTTGTGGCGGTGGTGGTGCTTGTGGTCAGTGCCGTTGTAAAGTTTTAAAAGGTGGTGGTGATGTTCTTCCTACAGAACTTGGCCATTTAACTAAGCGTGAAGTACGTGAAGGTTGGCGTTTAGCATGTCAAGTTGGCGTTCGTCAAGACATGGAAATTGAATTACCTGCTTCAGTATTTGGTGTTAAAAAATGGCAATGTACAGTTATTTCTAACGATAACGTTGCTACATTTATCAAAGAATTACGCTTAGAAATTCCTAAAGGTGAAGAAGTTCCATTCCGCGCTGGTGGTTATATTCAGATTGAAGCTGATCCTCATCAGGTTGCATATAAGGACTTTGATATTCCTGAAAAATATAAGTCAGATTGGGAACACTTCCATTTATTTGATTTAGTATCAAAAGTTGATACTCACATTTTAAGAGCATACTCTATGGCTTCTTATCCTAGTGAAAAGGGCTTAATTATGCTTAATGTGCGTATTGCAACTCCACCAATTGATAGAAATACTAAGAAGCCTGTAGAAGGTATCCCTTGTGGTCAAATGTCTTCATACATTTGGTCTTTAAAGAAGGGTGATAAAGTTACTATTTCTGGTCCATTTGGTGAATTCTTTGCAAAAGATACTGATGCAGAAATGGTGTTCGTAGGTGGTGGTGCTGGTATGGCTCCAATGCGTTCACACATTCTTGACCAGTTAAAGAGAATTGGTACTAAGCGTAAGATTAGTTTCTGGTATGGTGCTAGATCTTTAAAAGAATTATTCTATAAAGAAGAATTCGATAAATTAGCAGAAGAATATCCAAACTTCACATGGCATGTTGCTATGAGTGATCCTTTACCAGAAGATAATTGGACAGGTTATACTGGATTTATCCACAATGTATTATATGAAAACTATCTAAAGGGTCATAAGGCTCCTGAAGATTGTGAATTCTACATGTGTGGACCTCCAATGATGACTAAGTCTGTAATTAACATGCTTCATGACTTAGGTGTAGAAGATGAAAATATTCTTCTTGATAACTTTGGTGCATAAGCTTAGTTAGTTACTATAAAAAGGGATGCCTTGGCATCCCTTTTGTTTTTCTAGTTTATATATATTATAAATTCAATTTTTAGTAATAATTTGGCTTTTCTGTATTAATGGTGGGAGATTTGTAGAAAAATTCTTAAATCATTTTCTTAATTTTTAAATAACATATGACTTTACGATTCTGTCATACGTTATTTATGTTAGTAATAAATATTGTAATTAGTCTGTAATGTTTTTTTTGCATATTGGGGTTCAATAATTATCAATGTTTTATTATGTCATTTACTAATTTTTACAGTCATTACAGAACAATTAAAAAGATTATTGGTGGAAGTTCAGCAGTAGCAACTTCTCTTGAATTATTCACATCTATTTGTTTTACTCATACGCGATAAATGAATGTGCATATTTTAGAATAATGAATTTTTTTTATTTATGATTTATAGGGAATTTATATTACTAATATTTTCTTTACTTGGTGTGTGTTTTTTTTATACTGACATTAAAACTCCACCATAAATAAAAAGGAAAATAGGTTGATGAAAAAGGTTATTTTCGAATTTTGGTTTTTTATTGTTTTATCAATTTTATGTGGATGTTCTCAGCACACAATGGAACTAGTAGGACATGATACGCTTATTTCAACAAGAAGTGTAAATTTAAATAGTAAACACTTAAAAATTGGTCAAAAAGTAACAGGTATAGATAAAACAAAAAAGAAGATGGAAAATTATTTAAAAGATTTGCTTATCAAAGGGAGGCAATAAACAATGCTTTAGAACAAAATCCATGTGCAGTTGCTTTAGTTGATGTTGTCTATAAAAGTGACGTTAAAGTATTTGATGAAGCTACATATATTGTTGAAGGTTATTTGCTTCTTGATGGTGAACTTCCAGGGTGTGATAAAGAGTAAATTTCTTTATTTTTAATTTTTATATTATTGATTATTAGAGTTGAAAATGTGTTCTAAAAAATATTTGATTAGTTTTGTTTTTATATTTTTTATTGCTATTTGTGGTTGTTCTACAAGAATAGACGATTTTACCATTATAAGTCGAAAAAATATTAATTATAATAGTGGAAGTTTTTTTGTTGGAAAAAAGGTTATTGGAAAACATACAAGCATGAATAATCCTAGTGTATATCAGGCTTTGGATAATGCTTTAAGTGATAGATGTGCGGTTGCTCTGGAAAATGCAACATTCATATATAGAAATGGTTTTTGGAATAAGTATGCTATTGTTGAAGGTTATGTTGTTTACGATAGAAATATTCCAGGATGTGAAAATAAAGAGTAGAAATTGTATCTTATTAATTTTTTGCAAAACTTATAAGTATCTTAAAACCGGCTTATCTCTAAAATAATAGAGATAAGTAAGTTTTATGAAATCTGAATTTTAAATTCTAGATTTTGAAAGTCTTATGCTTTCATATTTTCTTCTTCAATAGAACGAAGAAGTTCGTTGCAACCAGTCTTGCCTAAAGTCTTTGCATCAACATGTTTTACAATGATTGCTGCATATAAGCTACAGTTACCAGTCTTTGAAGGAAGATTACCTGACACTACAACTGACCCAGGAGGTACACGACCCATATAAGTTTCACCAGTTGTACGGTCAAAAATTCTGGTTGATTTACTAATGAATACACCCATAGAAATTACAGAACCTTCACCAACGATTACACCTTCAACAATTTCAGAACGTGCACCAATGAAGCAATGATCTTCAATGATTGTAGGGTTTGCTTGAAGTGGTTCTAATACGCCACCAATGCCTACGCCACCAGATAAGTGTACATGTTTACCAACTTGAGCACATGAGCCAACAGTTACCCAACTATCAACCATTGTTCCTTCACCAACATAACCACCAATGTTAACAAAAGAAGGCATTAAAACTACGTCTTTAGAAATATATGAACCTTTACGAACTATTGAACCTGGAACTGCTCTGATACCATCTCTTTTAAAGTCTTCGGCAGTATAATTTGCGAATTTTAAACCAACTTTATCGTAGTATCTATTACCGTTCATTTCTGTTACTTCATTTTCATTAATGCGGAAATAAAGTAAAACAGCTTTTTTAATCCATTGATTAACAACCCAATCGCCATTTACTTTTTCTGCAACGCGAATTTCACCGCGATCAAGCATATCAATAGTTTGTTCTATTGCTGCACGAGTTACTTTGTCCACTGTAAGTGGGGTTATTTCAGCCACGCGTTCATACGCTGTTTCTATAATGGCCTTTACATGATTGATCATGTTTTTCTCCGATAGTTAGAAGATTATAACTACTCAACAAGTTCTAGAGTATTCACCAGATCTTGTTGAACCTTTTCTTTCTGTTTGTCAGAAAGTTGATTACCTAATTCATCTGTAATTGAAAAGTAATCGTCTGCTCTTTCACCTGTTGTGGTGATTTTTGCAGCATGAATTACTAGATCGTTATTCATAAAGACTGTTGCAATTGAAGCTAATAAGCCTGGAACATCAAGGGTTGATATTTCAAGCGAAGTATACTTCTTATCTTTTTCAGGTAAAAAGTTTACTATTGTCGGATGCTTAAATTGTTTAAGTTTATTAGGAATAGTTCTAGTTTTAGAAGGAACGTAATCTTCGCTCATAAGAGCATTCATTATTGATTTACGTAATCCTTTTAATCTTTCAAATGGTACAGGTTCACCATGATTGTCTATAAAAATAAAAGAGTCTAATGCGTAGTCATCATTGGTATTTGAAATATTAGAAGATAAAACGTTAAGATTTTTATTTCCTAAAACATTAGTAACTCTTGCGAATAAACCACGGCAGTCTTTCACATAAATAAATACTTCTGTACCATTCATAAGTTCGCTTTGACCAAATAAAATAAGTGGTCGAGACTTATTGGTGTTATTTAAAATATTTTGAGTATGCCAAGCTATTTGTTCTGGAGTATATCTAATAAAATACTCTAGTTTAAAATTAGCCCACACTTTAAAAATAGGTAGAGGAGACATACCTAAATTAGTTAAAATTTCAAGAGAGCGTTGTTGATTTTCTCTAACATGTAGTCTGAGATCTGGTGGATTTTCAAGACCTCTTCTTAAAGCATCTCTTGTGGCAAAATATAAACTCTTAAACAAAGAGTCTTTGTAAGCATTCCATTCGGTATCATTTGTAGCACAGATGTCGGCAACAGAAATGCAATATAAGTAATTTAAAAAGTTTTCATCACCAATATTATGGGCAAATTCTCTTACTACATCTGGATCTGAAATATCTCTTCTTTGGGCTACCATTGACATGTATAGATGTAGTCTTACTATTTTGGCGACTAATCTACTTTCATAACGATTGTAGTTATGAAGTTGACAAAAATATAAAGCTTCAGGTGCTCCTAATTCTGCGTGATGACCAGTACGACCTTTAGCAATGTCATGAAATAATGCCGCAATAAAAAGTAATTCAGGTTTTTCTATTTGGCGATAAACTTGTTTGAAAAATGAAAAATTTTGAATTTTATTTTGCGAGAATTTATAAATATTTTGTAAAACTCTAATAGTGTGTTCGTCAACTGTATAGGTGTGGAACATATCAAATTGCATTAGACCTGAGATTTCCTGCCAATGGGGAATATATAATGCAAAGATATGATGCTTATGCATTATTGGTAATGCTACTTTAATTGAACGAGGATTTTTAATTATTTTTTTAAATATTTCCCTACATTCTGGTTTTTCATCTAAATAGTAGTTAATACTACGACGCGCATTTCTTAGAAGTCTAATGCATTCAACATGAATTCCTTTAATTTCTGAATTTTCAGTTAATACTTCAAAGATTTCTAGGATTGTTTGAGGACGCTTTATAAATATATTAGGATCGATAACATCAAGTAAGTCATCTCTAATAATGAAATATTGATTATATAAGAAACTTTGTTCTGTTTTTTCTTTATATATGTTTTTACGAATAATTTGAGTTGTTATTTCGTTTAATTCACTAATACGATGTACTGTTTGATAGAAGCGTTTCATTAAAGCTTCTACTGCGCGGTTACCATCTCCTGTATAACCTAAAGATTCTGCTACTATTTGTTGTCTATCAAATGTTAAACGATTATCAGGTTTATTGATAGTTATATGGAGTGCAAATCTTAATCTCCACAAAAAGTCCTGACATTCTTGAAGTTCATAACATTCAAGTCTTGATAGCAATTGTTTGCTTTGTAACATTCTCAGAGTTTTGACACCGAAAGCTTTATGAGCAAGCCATATGATAGTTTGAATATCTCTAAGACAACCAGGGTTGTTTTTTATGTCAGGTTCCAACATATAAATAGTATCTTTATATGAATGGTGTCGTTCTTCTTGTTCTGTGATTTTGGCATTAAAGAAATCTTTAGTAGTCCAAAAATCTTCTGATTCAACTATTTGTTGTAATTTATTAAAGAGTTCTTGATTTCCGGTTATTAAACGAGATTCTAATAAGTTAGTTGCGATAGTAACATCGTTTTTACCTTCTGTTAAGCATTCTTCAATAGTGCGAACAGATTGTCCAAGATCTAGTTTTAAATCCCATATTAAACTTGTAAACCCTGGGATTTGTTCGGAAACAGCGGTAGGAATTTTATCGTCAGCTAGAATTAATATATCAATATCAGAATGAGGTTGTAGATCCGCTCTACCATAGCCACCTACAGCAATCAGTGCTAATTCTTCATAAGTATCAAATTTAAATTGATGCCATAATTTTATAAGCAAGGCATCAATAAATTCAGTTCTTTCTTTTACTAAGTCTTCAACATTAGCACCTGTTTCAAATTCTTCTTTTAAGTGCTCTAGTTGTAATTTAATAGCATTTCTACCATTTTCCATATTTATATCTTCATTTGGTAGGAAAGATGCTTGAACTAAACTCATGATGTTCCTTAAAATCTATTTATGGTATGTTTTAAGGTTCCTTTACATGATAATAAGTGCGTAGTATATAATTGCTGTTATATACCGCGCTTAATTCATGTGTTGTAGATATATCTCTAAAACTAGGAATCATAAAACTGAATATTTCTCTAAATAAAATTAAAGTATAAAAATGATGTTTAATTAAGATTATAAAGTAACAAGTCAAATAAAGTATGATTTAGATGTTTTAAAGCATACTCATTTGATTCGATTATGTAAGATAATGTCTATCTTAGAATAAGAAAAAGTTCTTTAAACTTAATTAAAATTTTATCACTACATTTTGCAGATAGTATTTTACTATGATATTTAGTAAATATGATAAAAATTATAAAAAAATTTAAAGAACTAAAAGAACTTAAAATTTTAAAAATTAAAGTACATGAATTACTTTTTCGATTTCATCATCAGGTCTGTGAGTTAAAATTTCACATCCATCTTTAGTAATCACAATAGTATGTTCATATTGAGCAGAAGGTTGTTTGTCGGAAGTGGTAACAGTCCAACCATTTGATTTATTTACTTTTGTTTTCCAAGTTCCGGCATTAATCATAGGTTCAATTGTGAACACCATACCTTCAGATAACAATAAGTTGTTATGATTTTTGTAATGTAGTACTTGTGGAGGTTCATGGAATCCTGTGCCAATACCGTGGCCACAATATTCTCTTACAATTGAAAAACCTTCTTTGTCTGCAATCTTTTGAATAACATCTCCGACCAAAGTTAGGTTTCTGCCTGGAGCCATTTGCTTGATTGCTTCATACATGGAGTGTTGAGCACATTTACATAATTTAACATTTCTAATTGGAACATCACCAACTAAAAACATTTTACTGGTGTCTCCATGGTAACCATCTTTAATAAGAGTTACGTCGATGTTTACAATGTCTCCATTGCGAATTTTATGAGCTGCACTTGGTATACCATGACAAACAACTTCATTAACAGAGATACAAGTGTATTTTGGGTAACCTTCATATCCTAAACATGCACTCACTACATGTTGAGTATTTTCAATGTAGTCAGCCATTAGATTGTCTAATTCTAAAGTGGTAACGCCTGGTTTTACATAAGGTTCGATAAATGTTAGAAGTTCACCGGCAAGTTTGCCAATTTCACGCATTTTTTCAATTTCTTCAGGAGTTTTTATTGTTATTCCATTTTCCATTTTAAAAACCGTTTCAAAAAAGATTTAATAATATTCATAATGAATAAAATTATATCACTTTGATGAGTATTCTTCTTATTTTAAGTTCGAAAAAACTGTTTTTACGCTATAACAGATAAAATTTATCAGTTAGCAAAATAGGGAGTTTGATTAATTATTTGTTTAAATATTTAGTTAAGATTTTTTTATGTCCATAATTGTGAAAAACGTTGAAATTTTATACAAAATTCTGTAAAATCTGCGTGCTCGATTTTGTATGTAATAATTTTAATTCTTGAAGGTAAGTTTTTAACTTTGTTTAAGAATGTTCAAATTCTTTAGATTTGGATTTTTATATTACAAGAAATTAGAGTCGGAATAGTCCGTATTTTTTTCTAAAACACACACTGAATATCTAAAATAATTTTGGGGTGCCAATAGGGTCGAAATTATCGTTCAGTGGAGGCTTAACCCCGTAAAGGATAAAAAATGTCTAAAGTTTCAATGCGTGAAATGCTTGACGCTGGTGTTCACTTTGGTCACCAAACTCGTTACTGGAATCCTAAGATGAAGCAATACATCTACGGTCCACGTAATGGTGTACATATCATCAACCTTGACAAGACTGTAGTTTGCCTTGACGACGCTCTTAACTTCATCAGCAATACAATTGCTAACAAGGGTAAGATCTTATTCGTTGGTACAAAGCGCGCTGCTGCTGAACAAGTTAAAGCTGCTGCAGAAAGCTGTGGTCAGTACTACGTAAATCACCGTTGGTTAGGTGGTATGCTTACTAACTGGAAGACAGTTCGTCAATCAATCAAGCGTTTCAAGGAACTTGAAGCTCAATCTTTAGATGGTACTTTTGATAAGCTTACTAAGAAAGAAGCTTTAGAACGTACTCGTGATATGGCTAAGCTTGAAAGAAGCTTTGGCGGTATCAAAGATATGGGTTCTATCCCTGATGTTGTTTTTGTTATCGATGCTGAAGTTGAACACATCGCTATCAAAGAAGCTAACAACTTAGGTATTCCTGTAGTTGCAGTTGTTGATACAAACTCTAACCCAGATAACGTAGACTACGTTATCCCTGGTAACGACGATGCTATCCGTGCAATCGCTTTATACTTAAAGGCTGTAGCTGATACAGTTAACGAAGCAAAAGAATCTCTTACAACTGCTCAAGCAAAGGAAGAAAATTCTGAAGCTGTTGCTGCTGAATAATATCAGTTAAGTAACAAATTAACAGTGGGGGCAACTGCCCCCATTTTCAACGTATAACTTTAATTAACAGGATTTTTAGAATGGCAAATATTACAGCTGCTCTCGTAAAAGAATTACGTGAACGTACTGGCGCAGGCATGATGGATTGTAAGAAGGCTTTAGTTGAAGCTAACGGCGATATCGAAGTTGCAATCGACAACATGCGTAAGAATGGTCAAGCAAAGGCTGCAAAGAAGGCTGGTCGTGTAACTGCTGAAGGTGTTATCGTTTCAGCTACTTCAGGTGATAAGAATGTTATCATCGAAGTTAACTGCGAAACTGACTTCGTTGCTAAAGATGCAAGCTTCAACGAATTATGTCAAAACGTTGCTAACTTAGCGTTAGAAAACAACATTTCTGATGTTGATGCATTAAAGGCTCTTACTTACCCTGGTAGTTCTGACACTGTTGAAGCTACTCTTAACAATTTAATTGCTAAGATCGGTGAAAACATGAGTATCCGTCGTATCGCTGTTATGAGCGGTAGCAACGTAGGTCTTTACATCCATGGCAACAAGCGTATCGGTGTTCTTGCTGACTTAGAAGGTGGCGATCAAGCTTTAGCTAAAGACATCGCAATGCACATCTGCGGTTGTTCACCACTTTATGTAAAGCCTGAAGATGTTCCTGCTGATAAGGTTGAACACGAACGTCAAGTACAAATTGATATCGCTATGAAGGAAAACGAAGAAGCTTCTAAGCCAAAACCAAAAGAAATCATTGAAAAGATGATCAATGGTCGTATGGCTAAGTACACTGGCGAAATCTCTTTAACAGGTCAAGCATTCGTTAAGAACCCAGATATCAAAGTTGGCGAATTATTAAAGCAAAACGGTGCAACTGTTAAGTCTTTCATTCGTTTCCAAGTAGGCGAAGGTATTGAAAAGCAAGTTGTTGACTTTGCTTCTGAAGTTGCTGCACAAGTAGCTGCTGCTAGCAAGTAATATATCAACTTGAATTTACGAGTATGATTATCAAAACAGCTGTTATATATATAACAGCTGTTTTCCTTTTTATTTCTGGAATTTTTGGATTCCGCATGTACTGTTATGTAAAAAAATCCCATCAGTTTTCCTGATGGGACTAGTTATGAAATATCCTAATGAGATTAATCGATAGTGTAACTATAGCCTTTTTCCAAACATAGTTTTTTTACTTGCTCTACATCATCTTCGTTTGATGGATTTCCTTCAATTAAAATTTCAGGTTTTTGCTCCTGAATTATCAATCCATGCGAATTTAATAACGTTTGAGTTGTTATCGTTTATTAATTTACAGAAAAAATCTCCATTTTTTGTTCCTTTGGCTTCTATAGCTTCATCTGATATAAATCTTCCTGTCTTTTTAACTCGCTCTAAATTTCTAGCTTTAGCTACTTCCATAGGAATGTCGACAAATCCAACTATGATTTGGTAATTTGCATCGTTCACTTGCTTGATCTTTTTTGTATAGAATTCCATATAATCACTGTCTGAGCCAGATGTCATATAGCAAATATTGGTGTTTTCATCTATAGCCTTTTTGATAAGGCTTTTGGCTATGTCGCTACTTTCTTTATGAACAACTTCAGCTAGTAAACCATTATCATATTCTGGTAAAAATTTCTTAGCTTCATCGGCATCTACTAGTAAATATGTTCCTGAACCCTCAGGATCTATTATTATAGAGTTGTCAGTTATTTTTCCTTCTGTTAATGGTGTTACTACCGTTGATTTACCAGCAGCTGGTAGACCTAGAACAATTACATACTTTTTATCTGCAGATTTTGAGCTATAAAGATTAAACATATAGTCAGCTACTTTGGTCTTAAATTCATCACGACCATAAATGTTCTCATCTGCGGTTGATTTTGTATAATTTGCTGAGAATGTTGATTTGTAATTGATAATGTTATTGATGTTATCCTCATTAGAAATTAAATAATCCCAATAAAAATAGTTATTTTTGATCCATTCTAGACTATTGGGATATGCTACTTCACGACCTTCAATAATAAGTTCTTGCATAGATTCACTATAACCAATTATAGCTTTTGCAGTGGAAATATTATCACTTGTTGTGTTATCTTTATTTACATTTAATACCTTAGACGCTGCTTGAATATAGTCTTTTATATCACTGTCAATTTTATTTGGGTCATATGTTTTAAAAAGCTCAATACTCTCAGGAAGTTTTCCTGTTTGTTCAAGCATATTGTTAACAATCAAAGCTTTATTATTCGATTCATTAAAATCATTTTTAATATTGAAGTTTAAATTTTGTGAATAAGCATTTAAGCTTTCTTCATAATTTTCACAATTATCAGAGTTTTTAATTGCGGCAAGTGTTGTAAATGAAGATAGCTGAATCTTGGTTGATTCATCACCAGGACAAAGATAAGCGACCATTAGGTTATCTCTTAAAATATTGCTTTTTTCATAATCAGGTAAATTTGTGACTGAATTTTTGGGAATTTTTGCTATGAATACATATTGGTCAGATGATGCTTTATTTTTATCTATTTTTATAGAAGCTGCGCCTTTTTCATCGGTATTAACTGAATCGGTATCACAAACAAAATCAAAATCTATATCGATGCATACACACTAGCATTTTCAACATAACCATCTGCTACACTAACGTCATAGTTAACTGATACAGTTGTATCATCGTGATTAGATGTACTACCTCCGCAACCTGACAAGGTGCACAAAATAATTGAACTATACATGCATATGCATATTTTTTTTAATGGTTCAGAAATGTATTGATGTTTTTTAGCTTTGAACATTTTCTTAATTCTCACAAATTGGTTAATCAGTCTATAATGACCATATTATTTCATTTTTTTACAGCTAAGGTTCAAACTATTACCATGTTTTTAAGTAGTTTGTGATATCTTTTATAAAAATAATTGAGGCATCATTCATATCTGTGGATAGAAATATAGCTTTGTCCTGATAAAACCCATTTCAACAGATGTCCTCACTGTGGTGCTAATGCCCCATATATGATAGAAGTTTTTATCCAAGAAAATGGCGTGTTCTTGATGTTGGCGGAATAGAATAATAGTTGAACTTTCTTCAAAAGTAAGAGCGTGTTGTCTAGAGCGTGGCGTGGTAACTACTACTGTTCAATTGTTTTTTTATGATGGTGGATTTACAAAAGATTTTGATATGATGGCAATTTATTTTGCGCTAAATATCAATCGTTCTATCGCATTACAAATAATGCGTTGTGGTTCACATACAATCATGAGATGTATATCAAGTGTAAAGAATCATTTAGAACCAGATAGTTCGATAAAGTATGATGGGTACAGAACTAAAGATTTTTTCTTTAAAGCAACTCATAGTAAATTGACGTTTTTAATGAAGTTGCTTATAAAATTAGACGTCATGAAGAAC
>GL995222.1:284636-302370 GCA_000222855.1 Succinivibrionaceae bacterium WG-1 | reverse complement strand
GCTTTATAAACATCCAAAATATGATTGATTTAATCATGCTTGGATATTCTAATTTACATATACTACTTCCCAATAGAGGAAGAAATATATTGAAGACAGCTTAAATACTATGTTTGTAAGTATTATCTTGCGTTTATTTACCAACAGATATGAATGAAGCACCCAAAAATTTGAATAAGATTAGGCTGTTTTAATATTTTATTAAAAAATTACATTCGATTTTTACGAATTGCACAATATATATTATAATGATGTTCCTGTGTAAATAGTGGTATTTGAAATTCATAAAATAGTACATTACATTGTGAACATGGAATTTGTACTTTAGGTTTTATGTCTTAATTTATACCAAAACAGAATACTTTTATATTTTTAGGAATATTTTATGAGTACCAAGACAGCGTTTAAACGTGTATTATTGAAATTAAGTGGTGAAGCATTAGAAGGTAATGAAGGTTTTGGTATAGACCCTGAAGTATTAGACCGTACAGCAAACGAAATTAAAGAAATTGTACAGAGTGGTGTACAAGTTGCTTTAGTTATTGGCGGTGGAAATATTTTCAGAGGTGCTAAACTTGCAGAAGCTGGTTTGAACCGTGTTGTTGGTGACCAAATGGGTATGCTTGCAACTGTTATGAATGGTTTAGCTATGCGTGACGCTTTATTAAGAATCGGTGTTGACACAACTTTATTTTCTGCATTCCAAATTAGTAGTGTTTGCAATACATACGCTCCATTTGAAGCTAAGAATCATTTAAATGCAGGCAAGGTTGTAATCTTATCAGCAGGTACTGGTAATCCATTCTTTACAACTGATAGTGCAGCATGCTTACGCGGTATTGAAATTGAAGCAGATGTTGTAATTAAGGGTACTAAGGTTGACGGCGTTTATAGCGCAGACCCGATGAAAGATCCTAATGCTCAATTATTTAATGAACTTTCTTACAAGGAAGTTGTCGATAAAGAATTAAAGGTAATGGATTTATCAGCTTTCATATTAGCTCGTGATCATAAAATGCCTATTATGGTTTGCAATATGAATAAGAAAGGTGCTATTCTTCGTGCTATTTCAGGCGAGAAAGAAGGTACTATTATTAAGTAATATAATCTCAAAGATGTTTATTGACATTTTTAAGTTAAAATTTTTAAATGCTCTAATTTTTTAGGAACATAAATTATGATTAATGACATTAAAAGCAGTGCAAAAGAAAAGATGAACAAAGCTTGTGAAGCTTTAAAGTCTAATCTTTCAAAGATCCGTACTGGACGCGCTCATCCATCAATTTTAGATGGTGTTATGGTTGATTACTATGGTAGTCAAACTCCTATTCGTCAATTAGGTTCTGTTACAGCAGAAGATGCTAGAACACTTTTAATTACAGTATTTGATCGTGGTGCTATTTCAGCTGTTGAAAAAGCAATCATCAATAGTAATTTAGGTTTAAATCCAGCAACTGCAGGTACTTCTATTAGACTTCCTTTACCTCCATTAACAGAAGAACGTCGTAAAGACTTAATTAAAGTCGTTCGTGCTGAAGTTGAACAAATCAAGGTTCAAGTTCGTAATGTAAGACGTGATGCTAACGCTGAAGTTAAAGCTTTATTAAAAGATAAAGAAATTTCAGAAGATGAAGATCGTAAAGCACAAGAAGAAATTCAAAAGCTTACAGATTCATTCATCAAAGTTGCTGATGACTTATTAGCAGCAAAAGAAAAAGAGCTCATGGAAATCTAATTTAGTAAGCTCTTGATAATGAATAATACAGCATTACCTAAAAACAATAGTATTCCCAAACATGTTGCTATCATCATGGATGGCAATGGTCGTTGGGCAAAGCAACGTGGAAAATTACGCTTGTTTGGACATCGCAATGCTATAAATGCGGTGCGTAATGCTGTTTCATTCGCAAGTAAAAAAGGTATAAAAGTTTTAACACTTTTTGCCTTTTCTTCTGAAAATTGGCAACGACCTGCTGATGAAGTTAGTGGGTTAATGCAACTATTTAATTGGGCTCTTTGCAATGAGATTAAAACTCTTTGTAAAAATGGCGTAAAAGTTAAAATTTTAGGAGATATAAGTCGTTTTTCTTCTGAATTGCAAGACGCTATCCAAAAAGCTCAAATTTCTTCTGCTCAAAATACTGGTTTAACTTTAAATATTGCTGTCAACTATGGCGGTAAGTGGGATATTTTACAAAGTGTAAAAAAGATATCTCAAGATGTTGCTAGTGGTAAATTAACAGAAGAACAGATAACAGATGATTTATTTTCCAGTTACTTAAGTGAACCTACAGATGTAGATTTACTAATAAGAACTGGAGGTGAAAAAAGAATTAGTAACTTTCTTTTATGGCAATTATCTTATAGCGAATTGTTTTTCTTGGATGTGCTTTGGCCTGATTTTGCTGATGAGCATTTTCAAGAAGCTATAGATTTTTATGCTGGTAGAGAAAGAAGATTTGGATGTACTGGTGATCAGGTACGTTCCATAAAGTAATATTTATTAATGAGTTATTGATAATGCTAACGCGTATTATTACAGGAATTATTCTTATCATTATTGCAAGTTTTTGGATGTTTTCTAATGATTGGCAAGTATTTGAATACGGCACTCTTCTAATCATGTTTGTAGGTTCTTGGGAATTTGCTAGATTCTTTATGCCTAAAAGTACTGATGGAAAAAGAAAATTTAATCCTTTTGTTCAAACATTATTTGCAATAATTCTTACTTTATCTTTTTATTTTATCATTCACTTTATTCCGTCAGAAGATAGTTCATTAGTAAGATTACTTCAAAACTTTATTAGTTCAAATCCAAGTGTTCCATTTGATATTTTTAGTTTAAATCCTATTTTGTTGGGTTTTCTCTTTGCGGGATTTGCTTGGTGGATTGTGGCAACAATTTGTATTTTAAAATACGATTTTGGACAAATTTTAATTAAGAATTTGCTTGTTCGCTTTATTGCTAGTTTTTTAACATTAATTCCATTTGGCATTTCTTTACTTATTATTAGAATGCAAGGAAGCGTTGACAATGGATTAATCGGCAGTGTTTGTTTACTTGCAGTAATGATTCTTGTTTGGGCAACAGATAGTGGTGCTTATTTCTCAGGTAAAGCTTTAGGTAAAAATAAACTTTGTCCTAAGATTAGTCCTAATAAAACTATTGAAGGTCTTATTGGTGGATTAGTTCTTGCTTTTGTTGTATTTTTAGGAATGTATTTAGCAAATTGTTATGGTTTATATAACAATTTTGTTGCTTTAAGTATTGCTGCAATTCTTACAATTGTTATCTCTGTATTTGGAGATTTAGTGGAAAGCTTATTTAAGCGTGAGGCAGGAATTAAGGACTCTGGAATAATTTTTCCAGGACATGGTGGCATGTTAGATAGAATTGATTCACTATCTGCTTCTATTCCTGTTTTTGTAGTAAGTTATAGTCTTTGTTCTTTGTTTTTATAATTTTATAAATTTAATAATAAGTAGCTAATAAAGCTACAGTTAAAACAATAAAGTGAAATAAATTTATTGATTAAAACCGAAGGTTTAAATAATGAATAATATTGTAGTGTTAGGTGGCACAGGTTCAATAGGAACAAGCACTCTTGATGTAATAAAACGTAATCAAGACAAGTACTCTTTATTTGCTGTTAGTGCTCATAAAAATGCTGAAAGAATGATGCAAATAATTCAAGAGTACGCTCCTAAAGTTGCGGTAGTTACTGATAATCTAGCTTATGAAAAAGTGAAAACCTTCGTAAAAGACAACCGTATTACAAGTACTGAAGTTTTATATGGCATGGATTCCTTAAATGCTGTTGCCAAAGCTGATGAAGTTGATAGCGTGATGTCTGCTATTGTAGGGGCTGCAGGT
Organism: Succinivibrionaceae bacterium WG-1; assembly: GCA_000222855.1. GTDB lineage: Bacteria > Pseudomonadota > Gammaproteobacteria > Enterobacterales > Succinivibrionaceae > WG-1. The sequence goes on along the minus strand of GL995222.1, from coordinate 298,496 downwards.
TTAAAACCAACTTTGAGTGCTATTAGTTCAGGAAAAACAGTATATTTAGCAAATAAAGAATCACTTGTTATGAGTGGTAAAATATTTGTGGATAACGCTAAAAGATATAAAGCAAAGATTGTTCCTGTGGATAGTGAGCATAATGCAATATTTCAATGTTTACCTCAAAAAGAACAGGAACGCATTGGGCATTGTGCTTTAACGGAAGCAGGAATTCGTAATATTTTATTAACAGGTTCAGGTGGTCCTTTTAGAAATCGTGATTTAAGCACTTTTAATGAAATTACTCCAGAAGAAGCGGTAAGTCATCCTAATTGGAGTATGGGTAAAAAAATCAGTGTTGATAGTGCTACTATGATGAATAAAGGACTTGAATTTATCGAAGCTAAATGGCTATTTAATGCTTCGGTTGATGATATTAAAGTAGTTATTCATCCTGAGTCTGTAATTCATTCTATGGTACAATACATTGATGGTTCTGTTTTGGCACAACTTGGAAAACCAGATATGCGAACTCCAATTGCAAGAGCAATGGCATGGCCTGAAAGAATTGAATCAGGAGTAAGCGATTTAGATTTCTTCTCCTTAGGTTCTCTTACATTTATGGAACCTGATTTTAATAGATATCCTTGTTTAAAATTAGCTATTGAAGCTTGTCATACTTCTCAAGCTTTAACTACAGCCTTAAATGCAGCGAATGAAGTTGCAGTTTATGCATTTTTAGATAGAAAGATTAAGTTTGTGGATATCTATAAATTATGCGCTAATGTGATTGAACGCTTTGTGAAAGCAGATGATTCTTGTTTAGAATCTATATTAGAGATTGATGCTAACGCGAGAATTGAAGCGATGAGCCAATTAGAAAGAATAATTAGGGGCTAATAAAAAAGCTTCAGTTATAAAATAATTTTTCGGGAACAATTGATGGATTTTTTATCTATTTTAGAAAATATCTTCTTCTTCTGTTTAGCAATTTTTATTTTAATTGCTATTCATGAAGCAGGCCATTTCTTCATGGCAAGATTTTTTGGAGTATATGTAGAACGTTTTTCTATTGGTTTTGGTCCTAGATTGTTATCTTTTAAAGACAAAGTTAATACAGAATATTCTTTATCTTTAATACCACTTGGTGGCTATGTGAAAATGTATGGTGAAAGTGGTAATGACGAAAGTTCTCCAATTCCTGAAGAAAAAAAATCACAATCGTTTTTTCATAAAAAAGTTTGGCAAAAATTTTTAATTGTAGCAGCAGGACCTTTATCTAATATTGTATTAGCTTGGATATTATATATTGTTGTTTTTTGTACAGGAATTCAAGAAATTAGACCTGTGTTTGATGTTTTACCAAACTCTGTTGCTGCAGAAGCTGGATTAAAATCTAAAGATCTTATAAAGAGTATCAATGGGGTTGATGTTTTAGATTTTGAAGAAGCAATGTATCAACTTATTGCTCACATTGGAGATGAAGCTGAATTAGTTGTTTCAGGTAATATTGGTAAAGAAACAGACCGTAACGTGGTATTATCTTTAAAAGATTGGAATTTAGATCCTGAAAATAAAAGATTTCTTGATGATGTTGGTCTTTCTTTAATGTATGGTGAAGGTACTTTATTTGTGGCTGAGGTTTCACCAAATAGTCCTGCATCAAAAGTTGATATAAAGCCGATGGATTTATTTTTAAAAGCAGATGGTGTTGAATTAAAGTCTTGGAATCAACTTACTCGTTTGATTAAGGATAAACCAAATCAAAAAATAACTTTGACAATTCAAAGAAGTCCTAAAAATAAAGATTTATTAGAAGATATTAAGAAAAATCAAAAGATAGAGTCTCGCTTAATAAGTGATGCTGAAATTTTAAATGTTGATGTGGTTTTAGGAACTTCTAGTGCTGATTCATCTAAAGGATTTTTAGGAATTGCACCTCATGCTATCTTATTTGAAGATGTGATGTTTGAAAGACAATATCCATTTACAGAGGCAATTCCTGCAAGTATTAAAAAGACTGCAGAAATGTCAGTCATAACTATTAAGTTTATAAAGAAATTTATAACTGGAGAAATATCTCCAAAGAATGTTTCAGGTCCAATAGGTGTTGCCAAAGGTGCAACAATGACTGCAAGTTTAGGTTTTGCTTTCTTTGTTAATTTTTTAGCAATGTTAAGTATAAATCTAGGGGTACTAAATTTACTTCCAGTACCTGTACTTGATGGTGGACATTTATTTTTTATATTATAGAAGGGATTCGTGGTAAACCTTTATCTGATACTGTTATGAATATTCTACTTCGTATTGGATTATGTTTATTGCTAGGTTTAATGTGTTTAGCCCTTTTTAATGACATATTTTTAACTGGTAATGGAACTGGCAAATGTGTAAATCTCTCTTTTCAAAGAGCTTATTAGCGTTAGCAATTTATGGGGTATGTGCTCAAGTTCCCTCTTGGTCAGCAACAGATATTGAAAATTTAAACGCTGCTGAATATGCTATAAAAGAAATTGAAGTTAATGGTTTATACCGTGTGACTAAAGGTGCGGTATTACTTGCTCTACCAATTCAAGTTGGTGATGTGGTATCAAAAAATGATATCAAACTAGCTTTAAAGAAAGTTTATGCGATGCATAACTTTAATAACATTTCAGCTGACTTTAATGAAGATACTGGTACTCTTATTTTAAATGTAGAAGAACGACCTACAATCGTTAAAGTAACATATGCTGGTAATGATGCAGTCAAGACTGAACAAATAGAAGAAATAATCTCAGGTCGTGGTATCAAAGTAGGGGAAACTTTAGATATCATAAAACTTAAAGAGTTAGAAAACTCTTTAGAAGATTATTATCATGGTATGGGTAGATACCAAGCAAAAGTTAACACTATATTAGTATACTTACCAAGAAATCGTGTCGATGTTAAATTTAACTTTGTGGAAGGTGTAAGTGCCAAAATCGAGCAAATTAACATTGTTGGTAATAAAGCATTCTCTGATGAAAAATTATTAGCTCAATTTGAATTAAGAGATCATGTACCTTGGTGGAACTTTATTGCTAGTAGAAACTTTAATGCACAGAAATTTAATGCAGACCTTGAAACATTACGTTCATATTATATGAATAGAGGTTTTGTGCGTTTTAAAATTGAACAGAGCCGAGTTGAAGTTACTCCTGAATTGAAAGGGGTTTATTTAACTGTAAATCTTAAAGAAGGCGAAGTTTATAATTTAGATAAGTTCGAGATTGTTGGTGAAACTTTTGGTCATAAAGAGGAAATGGAAAAACTAATTCCTCTTGAACAAGGTGATATATACAATGCTGCCAAAATCAGTAGCACTGAAGAAATGCTTTCAAATTACTTAGGTAAATTTGGTTATGCATATACCAAGGTTCGAGCTTATCCTGAAATAAATGATGAAAATCATACTGTATCTTTAAAATTTAACGTAGAACCTGGCAAACGAATTTATGTAACAGACGTAAAGATTAAGGGAAATACCATCACTACAGATGAAGTTATTCGTCGAGATATTAGACAAATGGATGGTACTTGGCTTTCTAATGAAAGTATCAATGTTTCTAAAAACAGACTTAATCAATTAGGTTTCTTTGAAACTGTAACAATGGAACCAAAACATGTAGGTGATGAAGTTGACACTGTTGAATTAGAAACAGTTGTAAAAGAAAGACCTACAGGTTCTATTAAGGCTGGTGTTGGTTACGGTACTGAAACAGGTATTAATTTAAGTGGTGAAATTTCTCAAGATAACTTCTTAGGTTATGGTGGCCGTGCAAGTTTGGGTATTAATACTAACAAGTATGACCGTAAGATAGAACTTTCATATAACGAACCATACTTTACTTTAGATGGATTAAGTCTTGGTGGAAGTATCTTCTACGAAGATTTTAAAGCTGGTGATGCTAATATTGTTGACTATAACAATACTCGTTATGGGGCAAGTTTAACATTAGGTTATCCTTTAAATGAAAATAACTTCATTAGTTATGGTTTTACTTATGAACATAATAAATTGTCTCAAACAAGTGCGTACTCACAGATTAAGCGTTTCTGGAGCGTATATGCTGATGAAAACCGAGACAATGGTGAAGTAATATTTAAAAATTATAAATTTAATATAAGCTATACTAGAAACTATCTTGATAAAGGTGTTTTACCAACAGAAGGTAGTAAACAAAATGTTTATTTATTGGTGACCGCTCCTTTCTCTGATACAAAATTCTATAAAGCAACTGCAACAACAACGCATTTCTTCCCAATGGATAGAGAGAAGAAGTACATCATTAATTTCCGTGCTAAAGCTGGATATGGTAACGGTTATGGTACCAAAAATGGCTTAGATCAAGTGTTACCATTCTTCGAAAACTATTATTTAGGTGGTGATGAATGGTTGCGTGGCTTCAAGTATAATTCTGTTGGTCCTAGAGCATTATACAATACGAATTATTTAGGAAATAAATCAACTATTGCTACTAATGTATCAGTTGGTGGTAACGCTATATTTGCTGGTAGTTTCCAATTGATTGTACCAACTCCATTTGCAAGTGAAGGTTATGAAAATTCCTTAAGAACATCATTATTCCTTGATTTTGGTACTATTTGGGATACAAACTTCCATAAGGAAAATTATAATTGTGTATCAAGTTGTAATTATTTATATGATTACTCTGATTATAATAACTTTAGAGCGTCATATGGTTTAACTTTACAATGGATTTCTCCTTTAGGACCTTTAGGTTTTTCAATCTCACGTCCTATAAAGAAGAAAGATGGGGATAAAACTGAATTCTTTACATTTAATATTGGTAGAACATTCTAATATTCAAGAATTTAGTTAAATTTTTTATTTAAGTTAACTATTTAAATTTGTAGGTTTATTTATATTTGATAAGTATTTTCAAAAAAATAAAATAGTTCATCACTATTGATTTTTTTATTGCAAGATTTTGATATTATCAAGAACGAAAATTTTTAATTAGTTGACTTAATTGATAATGTTTAATTATTAATTAACAAAAAGAGAGTAAATAAATGAAAAAAGTTATAGCTAGTGTTCTTGCTTCTGCTGTTTTAAGTTTTGGGTTAAGTGCTACATCTATGGCACAAGCTGCTGAACAAAAAATCGGTATTGTAAGTGTTCAATATGTTTTAAGCAAACTTCCTCAAGTAAAAGCAGCTGATGCTCGTATCAATAGTGCTCTTAGTTCAAAGAAAAAAGCTCTTGAAAAACTTGAAAATGAAGGTGAAGCTCTTCAAAAGGTTTTATCAAATCCTTCAACTTCAGAAGAAGTGCGTAAGCAAAAAGCTAGAGAAATGCAAATTTTAGATACTGATTACAAAGTTAAGAGTCAGGAATTTAGAGAAGAATATCAAAAGCTTTCTGCAAAAGAAATGGATGTTATTCAAGAAAAAGTTCAAAAAGCTTTAGATACAATTGCTAAGGAACAAGGTTTTTCAGCTATTATTAGAGCTGAAGCTGTTGTGTCATTAGTTGATAAATCTATCGATGTATCTGATAAAGTTATTGAAGTGGTTAGCAAAAGTAAGTAATATCACACAATGATTTTTATAGTTGCTAAGCTATGTGTAATGTTTAGCAACTATTATGTTTTTATATATTGTAATAATTTCATTAAACTGAATTAAACAATTTAGAGAAAATCTATGAGTATTACATTAAAAGAAATTGCTACAAAAATTGGAGCAACAATAATTGGTGATGAAAACAAAGAAGTTGTTCGCATTGCTAATTTGAAGACTGCAAAGTCAGATGAAATAACATTTTTATCTGATAATAAGATGCGTAAGTTTTTAGCAGAAACTCAAGCTGGAGCTGTGATTGTTAATGAAAAAACAGTTCCTGAAGATAAAAATACTAATTATCTTGTAGTAAAAGATACTTACGTAGCGTTTGCTTATGTCGCTCAAATGTTTGATACCACTCCAAGATGTGCAGAAGGCATCCATCCATCAGCAGTAATTGCTCCTACCGCAATTTTAGGTACTAATGTATCTGTAGGTCCTAATGCTGTAATAGAAGATGGCGCTGAAATAGGTGACAATGCTCAGATTGGTGCAGGTTGCTATATTGGTAAAAATGCCAAAATAGGTAAAGAAACCAAATTATGGTCAAATGTATCAATTTATCATGATTGTGTGATTGGTGATAAGTGTTTATTTCAAGCTGGCGCTGTAATTGGTTCAGATGGTTTTGGTTATGCTAACGAACGTGGTGAATGGGTTAAGATCCCACAACTTGGTCGTGTTGTAATCGGAAATCGTGTTGAAATTGGTGCTAATACAACAATTGACCGTGGTGCAATTGATGATACAGAAATTGCAGATAATGTTATAATAGACAATCAAGTTGTTATAGCTCATAACGATAAAATTGGTTATGGTACAGCTATTGCGGGAGCTGCAGTTCTTGCAGGAAGCGTAGAACTAGGTCGTTATTGCATTATTGGCGGTACTTCAGTATTTAATGGACATTTAAAAGTTTGTGATGGTACACAAATTTTAGGTCAGGTTCATGGTGATATTACAACTCCTGGCAAATATATGTCATTCTTACCTGTGGTAGATGGTAAGACTTGGATGCGTACTCTAGGACACATCAATAGATTAACTACTATAAACAAGCGTTTAAGCGATGTTGAAAAAATCGTAAATAGTACAGAAAAAAAGGATTAAATTTTGAGCAACTCTAATAATACGTTGGACATCCAACAAATTCTTCAACTTTTACCACATCGTTATCCGTTCCTTTTAGTGGATCGTGTACTCCACTATGATATTACAGGAGAACATAAGGTTCTTAAAGCGGTTAAGAATATTTCTTTCAACGAACCATTCTTCCAAGGTCACTTCCCTGGTAAACCTGTTTTCCCTGGCGTTTTAATTTTAGAAGCTATGGCTCAAGCAACAGGTGTTTTAGCATTTACTATGGTAGGCAAACCAAGTTCAGATGAGTTGTATTATTTTGCTTCTATTGATAATGCAAGATTTAAGCGCCCTGTAGTTCCTGGTGACCAACTTATTTTAGAAGTTGAATATCTAAAGGAAAGACGTGGTATTGCTAAATTTACCGGTGTTGCATCTGTTGATGGTGAAGTAGTATGCTCTGCAGACCTTATGTGTGCAAAGAGACCTGCTTAATTTGGCAATTTAATTAATCATAAAAACTGGGGAATGCTCGATGATAGATTCTAGTGTTAAGATTCATCCAACAGCTATTGTTAGTGAAGATGCTAAGATTGGAGCTAATGTAGTTATTGGACCTTGGACTTTTATTGGTCCTGAAGTTGAAATCGGAGCTGATACTAAAATTGCGTCTCATTGTGTAATCAAGGGACCAACCAAGATTGGTTGTCGTAATAAAATTTTTCAGTTTGTCACTTTAGGTGAAGATTGCCAAGATAAGAAGTTCAAAGAAGAGGATAGAACTTATTTAGAAATTGGTGATGACAATGTTATTCGTGAACATTGTACTATGCATCGTGGTACTATCCAAGAAAACTGCTTAACAAAAGTTGGTAGTCGTAATTTGTTTATGGTTAATACCCATGTGGCTCATGACTGCGTAATTGGTGATGATTGCATTTTTGCAAATAATGCTACTTTAGCTGGTCATGTGCATATTGGTAATTGGGTAATTTTTGGTGGTCTTGCTGCTATACACCAATTTGGTAGAGTAGGTGATCACGCATTTATTGCTGGAATGGCTGCTTTAAATATGGATGTTCCTCCATTTGTTATGGCAGCAGGTCACTATGCAAAGCCGTTTGGTATCAATAAGGAAGGCTTAAAGAGAAGAGGATTCTCCGCTGAAAGCATTACCTTGATTCGTCATGCATATATGATTATATATAGACAAGATAATACCATCGAACAAGCTATTGAAAAATTACAACCATTAGCAGAACAAGAACCTGCGATCAATTTATACATTGATTTCTTAAAAAATAGCACTAGAGGTATTTGTCGTTAATGATGAATAACTCAAGAACGCACCTATATGCGATCTCTGTTTGTGAAGACTCTGGTGATGCATTAGGTGCGGGCCTAGTTGCTAAAATTATTCAAAAAGACCCTCAAGCGAGATTTGTTGGTATTTATGGACCTCGAATTAGAGCTATTATTGGCTCTAAAGGTCAGGTCTATGATATGCAAGAATTTGCTGTTATGGGGGTTGTTGAAGTTTTAAAGTCATTACCTCAATTATTAAGTAAAAGAAAAAAGTTTAAGCAATATATATTAAATTGCAAACCTGATGTTTTTATTGGCATTGATGCTCCTGACTTTAATTTGAATGTAGAAGGTTTCTTAAAAGAAAATAATATTCCTACAGTGCATTACGTAAGTCCTTCAGTTTGGGCTTGGCGTGAAAAGAGAGTTTATAAAGTAAAGGCATCTGTTGATTTATTATTATCTATATTACCTTTTGAAAAAGATTTTTATAATAAATACGAAGTTCCTTGTGTTTATGTTGGTCACCGTATTGCAAGAGAAATTAAATGGGATGCGGTAACTGTACGTGTTGCTCGTATGACTTTACGATTTGCAGAAGAAGCAATGGATTGTAATCAAATAATCGGTGTTTTTCCTGGTAGTCGTAAAGCTGAAATTTCATTTTTAACTCCTGTATTTGCAAAAGCAGCTTACAATCTTAAAAAGCGTTTCCCTGTAATGCGTTTTATTTGCGCATCTCCTACCAAAGAAAAGGCCAAGCTTATCGCAAAACTTTGGCGACGTAATGCTCCTCATATACCGCTTATTATTTGGGTAGGACATTCTCGCGAAGTAATGTCTGCTTGTAATGCGATGATGATTTCATCTGGTACAGCAACACTTGAAGCAATGTTTTTACGTAAGCGTATGGTTGTTTGTTATATTGTTAACCAATTAACTGCAGCTGTCGGTAGAGTAATGTTGAAAATAAAGAATTTCTCATTACCTAATATTTTAAGTGGCAAAGAAATTGTTCCTGAACTTATTCAAGAAAATTGTACTTCTCAAAATATCGAAAACGAAATCTTTAAAATTTTAACCACTCAAAATGTAGAACAAATAAAGGAATTTATTAGAATTCATAAAATGATGAATATAAATTCTGATGAAATTGCTGCGAATGCAATAATGGAACTACTAAATCAACGTTGTACTAAATAAATCTTTTTATACATGTAAAAATATAAATAATTTTATTTGTATACTTTTGAATATTTTAACTTTATGTAGAAATGGGAATTTTTAAATTCCCATTTCTATTATTAACTTTCAATTTATATTTTGATGTAATTTTTGTTATATCAAAAATTCTAAAATCGAGTAACCTAAATTATGGTAGATTCTAAAGTTGATATTAATTCTATGTTTGAACCTGTAGATAATAATTCTGCTTCAAAAGAGAAAAAAAATACCAAACGTGCTAAAAAGGTAATAACAGATTTACATTTTGAATATCCCAAAGATGAAAATACCTTTATCTTTGTTGGATGTGATGAAGCAGGACGTGGTCCATTAGTTGGAAATGTGGTAGCAGGTGCGGTAGTTTTAGATCCTAATAATCCTATTGAAGGTTTAAAAGATTCCAAAAAACTTACTGAAAAAAAACGTGAAGCTTTATATGAAGAGATAATCTCTAAAAGTTTAGCTTATGGTATAGGACAAGCAACTCCTGAAGAAATTGATTCTATAAATATCTTATGGGCTTCAATGCTTGCAATGGAAAGAGCTTGTATGGAAGTAATGAAAAAAATTACCCCTCATATGGCTTTAATTGATGGTAATAAAGTTCCTAAGAATTTACCTTTTAGAGCTATGAGTGTGGTAAAAGGTGATATGTTAGTACCTGAAATTAGTGCAGCTTCAATTCTTGCTAAAGTTACAAGAGATCGAGAACTTATAGAGTTAGATAAACTTTATCCACAATATGGTTTTGCAAAACATAAAGGGTATCCAACAGCTTTTCACTTAGAAGCTATTCAAAAATACGGATTGCTTCCGTGTTATAGAAAAAGCTATGGTCCAGTAAAAAATTTATTAGAAAAATAAAATAAATTTCATTTTTTTGAAGTCTAATACTGTAATTAAATTTTGTAAAAATAGCAGCAAGAAATCAGCACAAAAAGCTATATAATTGTTTTCCCAAAATCGCGGGAATTTTAGTTTTTTGTTTGTAATTAAAGGTAGAAAAATATGACTACACCTTCTTTTGTACACCTTCATGTGCACAGTGATTACTCTATGATCGATGGGATTATGGATGTAAAAGCTGTGGTAAAAAAGGCTGCCTCTTTAAATCTGCCTGCTGTTGCTATTACTGATTACATGAATCAGTGCAATATGGTAAAACTTTTTGAAGAAACCAGAAAAGTTGGTATTAAACCAATTTTCGGGATAGAATTGCAAGTAAGAGATGATACCGATGCAAAGGCTATTGAAAAGAATTTTTTCGAATTAACAATGCTTGCATTAAATCAAGAAGGTTACCGTAATATTGTTGAATTACAGTCTGATGCTTGGCGTCGTGGGGAATTAGATCCTTTTCATAAGCAAGCTGTAGACTTTAGTTGGTTAAATAAAGAATTTCCTATCAAGGAAACTCATTATAACGAAGGAGTGATCGTTCTTTCTGGTGGTATTAAAGGTGATATTGGTCAATTCTTAATTAGTGGCAGAAGAGACCTTGCTGATGAACGAGTAAAGTTTTATAAAGAATATTACCCTAACCGTTACTATATTGAATTAAGTCGCGTAGGTCTTGAAAACGAGGAATACTATATTGCTGAAGCTTTAAAATTCGCAAAAGACCATGATTTACCTGTTGTGGCAACTAATCCTTGTATGTTCCCAACAGAAGATGATTATGAAACTCATAGAATACGTGTGGCAATTCAAGCAAAAGTTACAGTTGATGATCCTTCATGGCGATCTCCACATACTCCAAAGATGTATATGCGTTCTCCTGAAGAAATGCAAGAATTGTTTAAGGATATTCCTGAAGCATTATTGAATAGTGTGGCTATTGCTAAAAGATGTAATGTAATGCTCCATTTAGGTAAAAACTATTTACCTAAATTTCCAACTGGAGATTTATCAGATGATGAATATTTACGTAAGGAAGCATATACAGGTCTAGAAGAGCGTTTAGAGTTTTTATATCCAGATAAAGAAGAACGAGATAAACAACGCCCAAGATATTTAGCGCGTTTAGAAGTTGAATTAGACGTTATTATTAAGATGCAGTTCCCAGGCTACTTCCTAATAGTGATGGAATTCATTCAATGGTCAAAGAAAAATGGTGTTCCAGTAGGACCTGGACGTGGTTCTGGTGGGGGATCGCTAGTTGCATATGCTATTAAGATTACTGACTTTGATCCTTTAAGATTTAATTTACTGTTCGAACGTTTCTTAAACCCTGAACGTGTGTCAATGCCTGACTTTGACGTTGACTTTTGTACAGACAATCGTGAACGTGTAATTGAACACGTGGCAGAACTTTATGGTCGTGATTCGGTATCGCAAATTATAACTTTTGGTACTTTAGCGGCTCGTAACTCTATTAAGAGTGTGGTAAGAGCTTTAGGTAAGAGTTATTCTTTTGGTGATACTCTTGCAAAGATGATACCGCAAGTGCCTGATATGACCATAGATATTGCAATGTATGGTAACCCTAAGAAGAAAGTAGAACCTGTTGCTGAGTTTGTGGAACGCTATAACACTGACGATGAAGTTCGTGAAGTTATAGATATTGCGCGTAAGCTTGAAGGTTTAACAACTTCTCATGGTAAGCATGCAGGTGGGGTGGTTATTTCTCCTACTGTTATTTCAGATTTTGCGCCATTAGCTTGTGATGAATATGGTCATAACCCTAAAACACAATTTGACAAGCATGACGTAGAAGAAGCAGGACTTGTTAAGTTTGACTTCTTAGGTTTAAGAACTTTATCAATCGTAAACTGGGCTGTAGAAATGATTGATGAACGAATGAAACGAGAAGGTAAACCTCCTTTGGATATTTCTAGAATCGATCTTGCAGATATTGAGTCTTATAGAACTCTTCAATCAGGTGAAACTACAGCAGTATTCCAGCTTGAATCTGCAGGGATGCGTGAACTAATTATCAACATGCAACCTGACTGTATCGAAGACGTAATAGCGTTGTTGGCGTTATATAGACCAGGTCCTCTTGATTGCGGTATGATTGCAAACTTCGTTGCTAGAAAGAGAGGTACTGAAGAAGTAGCTTATCCAGATCCTAACTGTCAACATGAATGCTTAAAAGATGTGTTAGAGCCTACTTACGGTATTATTGTGTACCAAGAACAGGTTATGCAAATCGCGCGTTCTATGGCGGGATATAGTTTAGGTGGCGCAGATATTTTACGTCGTGCGATGGGTAAAAAGATTCCTGCAGAAATGGAAAAGCAACGTGGGGTATTTAAGGAAGGCGCTGAAAAACAAGGTATTGATGGCGATTTAGCATTAAAAATTTTCGATCTAGTAGAAAAGTTCGCAGGCTATGGTTTTAATAAATCTCACTCAGCTGCATATGCTTTGGTAAGTTTCCAAACCTTATGGTTAAAAACCCATTATCCTGCAGAGTTCTTAGCTGCAATGATGACAGCATCAAAAGAAAAAACAGATGATATTATTTTATATGTAAATGAATGTCGTAGATTAAATATCACTGTTGAGCCACCTGATGTGAATGAAGGGGAAATTCATTTTATAGTGAATAAAGATGGTCATGTGGTATTTAGTTTAGGAGCTATCAAAGGGGTTGGTGAATCACCTGTAAGCGCTATTATGCGTGCAAGAAAAGAAAAGAAATTTACTTCTTTCTTTGATTTTTGTCGCCGAGTAGAAAGTAGATACATCAGTAAAAATATTCTTGAAGCTTTGATTAGAGCTGGAGCTTTTGATAAGTTAGGTCCAAGTAGAGCGCAAATGCTAGCTTCTATAGATGAAGCGGTAAAGCTTGGGGCAGAAGCTGCTAAGGATAGAGAAATTGGTGCTATTGATTTGTTTGGTGATATCGAAGGTTTCCAAGACCCTAAATATCCAGATATTCCAGAACTTTCAGATAAGGTAAGACTACATGGTGAAGTTGAAACTTTAGGTCTATACTTAACTAGTCATCCATTTGAACGTTATGCTGATGAAGTAAATAATTTTATTGAAAATAAAATAGGATTTTTACAACCTAGTGCGCAATCGTACGGTAAAGATAGAACTGAAGTAAAGATTGCCGGGGTAGTAACAGGACTTGAACATCGCAAAACTAAAGATGGTAAACCTTTTATAGTTGGTTTTGTTGAAGATTATAGTGGTAAAGTATGTTTTTCACTATGGGAATCTCAAATAGATCAATTTGGTTCTTGGCTTGAAAATGACATGCTTGTGTTTATCGTTGGTTTTATTACTTATGATAAATATAATAAGTGCAATAAGATTAATATAAACTCAATGTGTGACATTGTTAGAGCAAGATTACATTTCGGTAAATCTTTACGAATTTCTTTAGATGATGATTGTTTCTTAAAGAAAAATTTCATAAATAAAGTAAATGATGTTGTAAAGAAATATCCAGGGGAATTACCATTACAACTTATCTTCCAAAAGGATGAATGTTGTTTTACGATTCCTTCAAATGTTTCTATAACTCCAAGTGATGAATTAATTGATGAACTACGTTATATTTGTGGACCAAGAATAGGGGTTTCTTATATCTCTTAAATTTGATTTAGTTTTAGATGTAACAATTTAGTAGTATGAGATTAATTTTTCATGTAAAATAATCTACCAAAATAGAATAGTTTTTCTTATAAATTGTTGTGAAAGCAC
>GL995222.1:281599-284316 GCA_000222855.1 Succinivibrionaceae bacterium WG-1 | reverse complement strand
TTTAAATTAAATAAAAATGAGTCGTTGAGCTCATTTTTTTTATGATTGTATTTTACTTATTCAATATTTAAAGTTTGGTTTAATATAGCAATTATTAAGCGTTTTTTTAGAAATAGCTTTATAAAACTTAACTTGTTGCGTAAAATAGTGTGTTTACATTTTTATAGACTAAGCTATAAAAGACGAGGATTATTTTTTAATGAACATCAATTACCTTGATTTTGAGCAACCAATTGCAGAATTACTTGCTCATATTGAAGAATTAAAGCACGTAAGTTCAAACATCAGTGATGTAAATTTTTCTGAAGAATTAGCATCTTTTGAAAAGAAAAATGAAGAATTAACCAAGAACATTTTTTCTAAGCTTGGGGCATGGCAGATTTCTCAATTATCTCGTCATCCACTTCGTCCATATACTCTAGACTATATTAAACACATTTTTACAGATTTTGAAGAAATGCATGGCGATAGAGCTTATGCAGATGATAACGCTATTGTTGGTGGTATCGCAAGATTAGAAAATGAACCTGTAATGATTATAGGTCATCAAAAAGGTCGTGATGTTCAAGAAAGAACTTTAAGAAATTTTGGTATGCCACGTCCTGAAGGTTATAGAAAAGCTCTTCGTTTAATGCAAACTGCAGAACGTTTCTCATTACCTATCTTAACATTTATTGATACTCCAGGTGCATATCCAGGTGTTGGTGCCGAAGAAAGAGGTCAAGCTGAAGCTATTGCTCGTAACTTAAAGGTTATGAGTTCATTAAGAGTACCTATTATTTGTACTGTTATTGGTGAAGGTGGTTCCGGTGGTGCTCTTGCAATTGGGGTAGGTGACCGCGTTAATATGTTACAGTATTCAACATATTCTGTTATTTCTCCAGAAGGTTGTGCTTCAATTCTTTGGAAGAGTGCAGATAAAGCTCCATTAGCTGCTGAAGCTATGAATATTACAGCTGATGCTTTAAAGGAATTACATTTAATTGATAATGTTGTAGAAGAACCTTTAGGTGGGGCACATCGTGATTATGAAAAGATGGCACATGCCTTAAAGTTACGTCTTGTAATGGATTTAGGTCAATTAAAGCTAAAAGATAAAGACGAATTATTAGCTGAAAGATATCAAAGACTAATGAATTATACTTATTGTAAGTAATTGGTATTAGCTCTTTAGTTTTATAAAGAAATAAAATCCAATAGTATTTTAACTATAATTATAAAGATGAGGGAAACGAATGTTTCCCTCTTTCTTTATATGAATGATTTTTGTAGAGAATAATATGGAAATTGATTTAGCAACTGAATTTTTAAAATATAAAGGAAAGTCTTGGGTTGTTGCTTTTAGTGGAGGAGCTGATTCTAGAGTTTTGCTTGATTTAGTTGTTAAATATAGAAGTTATGCTACAAGTATAAAAGCAGTATACGTTAATCATCATTTGCAAGAGATTGCGAATGAATGGGCCAAAAGTTGTGCTAAAGAATGTAGCGCTTTAAGTGTGCCTTATGTAGTAGAAGATGTGATTGTTGCGAAAGGTGCATCCATAGAGGCTCGTGCAAGAGATGCTCGTTATAATGCATTACAAAAACATATTGATGAAAATTCTGTATTATTTACGGCCCATCATGCAGATGATTTAATAGAAACTTTTTTGCTTGCTCTTGCAAGAGGTTCTGGAATTGATGGATTATCTGCAATGCCTAAGGAAAGAATTTTTGGAAAAGGTCTTCTTTCGCGTCCTTTATTAGCTTTATCGCGTTTGGATATTGAAACATATGCTCATAATCATAAATTATTCTATGTAACAGATCCTACAAATAAATTAGATGAATACGACCGAAATTATTTAAGACTAAAAGTTATTCCTGTTTTTAAGGAACGTTTCAATAACATTTTAGGTAGTACATTACTGACTGTTGATAACTTAGGCAGAACAAGAGCAAATTATGAGAATATGCTTAGTTTAGCATTAGCTAATGTTCAGGAATGTTACAAAGGGCTTAAGGTTCTTAATTTTGAAAAATTGCATCAATACATGAAAGATATTGATATTGTTGATAAAGAACTTTATCAACAAGAACTAATAAGATTTTTTTTAAAAAAGACTTACGGTATTAACTTAGGTCAAAAAAAATTATTAGAATTATATAAACAAATCATTTTGAATTCGAATGATAATGAGCAAAAGATTGTTGTATCTTATGAAGAATTACAAATTAGTATTTATGATGCTAAATTACTAGTATTACCTAAATTTAATAGCCAAGATGTTGGTACTTTTGAATTATCTTTATCAACAAGTGATGATTTAGATTTGATTATAAATGAAAATCGAATTGTGGATAAATATGAATATACTACTTTTAAGGTGAATAAATTTTTAGAATTTAAAATAAAAGAAAATGCCCAAAATGTAGATATATATAAATTTTTTAATGCCAAAAAGAACATGTATGAAGTTTTAGAAAATGAATTATGTAGTTTTAATAATCAAAAACTTTCACTAAGAAATTTATTTTTAGTATCTAAAAATACTTCATTCTTAAAATTAGAATTTAATCCGAAAAACTCAATGAAATGTCATCCGACATATCGAGAACACTCTAGGACTTTAAAAGATTTGTGGAAGGAAAATAGAGTCCCATTATATTTTCGAAAATTTTGTCCTTTGGTGTATGAAGGAGATAATGTTTTAGGGGTTTTAAATGTTTTTCATAAT
>GL995222.1:278145-281192 GCA_000222855.1 Succinivibrionaceae bacterium WG-1 | reverse complement strand
TGAATTTAAAAGACTTAGATTTGATGAATACAGAAACAAAATTAGACATTCTTTGTAATCACATGAAGTTAGTTGAAATTATTGCCGAAATCAACTTTGAAATATAATTTTAATTTTTCTAACTGAATATAGAGGTCAAAAAAGAAAAAACCTGAAAAATAATTTTCAGGCGTAAGAAAGAAATATTATGAATAAGACTTCCGTTGCTTTGTAACTTCCGTCATATACTAAGACGGAATATATAAAAAAAGTTCAAAATATTTTAAGAATTTTTTATTTAATTTTTTAACCATTATTTTGTAATGGTTTTAGATAATGAATATTTTTATATTAACAATGAAACTGAGAGAGTTAGAGTAATAGAAATTAGAAATATAATGATTATTTTTGAATAATCACAGAAGAAAAAATAATAATCTTTCAAATTGAGTAATAAAAAAGGAAAACCGAAGTTTTCCTTTTTATTTTCAAACTTTTAAGTTATAAAATATTTATTAACCTAAAGCGTTGATTTGTGCGCTTAAACGTGATTTATGACGAGCAGCCTTGTTCTTGTGGATAAGACCCTTAGTAGCTGAACGGTCTAAAATAACTTGTGCTTCTTGGAATGCAGCTAATGCCTTTTCCTTGTCGTTAGCAGCAATAGCAGCAACAACTTTCTTTACAGCTGTACGCATAGCAGAACGCTTTGCAACATTGTGTTGGCGATTCTTTTCAGAAGTAAGAATACGCTTCTTAGCAGACTTGATATTTGCCAAAGTAAACTCCTAAAATTTTACTATATATTAAGGTTATGAACTTCTCACCCTAAATGTTATATAGGGATTAGTGATGTTTCATCATGCTTCCTGAATAATATCTTTACAATTTGTATTGTAAATAATTATTTCAGTATCGGTATAGGTTTAGATAATAATCTTTACTATAACGCCGAACATTTCGGCATTATTCCTAACCTTAAATTTTGGTGAGGTGTCCATGCCTACTTTAAAACTATAAACATTGGCGGATTTTATCAAAAAGTGAAAAAAAAGTCATTCAAAAAATGATTTTTTTCTCATAAAGAAGTAAGTTTTTTCTTTATTAAGTCGTTTTATTTATTTTTTACTTTTATTTGTTGTTTTTGGGTAATGTTTTAAAGGTATTTATGCAAATAAAAAACTCGTAACATATGTCATTTTTCTATAATTTTTAAATCTCTATTTTTGTTTTGGCTTAACGAAGGTCTTGAGATTGACTATAAAAAAATATGTAGGATAATACGAAAAATATATTTTAAAGTAAAAACTTTAACAGTAATTAGGAATTCTCATGGCAAAGTTGTTCAGAGCAAGCTTTATAACTTCAGGCGCAACATTTTTATCTAGAATTTTAGGGTTAATAAGAGATATTTTTATTGCACATTTATTAGGTGCTGGAGTTAGTGCAGACGTTTTTTCTTTGCAAATAGAATTCCAAACTTTTTAAGAAGATTGTTTGCAGAAGGAGCTTTTAGCCAAGCTTTTGTGCCTGTAATGACCGAGTTTAGGGAGAAACGTACCAAGGAAGAACTTAATAATTTCTTATCTGAAACTATTGGTACTTTAGGTGTTGTGGTTTTATTGTAACCATACTTGGAATGCTTGGAAGTTCTATCATTACAGCAGTGCTTGGTTGGGGCTGGTTTATGGATTATATTCATGAGGCTCCTGGTGGCGAAAAATTTTTACAAGCAAGTTTTTTATTAAAAATTACCTTTCCATATTTATTTTTTATTACGTTAACAGCCGTTTCTGGTGCTATCTTAAATACCTTAGGAAGATTTGCTATTCCTGCTATAACTCCATGTCTTTTAAATATTTCAATGATTGGGGCCTGTGTTTTTTTATCTAAAGTTTTTGCAGATCCAAATGAAGCTCTAGCATATGGGGTGTTAATAGGTGGGGTATTACAGTTTTTATTACAAATCCCTTTTCTTTATAAGCTTGGTTGTTTAGTAATACCTAAATTTTCATGGCACAGTGAAGGGGTAACTAAAATTCGTAATTTAATGCTACCAGCTATATTTGGGGTGTCTGTAAGTCAAGTAAATTTAATAATAAATACGGTATTGGCATCATTTTTAAGTACAGGTGCAATTAGTTATTTATATTACTCTGATAGATTACTAGAATTTCCGATTGGTATTTTTGCTGTTGCAATAGGTACAGTGATATTACCGGCTTTATCAAAAGTTAAGGTTAATGGCAATGAGGAAGCATATAAGAATACTTTAGATTGGGGGGTAAAAACCGTACTTACTCTTGGAATCCCGGCAATGTTTGGCATGATTATGTTAAGAGAACCAATTATTCGTGTGCTTTTTATGCGCGGAGAATTTTCGGTAGATGCAGCCTTCCATTCTTCATTAAGTTTAATCGCTTCTGTTTTAGGGTTGTGGGCAATAATGCTCTCTAGAGTATTAATTCCAGGTTTTAATTCAAGAATGGATATAAAAACCCCTGTACGCTATGGGATAATTACAGTTATAGCTAATATCATCTTTAATTTAATTTTAGTATATCCATTAGAATATCTTATATTTACTGATAATCAACAACCTTCAGGTTATGGTTATATAGGTCTTGCTTTATCAACTGCGTTAGCAGCTTTTGTTAATGTTAGTCTATTATTACATGGTTTGAAGCAAAGAGGATTTTATAGTATTACTAAAAATACTTTATTTTTTATCGGAAAAATTGTGCTTTCTTCTATTATGATGAGTGTAGTGCTTTATTTTGTTGCAACTTTTATTTTAGATAGTATTGAACATGCTCAAGAGGCAACATCAATGGAAGTATGGTCAATGTTTAATACTTTTGAATCTTTAATATGTCTTGCTATTCTCATTTTTATCGGTGTTGTTGGCTATGGTGTTACTATGCTAGCATTAGGAGTTAGAGCAAAAGATTATCGTGTGTAAATCAAAAATATTTTTAAAATAAAACTTTGATTGATGTTAATGTTATGTTGGCTATATTCATAAAATGTGAAATAGTCTACTTTTTTTGTTATAATTTGATTTAATA
>GL995222.1:253815-277820 GCA_000222855.1 Succinivibrionaceae bacterium WG-1 | reverse complement strand
GATAGTTTTATTACGGTTAACAAAACTGCAATTGGTTAGAAATTTTTACGATTTTAAAAATTTAAATTCAAAAATCGTGTTATCAATAGGAAATTTTGATGGATTGCATCTTGGTCACCAAGAAATTTTAAAAAAAATTCGAGAAAAAGCAGAAGAATATAAACTTAAAACTGCAGTAATGTGTTTTGAGCCTCAACCTTTGGAATTTTTTAAAAAAAGATAAAAAAGTTCCTGCAAGATTGAGTAATTTTCGTGAAAAATTTTATGGCTTTCAAAATCATAATATAGATTATTTATTCTGTTTGAAATTTAATTCAAAATTAGCAAATTTAGAACCTGAAGAATTTGTAAAAGAAATTTTGGTTGATAAATTAAACATTGGTTACCTTGTGGTAGGTGACGATTTCCATTTTGGCAAAAATGGTAGTGGCGATTTTGAATTATTATTAAAGCTTGCAAAAAAATATGGTTTTATAGTAGAAAATTCCAATAGCTATTGTTTAAACAATAAAAGAATTAGTTCTACAGCTATTCGTGAATTTTTAGCAAACGATAATTTGCAAGAAGCTAAAAATTTATTAGGTGATTACTTTGCTATTTCAGGAAAAGTTTCACATGGTGATGAAATTGGTCGTACGATTGATTTTCCAACCGCAAATATAAATTTAAAGCGTAGAGAGTTACCGATTCATGGAGTGTTTGCTGTTACTGTAACACTTCCTGATAACAACGTTAAATACGGTGTTGCTAATGTAGGAGAACGTCCAACTGTGGATGGTAAAATTCCTAGATTAGAGGTTTTTATACTAGATTTTAATGGAAACATTTATAGACAACTTATAAAAGTTTCTTTTGTTACAAAATTAAGAGCTGAAAAGAAATTTCATTCACTTAATGAATTGAAAGAGCAAATCGCTCTAGATGAATTAAAGGCCCGACAACTGTTTGGTATATAAAAATTTATATCAACAGTGAAGATGTAATATTTTAGGTAAATAAAATGGTTGATTATAAAAACACTTTGAATTTACCAGAAACCCGTTTCCCAATGCGCGGAGATTTGGCGAAACGCGAACCTGGTATGTTAGAACAATGGTATAAAGATTCTTTATATACCATTATTCGTGATGCAAGACGTGGCAAGAAGTCTTTCGTTCTTCACGATGGTCCTCCATATGCTAACGGCAATATTCATATTGGTCACTCAGTTAACAAAATTCTTAAAGATATTATAATCAAATCAAAAACATTAAGTGGTTATGATGCTCCTTATATCCCTGGTTGGGACTGCCATGGTCTACCAATTGAATTAAAAGTAGAAGCAAAGGTAGGCAAACCAGGTCAAAGAGTAAGCGCTGCAGAATTTAGAGCAGAATGCCGTAAATATGCTCGTACTCAAGTAGAAGCTCAAAAAGCTGATTTTAAACGTTTAGGTGTATTAGGTGATTGGGATAATCCTTATCTCACTATGAACTTTGATACAGAAGCTAATATAATTAGAGCTTTAGGTAAGGTTGCTGAAAACAAGCATTTACAAAAAGGTTTTAAACCAGTTCATTGGTGTATTGACTGTGCATCTGCTTTAGCTGAAGCAGAAGTTGAATACTATGATAAAGAATCATATGCAATTGATGTTAGATTCAAAGCTGTTGATGATTCTGCTGTTGCAAAAGCTTTTGGTGTAGCTGACGTTAAAGATATTTTTGCTGTTATTTGGACTACTACTCCATGGACTTTACCTGCAAACCAAGCTATTTGTTATAACGCTGATTTTGATTATCAACTTATAAAGACCAATAACGGTTCAGTATTAATTCTTGCAGAGTGCTTAGCACAAGCTGCTCTTGAACGTTATGGCTTAAATGATGGTTACGAAGTTTTAGCAACAGCTAAAGGTAAAGATTTAGAAGGTTTAAAATTCAATCATCCATTCTTAAATAGACAAGTACCAATTATTTTAGGTGCTCACGTAACTGATGATTCTGGTACTGGTGGGGTTCACACAGCTCCAGCTCACGGTATGGATGACTATGTAGTTGGTTGTAAATATAATATTCCTGTAGAATGTCCAGTTGGACCAGATGGTAATTTCAATGCTGATGTAGAATTCTTTGCAGGCTTAAATGTATTTAAAGCTAATCCATTAGTTGTTGAAAAATTAAAGAAACAGGTGCACTCTTATGTGAACGTAAGATTATGCACTCATATCCTTGTTGTTGGCGTCATAAGAGTCCTATTATCTTTAGAGCTACTCCACAATGGTTTATAAGTATGGACGCTCAAGGCTTACGTACTAAAGCCTTATCTGAAATTGAAAAGACTCAATGGGTTCCTAGTTGGGGTCAAAACCGTATTGAAGCAATGGTTAAGAATCGCCCTGATTGGTGTATTAGCCGTCAACGTACATGGGGTGTACCTATTGCTTTATTCGTAGATAAGGATACTTCTGAATTACATCCACGTACTCCAGAACTTATCGAAGAAGTTGCAAAACGAGTTGAAAAAGAAGGTATTCAAGCTTGGTGGGATTTAGATCCTAAAGACGTATTAAAAGCTGATGAAGTAGACCGTTATGTTAAAGTAAAAGATACTTTAGATGTATGGTTTGACTCAGGTTCTACAAGTTTCACAGTTGTTGGTACTCGTTCTGAGTATAATGGTAATAGTGCAGACATGTACCTAGAAGGTTCTGACCAACACCGTGGTTGGTTCATGTCTTCATTGATGCTTGGTATTGCTATTAAGAATGAAGCTCCATATAAGACTGTTCTTACACATGGCTTTACTGTTGATGGTCAAGGCAGAAAGATGTCTAAGTCAATTGGTAATGTTGTAAGTCCACAAGACGTAATGAACAAGCTTGGTGGTGATGTATTACGTTTATGGGTTGCTTCTACAGACTATACTGGTGAAATGACAGTATCAGACGAAATCTTAAAGCGTAGTGCAGATGCTTACAGACGTATTCGTAATACTACAAGATTCTTACTTGCAAACTTAAACGGTTTTAACCCTGAAACTGATATGGTTGCTCGTGATGAAATGGTTGCTCTTGATAGATGGGCTGTATCTTGTGCTTACAAGACTCAAGCAGATATTATCAAATCATATAATGAATTTGATTTCCACTCTGTAGTTCAATCAATCATGCAATTCTGCTCTGTTGACATGGGTTCTTTCTATTTAGATATTATTAAAGACCGTCAATATACTGCAAAATCAGATAGTTTAGCACGTCGTTCATGTCAAACAGCTTTATATTTAGTAGCAGAAGCTATGCTTCGTTGGTTTGCACCAATTTTAAGTTTCACAGCTCAAGAAGCTTGGGAACAAATGCCTGGTAAACGTGACAAGTATGTATTTACTGCTGAATGGTTTGATGGTTTATTCGATTTATTAGATAACGAAAAGACTAATAATGACTTCTGGCAGAAGATTAAACTTGTACGTGATGAAGTAAATAAGAAGATTGAACAAGCTCGTAATGATAAGAAGATTGGTGGTTCACTCCAAGCTGAAGTTTCAATTTACGCAGATGACGCTTTCTTCAATGATTTAGTTTCTTTAGGTGAAGAATTACGCTTTGTATTATTAGTATCAAAAGCAGAATGTAAATCTCTTTCTGAAAAGAGCGAAACAGCTGTAGCTGCTGATGTTGAAGGCTTATTTATTGATATTAAGACTAGCGAAGCTAAGAAGTGTGAAAGATGTTGGCAATATGTTCCAAGCGTAGGTACAATCGCAGGTCATGAATGCGTTTGTGCTCGTTGCGTGGAAAATATTGAAGGCAAGGGCGAAGTGCGTCATTTTGCTTAATGCTTTTTAAACAAAACTATATTAGTCATAGTTTTTAATATGATTTATAAAAGGCCTACTATAAATTGGTAGGTCTTTTATGTTTATAAATAGTAGATTTAAAAGAAATTTTTATGAAAAAATTTTAAATAGTGGTATTTGGTTTTTAATTTTATCTATCATTACCATAGCAATAGATTGGTTTACAAAAACTTATATTGTAGAACACATTGAAGCAAACGTTATAGATGCTGCGCGTGAATATCATGTTATTTCTAATATATTTATGCGCATAATTCATGTGCATAATACAGGGGCTGCTTTTAGTTTCTTAGCTGAGCATTCTGGATGGCAGCAATGGATATTTGGGATATTAGCAATAGCTATTTGTATCTATTTAGGTTATACACTTACCAAAAATAAAGCATCAGAAATTTTTAAAAATTCAGCTTGTGCTCTAATTATTGGTGGTGCTATTGGTAATTTTTATGACCGTTTGACTTATGGATATGTGATTGATTTTCTTGATTTCTTTTGGAAATCAGAACTTGCAGAAAAACATTATCCTGCATTTAATGTCGCTGATATCGCAATATGCGTAGGGGTGGCATTATTTGTTATTATTGAAATTTTTGATAAAAAGAAACAATAAAAGTAAAAGTTATATTACAGGATTATAGGTAAAAACTAATAATTTCACTAGTATCTAGTTATTAATAATTGGAATAAAAAAAGACTATAATAGAATTGTTATAGTCTTTTTATTCTTGCAATGTATTGTTACCGTTATTCAGAAATTTAAATAGTTCTATGAATTTGGGTAATTTTATTTTGGAAATATAAATTATGAATTCAAATACAGTTTCAAAAAAAATATTATTAGCTTCTCCACGTGGTTTTTGTGCCGGAGTAAGCCGTGCGATTGCAATTGTTGAAAAGGTTTTAGAAAAATATAACAATGATACTGTATATGTACTTCATGAAGTAGTTCATAATCGTCATGTGGTTGAGAATCTTACCAATAAAGGAATTGTATTTGTAGAAGATATCAATGAAGTTCCTAATGAAAGCATTATAATTTTTTCAGCTCATGGAGTTTCTGCTAAAGTAGAACAAATAGCAAAAGATAAAAAATTAAAAGTTTTTGATGCTACCTGTCCTATTGTTGATAGAGTTCATCGAAAAGTAAGACGTTTAAGTAAAGAAGGTCATGATGTTATTATGATTGGTCATGCAGGGCATCAAGAAGTTGAAGGCACTTTAGGTCAGTATACTAATCCTAATGGTAAAATATGTTTAATAGTAAACTCTGACGATATTGAAAGTCTTCCAAAATTAAAAGAAGAAAACTTAAACTTTGTAACTCAAACAACGTTAAGTGTTGATGAGACTAAAGAATGTATTGAAGCTTTACAGCAAAAATTTTCAACAATAGAAAAACCTAATATCAATGATATTTGTTATGCTACTCAAAATAGACAGTTAGCGGTAAAAACTGTAGCTTCTATGGCAGATTTAGTGCTAGTTGTTGGTTCTCAAAATTCTTCAAATTCTAAGCGTTTAAGCGAAGTTGCTGCTTCGGTTGGATGTAAATCATATTTAATTGATGATTATACTAATATAAAACCTAACATGTTAGAAAACGTAAATACTATTGCTATTACGGGTGGTGCTTCTGCTCCTGAGTATTTAGTGAACGATTTAATAGAATATCTAAAGAGTCAAGGTTATGGAGATATTGAAGAGATAGGCTCTGATAATGAAAAACAGAACTTTAAGATGCCTAGTGAGTTAATCTAATAAATTTCTTACACTTAATAAAAAACATGATTCAAAATTACTTTGAATCATGTTTTTTTTGAATTTATAAAGTTATTTTAGAGCTTTGAAATTACTAATTTTTGTTCGTTTAGCTTTTCTAAAGCTTGTTGATAACCTTTTAGTTTTTCTTGTTCTTTAGCAATAACTTGAGCTGGAGCCTTGGCTGTGAAAGCTTCATTACCAAGTTTGTTTTCAATACGAGAAATTTCACCTTGAGTCTTAACAATTTCCTTATCAAGACGAGCAAGTTCTTCATCCTTATTGATAACACTTGCCATTGGAATTAAAACTTCTGATTGACCAACAAGTTTTGCAATGCAAGCAGGTGTTGAGCCTTCTGCTACAGTCACATCTTCAAGGTTTGCAAGAGCTTGAACAAATTGTTTGTTATCTAAAATAATCTTAATTTCAGAATCATTGCCACGCATGAGCGGAGATAATTTAACTGAAGGTGCTAAATTCTTTTCAGCTCTAACGTTTCTAATTGCAACAACAAATTCTTTAATAAATTCTTGAGCATTAAGAGCGTTGATGTCGCTTTCAACTTCATCAATTGAAGGGAAGCTCTTAAGCATAATAGTGTCACCTTCTTTGTAGTCTTTTCTTACTAAAGGAGCTACAGATTTGTAAATTTCTTCAGTAATGTAAGGCATAATAGGGTGCGCTAATCTTAAAGTAATTTCGATTACTTCTAAGATGTTGAATAATGTGGCATTCTTTTGTGCATCTGTACCAAAGTTTGCACTTGGAGTCTTACACCAAAGAACAGGTTTAGTTAATTCAATGTACCAGTCACATAATTCATTCCAAATGAATTCATAAAGTGCATTTGCAGCTAAATCGAAACGATAGTTATCAAAAGCATTTCTTACATCTTTGATGCAATTAGCAAGTTTGGCACGAATGTATCTATCTGGGAGTGAATAGTCTGAAGCAGAAGGACGAGTAATTTCCTTATTTTCTACATTCATTAATGCATAACGGCTAGCATTCCATAACTTGTTACAGAAGTTTCTGTAACCTTCAAGACGTTTCATATCCCAGTTGATATCACGACCTGTTGAAGCAAGAGCAGTAAGAGTAAATCTTAAAGCGTCTGTACCATGAGCTTCGATTCCGTTAGGGAATTGTTTTTCGGTACGTTTAGCAATTTTTTGTGCAAGTTGAGGTTGCATCATATTGCCGGTACGTTTCTTTAGTAATCCAGGTAAATCTATACCATCAATCATATCTAATGGATCAAGTACGTTACCTTTTGATTTACTCATCTTTTGGCCTTCTTCATCACGAATCAGACCTGTTACGTATACAGTACGGAATGGAACTTGAGGTTTACCATCTTTGTCTTTAATGAAATGCATTGTCATCATAATCATTCTAGCAACCCAGAAGAATATGATATCGAAACCAGTTACTAATACATTTGTAGGGTGGAACATTTCAAGTTCTTTAGTTTGTTCTGGCCAACCTAAAGTTGAGAAAGTCCATAAGCCAGATGAGAACCAAGTATCTAATACATCGTTATCACGAGTTAATTTTTCAGATGTAGGGATATTGTTTTCTACGAACTTCTTCTTCATCGTGACCTACATATACTTTACCTGTTGAGTCATACCATGCAGGAACGCGGTGACCCCACCATAATTGACGGCTGATACACCAATCTTGAATGTCTCTCATCCAAGAGAAGTACATGTTTTCATACTGTTTAGGAACAAATTGAATATCGCCCTTTTCTACGGCTTCAATTGCAGGTTTGGCTAGCACTGAAGCTCTTACATACCATTGGTCTGTAAGCATAGGTTCAATAGGTACTCCACCTCTGTCACCATATGGTTGCATTAAAGTATGATCTTCAATTTTTTCAAGTAAACCTAAGTTATCAAGAGCAGCAACAATTGCGTCTCTTGCTTTATATCTTTCTAAACCACGGAATTCAGCAGGAATAATATCTTCGTATCCTGAGATAGGTTCACCTGTGGTTGTAAATGCTTCTGCCTTTTCTCTAATGCATGCGTCTTCAGTAAGAACATTGATCATGATTAGATTGTTACGTTTACCAACTTCATTATCGTTGAAGTCATGAGCAGGGGTTATTTTTACACAACCAGTACCTTTAGTCATGTCAGCATGTTCGTCACCGATAATAGGAATTAAGCGATTAACTAAAGGAAGAACTAAGCTTTCACCAATTAAATCTTTATATCTTGGGTCTTCTTTGTTTACAGCAACAGCTGTATCGCCTAATAATGTTTCAGGACGAGTTGTGGCAACAACTAAATAATCTTTACCTTCCGAAGTTTTTTTGCCATTTGCTAAAGGATAGCGAATGTGCCACATGTGGCCTTTAACTTCTTTATTTTCAACTTCTAAGTCTGAAATTGCTGTACGTAGTTTTGGATCCCAGTTAACGAGTCTTTTACCACGATAAATTAAATCTTCTTTATATAAGCGAATAAATACTTCTTGAACTGCCTTTGAAAGACCTTCATCCATGGTGAATCTTTCACGATCCCAATCTACAGAAGTGCCAAGTCTACGCATTTGCTTGGTGATTGTGCCACCAGATTGTTCTTTCCATTGCCAAATTTTGTCAATAAAGGCATCACGACCATAGTCATGTCTAGTTTTACCTTCTTCAGCTGCAATTTTACGTTCAACAACCATTTGTGTGGCAATACCAGCGTGATCTGTACCTGCTTGCCATAAGGTATTTTTGCCAAGCATACGATTGTAACGGATTAAAATATCCATGATGGTCTGCTGGAAAGCATGGCCCATATGAAGAGAACCTGTGACATTTGGTGGAGGTAAACAAATGCAGAAAGATTCTTTGTTAGGGTCCATATTTGGTTTGAAGTAACCATTATTTTCCCAAGCTTTATAAATAGCTTGTTCTATGCTATTGGGATTGTATGTTTTTTCCATCGTTTTCTTCTTTTTTTAAGCAAACAATTCCTAAGTACTAAGGTTTTAGTTTAGGAAGCAAATACGTGTTTATAAAAATTAGATTTTCGAGTTATATAAATATTTTTCTATCTTAAATATCTAAAAAATAAAAATTGATTTTTACTGTAAAAGTTAATTATCAATTATTTATGAATTATTTTAGGAGTTAAAATAGAAAAAGAAAAAATAATAGACGTTAGTTTTGTTTTATCACAAAGATTAACATCATTTCTTTATGTATTGTAATTTAAAATCTTTAAATAAAATTACAGTACTAAATTTATGTATATTCCTTAAAAGTGTATCTTTTTACATTTTTAAAATAATATACTTTTATTCGCTTTTGACTGTGTGATTTTATCACTAACATGCTTTAAAGTATATTTAAAGATTATTTTTGTAAAAAACATTTTTGATTTAAAATTTTTAATAAATTTTTTGTAAAATAGTAACTATAAAAAAGTAAAAATAATAATAAAAATAAAACAAATACTAAGACACGGTTAATGATTCTGAGAAGTTTGTAATGAAAAAAATAATTACATTACTAGTTATATTGTTGATGTTGGGTGCAATATTAGCTGTAGGTGGGTACTATTTAAATAATGAATTAGTACAAATTAGTTCTAAAAAAGTGACTAGAGATCAGATATATACTTTAAAAAAAGGTAGTTCTCTTCGTAGCATTTATGATGATTTTTTTCCGAAAGAACATGTTAATAATTTAATATTTCGTTTGTGGCAAAAGCAACATGCAAATCTAGCAAATGTGAAATCAGGAACTTATGAAATTGTTGCAGGTAGTAATTTTGAACAAATTCTTAAAGTTTTAGTAGATGGAAAAGAAAAAAGTTATTCTATATCATTTATAGAAGGTGGTCGTATCAAGCAAATTTTAAAGCTATTAAAATCAAATAAATATTTAGTACATACCTTAAAAGATGATATTAGCCATAAAGAACTTTCCGAGTTGGTTCAAAGTAAATATGAGTATATGGAAGGTTTATTTTTACCAGATACCTATGCTTTTAATTTAGAAACAGCAGATGTTGATATTTTAAAAAGAGCATACGAAGCTATGGATAAATTTTTAATGGCAGAATATGAAAAACGCGATCAAGATTTACCTTATAAAGATGCATATGAAGCTTTAATAATGGCTTCAATAATAGAAAAAGAAACAGCTATTTCTAGTGAGAGACCTATTATTGCTTCTGTATTTATTAATCGATTGAAAAAGGGAATGAAATTACAAACAGATCCTACTGTAATATATGGTGTTGGTGATAGATATAAAGGTAAAGTATATAAAAGTTTTTTAACAGATAAAAATTCATATAATACATACGTAATTGATGGATTGCCACCAACTCCAATTGCAACTGTAAGTAGAGCATCTATTGTTGCAGCTTTACATCCTGCCAAAACGGATTATTTATACTTTGTTGCCAAAGGTCCTAATAGTCGTAAAGGTCATGTTTTTAGTAAAACTTCAAAAGAACATGAAAATGCAGTCGCAATTTATCGAAAAGCTGTTAAGGAATATAAACAACAAGCACAACAAGAAAAAATTCAAGCCCAAAAGCCTAAAGAAATTGAAGCAAAAGCTGTTGATAACAAAGTTGATACTATAAAAAACAATCATCAAAAGTTGATGATAATAAGCAAATAGTAGATACTCAAAGTGTTGTTGATGACAAAAAGATTTATAAAATCAGAAGAAGCGTGAGTAGACTTTGAATAGAGCATTTAACAGAATTAGAGTAAATGTGTTTATTTTTAAAAGTTTGAGATAACGTTTTTACTAAAAGTATATAAGTGAATAATAAACATGAACAATATCGGTAAATTTATAGTTTTAGAAGGTTGTGAAGGTGGTGGAAAAAGTACAGCAGTCGCAACTATTAAAAATTTTTAATTAAGAATGGAGTTTTAGCGGAAAATATTATCTTAACAAGAGAACCTGGTGGTACTCCAATTGCTGAAGATATTAGAAATATTTTAAAAACTATAAGAGAAGATGATAAGCTTTGTTCTGAAGCTGAACTATTACTTATGTATGCTGCTCGTATTCAATTAGTAAAATCTGTCATAATTCCTGCACTAGAAAGCGGTAAATATGTCATTGGTGATAGACATGATTTATCAACAGTTGCATATCAAGGAGCAGGCAGAGGCTTAGATATGAATGTTATTAACAGCTTGCGTAAAAATATCTTAGGTGATTTTAAACCTGATTTAACTTTAATTTTAGATTTACCTCCTGAAATTGGTTTAGCTCGTGCGCGTAAAAGAGGGGAATACGATAGATTTGAATTAGAAGATATTTCGTTTTTTAATCGTATCAGAAATTCATTTTTAGAAAATGCCCAAAAGGATCCGCAAAATATAAAAGTTATTGATGCAAGTCTTGATTTAGAAGCGGTAACTAAGAATATTGAAAATGTATTAAAGGATTTTTTAGGTGTATAACTGGTTAAATTTAGGAATTGCTAATTTTTGTGAAATGCAAAAAAATAATAGAGTTCCGCATGCGTTATTACTTTGTGTTGATATGGGACTAGGGGCGCAAGAATTAGCTTATGAAATTAGTCGAAGATTTCTATGTTTAGAGCGTGGAGAGGAAACTTGTCAATGCCGTAGTTGCATGCAAATGTCTCTAAAAGCTCATCCTGATATCAGTATTATCCAAAAAAATGCCAAATCTCAAGGAATTGGTATTGAACAGATTCGTAATGGTTTAAAAGTTCTTGATGAAACAGCTGCCAATAATCATGGTAAAGTTTGTATTATACATGAAACAGAATTTTTGACAGAACCTGCTGCAAATTCATTACTAAAAACATTAGAAGAACCTCCGAGAAATTCATTAATTATATTAACAACAGGTAATCTTCAGGCGCTACTTCCGACAATTGTTAGTAGAGCCATGCGTATTACTATTCCATTACCAAATGTTTCGGTTTTAAATGATTTTTTAAAACATGAATTAAAAACTCAAGATGATTTTTATATAGAACTTGCGATTTTTGGTAGAGAACCATTGAATATTATAAAAAATATAACGATGGAACTTGTCAAAAAGTAAGATTAGCTATAAAGAATATTGTTGATTGTATTTTAGGATTTAATAGTGCTATTGATACTGTTAATTATCTAGAAAAAGAAATTAAAAACCAAGATATTTATGTGGCAATTTTTATTGCCTTATTTAAAGAAGCAATAGCTTTTCAATATTCTAATGATTCAAATGTACTAATGTTGTTAAGAGATTATCCACAATGTCTTGAAGTACTAACTAAGATAGATGCAAGTTCCTTGCATGATGGTCTTTTGAAACTTTATGAATTTAAAAAAGTTAGGGGAATAAAGAACTCATTAATTGCAAGTATTCAATTGATTGCTTGGTTGAATTTATTATCAAAATAATGTGGTATTATTTTTGATAAATTTATCTTGTTATATGTAAATTTGAACAGAACTTTTTAAGTAATAAGATTATTTGTTTTTATCAGTATTTTCGTAAAGGTTTATTTCTTAAAAAGGTCTGTAGCGTGATACAATAACACTTAATTGTTTATTATTTTTTTACATATTATACGTTGATTATATTGTGAGTGTTATATCTAAATATATCTTTAAAGATGTGGTAAAAACGCAATTTGCGATTTTTTCTATCTTGATGTTGGTATTTATGAGTCAGACTTTTATTAGATTTATTTCTAAAGCTGCTCGTGGAAGTATTCCAACTGATTTAGTAACGCAGTTGTTAAGTCTATCAATTCCAACAATGGCAAATTTTATGTTGCCATTATCTTTATTTTTAGCAATTTTATTTGCTTTGGGGAGCTTTTGCTCGCAAAGTGAAATGGTTGCGATGCGCGCTGTAGGATATTCTAATAAACTATTATTAAAGATTAGTATGGGTATTGCGTTTGTAACAGCAATTGCTAATGGGGTTTGTTCACTATGGTTAGCCCCATGGTGTGAAGCAAAGCAATATGAAATTATAGATAAAGCAAAAAGTGATCCTTCATTTTTTGCGATAGATAGTGGTAGATTTTTAAAGTATAAAGATCTCGTTATTTATGTTGAGGATTTAGAAGAACAAAAAGGGCCTTATGAATATCAAAAAGAAGCCAAAGAAAATTCTCAAAAAATGAAGCAATTATATGTATTAACCACAGGAAATGAACAAAAAAGATTATTACCATCAGTAAATTTATCAAATGAAGGTTGGATAAGTTTTGATAAAAATGATTCAATGTGGGTTAATTTAAAAAATGGTTATATTTATGAAGGTCCTGATGAAAAAGGGGAATATAACCTTGTTTCTTATGAAAAATATAGGCTTCATATCCCAACTTCAGATGAAAAAGAAGCATCAAATAAGATATCTTCAAAATCAACTTTAGAATTATGGGAACAAGCTGATAGTGTGGCATTAACAGAATTAGAATGGCGTTTGGTGCAACCTATAAGCATCTTTGTATTAGTTTTAATAGTTGTTCCTTTGTCTATGGTAAATCCAAGACAAGGTAGATTTGCAAAGTTTTTACCAGCTGTTGCAATTTATATAAGTTATTTCTTAGTGGGGTTTGGATTAAAGTCTGCTTGTTCACGAGAAGTATTTCCTTTAATTCCTGGTTTAATGTTTTTACCGATACTATTTTGTATTGCTTTTGCAATACCTTTTAATCTAAGTGATACAGAAGTATTTAATAAACTTAGAAGAAGTAAATTATTAAACTGTAATTTGGAAAAGAAGTAATAAATGTTTAAGATTGTTGATAGGTATATTGGATGGAATGTAAACATGATGGTGATATATTGCACCTTAGGTTTACTTTCATTAAATGGTCTTATTAAGTATGTAGATGCATTACGTCATGTGGGGCAAGATGGTTTCGGATACTTAGAAATTCTTTGGTACATCCTTTATACTGTACCTGGCCAATTAATTATATTCTTTCCTCTTGGAGTGTTACTAGGAGTTGTTATTGCTCTTGGTAACTTAGCTTCATCTTCTGAATTAATAGTTATACAAGCGATAGGAAAATCAAAGTTAAGTATTGTATTCAGTGCTTGTTTTTCGTTAATACCTTTAATACTTTTTAATCTTTTTGTAGCTGAATTTGTAATGCCAAATACCGAAAAGATGGCTGAAGATTTTTATACTGAAAAAAGAGCTAATGGACAAGTGGCTGTTACATCTTCAGGTGTATGGTTTAAAGAAAATAATAGTTTTATTTTAATAGATAAAGTTCTCATAAATGGAACTTTAGAACAAGTAACTAGATATACATTTTCAGAAGGATTTGATCAAAAATTACAAAGTATTGAAAGAGCCAAAGAAGGACGTTGGGTTGATGATACTTGGGTAATGACTGATATAGACATTGACACTTTTACAAATCATGAAATTGAATTTTCACATCAAGATGAAAGTAAATGGAATTTATTATTAACCCCTGAAAAAGTTTCTATTGTGGGGGTTGATGCGACAGATCTTTCTATTAGAGGATTAGTTGATTATATTTCTTACATGAATAAAAACAAACAAAATACCGATAGATATCTTTTAGTGTTATACCGAAAAGTTATTCATCCATTTATGTTGTTTGCGGTAATTTTATTAGCTGCAAGTACTGTTTTTGGTCCTTTAAGAAGTTCTTCAATGGGAGCTAGAGTTGTATTTGGTATCGTTGTTGGTTTTATATTTTATGCTATAAATGAAATATTGGCTCCTTTTACAATTATGTATGGGTTCCCTCCAATAATAGGGGCTCTATTGCCAACATTAATAGTATTTATAGTTGGGGTATTATTGTTAAGGCGTAAGGTTTAAGGTTTTAGTATATAGTAAAGAAGGTAGAAAAATTTTTTCTACCTTTTTATTTTATGAAATTATGTAAATTATCTTGAATATTAGATAATTAGATATTTTATAAAACAATATGGATTAGTTTAAAATAAAAAGCTTCAATCTTAGCTGAACGAGAAAACTTCTATATGACTTATTAGTGTAGGAATATGTAAAAAGGGAAAATAAGAATAGATATTTGTGATTCATTGATGCATGGTACCGAGAGAGGGACTTGAACCCTCACGATGTCACCACCGGTGGATTTTGAATCCACTGCGTCTACCAATTCCGCCATCCCGGCATCAACACGTGCATATTTTACATGATAATCTTTATTTTGCAAGTTAAAAATAGTCATTGTAATTGTTGTTTTATAAAAATTTGCGCAAGGTAAATATAAAAAGTAATTTTTATCGAAGGATTACGTTATTTGTTATAATAGAAAAAGTTTGATATTACAATTCTCATATTATTTGCAGTGGAACAACATACTATGAAATTAGGTTGTTTTTTTTTCTTTAAACTTATTTTTTTGATTTTTTGTTTTATAAATGTTTCGTATGCAAAATCAGAACCTTTAGATGAAAAGATTACTTGTTTAAAAGCTGTACAACGCTTAGATTACGACATTGCGATTCAACAATGTGAATATGAAATGGAAAAAGGCGATATGTATGCTGCTGAGATTCTTGGTATTGTATATTTAACTGGTCGTTCTGGCGTGAGAGATTGGGACTTAGCAAGAAGAAGTTTTGAACAAGCAATAGAAATGGGGAATATCCATGCTAATGGCTTTTTAGGGGAGATTTATTGGCATGGTTGGGGAGTTCGTAAAAATCGTCAAAAGGCGGAAGAATTTTTTGCAAAATGTTTGTTAGAAGTTGAAAGTGATATTTATGATGTTGATATCTCTTGTCGTGCAATCTATGCGCAAACATTAGGTAATTATAAAAATAAAAGAAGCGATAAGGAAAAAGCTTTAGAAGAATATACAAAACTAATGTTGAATTCAGAATTTATCTATGCTTACGATTTTGCTAAAATTTCGTATTCTTTGGGTAAATATGAAGATGCCTATGCTTATGCTGAATTCTTTATGTTATGGGCTAAAAGATATGGCGTTATATGGAATTTACAATCTAAATATAAATCTGCAGAAGAAATTAGCGCTAAAGCTGTTAACCATTTAAGTCAGAGTAAAGTTGACATAATTTCTTTAGATGTAAAACATAGCTTATATGCTTTGAATAAAAAGAATAATTATCAAACAAATGAAATAACAGAAGACTTAGATGAATCAAATTTAGATGTTGAAATTCTAGAACGAAAATTTATAAAACAATATCGTTAGTTTTTAACGTAATTTAATTATTAAATAATTTTGATAATTAAATTATAAAAATCCAAATATTATTTGACGAAAGTTTATTGAAATAGGATATATATTTAATGCCGTCAATTTTATATAAAACTCCTTGTTACAGATTATCACTTGCTCCAATGCTTGATATCACAGATAAGCATTTTAGATATTTATGCCGTCTTTTATGTAAAGAAATGCTTCTTTATACAGAATTAACCACAACAGGAGCATTGATTTTTAGTAAGAATGATTATTTAGAATATTCAGAAGAAGAACATCCTGTCGCTTTACAGCTAGGAGGAAACAATCCTCTAGATTTAGCAAAGTGTGCTCAAATGGGGGAAGCAAGAGGTTATGATGAAATCAATCTTAATGTGGGTTGTCCTTCTGATAGAGTACAAAATGGTTCTTTTGGAGCAGTTTTAATGCGAGATATCAATCTTGTTTGTGATTGTGTTAAAGCTATGAAGGATACTGTTAGCATACCTGTAACGGTAAAAACAAGATTAGGTGTTGATGAATTAAATGATTATGATTTTATTCATGACTTCATTGAAAAACTGGTTAATGCTAATGTCGATGCGGTTATTTTACATGCAAGACAAGCTTTTTTAACAGGAATGTCTCCTCGAGAAAACAGAGATAAACCTCCTTTAAATTATGAAAGAGTTTATCAATTAAAAAAAGATTTTAGTGACACTTTGATTTCTATAAATGGCAATATTAATTCTTTAGAGGAAGCCAAAAATCATTTGAATTATGTTGATGGGGTGATGATGGGGCGAGCTTTGTATCAGAATCCATATCTATTAGTTCATGCTGATAAAGAAATTTTTGGTAAAGAACAAGAACATGTTCCCACTCGTAAAGAAATAGTCAGAAAAATGTATCCATATATAGAAAAACATTTAAGTAAAGGTGGGCAATTAAAACATATTTCAAGACATTTGCTTGGATTATTTGCAGGCGTTCCTAATGGACGTGCCTATAGACAGTATATTTCGCAAAACCATTACAAAGAAAATATGGGTGTTGAATTGCTTGAAAAAGCATTAACAATTTTAGAAGATTGTTAAAAATAAAAAGAACTACACTTGGCCTAAGGCCTAATGTAGTTCTTTGGTATCTTTTATCTAATTTTTTCTTTATTGAGCAACTGGTAACTTATGGAATAAAGATTCTAATAGACTGTTAATAACATGCTTTTTTTGAGCATCTGTTACTAAAGGAATATCTGCTTCACCTGTTACAGAACCTGACCATATAATGGATCTTGTAAAGTTATCCACAATACTTACATCGATTGAACCATTTTTACTACCTACAGTTGAACCATTGGCTTTAAAAACTAAATCACTATTGCTTTGAGTTTTATTTGGTTCAGTTACACTATATTTTACAGTAAGTTTACTTTTTCCTTCAGGAATATAGGTTAATCCCTTTTGGTTTAGATTATTAACTATACTTTGTTCTGTCATTGCTTGCCATTTTTCTTTATTTGCTTCATTGCCAACAGAAGTACCTAAAGCTTCTTTCTTGATGCTATAAGTAAGGTTTGCTTTATCGTAAGGCCATGATTTTAAAGATTGAGCGGCAACTGTTAATTGAGTTGTTGGCTGTTTATTGGCATATTCTGAAGTTGCTACATCTGCAGAATCAGATACTCCACTTGACTCTAAAGTGCTAGTTGAGGCACATCCAAACAAAGCTAAATTAAAAATAAAGTACTAGCAATAATCAGTTTTTTTTGCATATTTCCCCCAAAGTTTGTCTTTTTTATCCTAGCAATTGTAAAATGTATATTACTCCATATAAAAGATCTTTTCATGTTCCAATAGCGATTAAAATAAAAAAAATTGAAGTGTGCAGTGATGTGTTAACAAAATATTAATAAAGTGAGTTTGTGATGTTGATAAACTATATTCGTCATGATTTAGAAGGTGTATATACTGCGGAACTTTTGCGAGGCAGTTTAAGCATGTTGTTAGCTGCTTTAATTTTGTTAAACACAGAATTTACTCCAACGAGTCCTTATATCCTAATTGTGGCACTTTATGGGTTGCGTTCGATTACAAGAGATTCATTTTTTAAGAGATTAGGCAACATTTGTATTAGTTTATTTTTACTAATAGCAGTATTAGTTATCACTACTTACTTGGGACAAACTCATCAATATCTTCTTAATCTTATATTAACAACAACTTTGAGTACTCTTACAGTTTGGGCGCTAACTGTTGGTAACAAATTCTCAGGGACTGTGATGTTTATGAGTGTTTTTGCGATTGTTAATTTTGGTATGGGAATGCTTGATGTTAATCATGAAATCAATTTACTAGATTTAATATTTTCATCAAGTATAGGCGGATTATGTGTTCTGTTATCTGTAATAATTGTACCTATAATAGGTTTTCATTGGTGTGCTTTGATAAATATGTGTTTTTATCATGATTTAAAAGCTTTATGTAATACTGTTATTCAAGCTCATGATTATGGTAATTTCTCCAATCTAACAATAAAAGAACGTAATAAGATTATAACTTATGAATCTAGTTTAATTCGTACCACTGAATATGTTCGTCAAAGTACAAGAAAAGGCTTATATAAGGATTTATTAAATGACTTGGTTTTAGTTATTTGTTGGCCGGCAAATCATACTGATAAAAATCATCTTGAACATGTAAATATTATTAGAAAGTCAACATTGTCTTTAATTCTTGAATTATTAAATCAAAAAAATCATATACCAACTGAGCATATTGAAAATAAAATTTTAGAACTTGAAAAATTGTTAAATCAAAATTTTAATGATTCATTTTGTAATGGGGAAATGAAGACTCATTTAAAAAGACTTATCAACAAAGTTGGAGATTTAATTCAATGGGAACTTATCAATAAATATAATTTACAAGATATGTAAATTTAGGAGAGCCATCAATGAGAATTAAAGGATTTAACAATATTATAATTTATCAATGTTTATCAATGGCTATCTCCATGTTGATTAGTTTAGCAATTTCTTTTTTGAAATAGCTGATCAAAGTTTTTGGATTCCATTAACAACTTTTTGTGTCTGTTTGTATATTTCTACCCCAATTACAGCATTACAGAGAACTATACATCGAATCATTGGTAGTTTATATGGGGTTATATTAGCTGGTGGCATAATTATAATTTGGCCAAATTTGTATTTCTTGTTATTGGTATTAATTATATTTGCAGGCTTAACTTTATGGAGTAGAGCTTTTTCTGCTTTATATTATTTATTTGTTACTTTTATGACTGCTTCAGTTATTGTGTTATTAGCAATATTAATGCGTCATACAGATTTAACACCAAATTATTTAATAACTGAACGTATTGTATTTACTTTAATAGGTTCAATTATTTCATTAGTTGTTTCAGCTATATTGATGCCCTCAAATGAAGGTAAAGATATGTTAAAAACATATCGTAGATACTTAACATTATTCATTGTTGATTATCGTAAAGTATCAGATGTTATAGATGAAAATCTTATAGATACAAATTCACTAAATAGCATTTATAAAACAACAGAATATTACCAATCAAAGTTACCAATTTGGCGCTATAGATTGTTTTTTAATGTATTTATTTATCGAAGTTTAATTTTGTTTTTACATCGCATACATAATATGAGAATGCTTACACACATTCTCATAAGTGGTTTAGATAACTTACAAAATTTAGAAAAGAACAAAGATAAAGAAAACAATGTTATTGTTACAGATAGTAGTTTTCTAGCTTTAAATAATTATTTAAAACAGAATATAAAATTAACTATCGCAATAATTAGAAACTTACAAAAGTTAGATCGAGATGAAGCTTTAGAACTATATATTCAATTAAGACAGTTGAATGATGAATTTAATAAGGAAATAGAACAATTAAAACAACATAATTTAAAAACTTTAGTAATTACTTTAAGAGAAATTGAAACAGAGATTAGCCATCTCATAAATGGTCCAATACAACATTATTTAGTTTTAAAACATCATAATTTAGATATAGGATAGAAAATGATTATAATCAAATATGATAAATAAGAATTTAAGAAAATAGACTATTTGTGGATTTTTGATTGTTATATCATAAGGATTAGAATTATTTTAGATGGCCTCCCCAGTAGGAATCGAACCTGCAACTAGCCCTTAGGAGGGGCTCGTTATATCCATTTAACTATGAGGAGAACTCCGTGAATTATATCATAAATACTTTAAATATAAAGAGTTACGAATAATTCACTATGTGAAATTCTCCACAATTAGTTTTATTTATTGAATTACAACAAAATCATTAATTTGAATATTGTTACTAGGGTATGAACTAGGTTCAAGTAATGAAACATCATCAAAAACTTTTATGGTATTTAATACAGTGTCTGCGCGAGATGTTGTTGCTCGGCTATTATTATAAATGTCTTTAAATTCATAAGAATGATCTATATAGAATTTGGTTCTTGGATGGATCTTATGGATATGTCCCATATTCACATAAAAACTACCATTTTTTTCAACTTTTATAATACGAGCTTTAGGAGATGCGCATTCTATAGTTGCATGAACATCGGTTGCGGATTTTTTTTAATAACTGTGCAATAGCCATTCCATATTCGGAATTTCTAAAAAATTCACTGTTGATATCTGTACCTGTAGGAATATCCCATTTAGCTTCTTGAGAATAATTATGAGAAAAAACTTCTTGTCCTGTAAAACCATCAAAAACATAAATATCAAAACTAACGTTTCTTAAATTGGAACCAAAGTTTTGTTGGAACCATGAAGAGTCTTTTTTGTATTGATTTAAACCTCTAATCACTCCTACCACAATATATTGACTATCATAATCCTTGGCTAGTTGTTTGATTGTTTGGATTAAATTTTCTTTTTTTATAGTTGTTTTTACAGGATCGATATTTAAATATTTATTGTAATAAGGTTGGGTGATATTTTTAGGATTCTTTTTTAATTCTTCAGTAAAGTTTTGAGTTATATATTTATTAACATCATTTAAGCCATTTACACTAGCTTGAAATTGATTTGGGCCATAAACAAATAATACCGGCATGATTGTTTTACGATAATTTTGTCCGACACACTCTTGGGGAGTTAAGTCATCAATAAACACTTTTATTTTTACTGTCAAAAATCCGTTTTGACGTTTCTCATTTAATAAGGTGTATTGTTTTATATCATTACTTGAGGCAATATTAAAAACTTCGTCTTCATAAATACCATTATTTACAGTTTGACTACTACTTACAAAGGAACCAGATTCAAGCATAGCTTGACGTAATGCTTCATCAATCGCAGAGGCTCTTGCTTCTGAAACATTGCCGTTTTTTATTTGTGCGGTACCTTCTGTTTCATACCATGTCGCAAAACAAGGAGTAGAAATCAGTATCATAAGGCAACCTAATAGTATTCTTTTTAACATAATTTTGACGTTCCTTATAAAAAAACTTCATTTAGGTATAATTATTGCATTATGTATACCAAAGAGAGAAAAGTGGCAAAAAATTATCTATTTGCCATGTTTAAATAATTTTGGAAATTTTTATAATTTTTGATATTTATAATATAAAAGAAAACTTTATATATTTGAAAGTGAATTTCACTTTTTATAATATGTTGTAAATATAACTCATGAGGTGGGTGATGAAAAGTAAACTTATAATATGGGCTTGCACAATGGGAGTTTTATTCCTTTCTGCTTGTTCTAATACCAATCCTCAAGACCAAG
Organism: Succinivibrionaceae bacterium WG-1; assembly: GCA_000222855.1. Classification (GTDB taxonomy): domain Bacteria; phylum Pseudomonadota; class Gammaproteobacteria; order Enterobacterales; family Succinivibrionaceae; genus WG-1. Next base: position 256,266 of record GL995222.1, on the reverse strand, counting down.
CTGTAACTGATACTGTAAAAGTTGAAACTAAAGAAGTTGCTACTTTTAATAGCAATGATTTGGTTGGTATTGCAGATGGTGTAGTTAAAGATATTGTTGCATCAGTTGCCCCTCTTACAGAGATAGACAAAGTTGCAATTGCAACTCCTGTTGATATTTCAACATTAGAATACAGTGATTGGCTAGGAAGAGAATTAGCTGAAATGTTTATTACTTCCTTGCACAAAAGAGGTATCTCTGTGTATGAGTATAAACTAAAAGGTTGGTTAGAAGTTACTGGTAATGGTGACTATATATATAGTAGAAACTGGCAAAAACTTGCCTCTAAAGCCAAAGTTACACGAGTATTAAGTGGTACTTTGAGTCGTAATGAAAAAGGGGTAATGTTATATGCGCGTCTAGTAAATATAAAAGAATATATGGTTGAAGGCGCAAGTGAGGTTTTTATTCCTTATGAAAAATTACCTAAATGCTATAAGGAGGCTCCATTAACTTGTAACAATCCAAATGTTAGAAGTAATGATGCTACTGTAGTAAATATAAGTAATACTCAAATTTCAAATTCAAACTACAATTCTAATAACAATAGCAGAGTAAAACCTTATACTCCTAAAGTAAATACTAATAAAAATAGAGCAAGTGGCAGTAAAGCTACTAATGTAAATGCTAGAAACAATAAGAGCACAAATCGAGTAGGTACTAACAATTACGTATCATCTAAGAAAGGAAATGGTAAAGTTGGAGTTTCCTATGCAAGAGTTCAAACTAATGGAAAACTTGCTAATCCTGAAAAGTTAGATACAAATGTAAACCAAAATTTAAATACAAGTAATACAGAATTTGCTACTGTAACTTCCCAAAAAGTTGTTACTACAACAAAAACAAGTAGTGAACAAGTAAGTTGTGCTAGTTGTAAATCAAATTTTTCGACTAATACAAAAGTTTGTCATACTAAATGTTTTGATCCTGTAGCATACGGAGCCTCTACATCAGGGGTTGGTGGTTCTTTACTTGTTAGAGATAGTAGTGAACAAAGTCAATATGATAGACGCTAAGGATGGGTAATGATATGAAAAAAAATAATTTATTATGTTCTTTTGTCTTAGCGGTATCTTGCGTCTTATTTGGAGTAGGTTGTAGTGACTTAGTTGTCACTGATTATAATCGTGTACAAGTTCCTGAAAAGTACCCAATTTATCGAGCTAGTGGCTATGCTGTTATTTCTCGTCAACCAGGTCCTACCGCAGATGATAGAACTTTACAAGCAATGCGAGCTTCGAAACTTGACGCTTATAGAGAATTAAGTGAACAAATATTTGGTCAAAATTTAATAGCAGACACAAATTTAAAAGATAACATTCAAAATAAGAATGACTTAAAAGCTCGTACTGCAGGAATTATAAAGGGTGCTAGAGTTATAAGAAGTTATCCTATAAATAATATGTATGTTACTGAATTAGAACTAGATAGTAGAGTTTTATATGATATTTATAAAATGCAAAATATTTTATAAATCTTATCTGTTTTGAATATAAAGAGCCATAAAATTTATTTTATGGCTCTTATATTATACTGTTAAGAATAATTTAGCACTATTAGGCTTCAAAATTGAAATGTTTGCTTCTTGATGCATTTTGATTGCCTTTGCCATCATAAGTCATGGTTGATTTATCTCTAATTTCAATAAGGGCTGCAGCAAGTCTGCGGTTCGCAGCTAAGTTTAAATCAACTAATCTGCCATTTATTTCATTTTGCTTTTGTACTTCTGTTAATTTTTTGGCTAACAGTTCTCTAATTTTTTATAATCGGTGCGTAATCTTTCTAATTCACTATGATTTTTGATAGATTGGTCGTTGGTTTGTAATTGAATTAATAATTTGGTTTTTTCTTCATTAATTGCGTTTAACTCTAAAGCTTTTCGGGCAACTAAAACGTCGTGCTCCTTTAAGAGTAGCTTCTTTAAAGCTTCTAAAATGTCATCTTGATTTTTTAGAATTTCAATAAGAGCTCGTTCTGCCATATTACTATCCTTTGTTTTAGAAAAGTCTTTTAAATTATATATTAATTTTCGACATAATTTTGTGCGTTACTCAAATATCCTAATTTATTCTAATTTTTTTAGTAAACAGTAATAAAAATCGTTGCTTAGTTCAAGAAAAAGTATGAATTTTATTCTCTCATATATTGGATATGGTAAACTATATGTAAAATAATAAATTTATTGAATCGTTTATCATGTTGATAAGTTGATAAATTATTGGATAAATGTAAATACGTAGTTATTTTCAGATATCACTAAATAATAAAAGAGATAAAATATGAGTATTGAAGTTGTTAAATTAAATTATGTTTTAGATGGTTTAGAGCCTTTTATTTCTAAAAAAGCTTTAGATTTTCATTACAATAAACATTATCAAAATTATGTTAATACAACTAATGTATTAATTAAAG
>GL995222.1:250355-253365 GCA_000222855.1 Succinivibrionaceae bacterium WG-1 | reverse complement strand
GAAGATAAAAGTTTGTTGGAGATTGTTCGTTCATCAACAGGGGCTATATTTAATAATGCAGCCCAAGCTTTTAATCATGCATTTTTCTTTAATTGTTTAGTTCCTAACAATAAAACTGTAGAAATACCTGTTACGCTTCAAAATTTAATTGTTAAATATTTTGGTTCTGTGGATGAATTTAATAATAAATTTATTCAAGCTGCTACAAGTAACTTTGGTTCTGGTTGGACGTGGTTAGTACAGAATAATCTAGATAAAGGATTATCTATAATAAATACTTCCAATGCAGGAACTCCTATCACTAAAGATTTTAATGTATTACTATGCGTTGATGTTTGGGAACATGCTTATTATCTTGATTATCAAAATTTAAGAAAGGATTATGTTACTGAATTTATGAAGCATATTGATTGGAATTTTGTTACAAGCAATTTAAAGTAATACTAAACTTTTAAATATTGATTCTCAATAATTAAAAAAGGCTTCAGAGAGAGAAGCCTTTTTTATTAGAGAGCAAATTTTTGTTGCAGGACCTTTGATTTTGTCTTAACCAAAAATAGAAGACAATTCTGTTTCTGATGCAACTAAGTTAGAAGCTAACTTCTGATAATCAATGTGGTATGAACCATTTTTTATAGCATTTTTAATATATGCTACTTTGTTTGTATCAATACCGCTTGATTCTTTGGCTTTTTCTTGAGCCTTATTTAATTTCTTTGCTGTATCTGTAAGACTAACAGCATCTGTATTTGCTAACTGAGCTGCTTGTCCTGTTTTTGCAGTTTTTACTGTTTCTGAAGTATTTTGAGTACGAGTTACCTCAGCATTTTGAACCTTTGATTCTTGTTGTTGTTGTTGAATCTTATTATTTAATTTCTTTTGTGTATAACCCACATTTTGGGGATCAAAATTAACTGTTGCCATAATATTCCCGCCTTTCTCTCTATATTATAAATTATTCTTGAGCTTATTATCGGCACTATTTAAAAAATATTAAGAAAAATTTAACATTTTTTAAATTTTTTTAATTTACTTTTATGGTTTGAGTATCAACAATGGTTCCGCGGACATATTTGCCTGATTTTTTATTTTTAACTCGGATTTTGTCATTAAAAGAACCATCTTGATCGGCAATTCCTTTGGTTTTGATATTTAGATTTCCAACTTGTACTTCTATAAAAACTTCATCACCTTTGCAAACTACGCAAATTTTGTTTTTCTGAATAGGTTCACCAGGTTTTAAGTCTCTTTTGGTACGAACCCCAATGAGCGGATCTATTTCCTTAAATGTTACTCCACGATCAAGAACTTTATTCATATATTGAATTTCAAGATTGCCAGCGTCTAAAGTAGAATTTTTAGTTACTGGATTTATAACAGTAACAAAAGGGGATTCTATAGTAACTTTGGCTGAAGCATATGTAGAAAATGGGTTAGTTTTACTTCTGCATACCACCTTTATGGTATTGGTTCTTCTTATTTTTCCTGTAACATTGGTAAGTTCTAATTCTTCTTCACATTCGTTAGGAATTGAAACTTGAGATATAGGTTGAATTTCAATTTTTGCTTTTTCATCAACTTCAAGATTTTCACTTAATTGTTCTTCAATTAAATCATAAACTTGTTCTTCGATTTGTTTTAAGTACTCATCACTAACATTTGCGTTGGCAAAGTTTATTAATGAGTAAATGATCATTATGGTAAAGGTGTAAAACAAATTATTTAAGTTATGTTTTATCATGCTTTTGAGTCCTAAATGATTTTGGATATTGTTCACATTTTATGACGGTCAAAGGTAAAAATTGTTATTTGTTTTAAATATTTATGCCTTTTTTATGCCAAATTTTTAGTAAAAATGTAATGATATGCAGTAATTTACTTTATTTAGCAATTATAAAACTTTGAGTAGATCATAAAAATTTGTATTTTTTGTTATAAGTTTGACAATCAAATTTATACTATAAAATAATAATACAAATACAATTTTAACGAAAAATTGTTTTAAAAATCTGATTATCTTTGGTTTTGTAAAACTTAGAAGTTTTATGGGAGGTTTTATGGCAGGTGTTTTGGATTCGGTTAATCAACTTACTGAATTAGTAGGCCAAAATAGATTAGAGTTATTGTTATTTTGCTTACCTGGAACAACCCAACGCTTCGGTATCAATGTATTCAAAGTTAGAGAAGTATTGCAATGCCCACATTTAACATCTATGCCTAAGTTGCATGATTTTGTTAGAGGGGTAGCTCATATTAGAGGTCAAACTATTTCTGTTATTGACTTAGGTATTGCAATTGGTGGAAAGAAATCTCGCGTTCCTGAAGAAAATTGCTACATAATTATTACTGAATATAATCGTTCTGTACAAGGATTTTTGGTTACAGGTGTTGAAAGAATTGTAAATATCGATTGGTCTCGAGTAATGCCACCACCACAAGGAATGGGAAAGATTAATTATCTTACTGCGGTAACTGATGTCGATGGCGAACTTGTGGAAATACTTGATGTTGAAAAGATCTTAGATGAAATTTCTCCTAACAAGAATGAAGTAAGTGAACAAGTAGCAGAAGCAGCTAAGGCTGATATTGAAGAAAGAGCTGCGAATATAGCTGCAGAAACTGGAGGAACAGCAGTAATTAAGAAAGTTTTAGTTGCAGACGACTCTTCTGTTGCTAGAAAACAGGTTACTAGAGCTTTAGCTTCTATTGGGGTTGATGTTATTCTGGCAGAAAATGGTTTGGATGCGTTTACTCAATTAAAGAATATGGCAACTCAAGGTTCGATTTATGATCAAATAGGTCTTGTAATTTCTGATATTGAAATGCCAGAAATGGATGGTTACACCTTGACCGCTAAGATAAGACAAGAACCTGACTTACAAAAGTTAAAGATAGTTTTACATACATCTTTAAGTGGGGTATTTAACCAAGCAATGGTTAAGAAGGTTGGAGCAGATAACTTTATAGCAAAATTTAATCCTGACGAATTAGCTAATGCTGTAAAGGAATT
>GL995222.1:225780-249969 GCA_000222855.1 Succinivibrionaceae bacterium WG-1 | reverse complement strand
GAGGGATTGTTAGTATTATTTTTATTGATACTAATGATTCCCTGGTGAAAATAAAAATTTGTATGTAATTTTTGTGAAAATATCTTGTAGTAATTTTAAGAACTATAAAAAATTTATACACAAATGTAATTTATAATACTATATACGAGATGAATATGTTGTTTTGTATATAATGACAACTCAACAAGATAACATTAAAAGCTAATAGTTAATAGCCATTAAATGTTAGTAAGAAAATATCTAATGAACTAAACAAAAATAAAAAGACTAATAATAAGAAAAAGCAATAATAATTAAGGATTGTTTAAAATTTTTCATTACTTTCTTTTTTAGGTATTGATTATAAAACAATCTCATTTGAGGAATATAAATATAATGTTCAATAACGTAACAGATAACAATGATTCAATAAATGAAGAAAGTTACGCTAAATTTAGTTCATTTTTAGAAAAACAATGTGGGATTGTTTTAGGTCCTAACAAACAATATTTGGTAAGAAGTAGACTAGTAACCTTAAAAAATAAATTAAAAATTAGCACTGTTAGTGAAATTTTAGATAAAGTAATAAAAGGTTATGACAAAGTTTTAATCAATTTAGTTATTGATGCAATGACCACTAATGAAACAATGTGGTTTAGAGATAACTATCCGTTTGAAATTTTAGGAAATCGTATATTACCAGAATTATCCAAAAATAATTCTAATATTAGAATTTGGTCTGCAGCATGCTCATCTGGTCAAGAACCGTATTCTATTGCGATGACTGCTTATGAAAAAACTCCTCGTTTAGTTCTTCCAAATGCAAGTAAAATAAGTATTGTAGGCACAGATATTTCTGATTCTATGTTAGAAATTTGTCGTAATGGTGTATATGATGATTTTGCATTATCACGTGGTTTAAGTGAATCAAGGAAGAATAATTTCTTTGAAAAAATATCAGATAATAGCAAAGAGCTTAGAGTTAATAATAAGCTACGTAAAATTGTTAATTTTAAACAAGTTAATTTACTTGAAAGCTTTAATCTTATGGGTAAATTTGATGTTATATTCTGTCGTAATGTATTAATTTATTTCTCTCCTGATATTAAAAAACGCATTATTACAGGTTTAGTTAAGTGCTTGAATCCAGGTGGGTATTTATTCTTAGGTAGTTCTGAATATATTAGTTCAGAGCTTATAGCAGATGCGTTAGAAATGGTGCGTTTTAATCCAGGTATTGCTTATCGTAAAAAATAAAGTGTTAAGATTTTAGTCAGTATAGATAATTGCAATTAAAAAAAGGTGTCTAGTTGTAGTGGCACCTTTTTTCGTTAGTGTCAAAAAAATATCTCTTAATAGAAAAATATCATAAAAATAAACATAATAGTTTTGAATAATTTTTGAAATAAATGTAGATGAAAGTTTGCTATGTAAGGGATAACAATAGTGTTTTTTATTTTTTATATTATGTAAGTAGATAGTTAAAAGTTGGCATAAATATTGTATGTTATTTATTACTTAAATATTTTGTACCATTATTGCCGATCAGGGTGGAGGTTTTTATGAGCTTTGGAATGAATTCTATATTAGGTGTTCATGAGAATGCTTTAAAAGTGCGTTCAGCTAGAGCTGAAATATTGGCAAGTAATATTGCTAATGCTGACACTCCTGGTTATAAAGCACAGGATATTGATTTTAAATCAGCTTTACAAAACGCTAAAGAATCAATGTCTGCAACTTCTGGTATTACTAAAACAAATAGTAAGCATTTTGGTATGTCTGATTTAGCTGGAACTGGTAATTTAATGTTCCGTCAAAATCTCCAACCAGATACTGGTGATGGCAATACAGTGGACATCAACGTAGAAAGAATGGCTTATATGCAAAATGGCTTAGAATATCAAACTACGTTAGAATTTATAAATAGTAGAATCAATGGTATTCGTAGTGTTTTAGCATCTGAGTAAGAGAAGGAAGGTAACTTATGAGCTTATTTAATATTTTAGATATAGCAGGTTCTTCAATGTCTGCTCAGTCAATTAGATTAAATACTACAGCATCAAACCTAGCTAATGCAGATAGTATAAGTTCAAGTGCGGAAAATACTTACCGCGCAAGAAGACCAATTTTTGCCACAATGTATCAAGATGCGTTAAATGGATCTCAACAATTGGGTAGTGCTTCTGTTAAAGTAGAAGATGTAGTGGAATCAACATTAGATTCTATTAAAGAATATAATCCTAACCATCCACTAGCAGATAGTGATGGGTATATATATCGCCCTAATGTAAATGCGGTGGAAGAAATGGCTGATATGGTTAGTGCAAGCAGATCTTATCAAACTTCAGTACAAGTTGCTGATAGTGCAAAGCAAATGCTTTTGCAAACTTTACGTCTGGGTAAAAATAGCTAATTTAGCTAAATAGAAGAAAAGGTATGGAGAAGTAAGTTATGTCTATATATACTGACTTAGGTCTTACTGGTGCTGCTCAGACGAGCACAAGTACTAGTACAACCAAAAAATCAAATGATACCTTAGGACAAGAGGAATTTTTAAGTTTGCTAACAACTCAGTTAGCTTACCAAGATCCTTCTAATCCTGTTGATAATTCACAGATGGTAACTCAATTAGCTCAGTTAAATATGGTAACAGGTATTGCAAGTTTAAATGATACTGCTACTAATTTAAGTGGAACTATTACCTCATCTCAAGCGTTATTAGCATCAAGTTTAGTAGGTCAAGATGTTAAATTGTCTGGAAATACTGGATATTTTGATGGTGCTGATGCAATGCAATTCTCCATTAATGCCGGGGATAATGCTACAGATATGGTATTAAGTATTTCTGATGCCAATGGAAGTGTTATCAATACTGTTGATATTGGAGCGGGTAGTGGTGATATCAACTTGTATTGGGATGGTACCGATGCTAATGGTAATAAAGCCGCTGCTGGCAACTATTCTTTTAGTGTAAATGGCAAGGTTAATGGTACAGGAACTTCTTTACCAGTATTTGCTTACGCAAAAGTATCGAGTGTAACTCTTGGAAATGGTTTAAATGATTCTGTGCTCAATTTATTGGGTGGCGGAAAAATGTCAATGAATGATGTTAAGAATATTGGCGGTATTTAAAACTAGTAACAATACTGTTGATATTTGATAAAAGAAAACCTCAAAATTTGTAAAACAGATTTTGAGGTTTTGTTTTTAGATTAGAAAAATTATTGGAATACATTCTTTTTTTTGAATAAAAAAATTTCTGTACTACTAGATTAGATAGTACAGAAATTTGGAAAATTATTTTAACTATACAAATTTATTTTGATAGATAGTTATGGATTGCTGTAGCAGCTATACGACCAGCTCCCATTGCACTGATTACAGTCTTTGGACCTGTAACATTATCTCCACCTGCAAAAACACCTTTGATACTAGTTTCTAATGTTTCAGGATTTACTTTCAAGCGTCCTTTAGCATCATATTCTAGTCCTTGTTCTTTTAGTAATTTTTCATCGGCAGTAGTTCCTACAGCCATAATTACACAATCAACAGGGATTTGATAGTTAGAATTAGGGATTGCAACAGGTTTTCTGCGACCTCTAGAATCATCTTCTCCAAGTTTGTTACGAAGACATTCTAAAGCTATAACGTTGCCATTCGCATCGCCCTTTATTTCTATTGGGCTAGTAAGGAAAGCAAATTCTACCCCTTCATCTCTAGCTTCTTTTATCTCTCCTACATGTGCAGGCATTTCTGATTCAGAACGTCTATAAACAATAAGTACCTTCTTGGCTCCTGTGCGAACAGCACTGCGACAAGCATCCATTGCTACATTGCCACCGCCAACTACAGCTATAGTGTCATACTTACGTCCTAGTGGATTATTGTCTTGTAAAGTATTTACTTTTACTAGAAAATCATTAGCTTGGTAAACACCTTTAAGATCAATGCCTGGAATATCCATTGAAGTAGGAATTCCGGCTCCAAATCCTAAAAATACGGCATCGAAACCTAGTTTGGTTTGAAAATCTTGGATAGAAAGCTCTTTTGATAAAGTTTTTCCACATTCAAACTTAACATTTTTGGATTTAAGAAGATCTATTTCATGTTTCACTATATTTTTTGGAAGTCTGAATTCTGGAATTCCATATGTAAGAATCCCACCAAGTCTTTCTTCTTTTTCAAATATTGTAACACTGTATCCATATTCAGAAAGCTCTTTGGCTGCAGCAATACCGGCAGGACCTGAACCAATAATAGCTATCTTCTTATCGATAGGAGTAATTTTTTCTTTAACCTGGTCTTGGACATTATTACGATGCCAATCTGCAACAAAACGCTCTAAAGCTCCAATTGCTACAGGTTGACCTTTAATGCCTCGTACACAATGACCTTCACATTGTTCCTCTTGCGGACATACACGACCACACACAGCAGGTAGACATGTGGTATTCATCAATATTTGGTAAGCTTCTTCAAATTGGCCTGCACATATTTTATCGATGAATTCAGGAATGCGATTATGAACAGGGCATCCAGAAGTCATACAAGGATGTTCTCTACATTTTAGGCAACGCATAGCTTCGCAGATTGCCATATCCTCTGTGTAACCTGTCTGTGATTCAAGGAAATTGGTGCGTCTTATTGCCGGATCTTGTTCCGGTATAGGATAACTTTTTTTACTAAAATTTATCATTTTTTAGGCTCCATACTTTTCTTTCTACTCAACAAGGTTGCAAATCTAGATGCTGCTCCTTCTTTTGATTTCTCAAAGAGTTCTTGAGCTGTATCAGGGAATTTGAGTTTGAGAGAATTGTAGCGAACTTCACCCATTAAGAAGTTAATATAGTCTTCAGAAGGTTTTTCGCAATCAATAGATAATGGATTCTTTCCTTCACTAATTAGTTGTGGATTATAACGTAGTAGTTGCCAGTAGCCTGAACGAACTGCATTACTCATTTCCAACATTGATTTATTCATACCTGCTTTCACACCATGGTTGATGCATGGAGAGTAGGCTATGATAAGTGAAGGTCCATTGTAACGTTCTGCTTCAAGGAATGCTTTTAATGTTTGAGTTGGGTTAGCACCAAGAGCTACTTGAGCAACATAAACATTTCCATAAGCCATAGCAATTTGAGCAAGATCCTTTTTCTTAACCATCTTACCTGATGCTGCGAATTTGGCAATCGCTCCAATTTGAGTAGACTTCGAAGCTTGACCACCAGTGTTAGAGTAAACTTCAGTATCAAATACTAAAATGTTTACATTTTCACCTGATGCTAAAACATGATCAAGACCACCATAACCGATATCGTAAGCCCAACCGTCACCACCAAATATCCACATAGAAGGTTTGGTTAGTAAATCAGCATTGTCTACAACAAATTTTGCGGCAGTATCTGTTGATGCATATTTCTGACATTGTTCTAAAAGTTCTTCACCTGTTGTTTTTGAACCTTCAGCTTCATTCATAGCATTAATCCAAGCTTCGCCGTATTTCTTGAGATCTTCTGGTAGTTTTTCAATAGCTGATTTAAGTTCGTTGCGTCTAGCATTAACAGAGATAGTCATACCTAGACCAAATTCAGCGTTGTCTTCAAATAAAGAGTTCGCCCAAGCAGGTCCTTTGCCGTCTTTGTTTACAGTGTATGGAGTTGAAGGAGCGCTACATCCCCAAATTGAAGAACAACCTGTTGCATTGGCAATGAACATTCTTTCACCAAATAACTGGGTTACTAGCTTTGCATAAGGAGATTCGCCACAACCTGGACATGCTCCAGAGAATTCTAGTAGAGGTTGTTTAAACTGAGAACCTTTGACTGTTGAGATATCGAAAGGAAGATCGGTATCATAGCTATGACGATTGAATAATGTATTGTATTTAGATTGTTGTTTTTCAACGTAATTGTCTTCTGAAACAATCATTGTTAAAGCTTTGTTTCTTGAAGGACATACGCTAGCACAAGAACCACATCCTGTGCAGTCTTTTGCTGAAATTGCAATTATAAAATACTTATCTTTAGTTCCTTTTAGAGGACGTGCATCTGGATAATTAGCAGCTTCTTCTTTAGAAAGAACAAATGGGCGAATTGCTCCATGTGGACAAGCCATTGAACACCAGTTACATTGCATACAATTTACGCAGTTCCAAGATGGTAAATCTGCTGCAATTCCTCGTTTTTCAAATGCTGCTGTACCAGAAGGTATTAAACCACTAGCAGTACTTAAGAACTTAGATACAGGAACGTTGTCACCTGTTAAGGTATTAGTTGGAACAAGAATATCATTCAAGTAATCTGTTTGTTCTTGATTGCGACCAACCAATTTTTCAATAGGTTTGTCATCTAGGCAATTTTTCCATTCTTCTGGAACATTTACTAAATGAATATTTTCAACACCTGCATCAACTGCTGCATTGTTCATATCAACGATATTTTGGCCTTTTTTAGCATAACTATGTAAGATAGCTTCTTTCATATAGTTAACAGCTTCGTTGATAGGAATAATATTAGCTATTTTGAAGAATGCAGCCTGAAGAACTGTATTTGTTCTTCTTGCTCCTAAACCAATCTTTTTAGCTAAAGAAACAGCATCGCATGTGTAGAATTTAATATTGTTGCGTGCAATATAGCGTTTTACTTTTGCAGGAAGATGTTCTGATAATTCTTCGTCGTTCCATGTGCAGTTTAGTAGGAAGAAACCATTAGGTTTTACATCTTGAACCATCTCATATTTGTAAAGGTATGAGCTATTATGACATGCTACGAAATCTGCTTGTTTTACGTAATAAGAAGATTTGATAGGAGAATCACCAAAACGTAAATGAGAAATTGTTACCCCACCTGATTTCTTAGAATCGTATTGGAAGTAAGCTTGTACATATTTATCGGTATGATCACCTATGATTTTAACGCTATTTTTGTTTGCGCCTACAGTACCATCTGCACCTAAACCCCAGAATTTGCAAGCACTAGTACCTTTGGGAGCTACATCAGGATTGATTGAGCCTACAATAGAAAGATGAGTTACGTCGTCATTAATTGATAAGGTAAATTCTTTTTTAGGATTATCACTCCATAAGTTTTCAAATGTTGCGAGAATATCCTGTGGTTGAACATCTTTAGAACCTAAACCATATCTTCCCCCAATTACAGGGATTTCTGAAAATTGTGAAGTTCTTAAAGCATAAACAACATCTAATAATAATGGTTCACCTACAGAACCTGGTTCCTTGGTGCGGTCAAGTACTGCTATTTTCTTTACAGTTGATGGTATAACACTAATTAAATGTTTGGCAGAGAATGGACGATATAAATGAACTTCTACGATACCAACTTTTTTGCCTTGGTTATTTAAGTAGTCTACAACTTCTTCAGCTGCGTCACAAACAGAGCCCATTGCAACAATGATTTCAGTAGCTTCTGGAGAACCATAGTAATTGAAAGGTTTGTAGTTTGTACCAATTTTTTCATTAATCTTATCCATGTATTTAACAACGTTATCTACAGTAGACAGATAAGCGGTATTGGCTGCTTCTCGATGTTGGAAGAAGGTTTCAGGTTGTTCTGCACTACCCATGCAGTGAGGGTGATTTGGATTGAGAGCTTTGGCTCTAAATTTCTTTACACAATCAAAATCCACCATGCTCTTAAGTTCTTCATAGTCCCATACTTGAATTTTTTGGTATTCATGAGATGTTCTGAAACCATCAAAAAAATGCATCATTGGAACAGAGCCTGCAATGGTTGCTAAATGAGCAACAGCAGCAAGATCCATTACTTGTTGAACATTGTTAGAACAGAGCATTGCAAAGCCTGTTTGTCTACAAGCCATAACGTCAGAATGGTCACCAAAAATTGATAAGGCATGAGAGGCTAGAGCTCGAGCTGCAACATGAAATACTGTTGGAGTTTGTTCCCCTGCAAGCTTATACATATTGGGGATCATAAGTAGCAAGCCTTGTGAGGCTGTGAATGTTGTAGTATAAGAACCTGCTGTGATTGAACCGTGAACCGCTCCGGCAGCTCCAGCTTCAGATTCCATTTCTACAATTTTTACTTTTTCACCAAAAATATTAACTTTATTTTGAGATACCCATTCATCCATGCTTTCTGCCATTGGGGATGAAGGAGTGATAGGATATATTGCCGATACTTCGGAAAATGCGTAAGCAACGTGAGCAGCTGCAGTGTTGCCATCCATTGTTTTTATTTTCTCATGTCCTTTAATCTCCTTGTTTTTCTGCATCAATGCGAGACATCGCAATACGCTGATTGTCCACAAAGGTAGGTACACGCATTTCTTTGATTACATTACGGCCACAAACATATTGGCAAATATTGCAGTTTTCGCACATATCTGAATCTATGCATGCATGTTTTTCTGGAGATAAATTGCTCCATTAGGACAATTTTCGATACAGTCTTTACATCCTGTGCATCCAGAATCGCAAACTTGAGATTTATCGTAATAATCTTCCTTGCTAGAACATGGAACTTGTTTTACGCCTTTATATTCCACAATTGAGATGATTTTTTGAGGGCATTCATGTACGCAGTCACGACAACCAACACATTTTTCAGGATCTACGTATGCAGTACCATTTATTATTGAAATTGCGCCATAGCGACAAACCTTGGTACAACTACCTAAGCCACAACAACTTGAGGTGCAAAGATTATGTGCTCGGGAATCAATTTTTTGAGCAGTATGACAGTCAGTAATATTTAGAGATTTATATACTTCTTGGGCTTTTTACCACCGCTACATTTTACAAATGCAACTTTGTCTTTTAGTTCTGAGATGTTATGAAGTGTATCGACGATAATTTTCTTTTTGCATTTTAAAGCACAAGCACTACAGCCAACACATTTAGAATAATCAATAACAGCATGATGGTTTTGGATAGTTACAGCACCAACAGGACAAGCTCTTTCACATTCTCCACAAGCTATACATCCGTAACCACATGTATTTCTTACTGTTTCTTCATCTTCTTCTGTTGATGAACAAGGTATAAAATTAGTAGCATTTCTTGGAATCATTCGAATCAGATGTTGCGGACATACTGTAGATTTGGCGCATTCACCACAACCATCACAGATATTTCTATCAACAACAATTCTATTGTTTTCTAATTTTAGAGCTCCTTTAGGGCAAGATTTTATGCAAGAGCCTATACCAACACAACCATTTTTACACTCATCACGGCGGAATCCATGGGCCACAGCATCGGCACAAGAAGTATATTCTGTAGTTCTTGAGCCTTGTGCTGCGCAACCTGCGCATCCAACAAAAGCGATTAGATCGCTATCAGATGAGTGATTAACATTAAAATCACTCATATATTTATTTCCTTGGTTGATTGGGTTTTCACTACTTTGAAGAAGTGGAAATCCATTAATTTAACATTGCTATGTAAACACTATACTTAGAACATAAGTTCTTTTTCAATGAAAAATGATTAAGCTATATTATTTTTGTGATAAGTTGTTCTTTATGTTACTGAAATGATAATTATTGAAACGTTCATATTTATAAAAATTACAAATTGCATGGCTTATTGAGAATTTAGAAAATTAAAAACGAACTGTTATATGAGTAGTGAACTATTATTAATATTATTAATGTTATTAAAGTTATAAATATTAGTGAAAAATTATCATGCAAAGACGTTAATATTATAAAAATAATCATAAAGTCAAGAAATTGCCTCATCGATGTAGTCATCTATTTGTCTTTATTTTACTTAATGACGATTTTCTTTTTTATTTGTCAAAAAAAATTATATATGGCATTTTTTTGCCAATAAATTGCCGATACCAAAAATTTAATCTCAATTAAAGAGTAAATTTTATTTTGTTACTAAATAATTTTGTAAATACTTCTATAAATTCTTATTATTAAAATGTTAATACCGTGTTTAATATATTTATTTTAATAACATAAATATTGCCTAAATCACAAAAAATATGGTTTTGAACTAATAATTTAAAATGTGGCATACCACTTGCAATAGCACTAACAGATTAAACAATTTTTTGTTTTTATGTATTTTAGAAAAATAAGACTAACGAAAGGAGAGTTCGTATGGCTTTAAGTATTTCTGTTAGCGGTATTAATGCTGCTCAAAAACATTTAGACGTAACTGCAAACAATATTGCTAACGTTAACACTATTGGTTTTAAAGGTTCTCGTGCTGAATTTGCCGATGTTTATTCAAGTTCTATTTACACTGACACTAGAACATTAGTTGGTAATGGTGTGCAAACTGCTTCTGTAACTCAACAATTTAACTCAGGTTCTATTGATACAACAACTAACGCATTAGATATGGCAATCAAGGGAGATGGTTTCTTCGTTCTTTCTCCTGACAACGATTCTTTAGACCGTACTTTTACAAGAGCTGGTGCTTTTAGATGTAATGAATCTGGATACGTAACAAATTCATCTGGTAATTACTTACAAGTTTATGATGTAAATGCTGATGGAAGTGTTAAGTCTATAAGCTTAGACTCTACTCATGCTTTAAAAATTCCTGATACAGCAGGTTCTCCAGAAGAAACTACAAAAGTAGTTTCAAGTATGACTCTTCCTGCTTCTGTAGACTATCAAAATCCTGAAAATTTTGATCCAACAGATGCTAAGACTTTCGCAGCTTCAACATCTGTAAAGATTTATGATTCTTTAGGTGAATCTCATACAGCTACTTACTATTATCTCAAAGATATAAACGCTCAAAATAATGCTGAAACTGATACTACAGGCGCCAATACTTGGAAGTTATTCATGTTTGTTGACGATAAACCTGTAGCTTTTGATGGTGTGAGTGCAGCAAATCAAGTAACAATTGGTGCTAGTTCATCATTAGCAGGTCAAACTCTATCTCCTGCAACTATCGTATTTGATAGTGAAGGTAATGTAAAAACAAATACTTTAAATGTAACAACAGGCTTAAGTCCTGCAACATTAAAAACAATTGAACTTGGTCAAGGTGCTAATAGAGCGGGTGTAATATCTTCTGGTGCAAACCAAACTCAATCTATTGAGTTTGCATTTGATCAACTTCATATGTATGGTGGTACATCATTCTCTGTTGATGCATTATCTCAAGATGGTTCAACTGTAGGTCAACTTACTAATGTTGAAATTAATGATAAGGGCTTAGTTTCTGCAACTTATTCTAACGGTACAACTTCTACTTTAGGTATGGTTGCTTTAGCTAACTTTGCAAATCCACAAGGCTTAACTCAGATAGGGGATACAAGCTGGAGAGCTTCTTTAGATTCTGGTATTGCAGTGCCTTCTCAAGCATCTGTTGGTACCTGTGGTTCAATTCAGTCATCTGCTCTTGAATCTTCTAATACTAACTTAGCTTCTCAATTAGTAGAACTTATTACTGCACAACGTAACTATCAAGCGAACTCTCGTGCACTTGAAGTTAACAATACAGTAATGGATAGTATTTTAAATATTAGATAATTTATCTACTAAACTATACCGTTATAAGTTTTTTCTAAGTAGCGGTATAGATAGGATAATGAGCTTTTTAAATCGAAATTATAAAAGGATAATAAATTATTTTTCAAAAATTATTTAATTAGAAGTCTGAGGATATAAATTAGATAATGAAGAATAATTTAAAAAAGTTGTTTTAATATAAGTTTGATTATTAGTGCTCTCCTCACTAGTAGTGGCAATTTATTATTGAAATGGCATTTTTTTGTCAAAAGAGAATGATGAATTTTCGTCATTCTCTTTTTATTTTTAATTTCGTATTTTTTTTGTTTAAAAACAAAATTAAAAGATTTATAAGTGATAATAGTTTTTGAGAACATTAAAAGTCTTTTATTATAAAGGTTTGTTTTTTATAAATTAAATTTTTTATTTATAAAAAGATAAAAGAGAAATAAAGTAAAACATGGCATGAACGTTGCAACATAATAAATACAGTTTCTAACAAAAGGTGATTATTATGGATAAGATGCTTTACGTGGCAATGTCAGGTGCTAAAGAAAATTTTAATTCTATAGCTGTGCGTGGCAATAACCTTGCTAATGCATCAACTATAGGTTTTAAAGCTGATTTAAACCAAGCTAGAGCAATGAATGTTTATGGCGAAGGTTTACAAACAAGAGCTTTCTCTATGAGTGAACGTCCAGGATATAACTTAAGTGTTGGTTCTGTTATGTCTACAGGTCGTGCTTTAGATGCTAGTATCAAGGGAGACGGTTATTTTGCAGTAAGAGGCAGAGATGGTCAAGAAAGCTATACTAGAAATGGTAATTTTGATATTGATGCCAATGGAGTTTTAAGAACAACTAGTGGTTTGGCAGTATTAGATGATACTGGAGCTGAAATTGTTCTTCCAACACCACTTGAACAAGTGCAAATAAATCGTGATGGTGTTATTAGTGGCAGACCTGAAGGTGCTGGAGCAGAAGTTATAGAAGAATTTGCCCAATTAAAATTAGTAAAAATAGATGCTAATAATTTAGTTAAAGGTGCAGATGGTTTATTTCATTCATCTCCAAATAGAAACAATGATTATGAAACTGTTGCTCAAGATGAAACCGTACAGTTGGAACTTGGGGTTTTAGAAGGCAGTAATGTAAACGTAGTTGAAGAAATGACTTCCTTAATTAGTTTACAGAGACAGTTCGATATGCAATTAAAGCTTATGGAAACTGCCAAAGACATTGACGAAAGTCAGACTACATTATTACGTTTATCTTAATATTTTGCGAGGTAATTACTATGTTTTCAGCTTTATGGATTAGTAAAACAGGCTTAGATGCTCAACAAACAAATATTTCTGTAACTTCTAATAACTTAGCCAATGCATCAACTGTTGGTTATAAGAAAAGTAGAGCAATTTTTGAAGATTTATTGTATCAGAATGTGAATCAACCTGGTGGTCGTTCATCTGCTGATACAACCTTACCTTCTGGTTTAATGTTAGGTACAGGTGCTAAAGTTGTGGCAACACAAAAGCAATTTTCACAAGGTGACGTGAATACTACAGGTAATTCTTTAGACCTTATGATTAGTGGTAGAGGTTTCTTTGAAATCCAAATGCCTGATGGTTCTACAGCATATACTCGTAATGGTCAATTTACCTTAAATGAAGAAGGTACAATTGTTACTACAGGCAGTGGTTATGCATTATTACCAGAAATTCAAGTACCACAAAATGCAAGAAGTATTACAGTATCAAGTGATGGTCAAGTAAGTATTGCTACTGCTGATGATGCTGCAGCTCAGGTTGTAGGTCAATTAACAGTAACCACATTCATTAACGAAGCTGGTCTTGAACCAGTTGGTGAAAACTTATTTAGAGAAACTCAAGCATCAGGTGCTCCTAATCAAGGTGTAGCTGGAACTGATGGGGTAGGTAAGATTACACAAGGTTCTTTAGAAGTATCAAATGTTAATGTTACAGAAGAATTAGTTAATTTAATTACAGCACAACGTGTGTATGAAATGAATTCAAAAGTATTATCAACAGTTGATGAAATGATGGGTGCATTAACACAGAGATTATAATTTTTAAGATATAATTTAAATTATTAGTTTTGTTGAATAAAAATAATAAATAAAAACTTTAACAAAAATTCAAAATAAAAAGAAAAATCACAGGATCTATAGAGAGAAAAAATTATAGGGTGATGTGTCAAAAAATTATCACCAAGGAGCGAAATATGAACATGAAACATATTGCAATTTTAGGATGTTTTGTCATTCTTACTGGTTGTGCATCCTTGGCGGAACCATCTCCTGATGATCCTAATTATGCTCCGGCAATGCCTGAAGAACAAATTGTGGAAATAGTTCCTGATGGTTCTATATTTGCAAATTCAAGAATTGATAGTATTTATACAGATATTAAGGCACATCGTGTTGGGGATATTATTAGTGTTCAATTGGAAGAATCAACTTCAGCATCAAAGAACGCAAGTAACAAGGACTCTAAAAGCAATAAAAATAGCATTACTGCTTTAAGTTTAGGAGGTAAGCCTGTTACATTTCATGGTTATTCAACAGAAGTAGGTGCAAGTTCCTCATCTAGTTTTGATGGTTCTGCCAAAGCTTCTCAAAGTAATAGTTTACGTGGCAACATTTCTGTAAGTGTTATTAAAGTTTTATCAAATGGCGGACTTGTGGTTCGTGGTGAAAAGTGGGTTATGCTTACTAATGGTAATGAATATATTCGTATTACTGGTATAGTTCGTTCAGAAGATGTTAACGCAGATAATACAGTGTCTTCTCAAAAGATAGCAAATGCTCGTATTCAATATGGTGGTACAGGAGATTTTGCTAATAACACAGAAAGAGGTTGGTTATCAAAATTCTTTAATAGTAAATGGATGCCTTTTTAAAATATAAAATAAATATAGCCAATATAAATTAGTATTTGGAATCATTAACAAAAAAGACTTCTCTATACCAAGGTATGGAGAAGTTTTTTTTATTGTTGGCACAGTTTTTGAATAAGTAAGAGTGTATTAAATTTTAAAGGCAAATTTTTGGCGAGGCTACAATATGAAAGCTATATACAATTATTTGACATGTTTGTTAATTACTCTTGTGGCAATTTCTTTTTTACAAGTTGCTGAGGCAGCTCGTATTAAAGATATTTCAAATATCAAGGGGGTTCGTTCGAATCAATTAATTGGTTATGGTTTGGTTGTAGGCTTGCCAGGAACTGGTGAAAAAATAATGCTTTCACTGAACAAAGTTTTAGAACAATGTTAAATAACTTTGGGATAAAGGTTCCAGATAGTATTAAACCTAAAATTAAAGACGTAGCTCCTGTAATGGTTCATGCAGAACTTCCTGCATTTGCAAAACCTGGTCAAACTATTGACGTTACAGTATCAGCAATAGGTGAAGCCAAAAGCTTAAGAGGTGGTACTTTACTTCAAACAGTTTTAAAAGGTATAGACGGTCAAGTGTATGCATTAGCTCAAGGTTCCTTAGTTGTATCTGGTTTAGGGGTTGAAGGGGCTGATGGTTCAAAAGTTGTGGTTAATACTCCAACTGTTGGTCGTATAGCAAATGGTGCTACTGTAGAAAGAGAAGTTCAAAGTTCTTTTAATATGGGAGATACTATTACTTTTAATTTAAAACGTGCTGATTTTACTACAGCTAAAAATATCGTATCAGCAATAAATGATTTATATGGAGATGAAACAGCTGAAGCTTTAGATGCTGTTTCAGTTAAGGTTTCAGCTCCAAGAGATCCATCTGAAAGAGTTCAATTTTTATCAGAGATTGAAAATATTGAAATTGAACAAGGTGATGAAGCTGCCAAGATTGTGGTGAATTCAAGAACTGGCACTATTGTAATTGGTAAATTAGTAAAACTTCGTCCTGTGGCAATAACTCATGGTGGACTCACTGTAACAATTAAAGAAAATCCTTATGTATCACAACCAGCTCCTTTTAGTGAAGGACAAACAGAAGTTGTACAAAATAGTACTATTAACGTTTCAGAAGCAAAAGGAAAGATGTTTAAATTGGATACAGGGGTTACATTAGATGAATTAGTTCAAGCTATAAATGATGTTGGTATGGCTCCAGGCGATTTAATGAGTGTGCTAGAAGCGTTACAACAAGCAGGAGCTATTGAAGGTGAATTACAAATCATCTAATAACTTAAAAGAATAGAGAAAACGGTAGAAAGGGCTAATCAAATAGATTGGCTCTTTTTTTTGTTTTAAATTTTGAGAAAGTTTAATATTTAAAAAGATGTTATTACGAAAATATGGCGCTAATAAAGCAAGCTTTGTACAATAATTTAGAGGGAGTTTTATTGCAATAGACGTAACATAAATAGATTGGAGATGCTCAAAATGTTGAAGAAATTTATTGGTATTTTAGTAGGTGCTTCGATACTATTAAGTGCTTGTGATAAGAATGACATTGATAGTCAAAATAATATAAAAAATTTAAAAGCAGATTTTGAAAGCATTCTGATTGATGAATTAAATTTTTAGAGAAATCTTCGGTTTATTCTAAAGGAGAATTATCGCTTGATTATGCAATAGTTTATAAATTAAAAGATAAAAATATCTCTTCTAAAAAGGAATATCTTGAACATAATTCTTATCCTCAAATGTTTCCTATTGTAGTTAGTTCTTTATTTTGCAATGGAAGTTATCCTAATAACATAGTAAAAGAGATGTTAGAACGTCATGCTAAAATACAATTTGCTTTTACTGCATTCAATAATGAAATGTTAGAAAATGTTCAGATTGATAAAAATTATTGTAAAAAAATGATTTAATAAGTTCTTCTGAAGTTAAAAATAATTTAAGAACTGATGGTCGTTATACAAGAAGATTTTTGGAGAAAAATCTTCTCCCTATTATGAAAGATCAAATCCCAAACAAAATTAATGATGAATTTGAAATGACTGATATTAGTTTAGGTGATAAGTCTAGTTTAATTTTAACTATAAAATATTCTCCTAAAGTTGCTTTATCAGAAGAAGAGGCTGTTGATAAATCTGCTGAAGTATTAAATCGACTTTATGCACAAGCTTGTACTAATGTGGATACTAAAGAACTAATAAAACGTTTAGATTCTTTAAAGTGGGTGGTTGTTTCTAAAGATAATAAAGTTTTAAGTAGAATAATTGCAAGTAGAACTTGTAGTTAATTTTTAATTTAATACCTTAACTATTATTACTATTCAACATTAAAGAAAGCATCTTTTATTGAAAAAGATGCTTTTCTTATAGAAAGCTTATTTCTAAGCAAAGTATTCAGTAGCTAAAAATCTTCTTTATTTTCAATTTTATGAAGTAAATTAGATACAGCAGTAATACATTTATTTAGTTCGGTATCACTAATTACGAAAGGAGGATAAATATATACAATATTCCCAAAAGGTCGTAACCATACTTTTTCTTTGGTAACAAAATAGCTTTGCATTTTTGATGTGTTAACAGGTTCTTTAAGTTCAACTGCGCCAATAGCACCAAGCACTCGAACTTCTTTTACAATGTTTAAATTTTTTAAAGGTTTAAGTCCTGTTGTAAGTAATGATTCAATATGTTTTACTTTGGTTTGCCAATCGTAACTTTCTAATACTTCAATTGATGCTATAGCACAAGCACATGCTAAAGGATTGGCCATAAATGTTGGACCATGCATCATAACTCGAGCGGAACTTTCACTTATACCAACACTTACCTTTTTATTAGTTAATACTGCACTTAGGGTCATCATGCCTGCAGTTAATCCTTTACCGCAAGTCATAATATCAGGAGTAATACCTGCATAGTTGCAAGCAAATAATTCTCCTGTTCTTCCAAAACCAGTAGCTATTTCATCACAAATTAATAACACATTATATTCTGTACAGAGTTTGCGAGCTTCTTTTAGGTAATTAGGATGATACATATACATCCCACCAGCACCTTGTACAATTGGTTCCAATATAAAAGCTGCAATTTCATCAGAGTGCTGAGCAAGCATGTCCTTTAAAGGCTGCATAGCACTAGGATCCCACGCGTCATGAAATTTAATTCTTGGTCTTTCAATAAAAATTGTTTTGGAGTGTATTTTTCGTAAACAGTATTGATACCTCCATCAGGATCGGTAACACTCATTGCGCCTAAAGTGTCACCATGATAGCCTCCCTTTACTGTTAATAATTTTAGTTTGTTTTAAATTTTGCACTTTGGCTTTGAACAGCCATTTTTAATGCAACTTCTACCGCAACAGATCCACTATCTGCTAAAAATACACTTTCAAGACCTTTTGGGGCAATATCTAGTAATTTTTTACATAGTTTGGTGGCAGGATTATGACGAATTCCTGCAAACATTACATGGGACAATTCATGTAATTGTTTTTCAATGGCATTTATAATGTATTCATTGCCATATCCATGAAGACATGCCCACCATGAAGACATACCGTCTGTTAATTCAGTACCATCATCCATAAATAGAGTACAATTTTTGGCTCTAGTGATATTGTATGTTGGTATAGGATTCTCTAAAGAAGTGTAAGGATGCCAAACATGTTTTAAATCAAATTCTGATAATTCTTGAGTATTTAAATCAGTTTCTTTAGTCATAAATCCTCGATAATATTTAAGCTTTAAATGGTTATGAAAATTTAATATTTTGTTTTATAACGACATAACTTGTAGCAATAATTTTTTATTTGTAGTTATTTTTAATAGTTATAGAGATTCGAGTTATCTTTATTATATGCTTTTGAAAAAAATATACAAATTTACTATTTTATGGCCCCAAAAGTTTTAAATTTTGTTTTAAAGAGTTATTTGAGAAAAATTTATGGCTAATAATAGTTTAAGTGTTTAGTTTTAGTCACAAGATATAGCGTAATAGTGATATACTATGAGGTTATTATGGCTTGAATGCATAGTATGGTAATACAAGTAATGAATATTTAGTATTTTATAAACAAATGTGTTTCATTACTTAAAATGATATTATGAAGATACCGAAGAATCTATATTAGTTTTGAAAAGCTATGCATCATAAGTCTTTTTTATAGAAAATATTGTGTTAATGGTGACAGCAAAAACACGATTCGTAAATTTAAATCTGTTAACAATAAACATCTTATGATGTTGTTATTTGGCTAGATTTATTTTGTTATAAGAGTTTTTTATGAACACACAAACTACTTTAAAATACGATTGGACCGTTTCTGAAGTATTAGAATTATTGCAAAAACCATTTTTAGAATTAGTTTATGAAGCTCAACAAATTCATAGACAAAACTTTGATCCCAATGAAGTTCAAGTAAGTTCTTTACTTTCTATCAAGACAGGAAGTTGTCCTGAAGATTGTAAATATTGTCCACAAAGTGCTCACTATAATACTGGATTAGAACGTGAACGCCTTCTTGATTTAAATACCATAATGGAACGTGCCAAAATTGCATTAGATACAGGAGCTACTAGATTTTGTATGGGGGCTGCTTGGCGTGATCCTAAAGATAGTGATATTCCATATCTTCAAGAAATTATTCGTTCTGTAAAAGCTTTAGGTTTAGAAACTTGTATGACTTTAGGTATGCTTACCACAGAACAAGCTCAGAAATTAAAAGAAGCAGGATTAGATTATTACAATCATAATTTAGATACTTCTCCTGAATATTATGGCAATATCATTACCACTAGAACTTTCCAAGATAGATTAGATACTTTGGATATTGTACGAAAAGCAGGAATAAAGATTTGTTCAGGTGGTATCGTAGGCATGGGAGAAAGCTTAAAAGATAGAGCAAGCTTTTTACGTTCCTTAGCAAATTTACAACCACATCCTGAATCAGTACCAATTAACTTATTAGTTAAAGTTAAAGGAACTCCGCTTGAAAACGCAGAAAATGTAGATCCAATTGACTTTATTCGTATGATTGCGGTTGCGCGTATTTTGATGCCAAAATCATTTGTACGTTTATCGGCTGGTAGAAAAAGTTTATCTGCTGAAGCTCAAGCTTTATGTTTTATGGCTGGTGCTAACTCTATTTTCTATGGTTGCAAATTATTAACAACTCCAAATGCTGAGCGAGATGCTGACGAAATGTTGTTAGAAAAATTAGGTGTTAAAACAACCTTAAAACATAATATGCAAACTCCAGAACAAGATGAAAAGGATATTGCAGAAGCATTACATCATAAGCAGTCAGATCATCATAATTGTTTTAAACTTTAAGATAGATTTTTTGTCTATATAACTAAATAAAATGAACAAAGAATAATTATAGTTTTAACTGTAATTATTCTTGTTTTATTTGAAGTGAAGGATTTGTTTTTATTTTTATTACATAAGGCAAATAAAAATGACTAATAGAATTGATAGTGTTTTTGATATATCGTCTAAATTAGATGAATTTAAAAAACGCGATGTTTATAGATTTTGTCCTTTAGTTCAAGAACGAACCAATAGATTTATTGTGGTAAATAATCAAAAATATTTAAATTTTACTTCAAATGATTATATGGGACTAGCAACCTCTGACGTAGTTGTTGATGCTTTAAAAGAAGGAATAGAACTTTATAAAGGTGGTACTAGTGCTAGTCCTTTAGTTACTGGGTTAGTTAAGTCTTATGATGATATTGCAAACACCATTAAACGCATTACACAAAAAGAAGCAGTAATTTGTTTTAGTAGTGGATTTGCGGCTAATCAAGCAATTGTAAAAGCTCTCAATAAATTAAATGCCGATTTAATTTTTGATAAATATGCTCATGCTTCAATGCAAGATGCTGCTTCTTATATTGGAGAATTTAAACGTTATAAACACAATGATATAGAGCATGCTGAAAAGTTGGTATTAAAAAGCAATTCTCCTGTAATTCTTACAGAAGGGGTTTTCAGTATGGATGGAGATACTGCAGCTTTAGATAAGATTGTTGCTTTAAAGCATAAGTATCCTAATTTGTTATTAGTTTTAGATGATGCTCATGGTTTTGGGGTTCTTGGTGAGCATGGTCATGGTACTTTAGAACATTTTAAGTTACCTAATAGTGTTGCTGATGTTTATATGGGAACTTTAAGTAAAGCTATAGGAGTATCAGGAGCCTTTGTAGCAAGCAGTAAACAATTTATTGAATATATGATAAATACTTCCCGTGAATATATTTATTCAACCTCTAATCCAGGGACCTTGCTTCATGCTGCAAACAAGTCTATTGAATACATTGAAAGTCATTCAGAATTACGTATTCATCTTAATAGCTTGATTAAGTATTTTAAAGATGAACTTGCAATAATTAATCCAGAAATTGCCTCATTAAATAAGTCTGTAACATCAATTCAACCTATAATTTTAGGTGAAACTGCATTTGCAATGCGTATGGCTAATTTTCTAAAAGAACATGGTATTTGGATAGGAGCTATGCGCCCACCAACAGTTCCTCAAGGAACTGCGCGTTTACGTTTAACAATCACAGCTGCTCACCAAAAAGAAGATATTGATACATTACTAAATGTCTTAAAAGAAGGTTTTAAGTCTATTCATGATTAACCAAGATTTTATTGCATCACATTTTGGTTCTAAAGCAGAAAGCTATAGTTCATATGCTAGAGTGCAACAAATTATAGCCAAAGATTTATTACAAAAAATTTCGGAACTAACTTTTCATAATTGTTGTGATTTAGGTTGTGGTCCTGGGGTTAATGAACAAGCTTTAGCTGTGTTTTGTAATCATGTGGTGGCAGTTGATCTTTCTGCTCAAATGTGTGCACAAGTAGAATTATTAAATCTATCAAATGTTAGCGTAGTACAAGAAAATATTGAATCATTTAATTTTAGAAATTTTGATTTAATATTTTCCTCCCTTGCTTTGCAATGGTGTGATTTATCTAAATTCTTTTATAATCTGTCTAATTCTGTAGACGATGAAAGTTATTTAACTTTAGCTTTTCCTATTAAAGGAACATTAAACGAGTTAGAACATATTTTGCAAATATGTGGTGTAGAAAATAGGGTTAATAACTTTTACAGTAAAAATGAAATTGATGGGGTGATTGATAGATTCTTGGTGCCATATTTTGACATTTCTAGATTACAAGTTAATGAACTACAGTATTTGGATAAATATAACGATAAAGAAAGTTACCTTAATTCTATTCGTAAAATTGGTGCCACAAGTAATGATACTAATAAACCATTTTCAAAAACTCAGTATCGACTTTTAAATGAAAATTTAACAGATATACTAAATAAACAAGGATATTTAACAAATACTTACAACATATTGCAGATTGTTGGTAAGATAAAGAAGTTATAGAAAAAAATAGGATAAATATGATGAACTTATTAAAGAAAGTTTTATTTTCTCTTTTAGGAATGTCTTTGGTAATGACTAGCAATTTAGCAATGGCTGATGCAAAATCTGAAATTGCTACTAATGCAACTCAAGAATCAAGTGAATCACAAGAAGAAAAGAATATACTAAAGCGTTCAGAATTACCTGAAGGATGTGAACTAAAGTCTTATCTTCAAAATGGTTTGATGGGTAAATACATCTGTGATAAAAAAGAAGTTTTGATTGGTTTAGTTTTACCAGAAGACTCTATTGATTTGGATAAAATTATAGAGATGACCTTAAAAGAACCTAGTTGTGATAAAAATGTCACCAAAACAGTCGCAGGTAAAGTTATCACTTGTAAGGCTAGTGCTGATTTAGTTTATAAAACTTATTTACGTCAAAATAATAGTGGCATTATTCAAACAGCTGTAATTCATTCTGATATGAGTGACTCAGATATTATTGCTTTAGAAAATTTGACATTAGAAATTTATTTTTATAAGCGTGGCGTTGCCAAAGATACTGATAGAATTCAATATTTAAAGGATTTACAGGACAAAGCCAAAGAATGTACAGATGGTTTTTGTATTTTTGAACCTTAATCTTTAAATTTTATTTTGATATGAAAAATCCCCTCAAGTTATTTATATAAATAAACAAGAGGGGATTTCTTATTGGATATTACTTATTTAAAGCTTCTGCAAGAAAGTTTTCAAGATCTGCTAATGCAATCTTGCTCTTTTCTCTTGTAGCTCTGTTTTCGTATTCAACCATACCTTCTGCTAATGCTTTTTCACCCATAATTACGATATGAGGCACACCAATTAATTCGATATCAGCAAATTTAACGCCTGGACGTTCGTTTCTGTCATCGATAATTGTTTCTACATTTTTAGCAAGTAAGCTTTGATATAATTTTTCAGAAGCTTCGGCAACAGTTGCACTCTTATGTTGATTAATTGGAATGATTGCAACTTGGAATGGCGCCATTGCTTTTGGCCATAAAATACCAAAATCATCATGATTTTGTTCAATTGCAGCTGCAATAACACGAGTTACACCAATACCGTAGCAACCCATTTCCATTGGAATATTTTTACCTGATTCGTCAAGAATTGTACAATTCATTGCTTCTGAGTATTTAGTACCAAGTTCAAATATATGACCAACTTCGATACCGTGTTTTAATACGATAGTGCCTTGACCATCAGGACTCTTATCTCCTTCAACTACGCAACGAATATCTGCAACTTCATAGTTCTTAACATCTCTATCAAAGTTTACACCACCTAAGTGCTTACCTGTTTCATTAGCACCACAATAGAAATCTGCTAATACATTTGCAGCTCTATCAACGATGATTCTACCATTAAAGCCTACAGGACCTAAAGAGCCAGGTTTTGCACCAGTTGCTTTTTCGATTTCTTCTTCTGTTGCCATTGTTAATGGTTTGAAAATGCCTGGGATTTTTTCAGCTTTAACTTCATTTAATTCGTGGTCACCACGAAGTACAAACATAACTAAAGTCTTATTGCCTTCTGCATCAATACCGTGAACAATTAAAGATTTGCTTACAGTAGTTTCTGGTACATTTAAGAACTTAGCAACTTCTTCAACACTTTTACAATTTGGGGTAACGATAGTTTCTAATTCTTTTGATGGAGCTGGACGAGTAATTTCAGGAGCTAGAGCTTCTGCCATTTCAATATTTGCAGCAAACTTTGATTCAGTTGAGAATGCAACGATATCTTCACCTGCGTCTGCAAGAACTTGGAATTCGTGAGAACGACTGCCTCCGATAGAACCTGTATCTGCTTCTACAGGTCTAAACATTAAACCTAATCTATCAAAAATATTGCAATATGTTTGATACATTACTTCGTAAGTTTGTCTTAAGCTTGTTTTATCCATATGAAATGAATAAGCGTCTTTCATTACGAATTCTCTACCACGCATAACCCCAAAACGAGGACGAACTTCATCACGGAACTTGGTTTGGATTTGATAGAAGTTGATAGGTAATTGTTTATAGCTCTTTATTTCATAGCGTGCAAGATTAGTAATAACTTCTTCGTGAGTTGGGCCTAATACAAAGCAGTTTTCCTTACGGTCTTTAAAACGACATAATTCTGGGCCATATTTTTCCCAACGACCTGATTCTTGCCATAATTCGGCAGGTTGTACTACAGGCATGTTAACTTCGAGAGCTCCAGATTTATTCATTTCTTCACGAATGATGTTTTTAACTTTTTGTAATACTCTCTGACCGGTAGGTAACCAAGTATATAAACCAGAAGATAATTGTCTGATTAAACCAGCTCTAAGCATAAGTTGGTGGCTAGAAATAGCAGCTTCTGTAGGAGTTTCTTTTAAAGTTGAGAGTAGATACTTACTAGTACGCAT
>GL995222.1:205476-225474 GCA_000222855.1 Succinivibrionaceae bacterium WG-1 | reverse complement strand
AAATTTAGCGCATCATACATGTGATTTATGAAATTAAAAATTATCGTGATTTTATAAAAATCTGATGTTTGTTTGTTTTTATATTTACAAAAAATATTTATTAAAATTTGTTTTGTAAATATTTAAGTAGTTGTAATTTTACAAGAAATGCTTAAAAATCGCAATTTTAGTGATGTTTATCAAACTTAAAAATAAAGAAGGTAAATCAATGAGTGAAGATTTACCTTCTTGCAAATTACATATCAAGCAATAAAATGGATTATTGTTTACAATCTAAAAATTCTTTCATTGCTCTGCTTGAATGAGATTCAAAACCTTTATCTGTCTTTACAATTGTGAAAATAGGTATATTATTTTCGTTCGCATATTTTAAAGCTGCTTCTGATCCCATTACTAATAGACCTGTATCTACTGCGTCAGTCCATAGAGCTGAGTTACCAATAACAGAAACTGATACAGTTTCATGTTGAATAGGTCTACCTGTATTAGGATCAATGATGTGAGATTCTCTTTTGCCATCAGCACCTTTTCGGTAGTTGCGATAGCTACCAGCTGTTGATAAAGCAGCGCTATTGATACAAACCGCAGAAGTTAAATTTTTACCTACTTGTTGTTCATTTGAAGGATCTTCAATTGCTATTAACCATTGAGCTCCTCTGGCATTATGTCCTTTGGTTCTGATAGCTCCAGCCACAGAAGTCATGTAGTTATTAATGCCTTTTCTATCTAAAAGCTGAGCAAGTTTATCTGCCCCAAAACCTTCACCAACCGTTGCCAAATCTATTTCAACATTAGGATTGGATTTGCGGATGTAATTCTTATCTTTTGATATTTCAATATGAATTTTATCTAAACCTAAATTACTTTTAGCTGTAGCAATTTCTTCATCAGTTGGAAAACCTTTAACTTTTTGAGCTCCAAAACCCCAAAGGTTTACTAATGGATTAACAGTTATATCCATTGCTCCATTTAATTCTTTGCCAACTCGCATGCTTTCAATAACAATATCTGCAAAATTATTAGAGATCTCTATAGGTTCGTTTGAGCGAGTAGCATTAAATTTAGAGATTGTACTATTAGGATCAAAAGTAGATATTTCATCAACTATTGTTTTTAAGACATTTTCAGCATCATATTGTAGTTGTTCAGCCCCTCCTGGATAACTTCCAACTACTGTAATATTATAAAATGTACCCATGGTTTTCCCTGTAATACGAATTTCTTCTAATGGTTGATTAGAAAACAATTCTTCACAAGACATTTGGGTAAATGATAATCCTAAAAGAACTAAAGGTAGGGTTATTTTTTTGACAAATTTCTTCATTTTTATAACTATTTATTTATATGATTTTAAAATTTATTAAAAATTTTAATAATCATAACTAATGGTTTTATACACTTTTTTGATTAAATTTTTTTATTTTGATATAGATTACCTATTTAAATAGGTAAATCTATATGTTTATTATTTTTATTGTTCAGAGTTGTTTGAATGAGAATTTTTTAGTTCTGCAATTTTATTTTTAATTTTTCTTTTAAAACAAGGTTTTTCACAGGTACAAGCTTTCTCTATTCCTGCATTTGCTAAACCGCCACATGAACCATGAATCATTTTGTGTTGGATTATGTAACCGATTGATAATAGTAAGAAAAATAGCACAAAAAATGCGAACACATATAAAAAGATCATATAACTCTCTTTAATAATTAAAATGTATTTTATTAAATTTGGGTAAAAAATTTAAATAACAAAATCATAAACTTGATGCAGTATTGTTTCGTATGTTGAATAATATCACAAATTATCAATTTATATGTTAAAGCTAAGTATAGATAAGATTATTTTTTTATAAAATTTTTTCATAAAATAAAAAAATTGAGTTATGTAAAAATTTTCATGAATTTTATATATAGGTAAAAGAAATGCATGTTCATATTTTAGGTATATGTGGCACCTTTATGGGTGGGATAGCCGTAATCGCTAAGAATTTAGGATTTGAAGTTACAGGTAGCGATGCTAACGTATACCCTCCAATGAGTACCATGTTAGAAGAAAATGGTATTAAGATTTACGAAGGATATGGAGAAGAACAATTACAACCTGCTCCAGATTTAGTTATTGTTGGTAATGCAATGAAGCGTTCAATACCTTGTGTTGAATATATGCTTAATAATAATATTCCTTTTACTTCAGGTCCTGCATGGCTAGAAGAATTTATTTTAAAAGATAAAAAGGTGTTAGCTGTAGCAGGTACTCATGGTAAAACTTCAACTTCTGCCATGGTTGCTTGGATCTTAGAATGTGCTAATTTAAAACCAAGTTTCTTAATAGGAGGGGTGCCTCAGAATTTTGGAGTGTCAGCAAGAATTGAAAAAGATTCACCTTATTTTGTAATTGAAGCTGATGAGTATGATTGTGCCTTCTTCGATAAACGTTCTAAGTTTGTACATTACAAACCTTATGTGCAAATTTTAAATAATTTGGAATTTGATCATGCGGATATCTTCGAAAATATTGATATGATAAAAAAACAATTCCATCATTTAGTTCGTATTATTCCAGGAAAAGGGGAAGTTATTGTACCAACAGATGATAAGAATATTGATGATGTTATCAAGATGGGATGTTGGTCTAACTTATTATCTATAGGTAATCAAGGTGGTAAGTTACAGTATGAATTATTATCTAATGATGGTAGTTCATTTAAGGTTTTAGATGAAAATCATAATGAATTAGGAATTGTAAATTGGGAAGCTATTGGTATTCACAATGTTAAGAATGCTTTGATGGCAATAGCAGCTGCAAATTACATCGGGGTATCTGTTACAGATGCTATAAAAGCATTGGCAACATTTGCACTTCCAAAACGTCGTATGGAATTGAAAGGGGAAGTTAATGGTGTTGCTGTATATGATGATTTCGCCCACCATCCAACTGCAATAAAAACAACCATTCATGGTTTACGAGAAAAGGTTGGTAATAATAAAAAGATAATTGCAGTATTCGAACCTCGTTCTAATACTATGAAATTAGGTAGTAATAAAGAACATCTTGTAGAATCATTTATTGACGCACAATCTGTATATATGTACGCGCCAGATGGATTAAAATGGAAACCTGAAGAGTTAGCTCATACTGAATCTTTTAAAATTTATCATGACTTTGATAAGATGTTTAATGATATTTGTGTTGAAGCAAAGGCTGATAATAACTCTGTTATTTTAGTTATGAGTAATGGGGGATTTAATGGCATTGCTAATAAATTAGTAACAAATTTAGCATAGTTTAGTCTTTCATTTTAAAATACTAAAACAAAAAGAGAAATACCAATTGGTATTTCTCTTTTGCTTTCTACAATTAAGATTTAAAACGAAAATTATTCGTTAAACATTGCAGAAATAGATTCTTCGTTAGAAATACGACGAATAGCTTCAGCAAGCATTGGAGCTAAAGTTAAAGTACGTACTTTACCAATCTTCTTAACTTCTTCAGTTAATGGGATTGAGTCTGTTACAACGATTTCATCAAGGCTTGATTCAGCAATGTTCTTAGGAGCTTGGCCTGATAATACAGGGTGAGTTGCATAAGCAAATACACGCTTAGCACCACGAGACTTAAGAGCATCTGCAGCCTTGCATAATGTACCACCAGTATCAATCATATCGTCTACAATGATACAATCTCTACCTTCAACATCACCGATTAAGTGCATAACTTCAGAAACGTTTGGACGTGGACGACGCTTATCAATAATAGCAATATCTGTATCGTCAAGAAGCTTAGCGATTGCACGAGCTCTAACAACACCACCGATATCCGGAGAAACTACTACAGGGTTTTCGAAGTTATGGTTCTTCATATCTTCAATTAAGATAGGGCTACCAAAACAGTTATCAACAGGAACGTCGAAGAAACCTTGGATTTGTTCTGCATGGATATCAACAGTTAATACGCGGTCAACACCTACGCTAGAAAGAAGATCTGCTACAACTTTTGCTGTGATAGGTACACGAGCTGAACGTAAACGACGATCTTGTCTTGCATAACCGAAGTAAGGAACTACTGCAGTAATACGACCTGCAGAAGCACGACGCATAGCATCAATCATAACGATAAGTTCCATTAAGTTATCGTTAGTTGGTGCGCATGTTGATTGAATGATGAAAATATCACCACCACGCACATTTTCGTTGATTTGAACACAAGTTTCACCGTCGCTGAAACGACTAACTGTTGCGTTACCTACTTTTGTAAAAAGTTTTTCTGCAATCTTTTGTGCAAGTTCGGGAGTACCGTTTCCTGCAAATATCTTCATGTCTGGCACGATTTTAACCTCTAGTGGTCTATTTAAGAGTGTTATGTTTAATTTAAAAATTTACTTTTTTTAAGTAAATCTAAATTGATATAGAATATACTGCTTTTTTAAAAGACTGATGTATTCTTCTAGATTTATAATTTTGTTATTTTTGTAACAAAATCAAAATAACTACTAGTCTATTTTAACATATCAACATACACATTGGATAATGTATTGTGTAAAAAATAACCAATTAAGTATTAGAGTTGTTTAAAATTTTGTAATTCTCTTTTTAAAGGAGATTCTTTGCAAATTTGGGCAACAAATCCATCTAGATAATCGGGCATTTCGCCAAAAGCTTTTTCTGCACTAGTTTGGTCTTCAAAAATAGCAAAACAAGATGCTCCTGTTCCGGTCATTCTTGAAATATGTGCGTATTTTAACAACCATTGCAATGTTTTTGCAATATTAGGATAAAGATTTTTTACTAAATTTTCACAATCGTTTTTTGTGACGTGTATATCAAAATTAGAAATGTCTAATTTTGGGGTATTTCTTGGTAAATTTGGATGAGTAAAAATTTCTTTGGTTGAAACATGAGTGTTTTTAGGGGTTACAACTAAACACCATTTTTCATCAATATCGCAAGGAGTAAATACTTCTCCAACTCCGTCAGCAAATGTACTTTCTCCATTTACAAATACAGGAACATCAGCGCCAAGAGTTCTTCCTAGTTGTGCTAAGGTGTTGATATCTATATTTAAATTCCATAGTTTGTTTAGTACTAATAGGGCTGTTGCTGCATTAGTAGAGCCTCCTCCTAAACCGCCACCCATTGGAATATTCTTATGGATGGTTATTTGGGCACCTTGTTCTACATTAAATTTATTTTGTAGGAGTTTCGCTGCTTTATATACTATATTGTCTTCCATCGGAAAACCAAGGTCTGGTGCTACTATAATATTAGGAGTATTTAATATTTCTACATCTAAGGTGTCGCCTTGGGAAAGAATAGCAAATAATGTTTGTAATTCATGATACCCATCAGCTCTTTTTCCATTTATGTGTAAAAATACATTTATTTTGGCAGGAGAAGACCAAGTTGTTATAGTTCCCATTTGTTTATATTGATCCTTATCTTTAAATCTGTTCCTAAAATAGTTATTCTTTTGGGTAATAAACGAGAGTTATATTCTTGATATTGTTCATACTTTATCTGAAAACCATTTAATTCCGCACTTTCTGGTAAACCTTGTTCATTTGTAGTATATGAAGAAAAGTTACTGATGTCGCCCTTTAAGATGTTAGGTAAGATATCGGCAGGAATACTTAAACCAGTTAATTGTTTTACTAAAGTATTAGTTTCTTTATCAAAATATATCTTGCCATCTTGGTCTGTAATTTGAGTACCATTTTGATTTTTTCTAATCTAAAGATTGTTGAACCTGTAAGGCCATTTAATGTTAGTTCGTAATTATTAAGTTTTTTGATTACGTAAAATCTAGAAGATAGCTTAGTTTTTTTTCGAAAATAGCCATTGAACCAGAGGCTGTATAGTTATCAATGTTTTGAATGTTTTGTTGATTATTGGCAACTAAGTCTTGGTTTATTGATGTTATAGAGCATGCTGATATAGAAGATGCTATTAATAAAACTAATAAGTTACTTTTTAATAATTTAAGGAATATTGTCATTTAACTTATCCTAAAATTTTGAGATAAAGATTCTTTAATTATTGCTAAATATTATACTTTAAATTTTAAATTATAGTTTTTTAAGTTTCTAAAACTTAAATAGTTTCGGAATGGAAAATTTGAGATGTAATTTAGATATGTATTTATTACTTACTTTTTATGAAAGTGTTATAAAAAGAAGGGGATATTCTTTAGATATCCCCTTCTTTCTTAGTTATTTAATAATTCTTATATCAAATACTAAAGAGACTTAGTAAATGTACGAGAAATTACGTCGTTTTGTTGTTCCTTTGTTAATGAGTTGAAACGAACTGCATAACCAGAAACACGAATTGTTAACATTGGATACTTTTCTGGATGTTCTTGAGCGTCCAATAAAGTTTCACGGTTAAGAACGTTAACATTTAAGTGTTGACCGCCTTCACGTGAATCAGTGTGGTGGAAGTAACCATCAAGTAAACCAATGAGGTTCTTGTTTTGTTGATCTTCGTCTTTACCTAAAGCAGCTGGAACGATAGAGAATGTGTAAGAAATACCATCCTTAGCGTATGCAAATGGAAGTTTTGCAACAGAAGCTAAAGAAGCTACAGCACCCTTAACGTCACGACCATGCATTGGGTTAGCACCTGGACCGAATGGCTTACCGCCTTCACGACCACATGGAGTATCACCAGTCTTCTTACCATATACTACATTTGAAGTAATAGTTAAGATAGATTGAGTAGGGATAGCATCACGGTAAGTAACACGGCTTTGAACCTTCTTCATGAAACGTTCAACTAAATCGCATGCGATTGAGTCAACACGTTCGTCGTTGTTACCATACTTAGGGAAGTCGCCTTGAATGTCGAACTTAGTTGCAACACCGTCTTCATCACGGATTGCTTTAACCTTAGCATACTTAATAGCAGATAAAGAGTCAGCAGCAACAGAAAGACCTGCGATACCACAACCCATAGTACGTCTTACGTCTCTGTCATGTAAAGCCATTTGGATAGCTTCGTAAGAATACTTATCGTGCATGTAGTGAATGATGTTCAATGCTGTAACGTATTGAGTTGCTAACCAATCCATGAAGTGGTCAACACGAGTCATTACGTCATCAAAGTCAAGGTATTCACCTTGTGGTACATCAGTCTTAGGACCAACTTGCATCTTTAATCTTTCGTCAACACCACCGTTGATGGAGTATAATAAAGTCTTAGCTAAGTTAGCACGAGCACCGAAGAATTGCATACCTTTACCAATAACCATTGGTGATACGCAACAAGCGATAGCGTAGTCATCACTTGCAAAATCTGGGCGCATTAAATCATCGTTTTCGTATTGAATTGATGAAGTTTCGATAGAAGTCTTAGCACAGAACTTCTTCCAAGCAGCAGGAAGTTGTTCAGACCAAAGGATAGTCATGTTAGGTTCTGGAGATGTACCCATATTTACTAAAGTATGTAAATAACGGAAACAAGTCTTAGTTACTAATGTACGACCGTCAAGACCCATACCACCTAATGATTCAGTAGCCCAAATTGGGTCACCAGAGAATAAGCTATCGTATTCTGGAGTACGTAAGAATCTAACCATACGTAATTTCATGATCATATGGTCAACGAGTTCTTGAGCTTCAGATTCTGTTAAGATACCTTTCTTAATATCACGTTCAATATAGATATCGTGGAATGTTGCAGTACGGCCATAAGACATAGCAGCACCATTCTGAGATTTAACAGAAGCTAAGTAACCGAAGTAAGTAGCTTGTAAAGCTTCTCTTGCTGTCTTAGCAGGACCAGAAATATCGCAACCATAAGATTCAGCCATCTTCTTTAATTGAGCTAATGCGCGATATTGGTCAGAAGTTTCTTCACGAGCACGAATTACTTTTTCAAGTTCAGCTTCGTTTGCTGGGTTTTCTAATTGAGCTTGGAAAGAAGCAAATTCTTTTGCTTTTGCTTCATAAGAGCATCAACACCGTAAAGAGCGATTCTACGATAGTCACCAATGATACGACCACGACCATAAGCATCAGGTAAACCTGTTAAAACTGCACTCTTACGACAGTTTCTGATATCAGGAGTATAAACGTCGAATACACCTTGGTTATGAGTCTTTCTGTATTCTGTGAAAATCTTATTTACTTCAGCATTGAAAGGCTTGTTATAAGTTTCGCATGAAGTTTGGATCATACGAATACCGCCAAATGGCATAATAGCTCTCTTTAAAAGGAGCGTCAGTTTGTAAACCAACGATCTTTTCAAGATCTTTGTTAATGTAGCCAGGCTTATGTGAAGTAATTGTAGATGGAGTATCTGGGTCAAAATCTAATGGAGCGTGAGTAGAGTTTTCTACTTTGATGCCTTCCATTACTTGATTCCATAATTCCTTTGTAGCTTCAGTTGCTGGTTGGAGGAATGATTCATCTCCTTCATATGGAGTGTAGTTTTTTGAATAAAATCGCGAGTATCGATTGATTCCTGCCAAGCTCCCGGTTGGAAGCCTTCCCATGCTTCTTTTTGAAGCTCAGTTAGTTCTGCCATAATTTTTACCTCTATTGGTTCTAGGTAGAATTAAACGCTTTAAGCCTTTTTGTGGCCAGCGCGACAATTAACGTACCAGTTATAAACACCTACCATTAAACCACCGCCAATGATATTGCCTATTGTTACTGGTATAAGGTTGTTAACAATGAAGTTGTACACTGTTAAGTCGGCATACTTAGAAGGATCTATTCCTAAGTTATGCCAAAATTCTGGTTCCGCAAAATTATATACACAGATTCCTGCTGGAACCATAAACATGTTTGCTATACTATGTTCAAATCCTGAGCCTACAAACATTCCAATAGGAAAGATCATAGCAAGCATTTTATCAGTTAAAGATTTGCCACCAAAGCTCATCCATACTGCAACACAAACCATTATATTACAAAATATACCCATGGACATTGCTTCAAGAAAACCTCTTAAGTAGGTATCTCCTTCATGGACATGTTCTATCTTATGTAATGCGGTATTTAATACTACAGCACCCCATTTGCCATCAAATCCATTATATTGGCGTGCAAGCATCATCAAAAATACAATTAGTAAACCGCCTATTAAATTGCCAAAGTATACAGTACACCAATTAGAAAGAACTTTTGTCCAAGTTGTTTTTCCAGCACTTTTGGCAACAAGTGTAAGAGTAGAAGAAGTGAAAAGTTCACCACTCAAAATTACACATAACATAAGACCTAAAGAGAAACACAAACCACCAACTAATTTTCCGTGTCCATCTGCAAGCGCGGTTGTGTAGAACATAAATGCTAAAGCAATAAAAGCACCTGCATTGATTGCCATTAACAACGCTTTAGAGAATGGTTTGGTAGCCTTATGTAATGTTATATCTTCAGCGGCTATTGCTATCTCTTCAGACGATAAACAGACTGTATTCGGTATTTTATCTTCGTTATTCATGGTTTCATTTCTCGCTTAAATAATTTTATAACAAATAAATAAAAAAATACACTTTTAAATCTTTTTACTTTAAATATTTTTATAAATTTTTAGGTAAAAAATTTTTTAGTGAAATTTTAAATTACTTACAACATTTTTG
This sequence comes from Succinivibrionaceae bacterium WG-1, assembly GCA_000222855.1. Classification (GTDB taxonomy): domain Bacteria; phylum Pseudomonadota; class Gammaproteobacteria; order Enterobacterales; family Succinivibrionaceae; genus WG-1. The sequence continues at coordinate 215,894 of GL995222.1, read as the reverse complement.
AAGTCTAATTTTGTGTAAATCTATTAGTCTTTTTTGAGTTGGAAAATTTTCAAAATTTTCATTCAAAGGTTCTAATAATTGATATAGTGGAATTTGAGAACTTCCTTTTTGTAATAATTTTATAGTGGATTCTGAAATACTGAATTTTTCTAATAATTTATTAAGTTTTTTCTTTGTTAATGCGGTATTTTTAGAAATTTGACAAATTAACACCAATTCTTTTAATAGTTCTATCTTTTGTTCCTTTGATAAATCTGCAAAATCTTTGTATTTCTTTGCAGAAATTTTCATATCTTCGGTAAATATTTCTTCAAATAAGGTGTAGTTAAGAATACTTTGTAATGGATTATCTTCCGTATTCATAAGTCCCATTACTTTATGTAAAGTTCTTGAAGTAGAAAAATTATCTGAAATATAACTAGCTAGTCTCAAAGCTTCTTGTTCATTTAAATTATTGATTCTTGTTAGGTATTCAATAGTATCAACTTCGATACATTCACTTTCCTGATCAAAAGATTCAAATCTATTTATTTCTGAAAAGTTTGGTACTATTAATTTATACGCATGTAATTCTTTATAGCTTGCATCATAGCACCATAGCTTTTTACCTAAACTATTAATAATATCTACCAAATGTTCATATTCTTCTTTTGTGGTTCTTCCTTCAAAGGACCAATCAACAAAATCAAATTCTGATTCTTCACTGAAGAAGCTTAAATAAATCTCTCCAGAATCATCCATATAGTTACGGATAAAGTTAAAATCAGGATCCATTGGTGGTTCATTAGAATTTTCTAAAGAATAGTATTGAGAAACTAAGGATTCCAAATCGTTGTATTCGATAGTATTCCAATTGAATCCTTGCATAAGCTCTGTAATTGTTCTAGATAGAGCAATGCCGATGTTAGGATGACTACCAAGAGAAATCTTGTATTGCTTGGTTGCAATAACGTTAGCTAAAATTGCAACAACAGGGAACTTACCACCCAAAGATGCGTCGTAGCATGTTATCTCAACATTATGTTCTCTGAATTGGCTGATGAGATTTAAAATTTCAGGATGCTTTAATTTTAAATATTCTGTTGGAATTTTTGGTAATGCACGAGATTTGATTTTACTTAATTCTAAGTTTTCTTTAGCAGTAATTTGACCGTATAAGAATCTTCTTACAAATCTTTCAAAAATTTCTGATAAACCTTGAACTTTAGCTTCGTATTCGGAGTTGCCGGCACATAAACCATTAGTGCAGAAAGTAGCTTCCATGTATCTTATAGGGAACAATGCTACTTGTGGTTCAGTAGTATCAGTTGAATTTTCTAACTTTAATGGAAGAGCACTAATACCACGATTTACGTTAGAAGTTACGTAGTCAGTAAAAGGTCTGCAAAAATTCACATTTAGATCGTTTATAAATTCAGGGTAAAATAATTCAGATGGAATTTTTATATCTTCTAATTTAAATAAGATATTATTATCAAAAATATCAAGTAAGGCTTCTTTATCGTTTATATCATGTTTAGTTATGGTACCAATGTTATCTTTATAACATGATATTAAGTATTGAACATATTTTCTAAAATAGTAGAAACCATTAGGTGATTGAGTTATAGCTTTAGGATATGGAATCCATTGTTCATCTTTGTAACGAGTTATTTTACTATTGGCGATTTCTTTTCCTAACCAAAAGTCTTCAAAAAAAGCTTGGTTTAGAAATCTTTCTGCCATTTCACCACATGCTGATGCTTTTGCAGCAAGTAATGAAGTACCTTTACCGTTGGTAGATATATTTTTACAATGTTTATCAGCAAGAATGATAGAGTAAATGTCTTTGCAAGGATTTTGTAGTTCTTTAAATTCTAAATCTAAACCTAACTCAGTTAAACGTTTTATAAATAAATCTATTGTTTGTTCAAGTGGAGCGTCTTTTCCAATAATTTGAGTCATTTATGTATCCTCTTGCTAAACTTAGGTTGCAATTTTAGAATACAACGTTATTTTTAACAATAAAGATCACGTTTTTTGAGTAAATATTTAATATTTTGTTGTTATGGAAATGGTTTTTATAACAGTTTTTCATCTTAATTTTGAAAAAATTATGAAAATTTGACTTTAAAAGCCTTTGTAAAGATTAGATATGAAATTTGAAAAAATAGAGGTTAATGCATAAAATATATGCTTAAAAACATACCAACTATTTAGTTTAGATACAGTACTGGAAGTTTTATGAGTAATTTTTCTTTTGATTTTAAAAGAGCACGTAAATATTTTTTAATGGTGGCATTATTTTATTGGGATTTATTTTGTATGTGCTTTTACGCCAATATGTTTTTACAGGAATTGCAACTGTTGGTGATATAGAGGAAGAATTGCAAAAAGTACAAGCAGAACTTCCAAGTTCAGATCCTAACGGAGTATTTACCTTTAATAAGTTAGAGTATGATGAACAATATAATTTAAATTTCTTTATTACTCTCTCCAAAGATTGGAGTGTTGTAAAAGAAAATTCAACAAAAGAATCCTTGTTGAAGGAATTACATAAAACCGATGGAATTAAAGGATTTTCTATATTCTGTAAGCAAAATTTAGTACAACTAGTATTTGAACAAGGTGGAACCTTAAAAGTTTTTTATTCCTTACCTGATTTTGATATTAAAGATGAAGTTGTGAATATCGAATGCTAATTACTCAAGTTTCCTACTTGAGAAAATTTTAAGAAAAATATTGCATAAAAAAATGTGTTGTTTTTTATTTTTTTGTGTATATGTATATAATAGGCATAATTATTTTAAATAGACAGTATAAAGCAAATATCAAAGGTAAAAATTATGAAAAAAGTTGGTTTTATCGGCTGGCGTGGTATGGTAGGTTCAGTACTTATGAACCGTATGCAAGAAGAAAACGATTTTGCAGCTATCGATCCTGTATTCTTTACAACTTCTCAAGCAGGTCAAAAGGCACCAAGTTTTGCAGGTAAAGATTGTGGTGTATTACAAGATGCTAACAATATCGATGCTTTAAGTGCAATGGATATCATTGTTACTTGTCAAGGTGGTGATTATACAAAGGCTGTTTATGATAAGTTAATGGCTACAGGTTGGAAAGGTTATTGGATTGACGCAGCTTCTACTTTAAGAATGAAAGATGATGCTGTTATTATTCTTGACCCTGTAAATAGACAAGTTATTGATGAATCTTTAAATAAGGGTATCCGTACTTATGTTGGTGGTAACTGTACTGTAAGTTTAATGCTTATGGGCTTAGGTGGTTTATTCAAGAATGATGTTGTTGAATGGATTCAATCTTCTACTTACCAAGCTGCTTCAGGTGCTGGTGCTAAGAACATGCGTGAATTATTAAGCCAAATGGGGGCTTTACACGGTGTTGTTGCTTCTGAATTAAAAGATCCAGCTTCAGCTATTCTTGATATTGAAAAGAAAGTTCGCGATGAAATGAGAAGCGAAGCATTCCCAACTAAAGAATTTTTAGTTCCATTAGCAGGTTCTTTAATTCCTTGGATTGACGTTCAATTAGAAAACGGTCAAAGCAAGGAAGAATGGAAGGGTATGGCAGAAACTAATAAGATTTTAGGTTTAGGTTCTGGCACAATTCCTGTAGACGGTAACTGTGTACGTATTAGTTCATTACGTTGTCATAGCCAATCATTCTTAATCAAATTAAAGAAAAATGTTTCTATTGAATCAATTCATGAAATGATTAAGAGCCATAATGAATGGGCTAAAGTTATTCCTAATAATAAGGAAGAAACAATTCATGAATTAACTCCAGCTAAAGTAACTGGTACATTATCAGTTCCAGTTGGTCGTATCCGTAAGACAAACTTTGGTGAATTATATTTAAATGCATTCTCTGTAGGTGACCAATTATTATGGGGTGCTGCAGAACCTTTACGTCGTATGTTAAATATCTTAGTTAAGTAATTGTAACTAATACGTAATTGTAAAAATATGAAAAGAAAGGAAGAGAAAGTATTCTCTTCCTTTTTAGTTTTATGTTTAAGCTATTTGTTTTTATTTTAGCTTTCTCTTTATATTTTCAATGTCAAAATTTAAGTTTTCAGTACGGTCCTTTTGGGCTTGGGTAAGTGGAATTTGTGTAATATTTCTTAAATCAGCGGTAGCTTCAGAAATAAGTTTTTCTATATATTTTTCTTAGAATTTAGAAGATTGGCTTTTATTATTTGATCGCAAATATCTACTAATACTTGGACCTTGTTTAATAGGGCGTTAGTATTTGATGGAAGTTTGCGAAGAGCTTCTTTGAAGAATTCCAATGAACTTTCTAAATCTTTACGTTTATATGCTTTAATCCCCGCTTCGTTTAATTCTTTATATTTTTGACGTTTTTCTATATTGACTTGATCATTTAAATAATTATCTACCGTGGTTTTTAAGATAACTGTAGATGCTTCATTAGTTTCTCTTGGATTTGGAGTTGAAATTTTTTCCAATAATTTTTCTTTTCTTTTATGTTGGTATTTATTTGGTCTGCAACTTCAAACTCTCCGATTTGGAAAAATCCAATTTTCATTTGTTCTAAGATTGCATTGGAAAAATCTTGAATATCTTGTTCACAAGAACTATAAGCTTTATACATCGCGCGTTTTGATTTAATGTTTTCTCCTTTTACTGCTTGGATTCTAGCTTCGCAGATGCTATTAAATAGATTGCTATTAAATGATTCAGCATTGGTATATTTCTTATATCTTGTGATAATGCTACGTAAATGTTTTTGAATATTAGCAATATGCATTAAATCATTTGAACTTTGTGCAAATTGAATTTCTAATTGAGTGTATGCACCTAAAAGATTTTCAACTTTATTGGGATAGTTTTTATTAACTTCCAATAAGGCTGCACAGGCATCTCTTGCAGTTAAAAAGTCTTTTCTAGCGATAGCCATTTCTATTTGTTGAGTTAATATGCTAACAGACATAGGAGAAATTGTGGCAGCGTTCTTTATAGTGCTTATTGCTAGTTCATGTTGATTATTTAGTTCATATGCAGAAGCTAACAACTTCATGGCTTCAGTAAAGAAAGGTAATTTTTTGGTAATTTCATCAAGAATAGGTATTGCTTCAGAATATTTCTTTTCCATTATTAACACTTGAGCAAGCTTAAATTGTAAAAATGGAGATTTGGAAATAGATATTCCTTCTAATAAAGTCGCTTGAGCTTCTTGTAAATTTTTTGTTTAATTAAGCAATCTGCTAACATGAAACGACAAAGTAGGGCATAAGGACTATTAGAATCTACAATTTTTTTTAGTTCTAATATTTCCTTTTGAGTATCTTGTTCTTTTTGTGCTTGGAATACATTTCTTAATGCATATTTTTTTGAATTGCTTTTATAAGTCTATTTCTAAATTGAGCATGAGAAAAAGGCTTTATTAAATAATCATCAGGTTCTTGCTCTATGGCACTTAATACCATAGGTCTAGAGTTGTCACCTGTAACGATAAAAACAATTGATTCTTTGGCTATTTTATTGCTTCTTCTTAAATGATCAATCAATTGACGCCCATTTAATCCTTCTCCCAAATTATAATCAATTAAAAATAAATCATAATTGTTATTTCTACATGATTTTATAGCTTGCTCCGCGCTATTGGCTGTGTCTATTTTGGAAATACCAAAAGAAGTTAAAATGACTCTCATCATTACTATAAAAGAATGCTGATCATCAACTAGTAGAACTTTAAGCTTGGGAATTATATTGTTTAGTTTTTCATTGATATTAGAAGTTTTCGAGGTTGCTTCGTCTTCCTGAATATATACAGATTGCTTGATAGTATTTTTTTTATCTAGATTTTGGGCTTTTTCTTGGTCTAAAGCATTTGAGTTTTTATCGGTAATAGCCATAGTAAACTCTTTTTATTATTATGTTCTAAATGTTATGAGACTATGTCTAATTTTATTTAAGATTTATGAAATTGTATAATTGATATTTTTCATAATTAGATATAAGTAAAACAATGAAAAAAAATATATAAATATTATGTGAAACAAAGCTTTGATTTTAAGTGGGTTTATATAAGAATTTTATAGGAAAGTTTTGAAAGGAAATCTTGAATGGTGGAGGGGGAAGGATTCGAACCTTCGAAGACAGAGTCGGCAGATTTACAGTCTGCTCCCTTTGACCGCTCGGGAACCCCTCCACGCAAAGAACGAGTGTATTATAACAAATTATTTTTGCTTGTAAAGGATTTTTTTTATTTTTTGCAAAAAATAAAAAACTGTCTATTTTTTGTACATTTTATTATTTTAAATGCCAAGAGGTTCTAATTTTTTATAGTTAAAAAAATATCTATTAAAAAAAATAAAATTGAGCCGATAAATAAATAGTTACTAATGAAGGATTAAGATGTAGTTAAAATTTCTTAATTTTTTTATTTAAAGTTATTTTTATTGGGATTGGATATATGCTTGCAACAGAAGTTAGAAATAATCTACTTGTTGATGAATTGCAATTAGGAACATCTTTAAATCAGGCTGTTTCTAGTGGCAATAAGGCATATTTTAATCTTTTATTATCATTATTATCTCAAGATTGTACAGATGATGTATCTGTAGTAGATCCTAAGCAAGAAAGTGCTAAGGTTGAAGATTTACGTGCAAAATTTCATTTACCCAAAGCTAGAAGTTTTTACTCAAATGAAAAAGATTTTGAAGTAAACTCAAAGTGTAAAGATTTGGTTGATGCAAATATGCAGGTTTCTCTTAATTTAACTATGTGCTTAAATGAAACACCTCTTGCTGTAAGAAAAGAAGAAATACCTCAAGAAATATTGAATAACTTATCACCATTAGAAAATTTAAAAGTAAGTAGAAATCTTGAAGGTAATAGTATTACTCATAGTGAATATGATTTAAGAACATTGCAAATTGTTGATGCTATAAATGAATCTCGTAGTCTTGTGAACGTTCTTTCCTAAAAACTTAGGCATGTTATTCTGTGTGAGTTAATTTCAGTTATTTTATTAGTTTTCTACTTAATCTTTATCTTTAACCTTTTTTTCTGTTTTTGTTATCTTCTCGAAAATCTTTCTCTATTTTGTAAACTATTTTCTAAGCTTTTTTTGATTAGAACATAGGTTGCACCTTTATCTCCATGGTATGGCATTGCAGTAGCGTAGGCTATTACTTCTGGTATTTGTTTTAACCAATGTGCTACATAGCTTTTTAGAAGAGCTTTTGGTTTGGAAAATTCACCTTTACCATGAATTATGATTACGCATCTTAAGTTGCGTTGGTATGATTTTTTATGAATTTTACTGTTTTAACATAAGCTTGTTCTATAGTGTGATGATGTAAGTCTAAACCATCTTGTGGAGTATAATCACCACTTTTTAATTTTTTCATTACTCCATATTGTAGGCCTGGTAATTTCCAACTTATATCTGCTAACGGATCCACAAAATCCATATTAGCAGTTGAAAAGAAGTCAACTACTTCTTCTTTTTTTTCATCTTCTGCCATTTCCTTTAAAATGGCAGAAATTTTAGGATCCATGATTTCTTTTTTATGAGAAATTTTGTCTTGTTTTATTTTTTTTACACCATTGTTTTGCATTAAGCTTTCAAAATCAGCAACGCTATCGGTATTTTCTGAAGTAGTATCATATTTTATGATGTTGCTATTTTCTAATTCATTATCAACATCATCAAATTCGAAATCTGACATATTTTTTTCCGTTAATTTGAAATTCTTGGTTTCGTTTAAATAATACTTTATATCTAAATATATATGGCGATATTAATCGCTTGGTAAAGTTGTGGTGTTTGCATTTATTATTTTACAAATTTTAGGTAATCCTTCAATGATTGATCTTGGGGTTAATCTTACTAAATTATCAATATCTAGTATATTTACTTGTTTTATCTTGGTACTAGATAGAGTTTTGGGTAAATCTATAGGAACCTCTGTTAGATTCAAAATCGCCATTGGCTTTTTATTAAATATGGATTCTAAAGATATTACCTTATATCCGTCTAAATTACTATATACATTGTGTGAACCACATATCTGTATAAATTCATTTAGGTGATTATTTGAGCCAACTGCAATAATTGGAGAACTCCAAACAGTCATCATTACAGGTTCTTGATAATCATCGGTGTATTTTGATTTTTGTTGAGCAATTATTTCATTCAAATTATTTTTTAATTTTATAGTTTGCTTTTGGGTAAGTGCGGCAATTGTATCTATTGCAGAAAAGAGATCTGAAATAGATTTTAAATTAAATTTAATTATTGTTTTATTTTATTTTCTAATTTTTTTCTAAAAATAAGAGGTTTTTACTAGAAAAGTTATCATCTAAAAAAATGCAATCATAGTCAATAGTAAGTAACTGCTCCATAAAAACAGTATAAAAATCAGCAACTTTAGGAAGGTTTTGAACAAACTCAGGATAATTACTATTGATGTCTACTGCTTTAATTTTTCTGATTCTACAATGGCACTCGTAATTTCTGTAATTTCTGGAGAGAGAGTTATTATTTTTGAGCAAGTTTTATTTGCTAAATGTTTGTTGTTAATAATATTGGGGTTTTCTACATCTTTGTTATCTTCAATATCATTTTTATTATTTGTGATAACAGGATTTTCCGAAGATTGATTATATTTTGAAGTCCCATTTGAATTAGTCGATAAATTTATGGGGTCAGTATCAGTAGTTTTATTAACTTTTAAAATATCATTTGGTGACGCTTTTTCTTCAATTTTTTGGGAGATATTTATTTTTTTTATTTGGTTTGATTTGAGGGTATTATTGATACTTTTTTGATTGTTTAAGTATTGTTGTTTTAACTCATATGATGCTTGATTTAAGTGAGATGATTGAATGTTTGAATTATCAATAGATATGGTGTTTTGATCATTTGCAAAAGCATTATTACATAAAAAATATAAAATAAAAAATTTAAAAGTGTTTTCAACGCGATGTGAAGAGAATTTGAGATATCCCTTTGGTGGTTGTTATTTGTAATATTATGGATATTATTTTTCATTGTTATTGTCTTCGGTATTTTGTTTGAATTCTTTAATTTTTTATTTTGTTACGCTTACTCTTAATATTTTCTATTGAACAATAGAATATTGTTTAATTTTATTAGATTTTTTAAAAGTAGAAAGTATGTTTTAGTAAAATCATTAATGCTACATTAGCTATTATGGTAATCCAAATAGTTAAAGTTGCTCGAAGTGCAAGTTTTTGAGCGTTATCCATATTAGGATCTACAGTTCCTCCAATTGTCGGAAATCTAAATAAATTAATCATGTAGTAACGTGGACCACCTAGTTTAATATGGCATATTGATGCCATTTCAGCTAAGAACATGCCTCCAATTTTACTAGGGTAGGTGTTGAAAACAATTTTTATATTTTCAAAAATATTGGCTTTGCTATGAGGAATAATTGCACCAATTAATAACAATAAAGGTAAAGTATATAATTCAAATAAGCTTGCTATGAAAGATATTGCTTTACCAAAGCTTTCATTGATTGGTAATTTTCGATTAAAAGCCATCGCTAGAATTACAGAGAATCTGTAAATAAGAGGTATTAAAACATTACCGTTAAATATGATATATAAAACAATAGGTACATAAAAATTATAGAATTGTCTTAAAACATACATTTCAGAAGCTGCTTTTATAAGCCCCATAGCACTAAGTTTGTTAGTCGTTCTTAGAGTATATTTGGCTAGTATTTTTTTTGCTTGTTCATTTTGATTAGTATTAACTAATTTTAGAATTGTTTTAAAGGCAACTCGATGTGGTCTTGACTCAACAATTAATAAAAGGATGACAATATCTAAAATTTTATTAAATGCTGTAAGTTCTTTTAATCCCCAAAATAATACTAGAATCGTAAATAGCACTAAAAAGAAAAAATGTTCCTGCAAAAATTTGATATTTAGGAGAATAATTTAATTTATTTACTCTTCTACCAAGTTCAGCAAAAATAGGAATAAGTTTATTTAATCGTATAAAAAAAGGATAAGGTATAAAAAATTCAAAAATAGCTACAAGTATCGCAATCAATGCCGGAGTTTGATAAATATAATTTAATATTTCTGAATAATTCATTTTTCTTATCTTGTAATTTATTACGATTATTTGGGATTTATGAAGTTCGGTTTAACACCTTCTCTCTTTGATTCTGAGAGAAGGTGTTATGTATTTAAGTTATTAAAGCTTAGGGTTTGCCATCATTAATTGAATTAATTCTTGTGAATTTCTTGTTGCAATTGGTAACATTTCATCAAATGTAATATTAGCTTCAGAACTTGCATTGTCAGAAATTGAACGAATAATTAAATAAGGTACTCCTAATGATGCCGCAGCTTCTCCTATGGCTGCACTTTCCATTTCAGTTGCAAGTGCTGTAGGAAAATCTTTTT
>GL995222.1:190465-205123 GCA_000222855.1 Succinivibrionaceae bacterium WG-1 | reverse complement strand
TATAAATTGGTCACCACTAACTATAGTTCCTTTATGAATTTTTATATTATACTTTTGAGCAAGAGTTTGAGAACTTTCTTCTGCAATCTCAAGAAGATGTTTGTCAGTTTCTATAATTTGATCAAATCCAGGAACTTGACCTAACTTATAATTAAAAATAGTTAAATCAAAATCATGTTGTGTTGTTCCTGTTGCTAGAACTATATCTTGACAATTTGCTTCTTTTAAACCGCCTGCAACTCCTGTATTTATAATGTAATCGCAATGAAATTTTGTAATTAGAATGGCGGTTACTGTTGAGGCACTAACTTTACCGATGCCACTACAAACTAATACTACATTTTTATTATTTAATAAACCTGTATAGAATGTTTTTTGACCAATAGAATCCTCAACAACATCTGTTAGTAATTCTTTAAGTTTTTCCACTTCCTCTGGCATTGCACCAATAATTCCGTATCTCATTATTTATTCTCTTTTATTTTTCTATTTAAACTTGAGCCAATAATTCATAATAATGCAATTTTATCAGTATAATTTATTAAATGCTTTTATATTTTTGATGTTTTTATTTTTGATAAAAAGATTTTATCTTGTTCATTATTGTAGTGCATGTTTTTTCAATAAATTTTATGGAATTAGTCAGACGTTTATAATTCCAAAATGGTGCTTTATAGATTTTAATTTTGACCAATTTAGATACATAATTTAGCGCAAAAAAGGTGCAATGCACTAAAAAAGTGCATAAAAAATAATCAATTTTCCCTAAAATAATACTTAAAAAACAATATATATATTCTGCTATTTTCTTTATTTCCTATTTTTTTTAATAAATTATTTACATAGGTCTTTATAATAATATTGTTATATAAAAACATAATAAAAGCTTACTGTATTATATTTATAATATATTTTAGAATGTGTAAATTATATAAAATATATAATATTTTATTATTAAAAGCTTATTTTTATAAAAAGAACTACTGTTTTTTATATAAAAGACTGAATCATTAAAATAATATGGCACAAAAATCGCATATGTATCCGCAATTATTAATCTTGAAAAAGGTTGTTCTTACAAGTTTTTGTAATTTTCAAGATTAAATCAACATAATATAAAATTGTTAAGAGGATGCAGTGTAATGGAATCAGCATATCCTATGCGTCAAGGTCTGTATGACCCGATAAATGAACATGACGCTTGTGGTGTGGGCTTTGTTGTTCATATGAAGGGACAAAAGAGTCACAACATTGTAGAACAAGGTTTAGAGATTTTAAAAAATATAAATCACCGTGGTGCTGTTGGTGCCGATCCACTTCAAGGTGATGGTGCAGGTATTTTAATTCAAATTCCTGATCAATTATATCGTGATGATATGATTCAACAAGGTATAAGTCTTCCAGCTCCAGGAGAATATGGGGTTGGGATGATTTTCCTTCCTCAAGAAGCAGCTTCAAGAAAAGCTTGTGAAGAAGAAATTGAAAGAGCTGTTACAGCTGAAGGACAAGTAGTTTTAGGATGGAGAGATGTTCCTGTTTCCCATGATTCTCCAATGTCTGAAGCGGTATTAAAGACAGAACCTGTAATAAAACAGATTTTTGTGGGACGTGGACATGATGTTCTAGTAACAGATGCTTTAGAAAGAAAACTTTATATTATTCGTAAACGTTCTTCAAAAGCTATAAAGAACTTACAATTAAGACATTGTGGTGAGTTCTATATTCCTTCTTTCTCTGCTCGTACTGTTGTTTATAAAGGTTTATTATTGGCAGGTCAAGTTGGTTTATATTATAGAGATCTTTTAGATACTCGTTGTATCTCTGCTTTAGCGATGGTGCATCAACGTTTCTCTACTAATACCTTCCCATCTTGGTCATTAGCTCATCCGTTTAGAATGATTGCTCATAATGGTGAAATTAACACCGTGCGTGGTAATGTTAATTGGATGCGTGCAAGAGAACAATGTGTACATTCTCCTGTATTAGGTGACGATTTAGAAAAATGTTGGCCTTTAATTTATCCAGGTCAGTCAGACTCTGCATCTTTTGACAATGCTTTAGAATTATTAACAATGAGTGGATATTCTTTAGCTCACGCTGTAATGATGCTTATTCCTGAAGCTTGGGAAAAACATAGCAATATGGATTCAAAGCGTCATGCATTCTATGAATATCATGCAGCCATGATGGAACCATGGGATGGTCCTGCTGCTGTTGCATTCACTGATGGTCGTCAAATTGGTGCAACACTCGACAGAAATGGTTTACGTCCTGCAAGATACCTTGTTACCAAAGATGATTTAGTAGTAATGGCTTCAGAATCAGGGGTATTACCTATAGATGATTCGAGAATTTTAAAGAAGTGGCGTTTACAACCTGGCAAAATGTTCTTAATTGATATGGAACAAGGTCGAATTATCGATGACGCTGAAATTAAGAATCAGTTAGCAACTGCAAAACCATATTCTGAATGGATCAATAAAATCCGTATCAAGATTGATGAATTAGATGCTTGTTCAGGTGATGTGAAACCTGTAGAACATAATGCCTCATTATTACATTTACAACAACTTTTTGGATATACTCAAGAAGATATCAAACGCATTATGCTTCCTATGGCTAAATTAGGTCAAGAAGCGTTAGCTTCAATGGGTAATGATGCAGCATTAACTGTAATGTCTAAAAATAATAAGACATTATATGAATATTTCCGTCAAGTATTTGCGCAAGTTACCAACCCTCCAATTGACCCAATTAGAGAAGAAATGGTAATGTCATTGGTTTCATTCATTGGACCAAGACCAAATCTGTTGAATCCTGCAGATATAAATCCGCCAATTCGTCTTGAAGTAGAACAACCTATTTTAAGCGAAAAGCAAATGGAACAAATTCGTAATATCGAAAAGTTCACAGCAGAAAAATTCCGTTCACATGAATTAGATATTACTTATCCAAAAGCATGGGGTAAGGAAGGTATTGAAGCTCGTTTAGCTTCTCTTGCTTGTGAAGCTGAAGATGCTGTAAAGGGTGGTGCAAATATTTTAATCATCACTGACCGTAAAGTTAGTCGAGATAGAGTGGCAATTCCAGCATTACTTGCAACTTCAACAGTTCATTTACGTTTAGTGAACGCAGGTCTTCGTACAAGTACTGGTTTAGTAGTAGAAACTGGTAGTGCTCGTGAAATCCATCATTTTGCATTATTAGCAGGTTACGGTGCTGAAGCGGTGCATCCATATCTAGCTTTTGAAACTTTAAGAGAACTTGCTCATAACGATAAGGCTTTAGAAGAAGATTATATTAAACATTACGTTAAAGCTATTGGTAAAGGCTTATGTAAGACTATGTCTAAGATGGGTATTTCTACATACATGTCTTACACAGGGGCTCAAGTTTTTGAAGCTGTAGGTCTATCAAAAGAATTTGTTGATAAGTACTTTACTAATACATCTTCAAATATCGAAGGGGTTGGACTTTTCGAAGTTGCTCAAGAAGCTATAAATTTCCATAATGAAGCTTTTGGTGATGATCCATTATTAAATAATGACTTAGAAGCAGGTGGTGAATTTAATTATAGAGTTCGCGGTGAAGAACACATGTGGACTCCAGAAGCTATTGCTGATTTACAACATGCAGTGCGTACAGATAATGTTGATACTTATAAGAAGTATGCAGAAATTATCAATGATCAATCTAAGCGTCATTTAACATTACGTGGTTTATTTGAGATAGAATCTCCTTTTGAACCTATTCCTTTAGATGAAGTAGAACCAGCAAAGGAAATTGTAAAACGTTTCGTAACAGGTGCTATGTCTTTGGGTTCTATTTCTACAGAAGCTCATACAAATTTAGCTATTGCCATGAACAGAATTGGTGGTAAATCAAATACTGGTGAAGGTGGTGAAGATGCTAAACGTTTTGCTCCAATAACTAAGAAAACAAAATTATCTGAAATTATTGGTGGTAACCGTATTGCTAGAGATATTGATTTGGAACCAGGTGATAGCCTTCGTTCAGCAATAAAGCAAGTTGCTTCAGGCAGATTTGGGGTTACTGCAGAATACTGTGTTAACGCAGATCAGATTCAGATTAAGATGGCTCAAGGTGCAAAACCAGGTGAAGGTGGTCAGTTACCAGGTCATAAAGTTTCTGAATATATTGGTTTCCTTCGTCATTCTGTACCTGGTGTAGGTTTAATTTCACCTCCACCTCATCATGATATTTACTCAATTGAAGATTTAGCTCAATTGATTCATGACTTAAAGAATGTAAATCCACAAGCATCTATTTCTGTAAAATTAGTATCTGAAGTAGGTGTTGGTACAGTGGCAGCAGGTGTTGCCAAGGCCAAAGCAGATCACATTGTTATTGCTGGTCACGATGGCGGTACAGGTGCGTCTCCACAAAGTTCTATAAAGCATGCAGGTTCTGCATGGGAATTAGGTTTGTCTGAAACTCAGCAGACTTTAGTTCTAAATAAACTTCGTGGTAGAGTTCGTGTTCAAGTTGATGGTCAAATCAAAACAGGTAGAGACGTAATTATTGGTGCTTTACTTGGTGCTGATGAATTTGGCTTTGCGACTGCTCCACTAGTAGCTTCAGGTTGTATTATGATGCGTAAGTGTCAATTAAATACTTGTCCTGTTGGGGTTGCAACTCAAGATCCTGAATTAAGAAAGCGCTTTGCTGGTAAACCAGAACATGTTGTGCGTTATTTCTTCTATGTGGCTGAAGAAGCTCGTGAAATTATGAGTCGTATGGGTATTAGAAAGTTTGATGATTTAATTGGACATTCTGAATACTTGAACAAGAAGAAAGCTATTGAACATTGGAAGGCTAAGTTATTAGATTTTTCAAAGATTTTCTATCAACCTGAAAATGTTGAACACTCTGCAATTTTCAATACAGAACAACAAGATCACGAACTTGTTAAAGCTTTAGATAATAAGCTAATAGCAAGTGCAAAGGCAACATTAGAAAATGGCAAGAAAGTTGAATTTACTACTACAATTTCAAATGTTAATAGAACTGTTGGTGCAATGCTTGCTGGTGAAGTTGCTAAGAAATATGGTGATAAAGGTTTAGCTGAAGATTCAATTATTGTTCATCTAAATGGTACAGCTGGTCAATCATTTGGTGCTTTCTTAACACAAGGTATTACTTTTGAATTAAATGGTGAAGGTAATGACTATGTAGCAAAAGCTTTATCAGGTGGTAAGATCATAATTCATCCTTCTGAAAACTTCGTAGGATTTACTGCTGATAACATTATTTGTGGTAATACTTGTCTATATGGTGCTACAAGTGGTGAAGCTTATATTGCAGGGGTATCTGGTGAACGTTTTGCTGTTAGAAACTCTGGGGCTACAGCAGTTATAGAAGGTGTAGGCGATCACGGATGTGAATATATGACAGGTGGTACTGTTATTGTATTAGGTGCAACAGGTCGTAACTTTGCAGCTGGTATGTCAGGTGGTATCGCATACGTATATGATCCTAATAATGAATTTGCAGTTAACTGCAATACTACTTCTGTTGAACTAGAACAGGTAGTTGCAAGTAATAAGCAATCAAAGGTTGAACCTTGGCATCTTAATATGTCAGATGAAGAAATTATTAAGAAGTTTGTTTCAAATCATTTGAAGTATACAGGTAGTAAACGAGCTCAGGAAATACTTGATAATTGGGATGAATCATTATCTAAATTTGTAAAAGTATATCCAAATGAATATCGTAAAGCTTTAATTGCTCAAGCATCAAATAAGGAAGGGGAATAACATGGGAAAGCCTACTGGTTTTTTAGAGTATGACCGTATTGAAGAATATCATGCTCCTGTGGCGGAACGCGTTAAGCATTATAACGAGTTTACTCCAACTTTAACTGATGAACAAGCAACCATTCAAGCTGCTCGTTGTATGGATTGTGGTATTCCATTTTGTAGTAGCAATTGTCCTGTTCATAATATAATTCCTGATTTTAACGATTTGGTTTATCAAGGAAATTATGAAAAGGCAATTCAAGTACTACATAGTACTACTAACTTTCCAGAATTTACTGGACGAGTTTGTCCGGCTTTATGTGAAGCAGGTTGTAGTTGTGGTTTAAATGGTAAGTCTGTTGGCATTCGTTCAATTGAAAGAAAAATAATAGACACAGCATGGGAACGTGGTTTAGTAAAACCTGTTCCTGCTAAAGTAAAAACAGGTCGTAAGGTTGCTGTTATAGGTTCAGGTCCTTCAGGACTTGCTTGTGCTCAACAGTTAGTAAGAGCAGGTCACTCTGTTACTGTTTACGAAAAGAATGAACGAATTGGTGGTTTATTAAGATTTGGTATTCCTGATTTCAAACTATCAAAATCATTAATTGATCGTAGAAAGGAACAGATGGAAGCTGAAGGTATTGTTTTTATAACTAATACTCTTGTTGCTGATACTGATAAATTACCTCATGGGGTAAATTGCGATGCAAAGAGTTTTGTATCTCCTAAAGAGTTAATTTCAAAATTTGATGCAGTCGTTCTCTGTGGTGGTTCTGAAACTCCGAGAGATTTAAAAGCTCCAGGTCGTGAACTAAAAAATGTTCATTTTGCTTTGGAATTTTTAATTGGTCAAAATAAAGAAGTTAATGGTGGTAAAAACAACCCAATTAACGTAGCAGGCAAACACGTTGTTGTTATTGGTGGCGGTGATACAGGTGCTGACTGTGTTGGTACATCCAATCGTCAAGGTGCAGCCTCTGTTACTCAAATCGAAGTAATGCCAAAACCTCCGGTTGAATATGACAAATTAACTACTTGGCCTGAATGGCCACGTATATTCCGTACCTATACTTCTCATGAAGAAGGTTGTGAAAGATTATTTAGTTTAAATACACTTGAATTTTTAGGTAACGAAAAAATGAACTTCGTGCTATAAAAGTTGCTGATTGTGAATTTAAAGAAGGTAAGCTTGTAAACAAAGAAGGTACAGAACGAGAACTTAAAGCTGACTATGTATTTCTTGCAATGGGATTTGTTCACCCATTGGATGCAGTACTAGACAGTTTTGGTGTTGCCCGTGATAAACGCGGTAACGTTCAAGCAACTCCAGACTGCGAAGTAAGTAATGGTTATCAAACATCAGTTCCTAAGGTTTTTGCTGCAGGGGATATGAGAAGTGGTCAATCATTAGTTATTAGAGCAGTTGCTGATGGACGTCGTTGCGCAAGAGCTGTTGATAAGTTCTTAATGGGCAATTCTCTACTTCCTGCTTAACAATTTTAAGCAAATTATGTTGATATAGGAAAAGGCGAGTTTACTCGCCTTTTTTTTCTTTTAAGTGGTAAAAAAGTCTTACTCTAAAATATAATATGTTTATTAGGAGATTTTTTATGCAATTAAATATGTATGTGAATACTTTTGGGGACTATTTAAAGCATATTTTTAAGGAAAGTATTCATAAAATTTCATTAGATGCGGATTTTACTTGCCCAAATAGAGATGGAACTCTTGGTAGAGGAGGGTGTACTTTTTGTAATGCTAAATCTTTTGTTACTAATAGCCATCAAAAGCCAATAAGGGAACAAATTTTAAGTAATAGAAATAGCAAATCTAATAAATTTTTAGCATATTTTCAAGCTTATACTAATACTTATGCTGAACTTCAAATTTTAAAAAAATATTATGATGAAGCCATAAATAGTGCTGATGTTGTGGGAATTTGTGTTGGAACTAGACCTGACTGTTTATCAGATGAGGTATTAGCATTACTTGCTTCATATGTAAAAAGAGGATATGAAGTATGGCTTGAACTCGGTTTGCAAACAGCTTTTGATGAAACTTTAGATTTAATAAATAGGCATCATCATTTTTGTGATTATGTAAATACTGTTCATAGAGCTCATGATTACGGTATTAATATTTGTACTCACTTAATTATTGGTTTACCAGGTGAAGAATTAATTCATAATTTAACTACTTTGCAACTAGTAATTGATGAAGGAGTTCAAGCATTAAAGTTACATCAATTGCATATTGTAAAAGGTAGTATTATGGCTAAACAATATGAACAAGGCAAAATTCAGGTTTATGAATTACCTGAATATGCTCAGATTGCTGCAAAACTTATTCAAAACACTCCTAAAGATATTTTATTTGCAAGAGTTGGCGCGTCGGTAATGGATGATTCTTTGATTGCACCTAGTTGGTCCACTAAGAGATGGCCATGTATAAACGCTATTACTGAAATTTTAAGCAAAACAGGTGCTCAAGGTAGTGCTATAGGAGACAGTTTTAACTATTCAGATTTTTATAAATAATTTTTCTTAAAATAACTTAATTTTCGTTTTTTATGGCCGATAATATTGATAAGAAATTTTTTAACTTACGCCAATATAATGAGAAAATCTCGTTAATTATTTATGAATAAATCATAATAAATAACGAAAATTATAAAATCTAAAACTATTAAAAAACAAACGATAAAAATAATAAAACTATAAAAAGATTTAATAGTTTTTCTATATAACTAATGATAGTTATATTTTGAGAGAGAGAGAAAAAAATATGGGTATATATTTAACTAATATAGCTTCCATGTTTGCTACTAGAAATTATAAAGATGCTTCTAGTGCTCTCGATACGTCTTATCAAAGATTAGCTTCAGGAAAACGCATAAATAGTGCTAAAGATGATCCTGCCGGGTTACAAATAAGCAATCGTTTAACTTCTGAAATTCAAGGTTTAACCCAGGGTAATCGTAATGCTCAAGATGGTTTATCATTAGCGCAAACAGCAGAAGGTGCTCTTGATGAAGTTACTAATATGTTGCAACGTGTGCGTACTCTTGCTTTACAATCTGCAAATGGTACAAATTCTGAAGCTGATCGAGCTGCTTTAGACGCTGAAGCTAATCAACTATTTGAAGAAATAAATCGAATTTCTCAAGATACTACTTTTGGTGGAAAAAAAATATTAGATGGTTCTGCTGGTAAGATTGGAATTCAAGTTGGTGCTTATGCTAATCAAACGATAGATGTGGATTTAGGTGCTTCTTTTTCAGTTCAAGGTATGGCTGAAAAAACAGGAAAACAAGAAGTAGTGGATCTTTTTAAGGATGGCTTTGATTTATCCACAAGTGAAAGTTCTCAAAATGTTCTTGGAAATATTGATTCTTTAATAACAGTTGTATCTGGACAACGTGGTATGTTAGGTGGTGTTCAATCAAGATTGGATTCAGCGATTCGTTACCAATCTAATTCAATTGTTAATTTATCTGATGCTCGTTCAAGAATAATGGATACGGATTATGCAACGGAAGCATCTAGAATGGTTTCTGAAAATATTAGAATGCAGGCTTCAGCTTCTATTCTTTCACAAGCAAATCAACAAAAGAGTATTATATTAAGTCTCATACAAAGTGCATTCTCGTAGTTATAAAATTACTAAATAATTTCTAAAAGTAACAAGTGTATGTATGTTTTTTTCAAAAATTTGTTCAATATTAATAAATTATTTATAAATTTGTGTGATTTATAAATAATAATGACTATTTGTAAATTTTTAATAAGTGTAAAAGTGTTATTCTTTATAATTATAAATTGTCAACAAATAATAGGATAATCTAAATGGTTACAGAAACCCTAAGTACACGTAGACTTACTAATCAAACAATGGCTCTGATTCTCGCTGGTGGAAGAGGTAGTAGATTACATCATTTAACAAATACAAGAGCAAAGCCAGCAGTGTATTTTGGCGGTAAATTTAGAATTATCGATTTTGCATTATCAAATTGTATAAATTCTGGAATTAGAAAGATTGGGGTTGTAACTCAGTATAAATCCCATAGTTTGTTACGTCATTTGCAAGCAGGATGGTCTTTTCTACGTAACCAATTTAATGAATTTTTAGATTTTTTACCAGCTCAGCAACGTATTGATGAAGTGCATTGGTATCGTGGTACTGCTGATTCTGTTTTTCAAAATTTAGATATAATTAAAGAACATCATCCTAAATATATTTTGATTTTAGCGGGCGACCATGTTTATAAAATGGACTATGCAAAATTGATTTTGGATCATGTAACTCATAATAAACCTGTAACTATCTCTTGTTTACCTGTAAAACAAAGTGAAGCTTCTGCATATGGAATTATGAGTGTGGATCAAGAAGGCGTTGTCACTAAGTTTGTTGAAAAACCAAAGGAACCAGAACTTATGCCTGGAAGCTCAGATATGTGTTTGGCTTCTATGGGGATCTATATTTTTGATGCAGAATTTTTATATAAAGTTTTAAAGGATGATGAAGCATTAAGAGATTCGGCACATGATTTTGGTCATGATATTATCCCTTCATTGGTAAAACAAGGTTTAGCTTATGCACATGATTTTAGTAAGTCTTGTGTATCAAATAGAGGGAAGCAATTAATTTATTGGCGTGATGTAGGAACTGTTGATTCATTTTGGTCTGCCAATATGGACTTAGCATCGGTAACTCCTGATCTTGACGTGTATGATCAAGATTGGCCGATTTGGACTTATCAAACTCAATTACCTCCAGCAAAATATGTACAAGACATGAATGGTAATTCCTCTATATTACGTAATAGTGTAATGTCAGCCGGTGTTATTGTCAGTGGCTCATCCATTTGTTCATGTGTTTTATTTAACAATGTTCGTGTGCATTCTTTTTGTTTCGTAAATGAAGTTGTGGCATTCCCTGATGTTATTATTCATCGTGGTTGTCGTTTAACAAAAGTTATTATCGATAGAGGTTGTGAATTACCACGGAATTTAGTAGCAGGTGAAAACTACGAAGATGACTCTAGACGCTTCTATCGTTCTGAAGGTGGAGTAACTTTAATTACAAGAAAAATGCTAGAAGAATTAAAGTTAAAAGAACCTTGGTTATTTGAAGGTTTTGAAAATTATCGCCATAAAGACTAATTGAGCAAAAATCAAAACTTACAAAGTATCTACTATGTTTTAGTAATACATATATTTTTAAGTGTACTAAATATGTAGTAGGTGCTATAAAAGTATTTACAATATTTAATATTTGTCTATATCATATAGGTTTTAGAAATCTATATTTTGTTGATTTTGTTGGTATAGAGCTTTTTTACAATATTAAGTGAAATATTTAATAATAATTATAATGAAAAATTTGGAATCAAAATTATCTCATTCTTTTAATAAGCGTTCCATAAATTGGATAACTACTTGCGTAGCTGTATGGGGTTCCGCTGTTGTATCTATTGTTTATTGGTTTACAAGAATGATGATGAATGATGAACTCACATTCATTGATTTAATAACCCCTTTATGTTTAGGGTTATTTTTTACCATATTTGTAGTTTATATTTTTTCAAGATTTTTTGCTCATTTAGAAAATGAACGCCGTAATATAAATAATTTAAAGCAAAATGAATCTGATTTAAAAAGTTCTTTAGCTCGTTCTTATATAGAGATAATTAATCAGCGAGATGAAACTAAGGTTTTATCTAAAGAACATGAACGATTACGTGGTAATTTGTCTAATGAAATTCAACAAAGACAAGCAACTCAAGATGCCTTAGAAGAACAGCGAGTTTTTAACAACACCATTATTGAATTAACACCTGATGTTATTATGTATAAAAACATTGATGGAGAGATAAAAGGTGTTAATGCTAATTTCATGAAAGTTTTTAATGTTGCAGATAACCAAGAATTATCTAAATGTTTACAATCAGATCTTGAGCTTTTTAATAAGCTTAATAAAGGTGATGATGAAGTAAAAGCAAAACTTGAAGCTGTTAGCTATGAATGTGAAATTAATGATGTTATTTTACAAATAAAGAAATGTCCTGTATTAAGCTCAAAAGGCAAGCTTATAGGTATTATGTGTTACGGACATGATATTACTGAACTTAAGCATGAACAAGAAATTATAGAAAAAGAATATGATGCTAAGAGTTCCTTTATTTCTACATTAAGTCATGAGCTTAGAACACCTTTAAATGGGATAGTTGGTTTAAGTGAAATTTTATTACGTACTGATCATTTTAAAGATGAAGATTTACGAAATTTAAAAGCTATAAATGTAAATGCTGTGACTTTAGGTAATATTTTTAATGATGTTATTGATATAAATAAATTTGAACGTCGTACATTTAATTTGGCTTACGAACCTGTTAATTGGCCAGAATTTTTAGAATCGTTAGAAACTCTTGCAAATTTAATGGCTGAACAAAAGAAATTGCAGCTTGATTTTTGTGTTGCAGGTGATTCTTGTGAATATCTAGAATTAGACGCAACTCGTCTCAGACAAATTTTATGGAATTTAATTACTAATGCTATAAAGTTTACTAGTGAAGGAAAGATATCTATAAATGTAATTAATCATAAAATTGGTGATTTTTTAAATGTAACTTTTAAAGTTAAAGATACAGGTATTGGCATAGCAAAAGAAGAACATGAAAATATCTTTAAACTTTATTATCAAGTAAAAGGCACCAAACAAGCCACAGGAACAGGGATAGGTTTAAATGTTACTAAAGAATTATGTAATGCTATGCATGGGGTAATTTCTTTAGAAAGTGAGTTAGGAAAAGGCTCAGAATTTACTTTAAATTTTAATTTTAAAGAAACAAAACCTAAAAATATCGAAGTAAAAAATACCAATAAAAACATTTTACTTGTTGAAGATGTGGATTTAAATATTTTAGTTGCCAAATCGATTCTAGAAGGTCTAGGTAATAGTGTAATAGCAGCAAAAACAGGTATGGATGCAATATCTGCATTCAAGGAAAATGAATTTGATTTGGTACTATTAGATATGCAATTACCAGATATGACTGGTTTAGAAGTTGCTGATAACTTAGTAAAGATAAAAGATGTACCGATGGTGGCCTTAACAGCTAATGCAGTTAATGAGTTTGCTGTTTACCAGGAACATAATATATTGGATGTTATTCCTAAACCTGTAAGCGTGCCAAAGTTACGTGAAGTTTTAAGTAAATATTAGTTTAACTATTTAGTTTTTTAGTTGCCTTTGTAAAGTGAGACACTTTTTATGAATAATGATAAAAATGAACATATAAATTTTAAGTATATTGAGGATTTTGTTGAAATTGCAGGGATTGCTCCAATGAATACTTCAATTGACTTATTTAAAGGAAGTGTTGAAAAATATTTTTCAGCTTGTGCGGATTTTTTTGCCAAGGGATTATTTGAAGATGCAGGCAAAGAATTACATAAAATAAAAGGAGCAGCGAGTTCTATAGGGTTGGCCAATATTATGACTTTGGCAAAGAAAGTAGAACTTGATTTATTAGCTCAAAGAGAAAATTTTAATTACGAACCTGAAATAAAAGTTTTAAAAGATGAATTAGCTATTGATTTAGTTGCTCTTGAAGAATATGTCCAAGCTCGAATGAAGAAATAAAAATATAAAATCGATATTTCTAAAACAACAAAAGCTTAAGTTTTAAACTTAAGCTTTTGTTTTATACAATTTATTAGTAATTTATTGTGTTATTAAATTAAAAAATAACATCTGTTCCAAAACGATAACCTTCACCATGAATCGTTTCGATTAAGTTCTGGGATTGATTGCCATTTTCAAGATGTTTGCGAAGTTTTCTAATGGCAACGTCTACTGTTCTGTCATGCTCTTTTAAATCTCTACCAAGCATGTATTGCAACAATTCTGTTCTGCTAATTAGTAATTTAGCATGTTCGCAGAAATATTGTAACATTCTGTATTCGGCACGAGGTAACTTTACTTTATATTCTCCATCTGGAGATGTTAAGGTATGAGTATTTGTATCTAAAACCCAATCTTGGAATTTATAAGCTTCTGTATTTGAAGGAACAAAGGCTTTAGATGTTTCTTCAACTACGGCTTTGGCTACGTTTTTAGTTCTATTTATTAGATTTCTAGCACGAATTGTTAATTCACGTGGATTAAATGGTTTGGTGATGTAATCATCTGCTCCAATTTCAAGTCCTAAGATACGATCTATTTCGTTATCTCTACTTGTTACAAACATTAAAGCAACATCTCTTTTTTCTCTGATTTCTCTAGCTAAAATCAAACCATTTTTACCAGGAAGATTGATATCTAGGAGAATAAGGTCTACTTTAGTTGTGTCTAAAATATGGTGCATTTCATCACCATTGGTAGCTGTTAAAGTGTTATATCCTTCAGCGTTGAATACAGAAGACGCCATTTGGCAAGCAACTGTTTCGTCATCTACAATTAAGACTGTTGGCACACTCATTCCAATTCCTTTTTAATTCTTTATAAATTATTATATCTTGTTGGTTGTTATTAACTCTGATTATAATTAATTATTTTTTTTTGCTTACAACCAATCATATATGAAAACACATATACTTTATCCATATCATATTATAACAAGTTCATTAAAACTTTCTACAATATGTATACAAGTATCACTAAAAATTATCATTTATTTTTATAAATGTTATGTAAAAGTATTCTTTTATAAAAGATTAGGATGATTTTGTTTATAACTAAAAATTCTTTGTAATAACCCAATATTTGATTATAACAACTAAATCGTTATATTCGAAAAAAAAGTTACTTTTTTTTCTAAAAAACAGAAGATAAACATCCAAAAATACTAGATTTTTGGATGTTTATATGGTTTATTTTTAAGTTGAAATTATGTTAG
>GL995222.1:179341-190165 GCA_000222855.1 Succinivibrionaceae bacterium WG-1 | reverse complement strand
CTAGATAATTATTTGTTAATTGTGAGTTTTCAACAACTAAAGTCCCGTTAACAATGGTATGAGTTACAGTGTTACTAAAATTATAACCAACAAATGGTGACCAACCACATTTTGAAGCAATAATGTTTGGTTTTACAGATAATTGTTTATTGGGGTCAATAACAACTAGATCTGCCCAATAACCTTCTCTTATAAATCCTCTATCTGCAACATTAAATCTTAGAGCAGTATTGTGACACAACTGAGTAATAGCTTGAGTTAAAGATATTTCTCCGCGTTTTACAAGTTCTAGCACTGCAAGTAATGAAAATTGAATTAAAGGTAAGCCACTTGGAGCTTGGTAAAAAGGTTTTTCTTTTTCTTCTTGAGTATGTGGTGCATGGTCTGTTGCAATATTAGTTATTATATTGGCATCAACAGCTGCGACGAGTGCTTCTCTATCTAAGTGTGTTTTTACTGCGGGATTACATTTTAAGCGATTGCCTAGTTTGTCATAAGAAGAATCATCAAAGAATAAATGATGTGCACATACTTCAGCTGAAATTTTACGTTCTTGAATCGGAAGATGAGCGTATTTTTTAAATAATTCCACTTCTTCCTTGGTAGACAAGTGTAATACGTGTAAATTGCCTCCGGCTTCTTCAGCTAACTTGATAGCTTTTTTGGTTGATTTTATACATGCTTCATGATTTCTAATCAATGGATGCATATAAGGTTGAAGATTTTCTTCTCCATATTTCGCTACAAATTTAGCTAAATTTTCTGCAATGATTTTGTTACTTTCACAGTGCGTTGCTACAGGAATTTGGCTTGCCTTGAAAATATTGTATAGTGCATCATCATCATCTACTAATAAATTACCAGTTGACGACCCCATAAAAATTTTTACCCCACAAATTTCTTTGGGATTCAAAGCTTTAATTGTTTCAATGTTTTCTGATGTTGCCCCTAAATAGAAAGAATAGTTTGCAGCACTATTTCTTGCTGCAATTTCATTTTTAGCATTTATGGCTTCCATTGTTGTAGCAGGAGGATTGTTATTTGGCATATCCATAAAAGATGTGGTGCCTCCAAGTACAGCTGCTCGAGATTCTGAAGCTATAGTTGCTTTATGAGTCATGCCAGGTTCTCTAAAATGAACTTGGTCATCTATAACACCAGGAATAACATATTTATTAGTACAGTCTATGATTTTATAACTGTCATCTGCTGTAATTTGATTATCTATTTTTATTATTTTTCTATCTTTTATTAATATGTCTCTTTTTTTATGGAGTTTTCATTTACTACTGTTGCGTTAGTTAATAGAATTGTAGACATAGTTCATCCTTTCTTTTTAGAAATCTTTTTCTTTGAATTGATACTCTTTTTCTCAGTAATTGAACTTAGAGTTTAAAAGTAGAAATTCAAAATATTAAAAATATACTACTTTCAATTATACAGAAATAGAAAATAAAAATATTACAACATCATATAGATGTGTTTTAAAAATAATCAAAAAAAGTTAATATTGATGCAAAATAATACAATAAAATATTTTTTTTTCACATTTCTTTTGAACATCAATATAATACATTGAGAAATTTAAAAATTAAAATTAAAAAAAGTAATATCAAAAGTATTTTTTTTAATTTAAGCACATTTTTATAAAGATACTTTATATAGAAAACATTTTCATTCACAATAAATTCGATTTTTTTTGGCTAGAATGTTCTCAAAATAAAGAGCATAAATGATTACAATAATAATAAAAATTTCATTCGACAAGTGAATAATATATTTTGAAAATTTCAAAGTTAATCAATAATTATTTATGGAACAGCTATGAACCAAAAAAATTCAGAGCAAAGAGAACAATTGATAAAACAGTATACATCTGGGTTAACTCGTAAAGATTGTATATTAAATCAAAAGGAAACTGTTTTTAAAGGTTTCTTTTCTTTAGAAAAACACACCTTATCTTATAAAACATTTGCAGGCAACACCATTGGTCCAATTCAAAGAGAAATTTTTGAAAGAGGAAATGCCGCTGCAATTATTCCCTATGATCCCATTAAAGATGAAGTCGTTTTAATAGAACAATTCCGTCCAGGTTGCTTTGTTTCTGATGAAGAAACACCTTGGGATATTGAAATTGTTGCAGGGATAATTGATAAAGGTGAAAATAGTAAAGATACTGTTATTAGAGAAGCAAAAGAAGAAGCTAATCTAGATATTGATTGTAGTTCTACTTTTCAAATATCAACTTTTTTCCCAAGTCCTGGCGCTTGTACTGAACGTATTGATCTATTCCTTGGTAAGGTTGATTCATCTTTAGCTAAAGGGATTCATGGTTTAGCCCAAGAAAGTGAAGATATTAGAGTATTTAGTGTTTCTTTAAAAGATGCATTAAAAATGTGCGATGAAATGATAATTCGTAATGCTATTACTATTATTTCTTTGCAATATATTGCTTTGCATAAAGAAGAAATCTTAAAACGTTGGAACATTAAAAACTCTTAAACAGTCTTATAGGTAATAAGAGAGAATAAAAATTTTTATTTAAATAGATAAAATAATAAATAAAAGTTTTGTTACACATTTACATAATATTAGTCATTTTAAGATTTTTATTTGTGTGATTGAGTTAAATAAAAAACATTTAAATTGTATTTGTGCTTGTTTTTACATCACTTTTAAAGTGTAATAGTATAAGGAATATATATAATTTTTATATAAAATTTTGTGTAAAAATGAATAAAAGCGACAAAATACTTTTAAATAAACAGTTTTATAACATTGTATTGATATTATTAATTAATACAGTGCATAAAGGGAATTTAAAGTGGAAGATTGTGTAGTACAGCATTTAGATAAAATCTCCAAGGATGGCAGTTTTACTATACTTCAGATATCTGATACGCATTTGTTTAGTAGAGCAGATGATAAATTACTAGGCGTAAAAACAGCTGACAGTTTTGATGCTGTATTAAAAGCTATTACTAAACAAAATAGGGATTATGAAGCGATCCTTGTAACAGGTGATTTGTCGCAAGATTATACTTCTGAATCATATCGTAGGTTTGCGGATATGATTATTCCTCTTCAAAAACCTGTTTATTGGTTGCCTGGAAATCATGATGACGGTCCATTAATGCGTCGAATAATGCCTGAATTTGGTATAAGTAGTGCTAGAAACATCATTATTGGCGATTGGCAGTTTGTGATGTTAAATACCCAAGTTTATAGTGTTCCTCATGGTTGGATCTTGCCTGACGAATTAAATTATCTTCAAGAATGTATTATTAGTCATCCCGATAAACATACAGTTATCTGTTTACATCATAATACTTTTGAGTTAGGTAGTGCATGGTTAGATCAACATGAATTAAAAAATAAAGAAGAATTATTAAATGTTGCTTATAGCAATAAGAATGTTAAATTAATTCTATGTGGTCATGTACATCAAGAGCATGATTTTGAGAAAAATGGAGTGAGATTTATTTCATCTCCTTCAACAAGTATTCAATTCTCATTAAATAGCTACAATTTTAGTCTAGATTCAATAGGTCCAGGTTGGCGTTATTTAACATTTTATCCAAATGGCGAAATCAAAACTGAAGTTCATCGTTTGGATAAAGATTTATTCGTACCTGATTTTAAAATTGGTGGATATTAAATCTTAACATTCTTTAAAGGTTATATTATTATAAAAGGCATTGTTGTTATTAACGGTGCTTTTTTATTTTATGACGAAAAAAAATTTAATTTTTATTCATGGTTTTGCTTCATCAAGTAAAGCAAGAAAAGCTGAAATTATCAAAAAATATCTCCAAAAACATAGTGAATTAAATATTGAATTTAATTCATTAGATTTTCCTGATACTCCGAAAGAAGCTTTTGAATCTATAAAAAATCAAATTAAATCATTCCAGGACGCTGGTGACTGTATTGGAGTTATTGGGGCTTCAATGGGTGGTTTTTTTGCAATGCATTTAACGCAGCAATTGCAATTTAAAGCTTGTTTAGTGAATCCTTGTATTGATCCATGGAATTTATTACCACAATTTTTAGGAACTTTTAAAAATTATTACACAGGTAAAGAATTTACTCTTGATGAATCTTCAATTCAAGATGTTAAAAATATAAAGGCTTTACCTATAGATTTTGCAAAGTTATTTGTTTTTTTAGAAACTGCAGATGAAGTTTTAGATTATAAAGTTGCAAAAAAATTTTTCGATTCTCACTATGAAACTACCAAATATATAATGAAAGGTGGACATCACACTTTTGATTATATAGAAGATTTTTTACCAATAATGATAAAAAATTTATTTGAGTAAATTTATTTTTAATAGTGTTTATCGCAAGCAAAGTCAAAATAACTTAAATACTTATAATTACACCGTTATTACCTTGAGCAGTTGTTATTAAGGATAAAGCAAAAAATTATAAAAATATTGATATGGTTTTAACCAAATAATAAAGCGGGATAAAAATAAAACATGTTTGTGGTTATTGATAATTACGATTCATTTACTGATAATTTACTACAGTATTTGGGAATTTTAAAAATTCCATATGTTAAATTTTTTAACGATAAAATTACTGTTTCAGAATTAAAAAAAATGACTGTATCGGCATTTATTTTTTCACCTGGTCCTGGAAATCCTAAAAGTGCCGGGAATTCCTTAGAAATTGTTAAAGCTTTTTATAAACAAGTACCTATGTTTGGAATTTGCTTAGGACATCAGATTATTGCTGAAGCTTTTGAGGGAATTGTGGCGAAAGCACCGTTACCTAAACATGGTAAAATTAGCATGGTTACCCATGATTTAGAAGGAATATACAAAGGTATTACTAATCCGTCTCAAGTAACTAGATATCATTCTTTGTGTATAACTAAAATGCCTATAGGCTTTCACGTTACAGGAAGAGCAATTGATGATAATGTCATAATGTCAATTGCTCATGACGATTTACCTATTTATGGTGTGCAATATCATCCAGAAGCAATAATGAGCCTAGATGGTTTAGCAATATTAAAAAATTTTGTAAAAATAGCAAAGCGTGTTAATAAAAATGCAAAGAACAATTTCTAAAAGTAGCTCTGAATTTATAGATGATAAAGTGCATATAAAAGAATTATTGGTTACTCAAGATTTATCATCTTTAGCAAGATTTTGGCATAAAGATAAAAATAAATATCAAAATTTAATTTTTCTTAACAGTCAAAAATCCTCTATATCAAAAGAAACAGATTCAAGAAACTCATCAAAAGAAGATGATAGATTTAGTATTTTGTCATGTAATCCAATATTGGTGCTTAAGCAATGTCGCAAAGAACAAGCTTTATTGATAGATTGTAAAAAAATAGTACTAAATTTATAAAAGATCCTTTGGCTATAATCGACAAAATTATTAACAAATATAAACTGTCTCAAGATACTTTAAAAACTTTATCTCAAAGATATGACTTTAAATTTTTTGGTGGTTTTTTAGGATATATTTGTTATGACTATATGAATCATTTACCTAAAAAGATAGAACAAAGATTTAAAGATGATTTATATGTGAATATTCCTATTTTAAATATGGCATTTTATGGTAATGCTTTAATTGAAGATAATCTTACTAATAAAATATATGTAGTTGGATGTTTAGATAGTTCTAGTTTTGAAGCTTTCTATCAACAAGTTGTAGCAGATTTTAATTCTATCAATGAAGTTAGTATAGTTAATAAAGATGAAGCGAGTGTAGCTATCGCATCTGAACTTGTTAAACATGGTCAAAATGATTCAAAACAATTTAATACTTCTATTTCAAAACAAGGATATTTAGATGGATTAAATGCGGTACATGAAGAAATAAGAAAAGGAAATGTTTATCAAATTAATTATACTCAACGTTTTAATTGCCAATTTAATAGAGAACGAAGTTATGATTTATTTGAAGTCTTAAATTCTCAGAATCCTGCACCATATGCTGCTTTCTTAAATTTTGTTGATTTTGATATAGTTAGTTCTTCTCCTGAATGTTTTTTTAAGGTTGAAAATTCTATTATTTCTACAAGACCTATAAAAGGGACTATTAAAAGAACAGGAAATATAGTCGAAGATAATAAATTAAAAAACAATTGGAAAATAGTGAAAAAGATCGTTCAGAACTACTCATGATTGTAGATTTAGAACGTAATGATTTAGGGAAGTTTTGTAAATATGGTTCAGTAAAAGTAACTGAATTATTTAAAATTGAAGAACATGCTACTCTTTATCACTTAGTTTCAGAAGTTCAAGGAGAGATCAGAAAAAGTTCTTTTTCTTGGAAAAATATAATTGAAGCAATGTTTCCTGGTGGGTCTATTACAGGAGCTCCCAAAATAGCAGCTATGGAAACAATTGCAAATTTAGAAAAAGTCCCTAGAGAATTATACACAGGTAGTATTGGTTACATAAGTGTAACTAATGATGCTAATTTTAACATTGTTATCAGAACTATTGTTTGTAAAAATGATGAAGCATATTTTTATGCTGGTGGTGGTATTGTGTGGGATTCTGATAATGAAAGTGAGTACGAAGAATCTTTATTAAAGGTTAAGGCATTAAAAAGGGCAATTTCATGTTTGAAGTAAATTTAAAAAAATAAAACAAATTTATGATGAGTTTTGCCATGAACAAGTTCAAAAAGATTTCAGTTTAGATTTGCTTCAGGCTGTAGATAATAATTCTTTTAAAACATGTTTGAGTAATATTCCTTTTACGAATGAATTAAGTTTTTCTCAAGGGATAGGCTTGTTTGAAACCATCAAAATTGCAACTTGTAATAATGAAAATGTTGATTCAAATTGCGATGAGAATATGGATGATACTTATCTAGATTTTTTAGATGAACATATTACAAGAATAATAAAAGGTGTTAAGGAATTATTACCAGAAATATATTCTGATAATTTAGACTATTTTAAAGATGTTAAATTTTTTAAATATATTTTAAATAATTTTTTACATAGTAATAAGTATCAACAAGGGGCTATAAAACTCGTTATTGCCGCTTCTAGTTTTAAAAGTATGCGAGTTTTTATTAACTACGAATTTAGGGTGTACCAAAAGCAAGATTACGAAACAGGATTCACCCTTAAATTAGTGTCTCACAAGAGAAATAATTCTAATAACTTGTTAAGTTATAAAACGTTATCCAATATGGAAAATATGTATATTTTGCATCAGGTTAGAAACGAAGGTGCTAATGAAGCCTTGTTTTTAAACACTGATAACTATATTGCAGAAGGTTCGATTAGTAATATTTTTTGGATCAAGGATAAAACGTTGTATACCCCAAGTTGTAGTTGTGGCATTTTACCTGGAATCATGCGTAATGCTACGATAAATAAATATTTAAAATTAGGTTATGAAGTTTTAGAAGGTGAATACCCTGTATCACATTTAAAGAATGCTGATAGAATTTTTATAACAAATTCTTTAATGGGGGAAATGAAAGTTACGAACATTTTGTTTTAAGAAAAATTGGAATTATAGGAATTGTAGTTTTTTCATGTAAGCAATTTTTTAGGTGGATAACTGAGGTCTTTTTGACTAGGCCTTCCCTTTAATAGAGTCAAATCTGTTATAATTACAATATAAAAATTAATAATGAAGTATTTAAAGTGTTTAGGTTTTAATTATGGTAGATGCAGTAGATAACAACGTTTATAACGGTGATTCAATAGAAGTATTAGAAGGTCTTGAACCTGTAAGAAGACGTCCAGGTATGTATACTGACACTACTAGACCTAATCATTTAGGAATGGAAGTTATTGACAATAGTGTTGACGAAGCATTGGCAGGATACGCTTCTAAGATAGATGTTGTACTTTATGAAGATAATTCTTTAGAAGTTACTGATAATGGACGTGGGATGCCTGTTGATATCCATTCTGTAGAAAAAGTACCTGCTATTGAGTTAATTTTAGGAAAGTTACACGCAGGTGGTAAATTCTCTAATAAAAATTATGCTTTTTCCGGTGGTTTGCATGGGGTTGGGGTAAGTGTTGTAAATGCCTTATCAGATAAACTTGTTGCAGAAATAAGACGTAATGGTCAAGTTTATTCTATTACTTATGAAAATGGTAATAAAGTAGAAGAGTTACATGTTATAGGTGAAGTTGGTAAGAGAAATACCGGTACCAAAATACATTTTTGGCCTAATCCTAAATATTTTGACAATATAAATTTCGGTGTTAAATCCTTAGTTCATATGTTAAAAGCTAAGGCTATTCTTTGCTCAGGTCTTACTATCACTTTTAAAAATTTAAATACCGGAGAATCTGATGTTTGGTGTTATAAAGGTGATTTATCAAATTATTTAAAAACTTCTTTAGATGGTTTAGAAATTCTACCTGAGGACACTTTTTCTGGACATTTTGAAGGTGAAGGAAATACTGTTGATTGGGCGATTGCTTGGAATAAAAATTCAGGAGAAGGTTTAGCAGAATCTTATGTAAACTTAATACCTACAGTTCAAGGTGGTACCCATGTAAATGGATTACGCCAAGGGTTAACAGACGCAATACGTGATTTTTGTAAGATTCATAATTTATTACCAAGAAACGTATCATTAGTTCCTGATGATATTTGGGATAAATGTTCATATATCTTATCTGTGAAAATGCCTGAACCGCAATTTTCAGGGCAAACAAAAGAAAAGCTATCATCAAGAGATATTGCAATGTGTGTTACCAATGCAACTCGTGACAACTTTAGTTTATGGTTGAATGCAAATCTAGAGGTTGCTAAACAAATTGCAGAACTTTGTATTGAAGCTGCCAATAAACGTTTAAGTACTTCCAAAACGGTTGCGAGAAAGCGTGCTACATCAGGCCCTACATTGCCAGGGAAATTAAAGGATTGTAAATTAGGAGATCCTAGTAGATCTGAATTATTCTTAGTGGAAGGGGATTCTGCAGGTGGTTCTGCTGGTAAAGCAAGAGATCAAGAATATCAAGCGGTGTTACCACTTCGTGGTAAGATTTTAAATACTTGGGAAGTTGACGAGAATGAAATCTTTAAATCTCAATGCATTCAAGATATCGCTATAGCTATTGGTCTTGAACAAGATCCAAATGATTTATCTAATTTGAGATATGGCAAGATTTGTATTCTTGCTGATGCGGACTCTGACGGTCTACATATTGGAACCCTAATTTGCGCTTTATTTATTAAACATTTCAAGAAAGTAGTGGAAGAAGGGCATCTTTTTGTGGCTATGCCACCACTATATAAGATTAGTAGTAAGCAAAAAACATTCTATGCTTTAGATGAAGCTGAAAGAGATAAAATTACCGCTTCCTTAGAAAAGAAGAGATTATCTTTTGAAATAACACGATTCAAGGGATTAGGGGAAATGAATGCAGAGCATCTAAAAGAAACCACCATGAATCCTGCAACTAGAAGATTAGTACGTTTAACTTTAGACGAATCTAACGAGACTAATGCTTATGCTATTATGGATATGCTTTTGACAAAATCTAAAAATGGTGCTGCTAATAGACGTGAATGGCTAGAATTAAAAGGATGTAAAGCCATTACAGATTAATTATGTATATTTTAATTTAGTTAATAGTTTTTAAAACAATAATGTTTTATATTTTTAACTAGATTTAGTAATACTCACATTATACAAAAACAAAGTTATTGCGACTTTATTTGGATTGTAGATAAATGGCAGAATCCGACGGACAGGAAAAGACGGAAGAGGCCACTGGCAAACGAATAGAGGACTCGCGTAAAAAAGGTCAAATAGCTCGTTCAAAAGAGCTTGGAACTTTTGCGGTTCTCATTTCGGGAGTTTGTGGTCTTTGGGTGGTATCAGGATGGCTTTATGAAGGACTGATTAGAGTTGTTCATAAAAGCTTCGTATTCACTCGTGCTGAAATTCTTGATCCTAATTATATGGAGAAACTTCTTAAAGAAGATGTTGCATCTATAGCCTTACCTTTAATTGGTATGTTCGGTATTGTGCTGTTATTTGCTTTTGTTGGTAATATCGCAGTTGGAGGCTTTAACTTTAGCCAGGAAGCTATGCTTCCCAAATTCAATAAATTAAGTCCTTTATCTGGAATTAAAAGAGTTTTTAGTTTAAATAGCTTAATAGAACTAATCAAAGGTATTCTAAAGATAATCCTAATAGGATCTTTTTGTTATTTTTTAATAACTTCTCGAATTGAAACAATACTTTCGTTTTCTACCATGGAAATTTCTTATTCTGTAAGAGAAGCTGTGAATTTAATGTTTTGGACGATCTTAATGATTGTTTGTGCCATGATTCCTATTGCTATGCTTGATGCTCCTTATCAAATTTGGCATCATAAAGAACAATTAAAGATGACCAAACAAGAAGTTAAAGAAGAATTTAAAAATCAAGAAGGTAATCCCCAAGTTAAATCTCAAATGCGTCACATGATGTATCAAATCATTAATAAAAAGATGATGCAAAAAGTTCCAGAAGCTGACGTTATTGTTACAAACCCAACTCATTATGCCGTAGCTTTAAAATATGATACAGAAGGTACTACAGCTCCAATATTAGTTGCAAAGGGTATTGATAACATGGCTTTAAAAATCAGAGAAATAGCTACAGAGAATAAAGTGCCTATCATAGAAGCTCCTCCTTTAGCTCGTGCTATTTATTATACAACTGAATTTGAGGAAGAAATTCCGCGTGGACTATTTGGAGCTGTGGCTCAAGTGTTAGCTTATGTATTCCAAATGAAAGAATATAAAAAGGTCGAGGGGTAAAACCTAGAGACTTAAAGAAAGATTTACCAATACCTGATGATATGCGTTATAC
>GL995222.1:177478-179056 GCA_000222855.1 Succinivibrionaceae bacterium WG-1 | reverse complement strand
AGAAATTTGACTCTACCTGATTTTACTAGTGGAAATGTATTAGTTATTGGTGATGTAATGTTAGATAGCTACTGGAAAGGTGGATGTAAAAGAATTTCTCCAGAAGCACCTGTTCCTGTATTAAAAGTTGATGAAACAGAAGATCGCGTTGGCGGAGCTGGAAACGTTGCAGTAAATATTGCAAGTTTAGGTGGCCAATGTACTATTGTTGGTGTTGTTGGCAACGATGATAAAGGTCAGATTTTAACTCAAAAATTAGAACAAGCTAATGTAAGAACTCAAATGGTAAAGGTTGACGAGTATCCTACCATTACTAAATTACGTGTACTTAGTCGTAATCAACAGTTATTAAGAATAGATTTTGAAGAAGCTTTCGGCAGAATAGATCAATCATTAATTTTAGCAGAAGTTAGACAACAGATTCAAAATGCCAAGGTTGTAATTTGTTCAGATTATGGTAAAGGTACCTTGTGTTCTGTATCTCGTATTATTGAAATTGCAAATAATGCTAATGTTCCAGTATTAATTGACCCTAAAGGGGTAGATTTTGAAAAGTATCGTGGCGCTACAATACTTACTCCTAATATGAGTGAATTTGAAGCTGTTGCAGGACATGTAACAAGTGAAGAAGATTTGGTCCAAAAAGGCCTCAAACTAATTAGTGATTATGGAATTAAATCTTTATTAGTCACTCGTTCTGAACATGGTATGACTTATATTGAACCTGGTAAAGAGTCAGTTACTTTACCAACAGAAGCAAAAGAAGTTTATGATGTAACAGGGGCTGGGGATACTGTTATTGCGACTCTTGCTACAGCGTTAGCATCAGGTAGTCAAATTATTGATGCATGTGCTATTGCAAATGCAGCGGCCGGTATAGTTGTAGGGAAACTTGGTACATCTACAGTTTCTAAGGAAGAACTTCAAGCTGCTATTAATGAAAAAGAAAACAATGAACAAATACCATTAAAGTTGGGAGTTGTTTCTAAAGATGACTTAATTAAATTGGTAAGACAAGCTCAATATAATGGTGAAACTGTTGTTATGACAAATGGATGTTTTGATATCCTTCATCTTGGACATGTTAGCTATTTAAATGAAGCCAAAGCTTTAGGTGATAGACTAATAGTTGCAGTTAATTCTGATGATTCTGTAAAAAGATTAAAAGGGGAAACTCGTCCAATAAATCCACTTATGGAACGTATGGGAGTGCTAGCATCTTTAAAAGCTGTGGATTGGGTTGTTGATTTTAGTGAAGATACACCACAACAACTAATAGCTGAGGTATTACCGAATATTTTAGTTAAAGGTGGCGATTATACAGTGGATCAAATAGCTGGTGGTAAGGAAGTGATTGCCAATGGTGGTCAAGTTAAAGTTCTAAGCTTTAAGAATGGTTGTTCTACAAGCAATGTTGTAAAAAAGATTTTAGCTACAAAATAAAACTTTATTCAATACAATAATTCTTAATTTGATTTATTTAGGTGATAAAAGCAAAGTCCCAATTTATAGTTGGGACTTTGTTTATATAAAAATCAATAGGAGAGTAAATTAAAATTTTTGATAAATATTAGGAGA
>GL995222.1:162755-175198 GCA_000222855.1 Succinivibrionaceae bacterium WG-1 | reverse complement strand
TCTTCTTGTAATTTGTGTATTGGGTACCTAATTCACCAACTAAATCTAAAGTAGGTTCATAGCCTGTTTGGGCTAAGCTGATCTGTTCTTTGGCAATATCACGATCAAGCATTGCTTTTTGCAAAGTGATATTGTTTTCTTCTGCTGTTTTTAACCAATATGTTCTATCCTTATTAACACCAGGAGTTGAGAAACTATTGATATCTAATTTGCTAAGTTCTTTATGATCTGAACCTGTAATTTCACGAAGGTTTTCGTTACTATTTGCTAAATCATTTTCAGCTAATATCACTTGAGCAGTTGCTAAGTCATATGCTGCTTTTGCTTCTTGAACGTCAGTATTAGCGATTAAACCTACTTTAAAGCGTTGTGAAGCTTCGTCGTATTGTCTTTTTAAAGCAACTTGGTTAGCTTTTTTAAATTCTAAAACTTCTTGAGCTTCTAAAACTTTAAAATATGCAGTACTTACACGTTTAATAAGTAATTGTTTGTTGTCGTTATATGCTAAATCTTGTTGTAATGCTGTTTTTTCAGCGATAGAAGTATTTAGGAAGTTTGAGTGTTTCCAAATAGATTGTCTTAAAGATACGCTTCCACCTGCAACGAATGCGGTATTTAAATCGTCTTTATTTGTTTTTTGATAAGCTGCTCTTCCTGCAAGATTTATTTGTGGCAAATTACTAGCTCTTGCTAAATCAACTTGAGCATAAGCACTATCTCTTAATGCCTTAGATTGTAAAATTACAGGGTCTTTTTGTAATGAAATTTGATAAACTTCTTGTAAATTTTCTGCATTTGCTACAACTGTAGATGCTGATAAGATTAAGGCTGCTGAAAGAATAGATAAACGCATTTAATTTAATCCTATGTTCTCTTCTTACTTTTTATTTGTATACTTATGTTTCATTATACAAATATGAAATCTTTTTACTGTAAATTTATATTAAAAATTATCAAAATATTTGTCTTTGATATTTTTTGAAATATTTACTTCTTAAACATTATTCTAATACATTTATTTTTTATATTTAAAAAAAGATTTTGTTAATAAATATTTTTTATTTATATCCTACGGTATGTTATACATAAAAATAAAATATGAATGTAAACATACGCAAGTGTCAGTATATTTGAAATGTTAAGTAAAATAATGTTTTTTAGCAAGCTTTTTCTTATTTTTTAGAAGAGATTAACATGATTTATATGCATAATTGTTGATTAAAGAATTGCGAATACTTAAGAACATTAATTAAAAATTAAAAATAATAAAAATTTTTAGTGAGCAGATTTATTTTTTAATGATTAAAAGGAATTGGTAATTTGGAGCGAGAGACGGGAATCGAACCCGCGTGAAAAGCTTGGGAAGCTTCCATTCTACCATTGAATCACTCTCGCAAGAGATGTAAAAAAGTGTTTTAATGTTTTATTTGATACTGATTTTTAAAACTGCTATATGATACAGTGTGATTATTATAATAACAAGGTGTTTTTATAATTTTTACTAACATTACGTTATTTTATAAACGTTTTTATTATAAAATGGGTTTTATTATTTTTATTTATTTCTTTTGTTTTTATTTTTTGACTTAGTTGCAAAAAATTAACTAAATCATTTGCTTTTCTTTTGTGTTTTTGTAAGCAATTTTAGCGTATAATACGCACTAATTAAAAATAGGGTTTTAAATTCTATTTCTATCATTTCCTATAATCTATATTTTAAAAAAAGAAATTCGTTCAATTTTTGGTATTTATAGTATGTCATTTTTAAATAGTATATTTGCCTTTAATGCTATTTCAACAACTACAAGTTTAATTGCACTTGCATCTGTTATTGGGATACTTTTAGGTAATATCAGATATAAAGGAGTAGGCCTCGGTATCGGTGGTGTACTTTTTGGTGGTATCTTTATGGGTTGGCTTTCAGTAAAAATGGGCTGGATTCCAACTTCTGTTCAAGCTACTTTAGATCCAGCTTCTATTGGTATTGAAGGTTATAACTGGACTGAAGAAGTTCAATTATATACTAAGAAGTACGCTGAATTTGCTGCATTTAAGGATGTGCTTAAGTATGTGCAAGAATTTGGTTTGATACTTTTCGTTTACACAATCGGTATTCAGGTAGGTCCTGGTTTCTTTGCTAGCTTAAAAGGTTCAGGTCTTAAGCTTATTGCTTTAGCTGTTTGTATCGTTTTAATTGGTGCAACAATTGCTCTAAGCTACAATATCTTCTTTGATTTACGATTAGACCATGCTGTAGGTATCTACGCAGGTGCTGTTACCAATACTCCAGCATTAGGTGCAGGTCAACAAATGATTGGCGAAATTGCTCAATCTTTTGCTGATGCAGGTAATGCTGTTCCAAATGGTTTTGTGAAAGAAGCAGTATCTAGTGCATACGCAGTTGCTTATCCTTTTGGTATTTGCGGTATTTTAATTACTATGTTTGTAATTCGTTTTGCTTGCCGTGTAAATATTGAAAAAGAAGGCGAATTATACGAAGTTCAAAAGAAGAGCAATCGTAAAGATTTAAATACTCAAAATATCATTGTTAAGAACAAGACTGTTGTTGGTAAGACAATCGCAGATATCATTAAGAGTATTGATGGTGAAATAGCTTGTTCTCGTTTAAAGAGAAACAACGAATTGATGGTTCCAAGCTATAGCACTGAAGTTCAAGAAGGTGATATTCTTCACTTTGTTGCAAGTGATGATGTTTTAGCTAAGGCTAGTGCTTCAATTGGTGAATCTGTTGATGTTTCTTTAACTACTCGCGGTACAGCTTTAGTTGTAAAGAAACTTGTTGTTACTAACGAAAAGATTTTAGGTAAAACTTTTGATGCTATTGGTATTAAACCAAATGGTGAAGTTACAATTTCTCGTTTAGTTCGTACAGGTTTACAGTTTATTCCACACAGTGGTACTGTATTACAATTTGGTGACCAAT
This sequence comes from Succinivibrionaceae bacterium WG-1, assembly GCA_000222855.1. Taxonomy (GTDB): domain Bacteria; phylum Pseudomonadota; class Gammaproteobacteria; order Enterobacterales; family Succinivibrionaceae; genus WG-1. The sequence continues at coordinate 172,254 of GL995222.1, read as the reverse complement.
TGAACGTTGTAGGTAGAAAAGAATCTATTGATGAAGTTGCAAGCATTGTTGGTGATAGTGCTGCAGCCTTAACAAAGGTTCATATGTTACCTGTATTTATTGGTTTATTCCTTGGTATGGTTTTAGGAAGTGTAGCTATTCCTGTTCCTGGTCTTCCTGCTGCATTAAAATTAGGTTTAGCAGGTGGCCCATTAGTTGTAGCATTATTACTTTCTCGTTACGGTCATATCATTACTCGTAATAAGATTCACTGGTTTATGCCTGCAGCTGGTAACAGTGCATTACGTGAAATTGGTATTGTATTATTCTTATCAATAGTAGGTTTCAATTCAGGTGCCAACGGATTCGTTGAAGATTTAATTAACGGTCCTGGTTTAACTTGGATGTTCTATGGGGTGTTTGTAACAATTATTCCTCTATTAATTTGTGGTTTCATTGGTTATAAACTTCTTAAGATTAACTACTTATCTATTTGTGGTATGTTAGCAGGTTCTATGACAGATCCTCCAGCTTTAGCATTCGCAAACGGTTTATATCATAACTCAGAAGCAAGTTCTTTAGGTTATGCTACAGTTTATCCGTTTACAATGTTCTTACGTATACTTACTCCACAAATCATGGTAATTATTGCATTAGCATGCATGTAAGATAAGTAAATAAGAATATAAATTTAAAAAGGTAGATAAGTAATTATCTACCTTTTTTGATCTCTGGTTATATTCAAAAAAATGTGATGTTATACACTGTTTTTGTGTAGTAGATGTGAATAAGTTGGAATATTACTGTGTACTACTTGTGAATAAATTGTGGAAGAAAAAGATGTTAAAAATGATATTTTTTTTAAACCGTTGTATAAAAAGGTTTATTCTATAAATAACCTTGTTGATAAGTTTTAAAAAGAATGTGGATTATAAAATTAAGTTTTGTTAATAACTGTGGATTTCAATTTTTTTTCTAATGAAGTAATTAAAAATTGTGATTTTAATTAGTATTAATGCAAGTGAAGTGTAATAGTAGTAAAATAGGCAACATTATTTGTTAAATGATTTTTTGTTTTTAAAAAGGATTTTTTAAATGGAAGTTAGAACTCGTTTTGCTCCAAGTCCTACTGGTTATTTACATGTTGGTGGTGCAAGAACTGCTCTTTATTCTTGGTTATATGCTCGTCATAACAATGGTAAATTTGTGTTACGTATTGAGGATACAGATCGTGAACGTTCTACTCAGCCTGCAATTGATGCAATTCTTGAAGGTATGCAATGGACAGGTTTAAGTTGGGATGAAGGTCCTTTTTACCAAACAAAACGTTTTGACCGTTACAATGCCTTAATAGATGAAATGCTTGCAGATGGTCGTGCTTACAAGTGTTACTGTACTAAAGAACGTCTTGAAGGTCTTAGAGAAGAACAGATGAAGAATGGCGAAAAGCCTCGCTATGATGGTCATTGTTGTGAAGATCATAGTGAACATTCTCCTGATGAACCTTATTGCGTACGTTTTAAAAATCCAACTTCTGGTAAAGTAAAGTTCCATGATTTAATTCGTGGTGATATTGAATTTGATAATTCTGAATTAGATGATTTAGTAATTCGTCGTACAGATGGTACACCAACTTATAATTTCTGCGTAGTTGTTGATGACTGGGATATGAAGATTACTCACGTGGTTCGTGGTGAAGATCATATCAACAACACTCCACGCCAAATTAATATTTATAAAGCTTTAGGGGCTCCAGTTCCTGAATTTGCCCACGTTTCTATGATTTTAGGTGATGATGGTACTAAACTTTCAAAGAGACATGGTGCTGTTAGTGTAATGCAATATCGTGATGATGGATATATGCCTGAAGCTCTTCTTAACTATTTAGTAAGATTAGGTTGGGGACATGGAGATCAAGAATTATTCACTGTTCCTGAAATGATTGAATTATTTAACTTAGAAGATGTTTCTAAGAGTGCGTCTGCATTTAGCACTGATAAGTTAAAGTGGGTTAATGAACACTATATCAGAACATTACCAGAAGAACGTGTTGCTGAAGAATTAAAATGGCAAATGGATAACTTAAAGTTAGACTATGTAAATGGTCCAAAACTTGTGGATATCGTAAAAATCTTTAAGGAACGTTGTAAGACTTTAAAAGAAATGGCAGAACAATCTGTTTATTTATACAACGAATATGATGCTTACGAACCAAATGCTGAAAAGAAGTGGTTTAAAGAAAATAGTATCGAAGCTTTAGAAAAAGTTAAAGATAAGGTTCTAAAGGTTGAAAATTGGGTTGCGGCAGATATTCATAAGACTATTGAAGATACTGTTAATGAAATGCAAGTTGGTTTTGGTAAAGTAGGTATGCCTGTTCGTGTTGCCATTACTGGTTGTGGCCAATCTCCTGATATGGGTATTCTTATGGAAGTTTTAGGAAAAGATAAGTGTGTAGCTCGTCTTGACCGTACAATTTCTTACTTAAAAGAAAAATTTGCAAAATAATAAACAAAATAACTAATGCCTAATTTGGGTAAAGATTAAGTTTTGTTTTTACAAATTTTGAAATGAAAAAAGATTTATAGTGGTTTTACTATAAATCTTTTTTATTATTAATAATAAATTTTGTGATTTTGGTTTAAATTATTTGCAAAATTTTTATAAAAACATACAATTCTAAAAGTTTTATTTTTTGTTTAATTATATTGAGACATTTATGAGCGCTAATAATCTAGATTTTGAAAAAATGGCAACTAATAAGTTGTATGCTGTTAATGATAATGGTTTTGTAGAAAGTAATATTACAAATGCTGTAGGCTATATTGTTTTAATTGCTAATGAATTAACAGTTAATGACTTAGTGAAATTTTCTAAAGATGCTTCTGCCAAGGGTATTAGTGCTTACTTTATGAAGCCTTTTAATTACTGTGGTAAATTAGTTGCTATTGCTAAATGTGATAAATATAGTGAAGAATTAAACACTGAATTTAAAGATTTAAAAGATGGTATTGATGCGATTCATGTAAAGAATATTCCATCATTAAATAAACCAGGGGTTATTTTATTAGATATGGATTCAACATGCATTCAGATAGAATGCATCGATGAAATTGCTAAAGCTTATGGCGTTGGTGCTCAGATAGCTGAAATAACTAGTCAAGCGATGCATGGTTTATTAGATTTTAAACAAAGTTTAAGAAAACGTGTGTCATTATTAAAAGACGCTCCTGTAAGTATTTTAGAAAATATTCGTAATAATCTTCCTATAATGCCTGGTTTTCCTGAATTAGTTAAATTATTACAAACAAATGGTTGGAAGGTAGCTATTGCTTCTGGTGGCTTTATGCCATTTGTAAATAAGCTAAAAGAAGATTTTAATTTAACTTTAGTTAGAGCCAATACTTTTGAAATTGATGGTGACCATTTAACAGGTGGGTTAATTGGTGAAATTGTGGATTCAAGTGTAAAGGTACAAACATTACAAGAATTGTGTACTCAATATAATATCGATAATTCTCAAAGTATTGCTATTGGTGATGGGGCTAATGATTTACCAATGATCTTAGCGTCAGGATTAGGTTTTGCGATACATGCTAAACCAATTGTAAGACAGCAAGCTCCTGCGACCATCAATTCATATGGCTTAGATGCGGCTGCATGTGTATTAGAAGCTTTTAGTTTATTAGAAAAGAATGTAGGTTAATTTAGTTACTCTATTTTCTATTTTTTTAGATTAAATAAGTATCTACCTATTAAAAGAAATATAAGAAGTCCAACTTGAGAGATTGTTTATCTCGTATCGGTTGGACTTTTTTGTTTGGTATTTTGTTTTAGTTATTAACTTCGATAGTGTCCTGTGGCACTTGAGGTTCTGTAATATTAGGATAACCTAGTTTCAATAATACGCTTCCAGTGATATCAATAATGTCTGTAAAGCCTAAACTTGTCATCATATTATTTTCTATAGGTTGGCTTTTATGAATTGCCATTTTCTTTAAATTTGTCAACTCTTCTACTAATTCTTCAGAAATAGAACCCACACTTGGAGTAAGTACAATGGCAAATGCTCCAAAATATCCATTTTTTAAACCGCTTCAATAAATAGCTTTTTATCTTCTATAGTCTCTAATGAATGTTCGGCTTCTGGATAATAAGAAATTTCTCCATTATTATCTTGACGTTTAATATAAACATTTAATTGAAATTGCTTTTCACTTACTTTGGCTTTTTGCAAAGTTGGTAAAATGTAATTCTTTAATATTGAATTAGAGAAGAATGGGAATACATTTAGTTTTTTAGTGCCATCTTTATATATATCTAATAGTTTGTTTATATTAGAAGCTTTTTGATTTACACTTATCCCTGCTAAGCGATTGGTTGCGCCTTTTTGATATAAAATAGGAGTACTGAATAAATTTAAAATTGTTAGATTTCTTAGTGCTTTAGATAAATTACTCATTTCAGTAACGCTAGTAGCTAGTGGTAGATTTTGAGTAAATTCATCAATAAATTTTACAAAATTTACATTCGAAGCAATGTTGTGGACATGTAAATGTAAGAATGTATTAGTTGAATTTATAAAAGCTACTTCATAAGCAATTTTACCAGCTGGAACTAACTTATTAAAATTCTTAAATTTTGGTAATGCCACAAAAATAACTGCATTATTGTAACAATCTATTTGTTCATCTAATTCTACTTGTAAACCGCGAGATGAGATATCCACAGTTTTACCTGTCGCAATTTGATTATCTTCACTATCGTAAATAATAACAGGTTCTTCATGGAGATATCTTTGTTCAGATCTTGGTTTAGTATATTGTAAATATTCTAAATTAATCGGTTCGACATCTTTGGTGTTTAAGGCAAATTGTTGCAAGGTATTAGCAGAAAGATCTGAATCATATTGATTAAAGATATCTCTATCTTCTGCGAGATCTATTCTAGTTAGACATGCTATATATTTTAATGATTTTAATTCTGCAATAATTTTTTCACGTAAGTTTTCTTCACTTATGCCTGAAATAATATTATTTAAATTCTTATCAAGATTAGTGATTGGAGCAACTTCAAAACGATAAACTCTAAATGACTTATGAGTTTTTGACATTTTGAAGAATGTTGTAGAAAGCTTTTGTGAAATTAAATCTTCTTTGGTTGCGGCAAAGAAGAAAGTTTTATTTTGGGTGGTATGTCTGAAAACATAGATGTAAGTATATCTTTGTTCTTCAGGTTTACTTAAAGTTTTGGCAATAAGTTCATGTGTTAGTAAAGTTCTTAAACGATCATCATTATTTTCATTACGCCAAAAATCTAATTCTTCATGGTTGTAGTTACTTTTTAGAATAAAACGTGGAGATAATAAGTTGTTACTATCTTCAGATATAAATACATTTATGCCCTTAATTTTAGGCATAAAGTTATATTCAATTGCTCTGATATTGAGAGTATATGCTAAATAATCTGTATCTATAGGATATCGAGTGCGATTTTGTTTTTGAAAATCTAATACAAATTCTTCAAAACGAACATCTGTGGATAAACATTTGGTTTTTAACCATGCTTTAGTATCTTTAACATCTACACCGATAGTTTCATAAGGCACATCTGTTAAAACATCGGGACTTGATTTAAATTGATCGATTAAACCTGTAAATGTTACTGTTAATTTTTCATTTGCAGGGTATTTTTCAACCTCTGGTAAAATTATTTTTATACCACTACATGAGAGATCGGAGGTCTTGGCGTATATTTTTTGCCATTCTCAAATTGAACTACAATAGGGGAGCAATAAAACATACGTTCTTCACGTCTATTTGAATAGCATGAAAAGTTTATTTTATCTAATGCATATCTTGATGGAATATTAAAGTTAGGAACAACATTTACATTATCTGTGCGTTGTTGTTTTTTGGCTGTATGATTATTAACAACAGCTTCGTATAGACCAACGGTATATTTGCCTTTATAAATTTCTAGTTGTTTATTAAATACTTCAATATCTTCCAAATTTAAGAAATGCTTGATATTGTTATACACAAATTCTTTACAATTACCATCTTTGCGAAAGTCTATAATGCGTACACATGAACCTAGTAAGCGTTTAATTTCCATGTTTAATACAAACGCAGTGATAGTTGGATTTTGCTTTAAAACATCCAAGCATTTTTCTTTAAAAAAGGTTCATTTATAAATGGAATTAATTCCAATGCTTTTTCTGCAGCTAAATCACTCATAGGTTCTTTATCGTTTTTTTATCATTATTATGTTTATGTTTTCATTGTACACATTTATTGTCGTAAAAAAATCAAAAATTTTTAGTTTGACATTGAGCTTTATTTTATCAAATTAAATGTTTGAGTTTTTTTACTAAAATATGAATATATTCTGTATTTTTGATTCGTAATAATTTATTTTAATAGTAACGAACTTTTTTGTTATGTATAAAATACCTCTATTCTCATAATATCATTTTAAATATTTTTGTGAGTGATAAAAGCATAAGAATATATAAAATACCGCTTTTTTTATTGTATTTTTTGTGGAAAGTAACGAATTTATATAAAAACTTAATAATTTTAAAAGAATTTGACAGTTATTTCTTTGATTACATTTGATTTATATTTGTTTTAGATTTTGTTTATTTGGTTTAATTAACTGTTATGATGAATTTTGTGTGTAAAAAATAGTCACAACTTTGGTTGTAGAAAAGAATTGAACTTTATTTGGGCGGTAAGTGTTATTTTGGTATTACTAAAGCATTAAACGTTTTACAATAATATAAAGTTTTAATTAACATTTTTAAATTTTTTATTTATCTGAAATAACGAAGTTATAGAAATATCAAAAGGATAATAAAAATATGCAATTTACCTGGTCTTTTATAAGTTTTTTCTTTGTTTTTCCCCTAATTTTATCCATTTTAGGATATATCATAATAGCCAAGCCTTTTACTAACAAGGTAATTAAAGTAATTATTATGCTAGTAATTGCAATGGCTGCATTTAAAAATATTTGGCTTTTGGCGTTAGGTGGAGATGTTTTAGCACCTGATTTGCCAGGAAACGTGATTGTGTTTGCTAGCATGTTATTTGTATGGCTTATTTTTGCTCTAGCATTTAACTTTATTACTAGATTAGTATTTTTTAAGTTTAAATATCAAACTTATTTAATCACTCTTGTTTCTAGTATTGCTTTGGGATTGTCTATCATTGCTACAATAAATGCAGCAGTTGCTCCTGAAAAAATTTACTACAATTTAGTTTCTGATAAATATGATTTTGGAGAACAGGGACTAAAGATAATACAAATTTCGGATTTACATTTTGGACACAATATTACCGCTCAAATGACGGAAACTGTTGTAGAACTGGTTGAATCAGAAAATCCTGATATCATTTTAATTACAGGTGATTTAATTGATGGAAAACCTGAAATGTCAAAGGAACAGTTAGCTATACTAAATAAACTTTCAGCGCCTTTGGGGGTATATGCTATCAATGGTAATCACGAATATTATTCAAATCCAAAACTTTGGGAAGCTGAATGGTCAAAGTATAATTTTAAATTTTTACATAATGAACATTTAATTATAACAACAAAAAGTGGCAAAGATTTTATTCTTGTAGGGGTTACTGACGAAGCTGCTTTAAAAGTTCCAGGAAATTATGAAGGTCCAAATATTGAGAAGGCTTTAGAAGGTGTTTCTCAAGATGATTTAAATAGTCTTCCTATAGTTTTAATGAAACATCAACCTAAAGATTTTAAATATGAATCAAATTATGTCGATTTAATGCTAAGTGGTCATACTCATGGAGGTATGGTTATTGGTATTAATAAAATTGTCGCTCTTGCCAATGATGGCTTTGTTTCTGGATTATATAAATATAATAACTCTAATTTAATTGTTAATAATGGAACATATCTATGGAGTGGATTCTTTGCTCGTTTAGGCATTCCTGGTGAAATTAGTGTCATAACATTAACAAATCACTAAATATAAATATTTGTATTTTTAGGTGTGATTAAATTTTGCAATCTGTATAATGCTTAGTTTTTGAGAATAAAATAAACTAAGCTTTTTATTTTTATTGTTAATAAGCTTTTATTTATAGGATAAAAATGGCTAAATCTTCTGTAAGTTATGTATGCAGTTCCTGTGGAGCAACTTTTGGTAAATGGCAAGGAAAGTGTCCAGACTGTGGAGAATGGAATACTATTTCTGAAGTTGTAAACGAAAATATTGCGATGAAAGATAGTAGAGCAATCAATCGTTTAGCAGGATTTGCGGGTACTACATCTGCAGAAGTTGTTAATCTAGACTCGGTATCTTTAGAACAAATGCCTCGTATGCATTCAGGATTTGGAGAATTAGATAGGGTACTAGGTGGTGGGGTTGTACCAGGGGCTGTAGTACTTATAGGTGGCAATCCAGGGGCTGGTAAATCAACACTTCTTTTGCAAATGATAAGTGTACTTTCTCGTAATTATAAAGTTTTATATGTAACAGGGGAAGAATCATTACAGCAAGTGGCACTTAGAGCTAAAAGATTAGAAATTGATGCCTCTAGAATTAGAATTGTGGCAGAAACTTCTGTAGAACGAATTATTCATTTAGCAGAGCAAGAAAAACCAACTATTATGGTAATTGATTCTATTCAAGTTATGCATATGGAACTTATTTCATCTGCACCAGGTAGTGTTTCTCAAGTTCGCGAAAGTGCAGCTGCTTTTACACAATATGCAAAGAGAATGGGTGTGTCCACATTTATGGTTGGACATGTAACCAAGGAAGGAAGTTTAGCAGGTCCAAAAATATTAGAGCACTGTGTAGACTGTTCTGTTTTGCTTGAAGGGGATTCAGATTCACGTTTTAGAACTTTACGCTGTCAAAAAAATCGTTTTGGTGCTGTTAATGAAATTGGAATTTTTGCTATGGTTGAACATGGCATGCGTGAAGTATCTAACCCATCTGCAATATTTTTAAATAGAAGTGAATTAGAAACTACAGGTTCTGTGGTTATGGTTATATGGGAGGGGTCGCGACCTTTACTTGTTGAATTACAAGCATTGGTTGATACAACTCAATATGGAAATCCGCGTCGATTGACAATAGGTACAGAACCTAATCGTATGGCGATGCTGCTTGCAGTATTACATCGTCATGGCGGAGTTTCAATGGGAGACCAAGATGTTTTTGTAAACGTTGTTGGTGGGGTTAAAGTTGAAGAAACTAGTGCAGATTTACCACTTATGGTAGCAATAATTTCAAGTTATCGTAATAAACCTATCCCTAAAGATACCATTGTTTTTGGAGAAATAGGCTTGTCTGGAGAAATTCGACCTGTTAATAATGGAACAGAACGTATTATAGAAGCTCAAAAACACGGTTTTAGACAAGCAATTGTTCCTAAAGATAATGTACCAAGAAAACCAATTGAAGGCATAAAAGTATTTCCTGCAAGTACTTTGAGTGAAGTTTTAGATTGGATTTAACAAAAACATAAAAATAAAAAGC
>GL995222.1:158668-162483 GCA_000222855.1 Succinivibrionaceae bacterium WG-1 | reverse complement strand
GCTCGTTTTTTATTGATTATATTATTTTGAACTGTTATTTATTCTAATTTATATATTTTTAATATAAATTTGCGATATATCTAAGCAGGTGTTGAAACATTAGAGTTTGTAGCAGCGCTAATAGTATTGTCCATAATTTGTAGTGCAATTACCATACGATCCTCATGAGAGAATCTGTTTTCAAGTAGTTGTCCAACTCTGGCTAAATCTTTTTTAAGTTTTTCAGCAAACCTTCATCGAGTTGATTTGAATACTTATCACTAAATTTTAATAAAAGTTCAGTATTATCTTGAATTCTTGGAACTAAACGTCTAGCAATGGTAAGTCTTCTACTACTTACATGTTCCATTATAGTTAATATTTTAGGATAAATTTCAAAGTGTCCACGAGATAAATAATCAACTAATAAACCACAAAAATCCTTTATTTGATCATAAGATGGATTAACTTTGTCATCTATGTTATCAGCTTCTGAAATTGCAGGCGTTAGTAATGTAAAATAGCTAATGATTAGTTTTTCTCTTGCTACTATCATTTCATTTATCCAAGGTAATTTGCCTGCAGATAGTTGCTTGGTTTTATTTAGAGTAGTTAAAAGCATAATCATACTCCTTTCTATATATCTTTATATGTCTATATATATTTCTATAGTTTTATACATTTAATTATAGAGGTTAAATTTATGGAATAATGGACTTAATGCACGCTTTTTAAAATATATAAGTGTTAATTATTGTTTTTGTGAATTGTTTAACGTGGATATTTTTAAAATAGAACTGATTTTAGTTTTTATTTTTAGAATGATGTTTTTTTCGAATAAAAAGAGATTTAGTATCTAATTTTTTATGACACACTTTTTAACAAGTTTTAAAATTTATTTTATGCCTAATTGTCTCTTATATTGTTTTATTTGGTTACCAAATTTAGTGTCATGTTGTACATGTGTAGTAACAGAAGAGCGTGGTAAGTTAACTTTTAAAGGGTCAACAGGTCTATTGTTAATACGAACTTCATAGTGTAAATGAGGTCCTGTAGAAGCTCCTGTATTACCAGAAAGTGCAATTCTTTGATTGATGCCTACATGTTGTCCTGTTTTAACCAAAATTCTTGATAAATGCATGTATACAGTAGAATAGCCGTTAGCATGCTGAATAATTATATAATTACCAGCTGCACGTTGATAAGTAGCTTTAACCACAACACCATTAGCAGGAGCATAAATAGGAGTTCCAACTTTTACCCCAAAGTCGGTACCGTTATGAGGACGGTGTTTTCTTGTAATAGGGTGTAGTCTATTTGGATTAAATCTACTTGTTACACGAATATTGGAACTATTAGCAAGAGGATAGCGGTTAAAGCCACTTCCTGTTGTTTTGGTAACCTTGGTTGAAGTACCAGCTTCGGTATAGTATCTATTGTCCTTAGGATTTCTAAACAAAGCAATTTTCTTATTGCTTCTTTGTTTAAAATAAACCGCGTTAATTTTGCTACCTGGTTTGGCACTTTCAAATAAAATATGAATTTCATCGCCAGGGTGTATAGTTTTAGGATTATAGTGATTCTTTAATATACTTAGTATTTTGTTTCTTTCTGTACTCTTTAAACCAATATTGTCAAGAGCAGTAGTTATAGTTTCTTTCTTTTGGATAATTGCTGTCATATGAGTTTTTCTTGCAGCAAGTTTCTTCTTTCTTTCTTCTTCTAGCTTTTGACGTTCTAATTCTTCTTTTTTACGTTTTTCTTCAAGACGTTTTTTCTCTTCAGCTTTAATCTTAGCGATATTATCAGCTGTAATATTTTCTGCAGCAGTAGTAGTTGGAGTCTTTACTTCTTCCTGGTCTTCTGTAAAACCTGTGCCTAACGGTTCAAGAGTTGCTGTAAAACCATAAATATCATTTGCAAAATTAACTACTTTATAATGAACTTGTTCTGTTTTACTATAAGGTTTTATGAGTTCTATAAGTTTATGATCAGGTGTTAATAGGAAATGAATATTATCACCTGGTGTTAAATTGGTTATTGATTTACCGTAATTTTCGGTTTTTTCTAAAGCTTTAATATAGGCAAAATCTATATTTAAGGTTCTAAAGATGGTTGAAGCGTTGTCACCTTTGCGAACAGTTTGCACTAACCAATTTGATGGAATTTCAGGAGTTGCTACAATGGATTGATTCTTTTCTGAATTCTCATCAGATGTTTGGCCATGATTTTCAACTTCGCTATCTTCTGCATTATTATCGTTATCTAAATTTTCAGAAGAATTGTCATCTAGATCTGTATCTGTTGTTGTGGTGTCAATATCAGCAAGAAGATCTTGATCTGAAATGATGTCTGAATCTAAGCTTTCTGTAGCATTTTCATCATCTGCAATAATGATACTTGGTTGATATGTATTTGAGTCAGGTATTACTCCTGTTGACCATTGGCTATTTTCGTTGACGGTAGGATCTTCTGGACTTGGAAGTAGAATAGCAGTAAGTAAAGATATAGTAAGCAAAATACATATAGCATACATATGATGCTGAGGAATTGGAAATTGCCAATTCTCATTTTCATTTTGCTTTTCAGGATCTTTCATGCCAATAAACCAAGAAAGTAAATAAACCAATAAACCACATTTTATTAGGTTATGAAAAATAAGGCAATAACCTAATAAAAATTAACAATACATATTAAAATAAATTATGAAAGAACGAAATTCTTCAATTCTATCTATTTTATATGATTCATGCTTTTAATCATATTTATATTTTTATAAATGTAACAATATTATGTAAAATGTGCGTTATTTAAAATTATTATTTTATAATTGTATTAATTTTGCGCATGATAATGAAGTAATTTTTACATGTATATATATGTTCTTACAATACATAGTAAACATTATAATTTGGCACATGTATAAATTTAATTTTAACAATTTAATTTGATAGAATAGTTACTAAAAAGTTCAATAAAGATTGTTTTTAAAATTTAATTATTAAAAGCTTTTATATAAATTGCTAATATTTGGTATGATATAAGTTTATTGCTATTGATGTTTTACAATTGGAGCTAAGTGGTATGATTTTTGGGGACATATTTTATAAAAATTTAAATAAGTTAAAAGATAAGCAACAATCTTTATTTGCTTTATGTTTAGCCCAAAGAGCATTTATTAATTTTCAATTGTATTGTGATTGTATTGAAGATGCTACTTTAAAAAATATCTATCAAAATGTTTTAAATGATGTTTGGAAATGGCATTTAGGTGATAAAAAAATAGATTTAGAACATTGTTTAAGTATTGTAGATAATCATATGCCTTCTGTTGAAGAAGATTCTATGTATGGTGTTTATCCTGCTCTTGATTTTACTTTATTACTATCATTGGCGATTACTGCTATTTTACAAAAGGGTGGAGATGAAGCGGAAAATGCTAGTAATTTATCTGTTGGCACTGTAGTAAAATTTTTAGAAATGCGTGAAGACAAAGAGATAGATGAAGAAGAAATTTATGATTATGATTTAGTTAATAATGAAATTGAATTTCAAGTTAATTTATCTAAAGATGTAAAATTTACTGATAAGATTTTAGAATTAAGAAAAGATATTGAAGAAATTGGGGTTTCTAATATCGGAATTGAGGTAAATTAAACAAGTTGTAAATTTAGTAATCACTAAAGTAACTAATCACATATTTGCCGAAAAAAATTTATCTGAATTATTTATCAATATTTTAGTATTGAAAAAGGAACTATAATTTAATATAGTTCCTTTTTTGATTAAAAAATATAAGATATAAATTAGTTTTTAAACATTTTTTTTGAGGCTTC
>GL995222.1:154457-157541 GCA_000222855.1 Succinivibrionaceae bacterium WG-1 | reverse complement strand
TTTTTTTTTTAAGCTAACATTTGGGAAATAAAATCAAATTCAGGGTGCTCTGCTACAAATAATTGATAAGCTTTTATTATTAGCATAAAACCACTAATAAACATTACAGTAATAAATAATTTCTTAATATTTTTGCTTTTTATATGTTTAATGATTTTGGTTCCTGACAGACCTCCTAAAAATGCGCCAATGGTAAGCATTGGTACATATTCCCAATTTATTTGTCCCATTGAACCAATGGTGAATGCTCCAATAAAATTCCAAATAAAAGCCACAAAAATCATAGAATGAAAAATTGCATCTTTTATGCTTAATCTAAACCATAAAACTAAAACCATGATTCCGAATAAGCCTGCACCAGATGAAAAGGAGCCACTTAAAAGTCCAACTAAGCCTATAAAAATGCTACCAACTATTAGTTCAAATTTGGTATATTTTTCAGGATGGGTTTGTTCCCCAAAATTTTTCTTAAAAATATTGTAAATTGCCGATGCACATGTGATTATACCTAAGATAAGTTCTGCCCAAAAATCACTAATATAAACGACAATTATTGAACCTAAAGCGACACAAATACCACCAACAAATAACATAAGCCTACCAATTTGCCAATTGATATCATTGAGTTTATGATTACTTGCAAGAGAACCTAAACCTAATGCAACAACCGCAACTTTATGTGTTCCTAGAGCCATTGGAAAAGGTAGACCTAGAAAAAGTAATACTGGTAATTGTACAAAACCAGCACCACCTCCTGACAATGCTGCTAAAATATTAGCTATAAATCCTGCTAAAAATAAAACAAAGTGAAAAAATATAATACTAAGCATTTCTTTAACTGACTGATAATATTGATGAGATTTTTTGTGTTAGTTCTTTGTAATAAATTATATTTCTTTGGAATGCAAAATTTAATATTTTGAAAAAAAATTTAACGTATAAATAAAATAAGGAGCTAAAAGCTCCTTATTTTATGAAATAATCAGTATGAATTACTTTTGATTATCTTCTCTTGCAATTGCGCGATAAGCAATGTCTTTACGGTAGAACATGCCATCCCAATTGATTTCTTTTGCAAGTTCATAAGCTTTTGCTTGAGCTTCTTTTACAGTGTTGCCTAAAGCTGTTACGCAAAGAACGCGACCGCCATTAGTTACGATTTTACCGTCTTTTTCTGCAGTTCCAGCTTGGAATACTTTCTTTGATTCGTCTTGAGCACAATCTAAACCAAAAATTTCATCACCTTTTTGTGGAGAACCAGGGTAGTTCTTCGCTGCTAGAACAACACCAACAGCAGCTCTATTATCGTATTCAGCAGTTTCACCTTTTAGTTTACCATCTACTGCTTTTAAGCATAGATCTACTAAATCACTCTTCATACGTAACATAATAGGTTGAGTTTCAGGGTCACCAAAACGACAGTTATATTCAATTACCTTAGGATCACCATTAGCATCAATCATAAGACCTGCGTATAAGAAACCTACGTATGGATTGTTTTCAGCTTTCATTCCTTGAACTGTTGGAATGATAACTTGTTGCATTACCTTATCAAATACTTCATTGGTAACAACAGGAGCAGGAGAATATGCTCCCATACCACCTGTATTAGGACCGGTATCACCATCACCTACACGTTTATGGTCTTGGCTTGTTGCCATTGGTACTACGTTTTCACCATCAACCATAACAATGAATGAAGCTTCTTCACCTTGTAAGAATTCTTCGATTACTACGCGAGAACCTGCATCACCGAATTTATTACCAGCAAGCATGTCAGAAACTGCAGCTTTAGCTTCAGCTAATTCCATTGCAACGATAACGCCTTTACCTGCTGCTAAACCGTCTGCTTTGATAACAATTGGAGCTCCAACTTTATCTAAATAGTTTAAAGCTTCTTGTTCATCTGTAAATACTGCATAGTGTGCAGTAGGGATATTGTGTCTTGCTAAGAAATCTTTAGTGAAAGATTTAGAACCTTCTAATTGAGCAGCATTCTTTGATGGGCCAAAAATTTTTAAACCTGCAGCTTTGAATGCGTCAACTACACCAATAACTAGTGGAGCTTCTGGTCCAACAATAGTTAATTCAATATTATTTTCTTTAGCAAACTTTACTAATCCTTCGATATCGCAAGGGTTAATGTTTACATTTGAAATTTTGTTTTCTTTCGCAGTTCCTGGGTTACCTGGAGCTACAAATACTTGACTAACAAGGTTAGAGAGTGAAGCTTTCCATGCTAAAGCATGTTCACGTCCACCATTACCAATAATCAATACCTTCATGTTAATTCCTATTTGGGAAAATTTTTAAAATTTGGAGGTTATATGTCACAAATGTTGCAATTAATAATTTAATTGCAACTTTGTTTATTTAAATTTTAGTGACGGAAGTGACGCATACCTGTGAATAACATTACGATACCGTGTTCATTTGCAGCATCGATACATTCTTGGTCACGTACAGAACCACCTGGTTGAATAATGCACTTAATGCCTGCTTTTGCAGCTGCATCAATACCATCTCTGAATGGGAAGAATGCATCAGAAGCAAGAACAGAACCACCAATTGTTAAGCCTTCTCTTTCAGCCTTAGTGATAGCAATTTCAGCAGAGAATACACGGCTCATTTGGCCTGCACCAATACCGATAGTCATCTTGTCGCGAGTGTACACAATTGCATTTGATTTAGTGTACTTAACAACCTTCCAAGCAAACAATAATTCTTCTAATTGTTCTTTTGTTGGTTGTAACTTAGTAACAACCTTTAATTCATCCATGTGAAGAGATTCAACGTCAGCATCTTGAACTAAAAGACCACCTGTTACTCTCTTATAGTCTAATGTTGGTACACGACCAGTCCAGAAACCACATTCAAGGAGTCTAATATTTTTCTTAGCAGATACTGCTTGTTTAGCTTCTTCTGAAACTTTTGGAGCAATAATAACTTCACAGAATTGCTTATTGATGATTGATTGAGCTGTTTTGCCATCTAATTCGCGGTTAAACGCAATGATGCCACCAAAAGCAGAAGTAGGGTCTGTAGAGAATGCTTTTTCGTAAGCTTTTGAAATGTCTTCAGCGA
>GL995222.1:148617-154134 GCA_000222855.1 Succinivibrionaceae bacterium WG-1 | reverse complement strand
AATTCTTTAACACATTCAAGTGCAGCATCTGTATCAGAAATGTTGTTGAATGATAAAGCTTTACCTTGAATTTGAGTTGCAGTAGAGATGCTTGCGTTGTTGTTATTTGCTTCAACATAGAAAGCAGCCTTTTGGTGACCATTTTCACCATAACGCATATCTTGCTTCTTGATAAATTGGGTGTTGAAAGTACGTGGGAACTTTGAATCAGGATCTGATTCTTCAGGAATACCATAACTTGGAACTTTTGTACCAAAGTAGTTAGCAATCATGCCATCATATGCTGCAGTATGTTCAAAAGCTGCAATAGATAAATCAAAACGAGTTTCATAAGTTAAAGATTTATCATTTGCATCCATTTCTGCAATAACACGGTTGTAGTCTTTTGCGTTAACAACAATTGTAACGTCTTTGAAATTCTTAGCTGCACTACGAACCATTGTAGGACCACCGATATCGATATTTTCGATAGCTTTTTCAAGAGTACAATTAGGATCTGCAACAGTTGCTGCAAATGGGTATAAATTAACAGCTACTAAATCGATAGGTTTAATATCGTGTTTTGCCATAACTTCGTCATCAATACCACGACGGCCTAAAATACCACCGTGAACTTTTGGATGTAGAGTCTTAACACGACCACTCATCATTTCAGGGAAGCCTGTATAATCACTAACTTCTGTTACTTTGATGCCTGCTTCGCTAAGTAATTTAGCTGTACCACCAGTTGAAAGAATATCAACACCACGTTCAGCAAGAGCACGAGCAAAATCTACCACACCAGTTTTATCAGAAACACTGATTAAAGCGCGACGTATTGGACGAGAATTATCCATTTGGAAAGAACCTCAAAATATTTGTAACTAGGAGGATTACTCTTATTGTTTATGAAATATCAAAAGTTACACAAACATAGCTGTCGTGTATTTAAGTATTATTTACAATTAACAATAATCAGTAATCGTTTATAACAATAAACACTAAGAATATTATGTAGAAAAATATATTATTTAACGAATTTATCAGAAAATAAAAGGAGATTTTTCTACTTAAATAATTATTGACAATTATATTACAAAATCCCTTTTTTTTCCACTTTTGATATATAGCTCTAATTTTTAAAATTTTTATTAAATTGATGATTCGTTTTTTAGTGGAAAACAACATAACTAATGATTGTTGAATGTAAAACACGTGATTTCGAATGCAAAATATTGTTATATAAGGAGTGAAGATATACTAATAGGGCGATATTAAAGTCAGTAATATTTAAGTTAAAACATAAAAAGTGTGCTATTGGTAGATGTTTAGACAAATATTTACATATAAAGATTTTTTTTTATTGGATTTTATATATCTTTAATTTGTACTTTAAATAACGATTACTAAGAGTTAAGTTAAATCAGGTAAAATCTTGTTTTTTCTATGTCTTTTAGTATTGATTTAAGAATATTGTAGATTTTTTATGTAATTTTTTTTTCAAAAAATTAGCATAGTGAATGCTACTAAAATATACAAATTATAATTATTTATCATATAGTGCAAATAATTTATTAAATTAAAATTGACATTGTTTAGTATTTTATTTATATAACATGATAGATAGTGTGTTCACTAAATAAAAATGTATTAAAGTTTAAATAACATTTTAAAGGATAGAAAAATGAATAAGACTCAGCTAGTTGACAAAATTGCTGAAAAAGCAGGTTTAACTAAGACTCAAGCTCATGCTGCTGTTGATGCTTTTATTGCTACAGTTTCTGAACAATTATGTGAAGGTGAACAAGTAGCTTTAGTTGGTTTCGGTACTTTCAAGGTATCAAACCGTAATGAACGTAAGGGTCACAATCCAAAGACTGGTGCAGAAATCGTAATCCCTGCAACTAAGCTTCCTGTGTTCACAGCTGGTAAAGGTTTAAAGGATTCTGTTAAGGGTTAATCTTTAACAAGTTTCTACTTACCTTGTTATTATTTTATAGTGTTAATAACAAGGTATAAAACAAAAAGCAGATTGATGTAAAAATCAGTCTGCTTTTTGTTTTGAAGAATAAAAAAGTTTTTTATTTCAGTAAATTGATAGTTTGTTTTTTATTTTGGTAAAATCATATAAACTCATATAGCATTTTATGTTATTGCTTTGAATTTTTTATAGGTCAATTTATGATACAAATAGTGGCAACAGATATGGATGGGACTTTACTTAATTCCCAACGAAAAATTTCACCTAAAACAAAAGAAGCATTGAAACTTGCTAAAGCTCAAGGTGTAAAAATTGTTATTAGTACTGGTAGACCATTAAATGGTATTTGGCCTTATGCTGAAGAATTAGGACTGATTGATTCTGAAGAATACGCAATCGCCTTTAATGGGGCGGTTGTTTACAATTTAGCAACCCAGCAACCTGTAGTATCTTATCCAATTTTAGGAAAAGATATAAAGTATTTAGCGAAGATTGCTCATGACAACGGTTTATTATTTCATGCTTTTTCAGAAAAAAGAGGTTTGCTAGGAGAAGTAGACAATCAATGGACTGATGTTGAAAAAAATTATAACAACATTCCTATAACTTTAATTGATTTCTTAAAAGACATTGATGATTCAGAAATTTTTTATAAAATTTTATTTTGTGGAGTAGAAGAAAAAATCGATGCCATTCAAAAGAAAACCCAAAATTTAAAAGATAGATTTACCATTGTAAAAAGTATGCCTTTCTTTTTAGAATTTTTAAATGTTAAAGCATCTAAGGGTAAAGCAGTTACCGCTCTAGCTCAAAAATTAAATGTTCCAATTAGCTCGGTTATGGCTTTTGGTGATGCTGAAAACGATGAAGATATGATTGAAGCTGCTGGAATTGGTGTGGCCATGGGAAATGGAGATGATAAGCTAAAACAAATGGCGCAAATGATTACAGATAGTAATGACCATGATGGTATCGCAAAAGTTATTCACGAAGTGGTATTACAAAATTATTAGTTATAGTATTTGTATTAAAATTCTATCGTTTTATTAAGATAATTTAGTATTGTTCTTAACCTATTAAATTTTTAATTAAAAAAAGTGAAATAATAATGAAAAAAACAACAAAAACTGATGACATTTTATTGAATCGACGACATGATGGTGAAAACCCCACAACTCATGAAAGTCTTCCTTTAAAAGAAAGCATTAAAGCTTTTTTTAAAATAGCAATTCCATATTGGGTTTCCAAAGATAGTAAATTCGCTTGGTTTCAATTAGTACTTACTATCTGTTTGGTTATTAGTACCATAGTTCTTGCAAAACAATTTAACGATTGGTATAAATCATTTTGGGATTTTATTCAAGAATATAATTTAAATGGTTTTATTGCAGGATTAATTATGTTTGTCTTTTTAGCGACATTACATGTTTGTTCTGTTGTGTATAAATCATATGTTATTTCGGCAATGTCTATCAGATGGCGTAAGTGGCTGAGTAATTATTATCTTGAAAGATATTTAAGCAAAAATTCTTATTACACTATTCAATTAACAGATCAAGAAACAGATAACCCTGATCAGCGTATTGCTGAAGATTTAAATAGTTTCGTAAATTTATCAATTTCTTTAATCATTAGTATTCTTACAGATTTATCTATGTTAATAACATTTGTAGTTATTTTATGGAGTTTATCTGCATCTGTAACTGTACCTATAATGGGAACTGAAGTAACTTTACCTGATGGTTATATGTTGTATTTAGCAATTGCTTATGCTGTTGTAGGGACATTAATCACCTTTATTATGGGTAAGCCTTTAGTATTATTAAATTTTAGACAACAACGTTTTGAAGCAGACTTCCGTTATGCTTTGATTCGTGTTCGTGAAAACGCTGAATCAGTTGCTCTTTATAAAGGCGAGGAAGAAGAAAATAAACGCTTTAAATATTTATTTAGGGATGTTGTTTCTAACTATATCTACTTAATAAAGAAAACCAAAAGTGTTGGTTTCTTTACTTTAAGTTATGCTCAAACTGCAGTAATTTTCCCAATAATAATCGCAGCTCCAATGTATTTTGCACACATTATTACAATGGGCTCTATTATTCAAATTAATTCAGCATTTGGTAGAGTACAAGATTCATTATCTACTTTAATTCAAAACTTTACTTCTCTTGCAAGTTGGAAAGCGGTAATAGACCGTTTAGCATTATTTGAAAAGAGTATTAATAAATCTGAAAATTTAATATTGCCTCAAATTACAGAATCTGCAGATTCAAAATTAAGAGTTAAAAATTTAACTGTTAAAAAGCCTAATGGTGAAACTTTATTAAATAATTATTCATTAGAGTTAAATCAGGGAGAAAGTTTATTAATTAAAGGACATAGCGGTTGTGGTAAATCAACATTTATTCGTTCATTAGCAGGTATATGGCCATTTACTCAAGGAGAAATAACTCTTCCAAAGGGGGAACGATTATTCTTAAGTCAAAAACCTTATATGCCTTTAGGAACTTTAAAAGATGCAATTTGCTATCCATCTGAAGCTTCTAATGTTACAAATGAAAATGTAGCTCAGTTACTCGATAGTGTAGGTTTAGATTATTTAAAAGATTCTTTAAATAAGGTAGAACTTTGGGGACAAGTGTTATCTCTTGGGGAACAACAACGTATTTCATTCTTAAGAGCTATCATCAATAAACCTCAAATCTTATTTATGGATGAAGTTACAAGTGCTCTTGATGAAGAAAATGAAACCAAGATGTATAAGATGATTAAAGAATTATTACCTAATACTACAATTATCAGTGTTGGGCATAGAAGTACATTAATCGCAATGCATTCTCAAGTCGTGGATTTTTCAAAATTGTAAAATGATTGAACCAATAAGCCTTATGTTGTTTATACATAAGGTTTTATTGTTTTTAAGAGCCAACTTTAGTTTAAAAAGAAAAAGTAAAGAAATATATAAAAATCTCGAAAAAATAAACAAAAGGAATAGCGTACGCTATTCCTTTTGTTTTAAGAAAATTGAAACATTTTCTTTGAGTAATTCTTAATGATTGGTGTTAGTAAATTGTAATCCGTATTGACGAGCTTGTTCGTCTATTACTCTCACAACTTTTGCTTCTGAGTCTAATGATGGTAATCCTGAATCGTTACAATCTAATACAATAATAACAACATCATTTGCTTTTAAAGAACCGGTTTTTAATTGAACACTCATACCTGTAGCACTAATATTCATGCAAACAGCATCATATTGGGTGTTGTTTTGCATAATTTTGCACGGTACAGGTAAGTCAACTCTGATAAAAGTTCGACGTTCTCTAAAATTCCCCATTGTTTGTCCTTACTTTTTATTTCTTCTTTATAACTGTTAGACAATTTTGATTTATTGTACCTTAACATAAAATAATAATAAAACTCTTTGTTTTAAATTTGCTTAATAAATAACGTTATAGATTTTTTTTAATGATTTTTACGTAATTTTTATTGTTTATGAAATGATAGTTTATCAATTGATTTACTTTTTATAAGTTTTTATTTCTTAAATATGT
>GL995222.1:140006-148085 GCA_000222855.1 Succinivibrionaceae bacterium WG-1 | reverse complement strand
AATATCTACGGAAATTGTCTAATTCAAACTTAAACTTGTGTTCGTTACAAGTTACAACCATATTTTCTAAATCTACAGTAATCTTTTGGCCTTCATTTGGAAGGATTTCTTTATGTAAAATATCAACTTCTTCAGCTGTGAGTTTTACAAGAAGTAAACCATTATTTAATGAGTTGTTATAGAAAATATCAGCAAAACTTGAAGCAATAATTACTTTAAATCCGTAATCAGCTAAAGCCCATGGAGCATGTTCACGGCTAGAACCATTACCAAAATTTTCACGAGCAACAAGAATGCTTGCTCCTTGATAACGTGGATAATTTAAAATAAATTCAGGATTAGGCTGTGTACCAGCTTCATCTAAATAACGCCAGTCATTGAATAAATGCTTACCAAAGCCTAAACGTGATACTGCTTGTAAGAATTGTTTAGGAATGATTTGGTCGGTATCAACATTCGCTGCATCTAAAGGTACAGCTAAACCTGTATGACAAGTAAACTTTTGCATGCTGTTCTCCTTAGAAGTTTCTTACGTCAACAATATGACCTGCGATTGCAGCTGCAGCTGCCATAGCAGGACTCATTAAGTGAGTCTTTGAGCCACGACCTTGACGACCTTCAAAATTACGATTTGAAGTTGATGCACAACGTTCACCACTAGGAACTTTATCGCTATTCATTGCCAAACACATTGAACATCCTGGTAAACGCCATTCAAAGCCTGCATCTGTAAAGATTTTATCAAGACCTTCTTGTTCACTGATGTCTTTTACTTCTTGAGAACCAGGAACTACAATAGCTTGAACATTAGGAGCTACATGTCTGCCTTTGATTACTGCAGCAGCTGCTCTCATATCTTCGATTCTACCGTTAGTACATGAACCGATAAATACTTTATCAACAGCTAAATCTGTAATTTTTGAATGAGGTTCAATACCCATATAAGCTAAAGCTTTTTCACATGAATTCTTTTCAATTTCATTTGAGAAATCTTCAGGAGCTGGAATAATTCCATCTACAGGCATGCCTTGACCTGGGTTGGTACCCCAAGTTACAAAAGGAACTAATTCAGAAGCATTTAAAGTAACAACAGCATCCCAATGTGCATCAGGATCTGATTTTAAAGTCTTCCAATATGCTAAAGCTTCATCCCATTGTTCGCCTTTTGGAGCAAATGGACGACCTTTAACATAATTAAATGTAGTTTCATCTGGAGCAATCATACCAACTTTGGCACCCATTTCGATAGCCATGTTTGATAAAGTCATGCGTCCTTCCATTGATAACGTTTCAATAGCTTCACCACAGAATTCTACGGCGTAACCTGTACCACCTGCTGTACCTAATTTAGTACAAATTGCAAGGATGATATCTTTTGCAGTAATTTCTGGAGCTAATTTGCCTGTAACTTCAATCTTCATGTTCTTTAAGCGCTGTTGCTTAACAGTTTGAGTTGCAAGAACATGTTCAACTTCTGAAGTACCGATACCAAAAGCTAAAGCACCGAATGCACCATGAGTTGCAGTATGAGAGTCACCACATACTAATGTTACACCAGGAAGGGTAACCCCAATTTGTGGACCGATAACGTGAACAATACCTTGCCACTTATGACCTAAACCATATAGAGGTACTCCAAATTTTTGGCAGTTATCAATTAAGGTTTGCATTTGAATGCGACCTAATTCTCCACATGCATTGATATCACTTGATAAAGTAGATACATTGTGGTCCATAGTTGCCCAAGTTCTATTAGGGCGTCTTACTTGACGGTTGTGTACAGACAAACCATCAAATGCTTGTGGACTAGTTACTTCGTGTAATAAGTGTCTATCGATGTATAAAATAGGGGTTTCGCCCTCATTGGCAACAACGATATGAGCATCATATACTTTTTCGTATAATGTCTTTCCCATTTTTTACTACCTTAAATCTTTGATGCAATTAAATCGCCCATAGCACTAGTGCTTTGAGCTTCGTGTTTAGCTGTACCGCTAGCCATTAAGTCACCTGTTAAGTAACCTTCGTTTAAAGTTTCTGAAACAGCTCTTTCAATTGCGCGAGCAGCGTCTTCTAACTTGAAGCTATAACGAAGTAATAATGCTGCTGATAAAATTTGCGCTACAGGGTTTGCAATGTTCTTGCCTGCAATATCAGGAGCTGAGCCACCAGCTGGTTCATATAAACCAAAGCCATCTTCATTTAAGCTTGCGCTTGGTAACATACCCATAGAACCTGTAATCATAGCGCATTCATCAGATAAGATATCACCAAAGATATTGTTACAAAGAAGAATATCAAATTGTGAAGGATCTTTAACTAATTGCATAGTAGCGTTATCAATATAGATGTGATTTAAAGTAACATCAGGGTAATTCTTGCTAACTTCTGTTACTACTTCACGCCATAAAATAGAACTTTGTAATACATTTGACTTATCCACAGAAGTTACAATCTTTCTACGTAATCTTGCTGATTCAAAAGCAATCTTTGCAATACGTTCAATTTCATAACGGTGATAACTTCGGTGTCATACGCCATTTCTTCAGCGCCAGTTCCTTCTCTACCCTTTGGTTGACCAAAGTAGATACCACCAGTAAGTTCACGAACACAAACCATATTGAAACCTTTATCAGCGATATCTTTTCTTAAAGGTGATAAAGAATTTAAACCATTGTGGATTTGAGCTGGACGTAAGTTACAGAATAATTTGAAATGCTTACGAAGTGGTAATAAAGCACCACGTTCAGGACGAGAATCAGGAGGTAAGTTATCCCACTTTGGACCACCAACAGAACCAAAAAGAATAGCATCAGATGCTTCACATACCTTTAAAGTTTCTTCTGGAAGAGGGCAACCACATTCATCAATAGCTTTACCGCCAACGAAACATTCTGTTAATTCAAAATTAACATCGAATTTTTTTTCAACAGCTTTTAAAACTTTTACAGCTTGAGCCATAACTTCAGGGCCAATACCGTCGCCAGGTAATACAGCAATTTTGTAGCTTTGTGTCATTTGTTTCTAATTCTCCAAATTTAAAAGAGATTTTAAAGTAATTTTAAAATCTCTTTCATTAATCGAAATTTATTTGTTTTCGTTTGATGCAGGATTCTGCATGCTATTCTTCTTTTGTTCTACTAATTCAGCACGGTAAATGCTATTACATGCATGAATCATGGCAGCTGCAGAAGATTGTATTATATCTGTTGTTAAGCCCATACCGTGGAAATTTTTGCCTTTATAATTTGCAATAATGTCCACTTGACCTAAAGCATCTTTGCCTTCGCCTTTAGACTTAATTTCATATTTTTGTAATGTAATGTTATAACCTGTTAAACGGTAGATACATTGATATACCGCATCAACTGGTCCATTACCTACACATGAATCTGTAACAATGTTACCACCAATATTTAACTTCATGCTTGCAGTTGGTAATACATTTTTACCACCGCTTAGTACTGTTAAATATTCAATCTTGAATTGTTCAGGTTCTTCAGTTAATTGACTAAAGAATAATAAAGCTTCCAAGTCGTAATCAAATACTTGACCTTTAATATCTGCTAATTCTTTAAAACGAGTATAAACATCATCTAAGTTATAGCTATCTTCTTTGTAGCCCATTGCTTCTAAACGATGCTTAATAATATGTCTGCCAGAACGAGCAGTAAGATTCATATTGTTAGTATTAAAACCAACCTGTTCAGGAGTTACAATTTCGTATGTATCTTTATTCTTTAACACGCCATCTTGGTGGATGCCTGAGCTATGAGAGAAAGCATTTGAACCAACAATAGCCTTGTTAGGAGGTACTGGCATATTACAAATTTGACTTACTAATTGTGAAGTTTTGGCAATTTGCTTGCATTCTACATTAGTATGTAAATCTAATAATCTACTACGAGTCTTGATAGCCATAACTACTTCTTCTAATGAGCAGTTACCAGCTCTTTCACCAATACCGTTTACAGTACATTCAATTTGACGTGCGCCATTCATTACTGCTGTCATTGCTAAAGCAGAAGCCATACCTAAGTCATTGTGGGTGTGAACACTTATGCGTGCTTTATCAATGTTTGGAACTCGGTCATATAAACTCTTAATGATGTTTCCATATTCAGTAGGTAAAGTGTAACCTACAGTGTCAGGAATATTTACTGTTGTAGCGCCAGCTGCAATCACAGCTTCTACAATACGACAAAGATTATCAATAGGGGTTCTACCAGCGTCTTCACATGAAAATTCTACATCACCTGCTTTGTTTCTAGCATATTTAACAGCTTTGGTTGCCATTTCAACTACATGATTAAAATCGGTGTGTAATTTATCTTTAACATGAATATCAGATGTAGCTAAGAAGCAGTGGATACGATAATTATCACTAACCTTTAATGCTTCATATGCAGCATCAATATCTTTTTCCAAAGAACGAGCTAAGCCACAAACAGTACTATTTTTTATAGTAGATGCGATTTTTTGAACTGATTCAAAATCACCTGGAGAAGAAATAGGGAAACCTACTTCCATAACATCCACACGTAATTCTTCTAATGCTAGAGCTACTTGTATTTTTTCTTTTAAGGACAAGCTAGCTGCTAATGCTTGTTCACCATCACGTAATGTTGTATCAAAAATAAATACTTGATCAGACATATATTATTCTCCTAAATGAAGGTGTTACGTACGGTCTAAACTAATGGATTTTTTAAAACAAAAAACCCGTGCCTTAACCGCACGGGTTTGTTTAATCTTTTATTTTTAACTGTATCTGTTTTCAAACAATTAAACACCCGTACGACTATTTTAATAGTAGTAGGGGGAGGAGGTTTAAAGTACGACTAACAAATACTCTAGAATTCATTTTTTAAGTTCCATTTCTGTAACGTTTTTTATGAGATGATTTTAACAATATAGTGTTTATACGTCAAGTAAAACAAGTCTTGTAAAAAATAAAATTATGAATAATGAAAATCAGTAAAAGAGTTGTTTTCATTATTCATAATATGTAATTATTTTATTTTGATATTTTTATAGTATTTTCTATTTTTAAAAGTTGTTGTTCAATATTTTCTAGTTTTTGCTTTATATCATTTTCGCTATTATCTTGACTGCCTTCTTTTATTTCTCCGATACAGTCTACAATTATACCTATAACTATATTTAGAATTATAAAAGTAGCTATTATTATAAAGCTTATAAAAACAGTCCAACGGTATGGAAAATGTTGCATAATTGGTCGCACAATTGACATAGACCAATTTTCTCCTGTCATTATTTGAAATAATGTATATAAACTTTTTGTGATGGTACCAAAAAATTCAGGATATGCTTGTCCATATAAGGTGGTAATAAGTACCGCATAAATATAATAAATAATGCCAAGTAATAAAGAAATACTTTTTGATGAAAATAATGAGATTGGCTACATGATAAAAAGAACAAAATGATTCAAAAATATTTAATTATTTGATTTATATCTCATTTTTCTTTTGTTTTTTTTGAAACTCAGTTATAATTCGCTCGTGTTTAACGAAGCCATTCGTTATGGAAAACAAGGTGTTGTGATAGTAATTCACAACGAGTGTTAATTTAAAAATTTTATAATGATTGGATTTATAAAATTTTTAATGTTGTAATGGTAAGTTGCTTTAATCCTTTTATTTTCTCTTAGTGTTTGTTTTTAACTAACATTGTTTCAACATCGTTATGTTGTATAGCCACAGGAAGATATCTTTGAGATATCTGTGAGAGAATTTTCGGATTATTTAACTGTGGTTTTATTCTCAACGATAGTTTCTTATTTTTGTAGAAAATCTAAGAGTAGTTGGAAAGATATTAAGAGCTTTTCTTTTTATATCTGCAAACAAGTTTAATTCTATTGCTAGAAATAATGACACATATTTAAAATTTTAATATTGGCGTTAGTAGTATCAAAATTCTTTATGTTGTTTCATTGATTAGAACTTTGTTTTTATACGTATTTAAAAGCATTTCCAACTTTTAAGATCTAATACATTCATAGGTTGCTAATATATTGAGTTTTTATTGATTTATATTGTTTGTTTAGGGCTTTATTAAGCATAAAAAACAAATAAAAACTAATATATACAAATCTAAATTGATAAATATTTGCTTATTTATTTAGTATTTGGCTTTGGGTAGAAAAAGCATAATTTACCATTGTTTTGAAAGGAAAAATACATGAGTAAGTCACTTGATAATATAAACGAACAAGCTATTGAAGATGTAATCAATAAGCTTCAAAATTTTGAAGAAACAGTGGTAAAAAATGAAGAAAGTGATATTGAACCTGAAGAATTAAACGAAGAACAAACTAAATCAGAAGAACAAGAAAATTTAGTATTATTTAGCGATTTAGGTTTAGATGAAGATGTTTTAAGAGCAATAAAAGACTTAGGTTTTGAAACACCATCTCCAATTCAAGAAAGATCTATTGGTCCATTATTAGATGGTCATGATATTTTAGGTCAAGCTCAAACAGGTACTGGTAAAACTGCTGCGTTTGGTTTACCACTTTTATCTCGAGTTGATAGAAAAGCAACTCATACCCAAATCTTAATTCTTGCTCCAACAAGAGAATTAGCAATTCAAGTTGCTGAAGCTTGTCAATCATTCGCTAAATACATTCCACATTTTAATGTGTTACCAATTTATGGTGGCGCTTCTTATGAAGTACAAGTAAAAGCCTTAAACAAAGGGGCTCAAGTTGTTGTTGGTACCCCTGGTCGTGTAATGGACATGATCAAGCGTGGTAAATTAAAACTTGATAAGTTATCAAGTTTGGTTCTTGATGAAGCTGATGAAATGTTAAGAATGGGCTTTATTGAAGATGTTGAATGGATTATTGAACAATGTCCTGAAGATAGACAAATAGCTTTATTCTCTGCAACAATGCCTGATGTAATAAAACGTGTTGCAAAACAATATCTTAATTCTCCAATTGAAGTAAAGATTGCTTCAAAGACTACTACAGCAACAACTGTAAGACAGAGATATTGGTTAGTTTCTGGTTTACATAAGATTGATGCGTTAACTCGTCTTTTAGAAGTGGAACCATACGATGCCTTAATTATCTTTACTCGTACTAAGACAGAAGCTGAAGAATTAACTAATAGATTATTAGCACGTGGTCATTCATGTGAAGCTTTACATGGCGATATTCCACAAAAGATTCGTGAAAAGACTATCGAAAGATTAAAAATGGTCAACTAGATGTTTTAGTTGCAACTGACGTTGCGGCTCGTGGTTTAGACGTGGACCGTATCACTCACGTTGTAAACTATGATATCCCATATGATCCTGAATCTTATGTACACCGTATTGGTAGAACTGGTCGTGCAGGTAGAACAGGGGATGCTATTTTATTCGTATCTCCAAAAGATCGTAGAATGCTTAGACTTATTGAACATACAACTAAGCAACCAATTGAACCTATGAAGATGCCTACAAATCAGGATATCAATAAGCATCGTGTAATGGAATTTAAGAAAAAGTTACTTGCAAGCTTAGAAGATGATGATTTAGGTCAATATCAAGAACTTATTGCAGAGATTTTAGCAGAAGGTACTGTAGACGCGGTAGATTTATGTGCGGCATTAGCAAAAATGGTAAAAGGTGGTGAACCATTATTCATTGACGAGTCTCAACCTGAACCAAAACAATCTTCTATTGAAGAATTAGGTGGTTCAAGAAGAGATAAAGCTAAAAAAGTTCCTTCATCAGAACCTGTACCATTAAAAGACTTCCCTGATATTAAGATGGAACGTTATCGTGTAGCTGTTGGTTATAAAGATGGGGTAAAACCTGGTCAAATAGTAGGTGCAATTGCTAACGAAGGTGATATTGAAAGTCAATATATTGGTAATATTGATATTTATGAAACATTTGCGACAGTTGATTTACCTGAAGGTATGCCTGCTGACACAATGGATATCTTGAAGAAAGCTCGAGTATGCGGTCGTGCTTTAGAAATTCGTAAATATTATGCTGATAGACCAAGCTTTGGTGGTAGAGAAGGACGTCGTAATCGTGAAGGATTTGATGACAATTCTTCAA
>GL995222.1:133628-139735 GCA_000222855.1 Succinivibrionaceae bacterium WG-1 | reverse complement strand
CCAGTAAGAAGAGAAGGTGAAACGTTCAAACAGTAAGAAATCAAATGCTTCTCATGATAATGGTTCTCAAAAGCGCTCAAGAAATAAGAAAAATTCTCTTGGTCGTGGCGTACCGTTTAATTTCTAAAATATATAGAGCTAAATGTTTAATTTAGTTTGATTAAAAGCAAGTGTTAATATTTTTAATACTTGCTTTTTATTTGGTAAGAAAAATCCCCAAATCCAAACAAGGCCTTGTAAATTTGTGGTCTTTTTCTGAATTTTGGGGATTGCTTGTTATTTTTCGTCAGATTTGAAAAATTTCTTAATCTTGATTTTCTTGAAGAACTTCTGGTTGTTCTGCTTTTTCTAAATTAACTTCATTTTGAGAATTTTCTTCTGAAGTAGTATCAAGACGTTTTAATCTTGCCATATAGAAACCATCTCCACCTTCGGATGGAAGAACTGTTCTATCTTCTTCTAATATAAAGTCTTTATGTTTTTCTAAAAACTTAGCAATTTGATTTTGGTTTTCAGAAGGCAAAATACTACAAGTTGAATAAACTAAAGTTCCATTCTTTACTGTCATTTGTGAATATTTATCAAGAATGTCTGCTTGAATATTTATAAGTTCTTGTATTTCGATAGTTCTATCTTGCCATTTGGTATCAAAGTTACGTTTTAAAACCCCAAGACCTGAACATGGAACGTCTAATAATACAAAATCAGCACTTTGATTTAATCTTTTGATAACTTTTAAATTATCAATATGTCTTGTTTCAATATTAAAAGCTCCTGCTCTTTTGGCTCTTTCTTTTAAAGCTTTTAATTTCCATTCTTTGTCATCCATGGCAATTAGGGTACCTTTACCATTCATTAGAGCTGCTAAATGTAAAGTTTTGCCACCAGCTCCTGCACATGCATCGATTACACGCTTACCTGGTTTTACACCAAGGAATGGTGCAATATATTGAGAGCCAATATCTTGTTGTTCAAAAAACCGTTTTTAAAAGCTTGAGTTCTAAATAGGGGAGCATTACCTTCAATACATAAAGTAGTAGGTAAATTTTCGATTTCAGTAAATTTAATATTTTCTTTTTTAATTGTGCTTTAGCTTCTGTTACAGTTGTTCTTAAGGTATTTATTCTAATATAGCGTTTAGGTTCTGTAGATAAACACAACTTTTCTGTATTCCAAACTTCGCCTAATTCTTTTTTACAAAGATTATCTAACCAAGTTGGAATGCCATATTTTAATTCAGGTATTTCTTGAGCTTCTGAGTGTCTTGCTTTGGCACTATTAACACTAAATTTTTCAGTATCAGGAAGATTTTTAGGAACGGGCCATTGATGTTCAATATGTAAAGCGCAAATTAAGGCATTAATATGTCTTTTGACATCTTTAATTTTTTTATAGCCTGCAATATAGCAATAGTAGTTAAGTCTACGAAGAATATCATTAACTAATTGAATTATTAGTGCTTGTTCTTTGCTTTCTAATTTTATTTTATGAAAGTGATAAGCATATGTTTGGTCTAAAGTTTTATCTTTATTAAAAACGTCATTTAGAATTGAGTAAATTAAACGTATTTTAAAGGATGAAAGAGAAAATGAAGCCATTTTTATATCCGTTTTTATTTTATACTTTTTGTTAAGTTGCATATCCAAATTTTATTTTATTCAATTGCTATTTTGATTTTATAAATTTGAATTTACTAACTTTACATTCTCATTTTAGGCAATTATAGAAATTTTACTAATGTATTTGTACATTACTTATTTTCGTCTGAATTATTATTAGTAGTATTTGCTACAGGACCATATCCAGATTGTTTTAATGTAAAACCATCTTTATTACTCCAAATATCTAGGCCATTTCTGTTGTTGCCTGCAACTAAGCTTGCAGCAAAGCTTGGACTTGAAAATAAATATCCTTCGGTAACAACATAGCAATTTCTTTGTGGATCTAATACTAGGATTCCTTCCTGAATCAATTGTTCTTTAAGAGCAATAACAGGTTGTCTTAAAGATGAAGCACAATTTAATGATACGAGAGAGTCCTTTAGCAACATGAATCTTGGTACGCTTCTAATACCTACAGGATACCCCGTGGCATTGATACCTTTTAGTGATAGATAGTAAAGTTCTTTTTGTTCAAAACTTTCTGATTCGGTGTTGGTAAATATCTTTTGTAGATTTTTAAATTCTTCATATAGATCAATTGGAACAACGGCGTGAGTTTTCTTGCCATTAGGATCTACAATAAATGAAATAGGATAAGAATTTTTATTCAAGACAACCTTCTTATTGATATTAGGATTTTTCTATGTTTTCTAGAAAATATTTATCATAGTTTTGGTAGGTGAAATACATTAAATTATTAATATTTATATTTAAATTTTAAAATATTAATAAAAATATATCAACAATTAAATTTTAATTCATAAAGTTTTGTTAGTTATAGAATTGCAACATTAAC
This sequence comes from Succinivibrionaceae bacterium WG-1, assembly GCA_000222855.1. Lineage (GTDB taxonomy): Bacteria > Pseudomonadota > Gammaproteobacteria > Enterobacterales > Succinivibrionaceae > WG-1. Next base: position 137,278 of record GL995222.1, on the reverse strand, counting down.
TATATAATTAAAAAGTAATATCTAATGTTTTTTTCTAATTTATAAAATCCTATTATGCATATTTATGATGTGATAATTTTATATTCTTCACTTTTAACTGAGCATTTTCTATTAAAAAAGGTAATGCCATACATATTGATTTTTGTGATAGTTGGGTCATCTACAAAATTTCTATAATACTCTTTATCATGACATTGTTTTAGAGCAAGCATACATTGTTCATTCATGTTATCTTCACTTGATGCTTTTTTAACTCTAAAATTATTGCGGTATATTCATCCTGAACTTCATTTTCTGCAATGATAAAAATATCTGGGTAACTGTTACCACATTCTTTTTGAGATTTCGCGTTTATACCTGTACACGCAAAAATTCCATCTAAGAAAGAATGATAAACATATTCTTTATCATTTCCAATATCGCGAAGTCCTAAATATTTAGGTAATAATTTATTTAAAATTTCTTCTATTTTATTTTTATTTCTAATTTTTAAAGCTTTTAGTAAATCCAAACCATAGTTTTTATATTCTACGCTTGATGTAAAATACGCCACAATTTTATCTTTAAAACATTTTTTTACTTCCTTATTTGGAATTCTTAAAACAAAAGTATCATCTTCTTCTGAAGGACTACCACACTTTGTTAGATACCCTGTAGAATAAAGCATACTCCATAAATCAGCGGTATTATGTTTTTCTAAATCACCATAGTTTAAAGTAGTATTTAGTTTTTTAGAAATCTTTTGGCCATCAAGTAATTTTTTAATTCATCAACTTCATTACTTGGTAAGTAGTTAACAAATTCTAATAAGAAATCGTTGCTACTTGAATTTTTCCAAGCGCAATCAGCAAAAGCTTCTCTATTAACTAATAATTCTTTTACATAAGTATTTACACTATAAGGATTATATATTTCAGATTTTCCTATTTCATAGCCATCATACCATTCTTTAATGGTGTCATACTTATCTGATAGGCTATAGTATTTTAGCATTTGTACTACATCTTTATTAGTAAATCCAAATAATTCAGAGTATTCTGTTTTAGTACAATCATAAACAGGTACATTATTAAGACCTGTAAAAATACTTTCATGGGATACTCTTAAGCATCCTGTTAAAAAACCTTTGGCAAGAAAATCATTTGTTTTAAAAGTAATACTAAATAAATCACGTATAAAACCCACCATAGATTGATAATATTTACCACGTGATTTTTCTAGTGGTACATCATATTCATCAATGATTACTATAGTATTTTTATTAAAAGCTTCATAAAGAGCCCTAGTTAAAAAATACAATACATCACTGATATCTTGAAGATCTTTTTCTGGAGAATTTCTAATATTTCTATCTTTGAGATTATTTATTTTAGTTTTATATTTTTCTATCTCACGTTGAGTATCTGTACTTAGGGTTGTTATTTTATTAAGTATTTTCCAATATTTAGAAAGATTATTATATAAACAAGAACCAATTTTTTGGGCTGCGTCCTCAATATCTTCTCCTTTTATTTCTTTTAAACTTAAAGAAATAACAGGGTATTGTCCCATATGTTGTTTACAAAATTCGGTATCTTTGGAAATATCTAAATCTTTAAATAATTCAATTGTTGCGCTTATATCACTTGGATTATCGTAATTCATTTCAAAGAAGTATTTAAGCATACTCATAGTTAACGTTTTACCAAAACGTCTTGGACGAGCGAATAAAGCAACATTAGTTTTAACTAGTTGTTTTAAAAAAGGAGTTTTGTCAACATAATATGAAGGATTATCTAAAATGATTTTTTAAAATTTTCTGTACCTTCAATGATATCTTTCAAATTTGACATATTTTTACTCCTTTAAAAGTAAAATGTAATCATGTTTATGAATATTAAGTTTTATACAGATAAGTCTAACATAAATAATTAAATTTAAATTTAGTTTTGTTTATAATTTTCAATATTGTAGTTTAGTGAGAATTGTCAAAGAATAACTTTGAGATATAGAGATATAGAGATATAGAGATATAGAGATATAGAGATATAGAGATATAAAAGGGGACTTGCGTCCCCTTGTTTTCAATAAATTATAGATTTTAAATTTTTTACTGATGATAGTTCTTTAAGAATCTTTCGAGTCTTGTACATGCATCAGTAATCACTTCTTCTGTTGGTAAGAATACAAGTCTAAAGTGATCTGGAGCAGGCCAATTGAAACCTGTTCCTTGAACAATCAACATTTTTTCTTGTTTAAGTAAATCTAAAACCATTTTTTGATCGTCTTTAATTGGATAAACCTTAGGATCAATGCGTGGGAACATATAAAGTGCTCCTTTTGGTTTTACTACACTTAAACCAGGAATACTATTGATAAGTTCGTAAGCCTTATCTCTTTGTCTACGTAATCTACCGCCTGGATTGGTTAATTCATTTATACTTTGATAACCACCAAGAGCCGTTTGTATAGCATATTGCATTGGTACATTTGCACATAAGCGCATTGATGCTAATATATTTAAACCTTGGATATATTCTTTAGCATTTTGTTTTGGACCGCTAATCATCATCCAACCTTGTCTAAAGCCACATGCTCTATATGCTTTAGAAAGACCATTGAAAGTGAGAACTAATACGTCATCACATAAGGTACAAATGCTATGATGTGCAATATCATCATAAAGAATCTTGTCGTAGATTTCGTCTGCAAAAATGATTAAATTATTTTGTCTTGCAACTTCAATTAATTCTAATAAAAATTCAGTAGAATAAACTGCGCCAGTTGGATTGTTAGGATTAATGATTACAATACCTTTAGTTCTTGGTGTAATCTTCTTTTTAATATCTTCTAAATCAGGGAACCAATCAGCTTGTTCATCACACATGTAGTGTACTGCGTGACCGCCACTTAAATTTACAGCTGCAGTCCATAAAGGATAATCTGGTGCAGGAACTAGTATTTCATCGCCATTATTTAACAAAGCCTGCATAGATTGCACAATTAGCTCAGAAGCACCGTTACCGATAAAAATATCATCGTAATCAACTGTGCGTAAGCCTTTTTGCTGATAATATTGGGCAATTGCTTTTCTCGCAGAGAAGATACCTTTAGAATCGCAATAACCTTGACCTTGAGAAATGTTTAAAATAATATCTTTTACAACTTCTTCAGGGGCGTCAAAACCAAATAGAGCAAGGTTACCAATGTTTAATTTTAAAATTCTTTGACCTTCGTCTTCCATACGACGAGCTTCGATATGTACTTTACCACGGATGTCGTAGCATACATTATCTAATTTATGAGATTTTTCTATAATTTTCATAATAATATTTTCTTCTTTATGTTTCTTTATAGATTGCAACTATTTGTTTGTGATTCATTCTAGCACTTTAAAACAGATAACTAAAATTAGGAGCACCGTTTTTGTGCAAAATTCCTGTTTTTTAGTAATTTTAAATTTTATGTATTAGTGATTTAATAGAATGTTCTTATAATTTTAATTTAATTATAAAGAATAAAATTCTTTATAATTAAAGTTATAAAAGAATTTTATTCTTATTTTTAGTTTAAAACTATCTTATTTTAGATATTTGTACTATTTAATGTAAAAATACAAATTTTATTACTAGTTAATCTTAACTATTGTGGAGATAATACTTGTCTTTCAT
>GL995222.1:120661-133265 GCA_000222855.1 Succinivibrionaceae bacterium WG-1 | reverse complement strand
TTCTAAAATTTTTCGTTCATGACGATAGTGAGGTTTTGCAATTCTATGAGCTCTCAAAAGATTTCCTGTTCTTTCATCGTATGAAAGATTATTCATAAAATAAACAAAAGGAATTAGCTGACCGTTCTTGCTTGTTAAAAATCCTGCAAGATTAGCAACTCCATTTAAAGTTCCGGTCTTAGCGGTAACATTTTTTAATAAAGGAGGTTGCATTACGCTACCACGGCCTCCCAAGGTGCCACTAACGCCTGCAACAGGAAATAATGAAATCATATTCAATTTTTTATCATTATTTTTAATATAATTAAGCACTCCTAACATTTGACGTGGGGTAATGAAGTTATAGTGAGATAATCCTGAGCCATCAACAATAGTTGCTTTATTTAAATCTATGCCATTCTTCTTTAATATTGCCATAATGGCTTTAGTTGACATAGCATAATTAGTTGGGCGTTTATAGTAAACAGAACCTATTTCTCTTGCTACAATATCCGCAATTAAGTTATCACTTCTCTTTAAACATCTATTTAGGATAGTATGTAGAGTATCTGAGTACTGTCTTGCATATGTTGTAAATTTAAAATAACTCTTTCTAGTAGGTACGATTTGTCCTGTAAGAGTAATGTTATATTTGGCTAAAGCTTTAGAAATGGTGTTAGATGCAAGTTGTATTGGATCCATTATGGCAACGGCTTTACCTAAAGGTTGATTAGGTTTTTGTACAGGAATACAACCAGAGAATACATACATGTTAGCTGTATTTCTATTTACTTTTAACTCGCAACCACTATAGAATTCGTTAAGAGTTACAACTTCAACTTGTGAAGCATCTGCTTTGATAGGAGAGCCTTGCGGAATATCTAAAGTAACATTTTGACCAATTTTGGTGCCAATAAGTTTTAAGCTTGCACAGTTTCTATCAATGATAATAGATGAAGGAGGAGCACTAAAACATTCTTCAAGGTCATTCCAAGACCAACCAGGGGCGTAATCGTGACCTTCAAAATGGCCGTGATTTAAATAGATATTGCCTTGAATTTTGGTGATGCCTAGTTGTTTTAATACTGCAATTAATTCGTAAATACTACCTGATGTTAATGTAGGATCTCCACCAAATTCAATTTCAATACTATTATTGAATACGTTGTTTTGAACAACTGGAGTATTATTTTTGAGATTTTTTTCTGGGAAATTTAATCTTGTTTCAAAACGATAATCAGGTCCTAAATAAATTAAAGCTGCTAATGCTGTTAACACTTTTTCGGTAGAAGCAGGATGAAAAAATGTATCCATGTTATAGCCATAAACATGATTATTTAGGGAGTATGCGACGCCGTTTAAAGCTCCTTCTTGTATTTTGGCTTTTAAATACGAAGTATCATTTGTTTTTTGGTTTTATTCGGTGCTGCATAGCTTAACGAACAAGTGCTTATAATAATAGCTAATAATGTAAGGCACTTAAAAAATAATTTCATTTTTAAATTTCCTAAATTTTTTATTTTAAATCAAATTTATTTTTATTGATTTTGGTTCTTGTGTACCTAGGGATTTAAGTAAGGTACACAAGTTTTTACAAGTCACTTTATTTATAGTAATTATTGTTTTTTATTATTGTGACTAGGGACAGTTTGTTCCGTATTATTAGAATTTTGATTAGTAGATGGATATTTGGTCGATTCTTCTAAGAAAGAACGGTTTAAATCTATGTCTGTATTGATATCTTCGAAGATTTCACTAAATTGATTGTCCAATGAATCTTGAGCACTAAATCTAGTAGAATTCGTTGCGCCTACAATGTTAATCATCATTGAAAATGATATGAAAAACATCAATGGAATTAAGAATTCTCGGAATAGTTTTTCATTATATAATTCAATAAGTAGCATAATTGGTAAAGCTGCAAACACCAAAAGAGTACTAGAATTTATTACTTGAAATTTTAATGGCAAAATTAAAGCGCTTAATATTAAGGCAAAAAATGCGTATAAAGAAATGTTTACAAAGAACGATTGCTTTTCTTTTATAGGTTTTAGTGAAAAGAATTTTTCATCCGTATATTTAATAGCTAGTACTGTTGCTCCTAAATTTATTAGTAAAGTTACAGCACCTAAAATATACCAAATTCCAATTACTAAATAATAGATAATATTATTTACAGGATATTGGGAGATAATACTAGCATCAAAATACTTTACCATATGATGAGAATAGGCTGTGGAGCCTAGTCTTAACCAACCAAATACCCCTCTATAAATAGTGGTTAGTATATTTTCAAAAGAATAGATATCTACTTCTTGTTCAATCTCTGAAAACATTAAACTTATATCATCAGATACAAATAATGAATTTACAAAGTTACCCATTGTAGAAGCAACAGCAATAATACCTAATATAGCGCCATATAAATTGATATGAATAACTCTTCTAATTGCTAATAATATAACCATGATTATTAGGCAGATAGATAAATAACTTAGCTGTAGGCTTAAACCTAAGGCAAATACTAAAAGGAATGAATATACATTTCTTTTAAGGTTTTTATATTGCAATTATCAATATCATTGTTTGAGGTATTATTAGTTCTTATATTCTGGTTAATAAATGAATTTTTAGAGAGATTTAAAAAATTCTTCTCTTTCTCGGTATTGAAATATTTTAGAGAACAAATTGATAAGAAAATAATTGATACAAAAAATATTACATATGAAGATTGAGATAAAGTTGTTTCAAAAAGAAACCACGGAGATAAAAGGTAAATTACATTAAAACAACATAAGGTTTTATTACTAAAAAATTTACGTAAACCTATAGAAAAAAATATAAAAGATAAATATCTTAAAATAATTATAAATTCCATAGGGAACCAAGGAGAATCAGAAAATAGCAAGGGAAATGCTGTTAATACATTTCCGATCGAGCCAACTGTAGGTCCAATTCCTGAGATTATTTCTCCAACTAATTGAAAGTTTCCATTTCGAGCTGTATCTAAAGCATTTAAGTATAAATACCATTGATTTTCGGTGACTATTTGATTAGCTGCATAGATATGTGCCAAGATTAGAGAACAGAAACTTACGGCAACAGTAAACCAAAAGTAATTTTTATTAGTCATAGTAAAGGTCTTTATTGTCTCGATTATGAAAACTTTATGTGGATTTTTATAATTTAAAATATCCAATTCTTAATTAATGGAGCATTTTAAACTTTATTTATATAAACATCTAGTTTTAATCATATAGCCAATTTTAAAGTATTTACTTGCTCAAACTTTAATAGATAAAAAAGATATTGCTAAATATTGAGCAATACTAAATTTTAATATGATATAGCTAAAATAAAACAATCAAAATTTTCTATGTAATTTACTTTTTTACAAAATTAAATTATTCTTTACAACTGAAAGGAATCGTTTGGGTAAGTTTTGAGCTATCTAGCGATAAAACCAAGTTAAAAATTAAAATTATAATATTTGGAAATCTGATTATTTAAATAAATGAAATTCAATTATTAATACTAACAATAGTTAAAATTGTTTATTTAAATAAATATTTTATTATAAGAAGAGTATATATGATTATTTCACCTAAAGTTCGTGGCTTTATTTGTACAACAACTCATCCAACAGGTTGTGATGTAAACGTGTTAAACCAAATCAATTATGTAAAAAGCAAAGGTCCTATTGCTAATGGTCCAAAGAAAGTTTTAGTAATTGGTTCGTCAACAGGTTATGGTTTAGCTTCTCGTATCAGCGCGGCTTTTGGTTCAGGTGCTGCTACAATTGGGGTGTTTTTTGAAAAACCTGGTACAGAAAAGAAAGCTGGTACTGCTGGTTGGTATAACGCTGCTGCTTTTGATAAATATGCAAAGGAAGCAGGCTTATACTCTAAGAGCATCAATGGCGATGCATTCTCTAATGAATGTCGTAATAAAGTTATCGAATTAATTAAAGCAGACTTAGGTAAAGTTGATTTAGTTGTTTATTCTTTAGCGGCTCCCGTTCGCAAGATGCCAGAAACAGGTGAATTAGTTCGTTCAGCTTTAAAACCTATTGGTCAAGTTTATAAAACAACAGCTGTTGATACCAATAAAGATGAAATTATTGAAGCTTCTATTGAACCTGCTAACGAAGAAGAAATTGCAAATACTGTAAAAGTTATGGGCGGTCAAGATTGGGAACTTTGGATTAAAGCATTAGCTGATGCAGATGTTTTAGCTGATGGTGTTAAGACTGTAGCTTACAGTTATATTGGTACAGATTTAACATGGCCGATCTATTGGAATGGTACTTTAGGTAAAGCAAAAGAAGATTTAGATAGAGCTGCTACAGCTAATAACCAAGTTCTTGCTAAGGTGAATGGTAAAGCTAATGTTGCGGTATTAAAATCAGTTATAACTCAAGCTTCATCAGCAATTCCTGTAATGCCTCTATATATTTCAATGTGCTTTAAGATTATGAAAGATCAAGGTGTTCATGAAGAAGTGATTGATCATATCTTTAGAATGTTTAATACTGTATTGAACAAAGATACCTTTGAAACTGATGATAAAGATCGCATCAGAATGGATTCATGGGAATTAGATGATAAAGTTCAAAATGAATGTCGTGCTTTATGGCCTAAGATTACTACAGAAAATCTTAAGGAATTAACAGATTACAATAATTATAAGCGTGATTTCTTACGTTTATTTGGTTTTGAATTACCTGAAGTTGATTATCAAAAGGATGTAAATCCTGAAGTTAATTTTGATGTAATTACACTTTAAAGTTGTTGTTTTAAATTCTTATTTTAAGTTATTACAAAAATCACCTCGGAACATTGAAAATGTAAAGAGGTTGTTTTTTTTTTTTTTGAGTAAGTTGGCTATATATAATAAATGTGAATGACTTTTGGAAATTATTTGTTAATTCTTAGTATTTTAGGAAAGCTAATAATATTATGTTTTTAATGTAATTAAATTGTTATTAACAAATAGTTTGGCGTATTTATATAATAGCGTTTTGGGTATAAACAATATGTTAAAAAAATATATGAAACGATTAAGTTTTTGGGCACTTCTAGCAGGAGTTTCTATGCAAGTACAAGTGAATGCGTCAGATAACGCACTTGGTCATGAAATAAGAAATATAGATAATTCTCCTATGATTGTACAGTGGTCTGTTTTAAATTCTACGCCTGGAAATCTTGGAGAAATTGGTAAGTTTGCCACAAAGTTTGTGGCTCCAGAGACGCCAAAAGAAGAAGGAACCTATTTAATTTACGGTTTTAATCCCCAAAATGCTCCTGACACTGGAATATATTTGGAAGTTTATAGAAGTGCTAAAGATTATGATATTCATGTTGGAAAAACAACGTTTGCAAGTTTTTTAAATGGACGTCGTCCTTTTCTACGAGATCTTCATTTTATTTATACAGATTCTATAGTTATATACTCAAAGGATGCTGGATTGGTAGGTAATGCATCGAGACTTACATATGTTGAACCTAAACAGGAAGTAGTAGAAGATTTTAGAAAATTATTAAGAGAGGAATATATACGAGCTGTTAATTTTGAAGATTCTGTACTTTTTATGGCTGCAAATAGTGAACTAGGAAATCCTGATAAAATACATAGTTTCTTGCTTTTCAAAGACGAGAAAGCAAAAGAGGCGTATTTTAATTCTGATGGTTACAAAATATTTTTAGAAAGAACTAAATCAATGATAAAAGAAAGCCGTTATCTTGATGGTTCAAATGTTAATATAAAACTTTCGGACAAGCCTAAAAAATAGGGTGTTTCTGTGTAATGAAAATTATAAGGTAGATGTCAAAATGTTATATTGGATATTTTTATGTTACCTTAACAAATAATATTCATTGAATTTAGTTGTCAATAAAAGCCATATCAAAATAGATATGGCTTTTATTTATTTACTTTGTTGATTATTATTTAGCTTCATGAGCTAGGTATGCTTCGAAAGTATTTTCCATCAAAGATGCAACAGTCATAGGACCTACGCCACCAGGCACAGGAGTAATGAAAGAAGCTCTTTCTTTTGCGACTTCAAAGTCAACGTCACCACAAAGTTTCTTGTTTTCAAGACGGTTAATACCTACGTCAATAACAATCGCGCCTTCTTTAATCCAATCTCCTGGAATAAAGTTAGGTTTGCCTACTGCTACTACTAAAATTTCAGCTTGTTCTACAAAGCTTCTTAAGTTCTTTGTAAATCTATGGGTACAAGTTGTGGTACAACCAGCAAGAAGAAATTCAAGAGTCATTGGTCTACCAACAATATTTGAAGCACCAACAACAACTGCATTTTTACCAAGAATATCTTGCTTGGTGCTCTTTATAAGAGTCATGATGCCCTTCGGAGTGCATGAACGTAATGCAGGAATTCTTTGTGCTAAACGACCAACATTGTATGGATGGAAACCATCAACATCTTTATTTGGTGCAATCGCTTCAATAACTAGAGTTGAATCGATATGTTGTGGTAAAGGTAATTGAACAAGAATTCCGTCTACAGTATCATCATTGTTCAAACTTTCGATTAACTTTAAAAGATAATCTTGTGTTGTTGATTCGTCTAAATCATATGATTTAGAAATAAATCCAATTTCTTCGCAAGCCTTTCTTTTGCTATTAACATAAACTTGAGAAGCAGGATTGCTACCAACTAAAATAACAGCAAGACAAGGGATACGTGAACTTGAATTCTGTAATTTGACAACTTCATTAGCTAGTTTTTCACGGATTGAAGCTGCAATTCCCTTACCGTCAATAATTTGTGCAGTCATTTGGGTTCCTTTGATAGTATTAAATGAAATTTGCGTATATTATACACTTAAACAAAAATAAAAAATAAAAACAAAGAAAAGCTGATTTTTGTTTAAAGTAAAATTGGAAAAACTTTAAAAGTAATTGAAAAGCTAATATAAAAAATAATCAACTAAAAACAATAAAAAAAAATAGTTAGTACAAGATATAATTGTAATTAAGGCCTTGTAGGTTATCAGAGGTTCATAAAATAAACTTTTAGGTAATTTTTTTAAGTTTTTAAGCTTTGTTGCCGATAACATTATCATAAGTACCAAATAACAAAATATGATATGTTGCTAGCTAAAATATAATAACTATAAATGAATATATTAAAAAATTTAATAATTGGGAGTTTATGTCTTTTCTTGTCGGCTTGTGGGGCTGATAATTCTGTTTGTACCAAAAAAGAAATACTTAAAACTCTAAAATATGATTTTGGATATGAGTTATTGCAATCTAAAAACTTACCACAGATTGAATTTAACGATTTTGTATTAAAGAAAGAATCAGACAATCTATTTTGGTGTTCTACAGAAGGACGTTTGTCAGGTTCTAAACAAGATGTTTTAGAATCTCTAAAATTTCGTTTGGGTTTAAAACATTGGAAACGTAGTAATAAAAATATTGAACTTCTAGATTTATCCAAATTACCTAAACTTGATTCTACTACTTTTAAGAACATCAAAAGTGATATTGCGATATTTATGATTAATAAATACTTAGCTTCATCTACAAGAAGTGAGTATGTTATTCCTGTAAAAGCGAACTACATGATTTCTAAAAAGAAAAGTCGTACGCATAGTATAGAGTGGTTATTTGATGTCAATATAACGGCTTTAAAGATTATGTCACGAGATTTCAAAAATGTTTCTGCAAGTGATCAATTAGTTATTGATAGAATTTTGAAGAAATAACTTTGATTTAATTTGCTATTAACATTATTCAAGAAATAAGTTAGAAGCAACAGCTATAATTTTTCCTATAAAAAAGCACTACATATTATTGTAGTGCTTTAAATTCTGAATATAAAACCAATTTTATTTAGTTTTTCATTATTGTTCTAAATGTTTATAGCTTTAAAATATTTGTAAACCACCTAAAAGCATTTTTGTGCCTGTAAAAATAAGCAATAAAGCAAATAATCTCTTAATAGTAATAGGATTTAATAATTTATTAACTTTTACACCTAAAGGGGCTACAGCCATTGAGAATGGAATAATAGCAATAACAGCTAAGAAACAAACATGTCCTAAAGTAAGAGGAGGGGCGTTGTGAGCTTTGGTAAAATTATCATCGAAACAATAAAGCATTAAATCTGTAATAATGGTAACAACAGCTCCGGGAATACTAATTAAGAAACCAATACATGCGGCAGAACCGATAGCTTTTTTAGGATCAAAATTAAATAGAGTAAGGGTAGGAACTGTTAATGTTCCTCCGCCAATACCAAGCATTACAGATATAGAACCAATGAAGAACGCAATAATTCGTTGAATTTTTAAAGATGGTAGTGAATCAAATAAAGCTTTTTTATTTGCAAATAAAATCATATTGGCAGCAGCTAATAGTAAAATACATCCAAATAATACACTTAGCCATAAGCCACCATATAATCCAGAAAGGAGACGACCACAAATAATACCTATAATTAAAAATACAATCCAACGTTTTACTAATGCAGTGTCAACATTTTGTTTTTTAAAATGTGCAAGACAAGAAGATAAAGTTGTGGGAATCATGCAAAGTAGTGAAGTAGCAGTAGCGAGGCTTATAGAATCACCTGCATTCATTTTAAAGAACGAAGTGAAAATAATATGTAATACCGGTACAAATATAATACCACCACCAACCCCAAGCAATCCTGCTAAAAAGCCAGCAGAAATACCAGCTACACACATAATTCCTAAAATTGGTAGAAAGTTATAAAAAGAGTCCATGTTATTCTCTAATTTTAATTTTAATTGAAAATACATTCAAAAATAATGGGAGTTTGGTTTTTGTTGTGCCTATTTTAACAATGCAAATGAATATGGACAATTATTACCACTTATTAATTTGTATTTAATATTAAAATCTTAATAACATTTGAAAATATTAGAAAAATTAATTTTATAAATGTTGTAGTAAAAATGGTCAAAATTTTGATTTTTTACGATATAAATGTTTAAAATTTAAACAAAATTAAAAAATAAAAAATAGTTGACTAAAGCTTAGTAGTATTTTAATATACGCATCGTTGAAACGACATAGTCGGTGATTAGCGCAGCCCGGTAGCGCATCTGGTTTGGGACCAGAGGGTCGTAGGTTCGAACCCTACATCACCGACCAGTTCTTTAGGGGTTGCGCCCTTAGCTCAGTTGGATAGAGCAACGGCCTTCTAAGCCGTGGGTCGCAGGTTCGACTCCTGCAGGGCGCGCCATTTAGGCAAGCTTGTTTCAAAGACAATAGAATTGGTGGCTGTAGCTCAGTTGGTAGAGTCCTGGATTGTGATTCCAGTTGTCGTGGGTTCGAACCCCATCAGCCACCCCAGTTGTGCGGGAATGGCGAAATTGGTAGACGCACCAGATTTAGGTTCTGGCGCCCTAGGTGTGAGAGTTCGAGTCTCTCTTCCCGCACCATTCTATGAAATGGTGCATTTCTCTTAAATCCTCTCTTTCTTATTTCTTAAAAATCTTTAAATCCTGATTATTTTCTTTTAAATTTTATCTCAATTTCTTTATTTATTTTCTTTTTCTTTTGTTTTTTCTAATAGTGAAATAATTCTTTGAATTTATTTATTCATTTGAAATTGTGCGAGAAATTTTGCTAGAACTGTAATTGTTGGAATCTTCATGCAATAGAAAAGATGAGATAGCTAATTAGATAATATTTGATTCCAATCTAGGTCTTTATCACCTGTTGAAGTAGTATAGTGTAATAAATTACGTTCAAAAGCTTCTAATGTTGCTTCTCGCATATTTCCAGAGAAGGTGATGTTTTTTGATACTTGAACAGCTGTTAAAACAACCCAACTAGGTGTTTGATTTCTTATTGTAAGTTCATTGGCTCCACTTAATGCTATTAAACTTATTTCAAGTAATTTTTGTTCATTTAGTTTGAGAGTATTATTTAAGATGAAAGGATATTCAACTACTCCAAATGAAAAAATTTCATTTTCTTGAATTTCTAATAGTAATTCAGAGATTTTTTTGGAAAAATTGTTGCAAGAATCTGTAACATCTTCATTTGCATTTTTATTTAAGATAATTATGAATCTTGAATCGGTAATAACAAACAATTCTCCTAAGTTTTCTTCAATATAGTTAACTAATCTATCAAGTAAAACTCTGCGGTTTTGCTTTGTTTTTTCATTACCTAATTTCAATGCCATTTCATTAAATGCAGGAATGTAGATGTGATAAATTAGTTTTTCTTGAGGAATAATAGGTTCATCAGTAGGATGATTTATTTTATTTTTAAAGTTTTCTTTTATTAAATATGATAAAAATACATTTTCATTAGAGTTGTCTGATAGAGGTGAACGAACTTCTTCAAAGTGGCTAAGTTGTTCCTTTATATTTAAATATTTGCGTTTTAACGAAGAAATAAACAACAATAACGCTAAAATTAACACCAACATTGTAATCGTAATATGAGTTGCATATTTTACGATAAAATTTTCAGTTTCAATGTTTTCTATGATGTTTTGAGTTGTTGTCTCTATACTGTTTTTTTCGTTGGACTTTTTATTGGTTTTTATTGATAAATTTAATTCACTTATTGCTTCGTTATTATTATAGTAAAACGCTTTTGAATTTAAATTTTCAACTAGTTTTTTTACATTATTATATGCTTGGGCATAATTATGTTTATTAGCGAGATATTCTGTCTGTACTAAAGTATATTGAGTTTTTTGTTCTTCATTAAATTCTGTATTGAGTGTTTTTATATCATTTAGTATTTTAAAAGCTTTATTGGTTTGTCCTTGTTTTATATAGAGACTAGCCAAGTTTAAACTTGTATAAATGTATTCTGAGATTTGTTTTTCAGATTGATATATATTGCTAGAAATAGTGTAATACTTTATAGCTCTATTGATATCATTTAAGTTAGTGCATGTGTATGCTAAGTCTTTTGCAATTGAAGCCTTGTTTAACAATGATGTTTCAATACTATTAAACAATAACTCGGCTTTTAGTAGCATAGTATATGCGTTACTATTATCTTTTATGGTTGCTTCATACCTAGTTAAAGTTCCTAATTCTTTTACAAATTGTTTTAAAGATTTAGGCTCTTTTTCAAAAAATTGATACTAATTTTTTGATAATTTACAGCTTCATGGATATATCCTAAGTCAAAAAGAGCGCTTGCAATTTCTTTGGCTATAATTGCTTTAGCATAATTATATTGTTTAGAATCATAAAGGTCATATACTTGTAATAATAATTGTAAGGCTTTATCGTTTGCTTTCATCTTTTGGCAGAAGAAAGCATAGCTAAGTAAGGTGTTGACTTTTAAATGAAAAGCTTCAGGTTTTTCAAGAATTTTATTACTTAAAAAATTGTCTAAAGCTTTATTTGCTGTTAAATAATTTCCTAAATAAGTATGAACATTAGTATTCATTAACTGTGAATAATATCTTAATTCATCAATATTTAATGGACCTCTAAAGTCATGAATTTGATTACTAAAATTATTTTCACTTAGCTTGGGAAGAGTTGGTAATTCTATAAGCTTTATACGTTCTTTATTGTATTCAGCAAGTATTTTAATTTGTTCTTCTTGCTTATTTTTAGGTTTTATTTGAAAGATAATTTTTAAGATGTTTTTAGCTTCTTCTATTTGATTAGAGGCTATTTGACATGATGCTAAAGTATTTAGAGCATACATTTTTTCTTGTTGAGATAAAACTATAGGCTCATTTTTATTATTAGCAGATCTGTCATCTATATTGATAGAATCTGTAATTAAAATTTTTTCAGTTATATTTATACAAGTATAAGGGTTTGTGCTTTCTAGTTGTTGGGCAAATATTATATCTTCATTTATGTTACTAAATTTACCATCAGAGTATGTTGGTAATAACATAGAGAGTAAAGCAACTGAAAGCATATAAACCTTATCAAGAAATAACAATCATCTACATAGGTGAGGTATCTTTTTTGTAAGTATCTTTTATATTTTTGGCGATACTGTGTTTTACGATACCAAACCTAAAATTTATTTACTGTCTTATCAAACGTAAACTATATTGGCTTGGTTGACTCATTGCACGAACAGGATTGATATCAACACCACCTCTTCTTGTGTAGTAGGCTCGAACTTCTAATTTATTTAATTTAAAACTATTAGCTAAATCAGTAAATATACGTTCCACACAATGTTCATGGAATTCATTATGGTTTCGCATTGAAATAATGTATTTTAATAATGATTGATGATTAATAGCTTCACCTTCATAGGATATAAAAACACTACCCCAATCAGGTTGTCCTGTTACTAAGCAATTTGATTTTAATAAATTTGAGTATACTTGTTCTGACACTATTTGTGATGATTTAGTAGGATCTTTTTGTAAAAGATTGGCATTAATATCATATTCTGTTACTTCGATGTCTTCATTATCCAAACAAATATAATCTTTAAAATTATTGTTAAGTGCAGAGATGCTTTGTTTTAAAGAATCAGCAATTGAAAAAAGCTTAACATCTACTTGTTTTTCAATAGCGTTTGATAAATCTTTAGTAATAGTTTGTATTACAGTATTAAGATCTTTAAATTTAGTTTGATTAAAACTATTTAAATATAATTTTAAAGATTT
>GL995222.1:115719-120368 GCA_000222855.1 Succinivibrionaceae bacterium WG-1 | reverse complement strand
TACCTTTTTGATTTAGCCATGAAACTTCATATAGATGCCATAGATCAAAACCATAAAAAGGGATTTTTATATCTAAGGTATTTCTATTTAAACTTCTAGGTATTTTCTGAATTAAATTGGGATTATACTTTGTTTCATATTTACTTTTATGACCTAATTCTAAATTAGCAAGTAAATCTTTATAATTATTAGTATTAGAAGTCATTAGAGATATCCTTTTTAGATGTTATATAAAATTATCCAAATTTTATTTTTTTACTATAAGATTATGTTTATGTAAGATTACATCTTAAAAATTTTTTGTAAAAAATCTTTATTTGATTCGGCACCAATATATGTACGAATTTTTTTATCTTGTTCAGGAAGTGGTCCTAAATCAATAGTTTCAATATTATAACTTAAATAACTGATTGCTTGTCTGTATTGATGTTCTGCAGGGACTCTAAAACATAAATCATAGTTAAATGGCACAGGAAATAAATAACCGAACTTAATTAGATCTTCTAGTTGTTCGATCGTCCATGAAGACATGCCAACATATATTTTATAATCATCTAATAAATCTTGTTCTGCAGCAATTTTTTTTAAGCAATCTAAAGAAGTTGTAATACAAACTTCATCATTGATTTTTGAAGTTGCTATAAAACGATTGTCGTTGGTATTATTGTGCAAAACAAATACCGATGGAATTGTTTTTTTTAACTCGCCTTTATATACGGGGCGTCTAATAAATTTATGTTGATTTTTTATTTCAAGATGGAGGTCATCAAAAAGTCTTAATTCATCTTGAATGTTAGGTAAAGGTGCATTCAATATAAGGCCATTTAATGCTTTTAAACGAGGATGTTTACTAGTCATTAAAATAAGCTTTTGCTCTAACAAGGTACCATTTAGTCTAGGAGATGCTACTAAGAAGTGTCCTTCTATTGATGCTAGATTTTTAAATGAAAAAGTGCTATTCATCATTTATTTAAATATCTCCAAAACTTGCTTGTAAAATACTAATCGCAACTAAAGCTGCTGTTTCTGTTCGTAATATTCTAGGACCTAATAATACATCTTGGTAATTAGCTTTTTGAGCAGCTATTACTTCTTCATCAGAAAAGCCACCTTCAGGTCCAATAATGATTCTTAAATTTGGTGAAGAAAGTTTTAAATCTTTAATATGAGTTTGACAATAAGGATTTAAGGTTAAGCAAAGATCATTATTAGGCTGATTTAAGAATTCATCAAGGGAGCAAATAGGGTTAACTTTAGGAACAAAAGTTCTACCACATTGTTCACATGCGGAAATTACTATTTTTTGAAAAGAATCGTTTTTCTTATCAAAGCGTTCTTTAGGTAATTTTACAGAACAACGAGTTGATAATAGGGGGGTTATTTCTGTTACTCCTAACTCTATTGCTTTCTGAATGGTGAAATCCATTTTATCACCACGACTAATAACTTGACCGAGATGAATTTTTAAAGGAGATTCGATATCTTTATTTACGGCTTCTTTTACTTTTACTACTACTTTTTTACGAGTACATTCTACTATTTCTGATGGATATTCAACTAATTCTTGTCCATTGAATAAAGTGATTTCTTCTCCTTCACGCATGCGTAACACTCGTTCTACGTGAGCCGCGCCATCTTCACTTAATTCTATAAGGTTGTCAACTTGTATAGGTTGAGGTTCATAAATTCTAATAGTACGCATCGTTTTTTGTAAATCCTTGGTTTTATTGCTTTTTACACTTTTCCGAAATAAATCTGTTTTCACGGTGCTGTATTTTGGCAATCTGTTGATTGCGGTAGCATTCTTGTTTTGTTGGTGGATATTTTTGTTCCAAATTTCCATCATTTTACGATCTCGGGAATTTATGCTTATTTTATAATTTTCTAACACATATAAAAAGGTTCTTGCGATAAATCCTTTGGTATAATTTGCAGGTTGTACGGCTTTAGGAAAAGATTCACTAACTACAAAGTAACATTTTCCATATTTGGTGCTAGAGTTTTTGGTGAATTCACTATATCTATAATTAGATCTTACTGCGTTTATTTCGCCAACAGATGGAACTAAGTTATGCATATCACCTTCAAATTTTACAAATTTTGGATCACCTTGGCAATTTCTCCGACCACCTGTTTTCCAACATTTTAATCTTGCCCCAAACCAAGAAGCAGGAACTATGTGTTCCCATTCGATTCTTTGAGCTCTTTTCTTGAATTTTCCTGGAGTATAACCGCATTTTTTTAAATCAGGTACTAACTTATTGTTAACAATCTTCATGGGACAATGACAATAAAAAGTTTCCTTGGGGCCTAATTTGTTGGGCATTTGGTTATATATGTTTGTTAAATATCCTTGAGCTTTTCTAAAATTTATTAAAGGAGATAAATTAGTGATTTTATCATTTAACTTTGAACTCAAATTTTTATTTTGAGAATTAGTTACATTATTATTTATTGTTGTTTTGTTGGTATTTTTGATATTTGATAAATTATTATCTTTATTGTTGTTTTTTGAGACTTCTTTTTCTTGAAGGGTTATTGAAGTATCAATGCTAGAATTTGTAAATAGTTCCTTACTAAATTCCCAAATTTGACTATCAGAAAATTTGTTTACCTTGGAAAGGGTATGTCTAATTTGTTTTTCATATTTATTATAAATAGGGGTTATGGTGCCTGCAAAAGAATCGTGAAAGCGCCATTGTAAATTAACTACATATACAAGTGTGATTATGAGAGTGGCTTTTTAGTATTCGAAAACTTAAGCTTCTCTTTTTGTTTTTTTTCTTTCTTCTTTTTTTTCTAAAAAACATTTTTTATTACAATTATTTTTACCTTATCTTTAGAAAATATGTAGTCATAGCTAACTGAACTATTCTCATTTTGGGCTGATTTGAGTATTTATTTTTTAAGAATATTTCTCTTTTAAGCTCTTTCAATTATGACTCTTGGTACTTTGAACCAAAAATTATTTTTTAGTTCATTTTTATTTTTAATGACATTTAAAATATCTAAAATATTGTTATATATTAAAAGTATATTTATTATACCATATATACAGAAAAATTCTGTATTAGTAAACACGTTTTCGAGGAAAATCTTTTTACTTAGGACCTTTATAGGTGGGTAATAAAAGATATTTGTAATTTATTATTTTTTAGGAAGTTTATTTTTCTAAAGTAATAAACTATTTCGAAGTAGCTAAAAATTTGCGTCATTGTGAGTGAATGTTCGTTATAATAACTAAAGTGTTTAATTGAGATTAAATATCTAATACTATGTTTGATATTTAATTATTGTGGTAACAAGATTTTTTAAAGAAAAAATAACAAATGTATAAATTTGTATACTTTGGTATTTTAGATTAAGTTTTTTAAGGTACATTTTTTCTTAAATAAAAATAGGTGTTTTTATGAATTTAAAGAATATGATTGGTTTAGGTGTGGCTGGAAATTTTGCAGGTCACTTAGAACAAGCTGGTGAAGCAAGTGATTTTACAAGTGTTAAGGTAGTTGAAAGTACCGCTCCTAAGGCTGTTTTCCCTTTCTATCTTCCTAATCCAAAAGGAGAATTAGGTAGCTATTCTTTTTTATCACAATATCCTATTTCTGATGAAAAATTAGTAGCTCCAAGTGGAGATGGGGATAATCTTCAAATGGAACCTGAAATTTGTATTATATTTGATGTAGTGTATAACGAAAATAATGAAGTTATCGCTTTAAATCCTTCAAAGTATTCTGTTTTTAATGATAGTTCAATTCGTAGAAAAGGCGCTAAAAAGATTTGCGAGAAGAAGAATTGGGGGGATTCAACCAAAGGTGTAGGTTCTAAATTTAATGATTTAGATTCATTTACTAAAGACGGAGTCTTAAATGACTTACGTATCGCTTCTTTTATAAAGAGAGATAATGTGGTTTATGCTTACGGCGTTGATAGTGCGGTTGCTGATTATAATTATAATTATGAAAAGTTAACTGCATGGTTAATTGATAAGATGAATAACCAAAAGGATGAAGGTCCGATGAATAATATTCATGACTACCTTCTTGCTTGTGGTAAGCCTAATCAAGCATTAATTACTATTGGTGCAACTCGCTATACTGAATTTGGTCAAAATAACTACTTAAAAGTTGGTGATACTGTGTATGTAGTTACTTATAATCCTAAAGATGTTACTTTAGATGAAGTTGAAAACATGGTTAAGAGTGACAATTTTTCAGATAAAGTTATTCGTTTAAGACAAGAAGTTGTATCTAAGTAGTTTCATTTTCTAGGAATTTCCTTAATTTAATTACTTGTGATTTTGAGTTGGTAATTTTCTGAGAAAGAACTATTAACTCAAAATTGAAATATGAAAGAACTATAGATTAAAAATAATATAAAATTTCAGAGAATAAAATAGCACCTACAATTGAATTGAAGGTGCTATTTTTATCATATTAGCAAATGATGTTGTGCAATATTTTTGTAAAAAATATTAGTGTTCTAATGCTAAATGACGAAGAATTTCTGCTTTATCAATTTGTTCCCAAGGGAATTCTTCTCTACCAAAGTGGCCGTAAGCAGCTGTTTGGAAGTAGATAGGACGCTTTAACTTAAGCATTTCAATTAAGCCATAAGGTCTTAAATCGAATACTTCTTTAATAATTTGT
>GL995222.1:113665-115174 GCA_000222855.1 Succinivibrionaceae bacterium WG-1 | reverse complement strand
CT
The DNA here is from genome assembly GCA_000222855.1 of Succinivibrionaceae bacterium WG-1. Classification (GTDB taxonomy): domain Bacteria; phylum Pseudomonadota; class Gammaproteobacteria; order Enterobacterales; family Succinivibrionaceae; genus WG-1. Next base: position 115,172 of record GL995222.1, on the reverse strand, counting down.
TCAGAAACAACACCTGTGCCAAAAGTATCTACAGATATTGATACAGGTTCGGCAACACCAATTGCATAAGAAACTTGAATTTCACATTTCTTTGCGAGTTTAGCAGCTACGATGTTTTTAGCAACATAGCGAGCAGCATATGCTGCACTTCTATCCACTTTTGATGGGTCTTTTCCTGAGAATGCACCACCACCGTGTCTAGCATAACCACCATAGGTATCAACGATGATCTTACGGCCTGTTAAACCACAGTCGCCCATAGGACCACCGATTACGAATCTACCAGTTGGATTAATAAAGTATTTAGTTTTTGGTGTTAACCATTTTGCAGGTATAACTTTATTGATAATTTCTTCTCTAACTCCTTCATGAATTTCTTTGTTAGAAACTGTTTCATCATGTTGAGTTGAAAGCACAATTGTATCAATACCTTGAATAGAGCCATCATCATTATAGATAAATGTTACTTGGCTCTTTGCATCAGGTCTTAACCATGGTAATTTACCACTTTTACGAACTTCTGCTTGTTTACGCATTAAGCGATGAGCATAAGTTATAGGAGCAGGCATAAATACATCAGTTTCATCACATGCAAAACCAAACATTAAACCTTGGTCACCTGCGCCTTGTGATAAAGGATCTGCTCTTGATACACCTTGATTGATATCAGGAGATTGTTTACCGATAGCATTTAATACTGCACATGAATTAGCGTCAAAGCCGATATCAGAGTGGTTATAGCCAATATCACATACAACCTTTCTAACAAGTGATTCGATGTCAACCCAAGCTGTAGTTGTGATTTCACCACCAACTAAAACCATACCTGTTTTAACAAAAGTTTCACATGCAACGTGAGCTTTGTCGTCTTGTTTTAAAATTTCATCAAGGACTGCGTCTGATATTTGATCAGCTATTTTGTCAGGATGTCCTTCTGAAACTGATTCAGAGGTAAATAATTTTGTCATTTTTTTGAAATATTCCGATTAAAATTCTTGTTTATTCTTATTTTATGGAGATGAAAATAGATGCTTTATTGATAAATACTGGGAGGTTATTTGAATTATATCACACATACAATATTTATCTCAACATAATGATTTTGATAAAAAATTTCAGTTGCTGAAAATTAGGTTGGTTATAAATAAGTTATAAATAAGTATAAAAAGTTATTAACAAGTTTGTTTTTTAACGTAGCTAATAACAAATATGTGAATAAATTTGAAATATTGAATAATTTCTATGTCATTTTTTAGTTTTTTATATTGTGAAAATTTAAAATACTATTATCAATTTTTGTTTGTGAATAAAAAATTTACATATTTGTAAATACTAGTATTTACTGTGGATTAGAGTGATATTTACATATTTATTCTTATGTATTTTCTCTCTTTTTCTGGTGAATAAAAATAAATAAAATGTTTTTTATAAGCAAAAATTATGATTTGATTTTTATGGTGAATTAATTTCATTCATGATTAAAAATTTAGATATATAAAATTAAAAT
>GL995222.1:106783-113050 GCA_000222855.1 Succinivibrionaceae bacterium WG-1 | reverse complement strand
GTTTTCTTCATTGAGATGAGGAAAAATAACAATCATTATTTTGGATACTATATTAAAACTTATGTAATGTAGTGAAAAAATAAAGAAAAAGAGATGCGACGAAATAGAAAAATATTAAATAAAAATAGAATAAAGTTTTATCTATAATTCGAAAGATTTACGGTAAATATAGTTTTAAGTGTACTTGAATTTTTTTAGTTACTTAAATCTGAAAAGTCTTATTTTTATCTGTTTTTATTTTTAATATAAAGCTGTCACTGATAGCTTGGTCTTATTTATAACGATATGGAATATATTAAAAATTTTATTCCTAATATGCGTATTTTTCTTATTTCCTTTCATTTTTAATTTTGATGCAAAATTTATTTAAGTTTTAAAAAATGCTGAATTTTTATGAATAGTAAATCATCGAATTAAATTCATCGATAGTTTAACTTGTTTATTCAAAAAATAATTTAACGAACTGAGGTTTGTAAATAGTTTTTTGATGAGATATAGCTATGCTTGGATTTTTTAATAAACTTATTTCATATAAGCAATCTATTATTGTTGTAATAGTATTGGTATGCACATTAATTGGATTTTCTTTAACTTACCGTTATAAGTTAGAGAAGGTGATGTTCGACTATGCAAAGCAACAAATGCAGTTGGCTTCTACTTCCGAATTAAATAATATAAATAAAAGCATCACCGACATCATAAAGTATTTAAAAATAGCGTCTCGATCATTGTCTGAGAATCAAATAGGTAGTAATAAAGTTTATCAACCTGTTGCTGATGGATTAAAAAATGTTGTTGGATTTTTAGATGTTGGTGTTGCAGACATCTATGGTAAAAGTATTTATGGATTTCAATTACCTGATGGTGAAATTCAAAAAATTATTGCAGGTCTAAGGAAGGGGGCATACGTTGGTTATGTTCCTGATTTAGACAATTCTTATTATGATATCATTATTGCAGTTCCTGTTTACACGGCTGACTATATCTCCAATATTTTGTTTGTTCGTATTACAGAAACAGAATGGTTACGCTATCTAGATAATGGTAATAATAGAGTTATTAGTTTAAATAAATCTCGTTTTAGCTTTCTTTCACATGATTTTGATAAAATCGTACACATTAATGATTTTACAATTAACAAGAAGATTCCATATGAAGTAATGGTATATGTGCGAAATTTATTGTCACAAGATGGAATTGATGATGAAGATAACGCGGAACGAACTGCTAACTATTATAAAAACTTCTTAGGTCGTAATGCAAATCAGTTATTTTTATTTCAAAGTGATGATTTGCAAAAATTCTATGTAACTGTACTTAATACTAATTATGATGGTTTTTATTACTTAAATGTTGTTTCTGCAGCAGCATTTGATAGCAGAATAAATTCTATTTTAATTATGTTCGTGGTATTTGCTATATGCTTTATATTAGTAGTTGTTATCTTGTTGATATATTACGAATTTACAGTTAATGCTAGTAAGAAATCTATTCATAATTTAGCTTACGTAGACGAATTCACTCAACTTCCTAATAAATCAAGTTTACGTCTTAAGTTTAAAGAAATGAGTTTAGCGAGTAAGCCTAACAATCATAATCTTTATATTGTGAAGCTTGTAATTTCAAACTATAACTGGATATCTAGATTATATGGATTTAAAGTTGCTGAAAAGTTTGAAATGAATGTTGCAAATTATTTTAGAAAACTTACCGATGAACATGTATTTATATCTCGTGTTCAAGATTTCTTTGTATTGTTAATCGCAACCCATGGAAACGAAGATATCAAAGATATATTAACAGAAAGCTTTGACAAAATTGATACTGTTGATACTGTTGATTTTAAGGCTGTATATACTTGTGGAGTTGCAGAATACATTGAAGATGAAAAAACAGTAATTAATGATGAATTATTAGATTTTTATTTAGATAATTGTGCTATTGCTATAGCAGCTTCTGCCAAAAATAAGTCTAAGGAATATAGAGGCCAGTTTAAAAATAGAATTTACTTCTATAGTCCTAAGTTTAGAGAAGAAATTCAAGCTAATAGTGTTTTTGAAAATGAACTCCAACCTGCTCTTGAAAGTAAAGATTTCTTAGTTTTCTTGCAACCTAAATATGATTTAGAAACTAATAAGCTCGTTGGGGCAGAAGCTTTAGTTCGTTGGAATTATCGCGGTCAAGGTATAATTCCGCCATTTAAGTTTATTCCTATTTTTGAAAAAAACGGTTCCATTGCTGCAATAGATAACTATGTGTTTGATGAAACATTAGCTTTATTAAGAAAATGGAAAAGCAATGGTATGAAGTTGGTTCCTGTTTCTGTTAACTTGTCACAAGTACAATTTTTAAATCCTAATTTAGTATCAGAACTTCGTAAGAAAGTGGAAAACGATTTAGATTTAATACCATATATTGATATTGAAATTACGGAATCTGCCACAGTAGGTGACACTGTACATGTAATAGATTTATTAACACAAATTAAGAAAATAGGTTTTAAATTGTCAATGGACGATTTTGGTACAGGATATTCTTCATTATCAAACTTTATCGGTAATGCCTTTTGACAATGTAAAAATTGATAAGTCATTTGTTGATAGAGCCAAAGTAACAGATCCTAAGTCAATAATAATTATTAAAGATATTGCGTTGATTGCTAAGCATTTTAATATACATACTCTTGTTGAAGGGGTGGAAACTTTACCTCAGAAGAATTTACTAAAATCTTGTAAATGTGAATATTGCCAAGGATATTACTACTCTAAACCAATACCTGTTGCTGATTTTGAAGAGTTACTTACAAAAGATGAAGTGTTTGTAGATAAAGTAGGAGAAGAAGAATAAATGATAAGGATTCCTACTCTTGCATATGTTATATTGTTTTGTTTCTCAATAATTTTTGCTGCATCTGCATTTATCTTGTATTACAAATCAGATGTAGACATTTCTATACATGATGAATTTATATATAGAGATAGCAAACCATCTTTGTTGTTATTACTTCCTAAAAGTCATAAAGATCATGGTTGGAGTGAAAGCCATTTTAATGGATTTAAAGGCGTTTTAATGCAAAGAAATGTAGTTACAGAAGTGCATGAATTTGTAAAGACTGAAGAATGCTTACCACAAATCGATGATTTTGTTTCACGTGGTGGTAATGTTGTTTTTGCTCCATCTTATTATTACATAAATTGTGTCAATGAAGCAGCCGTTAAATATCCTAATATATATTTTGTTTCAGTTGTTGATAAAAATGTAATTCCAAGAAGTAATGTTGTAAGTATCGGTACAGAAATGTATTATCTTCGTTATATTTCTGGAATGATAGCAGGAAGTGTTACCAAAACAGGTCGCATTGGTTACTTAATTTATAAAAAGACTCCTGAAACAATGCAAGGAGTAAATGCTTTTACTTTAGGAGTAAAAAGAATTCGACCTTCTGCAACAGTTGTTGTGTTTAGTATGGATAAAATAACCCAGGATTTAGATAGATTTCTTAATAAAGTTTATGATAAAGATCATCAACTAACAGTGTGGACTTATCACATGTCTGGTAACGAAGTAGAACAATTTGCAGAAAAAATCATTTAAAGGTTATTAATTATCATGTAAAGAAAGATAATGATTTTGTGAGTGCATCAATTGCGTCTGTAACATGGGACTGGAGTAATGTTTACCAAAGACTAGTGAGAGCAGTTTTAGATTATGGTTTTGATGGCGGTATTATGCTCTTCCCATTGCATACAGGAATTGCCAAATTTAGTATCAAAAATGATTTACCTATAGAAATTAAAAATAATGTTTCCATGGAACTACAATGTCTAAGTGACGAAGATTGTGATTTATTTTGGGGACCTTTATATGATAACAAGGGGAATTTAAGGGTTCCTGGACAACAAAAAGTTTCACATGAAGAGTTAATTTATGGGATGTCCTGGTTCGTAGATGGGGTGGAAGAATATCATGATTCAGAAGATTAAAAATTTTCTCTTAAGACACTCTAAATATAGTATCCTTTTTTTTACTCTTGGTATTGCTTTAATTACAAGTGTATTTTTTATTTCTTCCCATTACGTAGAAAGACATAAAAATCTTCAGATTTATAATTTGGTTGAAACTAAAAAGAATGAAAATAAAATTTTAATGATGTTGCAATCAAATATAAGAAATGATGATAAGGCCAAAACGCATATGCTTGGTTTTATAAAGGCTAGCATTAGATTCCCTAATTTTGAGATATCAGTAGTTGAAGGTGTTGGAACTGATTTAAATAAGTTTACCCAGCTAGTAGAGAATGCTTATAAAGAAGGTGTAAGAAATATTTTTTTACTTGGTTTTAGTAATACTTTAGAATTTTACAATATTACTCGTAAATATAACGATGTATCTTTCTTTGTGTTTAACGGAGAAGAATTAGAAAGAAATATAAAAAACTATAGTATAAAAATTTATTTAGAAAAATATTATTTGGGAATGCTTGCAGGTATTCAATCAAAAACAGGTCAAATAGGTTATTTTATGAATGAAGGACTTGCATCAATTCATTCATTAAACTTTTTTGCTCGAGGGGTTGATTTTGTAAATCCAAAAGCTGTTATTCACGTATTAGGTCTTGATGAAAAGTATAATTTAAGCAATATAGATGATGTATTGAGTAAATTCATTAAAAGATTTGATATAGATGTTATTTCAGGTTCTGCAAAGAAATGTTATTGGTGTAAAGTTGCTGAAGCTAATAATGTAAGTTTTATTGGTCAATATACTGATGAAAGTAATAAGTTCTCACCATTATATTTGGGAGCTTATGATGTAGATTTTTCTAAAGTATATTCTTATTTATTTTCAATGATTATTAATGGCACAATAAACTATAAAGAACTATCTTGGTTTGGTAGAGATGATGATGTTATCAAATTAAGTCCATTTAGTTTGCTTGTGTCAAGGGATGCAATCTATAGAATTAAAAGTCGTAAAAGAAATTTGGACAATGGCGTAGATTCTATGTTAAAAGGTCCAATTTACTCTAATACAGGACAATTGTTTGCACCTGCAGACTCAATTATGTCTGAGCGAATAATTATAAAGCAAGATACTTGGTTTTACAGAAATGTTGTGCAACATGATATTGATAAATTATATTCTGAAGAAGATAAAGCTCAAATGAAGTTAGAAGAACCCGTTGATGAGGGTATAAATGATTTTGTACTAATACAGTACAATGAAGATGAATTGCTACAATTACTTAATAGTGAAGAAAAATATCTAAAAGATATGTAATAACGACAAATAATGTGCATTAATAAAATGAAAAGAAAAATAGTTAAAAGTATCTCCTTATATATTTAAACTAAAAAATTGAAAAAAACTCATTGTTATTTGTCTGTTATTAAAATAAATATTGTCAATTTATGTGATATAATGCACTGCGAAAAAGTAGAAGTTGTTTTTTGTAATTTTCGTAAATGTACTTTTATATAAAAATATAGCAAATATATTTAGAAAATTATTGAAAACTCTTTTATGCTAAAAATATTAAAATATTGAAATTTTCTTTAATAATTACTTCATTCATTTTAAGATTTTAGTTTTTAAGAGTTTTTTCTATTTTGATAATTCGAATTGTCCCTTTTATTTTGTTCTTTAATGTTGCGCAGGAGTTTTAAATGCCATCAAGTAAAGAGTTAGCTAATGCTATTCGTGCATTAAGCATGGATGCTATTCAAAAAGCAAATTCTGGTCACCCAGGTGCCCCTATGGGTATGGCTGACATTGCCGAAGTTTTATGGCGTGGATTTTTAAATCATAATCCAGCTGATCCTAAGTGGGTTAATAGAGACCGTTTTATTTTATCAAATGGTCATGGTTCAATGCTTTTATACTCACTACTTCACTTGACTGGTTATAACATGTCAATTGATGATTTAAAGCAATTTAGACAATTAAATTCAAAGACTCCAGGTCACCCAGAATATGGTTACGCTGATGGTGTAGAAACAACTACAGGTCCATTAGGTCAAGGTATTGCTAATGGTGTAGGCATGGCTTTAGCTGAAAAAGTTTTAGCTGCTCAATTTAATAAGCCAGGTCTTGATATTGTTGACCATTATACTTATGTGTTCTTAGGTGATGGTTGTAACATGGAAGGCGTTTCTCATGAAGCTTGTTCTCTTGCTGGTACTTTAAAGCTCGGCAAGTTAATTGCTTTTTGGGATGATAACGGTATTTCTATTGACGGTAAGACTTTAGGTTGGTTTGCAGAAGATA
>GL995222.1:95050-106585 GCA_000222855.1 Succinivibrionaceae bacterium WG-1 | reverse complement strand
AACAAGCAAGGTACTCAAAACTGTCACGGTTCACCATTAGGTGATGCAGAAATTGCTTTAACTCGTGAAAAGTTAGGTTGGAATTACGGTCCATTTGAAATTCCACAAGATATTTATGATGCATGGGATGCTCGTAAGAGTGGTGCAGAAAAAGAAAGCAAGTGGGATGCTTTATTTGCAGAATATTCTAAGCAATATCCTGAAGAAGCAAAAGAATTCACTCGCCGTATGAATCACGAATTACCTGCAGATTGGGCGCAAAAGTCACAGGAATTTGTTGAACAATTACAAAAGAATCCTGCCAAGATTGCAAGCCGTAAAGCTTCTCAGAATGCTTTAGATGCTTATGGTGCGTTATTACCTGAATTCTTAGGTGGCTCTGCAGACTTAGCACCAAGTAATTTAACAATGCATAAGAATTCAAAATCAATTACTCCAGATGATGCATCAGGCAACTATGTACACTATGGTGTAAGAGAATTCGGCATGAGCGCTATCATGAATGGTGTATACTTACACGGTGGTTTCATTCCATACGGCGCAACATTCTTAATGTTCATGGAATATGCTAAGAATGCTGTGAGAATGAGTGCGTTAATGAAGTTACCAGTAATTTACGTTTATACTCACGATTCTATTGGTTTAGGTGAAGATGGTCCAACACATCAACCTGTTGAACAAATTTCTTCTTTACGTTTAACTCCAAATTTAAATACATGGCGTCCATGTGACCAAGTAGAATCTGCAGCTGCTTGGAAGTTTGCTGTTGAAAGTAAACAAACTCCAAATGCGTTAATCTTCTCTCGTCAGGGTTTAGCTCAAATGGATAGAACTGACGCTCAACTTGCTAATATCTACAAAGGTGCATATGTATTAAAAGAAGGAACTAACAATCCTGATTTAATCATTATTGCAACAGGTTCAGAAGTTGAATTAGCAATGAAGACCGCTGCATCTTTAGAAGCAGAAGGTAAGAATGTTCGAGTTGTTTCAATGCCATGTTCAGAAGTATTTGATAAGCAATCTCCTGAATATAAAGAATCAGTTCTTCCAAGTTCTTGCATTAAGCGTATGGCTATCGAAGCTGGTGTTTCTGATTTCTGGTACAAGTATGTAGGCTTAAACGGTAAAGTTTTAGGTATTGATACTTTTGGTGAATCAGCTCCTGCTGAAGAATTATTTAAGGTATATGGCTTTACAGCTGAAAATGCCTTAAATATTGCAAAAAGCTTATTTTAATTATTAATCACAGTTTGATGTGATTAAAACGGGGAATATAAGAAATTTATATTCCTCGTTTTTTTTGCATGTGAATTAGCGTGAAATAGTGTGAATTAGAGTTTAAGTTAATTTTAAGAAAATAATTTTATAAATTTAAAAATATCCTTTTACGTGGATGATAATTAGTATTGTTGTGGATAAGTTACTAAGCATAAGGTTATTTTTAGTTCATAAAACTTTAGAGTTACACACTAAAAAATGCATTATTGATTTCTAAACTGTATTTTATAATTACATAACAATAAAAGAACACTTCTAATTTTTAAATTCTCTATATTGTCTATTTTGTTCCGGTAGCTTAAAATTAAAAGAAAAACACATAAAATTTTTTTTAACTAATACGAATAAAAATTTGGAGTTTTTTTATGAAAAAAATAGCTTATGGCGAAAGTTTTGAAAATTTTTATGAAGATGGTTTTATTTATATTGATAAAACTAAAGAAATTTATGCGCTTATAAACTATGGTAGAGCTTTTTTTCACGCCCACGTCGTTTTGGTAAATCAACAGTACTAGATACAATAGCAACTCTTTTTGAAAGTGGAGTTGATAAATATTTTAAAGATACTTGGATATATGAAAAGTGGAAAGAAAAAACGTATCCTGTATTAAGACTTAATTTTCTTAATTTTTCAAATAATAATTTTGATAAATTTTGTAAAGATTTTTACGACACTTTAAATTTATTTATAGAAGATAATAATTTTGATTTTGAAATTGGTTATGGGGAACCATACCAATGTTTAAAAATATTATTTGCTCGTCTACGTTCTATTGGACAAAAAATAGTAATTTTAATTGATGAATATGATTGTCAGCTAACTGCCAACATAAATAATTCTGAACTGTATAATAAATTTCAACAAAGTTTTAGAGATTTTTATGCTGAAATAAAAGGTAAAAAGGTAATAAAGTTTCTAGGAATAACTGGTGTTACTCGTTTAAAAGATGTAAGTATTTTTTCCGTAGGATCTGATATTAAAGATTTATCTTATTTCCCTGGTATTGCCACAATTTGTGGTTTTACAAAAGATGAAATAAAACTTTATTATCATGACTATTTAAATTTGGCTGTTTCTTGTGAACAAAAGATAGCAATTGAACAAGTAACAGAAGAGCAAAGAGAACAAGTGCTAAAAAAATTAGCATATGAATATAATGGTTATTGCTTTGATGCTGATTTTGAAAGTAAAGTATTTTCAACTTGGTCGGTTAATAATTTCTTTTTAGATCTTTTTATGCTAAAAAAAGTAAAATATGGTGAATATTGGTACGATAATGGTGGGATTCCTTTAATTTTAAGAAACTATTTAGAATCACATAATTTAGATGTTACCAAATTTACTGAAACATCAATAGATATAAATTATGATGATTTTTGTAATCCTACTTCTTTGCTTACTATAGATCAAAATGTATTAATGTGCCAAACGGGATATCTAACACTAAATTCAACAGTTCCTGATGGAAATGTAGTTTATTTAACTTTTCCTAATAATGAAGTAAGAAAAGCTTTATCAAAATTAGTAGCCAATAAAATGTTTAATGGTACTACCTTTTCTAAAAAGGCAGAATCAGCATTTTATAGTAACTGTACTGTAGAAAAAATGGTAGAAAAGTTAAATCTTCTATTTAACACTATAAGTTATGAACGATATCCAATTACTAGTGAATCAACTTTTAAGATGTGTTTGCATGTAAGTTTTTTAGCTGGAGATCAACCAATCTTTGTGGAACAAGAAAACTCTAAAGGTCGCGCTGACATAATCTTAAATTACGATAATCGCCGTATAGTGCTTGAGTTAAAATATGCTTTAAACGAAAGCTGTGCTAAAAAGAAACTTGATGAAGCTGTTTCACAAATAAAAGCAAAAGATTACGGTAATGTGTTACCTGAAAAAGCGGAATTACTACGTGTAGCCCTTGTATTTGATGGTGAAAAACGTCAAATTACTCATTATGCCAAGGTTTAATTTTTGTTTTATAGTAATATTTTATGGAACTCGTGATTTTATAAAATTTGTTTAGCTTCTTTATTATGTGTAAAAGTATTAAGAGCTATAAATTTTATTATCATAGATATCTCTTTTAAGAGCTTCTAAAATTGTAATCAATATATTTTTCTATTAATATTTTGGGTATTCCTAAAAACTTTAGTAAATAAGAAAATGTAAAAGTTTTAGAGTGGTACTTTAGCTAAAGTTTATTATTAATAAATAAAATTAGAATGAAATATATCTTATTATTTTTGCAATACATTAAGTAAATGAAAAAATGTTTTATTATCTGTTATCAGAAAATAAAGACAGTTAAGATAAAATGGAGTACAATTATCACAAATCATAGAAGAGTTTATCTTCTATTACAGGTTTTATATTTTTTTATATCGTTCCGTAAGGGGATCAAATAATGTCAATTATTAAGATGACAGATTTAGACTTAGCTGGTAAGCGAGTTCTAATTCGTGCAGATTTAAACGTACCTGTTAAAGATGGCAAGGTTACTTCTGATAAGCGTATTACAGCTACTATGCCTACAATCAAGTTAGCTCTTGAAAAGGGTGCTAAGGTTATGGTTATTTCTCACCTTGGTCGTCCAACAGAAGGCGAATACAACGAAGAATTTTCTTTAAAGCCTGTTGTAGACTATTTATCAGAAAAGATGGATTGCCCAGTACGTTTAGTTAAAGACTACTTAGATACTCCAGTTGAATTAAACGCTGGTGAATTAGTAGTTTTAGAAAACTGCCGTTTCAACAAGGGTGAAAAGAAGAACGAAGAAAGCTTAGCTAAGAAGTATGCTGCTCTTTGCGACGTATTCGTAATGGATGCTTTCGGTACTGCTCACCGTGCTCAAGGTACTACTTACGGTGCTGCTCAATTTGCTCCTATCGCTTGTGCAGGTCCTTTACTTGCAGCTGAATTAGAAGCTTTAGGTAAGGCTATGGATATCCCTGCTCGTCCAATGGTTGCTATCGTTGGTGGTTCAAAGGTTTCTACTAAGTTAACAGTTCTTAACTCATTATCAAAGATTGCTGGCCAATTAGTTGTTGGTGGTGGTATTGCTAATACATTCATCGCTGCTCAAGGTCACAACGTTGGTAAGTCTTTATACGAAGCAGAATTAGTTGACGAAGCAAAGAAGATTGCTTCTGAAACAACTATTCCTGAAGTTGTAGACGTAGTTTGCGGTAAAGAATTCAGTGAAAATGCTGAAGCAACTCTTAAGGATGTTAAGGATGTTGCTGATGACGATATGATTTTCGATATCGGTCCTAAGAGCGCTGAAAAGTTAGCTGAAATCATCAAGAACGCTAAGACTATCCTTTGGAATGGTCCTGTAGGCGTATTTGAATTCGATCAATTCGCTAAGGGTACTGAAGTTATGGCTAAGGCTATCGCTGAAAGCCCAGCTTTCTCTATCGCAGGCGGTGGTGACACAATTTCTGCAATCCAGAAGTTTGGTATCACTGATAAGGTATCTTACATCTCTACTGGTGGTGGTGCTTTCCTTGAATTCGTTGAAGGCAAGAAGCTTCCAGCTGTTGAAATCCTTGAAAAGCGTGCTGCAGAAAGCAAGTAATTTTCAAATAGATTTTGATTAAAATGAAAGAGGTTGACCATAGGTCAACCTTTTTTATTTTGTGCATATTTGAGATTAATATTTTCATTTAGTATCTTTTATATGAATTTGAGTAGATTTAGGTGAAAAATCACAAAGTAAAAAGTTTCTTTTAATTAAAATTATGCAAAATTTAAACTTAAATTTGTGCTCTTAGTTATTGTTTTCTAGTCACAAAACAATATCTAGTATATAATACTAACAATTATTTTTAGAAAAGTTATGCAATGCTTTTTATTGGGTAATTTTTTTATAAAAAGGGCGTTTAATTTGTCCATCAAAAGACTTAACAGTCTTCAGTTTTGCTACTGGTTCTTAGCCCTAGAATATAGAGATGGACGTAAAAATCTCACCATAAAAATTTCAAAGGATATTTTTAGAAATGACTAAAATTTTAGACGTTGTAAAGCCAGGCGTGATTGCTGGTAAAGATTTAAATAAAGTTTTTGCTGTAGCTAAAGAAAATGGTTATGCTTTCCCAGCTGTTAACACAATCGGTACTGATTCTATCAACGCTGTTATCGAAGCTGCTCGTGAAGCAAAGTCAGCTGTTATCGTTCAAGTTTCTAACGGTGGCGCTCAATTCTTCGCTGGTAAGGGCTTAAAGTTAGAAGGTCAACAAGCTCAGGTTATCGGTTCTATCTCAGCTGCTTTACACGCTCGTAACGTTGCTGAATATTATGGTGTTCCTGTAATTATGCACACTGACCACTGTGCTAAGAAACTTCTTCCATGGATCGACGGCTTATTAGACGCTGGTGAAAAGTACTACGCTGAACACGGTGTACCTTTATTCTCTTCTCACATGATCGACCTTTCTGAAGAATCATTAGTTGATAACGTTGACTTATGCTGCAAGTACTTAGAACGTATGGCTAAGATCGACATGACTCTTGAACTTGAATTAGGTTGCACTGGTGGTGAAGAAGACGGTGTTGATAATTCTGGTAAAGATGAATCAGCTCTTTACACTCAACCACAAGACGTTGCTTACGCTTATGAAAGATTATCTAAGATCAGCCCTAACTTCACTATCGCTGCTTCTTTCGGTAACGTTCACGGTGTTTACCAAGCTGGTAACGTTAAGTTAAAGCCTACAATCCTTCGTGATTCACAAGCTTACTTATCTAAGCAATTAGGTTTAGCTGAAGGTTCTAAGCCACTTAACTTCGTATTCCACGGTGGTTCAGGTTCAGCTGCTCAAGATATCCGTGACGCAGTTAGCTACGGTGTAGTTAAGATGAATATCGATACTGATACTCAATGGGCTACATGGGATGGCGTTCGTCAATACTATAAGAAGAACGAAGCTTACTTACAAGGCCAATTAGGTAACCCAACTGGTGAAAATGCTCCTAACAAGAAGTACTACGATCCACGTGCTTGGTTACGTAAGGGTCAAGAATCTATGATTGCTCGTTTACAAGAAGCATTCAAAGAATTAGGTTCTATGAACTCTCTTTAATATCTGATAAGTTTAATTGTTAACAATTAAATAAGTTAGAGGAAAGGCGGTAGAAAATTTTTCTACCGCCTTTTTCATATTAGAATATGCTTAATTAGATTTTTATTATTAAAAAATTCAAAAAAAAATCCAAAGCTTGGCACTCAAGATTTATTTTCTTATTATTTTTATTGTCTTGTAACTATAAGCATATTTGGGGCTTAAAGTTACAACTATATGATAACAACTAGTATTGTCTATGACTGTGTAGTTTTTATTATTTAAAGAAAATAAAAAGGAGGGATGTTTATTTCCCTCCTTATAGTTAAATCAATTGTATACGATTAAAATTCGTTATTTGGAGTATCGCAAGGTTTACGATTTGCCATTGCAATTACGTCTCTTGTTGGAGTACCAACATAGATCTGACGTGGTCTACCAATTCTTGAATCTTCAGCTTCGTTCATTTCAATCCAATGTGAAATCCAACCTACAGTTCTTGCTAATGCAAAGATTACTGTGAACATGTTAGTTGGAATACCAATAGCATTTAAAATGATACCTGAGTAGAAGTCAACGTTAGGGTAAAGATTACGTTCAATGAAGTAATCATCACTACGTGCAATACGTTCTAATTCTACAGCTACATCAAAAATAGGATGATTCTTGATGTTTAATTCATTAAGAACTTCATGACATGTTTGTTCCATAACTCTTGCACGTGGGTCATAGTTCTTATAAACACGGTGACCAAAGCCCATAAGTCTGAAACTATCATTCTTATCTTTTGCTTTTGCAATAAATTCAGGAATTCTTTCAACAGTACCAATTCTTTCAAGCATTCTTAAACATGCTTCATTAGCACCACCGTGAGCTGGTCCCCATAAAGATGCTAAACCTGCAGCAATACATGCATATGGATTTGCACCTGAAGAACCTGCTAAACGAACAGATGATGTAGAAGCGTTTTGTTCGTGGTCAGCGTGAAGAATGAAGATTCTATCTAAAGCTTTTTCAATTACAGGATTTACTTGGTATTCTTCACATGGTGTTGCAAACATCATATGTAAGAAGTTACCTGCATAACTTAAATTATTCTTTGGGAAAATAAATGGTTGACCCACAGAATATTTATAAGACATTGCTGCAAGAGTAGGAATTTTTGCAATAAGTCTAATAGCTGTTAAATAGCGGTGTTCTGGATCGTAAATATCAAGATTGTCATGATAGAACGCAGAAAGAGCACCTGCAATACCACACATGATAGCCATAGGGTGAGAGTCACGTCTAAACGCTTTGAACAAAGAGTTAATTTGTTCATGTACCATAGTGTGGTATTTTACTCTCTTACTAAATGAGTCGTATTGTTCTTGGTTTGGTAAGTCACCATTTAATAATAGGTAACAAACTTGTAAGTAATCTGTTTGAGTTGCTAATTGATCAATAGGGTAACCACGGTGTAATAAAATACCTTTAGCCCCATCAATAAATGTTATCTTAGATTTACATGACGCTGTAGAAACAAAACCTGGATCATAAGTAAAATATCCGTGAGATCCTAGAGCTCGTACATCTATAACTTCAGGGCCTTCAGTTCCTTTTAGAATTGGTAATTCTATTGGATCATGGCCAGGTATAGTTAAAACGGCTACTTTATTGGACTGTAAGTTTTCATCTGCCACGGCAATCTCCTTGTTTGTATTTACTTTTGATTTATTGGACATGCTGTAAAATTCGTTAACCATTATATAACATTAAGTGGCTAAAATACTAATAATAAAGAAGGTAATTTACAGAGTTGTATCCACTACATAAATCGTTTATTTGCTATTGTATTTTATTGTTGAAGTTTTAGCACTCAAAATTTAAGTTAAATGAATTATTTATTCATAATATAATTGTCATTATTATTGAATTTGCATAAATATGCAAATAATAAAGTTCATTATCAAATAATATCTGGTTATTTTTGCATAAATAGGCAAAATTACTATTTTTTACTTAGTTTTAAATTTTTTATAAAAAATTCTATGTGATAATTTTTTTAGAATAGAAAATTTTGTGATAATAGTTGTATAATGAGATTGAACAACAAATCTCGTCAAGAATAGTTAAGAATATTGATTTGAATTTTATAAAAAGTAAAAATTTATTAAAAATGATAGCAATAAAATTCTAAAGAACTTGAACAACTTTTTAGATATCTCGCTCTTTTTTATTTTACTTTTACTAAAAAATAAATATGAAGTAATAAGTAATAACAATCGTTATTGTTATTACTTATTACGTTTACAATTTATTTATCAGTTATTTTATTTAAAACAATATTCAATGCATACCTTGATAACAGTGTGTAAACACAGTAAACAATTAAGCTTTAGTGAGACTTTAACAAGAATATTTAATCTGGAGTCAAAGTATTTTGCTGTTTGAGTCAAAACTTTTTGCGAGTGGAATATATAAGGTTATAAAAATGAATTTGCATGAGTATCAAGCTAAGTCCATATTAAGGGCAGCAGGCTTACCAGTTCCAAATGGTGAGGCGTGTTCTAATTCTGAAGAAGTTGTTGCAGCATTTAATAAGATGCCAGGCGGGAAAGCTGTTGTTAAAGTTCAAGCTTACGCTGGTGGTAGAGGCAAAGCTGGTGGTGTAAAAGTAGTTGATAATGCTACAGATGCTAAAGCATTCGCAGATAAGTGGTTAGGTAATAGAATTGTAACTTTTCAGACTAAAGCGGAAGGCCAGCCTGTTAGTAAGATTTTAGTTGAAGAATGCGGAAGTGTTGCTAGAGAACTTTATTTAGGGGCAACAATTGATCGTTCATCTGCACGTATAGTGTTTATGGCGTCAACAGAAGGTGGTACAGAAATTGAAAAAGTGGCTGCCGAAACTCCAGAAAAGATTTTTAAGGCTGTGATTGATCCTATCGCAGGCGCTCAGCCTTTCCAAGCAAGAGCTTTAGCTTTTAAGCTTGGTTTAACAGGTGATTTAATGAAGCAGTTTACTAAGATTTTCTTAGGTATGAATAAACTCTTTGTTGAAAAAGACCTTTCTTTATTAGAAATAAATCCTTTAGTTGTAACAACTGATAATAATATTGTTTGCTTAGACGCTAAATTAAACATTGATTCTAATGCTTTATACAGACATAAAAGATTTAGCAGAAATGGAAGATCCGACTCAAGGAGATCCGCGTGAAGCTAGAGCTCAAGCTGTGAACTTAAACTATGTAGCTCTTGAAGGCAACATTGGTTGTATGGTGAACGGTGCAGGTCTTGCAATGGGAACCATGGATATTATTAAGACCTTTGGTGGTGAACCTGCTAATTTCTTAGACGTTGGTGGTACAGCAACTAAAGAACGTGTAATTGAAGCATTTAAGATTATTTTATCTGACGAAAATGTTAAATGTATTTTAGTTAATATCTTTGGTGGTATTGTTCGTTGTGACCTTATCGCTGATGGCATTATTGGTGCGGTACAAGAAGTTGGTGTAAAAGTACCAGTTGTAGTACGTCTTGAAGGTAACCAAGCACCTCTTGGTCTTTCAAAACTCGCTGAAAGCGGTTTGAATATTATTGCTGCAAATTCTTTAAAGGAAGCTGCTCAACTCGCTGTTGATAATGCTAAGTAAGAGAGGGAATAGACAATGTCAATTTTATTAACAAAGGATACTAAGGCTATTTGTCAAGGTTTTACAGGTTCTCAAGGTACATCTCACTCTGAACAATGCTTAGCATATGGTACTCAATTAGTTGGTGGTGTGTCTCCTGGTAAAGGTGGTCAAACTCACTTAGGTTTACCTGTTTTTAATACAGTGCAAGAAGCAGTTGATGCAACAGGTGCTACTGCAACAATGATTTATGTGCCTGCTCCATTTTGTAAAGATGCAATTTTTGAAGCTATAGATGCTAATATTAAACTCATTGTTTGTATTACCGAAGGTATTCCGACACTTGATATGTTACAAGTAAAGCGTCGTTTAGTTGGTACTGATATTGTAATGATTGGTCCTAACTGCCCAGGTGTTGTGACAAGTGGTGAAGCAAAACTTGGTATTATGCCTGGAAGTATCCACTTAAAAGGTAAAGTAGGTATTATCTCAAGAAGTGGTACTTTAACTTATGAAGCTGTAAAACAAACTACTGATGCAGGTTTTGGTCAAACTACTTGTGTAGGTATTGGTGGTGACCCAATTCCTGGTTCTAACTTTATCGATATGTTAAAGTTGTTCCAAGCAGACCCTGAAACTGAAGCAATTGTAATGATTGGTGAAATCGGTGGTACAGCAGAAGAAGAAGCTGCAGCTTATATCAAAGCTAATGTAACTAAACCTGTGGTTGCTTATATTGCAGGTGCAACAGCTCCAAAGGGTAAGAGAATGGGACACGCAGGTGCTATTATTGCAGGCGGTAAAGGCACAGCAAAAGAAAAATTTGCAGCATTAGAAGCAGCTGGTGTTACCACAGTTCGATCTCTTGCTGATATTGCTGATGGTTTACGTAAAGCTACAGGTTGGAAATAATATATTTCTAACAATATAAAATAAATCTAGAAAAAGGAATTATCAATAAGTTGATAATTCCTTTTTATTTGGTAATTTTATTTTTAATAGAAAAATGATTTTATAGAAGTTAGGAATAATTATGGATAACATAACGTTTAACGTTGAACATATTGGCGTATATTTTCATGATCTAGAAAAAGCTCGCGATTTCTTTGAAAAATACTTTCAGGTGAAAGTAAGTAATTTATACCATAATAAAGCCACAACTTTTAAGTCTTATTTTTTGACATTTGCTAATGGGGCGCGTTTAGAAATTATGACTCGCGATAACCTTGAGAGTTGTATGTTTGATAAAGCTTATTATGCAGGTAGTTTTCATATTGCGTTTAGCGTTGGTAGCAAAGAGGCTGTGGATAACTTTACAAAAAGTATTATGAATGCAGGATTTAAAGTTACTAGTGGCCCTCGTACCACAGGAGACGGTTATTATGAAAGTTGCTTTATTGGTCCTGAAGGAATAAGCATAGAAATAACTGTTTAATTTGTCTTTATTTTTTATTGTTATTATTCTTGTTATTGTTTTGTTAGTTATTCATTTGTTTTTAATATTTTTGTTAAAAGAAGTTTTTAAGATGGAAGAATTATATTTAGTACGTCATGCTGTTCCTTTAAATTTAGAAAA
>GL995222.1:90357-94592 GCA_000222855.1 Succinivibrionaceae bacterium WG-1 | reverse complement strand
AACATAAAAAAGTAGCATAACCACAAACATAGAAATTCACGAGCTAATTAGTAGTAGTTAACCATAGATTCTTATATTTTTTGAGAAAGTTTTTACTAGTGGAAAAAAGCAAATTGAGGCAGTTTTCATCATAAAATCAAAGCAAGTATTATTTTTTCAACAATTTAGTAAATAATTTAAAATTTTTACTTATATAGAGTAAAATAGCCAATAAATTTAGTTCATCAATTTTAACTTTAGATAAAAATAGAAGTTAAATTTAAACTCAAATATCGACTTAAACTATAACTTACCTAAAAACTATGAATTCTAAATTCTACAGTTGGTTTTAGTTTGGATTGTTATGAATGTTTTGATGATTAAATAAAAGATTTAAAAAATTATTATAAGTGTTATCAACAAGGTATAACTTGGATATATAAAAATAATTACAATAATTAAAAGATTTAGATAGCTAAATAGTTCCAAACAGTTAATGATAGCTTGATTATTTGTTATTTTTATATGAATTTAAGTAGCAAACTATATTGTTTTTTAGTAAAACAAGAGCAAATAATAATTTAGTAACATATTTATTATTACTTTTAATATATTTGCAAGATTTGGTTAAAGAATTAAGTTTTTGCAATATGTTGTTCTTTTTTATATTTATAGACATTATAGATTTCTAATTTTTAATTTATTTTTTGTATCTATTTATTTGTACTTTATTAGGTACTTAATTTACTTATGTTTGGTTTAACATTGTAATAAGAAATCAATATACAAAGATTATGTAAGATATCAGTATCTTAAAAATTTTCTAAGAAAAACAAACAGTAAGTAAAAATAAAAGCATGAAAAATAAATTAAACCTCTTCTTTTTATTTGTAGGTCTTCGTTACGCCTGGCCTTCTGGTAAAAGATTTTTTGCTTCTTTTATTGCTATTTTATCTATGCTTGGTATTACCCTTGGTGTCGCCGCATTGATAATAGTTCTTTCTGTAATGAATGGTTTAGAAAGTGAATTAAAAGAACAAGTATTATCAACAGTTTCTCATGCTTTATTAACATCCGATAATAGTGCTAATTCTAAATATTTAGATGAAAATTATGATTATTCTAAATATCTTGGAATTTCAAATGTATTGCATGCTGCTCCCGTAATAACAGATGAAATTATGCTTCAAAGTAATGATGCTGTCGCAGGAGGAATAATATATGGTATCAATCCTAATGAGTATCCAGAATTTGATTTAGTAAGAACAAGAATTGGAGAGGATACTTTTAATTATTTAGAATCCCAAGGATATGAAATTATTATTGGTAGTGGTTTAGCTTCGAGTTTAAATGTTCAGGTTGGTGATAGTGTACGTTTAATATCACCAAGTAATATTCGTTATACTCCATTAGGCAGAATGCCGGCACAACGAATTTTTAAAATAATAGGTATTTCTAATTTAGGAGTTACTAAGGCTGATAATGCCATGATTATTGGTCATATATCAGATGTAAGACGTTTGGTAGGCATTCCTAAAAATAAAATTTCAGGGATTAGATTTTGGTTAAATGATCCTTTTTTAATAGATGATTTTATTTCTGAAGCCAAGGATATAAATAGCGATATTAGTTTTATTGATTGGCGTAAAACCGAAGGTGAGTTTTTTCAAAGCGTAGCTATGGAAAAACTGATGATGTCTTTAATGCTCTTACTCATTATTGTGGTTGCTGTATTTAACATGTTCTCATCATTGATTATGGTGGTTTCGAATAAGACTGCAGAAATTGCAATTTTAAGAACTATTGGTACTAAATCTCGAACCATTTTAGCTATCTTTGTTATTGAAGGGGCTATTAGTGGGGTGATTGGTGCTATTTTAGGTAGTGTTATAGGAATTGTTGCGGTATACAATATTGATTTTATTTTATCTTTTTTAGGATTAAATTTTTATTTAGGTGGCGGTTTTGGGTTCCCTTGTGAGTTAAGAATGTATCAAGTGTTCTTAATTACAAGTATAACTATTTTAATGAGCTTTTTAGTAACCTTATTCCCCGCATGGCGTGCTTCTTTAACAAGACCTGCGCAGTCGCTTCGCTATGAATAAAATCGATAATTTCTAAATAGTTTTACAGTAATTTTTAAGAATTTATATAGATATAAAATATTTACAAAATTTAAATGGAGTATAAAGTGAGTGAACTTTTACTAGAAGCAAAAAATCTAAAACGTGATTATAAAGAAGGTAAGATCATTACTCCAGTTTTAAAAGGAGTAAATTTAAAGATCTATGAAAATGAACTTGTAGCAATAGTTGGTTCTAGTGGTTCTGGAAAAAGTACCCTATTGCATATTTTAGGAACTCTTGATACTCCAACATCAGGGGATATATTTTTTAAAGGCCAAGATTTATTTAAATTGTCAGCTAAAGAACTTTCAAATTTTAGAAATAATAATCTTGGATTTGTTTACCAATTTCACCATTTATTAGCAGATTTTAATGCTTTAGAAAATGTGGCAATGCCTTTGCTAATTAGAAGTGTTTCAAAAACTGAAGCGTATGAACGAGCTCATAAGCTACTAGAGCGAGTAGGTGTAGGACATCGTTATAAACATCGCCCTTCAGAACTTTCAGGTGGGGAACGTCAAAGAGTTGCAATAGCAAGAGCTATTATTGGGCAACCTTCTTTAATTTTAGCAGATGAACCAACTGGTAATCTTGATCAGCATAGTGCTATAGAAGTATTTGAATTATTAAAAGAATTAAGAGCAGAAACCAAATGTTCTTTGGTTGTGGTTACTCATGATTTAGGGTTAGCTCAAAAGTTTGAACGTACAAATAAAAGTGCGTGATGGATTAATCGAAGAGTAAGTGTAGTGAATGAGTAGTATGTTATCTTTACTTATTGGATGGCGTTTTTCTCAAGCAAAGCGTCAATCTACTATGGCAAAATTTTTGTCATGGTCTTCTTGTATTGGGGTTGCCTTAGGGGTAATGGTTTTAATTATTGGTTTATCAGCCATGAATGGCTTTGAAAATGAATTAAAACATCGAGTACTAGGGGTGATACCTAATGTTGAATTTAAGAGTGTTACCTCAAAGATAGAAGAAGTTCCTACAGTGCAAGAAGCACTGCAAGATGAAGAAAATGTATTAGGAAGTACGCCATTAGTGGTTTTAAATGCCATCCTTAGTAAAGATGCCTTATTCAAAGGGGTAAATGTTAGAGGGGTAGATCCTGATACGGCAAGAAGTGTCTTTAATGCTGAAGAATTCATTGAAGGCGCAAGTTTTAAAGATTTAAGAAGTGAAAATGAGCACCAAAAATCTATCATTGTAGGGGCTCAGATTGCAGAAAAAATTAATGCCCATATAGGCGATAATATTGAATTAGTTATAGCCAAAGCTTCCGAAAATGGCACTTTAAATATTCCTACAGGATATGTTTTTAAAGTTATAGGTATTTTTAAAATTGGTGGTGATATTGATAATTTAATGTCTTTTATTGATATCAAAGATGCTCGTGATATTTTAGATTTAAAAGATACTGAAGCTAATCTATTAGCATTAAAAGTTAAAGATATCTATCAAGCTCAAGCTCAAGGTTTTGAAGCGGCCAAACATATTGCTCATATAACTCATACTTCATACTATGTTCATAGTTGGATGTTGACAATGGGAAGGCTTTACAATGATATTCAAATGATACGAAGCATTTTATATTTAGCTTTAGTTCTTATAATTACAGTTGCAAGCTTTAATATTGTGTCAAATCTAATGATGATGACTAATGAAAAACGTTCCGAAGTGGCAATTTTACTCTCATTAGGTATTAAGAAATTTACTATATTTAAGAGTTTTATGACGCTAGGGCTTATTAGTGGTGGAATTGGTATTGTTATTGGTACTGTTCTTGGTTGTTTTATAGCTTCTAATTTAACTTCTATTATTGCGGTGATTGAACAATTGTTTGGCTTTAAGTTATTGAATTCACATACTTACTTTATTGATTATGTGCCAAGTATCTTAAAGTACCAAGACGTACTGTTAGTAACAGGGGTAACATTAGTTATCTGTTTAATAGCAACTCTAATACCTGCTTACTTTGCTAATAGAGTGTCTCCTGCAAGAGAGTTATCACAAAAATAACAATCATAATTGAAAGATTTTAAATGATTAAAGCTCAAGTCAAAAATTTTGACTTGAGCTTTCTTATTTGATGACAATTGGGGTTGTTGATATTTTTTACAACCATCT
>GL995222.1:83004-89265 GCA_000222855.1 Succinivibrionaceae bacterium WG-1 | reverse complement strand
GATCCTTGGGTAAATATTCAACAAACTCAGTTAAAAAGTCATTACTACTTGAGTTTTTCCAAGCGCAATCTGCAATGGCATCTCTATTTGATAGTAATTCTTTTACGTAAGTATTTACGCTATAAGGATTATATATTTCAGATTTACCTATCTCATAGCCATCATACCATTCTTTAATAGTATCAAACTTATCTGCTAAATTATAGTAATCTAGCATTTGTGCAACATCATTATTAGTAAAACCAAATAATTCAGAATATTCAGTTTTAGTGCAATCATAAACAGGAATATTATTTAAACCTGTAAAAATACTTTCACGAGATACTCGTAAACATCCTGTTAAGAAGCCTTTAGCAAGAAAATCATTTGTTTTAAAAGTAACACTAAATAAACTTTTTATAAATTCCACCATTTGTCTGTAATACTTACCACGTGACTTTTCTAATGGCACATCATATTCATCAATAATAACTATTACTTTTTTATTTAGTATTCTAAACAGAGTTTCACAAATAAGTATTAGGGTTTTACTGATTAAATTAGCATCACTTTCAGGTGTTGACAAAAATCTTCTTTGGGAAATATTAAAACAATTATCAATTGAAGCATCTATTTGTCTTTTCAATCCTTTAGATAAATTATCGATGTTATTTTTAATGACTATTTCAAACTTATTCCACAAACTATAAAATTTATCTGCGAAATTACTAATAGTATCAGAAAATGTAACACCTACAACATCTTTTAAAGTTAAAGAAATAACAGGATATTGTCCCATGTGTTGTCTACAAAATTCTGTGTCTTTGGAAATTTCTAAGTCTTTAAATAATTCAACTGTTGCACTTATATCACTAGGATTATCATAATTCATTTCAAAGAAGTATTTAAGCATGCTCATCGTTAATGTTTTACCAAAACGTCTTGGACGAGTGAATAAAGCTACATTCTCTTTAGAAAGTTGTTTTATAAAGGAGGTTTTATCAACATAGTAAGAAGGGTTGGTTTTAATTATTTTTTGAAAATCTTCGATACCAACACTCATATATTTTAAATCAGACATTTAAAATTACTCCTTTAACAATAAAGTTTTATTCTTTATAAATTATAAAGCTTTGAGCAAAACTATAATATAGGTATAGTCTATCACAAATAGTTAATCTTTAATTATGCAAGCCTAAAACTTTTGGCAAACATAAAAATTTATGAGTGTTTGTATTATTAAAAATGAAGATGCTAGTTAATATGGCAAGTTTTTTGCTTAAGTATAAATATCTACCAAAAATATACTTTAAGTGACAGGATATTGACTATGAGCTGCATTTCTAAAACAAGAAGTTACACTGCAAATTTTGCAGGTGATACTGAATTATTATCTGAGATTTTTAATGAAGTAACTAGTGGCATTATTGTGTTAGATAAAAATGGTTTTGTAGTAAAAGCAAATGCTTCTGCAATAAATTTATTAAATCTAGAACTTCAGAACAGAAGGTGGATAGATATAGTTAAAGAAATTTTTGCTCCCAAAGCAGATGACGGAAATGAAGTGTCACTACGAAATGGAAAAAAAGTATTAGTTTCTACTAAACCTCTTAGTGTAGGGCAATTGGTAGTTTTAACAGATGTAACTCAAACTCGTGTTTTACAAGAGCGAGTAAGTCATATGGAGCGTTTAAGTAGTTTAGGTAAAATGGCGGCTTCTTTAGCTCATCAAATAAGAACTCCATTGTCTGCTGCTATTTTATATGCTGCAAATTTAGGAAATAAATTTATTAGTGAGTCTGCTCGCGATAATTTTAGTAAAAAACTTATGGCTCGTTTACAAGATTTAGAATCCCAGGTGCGAGATATTTTAATTTTTGCAAGAAGTGGAGAAAAGATTGTTGAACGTGTTGAAATTGTTGATTTAGTTAATTCTATCAAGAATGGTGCAGAAGCAACTCTTGTGCGCAATGGTGTTGTGCTTGAAACTCAAATGGATGAACCTCCAATTGAAATTATTGCAAACACTAATGCATTATCTAGTGCAATAAATAACTTAGTTAATAATGCTGTAGAAGCAGGAGCCAAGAAGATTATCTTAAATGTTAGAAAAATTGAATCTAATGTGGTAATAAAAGTTGCTGATAATGGAAAGGGGATGAGTCAAACTCAAATTAATAAGGTATTTGAACCTTTCTTTACAACTAAGAGTAATGGTACAGGTTTAGGACTTGCAGTGGTTAAATCAGTTATAAATTCTCATCAAGGCACTGTACAAATTACATCATTTGAGAATAAAGGAACTTGCTTTACTATTACTTTACCTTTAGCAAAACCTCAAGAAGAAACTGTAACTTTAAAGGCTGCTTAATCTTTTATTTAAGATAATAATTTGACGATTTATATTTAGAGAAATTATATTTAATAAAACAATAAAGGACCTAAGAAGGTCCTTTATTATTTTTTCGCTATTTTATAAAAGATATAAAATACGAGTTATTGGTTCTTAGTAATTAAATTTGTTTAACTAACGTTTAATATTACTTAACAAATTTGAATGCACTTTGTGCAATTACTAATTCTTCATTTGTAGGAACAACTACAACCTTAACCTTAGAATCAGGAGCGTGGATTGGGCCGCTACCACCTAAGTAAGCACGAGCCTTAGAGTTAAGGTCTTCATCAATCTTAACACCAAATACAGCAGGTAATAATTCAATTACACGCTTACGCATTAAGTAAGAGTTTTCACCGATACCGCCTGTGAATACGATTGCATCAACGTTGCCTAGTGGTACATAGTAAGAAGCAATGAACTTAGCTAAACGGTAGCAGAACATTTCAAATGCAAGGGTACATTTTTCGTCATGGTTTTCATAACCTTCTGTGATACCACGCCAGTCAGAAGTTGTACCAGAAATACCTGCTAAACCAGACTTCTTATTGAAGATTTCTCTTACGTCTTCAACTTTGTAACCTAAAACGTCACACATGAAGAATACAACAGATGGGTCGATTTCACCGCAACGAGTACCCATTACTAAACCGTCTAATGGAGTTAAACCCATAGATGTATCTAAACATTTACCATTCTTAACAGCAGAAACAGATGCACCGTTACCTAAGTGACAAGTAATAACGTTAAAGTTATTAGGATCTGCATTTAATTGTTCACATACAGTCTTAGCAACATAGCCATGAGAAGTACCGTGAGCACCATACTTACGAATACCGTGCTTAGTATATAATTCTTCAGGAATTGCAAAACGATATGCAACTGCAGGCATTGTTTGATGGAAAGCTGTATCAAAAACAGTAACATGAGGTACTGTAGAGAAAGCTTTACGAGCTGCACGAATACCGATTAAGTGAGCAGGATTGTGTAATGGCGCAAATGGAATGCACTTTTCGATACCAGCTTCTACTTCATCATCAACTAAAGTAGGTTCAGTGTATAATTCACCACCTTGCACGATACGGTGACCAACAGCGCAAATAGATTTTAATAATTCAGGAGCTGTTGCTAAAATCTTATTATTTAAGTAGTCAATAGCTTTTTGGTGGTCAGCCTTAGCGCCTAAAGTATCTTTTTGCTTTTCTTTTCCTTCAAAACGCCAATCAATTCTAGCGTCATCTAAAGTTAAAGCTTCAGCGATACCATTTAAGTATACGTGACCAGTTTTTGGGTCGATAATTGCAAATTTTACAGAAGAACTGCCGCAGTTAATAACTAATACTGTTTGTTCAACGTTTGAAGTCATGATTTATTCCTTTATATCCATGTGGCTTAGTTTATTGACTTAAGGAACATGTGTTTTAAATAAAACTAATAAACTCAAATGTATTGATATACCAAATTTATTATTTATTAAGTTTTTATACGTTTCTAAAAATAAAAAATTATTAGATAAAAATAATGCAGAATTTTAACACATAACATGTTTTTTCTCATTTAATAATTAAAGAATTCATCATAAATAATTGTCATTACAGCATCGTTATGAAATTATCGTTTAATAATACTTTGATTAGATTCTAAAAAGAGAAATCTTGATATGTTTTACTAATTTATCAATTAAAAAAATTCTCGTTATAGTTTGTTATTTAAAAATACGCTACTTTATTTTATCCGCGAGCAAACTATCATAAAGCAATAGAAAAAATTGCTTTTCATATAAAAAAATTTGGATGTGTGCTATTGTTAAACAGGTGTTTTGGGACTAATAGGTAAAGTGAAGAGATTTTAAGGAATTAGTTAATTTTATGGCCAAGAGTAAGATATTAGTTGTGGATGATGATAATCGCTTACGTGAAGCGATTTGTGATACATTGGAACTTTCGGGATATGATTGTATTCAAGCATCATCAGGAACTGAGGCTCTTGATTTGTTATCTCGTGTCAATGTGAATATGGTTATTTCAGATATTCAAATGGATGGCATGGATGGTCATAAACTTTTATTAAATATTCATGAACTATATCCAAAACTTCCGGTGCTTTTAATGACTGCTTTTGCCAATATTGATGGGGCTGTACAAGCAATGCGAGATGGGGGCGGTTGATTATTTAGCTAAACCTTTTGCGCCAGAAGTATTACTAAATCAAGTAAGTAGATATGTGCCTTCAAATGTAGTCGATACTTTTAAGCCAGTGTGTGGAGATCCTAAAACTTTTGCATTATTAAAAATGGCTGAAAAGGTGGCACAAAGTGATGCAACCGTAATGATTACAGGACCTAGTGGTTCAGGGAAAGAAGTTTTATCAAGATATGTTCACGAATGCTCTAAAAGAAAAGATGGACCATTTGTAGCGATAAATTGTGCGGCTATTCCTGAAACTATGTTGGAATCAACTCTTTTTGGTTATGAAAAGGGGGCTTTTACAGGAGCGGTGCAAGCGTGTCCAGGAAAGTTTGAGCAGGCTCAAGGTGGGACAATTTTATTAGATGAAATTACAGAAATAGAATTAGGACTTCAAGCAAAATTATTAAGAGTGCTTCAAGAAAAGGAAGTAGAGCGCTTAGGTAGTAGAAAAAATATAAAGTTAGATATAAGAGTAATAGCTACATCTAATAGAGACTTAAAGGAAGCAGTGGCTAAGGGAATTTTTAGAGAAGATTTATACTATCGTTTAAATGTTTTTCCTTTAAAATGGATGCCTTTAAGAGAACGTAAATTAGATATTGTGCCAATAGCTGAATTTATCTTGAATAAGATATGTGCAGAACAGAACTTGCCACAAAAATCTTTTTCTCAAAAAGCTAAAGAATTATTAGTGCGCTACAATTGGCCTGGTAATGTTCGTGAATTAGATAATGTTATTCAAAGAGCGGTTATTCTAGCTAATGATATCGTTGATGAAAGTGACTTAATTTTTGATGATGCTGATTTAGGTTTTTCAGATAATACAACGTTAAGTAATACTCAGAATAGTAATAGCATAAGTTCAAATGATGAATTTATGAAAGATAGTGATAGTGTTAAAGATATAACAACTGCAAGCTTTAAAGATAACTTTAGTTTTCAAGATAGCAATGTTTTTCAAGACAATTTCGCTAGAAGTGATGTAATACAACCTAATAATCAAGCTGCTTCAAATGAAGAGCAAGATTTATTTGATATGTTATTAGGCAATACCAATAAAACTGTAGAAGATGCTAATTCTAATTTATGTTCAAGTGCTACTTTTGCCAATAATAATGCTACTACAGACAATAATAATTTATCAGAAAATAGTGTGGTAGAAAATCAATCTAAACGTAAGAGTTTAAATGGAGAATTACGTCATCAAGAATATCAAATCATTATTGATACTCTGATTGAATTCAATGGGGCACGCCAAGCTGTGGCTGATAAACTTGGTATTAGTCCTAGAACTTTACGTTATAAACTAGCCAAAATGCGTGAAGAAGGGTATGTCATACCAGGCAAAGATTAGAGTAATAAATAAACTTTAAATTGATTTGGTTTTAAACAAAAAGGACAAGCTATGAATAGTTTGTCCTTTCTTATTGTTTGGAGTCTTAATGAATTACTTCATTAAACCACATTACGGAATTTTCTACGGTGTGGCTTGATGGCTTCTTCACCGTAAGTTAGTTTCTTCCATTCTTCATATTCTGTAAAGTTACCAGCAAAGAAAGTAATCTTACCATCATCTTGGTAATCAAGAATATGAGTTGCGATACGGTCAAGGAACCAACGGTCGTGCGAAATAACCATAGCAGAACCAGGGAATTCAAGTAATGCGTTTTCAAGAGCTCGTAGAGTTTCAACGTCGAG
>GL995222.1:77644-82758 GCA_000222855.1 Succinivibrionaceae bacterium WG-1 | reverse complement strand
CGTCAAGAAGTAGTAAATTACCGCCAGCTTGTAAAAGTTTAGCTAAATGTAATCTACCTCTTTCACCACCTGACAAATCGCCAACACGTTTTTGTTGGTCAGTACCACGGAAGTTGAATCTACCAATGTAAGCTCTACTTGGAATTTCATAGTTACCAATTCTTAAGATGTCTTGACCTTGTGAAATTTCTTCATAAACGGTCTTCTTGTCATCCATCTTATCACGGAACTGTTCAACATTAGCAACTACAACGGTTTCACCTAAAGTGATGTTACCAGAATCAGGTTGTTCCTTACCTGCTATCATTCTAAATAGAGTTGATTTACCAGCACCATTTGCCCCAATAATACCAACAATCGCGCCCTTAGGCACATCAAATGATAAGTCGTTAATTAAAGTACGACCATCATAGCTCTTAGTTAAATTCTTAACTTCGATAACCTTGTCACCAAGACGTGGCCCAGGCGGAATGAATAATTCATTTGTTTCATTACGTTTCTGGTATTCTGTGCTATTTAATTCTTCAAATCTTGCTAAACGAGCTTTAGATTTTGCTTGTCTACCTTTTGGATTTTGTCTTACCCATTCAAGTTCTTTTTGGATAGACTTTTGACGAGCATTTTCTACGTTTTGTTCGTGTTCAAGACGAGCTTCTTTTTGTTCTAGCCATGATGAATAGTTGCCTTCCCAAGGAATACCTTCGCCACGGTCAAGTTCTAAGATCCAACCTGCAACGTTATCAAGGAAGTAACGGTCGTGGGTAATAGCCACAACAGTGCCAGGATACTTATGTAAAAATTCTTCTAACCATGCTACAGATTCTGCGTCAAGGTGGTTAGTAGGTTCGTCAAGAAGTAACATGTCTGGTTGTTCTAACAATAAACGACATAATGCTACGCGACGTCTTTCACCACCTGATAACACTTTAATTTTGGTTTCAGGAGCAGGTAATCTTAAAGCGTCTGCTGCTTTATCAATTTGGTTTTCAATGTTATGACCATCATGAGCTTGAATAATCGCTTCAAGTTCGGCTTGTTCCTTTGCTAAAGCATCGAAGTCTGCATCAGGATCTGCGTATGCTGCATAAACTTCATCAATTCTTTTTAAAGCTTGAGTTACTTCACCTAAAGCTTCTTCAACTGTTTCTTTAACAGTTTTTTCAGGATCTAATACCGGTTCCTGTGGAAGGTAACCAATTTTTATGCCTGGTTGTGGTCTTGCTTCACCTTCGATATCTTTATCGATACCAGCCATAATTTTAAGTAGGGTAGATTTACCAGCACCATTTAAACCAAGAACACCGATTTTAGCTCCAGGGAAAAATGATAATGAAATATCCTTAAGGATTTGACGTTTCGGCGGAACTATCTTGCCTACTCGGTTCATTGTATAAATAAACTGCGCCATATTTTCCTTTTGAAAATAAAAAACGAAATAAATTGTTGTTATTCTATCATACGTTAAAACACAAAAGAGTTTTTAAATAAAATCTAAATAAAAAAAATTATTTAGCTAAGTATTTTTACTAAATTCTATTTAAAAACAAAGCGGAAAAGTTAGTCTTTTCCGCTTAATTTAACTTTAATATTTATCCAATCTTTAAAACTAATTTAGTAATTAGTTAAGAAATGGTTTGATGTAGTTTAAGAATAATAAAACTACAACAGTTACAGATAATGCACCAGCAGCACCATAGAGAGCATAGTGATGTAATCTAGTAGTGTGGATAGTGAAATCGTGTAATGTGTGGTAAATACGGTGGAAAGCGTGCCATAAACAAGCACAAACAATCACTGCAACTGCACCAGCACCCCACCAATGAGTGATTAATTCACTGAAATGGAAAGCTGTTTTACCATCAGTAAAGCCCGCAATGAGCATACATAAGATAATTGCTGGTAATGCAAAACCTGCAACCATACCACCAAAACCAAATGTTAACCAATAAATTGGTTCATCTGAACGACGTTGTGACATTGTGAACTCCTATTAAGCTAAACAAAGAGCTAAGATGCAAACGATCCAAGATACGATTGTACCAGCCCATAAGCCTGCAACGATAAACTTAGCAGGTAATAGTTTAGTATCTGTTGGTTTCTTAGTTAAGAATACACGAACAGCCTTTGGCATTAAGTTATACCATGTAAAAGCATGGAATAAAACTGCAGCTAAAGCAATAATGTTTAACACAATTACAAAACCATTTTGAAGGAATTCTTCACAAAGGTTTGCTTTGCCAATTTGAACAAAAAACACTAATGCAATTAATTCAACAGCAACCCAAAGAGTGAATAAACTAGTACATTCACGGATGATGTACGCAATGTAGAATGCACGATCAGCCCACCAATTTGCTTTAACTGGTTGAACGTATGGTTTACGGTAAGATTTTACGTTGTTATCCATTATTATTCTCCAGGCTTAAACATCTTGATAATATAGTCTTGAGCACTTTGAGCCTTGCCTAACTGAATAGCAGAAGCAGGGTCTACATGCTTAGGACATACTTGTGAGCAATAACCTAAGAAAGTACAGCTCCAAACACCTTCGTCTTGAGACATAATCTTAAGACGTTCGCGAGCACCAGCGTCACGAGAGTCGATGTTATAACGGTATAATAAAGTTAAAGCTGCAGGACCGATGAAGTCTTTGTTTAACTTGTATTGACCGCAAGCTGCGTAACAACAGCCACAGTTGATACATTGAGCGAACTGTAAATATTTTTCCATTTGTTGTGGAGTTTGAACATAACCTTCGTTTAAAGGTTTGTTTTCATTTTCCTTAGATGGAATAATATAAGGCTTAATACGTTCAATCTTTTCAATGAAGTCTGAAAGATCTACAACTAAGTCGCGTTCAATAGGGAAGTTTGCTAATGGCGCAACAGTCATTGTCTTAGATGTATCATATTCACGAAGGAATGTTTTACATGCTAATTGAGGAACACCATTAACCATCATTGCACATGAACCGCAAACAGCCATACGGCATGACCAACGGAAACTTAGTTCAGGTTCTAAGAAATCTTTAATGTAGTTTAAAGCTTCAAGTAAGGAAGTTTCTTTTGAGAACGGAACTTCGAATTCCTGGAAGTGTGGTTCACTATCAGTTTCTGGACGATAGCGTTGCACAGAGATTCTCATCTTTTGTTCTGCCATTATTATTTAGCCTCCTGAGCTTTTGCTTTTTCTGCATCTTCTGCTTCTTTACCGTATACACGCTTAGCAGGTTTGAATCTTGTGATCTTAACTTCACTGTATGAAATTTCAGGAGCACTATCAGAACCTGTGAATGTAGCAAGAGTATGCTTTAAGAAGTTTTCGTCATCACGTTGTGTGTAAGCCTTATCTGGACCATCTAAACGTTGGTGGCTACCACGTGATTCTTTTCTGTTTAATGCAGAATTTGCCATACATTCAGCAACATCTAAAGTATAGCCAAGTTCGATTGCATTTAAGAATTCTGTGTTGAATACACGACCGCTTGTATCTTTGATCTTGATATTCTTGTAACGTTTTTGAAGTTCAGCAATCTTATTAACAGTCTTAGTCATGCCTTCTTCTTCACGGTAAATACCAACACCTTCTTCCATTGAGTCGCCCATTTCATGACGAATCTTTGAACAGCTTTCAGTGCCGTTGCCACTGAATAATTCAGTAGTCTTCTTAACTGCAGCTTCTGCTTGAGCAATTAAGTTTTCTTCGTTACCAAACTTAACAGTCTTAGAGTACTTAGCAGCTTCGTCACCAGCTAACTTACCGAATACGATAGTTTCTACTAATGAGTTAGAACCTAAACGGTTAGCGCCGTGAATACCAACAGAAGCACATTCACCAGCAGCATATAAACCAGGTTTACGAGTTGCTGTCTTACCGTCAGTTTCGATACCACCCATAGTGTAGTGAACTACAGGACGAATAGGTACAGGAGCCTTTGCAGGGTCAACACCAGCGTATGCCTTTGCAAGTTCACAAATTAATGGTAAACGTTCATGTAAGTAAGCTTCACCTAAGTGACGTAAGTCTAAGTATACAGCGTCACCTAAAGGCATCTTAATTGTTCTGCCCTTTTGTTGTTCGTGCCAGAATGCTTGTGAAACACGGTCACGTGGACCTAATTCCATGTACTTGTTCTTTGGTTGACCAACTGGAGTTTCTGGGCCCAAACCGTAATCTTGTAAGTAACGGTAACCATCCTTATTAACAAGGATACCACCTTCACCACGACAACCTTCAGTCATAAGTAGACCGCAACCTAAAAGACCTGTTGGGTGATATTGAACGAATTCCATATCACGAAGAGGTACACCGTGACGATAAGCTAAAGCCATACCGTCGCCTGTTACGATACCACCGTTAGTGTTGAAGCTGTATGCACGACCTGCACCACCTGTTGCTAAAATTACAGATTTTGCAAGAACTGTTCTGCAAACACCATTTTGAATGTCGTAAGTTACAACACCCTTGATTTGGCCGTCTTCTTCAAGAAGGTCTAAAACGAAGTGTTCGTCAAGACGTTGAATTGAAGGATATTTGATAGAAGTTTGGAATAATGTATGAAGCATATGGAAGCCTGATTTATCAGCTGCGAACCATGTGCGTGGAACTTTCATACCACCAAAACGACGTACGTTTACTTGACCATCTGGCTTACGGCTCCAAGGGCAACCCCAGTGTTCAAGTTGGAATAGTTCTTCTGTAGTGTGAGCAACAAAGTAGTCTACTACGTCTTGTTCACATAGCCAGTCACCACCTGCTACAGTATCTTCAAAGTGTTTTTCAAGGCTGTCATCTGCACCAATAACACCAGCTGCACCGCCTTCTGCTGCTACAGTATGGCTACGCATTGGGTATACCTTAGAAATTAAGGCAATTTTTAGTGTAGGATCTTGTTCTGCCACAGCGATTGCTGCACGGAGGCCTGTACCACCAGCACCAACGATCGCGACATCGGCTTTAACTATATCCACTACAATTCTCCTAAAGAAAAATGGTTTAGAGTGTAAAAAAATAGAATTGACTTATAGTCAACATAACTTAGCGATTTTATCAGAAAAATGATAAAAATTCTCAATATTAATGATTTTGCTTGAATAAATTTTGAGAAATTGCTT
>GL995222.1:74931-77130 GCA_000222855.1 Succinivibrionaceae bacterium WG-1 | reverse complement strand
ATGAAAATATTTATTTTTCAAGTTTTATAGTTCTCTGAAAATGAAAAATAATTGTTTATTGAGGAAATGTAATGAGAAATTATTAGGATTTATTTTATAAAACTTTGAAAATTTTATAACAATACATGTTAATTACTTTGAAATTTAACATGTATTGTTTAAATTTTTTGTTCTATAAATTTTTAGTTGCTAAATGTTCACCTAATTTAATAGCGTTTCCTGTTACTAAGCTTTCTGCTAAAGTTACTTTGTTAGGAGCAAAGGTGGTTATAACTGTAGAACCTAGATAAAATCTACCCATTTCTTCCCCTTTTTGTATGGTGATTTTTTCTGCTTGATTTTCATAGTTCCATACTTTCTTTTCGCGTTTATTCTTAGGGGAAATTTCGTTTTCCCAAACGGTAGCAATACTTCCAACGATTGTGGCACCAACTAAAACCATTGCCATTTTGCCAAATTCAGTATCGAAGAAACAGATAACACGTTCATTTTTGGTAAATAGTTCATCAATTGAAGCTACAATGGTTGGATTTACAGAATAATATTTTCCAGGTATATATACCATTTTGGTTAAAGTTCCAGTAACAGGCATATGAATTCTGTGATAATTTGCTGGGCTTAAATATATGCATGCAAATTCGCCACCACTAAAGTCTTTATACTCTAATTCATTTCCTAAAAGATTTCTAAGACTATAGTCTTGTCCTTTGGCGGCAATTAAACGGTCATACTCGATTTTACCAAATTCAGCAACTGTACCATCTACAGGAGAAACTGCATGAAGTTCATCGGTGTCAATAGGACGAACACCTGATTTTAGAGGTCTTGTAAAAAATTCGTTAAAAGTTTTATAGTCTGCAAAATCTTCTTTTTCTGCTTCAGTCATATCGATGTTGAAGTGTTTGGCAAACTTTTTAATACCCCAAGTAGTAAATTCACCTAGTTCATTACGTGCAAATACACCTGCAAGTCTAGTAAGTAGAAACTTAGGTGTTGCTCTATGAGCTAATACTTTAAGATTCTTTTTTAAAATACTCATACATTTTTCCTATATTTTCGACCTGGAAGTACATAAGCGTCAGGTTTATTTTCTTTCATTGAGTTTATAATTTTATGATAATTATCATATCTAAATTGTGCTATTTTTCCTTCACTTAAAGCTTCTTTTATAGCGCATCCTGGATCATTTAAATGTTTGCAGTCACTAAATTTGCAATGTCCAAGATATGGTTTAAATTCATGATAACTATGAGTTACTTCATCATCTGTTAGATGCCATAAGGCAAATTCTCTCACTCCGGGAGAGTCTATAATTATACCATTATTTGGTAAATGATATAATTTTGCATTAGTAGTGGTGTGTTGACCAAGGCCTGAAGATTCAGAAATTGCACCAGTTTGAGCGATGGCATGAGGAATAATGATATTTAAAAGCGATGATTTACCAACTCCTGATTGACCAACTAAAACAGTTTTTTCAGAACTAATAAAATTTTGAAGTTCTGCAATTTGATTATCTTCTTCTTTATAATCGCTATTAGTACTTACGCAGAAGGTTTTATAACCTAAATTTCTGTAAACATCTAAAACTTTATTTAATTCTATTTTTTCTTCTGAAGTAAATAAGTCTATTTTATTAATAATTATGATAGGTTCGATCTTGGCAATTTCACATGCGATTATATATCTATCTAGAATGTTTGTTGAAAATTCAGGTAGTTTGGCACTTACAACCAAGATCTTGGTAAGATTAGCTGCAATTGGTTTAATGCCGTCATAGTAATCAGGTCTAGATAGTAGAGAAGTTCTGTCTTTTACTGTCTCTACTAGACCGTTAGTGCCATCGTCATGAAAAGTATCTATTCTAAATAGCACTTCGTCACCTGTGGTAATACTTTTAATGGTACGACGAATGTAGCAACGATAAATTTTTTGGGAAGTAATATGTTCTATATCTACTTGCTTTCCATAGCGACTAATTACAATACCATGTTCTATTTCACCTAATGAACCGCTATTTTCTAAATCTTCTACAGCTTTATTGGCTATGGATTCTTTTTGAGCATTCAAGGTGTTTTTGTTTATTAATCGTTGATGTCTAGCTTGAATATTTCTACTTTGCTTGGTATTTAGTTTTATCTTTCCCATAAATTTAATAAAAATTTAGTTTGTAAATTAAAGTAATATTTTTGAGGCTTC
>GL995222.1:61588-73386 GCA_000222855.1 Succinivibrionaceae bacterium WG-1 | reverse complement strand
ATATTTTTTGTTTATATTCTAATATAGCCAAATTAAAGTCGCAAATTTTAGTTCGGTAACAAATTTATTTTAGTAACAAAAACGAATTTTTAGATTGTTACTTTAAATATAAATCCTTGGCAAGTTCTTCCCAAAATTTACTTTTAACTTGTGAATTTGTTTCTTGTTTTAAAAATAAACTTTCTTGTTTTGGGGTAACTTGTTGGTTTAATGATGTAGAAAGTTTTAAATTTTCTAATAGTTCATCATATGTTTTTATAGCTTTATTAAAATTATTTTTAGTGTTTGTTGTGGAATTTTTATTGTTTAATAGATTATTGTTATTAAGTTTGTGTTTGGCGATTTCTATTTCTAGTTCTTTTTTAATTCTAAAGTTGTATCTTCTTTTTTTAATGATATTAGTGAAACGTAAGGCTCTTTAGTATTTATAGAAGAAATACAGATGCATTCTTTTATTTGGAAATTATTAATTAAAGATGTGTGAAGCCATTCAAGGGTGGCACTAAAAGGGACAATAAATGAGGCAATACCATTAACGCTTAGCATATTAAAACAAGATTTTAATAAGTTAGCTATTGATAAATAGGTGTTATGTCTTGCAATAAAACGAGCCTCATTTTTTAATAATTCTTTTTTAGTGTCAATAAAATATGGTGGATTACATATAATTAAATCAAATTTGTTTTGGTTCTCTTTTGGGGTACTAAAGACTAATACATCTGCTTGTAGTAATTGAATGTAATTTTAAAGTTGCTATTTTAAAATTATTATCGGCATCTTTTATGGCACCTTCATCAATATCCAAGGCGGTAATTGTTAAACTCTTATAAAGAGAATTGCTATTGTTAATAGTGTTAAAGGAGTTACTTTGGTTTTGTATACCGCTATTAAAAGATGCGTATATTAAAGATAAAATTCCAGTTCCTGTACCAATGTCTAATACAGTTTGTGCATTGGGATATTTGTGAGCAGTCCATGAACCTAGTAGTACTGCGTCTGTGGATAACTTCATGGCAGCAAATTCTTGGGTAATTGCAAATGTTTTAAATTTAAAAGTTTTGGAGGCTGTTTTATTAACTTTTTCATTACTCATAATTTGTGCTTTTAATTTGGGTTTTATCGATTTGTCTTTATTATTATTGAATTAGAGAGTGGTATCTAATTAATCTTGTGCTTTACTTTCTTGATAGATTTGCTTTAATCTTTTAGCTTCTTCTTTATCCTTATCGTTAAGTTTTCGGATAACTCGGCATGGATTTCCAACTGCGATTGAATCAGAAGGTATATCTTTGGTAACCACTGAACCTGAACCGATGACACATCTATCACCAATAGTAACACCTGGATTCACAATTACGCCTCCGCCTAACCAAACATCGTTACCTATAGTAATAGGTAGTCCAAATTCGTAAAGTTCAGCTCTTGTGGTTGGATCGATAGGGTGACCTGCAGTAAATAACTTAACTTCAGGAGCACACATAACATTGTTACCAATTGTAATTTTATTAACATCTAAAAATATGCAATTAAAGTTAGCGTAGAAATTGTCTCCAACACTGATGTTTATGCCATAATCGCAATGAAAGTCAGGTTCGATCCAAATGTTTTTGCCTACACTTCCAAAAAGTTCATGAATAATTTTCTCTCTAGTGTCTGCGCTTGGTTCAGAGTTGTTAAATTTTTTACATAATATTACAGCTTTCCTATGTAGATCTTGTAACTCTTTATCTTGTGCCTTATAAAAGCCTCCTGATAACATACGCGCAAGTTCTGACATATTGACTCCTTGAAATAAGTTAAAAATATGGTGAAACGATTTTTTAGAAAAAATAAATTAATAAAGCAAAAGAAAATTACAATATAAATATATCAAAAACTGTCGAATAAAGAGTGTTTAAAATATAAGGAAATAATGAACTAGAAGAATATTTTTTGGAGCGGGAAACGAGGCTCGAACTCGCGACCCTAACCATGGCAAGGTTATGCTCTACCAACTGAGCTATTCCCGCAATCCTAAAATATAAAGAAGTCGTTAATTGATAATCCAAAAACTTGGAGCGGGAAACGAGGCTCGAACTCGCGACCCTAACCATGGCAAGGTTATGCTCTACCAACTGAGCTATTCCCGCATCAATTAAAGACAAGTGCATTATATACGCTTTTTTGGGTTGTGCAAGATTTTTTTAGAAAAAATTTTAAATTAAAAAAGATCGTTTATTTTTTGAACAATCTTTGTGTATAAAAAAAGAATATAAAAATAGTATTATTACAACAAATTTAGAGTTGAGATAACTAGTAAAATATAGTACTTGAGCATGATTTTTTAATAAAAAGTCACTAGAATAATGACTTGTTAAGCATTTTTGCGTGTTTGATATTGAAAAAATGCTATTTTGTCCCCATTTTTCTATATAATCCTATGGTTTTTGTAACTGTTAGATATTATGGGAATAAGATTAGTGTTCTGGGTATAGTATCTAATAAACAAAAATTAGAAAAATTAAAGAAAAATAAATTATATAAATAAATATAATCTTAAATTTGGCAATTTGTTTTTTAATGATTAGTTAGTTTATTTTTCTTTTATTATTTTACTATTATTATTTAGCTATTATTTTTTGATAAAGTTTAGCAATAATAAAGTTTAGTAGTAAGAATTGTTGTAAGAATCAGTTTATAACAATTTTAGTATTTAAAAAATTTTAGAGCAGAGCATTGATTTGTATTAGAAATTATAAGAAAAATTCTTTGCTTATAAACATATTTAATTAGAAATAATAAGTGGTATAAAATGTTACAGTCTATATTAACAAAGATATTTGGTAGTAGTAATGAGAGAACAGTAAAAAAACTCTCAAAAATAGTTGAAAAGATTAATGCTCTAGAACCTCAATTTTCTGCATCAAAAGATGAAGATTTTAAGGTATACACAGAAAAGTATGTTGAAAGAGTTGCAAAAGGTGAAACTCTTGAACAAATTCTTCCAGAAGCGTTTGGTTTAGTTAGAGAAGCTGCAAAGCGTGTTTTAGGTTTACGTCCATTTAATGTGCAATTGATGGGTGGTATAGTTCTTAATGAAAATCAAATAGCGGAAATGAAAACAGGTGAAGGTAAAACTTTAACAGCTTTACTTCCTGCTTATTTAAATGCTTTAGCTAAAAAAGGGGTACACGTTGTTACCGTTAATGACTATTTAGCTAAGAGAGACAGTGATTGGTGTCGTCCTTTATTTGAATTCTTAGGTATGACAGTTGGTTGTAATATTGCAGGTCTTGATGCTGAAAAAAAACGTCAAGCTTATGCTTGTGATGTTACTTATGGTACTAACAATGAATTTGGTTTTGACTATCTTCGTGACAACATGGCTTATGTTACAGAACAAAGAGTACAAAGACCATTATTCTATGCTTTAGTCGACGAAGTTGACTCTGTATTAATTGATGAAGCAAGAACTCCATTAATTATTTCAGGTCCTGCAGAAGATAGCTCTTCTTTATATCAAGCAATTGATGCAATTATTCCAAATTTACAAGAACAAGAAAAAGAAGATAGTGAAGAATACCAAGGTACAGGTCACTACACTCGTGATTTAAAGAATCGTCAGGCGTATTTGACAGAAAATGGTCAAATCTATGTAGAAGAATTATTACAAGAAGCAGGCATTATTGGTGAAAATGAATCTTTATTTGCAGCTTCAAATATGACTATTCTTCACCATGTAATGGCGGCTTTAAGAGCTCATGTTTTATTTGAAAAAGATGTTGACTATATTGTTAAAGACGGTGAAGTAATTATCGTTGACGAACACACTGGTAGAACTATGCAAGGCCGTCGTTGGTCTGATGGTTTACATCAAGCTGTAGAAGCCAAAGAACATGTAGCTATTCAAAATGAAAACCAAACTTTAGCATCCATTACTTACCAAAATTATTTCCGTATGTACGAAAAGCTTGCTGGTATGACAGGTACTGCGGATACTGAAGCTTATGAATTCCAACAAATATATGGCTTAAATACAATTGTGTTACCAACTAATAAGCCAATGATTCGTGAAGATTTAACAGATTTAATTTTCTTAAATGAAGAAGATAAATATAAAGCAATTGTAAAAGATATTATCGAAAAAGTTCAGCAAGGTCGTCCTGTTCTTGTTGGTACTGTTTCTATCGAAAGTTCTGAAAAGCTTTCAAATTATTTAAATGAACAAAAGATTCCACACCAAGTGTTAAATGCTAAGTTCCACCAAATGGAAGCTGAAATTGTAGCTCAAGCAGGTCGTCCTGGTACTGTTACAATTGCAACTAATATGGCTGGTCGTGGTACTGATATCGTGTTAGGTGGTTCACTTGCAGCTGATCTTGAAAAGTTACAAGAACCAACTGAAGAACAGATTGAACAAGTTAAAGCAGAATGGCAGAAACGTCACGATGCAGTAATTGCTGCAGGTGGTTTGCATATTATTGGTACAGAAAGACATGAATCTCGTCGTATTGATAATCAGTTAAGAGGTCGTAGTGGTCGTCAAGGTGACCCTGGTTCTTCACGTTTCTACTTGTCAATGGATGACAGCTTAATGCGCATCTTTGCAACAGATAGAATGAAGAAGCTTTTAGGAACACTTGGTATGTCTAATGGTGAACCTTTAGAACATCCATGGGTGGCAAGAGCTGTTGAAAATGCTCAACGTAAAGTTGAAACTAGAAACTTTGACATGCGTAAGAATCTTCTTGAATTTGACGATGTTGCAAATGAACAACGTAAGATTATCTACTCTCATAGAAATGCGTTACTTGAAAACAAGTTAGATAAGGAAGAAGTTAGCATTTTATTCTCAGATGTTTATAACAATGTTATTTCACAATATATTACTCCAAATTCAA
This sequence comes from Succinivibrionaceae bacterium WG-1, assembly GCA_000222855.1. Lineage (GTDB taxonomy): Bacteria > Pseudomonadota > Gammaproteobacteria > Enterobacterales > Succinivibrionaceae > WG-1. Next base: position 68,506 of record GL995222.1, on the reverse strand, counting down.
TTATTGAAAACTGGGATGTAAAAGGTTTAATGGCTGAATTAAAGGCTAACTTTGCATTAGATTTAGATATTGAAAAGTGGCTTGCAGAAGATGACAAGTTATTTGAAGATAATTTACGTGATAAGATTGTTAAAGCTGCAGAAGATGTATTTAAAGAAAAGTGTGATGTAATTGGTGAAGAAGGTGCTAAGCGCTTTATCACTAACGTTATGTTACAGTGGCTAGATCAATTATGGAAAGAACACTTAGCTTCAATGGATTATATGCGTCAAGGCATTGGCTTACGTGGTTATGCCCAACGTAATCCAAAGCAAGAGTATAAGAGCGAATCTTTTGCGATGATGGAACAAATGCTTCAGAATTATAAATACCAAGTTATTAAATTCTTAAGTAACATCCAAGTAAAACGTCGTGAAGAAATCGAACAAATGGAAGAAGAAAGACAGAAGCACGCAGAGGAAGCTGAAGCAAAATATAATAAAGAAGCAGAAGAAAAGAAAATAGCTGAAGAAACTGCACAATTACCTAAGGTTGGTAGAAATGATCCATGTCCTTGTGGTAGTGGCAAGAAATATAAACATTGTCATGGCAGATTAGCGTAAAAATTTATTTTCATGTTTTAATATTTGATGCATTTTTTGTATAAAAATTTTTGAAAATATTAAACAATTCACTTAAAAGCGTTATCGTAAAAGATAACGCTTTTTTATTTTTTTATTTGTAATAATCAAATTATTGTATTTAAAGTGTTAATAAGGATAAAATTAACACATATAAAGTTATGTATCAAAAGTTCAATATTATAAAGTTACAATTACCCAAAAAAAATATAAGTAGTAAAAAGCTTCGTTAGTAGATAACTTAAGGTTTTATAAAATGAGTAAAATATTAGCTGATGTGGCGATTATTGGAGCTGGAACCGCAGGATGTCAAGCTTATGAAGTCGCTAAAGAAAATGGATTAAAACCAATTTTAATAGATAAAGGTCCAATTGGTTCAACTTCTATTAGAACAGGTTGTGTTCCTACTCAAATCTTAAGAGAATTAGCAACAAAGATTAATAAAATAGAAACTCCTGCGACTTTAACTTTATATGGAAAAACTCCAGAAGCACGTATTTCTCGTGATAATATTATGGAGCTTTTTAAAAAGCAACGTTTGTCTTTTATAGAAGACTTTGTGAAAAATATTTATTTAATTCCTGAAAATGAACGAATCGCAGGTCAAGCTCGTTTTATTGATTCTCATACTTTAGAAATAGTAAATACAGATATCACAGTTCAAGCAAAAACAATCATTATTGCCACAGGTTCAAGACCATATATTCCAAGTCAGTTTAATGATATTGGGGATAGATTGTTAACAACTGACAATATCTTTGATTTAAAAGAACTTCCAAAAAGTATGGCTATTTTAGGTTCAGGAAGTGTGGCGTTAGAACTTGGCCAAATATTTACTGATATGGGAGTTAAAATTGCTATTTTTGGTAAAGATTCTTTATGGAATTTTACCGATCAAAAGGTGGCTGCTGAAGCTTATGAAGCTTTAAGAAGTAAAACTTATATCTCTATTAATAGTGAACTTACAGATTACGAAATAAATTCAGATTACATTTCTTTGTATTACTTAAATGAATCAATTCATGAATGTCTGTTAAATGTTGAATATTTATTTTGTGCAACAGGACGAATTCCTAATATTCATGATTTAGCTATTGAAAATTCAGGCATAGCCATAGATGATAGGGGAATGCTTAAATTTAATCCTGTAAATATGCAAACAAATGTCCCACATATTTTTATAGCAGGGGACGCATGTGATGTTAAAGGTACATTGCAAAATGCTATCACTCAAGGTAGTATTGTTGGCAAAAATGTAAGCAATTTCTTATCAGGAGATTGGCTTGAAAATATCAAACAACCTACACAACAAATTATTTTTACCACACCGCAACTTGCCATTGTAGGAAAAAGTTTATTTGAAATTAATGAAGATGCCAAAAAGGGATACAAATATATTATTGGCGAAGGTGGTTTAAAAAATAATAAATCCGCTCAAATTCAAAATTTAAAATATGGTTTAGTCCATGTTTATTTTGCTCAAGATGATGGTTCGTTATTAGGTGCTGAACTTTGTTGTCCTAATGCTGGTTCTATTTGTCAGTTTTTAAATTCAGCAATTTTTAATCACATGAAATTAAAAGATTTAAAAGATTTAACATTTTACCATCCATCTCCTTTTGAAATTTTAAGTGAAGCTTTAAAAGATGCGGCACATAAATTTAAATTATTAGTAAAATAATTTAAACTTTATGAAATTTATGGAACTTAAAGAGTAATCTATAATGATTATTAGCTAATTGTTTTTTTATTTTTTATTAAAAAATCTTTATTTTTATTTGTTTTTGTTAAAAAAAAGTTAAAAAAAGAGATTAATATTTTTAATTGTGATTTAATATATTTTTGTTTTTAAGATAATTTGCTCAATAAAAACTATAAATATTTATACATAAAATTACTTATAAAAAACATTTAATAATTAAAATAATTTATATAAATATTGCGTGGCAATAATTTATTTAGCATTAGAGTGGATATAGTTTATAAAATATCTAAATTATCATAAGAACAAGGATAATAATATTGATTACATTTGCTTTAGAAAAGTTTGATTATGAATAATACTATAAACGCGAAAAGAGTAAATTTATTAAGCGAATTTACTCGCTATTCCAATATTGTAGTTCAATGCCATAATTTCCCTGATGCTGATGCAGTAGGTTCAGGTTTTGCTGTTTATTCATACTTTAAGTCAAAGGGTGTGAATGTTCGATTGGTGTATAGTGGTCCCGCTCAAATTTCTAAAGCTAATTTAAAATTAATTGTCAAAAAACTAAATATTCCTATTGAATATGTTGATTCATCTTTTAAAGTTGATGGTTTGTTAATAACTGTTGATTGTCAATATGGTGATGGAAATGTTACCAAACTTGAAGCAGATGATGTCTTAATTATTGATCACCATACCATTGGTAATCATTTTCTCGAAGGTTGTAATCTTAAGAACTGTTACATAATAGTAAAAGAAAGATATGCTAGTTGTGCATCTGTAGTTTATCAATTGCTGCAAAAAGAAAATTTTCGTTTAAATATGCAAGTATCCACAGCATTGTATTATGGGGTGTTTATGGATACTAATGAGTTTTCAGAAGTAAGAGAACCTGCAGATAGAGAAATTCGTGATGAACTATTATTTGACGATTCTTTAATTACTTTAGTAAAGAACTCAAATTTAAATGCTAAAGAATTGATGATTGCAGGTAAAGCCTTACAGAATTATACAGAACGTGGCAGTTTAGCTCTAATAGAAGCTCATGAATGTGATCCTAATATTTTAGGTCTGATTGCAGATATGCTAATCAGAGTTGAGAATATCACTACAGCCATAGTATTTAATAAGATTTGTTCAAATAATAGAATTAATGTTGAAAGCTATAAGTTCTCTGTGCGTACTTGTATTGGGGAAAATCGTGCTAATGAAATAGCAGAAATGATCTGTGCTCCTGTTTTCAAGGGGAAGAAACTTGGTGGTGGTGGTGGACATCGTCGAAAAGCAGGCGGTTGGGTAGATGTACACACATTTAATGAACTTGTAGAAAGTAAAAATTTAAATATTTCATTTAAAGAATATATTTATAAATGTTTTGATGAATATACTTCAAAATCTAGAATAATCTATTGTGATTCATATGATTATAATAGTGAAAAATTAATGTATAGACGTTATAAACGTAAATCAGTGGTTTCTGGCTTTGTGCGTTCTAATGAACTTGCTTGTTTAGGTACTAGTCTTTTAATTAGAACTCCTGTTGGAGATGTTCATGAGATCGTTAGTGATGAACTCTACTTAAAAGTAGGCGCTCATGGTGAAGTATATCCTTATTCTAAAAAAGAATTTTTTCAAAATTACAAAGAATGTAATGAAAGTATAGATGTTGATGGTTATATGCTTAATGACGATCCTAAAGTATTATTAGATCGTATTGGAGTAAAGGTATATCTATCTGATTTCTTACATCCTTGTAAAGTACGTGACGCGCGTTATGTGTATGCTCGCAAAATTACTTTAGATGATAAAACAGTAAAACTATTGCCATCAAAATGGGGATATTCTGATTTTATTTTTGGTAATTTTGGGGACTATATTGTGGTTAGTGCTGACAATTTGAAAAATGTTAGCATTGTTTCTAGTGCTGACTTTGAAGATAATTTTGAGAAAATAAATTAAACAAAATATTATTAAATTTTGTAGAAACAATTTAATTATTATTTAGAAATAATAAAAGCTTGAAAATTTCTTTTCAAGCTTTTGTTTTTTATTTGATTAGTAAATCTTTAGAATTAGAATTCGCAATTGTTTACTGTTCTTGGGAATGGAATTACGTCTCGTACGTTACCAATACCTGTTACATAAACGATTAAACGTTCGAAACCTAAACCAAAGCCTGAGTGTACAACGCTACCATATCTACGTAAATCTCTGTACCACCAATAGTTTTCAGGATTTAAGCCTACTTCAGCCATACGCTTATCTAATACATCAAGTCTTTCTTCACGTTGTGAACCACCGATGATTTCCCCAATACCTGGAGCTAAAACGTCCATTGCTGCAACAGTCTTGCCGTCATCGTTTAAGCGCATGTAGAATGCTTTAATATCTTTAGGGTAGTTCTTTACAACTACAGGAGACTTAAAGTGTTCTTCTGCTAAATAACGTTCATGTTCACTTTGTAAGTCAATACCCCATTCAACAGGATATTCAAATTTCTTACCACAATTTTGTAAAATAGTAATTGCATCAGTATAGTCAACTTGAGCAAAGTCTGAACTAATGAAATCTTCTAAACGTTTGATAGCATCTTTATCTACACGTTCTGCAAAGAATTCCATATCATCACGTCTTTCAGTAAGAACTGCTTTAAATACATACTTAAGCATAGCTTCAGCAAGTGCTGCGTTGTCATTTAAATCGTAGAAAGCAACTTCAGGTTCAACCATCCAGAATTCAGCTAAGTGACGAGTTGTGTTAGAGTTTTCGGCACGGAATGTAGGACCGAAGGTATAAACTTTAGAAAGAGAGCTTGCAATAGTTTCTGCGTTTAATTGACCAGATACAGTTAAGAAAGCTTCTTTGCCGAAGAAATCTTTACTATAGTCTACTTGACCTCTGTCGTTCTTTGGAGGATTTGCAACATCTAAAGTTGTAATACGGAACATTTCACCTGCACCTTCACAGTCAGAAGCTGTGATTAGTGGAGTTGAAATCCAAATAAAGCCATTTTCATTAAAGAAACGGTGGATAGCTTGAGCTAAGCAGTTTCTAACACGCATTACAGCACCCATTAAGTTTGTACGTGTTCTTAAGTGGGCATTTTCTCTTAAATATTCAACAGTGTGTCTTTTTGCACTCATAGGGTAGCTTTCTGGTTCATCAACATAGCCACAAGCTACAACTTGAGTTGCTTGAAGTTCATATTGTTGACCTTTACCTGCTGATTCTGCAATCACACCTTCAACAATTACTGAACTACCAGTAGTAAGATGGAGTACTTCTGATTCATAATTATTTAGAGTAGTTGGAACAACAGCTTGAATTGGATTGAAACATGAACCATCGTGTACTGCAAGGAAAGAAACACCTGCTTTGGTATCTCTTCTTGTTCTTACCCAACCGCGAACAGTAACAGTGTCGCCTACTTTAAATTTGCCTTTAAGCACTTCATCTACAGATGCAATTGTCATTTAAAACCTCTTAGTTTGTTTTTACACTTATTATTGCATATTTATTTAATTGTTTAAGAAAGTACATATTGGCATAATTTGTTACATTACAATATTACTTTCTGTGAAATCTGTTATTAAAAATATTTATTTTTTCATTTTCTAAATTTATTTTGTTGTACTTTTGTGATCCCAAATTTATGGGATACAACAAAAAGTTGGATAACAACAAATTACAATTTAGTAACTCGAGTAATTTTTAGGAATATTTTTTATCTAAAAATGTCTTCTAGATATTTATGGGATTTTATTCCTAAGTGTTCAATTATTGACAATCATTGATTTTGAGAATTTTTTATAAATGATATTCTTTATCTACTAGCAATCTGATCGCATGGTAGAAATAGATGACAGATAATTCTCAAATTAAGAGTTATATTCGTTAAGTTAAAACTCAATGAATTGATTGCTTTAATTGTAAAAATAAATAATAGAAGATCTTAGTATATTATTAAAAAAAATCAAGTTTTAACGCATGTTTAAAGACTTTTGATGTTAAAAAAAATTAATGTTAAATTGTTAATGCACTATGTAAATTTTAAATAACAAGAATGTTGTTAAATACTTTTGTAATAACAATAAAGTATTTTTAGGTTTTTAATTATAAGTTGATGAAAATTTTTGTATTTACTACATATACAACAATTGATAAATATTTATAAAATAAATGTTTATAGGAGTTTTTTATCTTAAAACTGTCAAAGTGTATAAATTCAAATGAATATTATTATTTATAATAGAAATAAAGATTTTTAAATAAGATTTTACTTATTTAAAGTTTTTATTACAAATACTATATACTATAAGTCAACATAGTTATAAATACCTACTGACGTAGTTGAAAGGATATAAAAATAACTTTGGAGCATGTTCATGAAAAAAATAGCTTATGGCGAAAGTTTTGAAAATTTCTATAATGATGGTTTTATTTATGTAGATAAAACTAAAGAAATTTATACAATTATAAACTATGGCAGAGTATTTTTTTCACGCCCACGTCGTTTTGGTAAATCAACAGTACTAGACACTATAGCAACCCTTTTTGAAAAAGGGATAGAACCTTATTTTAAGAGGCTTC
>GL995222.1:56955-60130 GCA_000222855.1 Succinivibrionaceae bacterium WG-1 | reverse complement strand
CAAGAATCAATAGAAATAGATTACGATAGTTTTAGTAACCAAACTTCTTTACTTACCATGGAACAAGATGTTCTAATGTGTCAAACAGGTTATTTAACAATAAATTCACCTTTGCAAATTGGTACATATATAAATGTTAAAGTTCCAAATAATGAAGTGAAAAAGGCTTTATATCGACTCTTATCTTTTAATACTAAATGAATTATCAGCATAAAGTATTACTTGAGAAAGGAACTGCTGACGATATCTTTAATATATTAAATATTTTAGTAAATTCACTTAGCTATGAAAAATATCCTATCACTAATGAAAGTGCCTTAAGAGGATTTTTATATGCTTTTTTTATTGGTGCAGGATTAACAGTTTTAGCGGAACATCAAAATTCTAAAGGACGTAGTGATCTAGAAATAGATTATGATAATAGACGAATGGTTCTTGAATTAAAGTATGCTAATGATTCTAGTATGGTTCAATCTAAATTAGTTGAGGCTGTAGAACAAATAAAAGAACGTGATTATGGCAATACCTTTCCATTAAAAAAGAAGTTCTGCGTATAGCTTTAGTTTTTAATGGTGAGAATAAACTGTTTGAAGTTTTTCAAGTTGTTTAGTTATTTTTTAGGAGTTAATCATATGCTTTCTAATTCTCAAATATATCAAATACGTCAATTATGTAAGCAATGACTATCTCAACAGAAAATTGCTGATCAAATTGGATGTTCAAAACAACTGTAAATTATAAAACTCCAATTCAATATCGAAAGGAAATGGGGGATTTATGATAAAATATTGTCCAGTAAATCGTCTGCCTGCCCCTCTCCCAATACTAGAATTCTAGCGTTGTTTACTGTGTAGCTATAGCTTGGATAATCAACAGTAAACGTAAAATTGCCATAACAAAAAAGCCGGGTTTCGCTAGACACTTTTTTTTTATTTTATTAAAACTCTAATTTAGAATGACTTGCTAATCTAATAGCAACGATAAGCTTATTATCTTCATAACTATATACTAGAACAAGATCAGGTCTTACATGACAATCAAAACATCCTTTATATTCTCCATTTAAAGCATTAACTTTGTATTTAGGCTCCAACACTTCATCATTTATCAATTTATTTAAAACGTAGATAAGTTCCTTTTTTATTTTTGGATCATTTTTGATTTTTTTTAAATCTTTTCTATATGATTTAGTCGCAACTAATATGTATTTAGCCATTGTTTAATCTTCTTTTTCTAGATCTGCAAACATTTCTTCGGCAGATGTATAAGTTTTAAGATTTTCGGGGTGTTTAAGTTCTTCTCTCATTTCCAAAATGGCACTAATAGTTTCTTTACTTGGTAAATCTTCAGATGCTTTCAAACCTAATAAAGAATTAGTTTTAACACAATTTCTAATTAACATATTGATTGCAGTTGATACACTCACACCTAAATCAGCACAAATATCAGCAAATCTTAATTTATCAAGATTATTAACTTTAGCAGTAATCGCTACATTTAAATTATTATCCATAGCACACCTTTATTTACTAAATTGAGTTTTATATACCTTTTAATAGTTTTATTGTATTACTTATTAATACAACAATCAATTAAGTAATTATAATTAACATAGTTTTATGTTACTCAAATAATAAAAATCCATATCTTGAAAAAACATTTACCAAACATATCAACTGTTATAGTTCCCTTATTTAAAAAGATTGCATTGATATTACTTTCTTCAATGAATAAAAACCAAAAAGCCGTGAATAAATTTCACGGCTCGATACCTTTGATAATTCTTGTAATTACTAAGCTAATTCTAAATTAGCAAGCTCACTTGCTTTTTTATTCTCTTTCTTTTGCTTAGTATAATAATTTTTATAATCTGTAAAATTATAATCAGTATGTTCACGTTTCTGAATATATGTTAAGAAATTCTGAACTTGTTAATTCACATCCTTTTTTTATGGAATCTTGATAATAAGCAGAGCAACTTTTAGGATCTTTTTTAAAGTTCTCATAAATTTTATTTAAGTATTACACATAGTAGGTAAAACTTTTTTCCTGATTTTGCTCTTTCATTATTTTTATCAAAGTGCATTAACTTCTCATAACTATTAGATATTTGAGTTCTCTACTTTTGCAGGCTTTTTAAGAGCAAGATTATCTGTTACTATTTCTCCTTTATAATAATGTAAGTCGATATAGCAACTTTTAAGTTCTTGATTTTTCAGATTATAAATTACAGGAACTGAATTTAAACCAATTTTTGAAATTGCATGAAATGCATCTTCATTAAATGTTTCTGTTGTTTCAAAAGTATTTAACTGAGAGTTGGTGACTTCATTTTTATTGTTATAATCTTGTGGAGTAAAACGCACTAAAAGTTCTGTTTTATGATCATCAGTAAGAGTCATTCTTACAATTTTAGCTGCTACTACAGGTTTATAAAATAAAATATTAGATTCTATTAAATATTTAATTAAGCATTTCATGCCTAGGACTAAGAATATAGCAATTATTACTTCAATAAGAATTGAATATTGGTATATAAATAAAACTTTGGTTCTTAAACCTAATAATATGGCAATAAATATAAAAGCTAAAAAGAAATATATTTTATAGAAAGTAACAAGTTTAGAATTACTAGGTTTGGTGTAGTATTCAAGACTTAAATTATTGGGATTTTCTAAATTAGGTAAATAGTTTTTAGCCATTGTGTTATTTTTATCTCTGTAGTTTTTATTTCTTAATGCTATTGCCTTTTATTACTGTTATATTAGTAATTAAAAATTCTCATTCTAATTCTAATATTTTTTTATTAAGATTTTTTACTTTAAATCTTTTCTAGTGATAACACTATACTTGTTTGGTTGAATAATTTGAGAATATGATGTTATAGTTGATTGTACTTCTTCTTCATCAAATTTAAGCATTGCATTAGCAGAAAGAGTCTTTCTTAATAATTTTTGCTTTACTGTTGATTGAGCTTCAGGATTCTTTGTTAAATCTAAATTTATAATATGTTTACGACATATTTGGGAATTTCTTTCAATTTCGATATCTGTTAAATCTTCTTCTTCATTTGCAATTACTAAAGAGTTTATATATACATCAAAATTAACACTAGTTAATTCAACATCTATTGGTAGATTATTTTTAATGCAATAATCAATAATTAATTCAGTAT
>GL995222.1:47710-56739 GCA_000222855.1 Succinivibrionaceae bacterium WG-1 | reverse complement strand
GGTACATCCCATAATAATGGTTGATAAAACCGCAACAAAAGCAAATTTCATTTTCATTTTTCTTTCCTAGCACTAAAGTTTTAGTAACAACTTTAGTTATTTATACTTTGTTTTTTTGAAAAAAATACTTTATTTAAAATCATTACTATAAATCTAGTAATAAATTAAAAACTTGTATTAAATTACTAAAACTATGTTAGCTTATTTTTTCACAAGTTTTTATACCAACTTTTTATAACCACTTTTTACGTTTAAAGAATAAGTAGGTTAGAGCAGCAGATAAAATCATCATTATTATAGACACTAAATATCCATATTTCCATTCAAGTTCAGGCATAAATTTAAAGTTCATACCATATAAGCTTGCGATCAATGTAGGAGGCATGAACACTACCGCGGCCACTGAGAAGATTTTTATAATCTTATTTTGTTTGTGGTTAGTATATGACATCGCAGTTTGAAGCTGGAAGTTAACCTTATCTGACAAGAATTGGGTATGCGGAAGTAGGGACTCAATATCTTGAAGTATTCCGTCTATATTTTCAAAATGAAGCGGAGAAAGTCTTGCTGATACTGTTTTACGTAAGAATCTTAATGCCTTTCTGGTATCGAATAAAGATAGACGAATTTGAGTAATTGTTCCTTCCTGGAATATCAATTCTTGAAGTAATTCTTGAATTTTATCATCATCATCAGACATGATTAACTGTGCAGTTTCTTCCAAAGTAGTATATGAGTCTTCAATATAGTCTGATAAAGATTCTACTTTAATATCTTGAAGTTCTAGTAAGATATCCAAGTTATTTTTGATTTCAAGTCTATCGTGTTTTATGTAATGTCTTAGAAGACGAATAATACTTACTTCTTCCTCTCTGAAACTTATTAGTATAGAACCACGAATTGAGAAAAGAACGTTGGCACTTTCTGTTTCACGACCTTTTCTTTGTGGGAACAAGGTTGTGATATGAATACCGTCGTTATCTACATAGAAACGAGAAGATGCTTCGATTTCTTCAATATCATCTTCTTCAGGTACTTCTTCGGTGAAGAATTGGTGCATCCACTCACGTTCTTCTTCATTAGGACATTCAATGTCTATCCAAATAGTATTGGGGGGAATTACATCACTATTAACATTGATGGTTTTGTGGGTTAGAGTTTCATTGTTTAATAAATATGCTCTAATCATTGTGATATATTCCCTTTCAATTTGACTATAATTTACTTGAAGATATTCTAATGTTGTATATAGCTTTTGTTATTTCTTACTTTTAAGTAACGTTGGGTAAGAATTAAAAGTTTAATTCAAGGTAACTAACAAATATAAATAGGAATAAAACAGTTTGAAGTAAAACAAATTAACCAACAACTATTGATGTAATTATTTATAACTTTGTCTTTATTTTCTTTGGAGAGTTAATAAACAATTCTTTGATTTTATTGTTTGATAATAATCCACAATTGATGGTAATTATTTTATTTTTATCAGTTGATAAAACTTAGTTTAAATATTCTTTTATATATTCTATACGCATTACCTTTTCTAGCTACCTAGAATTTCAAGTATTACTAGTTCATTTTTAATTGGTGTTTATTTAGGTTGGGTGATAGTTTTTTATATCGCTAACTCAGTGTTCCTAAATGCTAAAAAATTTTGCATCATTTTAACATGTTTAATTTATAAATAAATTTAAAATTGAAAACATCAGAATGTTTTTTTATGTAAGTGACATGAAATGGAATATTTTCGAAAGAACCATTAAGCAAAATTTACATGTTTGTAAAATATTGATGAAGTTTTATACAATTTATTACAATTAGATTAATAATTAATCGTATATAGTTGAAAAATAAATTAAATGTAATTAAAATAGCTTCTTGTTAAAGATAACCACCTATATATAAGATTTTGTAGTTAGTTGTTTTAGTTTTTAAGTTTAGTTTTTAAGTTAGTTTTTAAGTTAGTTTTTAAGTTTAGTTTTTAAGTTTAGTTTTTAAGTTTAGTTTTTAAGTTTAGTTTTTAAGTTTAGTTTTTAAGTTTAGTTTTTAAGTTTAGTTTTTAAGTTTAGTTTTTAAGTTTAGTTTTTAAGTTTAGTTTTTAAGTTTAGTTTTTAAGTTTAGTTTTTAAGTTTAGTTTTTAATTAAGGTTTTATTATGAAGATTTCTAAAGGTGGATTACCATTAATGATGGGTGCTTATGCAAAGAAATATGATATTGATTTATATATGAGAGGTCGCTTTGCATATACAGATGGCGCAACAATTACAATTCCTCGTTTAGATTTAAATAATAAAGATGCCTTGGAAATGGCTTATGGATATGTAGCACATGAATGTGGTCATATCAGATACAGTAATTTTAATCTAATTCATAATATTGATTCTCAATCAACCTTATTCAATCTTTTCAATTCTTTAGAAGATACTAGAATTGAATACCTTCAAATTAGAGATTGGCCTGGTCTTGCAAAAACATTTAATTATCTTGTAGAACAATTAAAAAATAGTGGTCTTAAATGCATTAAGAAAATGAGTTTAAGTAATAATGAAGGTGATTGTGCTCCTCTTACAATTTTATTTGTAAATTATTGTTTGCGCTTTAAAGAAGTAGAACAAGTTGCGGCTCAGGAATTATATGTAAAATCAAAAAAATTGTTTGAGAAGTATATTGGTAAAAAGACAGTTGCCATTTTAGAGTCAATAGTGGCAGGTGTTCCTAAACTACCAGATTCTGCAAGTGTGCTCAAGATTGCAGAAAAGGTTGTTGCTTTTATGCAATCTGTTTGTTTATTTCAAAATTTAAGTTTTTCTGAAAAAATTTCTAATCGTAATAATGATATAAAGCAATCATCTAAGCATAAAGCATCATTGGATGAACTTGCTAATAATTTTAAGTCATACGGCTTAGATGCAAAATCAGTCCGTGAACTAATTGCAGATTTAAAGTTAACAGCTTGTGGACAAAACAATTTAAAGGGCACTGATACAGAAAATAGTAATAGTGCTCATGAATTAGAATTTAATAGAAAGATTTCAACATCATGTAATGAAGAATTAGTTCTGATTAATAGCGGAGTAAAGGAAGCTTTAAATAGTTTATCTAGTCAAGTTAAGGAATTTGAAGAGTTTGGTTTAATGACAGGAGGGGAAGCAATTCCTGCACGAAACTCAGATTTATTAGAAAGAGTTAAAAGTGATCAATCTTTGTTATATAGCATTTACAATATGTTGAAGGGATTGAAATTTGATGATGTGCGTTATGCGTCAAGTGGAGATAGTGTTGATGTATTTAAGTACGCTTCTGCAATGTCCACTCATAGTAGCTTAGATAAAGTGTTTATAAGAAAGACTTTTCGTAAAAAGATTAATACTAACGTACATTTATTAGTAGACTCTTCAGGTTCGATGTATGCAAGATGTCAAGGAAGTAAAAAGCATCGTTATGAAATAGCAAATGAAGTTGCCTTGACTTTAGCGTTAGCTTTAGAAGGACAAAATAATTTATCCACAGAGGTAACATATTTCCCAGGGCATAAAGCGGAATTTGAAACTGTAGCAAGACCATATGATTATATTGCTAATCTTGCTAATTACTTTGATCAATTACCAAAGGGCGGTACTCCACTTGCTCAAGCATTAATGCATGCAATGTATAGTTTTCCAGAAGATCCTTATGCTCGTAATATTGTTTTTATTATTACTGATGGAGACCCCGAAAATCCTACAGCAGTGCAAGAGTTAATGGCTGAAGCTGAAAAGCTAGGAATCGAAATATATGCGATTAGAATTGGGGAAAATATTAACTATTGCAATATCTTTAAAGTGAATAAAGTAATCTCTGATGCTACTGAACTTCCTAGTGCAGTTGTGGATATGTTTAAAGAACATATTTTTAATAAATCAATGATGCAATATTAAAATTCAATAATAAACACATAAGTACAAATAAAAACAGAGGATAAAAGTTTATCCTCTGTTTTAGTTTTTATATTTAACTTAATGAAAAATGATGTTAAATTTTTTGATTAAGTATTATTTATTGATTTCTTAGATTTCTTTTGCAAATTCAACTGCACGACCGATGTAGTTAGCAGGAGTTAATTGGCGTAAAGATTCTTTTGCTTCTTCAGGGATTTCTAAAGTATCAATGAACTTAAGCATAATTTCACGGTTTACTTTTTGACCTCTAGTTAAAGCTTTTAACTTTTCATAAGGTTTATCAACACCATAGCGACGCATTACAGTTTGATATGGTTCTGCTAAAACTTCCCAATTGTTATCTAATTCGTCAAGTAAGTGTTGAGTATTAGCTTCAAGCTTGCTTACACCCTTTAATGTAGATTTAATAGCAATTTCAGTATAGCCAACAGCTACACCTAAGTTACGTAATACAGTTGAGTCTGTTAAGTCACGTTGCCAACGGCTTACTGGTAATTTAGCTGCTAAGTGCTTGAAGATTGCATTTGCAATGCCTAAGTTACCTTCTGAGTTTTCGAAGTCAATAGGGTTAACCTTGTGTGGCATGGTTGAAGAGCCTACTTCACCAGCAATTGTACGTTGCTTGAATGAACCTAAGCAGATATAGCCCCAAATATCACGGTCAAAATCTAATACGATAGTGTTGAATCTTGCAATTGCATCAAAGAATTCAGCGATATAATCGTGAGGTTCGATTTGAATTGTGTATGGATTCCAAGTTAAGCCTAAGCTTTCAACAAATTCTTGAGAGAACACTTTCCAATCAACTTGTGGATAAGCTGACATGTGAGCGTTATAGTTACCTACAGCGCCGTTGATTTTTGCAAGTAATTCAACGTCCATGATTTGCTTATATTGGCGACGTAAACGGTAAACAACGTTTGCCATTTCTTTACCTAAAGTAGTAGGTGATGCAGGTTGACCGTGAGTTCTTGACATCATAGGGTCTTCTGCATACTTGTGAGCAAGTTCAGTAATTGCATCAATGATTTGAGTAAATAAAGGTGCAATAACTTCTTCACGAGCAGTCTTTAACATTAAAGCGTGAGAGTTGTTGTTGATATCTTCTGAAGTACATGCAAAGTGAATGAATTCCTTTACAGCATTGATTTCAGGAACAGCTGCAACTTTATCTTTTAAGAAATATTCAACAGCTTTAACGTCATGGTTAGTAACACTTTCATGCTTCTTAATAGCTAAAGCATCTTCAACACTGAAGTTCTTAACTAAATTATCAAGAAAAGCAATGGCATCATTAGAGAATGCTGGTACTTCTGTGATTGCAGGAGTAGCTGCTAATTTTTTTAACCATTCTACTTCTACAGTTACGCGGAAACGCATTAAACCAAATTCTGAAAAAATGCTACGTAAATCAGTGCACTTGCTTGCATATCTGCCATCAATTGGGGATACAGCGGTAAGTGTTGAAAGTTCTAGTTCCATAGTGGAAATTAACTCCTAAGGTAAAAAGCATAAAATGCTATTGAAAAGTAATTTTAAATCTGTTGTAAATAGTTTTGTGCACATGCAAGCATCTTCTTGCGTGTGAAAATAAATTGTCTACGGCTACCACCAAATTGACGCCATAAAAATACAGCTCTTAATCCAGCTAGAATTAAGGCTCTAATTCTACTTTGTACTATTGGTTGTTGAAGAAATCTTGCAGAACCAAAAACTTTAATTTTTGAGTTGGAAACTGCAGATATTTCTTCTTCATAAAGCTTGGCAAGATTAGCGATATTTTGATCTGAAGTAGGGCTAAATCCAAATTTTTTAGCGTTATCTAAAATAGTATCTAACTTTATGAATAACTCTTTTGAAAAATGAGCGGTATTGCCAAATATATTTAGTTTACTTGGCTTGATAAGTTGTTTATAAATAGAAGAACCTAAATTTAACATTAAGAAAGTAAGTCTTGTGAATTCAAAACTTTCATTAGTTACTTGTTTATTAAAAGTCTTTATGTATGTTTCTAGGCCATTCTTAACTTTTTCAGCAGGGTAAACTTCATTTACATCTTCTGTTTGACTAATTGCTAAAGCGCGTACAATAATTCTTGCTTCTTCTTCATCCCAAGTGCCAGTATGGGCTAGTTTGCTTACTTGAGCAACAGCTTGACAAATAGCCGCAAAACATAAAGTTTGTTGTTTAAGAGAGGTATTTGCAGAAACTTCGCTCATATGTACAATTCCTTCTTAATTTAGTCAAAATACTTAAAAAGTGATTCTTCTTTAATTTATGCTAACAATACCATTCTATCATGTAAGTAAAATCAAATATGTTAGCATATTAGAATTTGTTTGTTTTGGGGAGAATCATATATCCCAAACACTATTAACCTTACTGTTCATAGTATTGGTTATTATTCATCAAACTTATGACGTGATTCAATAATACCACCACCCAAACATACTTCTCCATCGTATAAAACCGCACTCTGACCTGGAGTTACTGCTGCTACTTCATTATCAAAAGTAACTTTTATTTTTGATCCATCTTCGATTGGTTCTGCATAACATGGAATATCAGGTTGTCTGTATCTTGTTTTAACAGTACATCTTTTGGCTTTAAAATGGTTCTCTATCATTAAAGTTTAAATCAGTCGCAATAAGATAATTTGACATTAAACGTGGATGATTTGCACCTTGGGCTACTATTAAAGTATTTCTTTCAATATCTTTGTCTACAACATACCATGGTTCATCAGTACTATCCTTTCTACCACCAATGAATAAACCTTTACGTTGACCAAGAGTGTGGTACATTAAACCATCATGTTTGCCAATAACTTTGCCATCAACTGTTTCAATTTTTCCAGGATGTGCTGGTAAAAATCTACTTAAAAATTCATTAAATCTTTTTTCACCAATAAAACAGATGCCTGTTGAATCCTTTTTAGTGGCTGTTTTTAAACCTATTTTGGCTGCTAATGCTCTAACATCTGGTTTAAGCATATCACCTACCGGGAAAAGAGAATGAGCTACTTGTTCATAACCTAATGTATATAAGAAATAGCTTTGATCCTTATTAGGATCTGAGCCACGTAATAATTTAGCTTTATCATCAGGGGTACGACGTACGTAGTGACCTGTAGCAATATAGTCGGCATTTAAGTCTTCTAATGCATAATCTAAAAATGCTTTGAATTTAATTTCTTTATTACAAAGAATATCAGGATTAGGAGTTCTACCTGCAGAGTATTCTGTAAGGAAATTTTCAAAAACACGATCCCAATATTCTGCTGCAAAGTTGATGGTCTTTAATTCAATACCAATTTTATCGCAAACACTTCTTGCATCTTCTAGATCTTTAGTTGCAGAGCAATAAGTATCAGTATCATCTTCTTCCCAATTTTTCATAAATAGACCTGTTACTTCATAACCTTGCTCTTTTAAAAGGTATGCAGAAACAGAAGAATCAACGCCACCAGACATGCCTACTACAACTTTTTTACCAGACATTTATTACCTCTTTTTTTTGATGTATATCTCAAAAAACATTATATAGGTATATAGTAAATTTTTCAATTTTAGAAAATTTTTAAGGTGATTTTTCAGGCTAAAAATTTTCTATATAGTTTTTTATTAAGAAGAGTTTCTTAAATGTCTTATCTAAAAGTAAATAATTCTTATGTGTAGCATTTGTTTTTGATAGTGAAAAAACTCAAATTACTCATTATGTTATGTTCAAGTGTCGCACTTGTGTTGTAGTGTTTTTTTTTATGTATTTAGTATTCCTTAATTTTGTTGACTTGGTAAAATTAAGGAATAAGTTTTTATTGTAATTTGAGTTTTATTGGGAGTTTTAAGGAAGAATTGTTGTAAAAATATCTAAAGGATATCTTTTACCTGCAAAATAATCTTTAAAACAATGTTTAACTAGACGGGTTCTAAATTTATCTTTTAAATTGTCTATTTCTTCCTTAGTGTACCATTTGGCTCCTTTTATATCGTTATCGGGATCGTTTGGTACTAATTCTTCAGGAAGAGTGTTATCAACAACGTAGAAGCAAAATCTTTGAATGGTTTCATTATCTTTTACGTAAGTATAAATACCACTAATGCCTTGTGGTTCAAGGTTTAATCCGGTTTCTTCGTTGATTTCTCTTTTAACTGCTTGAATTAAATCCTCTTTGGCTTCTAAGTGACCGGCAGGTTGCCCATATACAGGATATGGAGCTTCATCAAATTCTGAAACCATTAAGAATTTTCCACGGCATTCAATAATAGCGGCAACAGTTACATAAGGACGAAATCTTTCTGACATTTTTGTAAAACCTTTGTGTTTTATATAGCAATCGTAAAATATTCAGCAATCTTAAAAATATTTTTTTTAAATCTAGTGAGTTATTTAATATCTCACGCTTGTAGTTTTTAAAAATACATTTTTAAGATTGAGATTTTTTTATTAGGTATAAATTATTTTGGTATAAATTATTGGAGTTATTCAGTAAAAGATTAACTTTTGGAGTATAAAAATAAGTAAGAATACTCATTATTGTGGTGAAAATTTCTACTTTTTATTAACGCAATAATTTTAAAATATGAGCATTTTAATCAAAGATTGAAAATATATGAAGGATTATTTAAGTCTATATATAAGTTATTTAGGAAAATACATATAAAACATATGTACTAAGGTTGTTTAAATCTTGACAAATTTACATAAATTTGTGATTATGCTATGTTAGAATTTTAGATAAATAAAAAGTCAAAAGAGATTTTATGTTTTTTACTAGTATTACAGCCACATGTACAATTATTACAATTACCATTACCCAATAGTATGGGCTTATGTAATGTAGTCTAGTGAATAACATTGAAAAGCCCAAATTCAATAAAGAATTGGGTTTTTTAGTTTTTGCGTAGGAGTCTTGATGCGAGTTTTAAAGTTTGGTGGTACATCACTTGCTAATGCAGAACGTTTTTTAAATGTTTCTGACATAGTGGTAAATACCCACAGAAAATCACAAGTAGCTTTAGTTCTCTCAGCGCCAGCTAGAGTAACTAATTTATTAGAATCTTTAGTTGAAGAAGCTGTTAAGGGTAGTG
>GL995222.1:41991-47188 GCA_000222855.1 Succinivibrionaceae bacterium WG-1 | reverse complement strand
ACTTATTTTAGGAATAAGAAAAAGTTTCCATCTTTTAATGAAGAAAAATTAAAAGAACAGATTAATAAAGAATTTGGTTTAGTAGAAAATCGTATCAAGGGTATTAGCCTTTTAGGTCAGTGTCCTGACAATGTTCGTGCTTTTATTTTAAGCCGTGGTGAAAAATTATCAGTTGCTTGTATGGAAGAACTTTACGTGTTCGTGGTGAAAACGTAACTAAGTTATGTCCAGTTGATACTTTAAAGACTGAAGGTGGTTATTTAGAAGCTCAAGTTAATATTGAAGCGTCACGTGCGGCTTTTGCTGAGCGTGTCCAAAATAATTACACTCTTTACATTATGATGGGCTTTACAGGCGGTAATGCTAATGGTGAATTAGTATTATTAGGTCGCAATGGTTCAGATTATTCAGCTGCATGTTTAGCTGTATGTGCAAATGCAGAAAGTTGTGAAATTTGGACTGATGTTGATGGTGTTTATAGCTGCGATCCAAGAATTGTTCCTGATGCTTTATTACTTAAGAGAATGAGTTATAAAGAAGCAATGGAATTATCTTACTTTGGTGCAAAGGTGTTACACCCAAGAACTATTGCTCCGATTGCTCAATTCCATATTCCATGCTTAATTAAGAACAGTTTAAATCCTGACTACGAAGGTACTTTAATTGCTGAAGAAGGTGATTTATCTGTACCTATTAAAGGTATCTCAGATCTTAAAGATATCTCTTTAATCAATATTTGTGGCCCAGGTATGAAGGGTATGGTTGGTATGGCAGGTAGAATTTTTACATGTGTATCACGTGCAAAAATTTCTCTTGCTTTAATTACCCAATCTTCATCTGAATATAGTATTAGTTTCTGTATCCACACTAAGGATAGAGCTGTAGCAGAAAGAGCTTTAAATGAAGAATTTGCTCTTGAATTAAAAGAAGGTCTTTTAGATAGTATTGATATTATTGATGACAAAGCAATCATCTCTGTAGTTGGTGATGGTATGCAAACAGCTCATGGTATTGCATCTAAATTCTTTACATCTTTAGCATTAGCTAATATCAACGTAAATGCTATCGCGCAAGGTTCTTCAGAACGTTCAATTTCTGCTGTAGTTTCAAAGAATAAAGTAAATGAAGCTATTAAGATTTGTCACCAAAACTTCTTCTCTTCACTTCAATTTATTGATGTGTTGTTGATTGGTTGTGGCGGTGTAGGTGGCGCTTTAATCGAACAGATTAGAAGACAACAAAGTGTGCTTGCATCTAAGAACGGTATTATGATTCGTGTGGTTGGCTTATGTAATTCTAAACACATGTTATTAGATGCTGAAGGTATTGATTTAAATGCTGATTTCAAGGCAAGATTAAATGATTCACCTTTATCTTTATCTCTTGATATTATGAAGGGTTTTGTAAAAGAAAGTCATTTAATAAATCCTGTAATTGTTGATTGTACTTCTGACGCTAATATTGCATCTCAGTATGTTGACTTCTTAAGTAGCGGTTTCCACGTGGTAACCCCAAATAAGAAAGCAAATACAAGCAGTATGGATTACTATCGTGATTTAAGAAAGGCGGCACAATCTCGTAGACGTAAATTCTTGTATGAAACTAACGTAGGTGCAGGTTTACCTGTTATTGAAAACTTACAGAACTTAGTTGCGGCTGGCGATAGTCTTTTAGAATTTGATGGTATTCTTTCTGGTTCTTTATCATTCATCTTCGGTAAACTTGATGAAGGTATGAGCTTTAGTGAAGCAACTCTTACTGCAAAAGCAAAAGGTTTCACAGAACCTGATCCTAGAGACGACTTAAGTGGTATGGACGTGGCGAGAAAGATTTTAATTTTAGCTCGTGAAACAGGGTTAGAATTAGATTTAAGTGATATTGATGTTGAAATGGCATTACCTCCTGGGTTTAATGCAGAAGGCTCAACAGAAGAATTCTTAAAGAGACTTCCTGAAGCTGATGCTTGGTTCAATAAGGTTTCAGCAGAAGCTAAAGAAAATGGCCAAGTATTACGTTACGTAGGTAGCATCAAAGATGGTAAGTGTAAGGTTGCTATTAAGTTAGTTTCAGATAGTGATCCTTTATACAAGGTTAAAGATGGTGAAAATGCATTAGCGTTCTTATCTACTTACTACCAACCAATACCTCTGGTATTAAGAGGATATGGTGCTGGTACTCAAGTAACAGCGGCTGGTGTGTTTGCTGATATTTTACGTACTTTAAACTGGAAGAGAGAGGCTTAAAAATGGCTGTTAGTGCGTTTGCTCCGGCATCAATTGGTAATGTAAGTGTAGGTTTTGACATTCTTGGGGCTGCTTTAAAGCCAATTGATGGGCAAATTCTTGGCGATAACGTTGATGTTTTTGATGGTGATTCTGAATTTTCATTAGAAATAACAGGTTGGTTCGCTAATAAGCTTCCTGCTGATCCAAAGAGCAATATTGTTTATGATGCTTTTGTGGGCTTTAAAGAATTTATGGGTAAGAAAGGCTTACCTGTAAAGCCTGTAAAGATGGTACTTCATAAGAATTTACCTATTGGTTCAGGTTTAGGTTCAAGTGCGGCATCAATTGTAGCTGCGGTTGAAGCTTTAAATGCTTTTCATGATTACCCAATGACTAAAGATGAAGCTTTATTCTTAATGGGTAGTTTAGAAGGCAAGATTTCTGGTTCTGTTCACTATGACAATGCTGCTCCTTGCTATCTAGGTGGCATTCAGTTAATGGTTAATGAACTAGACGTTATTTCTAGAAAAGTTCCTTCATTTAATGATTGGTATTGGGTATCTTGTTACCCTGGTATTGTGGTAAGCACTGCTGCTGCTCGTTCAATTCTTCCTAAAGAATATAGTCGTGCAGATGCTATTACTTTTGCAAGACGTATGGGCGTGTTTGTACAAGCTTCATATGAAGGTGATGACAAGCTAGCTGCTGAAGTTTTAAAGGATTGTATTGCAGAACCTTATCGTAAACAGTTAATTCCTGGTTTTGAAGAAGCTTGTGCTAAAGGCAAGGAATTAGGTGCAATCGCTAGCGGTATTTCAGGTTCTGGTCCTTCAATCTTTATTGTAATGAAAGATTTAAAGAAGGCTGAAGAGCTACAAGAATGGTTAAAAGCTAACTTTATCCAAAATGATAATGGTTTCTGTAATATCTGTAAAATTGATACAGAAGGTACAGTAGTAACCAAGCTTTAAAAATTCATAGAGAAGTTCGCAAGGTTCTTGCGAACTTTCTGCTTTAAAAAATAAATTATTTACTTTTTTAAGTAAAATCCAAAGAAGTAAAATTAAAAGGTTTAAATTATGCAACTTTATAATATTAAAGATCATAGCGAACAAGTTTCTTACTCTCAAGCAGTAAAGCAAGGCTTAGGTCGTGAACAAGGTTTATTCTTCCCTGAAGAATTAAAGGAATTAGATAATGTAGAAGCTCTTTTAGATCTTCCATTCGTTGAACGTTCTGCAAAGATTTTACGTCACGTTATTGGTGATGAAATCGCTAATTTAGAAGATTTAGTAGCAAAAGCTTTTGCTTTTGGTGCACCTTTAAAAGCTGTTGGTGATACTAGCTATGCTTTAGAACTATTCCATGGTCCAACATTAGCATTTAAGGACTTTGGTGGTCGTTTTATGGCTCAATGTTTAGGTGCAATTTCAGATGGTAAGAAAATTACTATTTTAACTGCAACTTCTGGTGATACTGGTGCTGCTGTTGCTCATGCATTCTACAAGTTACCAAACATTGATGTAGTTATTCTTTACCCAAAAGGCAAGATTAGTAATCTTCAAGAAAAGTTATTCTGTACTTTAGGTGATAACATTCGTACAGTTGCTATCCATGCGGCATTCGATGATTGCCAAGCTTTAGTTAAGAATGCTTTTGATGATGAAGAATTAAAGAAGGCAATTGGTTTAAATAGTGCTAACTCAATTAACATTAGCCGTTTATTAGCTCAAGTTTGTTACTACTTTGAAGCAGTAGCTCAATTACCAAAAGATAAGCGTAATTCAGTAGTTGTATCAGTACCTAGTGGTAACTTTGGTGACATTACTGCAGGCTTAATTGCAAAAGCTTTAGGCTTAAAGATTAAGAAGTTTGTAGTGGCAACTAATGATAATGATACAGTACCTCGTTATTTAGCAACTGGTAAATGGGATCCTCACGCAACAGTTGCTACTTTATCTAATGCTATGGACGTATCAAAGCCTAATAACTGGCCACGTGTAGAAGAATTATTTAAAGTTAAAGGTTGGGATTTAAAAGATTTAGCTGCTGGTAAATTATCTGACGAACAAACTGAAGCTGCAATGCGTGAAGTTTATGCTAACACTGGTTATGTTTGTGAACCTCATGGTGCTATCGCATGGAAGGTATTACAAAATAATTTAGAAGAAGGTGATACAGGTATTTTCTTATGTACAGCGGCTCCTGCTAAGTTTAAAGAAAATGTTGACCGTATCTTAGGTATTGATTTACCTTTACCTCAAGCTTTAGCAAGTCGTGCAAACTTAAAAGTATTATCTGATGAAATGGATGCAGATTTTGCTGAATTAAGAAAGTACCTTTTAAATAAGTAATATCGAATATATTGCTGAAAAAAAATATTTTTAAAAGTATAAAATTTTTATTTTATAACTTTTGGAATTGTTATTACAGAGCGAATTTATAAAAACAAAAGCATTGGAAGTTATTGTTTCCAATGCTTTTTATTTTTACATGATTCTTTAAACATAAATAGAGTAATAAAAATTTGTGGTATTACTAAGGATGAAATAAAACATTATTGTCATGACTATTTTAATTTAGCAGTTGCTTGTGAACAAAAAATTGTAATAGAACAAGTAACGGATGCTCAGAAAGAGTAAGTTCTTGAAAAATTAGCGTATGAATACAATGAATATTGTTTTGATAAATATAATGAAGTAAAAGTATTTTATAGTTGGTCTGTAAATTATTTTTTTAGAGATGTTCTTAATGATAATAAGGTGAATTATGGCGATTATTGGTTCGGAAATGGCGGTTTTAAACAACTATTTAAAATCACATGAATTAGATTTTAATAAACAAAAACAGCATTTTCACTTTGGCGTTTTAAGACATTTCTATTTTGGCATTTTCAAAAAGCGTTAAATCGACTTTATTTTTCTAAAAGAACTGTAATGTTTTCACAATAAACATTTGATTTTATCGAATGA
>GL995222.1:29923-41118 GCA_000222855.1 Succinivibrionaceae bacterium WG-1 | reverse complement strand
TCTGAACTGTTACGTATTGCTTTAGTATTTGATTGCTCCATTAGAGAGTTTGGTGCTTTTGAGGTTGTTTAAGTAATTGAATTTTTTACTGAAAACTAGTATTGTATCTTTTTTGCAATAGGTAGAATATAAAACACTTTCTCAAAAGGTTAAGCAATAGAGAAAGTGTTTTTCTTTATATTTTTAACTATTCTTTTGGATCATCAGAAATGCGCTATTAGCAAGCATTTCTTGTGATTGAGAATCTCCGTTATCTGCGGCTTTTTGTAACCACATTACGCCTTTTTCATAATTTTTGGTAATTCCTACGCCAAAAAGATAAGTGTGTCCAATACAGAACATTGCATCAACGGAACCAGCTTCCGCAGGTGGAATAAAGTTATCTATTGCCTTTTGTGAATCTTGTGACACACCTTCGCCACGTAAATAACATAAACCAAGATTATAACAACTATTAAGATTCTTAAAACCTGCACCTTTTTGGTAATATTCGGCAGATTTCGTCATGTCGCCTGATTTTCTAAACATATTGCCGAGCATTAACTCTAAAGAACCATCATTGCGTGAAATCAATTTATCAATAGTGGATTCTGCTATTCCAAAATTATTAAGAAGTTCTCTTTCATGTGTGTATGATTGTTCTTTTGAACCAAATATTTTAAAAAATCCCATAATACTCTTTCCTTGTTATTTAGAAGTTTATAGTTCTTAATTACGTTTATAGCTTTTTATAGTTTTTATGCGAAGAGCTCTATTGTTTGTTATTTTTTAAATTTAAAAATCTGTTTATTTAACGCTATAAATTTATCCAAGTATTAAAAAATTGTGGATAAATCAATTATAGTTAAGATTAGAATTCATTTAATTTTCCACAAAAAGAGAAAAACAAATAAGAGCAATCGAGTGAAAAGAATACAAATTTTAGATAGATGATAAATAATGGTAAGTATTTGAGTTTATTTGTTGGAGGTATATTTTAATTTTATTCTTTGTCTTTGTTCTTTATAGTTGTTTGCTTGTTTGTTTTTCAATCTTTTTTCAAGATTTTTTTTACTCCAATTTTTAATAAATAATAAAGAATATGAGTTATTACTTAATTAAGTAAAAAGTTAGTTATTTGGTGGTAATTCATTGAAAAATAGTCACTTTTATTGAAATGATGCTTAAAATTACAACTACTTTTAGGTTGGCTATTTAGTAAGTTTTATTTTATGATTATTAAAATTTTTGTTTATAGTTTATTTTGCTTATAATACACGTAGTTTTACTATAAAAATTAAAATGCGATTTATTTTATAGTTATATCATTTGCTAGTCTAAGGTATTAAAGGTTATAAGTTTGGGCCTCCATTCTAATTAAATTTTTTATGGTATTTAGAATCTAGCAAGGTACACGATTTTTTATAGAATCAACAATAAAATATTATTAACGGATTATGAATATCATTACTTTTTAGTTATTTGGCTAAAATTGTTATATTTATATTCTTGGTTAAGTTAATTATATTTTTAGTCTATCTTTTCTAAATTTTTCTAATCAAAAGAGTAAGTAATGAGTAAACCACAAATAAAAGCATGTGAAGATATTCGTGATTATCCAATTTATTGGGCCAAGGATCTTGTACCTGCCAAATTCTTACCTACAACTCGAGCAGAGATGGAAAAACTAGGTTGGGATAGTTGTGATATTATTATTGTTTCAGGTGATGCTTATGTCGATTTGCCTTCGTTTTGTACCGCAGTGGTCGGAAGATTTTTAGAATCTTTTGGATATCGCGTTGGGGTTATTGCTCAACCTGATTGGCATAGTAAGGATGCATTTATGGCTTTAGGTAAACCAAATTTATTCTTTGGTGTTACCGCAGGCAATATGGATTCAATGATAAATCACTATACAGCTGATCGCAAAATTAGAACAGATGATGCTTACACTCCTGGTAACGTTGCAGGAAAAAGACCTGATAGAGCAGTAACAGTATATAGTCAAAGATTACGTGAAGCATACAAAGATGTTCCTATTATTTTAGGTGGTATTGAAGCTTCTTTACGTCGTATTGCACATTATGACTATTGGTCTGACAATGTTAGAAATTCAGTGCTAATGGATTCTAAGGCTGATATTTTAGTTTATGGTAATGGGGAACGACCATTAGCAGAAATTGCGGCAAGACTTGCAAGTGGAGAGTCTGTTAAAGATATTAAGGATGTACGTGGCACAGCTGTAATGGTGCGAGATGCCTTACCTGGATGGTATGGTATTGATTTAAGAACTATAGAACATAGTGCACTAATAAATCCTCTTTCTTATAATTTGAATCCATATAACCCTGATTGTCCTGATACCTTAAAGAATAAGACTATAGGTGCTTTAGATTTAGCCACAGCAACTAATAAAGAAGTTATTGAAACTTTAAATGAGTTACCAGAGCAAAATTCAACTTTAGAAAACTCTAATAAAAATTACCTAAGTCCTGTTGGTGGTTTAAACGGGGCATTATCAGAGATTGTTACTTTTAATGCCCAAAATGCTCAAACGCATGACAAGAAGGGTACTTTAAAAACTAATGTTGAAGATCGTATAGATTACAGCG
The DNA here is from genome assembly GCA_000222855.1 of Succinivibrionaceae bacterium WG-1. Classification (GTDB taxonomy): domain Bacteria; phylum Pseudomonadota; class Gammaproteobacteria; order Enterobacterales; family Succinivibrionaceae; genus WG-1. The sequence continues at coordinate 38,527 of GL995222.1, read as the reverse complement.
CTAAAGTAACTCCTAGTGTAAAAAAACATGAACTTGAATATATTTTGTTACCGTCTGCCGAAAAGGTAAAACAAGATAAATTAGCATATGCACAGACTGCGCATATTTTTATTACAGAAACTAACCCAGAATGTGCTAGAGCTTTAATGCAAAAACATGGGGAACGCTATGTATGGGTTAATCCTCCTGCTTTTGTGCTAACAACTCCTGAACTCGATTATGTTTACGCTTTACCATTCCAACGAGTTCCTCATCCATGTTATGGTGATGCTAAAATTCCTGCATTTGAAATGATAAAAACATCTGTTTCGTTAATGAGAGGATGTTTTGGAGGATGTAGTTTCTGTTCAATTGTAGCTCATGAAGGTAAGAGAATTCAAAGTCGTTCTTCTGAATCGGTATTACAAGAATTAACAGAAATTAATGAAAAGACTCCGGGGTTTACCGGGGTTATTTCTGATTTAGGTGGGCCTTCTGCCAATATGTATAAACTAGAGTGCACTAATGAAAAAGCAAGAAAGGTGTGTCGTAAACCTTCGTGTTTGTACCCTGAAGTTTGTAAACACATGAAGGTTGACCATGGAGAGCTTATTGAGCTATATCGTAAGGCAAGAGATTTGCCTTTTATTAAGAAAATTTTAATAGCATCAGGGGTTCGTATAGATTTAGCATTAAAAGATAAACGTTATATTAAAGAACTAGTTTTACATCATGTTGGGGGATATTTAAAAATAGCTCCAGAACATACAGAAAGTGAAGTGTTACAATACATGTTAAAACCAGGTGTTGACGTTTATTATAAATTTAAAGAATTGTTTGAAAGCTATTCTTCATCAGCAGGAAAGAAACAATATTTAATTCCTTATTTCATGTCTGCACACCCAGGTTCTACTTTGTTATCAATGATAAAACTTGCGGTATGGTTAAAGAGAAATGATTTTAGGGTAGACCAAGTTCAAAACTTTTATCCAACCCCAATGGCAGGGGCTACATCTATGTACTACACAGGCTTAAATCCATATAAGGCTGTAAAGAATAAGGATAATGAAATGGTATTTGCAGCCAAAGGTGAAATTTCAAGAAGAACTCAAAAGGCTATTTTGCGATATCATGATGAAAATAACCAGCAAGTTATTAGAGAAGTATTAAGGGAACTTGGACTTGAAGAGTTAATTGGTAGAAGTAAAGATGCCTTAGTGCCACCTGGAAATAGATTAGACAAGAATCGTCCAATTCGTGCGGTAAATACTAATAAAAATAACTCAAATACCAACAATAACAAGAATAAAGCGAGCTTTAATACCAATTCTAAATTTAGTTTTAAAGACAAAGGAAAAGGTTCTAATTCAAATAAGAGCGGTTTTAATAAGAATAATAAAAACAACAAATTTAAGAAGTAACATTATTTAAAAATATTAAATACCAACAAAAGGGTTTAGTAAGTTATAAGAGATAAAATCTATAAATATAAAATAAAATTATATTAACTAGAAAATAGAAATTTAATAGAAATTAAAAAATTTAATACCAATAACACTCACTCTAGGAGATATTAAATGTTAAAGCAACTTGTAGTATTAGTAACTGCTATTTTATTAAGTTTTAATTTAGCAGGTTGCAAATATGATAAAAACAAGGAAGCTGAAAAAGAACTTCAAAATCAAACAGTTGAAGGTATTGATGCTAATAATGATGGTATTCGTGATGATGTTTATAACCAACTTCATAAAGAATATGGTAATAGCCTACGTCCAGATGAAATGAGAGTATTAGAAGAAAATGCTCGTGTTTTTCAGGAAATGATAACCGTAAATTTAGATGATAAGATTGATGTTTTAGCGGTACGTGATCATTTTGATTTATGGGTTAATTGCGGTATTTTAGTGTTTGGTGATGATTTAAATTATGATACCTATACTATTATTCTTACCAATATAAGAAAGTGGACTTTTAATACTGCGGCACGTCGTGATATTCGTAGAGACTTTGTGTTTAGAGCAAGAGAATATCACTATGAACCAACTAATTTTAATGGTGAAAATACTTGTCTCTTTGATTTAAGTCCTGATACTTTAAAACTTATAGAAATTAGAAAAGAAATTGCTAAACAAAAAGAAGAAGCTAAATTAAAGAAAGAAGGTAAAATTCCTGAAAATACAGATGCTTCAAAAGCTATAGAAATTACAGAAGCAGAAAAAGCTTCAATAGATAGCACTAATGAATTGCAAGTTAAGAATGCAGAATTTGTAAAGGAATCAAATACTGTGGCGACAGGTTCAGATATCAAGGTTCGCAATAATAACAGTAATGAAGTACAACCTGTAGATCTTACCAAAGATATTAGTGAAGAAATCTCAAAAGTTGTTAATGACAAGGTTAGTGAAGTAGAAGCAAGTGCTGATGATTTAAAAGCAAATATTGATGAAGTAAAAGATAGCGCTAAGGAAATTACTGATAATGTAAGTGCGGTACAAGAAAATATCACTAATGATATTGCTTCTGTTGTTGATTATGTAGTAACTGATGTTAAAAAAGTTGAAAACAAAGAAATTGAAACAAAAGAAGTTTTAACAGATGCAATTAATACTGCAACTGAAAGTACCAATCAGGTTCAAGAAGTAGTTGCCCAAAAGGCGAATGCAGAAGTTAGCAAAGTTATTGATAAAGTTGAGCAAGACGCTTCTTCTCAAGTTGAACAAAAGACTAACTCTTTAGAAAAAGCTGTAGGTAACGATACTCATAAATAGTTTACATGATAGAGTTCGCTAATTAACTATTGTAAAAGTTAAAAGTGTTGTGCCCCCAATTATTGGGAACAGATTTAAACTAGTTGTTAGTTATAATATAGGACGTTTTTTTGAAACTAAAAACGTCCTATTTTTTTGTATAAAATAAAATCTTAAAATGAATAAGTAACAAGCTTATAAAAATAAAAATTTTAGAGAATTATTGTAGAGTAAATTTTTATATTCTTTATTTAAGAGAAAATTTGTTTATGTTAAATAACATGTGTAAATCTTTTTAGATACAGTAAAAATTATCATTTAAACAACAATAAAATATAGGATCCAATGACGTTGGTATAATGCTTTTTAGGAAAAATAACCATAAATATTGTTATAAAATTTTAAAATAAATGTTATGAAATTTTTATTGTTTTAAGAATATTTTTAATTTTTATAAACTAAAATTGTCGTTAAATTTGATTAAATTTAGAATTTTTTATAAAAGTAATATAATGTCACCGAAAAAAGAATCTAATAGATTTTTTTATAACAATAAAAATAATTTGATTGTTAATTCTATTTTTATTAAATCTTTATATTTAAAAGCTTTTTACAATATGTTTCTAAGAATTTTTAAAACTCTTGGTTACTATAATCTATATGATTTACGGTTTAAAGGCTGTTAATATTTTAGATTTTTAAGTAATACTATTAAACTTAAATTAAAATTAGGAGAATAATAATGTTAAAGAAGTTATCAATTGTTACTACTGCTTTATTCGTAATGTTCAATTTAGCTGCTTGTGGTGAAGAAGCTGCAAATAATTCAGCTGAAAAGCCTGCAACTCAAGAAAAAAGCATAGTTGAAAAAGCTAAAGATTTAAAAGACAGCGCTGTTGAAAGTGTTAAATCTGAAGTTAAGAACGTTCAAGAAAAGGCTAAAGAAGTAGTTGATACTACAGCTCAAAAAGCTACTGAAGTTGTTGACGCTGCTGCTGAAAAAGTTGAAGCTGCAAAAGAAACTGTAGCAGAAAAAGCTAACGAAGTTGTAGAAGCTGCAAAAGATGCTAAAGACGCTGCGGTAGAAAAAGCTCAAGCTGCTAAAGAAGCTGTTGTTGAAGCAAAGGACGCTGTAGTTGATGCTGCTGCTCAAAAGGCTGCTGACGTTAAAGAAGCTGCTAAAGAAGCTGTAGATGACAAGACTACAGAAACTGTAGACGCTGCTGCTCAAAAGGCTGCTGATGTTAAAGAAGCTGCAGCAGAAAAAGTTGAAGCTGCAAAAGAAGTTGTAGACGCTACTAAAGAAGTAACTGATGCTGCTGCTAGCGCTTTAGAACAAGTTAAGAGTGCAAACTAATTCTTAATTTGTAAGAGTTAGTATCTAAATATATATAACTCTAAAATATAACTCAAAATTTTTAATTAAAAACAGAGAGTAATTATGTTAAGAAAATTATCAATGCTTGCAACAGCATTATTTGTAATGTTTAATTTATCAGCTTGTGGTGAAGAAAACACTAACAAGACTGTAGCGCAAGATACCAATCAAGCAAAAGGCTTAGTTGAACAAGCAAAATCTGAAGTTAAGAATGTTCAAGATAAGGCAAAAGATCTTGTTGATACTACTGCTCAAAAAGCTAACGAAGTAGTAGACACTGTAGCTCAAAAGGCTGAAGAAGTTGCTGCTACTGCGGAAGACGCTAAAAAAGCTGTAGTTGAAACTGCTAACAATGCTAAAGATGCTGTATCTGCGACTTTAAACAATGCTAAAGATAGCGTTGCCGATGCTCAAAAGGCATTAAATGATAAAACAACAGCTATTGAAAATGCTGTTAAATCAGAAGAGGAAGAAGAAGAAGCGGGTTTACTTGATAAAATTACTAGTTTATCAGACAAAGTAGACAGTGGCTTAGATAAGACACAATCAGCTTTAGATTCTGTTAAAAAGACTTCTGATACCATCAATACTGTTCGCAACATTCAAGACAAAGGTGTTGCAGGTGCTACAGATTCATTAACTGATTCTTTAAAGAATGCTGTTAACGAAAAAGTAGATGCTGTCGCAAAAGATGTTAAATCAAGCGTTGAAAATAAGATTAACGAAAAGACTAATGATGTTAAATCTAGTGTTACTAATAAAGCACTTGGATTATTAACAGGAACTGATTCTAACGCATCAAAAGCTTCGAAAGCTGCAGATACTTTGAATTCTGTTAAGTCAAATGTAGATAGTAAAGTTGAAAAAGTTAATAAGATTAAAGATACTGTTGATTCTATTAATCTTTTAAATAACTAATACAGTTTAGTAATTTACTTTTGTTTTTTGAAAGTAAATAATCTTTCAAACTTTAAAAATTTTAAATAAAAGGCTAGTTCATAGAACTAGCTTTTTTTTATGAAAAAAATTAAATTCTATGCATTTTTAATAACTAATTTATGAAAAAAGTGACATTTTACCTATGAAAAAATAGAATAATGTATCTTTTTGTTGCTTTGATCTCTGTATTTTCTGTTATTGATGTGCATAATATGAAAAAATTATTTAATGAGTTTTTATTACAGATACTAGAATTATAAAAACAAAGTGGGTTATTTTTAAATTTGTGGTTTAGTGTAAAGAGTTAGGCCTAAAAATAAAAAATACAATTTAGGTTGTAATTAGTTGGCAAATTTTTATAAGTGAACACTTTTTTAAAAATAATTTATTTTTAGAATTTATAGAGAAAATAAAAATCTGATATCTGTAAACTTATGAAGTAAGTGTAGCAAAATGTTTTTGGTTGTGAACTTCTGAACAGTTCAGATCAAATTTGAATTACATTTATTATTAAACCTAAAGCGTTATTCTTTGTTAACTTTAACTGTAATTGGATTTTATTTAAAGTTTTATTAAAAGTTGAAGTTTTATATAAGGTTAATAAGTATAGCTACCATTTATAAGGCAAGATATATATAACAATAATAATACCTTGGAGGGTATAACCTTGGACAATAATATTAAAATCCTTATCGTTGATGATTTCTCAACAATGCGTCGTATCATTAAAAACTTGCTTCGTGATTTAGGATTTAATAATACTCAGGAAGCAGATGACGGCAATACCGCTTTACCTATGTTAAAGAGTGGTGACTTCCAATTCGTTATTACCGACTGGAATATGCCTGGCATGCAAGGTATCGATTTATTAAAAGCAATAAGAGCCGACGACAAGTTAAAGAGTTTACCTGTACTTCTTGTTACTGCAGAAGCAAAACGTGAACAGATTATTGAAGCTGCTCAAGCTGGTGTTAATGGCTATATTGTTAAACCATTTACAGCTGCAACTTTAAAAGAAAAGTTAGATAAAATTTTTGAACGTTTAGGTTAATTAAAACTAAGAGAATGAATCCAAGTAGGTTCTAGAATCATTTTGATTATTTGGATTTATAGTTTTTCGAAAATTTTATTTAGTAGTAACAGATTAGTAAATAACGGTGATTTTTTATGGATAATATGGATGAGGATATTTCAAGAGAACCTCTAATTACCCTAAATGAGGCAAGACAGTTATTAGAATATCTTGAAGATGGTTATCAAGAAGAAGCTAATAACATTATTCTAAACGTGGTAAATCGTCATCAAAATTCACTTTATAGCGAAGTTGGTCGTATGACCCGTACTTTGCATAAGTCAATTACAGACTTTTGTGTTGATAATAGATTGCAGTCTATTGCAGAAAACGAAATGCCTGATGCTACAGAAAGACTTCGTTACGTTATTACTATGACAGATAAAGCTGCTAATAGAACTATGGATGCTGTGGATAACTGTATGCCACTTGCCCAAAAACTTGACCAATCTATCAATGAAATTCGTCCGCTTTGGGATGCTTTAATGCATAACAATATCGAAAAATCAAAGTTTGTGGAACTAGTTCATAAACTAGATAACGTTATTGATGAATCTAAAAAAGATTCAAGAACATTATGTGACCAATTAACAGAAATTTTAATGGCGCAGGACTTCCAAGATTTAACAGGTCAAATGATTAATAAAATCATTAACTTAGTTGGTGAAGTTGAAGGTAAGCTTCTACAATTGTTAAAAGAATTTGGTGATAAGAACCTTATTACTGAAAAACAAAAGGAACAAGAAGAAGCTGAAAAAGCTGCGAAGATGTTAGCTCCTGAAGGTCCGATAATTAATAAAGAAGAACGTGAAGATGTGGCTAAGTCTCAAGATGATGTTGATGATTTATTAGCATCTTTAGGATTCTAAATTAAGATTTAGGGTGAAAAAGCTAGAGTTTTATTGGGGGTTTTGTTTTAGTTTTAAGAGTTGTGAGCAAAACTAATAAATATTAAAAGTGGTATAAATTTTTATTAGAAAAAATTGTTAAAACCAAAAACAAATAACAGTAAATAATATTCTAGGTTTTTAAAGATTTTTATTATTGAAGTTGTTTTAATTTTTATCTAAAGCGAACTTCTTTAAAATTTAGTATTGAGATGAAATAAGTAAATTATTTGAGGATTATATTTAATCTTTATATGTTTTTTTACCATTGATTTTTTGGTTCATATAAAGAAGTGTATTTTAATCTTTCTTGTAAATAACACATAAGATACTGAATTTTTAGAAGTTTTTGAAATAAGAATATAGAATTAAGGAAAGGTGGTTGCTATGGCATTAGAAGGTGCTGATGAGGAGATTCTGCAAGACTTTATTGTTGAAGCGGGAGAAATTATAGATCAGTTATCTGAAGAGTTAGTTGAGCTTGAAAAGCGACCTGACGACCACGAGCTTTTAAATGCAATCTTCAGAGGATTCCATACTGTTAAGGGTGGGGCAGGCTTCTTAGATTTAAAGAATCTTGTTAATGCTTGTCACAAAGCTGAAAACGTGTTCGATACATTGCGTAATGGTGGACGTAGTGTAGATTCTGAGCTTATGGATGTAATCTTAAGAGCTCATGACGTTATCAGTAGTATGTTTGCCCAAGTGCAAAATCGTGAAGATCCTGATCCTGCTCCTGATGATTTAATTCAAGCCTTGGTGGAATTAAGTAAACCAAAGAGTGCTTCTGCGACTCCAGCACCAGCTCCCGCTCCAAAGCCTGCTCCGGTACCGCCTCCTGCGCCAAAGCCAGAACCGAAGCCTGAACCAAAACCAGTTGCGCCAGCAGCTTCTTCTGGTTCTATAGATAACATTTCAGATGATGAATTTGAAGCGTTACTAGATTCATTACACGGTAAAGGTGTGGCTCCAGGTGCTTCTAATGATAAAGCGATATCAGATCCTACAGATGATGAATTTGATAATATCTTAAAACAAGCTAAACCTGTTGAAATTCCAGTGGCTCCTGCACCAACTCCTACGCCTACACCAAGTGTGTCTGCGATTGGAGGTGATCCTGATGCTACTATGACTGACGATGAATTTGAAGCGTTACTCGATTCATTACATGGCAAAGGTGGGGCTCCAGGTCAAAGTGCGGCTCCTACTCCTGCTCCAAGTCCTGTGGCTACAGTCGCACCAACTCCGGCACCGGCTCCTACTCCAGTTTCTACCCCTGCTCCTAAGGCAAGTTCTGAACCTGTTGCTCCAAAAGCACCTGTTTCAAAACCTGCAGCTGCCAAACCTGCACAGAGTGCTCCTGCTGCTGATACTACAGTTCGTGTGGAAACTAAGACTTTAGATATCATCATGAACATGGTGGGGGAACTTGTACTTGTTCGAAATCGTTTAATGAGTATTGGTAACAATGTAAAGAATGATGAAGAACTAGTAAAAGTAATATCAAATTTAGACGTGGTAACAGCAGATTTACAAGGTGCTGTTATGAAGACACGTATGCAACCTATCAAGAAGGTATTTGGTAGATTCCCACGTGTGGTT
>GL995222.1:27801-28683 GCA_000222855.1 Succinivibrionaceae bacterium WG-1 | reverse complement strand
ATATCGATAAACAAAAGAAATTTATTCGCTTATAAACTATGAAAGTAGCTTTTTTTTCTACGTCCACGTCGCTTTGGTAAATCAACTGTTTTAGATACTATAGCTACTCTATTTGAAAATGGAGTTGAACCATATTTTAAAGATACTTGGATTTATGATAAGTGGACCGAAAAAACATATCCTGTTTTAAGATTAAATTTTTTAGAATTTAGTGTTACTTCTTTTGATGACTTTGTTAATACCTTTAATGATAAATTGCAAGAATTTGCATATGATAATAATTTAAAAAATTTTACTGTAAAAAAATTAATTTCTGATTCTTTATTATCATTATTTAAAGCTTTAGGAAAACAAAAAATCGTTATTCTAATAGATGAATATGATTGTCAGTTAACAGCTAATATAAATAATCCTGAACTTTATAAAAAATTTCAGGAATGTATTAGAAATTTCTATGCTGTAATAAAAGGTAAAAATTCAATACAATTTTTAGGTATTACCGGGGTTACTCGCTTAAAAGATGTCAGCATATTTTCAGTATGTTCTGACATCAATGATGCTTCATATGACCATTGTATTGCTTCAATTACAGGATTTACAAGGGAAGAAATCGCAAAGTATTATATTGATTATGTGAATCTAACAGCCGCTATTCAATACAATATTTCTCAAGAACTTGTCACAGATGCACAACGTGAAGAAGTTTTAGATAGATTAGCCTTAGAATACAATGGTTATTGTTTTGATAAAAAAATCAAATAAAAGTATTTTCTACATGGTCTGTTAATAAATTTTTTGATTTTGTGGTTAATGATCAAGCTGTTACATATGGCGATTATTGGTACGATAATGGCGGTCTGCCTTCAATTTTAAAAAATTATT
>GL995222.1:23592-27206 GCA_000222855.1 Succinivibrionaceae bacterium WG-1 | reverse complement strand
CCGAACATCAAAATTCCAAAGGCAGAAGTGATTTAGAAATAGATTATTTTAATAGACGTATAGTTATTGAACTTAAGTTTGCAAAAGAGTCTAGTGAAGTACAAGCTAAATTAGCAACAGCAGTACAACAAATTAAAGAACGAGATTATGGAAATACCTTACCTTTAAAAACAGAAGTTTTACGTATTGCTTTAGTGTTTGATGCAGAAAATAGAGAATTTACAACTTACAAAGAGGTTTAATTTTTTAAGTCGTATGTTTTATTTTCTTTTCTTTTCTTAATTGTTGATGATTGTTAAACTGAAAGTTTGTAATTAGTAAATAAGGAATTTTTTTATTCGACAGCAATTAAGATTTTTCATTATATGAAGTTAAAGTAAAAAATTTGAGTGAGATTATTATTAGAACTTTTAGTAAGAAAATAAGAAGACAAAAGTAATTTTATTGCTAAAATTTTATAGGTTAGACATTGTTGTTTTTATCTTAAAATGATTAATTATTTAAAAAAGATGTGATGTTATCCATAAATAAAACTTCATTTTTAGAAGAAAATAATATTTTTTACTAATATAAGCATTAGCTTCTTTTTATATGAAAAATTGTCAAAATTTGGTAATTTTTCAAAAATTTAGTTATAAAAATAAAAGAATTTATTTTTGTATATGAACTTGCTCATATAGTTAGAAAACAATATATACATAAATACAAAAAACATTGAAAATATACGTTTAACGATACTTATAACTATAATAAAAAGCAAAGTAATATATTTATAATAATAAAAGATATTTGTAAAAAATATTTATAAGAAAATTCAACACGGTTTATTAAGAGTTTTTGTTTAGAACTTAGTATTGATGAATCTTAAGTAAAATTTAGTTATGTATTTGTAGATAATAATAAATAATTGCGAATAACAAAGGTGTAATTATTGGTGCAGATTTACTTTTACGTTTTTAATTTGCGAAAAGTAATCATGATAATTAACCAAAATTAATTTACAGTCCGATGTGTTAGGGTAGAGAATTATCTATATATTGATATCTAAATACTAATTTTATTAATTATTAAGTCACCTATATTAAGTACTAAACATTTAGCTTGATGTTACTAATTTTTGAGATGAATATTGGAATAGCTCAAATAAGCGTAAGCTTAAAATATTAGTAACACATAGAGCTAAAAAATTTAGGTGTTTTAGATAATGACAGTAAAAGTTTTAATTGTGGATGATTCTAAGTTTTTAGAAAACGTCTCATTGAGATGATTGCAACTGACCCAGAATTTGTTTAGTTGGCGAAGCTGAAAATGGGAAAGATGCAGTGCGTCTTGCATCAGAATTAAAGCCAGATGTGATTACTATGGACGTTGAAATGCCTGTAATGAATGGGATTCAGGCGGTTTCAGAAATTATGCGTTCAAATCCAACACCAATCTTAATGTTCTCATCCTTAACTGCAAAAGGCGCTCAAGCAACACTTGATGCTTTAGACGCAGGGGCTATGGATTTTATGCCTAAATGTTTTAACGACATGTTAAAGAATAAGGATGACGTTTATAGCGCTTTAGTTAAACGTTTAAAAATATTAGCTCGTGCTAAATATCAATTTGCTAGTTCAAGTTCTACTGTTTCTTCAAATACTAATAGTGCCAATGCTACTAATGCAACAAGCTCGATAAATTCTAGCAATAATAATTTAGCAAGCCCTAAAAAAACATTAGTAAATCCATCATCTAATACTCAAACTAATACAAGTATTTATTCTACAACTAGGGAAATAAATAGAACTGGAGTAGTAGATAAAGCATTTGATGAAAACCAACGTCGTATTGAAGAATTGCGTAGCATGCTTGCCAAAAGAAAAGCTAATAATCTCACTACCGCAATAAACGCAATAAATAAGACAAGCTCGTTTACAACTAATTCAGGAAGTGCTGTAAATGTAGTTAGTAAGGTGGTTGGTAGTGATGCTACAACCGCTACTACAGTTACTCATGAATATATAAAAGAAGAAACTCATGTTCCTGAAAGTGTGGGTAAAGCAAAAGTATTAGGCAATAATCAATATAATAATCGTTATTCATTACTTGCAATCGGAAGTTCTACAGGTGGTCCTGTTGCAGTTCAAAATATTTTAATTAAGTTACCAAAAGATTTTCCTGTACCTATAGTTCTTGTTCAGCATATGCCTGCGGCATTTACAGGTCCTTTTGCTGATAGATTAAATAGAATATGTGCGATAGAAGTTTCAGAAGCGGTAGATGGTGAAGAATTAAAACCTGGACACGCTTATATTGCGCCTGGTGGAAAACAGCTGATTGTAGAAAAGGGTAGTGGTAAGAATCTTATTGTAAGTATTATAGAAACTCCAGCAGGAGTTAACTATAAGCCTTGCGTGGATATAACCTTTGGTTCTATTGCAAAACTATTAAAAGATAAAGTTCATGCCAATATTCTTACAGGAATGGGAGCTGATGGCAAAATGGGATGTTGTTTATTGCATGAACAAGGTTCTACTGTATTTGCTCAAGATGAAGAAACTTGTGTAATTTATGGTATGCCAAAAGCTGTAGTTGATGCCGGAGTTGCTGATAAAGTATTACCAATAGATGAAATGGCAGAAAATATTGTGAATATGTTTTTAAAATAAGCTTTTTTATAAAAAATATTTCAATATTTTTTTGTTTTAGTAGGTGCGGTAATATTTTTTATTATATTTATAAAGTAAACTATTGTATAAAGTTTACAAAGCTTTATTAAGCTTGTTGGGAGTTTTTAAGGCTAGTTTGATTATTTATTTGTTTTAATTTTACTTCTACTTTTGCTTTTAAGTTTTATTAAGTTGAGAAAAACTAAGTATATTTATAAAAATATAGAAAAATTAAAAGATTTATAAAAAACAAAAGTTATAAATAATAAAAAGTTTTAAATAAAAATTTTAAATAGAAAATTAAAACAAATTTTTATTTGGTAGGAATCTCTTATGAACCTAATTGGTGCTTTACTTGCAGTTGGTTGTATTTTAGGTGGGATGCTTATAGAAGGCTCACATCCTGGAGCTTTGATTGACCTTCCTGCGTTCTTAATTGTGTGTGGTGCGGCATTAGGTGCGGCACTTGTGCAATATCCTCCAAAAACAGTAATCCAAGCACTCGTAAAGTTGAAGTGGTTAATTGCCCCTCCGCGTATAGATTTCTTATCTCAAGCAGAATTACTTGAATCAATGCTTCAAACTGCAAGACAACAAGGTTTACTTGCACTTGAAAATCAGTTAGCGCAAATTAACGATTCATTTACTCGTAATGGGGTACAAATGATTGTGGATGGCGTTGATAAAGAACAATTACAAGATTTACTGGAAAATATGATTGAAGCCGAACAATACGAACTAGAGCAACACGCTAAAGTAGTAGAAGCGATGGGTGGTTACGGTCCATGTATGGGTATTATAGGGGCGGTATTAGGTTTGATTCACGCGATGGGGCTATTAGACCAACCTGAAAAGTTAGGTCCGGCTATTGCGGTAGCATTCGTTGCGACAATTTATGGGGTAGGTTCTGCAAACATTGTATTGCTTCCTGCTGGTAACCGTTTTAAAGCTATTAACCATGAC
>GL995222.1:19618-23311 GCA_000222855.1 Succinivibrionaceae bacterium WG-1 | reverse complement strand
AACCATGACATTGCTAAATTTAAAGAAATGACAATTGTGGGTTTAGTTTCAATTGCGAATGGTGAAAACACCATGCAATTAAAGAGAAGACTTGCAGTATATACAGGTCAAGAAATGTAAGGTTATTTGATAGTTTTTAAGTTTTATATTTTTTATTTTTGTTTTAAAGATTTATGGTTTGATATTGATAGTTTGATAGCTTGCTATTTATATTGGAAAAAACATTCCACAATAAAAGAACAAAAATAAAAACAATAGTAAAAGTATAAAAAAATAAAGAGTACAAGACGATAATATATGGCTAAAAAACCCAAGATTCCGGAACATGAAAACGCTGAACGATGGATGGTGTCATACGCTGACTTTATGACATTATTGTTTGCGTTGTTCGTAGTACTATATGGCTTTGCTATGAGTGAAAAGAGTGCTGCAAGTGCCATGGTTCAAGGTTTGATGGAAAGTTTTAGTCAAACAGGTCTCATTTCTAGTAGCTCAGGCTTTGCAGATGATAAAAAGATTATTGCAACTGAGTTTTTAACTCAAGCAATGGCTGCTGCTGCCATTTCCAATCCTTCAATTTTACAATCTGAGGTTCTCGGTGGTGGGGGCTTACTTGATGTAGGGAATACTTCATCAAAGCCAGAAGTTCAAAAAAATGGTGAAGATTCAAGTAATGCAGATTCCAACAAAACAGACGTTGAAGATTCAGCAGAAAATACTGAAGGTGAATATCAAATGGGGGCACCTTTTGATTCAATCATGGATGAAATAAATGCCTCATTTGAAGATTTAGTTAGTAAAGGTATAGTTACTTTAACTAAACAAGAAAATTGGATTACTATTGAATTAAATAATGCCTTAGTGTTTGCTCCAGATAGCGCTTCTGTTTTAAATAGAGCCAAACCTGTGCTACAAAAGATTTCAGAAATATTATCCCCTTTATCTAACTACGTAAGAGTGCGTGGATACACAGACAATCGTATGGTTCATGATGAAGTCTATCGTTCCAATTGGGAATTAAGTGCGGCACGTGCGATTTCTGTAATCAATGAATTAGAAAATAGTGGTATCAATCCGCAACGTTTAGCGTTAGAAGGTTATGGTCAGTATGCTCCATTTGTATCTAATTCTACAGCAAAAGGTAGAAGTAAAAATAGAAGTGTGGTGATAGCTATTTCTAAATATGCATTATCTCCAAAGAAGTTATTGGTATTATCTGATGATGAAATCAATGATGAAAATAAACGTATTGATGGTATTGAATTCTATCGTACTAATGATGGTCGTTTAAGAATCGTGAATAAAGAAGATTCAAAAGAAGACACAAATTAAAAATAGATAACGATTAAAGGTAGATAACGATAAAAAGATTATATATAACTAAGAATTTATAAATAAAAAGGATTAGTTAAAAATAATATTTTTAACAATAATTTTTAGCAAGGTTATGTATTGCTGAATAATAACAAACTAAAAAACTAAATCTTAAAGTTGCCTCATGTATTTAACATATAAATACATGATTAAAGATATCAAATCTAAAAGATAAATGAGTCTTAAAGATAACAAAATCTTAAAGATGCTAAAAATAACCACGGGTTTTAGTTATTAGTTTATAAAGTATTGAGGAACAAAAATGATTGTTTGGACCATTGCAAATCAAAAGGGTGGGGTTGGAAAAACAACCACTGTTATAACTCTTGCAGGGCTTATGGCTAAGCAAGGTATGAAAGTATTATTATTAGATATTGACCCTCATGCTTCTTTAACAAGTTGTTTTGGTTATGATTCAGATGAATTAGAATTTACTTTATTTGATTTATTTGCAGAAGAAGAAATTCATACTTCAAAAGAAAACATAAATAAGCTTATTTATAAAACTACCGAAGAAAACATTTCGTTAATGCCAGGTTCTATTGCGCTTGCCACTTTAGATAAAACTTTTAGTGAAAATAACGGTGCAGGTTTAATTTTAAAGAAAGCTTTAAATAAGATTTCTGATGAATTTGATGCGGTACTAATTGATTGTCCTCCTGTTCTTGGGGTAATGATGGTGAATGCTTTGGCTGCAAGTTCATTAGTTATTGTTCCTACGCAAACAGAATTCTTAGCGTTAAAAGGTTTAGAACGCATGATGAAGACCTTTGAAATCCTAAAGGATACCAAGTCTAAGCCTATAAACTACATTATTGTTCCAACAATGTTTGATAGACGAACCAAAGCTTCTCATCAAAGCTTAGAATCGATTATGACTGTATATGGAGATTATGTTTGGAATGATGTAATTCCTGTTGATACTCATTTTAGAGATGCAAGTCAACAGCATATCCCAGCTTCTTCTTTATACCCTAATTCAAAAGGGGTAAAAGCTTATGGTGTCTTACTTGGCGATTTACTAATGATAGAAGGAAAGACTAATGAGTAAGTTGTCACAGCGCGATGCAATGATAAATTATTTTAATTCATTGTTATCAGAAGAATTAGAAGATGAACAAGAACAAAATTTAAGTAGTAAAAAAAATCTTGAAGTAAGCCCTAGTACAGAGCCTGTGTTACAACCAAAGCTTCAAGACGAAGAAGTTGTTCAAGCTAAGCCTTTTGCTGAAAAACCAAATAAGAAACAGGCGTTACAGGCTTTATTAACAGCGGCTTTACCTGATACTCGTACTGAAACAGCAACTGTAACTGATACAGTAACAGATACCGCTATAGCTACAGAAGACAAGACTCAAGTAGAAACTGTAGTAGAGAATAAAGTTGAAACAGAGCAACAAACTGAAGTTGCAATAGATACAGCAACAAAAGAAGAAGTTATAACTCAAGAAGCAACTGTTACAGAAGTAGCAACCGCTCAAGAAACAACTACAGAAACAGCTACAGAACAAACTGTGCAAACTACAACAAACGTGACTGAAGTTGTTGATACTGCAATTGCTACCACAACTGATACTTTGGTAAGTCATGTTGAAGTTCAAGCTCCAGTAGTAGAAGAACAAGTAACTGTCGCTACAGCTCCAACACCAGTATGGCAAAATATAGAAACAAAAGAAGAATTTACAGCGTTATTTTTTAAAGTAGCCGGGGTTACATTTGCTGTACCACTAATAAATTTAGGCGGTATTTATGAACCTGGTAATATTACTTCAATTTTTGGGAAACCTGCTTGGTATATGGGGTTAATGCAACTAGGTGACAGAAAAATTTCAGTAGTTGACACTCAAAAGTGGATGCTTCCTGATATTCCAAGTGTCAAAAATAGGGAATATAAGTACATTATTATGCTCGATAAATCTGATTGGTGTATTGGCTGTGATGAACTTATTGGTACCAAGAACATTACTCGTAGTGCTGTAAAATGGCGTGCAACCCCAGGAGCGCGTCCATGGCTTGCTGGCATTGTTAAAGATGAAATGTGCGTGTTAATTCATGTGATGGAGTTAATTAAGCTTTATCAGAATGGGTTAGATATGTGTAAAGAATAGGGGATAAGATATTTTTTATTTTATCGAGTTACTTTATAGAAATTTTTAAGTTTAACAAAAGACGATTTTTTAATCGTCTTTTGTTTTTAGAAAATATGTCAAATAAATTGCATAACTTTATGTAAATTTCCTCAAAAAACAATCAAATTGGTTTAATCAGTTATTCTGTCTAGATGGGTTATTTGGCAGAATAACTAAATATATTAGATAA
>GL995222.1:16320-18199 GCA_000222855.1 Succinivibrionaceae bacterium WG-1 | reverse complement strand
CTACTAAATCTCTAGCTTCTTTTTCCGCTTCAATTCTAATTTTACTAAAATTTATTATACTGTTTTTCGTTAAAGTTCTAATTTTATCTTCTATAAGTTTAAATAAATCAGAAGGCTTAAATAGAGGTCTATTAATGAGAGTATCAAAAATATCAAATGATATGATTGAATATTTTTCAATTTCTGCTTCACATCTTTCGCAGTCTTGTTCTTGTTTAATATAATAATTATTCCATATTTTTTTAGCCTTCATTTCGCGATCTAAAAGAAAAGAATTATTATAATCTGAATTGATATTACAAAAACTAGGTAAAATATCTAACCCTTTTTTAAATCTATTTGAGTATATTGCTTCAATATAATCATTAAAAAATTGAGGATTTTCTAGAATATAATCAAAATTTACGTTGTATTTATCTAAAATAAAACTAAGTAAATTTAAATTTTTCTCATTTTTTTCACATTTATAAGGAGAGATGTAAGTATCCCCGTATATTGAAACTTCTTTTCCATAAATAGCAGCTTGAATTGCAATTGAAGAAGAACATGATACAACTTTGTTCACATAAGGTAATATTAGTTCTGAAACAGAAGGAATTTTGTCAAAAATTGGTGAATATATTAGATTTGGATACAATTTTGATAAAATTTCTAAATTTCTTCCACTACAAATTGTATCAGAAACATTTGGAGTTACATACTGTGTAATCAGAACGTTATTGTTATAATTATCTCTTAAAGCTTGTATTGCAAAATTAGTTTGATTTTTGAAATTTGTATCAGAAATAAAGTTGTAATGGTTACTTACTTGTAAAGGTAATAAAGTTAAATTCTGATAATCATCTTTTAATAAAGGAATTACTTCCTTTTCAAAAAATTTAGTTTTAAAAAAAATTCTTCCCTTTTGGTTAAAAAAGTAGTAGCAATATTTAATTGATTATAATTTTTTATATCTTCGCTATAATTGTAAAACAAGCTATCTTTGTATAATCCATTAGGATCTAAAGTAATGTAATTTGCAGCAGGAGCTCTAGAAAAAACTCCAGGCATTTGATGGATAATAAGAGCATTAGGAAACAATTCTTTTAGGAAATAACATGGCATTTCCCATGCTAAAATAATATCATAGTTATTGTTTAATTTTTCTTTTATTTTATTTAAATTTATAGATGTTAAATCTTTTGTTTTATATAAATCTTCAATTGGTGATAAATTATCTGAAAATTCTAGAATATCTTTAAATTTAACATCTATAACTTTAATATTAGGGGAAATTTGTTCTACATAAGGAACAAATATTTCAGGTAAAAAAGTTCTATCTCATGTCCAAATTTTAATAAAATTTCCGCTTCTTTTAATAAAATATTTTTTAAACTATTTACAGATGTAGCTAGAGAATTTTGTAAAATCCAAGGATTATTCCAAATCAAAATTTTCATAATAAAAACCGCACTAATTAAAATAATAAAAATTAAATATTGATACTTCTAAATTAATTTATATTTAAATCTATAATTCGATGAATATTGAAACATCCAATAACATCATGTTCTTGATTTACAACGATCAAACTATTGATCTTATTTTTTTTCATAATTTTTAAAGATTCTGTAGCCAATTCATCGGGGAGAACAGTAAAGCATTTTTGATGTGTATAATCCTTGATTGGAGTATTTGCGAAATCAATTTTTTTTTCTAAAGTTCTTCTTAAATCACCATCAGTAAAAATTCCAAAAAGTTTGTTTTGTTCATCTAAAACAACAACAAAGCCTAATCTTTTGCTATTCATTTCAACAATTGCATTACTTATTGAATCATTTATTTTGATTAAAGGAATCGCATTGTCTTTTACCATTACATCTTTATTTCTAATTAACAG
>GL995222.1:8297-15372 GCA_000222855.1 Succinivibrionaceae bacterium WG-1 | reverse complement strand
GCTGATTAGCAACACTCTTTCTTCTAATATAAACGGATGAAATTTCTGCAGTAGTAGGGTTGACATGTACATGTCTAAGAACATCTTTTAATTTAGTTCCTGTGCCTACGATATAACGTGAATTATCGTCAATTGCTCCGACTACGCTTGTTAATATAGTTTGGTCTGGAGCATCTGCTACAAACATTACTTTATCATCATCTTTTAAATTAAATGATTTAAACTCATTTAATGTTAAGTATTTATTATATGGCTTTTGTTCTCTTGTACCTACAATCTGTACATGTGACACTTGAGGAAGTGGAGAAACAACTGATAATAATTCTGAACCTTTATGTTCTACTGAACTACCACCATTCTTAGATAATTCATAAACCGCAGGCATCTTTAAAGCACCATACGCGTTTATTGCAAAATCTTTATCTTCAATTAGAATAACGTCATTATTTTGTAAAGTAATTAAAGGTAAATTACCTTTTAAAATAAAATCATATAAATCGATATTCTTTAAAACAGAGCCATTTCTTTTTACAGTTATCTTTCTATAGCTTCCTAAATTTGAAACTATACCGCCTGCTCTATCAATATATGATAATACGTTATCATCTTGCATTCCTGCATAGCGACCAGGGTTATTAACAAAACCAGTAACAAAAACCGCTACAGGCTGTGAACTTTGAAGATTCACATAAACATCAACATTGTCGGTAAATACTTGTGAAACTTTAGCTTTGATTGTTGCTAATAATGAACCGTTGGTTATTCCAGCAACTGTTACAGGACCTACTTCAGGAATAAAAATATTTCCTTGAGCGTCAACAGTTAAGATATCTTCGAATTGTTTTGCGCCCCAAAAACGTACAAGTATACGATCTCCTGTAGTTATTTTATAACCAGAGTTAATACCTGTTTCGTAAGTAGATGCAAAATTACCCTTAAATAGTTGTTCACCAAAAGGTCTAAGAGAAGAAAATTCAAAGCTATTTAAAGCTTTTTGTTCCCATGCAGGTTTTGCTTCTCTATTTAATAATTCTTTATTTACTTGTAGATTATAATCAAAAGGATCTGTGCCACGAGAAACTCTGTTGGTACCAATAGTTGTTACTTCACGAGAGTTTTCTTTTACACTTGAAGTCTTGATGTCTTCAGCTGCATTAGCAAAAGAATATCCTAAAGATAAAAAAGTAGAACAAAGAATTACATTACGTAAAGCTTTCTTCATTGATAAATTTTTATCGTTGGTTGTTCTTGTTGAATTCATTAGTCTTCTAAATCCCTGCATGTTCTCTAATTGCTGAAATTATAAGAGAAATAATACCAAATCCAAATACTGTACCTAAAAAAGTGAGTAGTGACGCAAGAAATGGATTAGGCCATAATGATTCATCTGGTAGGTTAGGTTGTTGTAATGTTACAAGATATCTGCTCTTGGTAAGTGAAACTTGTCTTGAACTTTCTAAAGAAGTCATTGCAGATTCTAACATATTTTTGGCAAACTCATTTTGCATAATGAGCTTTTCGTACTGTCCAAATGTATCACTTAATTGATTTTCGTTATCGTTATTTTTGCTTGCTATTCTAGCACGAGTATCGTTAATTTGTCGTTGTAAAATTTCACTTTTATTTAACAAATTTTTAAACTCTAATGAATCTCCACGTAAATAATTTTTCTTTTCATCAATTTCTGTTTGTACAGCAACTAATTGAGCTTCTAATTTTGTGACTAAAGTCATTACATTAGATGCTTCTGAAGTTGGGTCTAAAATGGTGTGTTCATTTCTAAAAGCTCTTATTTTTTCTGCACTTTCTTCAACTAAACGTTGAGCTTTATTTACTTCATTGGTAGCTAAAGAAATTGAGTCAAGATGAGCTTTTTCATTCATTCGATTGATAAGCTTATCTAATTCTACAAGCATACCTTTGGTTACATTTAAGCTCATTTCTGGAGTATAAGCTCTAAACTTTACTCTAATTAGTCCACTTTCAGAGTCTGTGTCTACACTTACTAATTTAGCCCAATATTCGCTAGTTTCTTTTAATGTAGGATGTTTTGGTAAAGAAGAAATAATGTCATGGCTACTAAAGTGTTCTATTAGATTATATTCTTTATCTAACTTATAAAATAAATCAACAGATGTTAAATAAGCACTAGCAATATACATATCAGTATTTGTTCCACCACTAAGTAAGCTTTGCGCAGAAAGTAGTGAAGGTACAGCGTCAGCACTGTTTGATTTTATTACAAATTTTGTTTCGGTTATATACATATTGTCATAAAAGAAAAGAGTATATAACATAACTACTAATGTAGGTAAAATTGTACAAGAAACAAACAATGCTGTTTTTAAATGTTGTTTACAAAAAGACAACAAGTTTTTAAAACATTCAGAGAATGATTTTTTTTCTTTTGAAGAAACATCTACAATTACAGAATCTTCATTTAAAGATGGTTTTCTAGGTATATTAGTTTTAGTTTCTTGATTTGTTTGCGTTGCAACATTTACAGGTTTTACTTGAGATGTTGCTACTGTTGGCTGCTTAGGATTATTAACTGTTTTTACATTTGTTGCAACTGTAGAAGGTTTATTTTGTGGCTGTGCTTGAGTTGCATTTGCGGTCTTAGATGCAACAGTTGTTGAATTGCTAGCAACGGGAGCAGAAGGCTTAGAATTTGGAGCAACTGTCACTTGTACTGTAGTTTTAGGTGGTACTTGGTTTGCAGTTTTATTTACTACCTTTTCTACTTTTTGTGCTTGAACTGAAGGTGTTGCGACTGGTGTTGCTTGTTTATTATTAACAACAGGTTGTGCTACTTGTTTTACTTCTTTTGCAGTTGTAGCTTGAGAAACATTGGTATTTGTTGTCTCTTTATTGGGAGCTACAGTGCTTTGAACAGTAGTTTTTGTATTATCAGTCATTCTAATTTACCTTGAAAATTTATCTGTTATTAGTTGATAGAGCCAAATAATGTTTTATTGACTCATCTAATGTTTCATGCTCTATTAACTTTGAGTTTTCTAATATCAAAGCTTTACTACATAATTGTTTTACATTACTTATAGAGTGAGAAACTATTATTAAAGTTGATTCTTTGGCGCGTTCGTGGAATATCGCCTCACCTTTTTTTCTAAAAGTAGCGTCACCAACAGAAAAAGCTTCATCAACTAAATAAAAATCAAAACCAATTGCCATACTAAAAGCAAAAGCAAGTTTTGCTTTCATACCAGAACTATATGTTTTTACTGGTTCATATAGGTAGTCACCTAATTCCGTAAATTCTTCTACAAAAGCTTTATCTTTCTTGTAGTTACTGCCATATATTCTGCTTATAAATCTTAAATTTTGATATCCTGATAAGCTACCAGCAATACATCCTGCAAATCCTACAGGCCAACTAATGGAACTTTGTCTAATAATTCTGCCTGAATTTGGGAATGATGCACCACATAAAATTTTTAAAAGTGTAGACTTACCTGCACCATTTAGTCCTAAGATGCCAATATTTTCACCTTCTTTAAAGGTGTATGAAACATCATCTAAAACTGTTTTATAAGTATGATTTCTTAAAGGAAATCGTTTTGTGACATTTTCTAAAATAATCATAATTCCAATTTCCTATGAGAATATTGTTCTAGTAATAATCCAACTGCAAGCAAACCTAATGATACAAAGGAAATATATTGAATTGAACATATTTCTTGTAGCTTTATAACGTAGGTAACCGATTCTCTAAATCCTGTAATAATTTGAAGAATTGGATTTAAAGAAAGAATTTCTTTATATGCTGTTGGTAAACCATCAATAGAGAAAAAAACACCAGAAACAAAAAATAGAATTCTATTTATAAAAGGAAATATTTTTCCGACTGTTTGATAATGCACATTCAAAGATGCTAAACAAATTCCAAAAGACATGCAAAATATCACTACTAGCCATAACAAAATTATAAATTTAGAGATGTCTGTGATAATAAACGGAATTCCATACATACTACATACAACAATAACTATTAGAGCAACCACTAAATTTGTGGCAACAGCTAATAGACATCTTGCAATCATTATATCTAATGGTTTTACGTGCGGAAATTCAAGCATTGCAGTATTTGCAGAAACTGCTGTCAAACATTTATTGGCACAATCTGAAAAAATATTTATTACCGTAAAGCCTATCATTAGGTAGTATATAACATGCATTCCACCCATTTCTTTGGCACCTAAAGCCATTCTTAATACAGCAAATACAGCAATATTAAAAACAAGTTTTACGATAACCCACAAATAACCTAAACGTCTGTCGCCATACATAGAAACAGTTTCGCGAAGGAATAAAGAATACACTACGCAAATCATACATCTGATTGCGCTATAAAAACTATTTCCAAATTTTAGGTTATTGTTACGAGTATTATTCATGAATAATAAATAACTAATTTATGTGGTGGTTTTTACTAGATGTTAATTTTTTTAATGATTTAAAAGGTCTTTTAGTAACACATATTTTTTTTCTTCTAGAGAAGAGCAATATGTTTGTTTTTGATTGCTATTTTCAGTATAAACAATATAACACTTTTCACCTAGAGCATTAATGTAGGTATCAACAACAGTGCAATTGCTTCCAATAGCTTCATTACAGTTAAAAACTAAAGTGTTGTTTAAATTGTTATTTAGTAAATTATCTCTTTGATAAGCTTTTGATGGTTGATGACGTGCGCATCCTGTAGCAACAAGAATGCTCATAAAACTAATCATTAAAATAACAAGACTAAAACAATTATTTTTTTCATATACTTTAACTTTTAATTCTAAATTCTAAATTGAAAGACTTTTGAGAGCATTTAAGACATATCAAAAGCAATATTATTTTTAGTTTTAATGTTTAATCAAAAAGTAAATTAAAAATTATTCACTTAAGAAATATAAAAACAAAGAATAACATGGTGCAACATTATAACATCAAATTAACCAATTTATTTATTCATGATTTATGCAAAGTCTGACAAATAGTCGCATTAATGAACAATAACTAAATAATCATATCTTTAATTTTCAAATACTTTTTTACTATTTTTTTACTAAAATTTGGCATTTGTTTTTTATTAGATTATAAAATTTATATAATCATAAATTATCAGCTATACCTTGTTACAACTAGGTTTTATAAAGAAAAATTAGTAAAAAATTTTACTAATTTTTTACTAAAAAATTGCATCTAAATTTTAATTTTTTCGATGTTTTTAGTACTATTATTTTTCATAAAAATCTCAAAAAATAAAAATTTTATTACTTTTAAATTATGTGAAATTCATTAACTTTTTTTTATTATTGTGTTATTTTTGCACAAAAAATTCTTTAAAATCATCATTTAAATGTGAAATTTTATTATGTATTTGTTGCATTATTGTTCTTCTTTCTTCTAAATATTCATAACGTTTATATGCAACTTCTGTTCTATTACCAATAGAATGACTAAGCATAGTTTCTGCAATATTATCTTGAACATTGGTAATTTGACAAAATTGTCTTATTAAACTTCTAATACCATGAGCAGTTTGTTTTCCTTTTAAAGAAGATTTTTTGATTTGATCTGATAAGTAACTTCTAAACATATGAGTTTCATTATTTGAATTTTCATTTTTTAAGATTTGTTCAAAAAGATATGGATTATTGGGATTGTTTTTTGTTTTATACACTTTCTAAAAAGAATTATCATTTCTTTGGTTAGTGGAATTTTGAATGGAAGATCGCCATGATGCTCTTTTATAGTTTTGGTGTTAGGAACAATTAGTATTTTATTTTTAAAATCTATATCTGATACTTTTATGTTTACTACTTCATTCTGTCTAAGTCCTGTAAATACAGTAGTAAGCAATATTATCATTGTTTTTTGTAATGACTTATTATTGGATATTTTACAGATTCTTTGCTTTAAACTATTCCAAATTTCATTTATGTTTGAATAAAAATCTTCTGCACTAGACATTGACAAAGCTTTAAAATGTTGAGTTTTTAAATGTTTTATTTTGAAGTCTTTCAATGCATTCATTTTGATATTTATATCTAAATGATTGCATGCAAATTCACATACATTTAGAAGAGTACTAATTATGTTATTGTATTGACTTAACTTTGATGTAAAACGGTTTAAAAGTTGTTCCTTAACTAAATTAATACTTAAATTATCTATTTTATATTTTCCTAAATATTTAACGATATAACTTAAAATCTTTGATTTATTATTCCATGTATTAGAATTGATATATTCATCTCTTAATTCAAAATCAATATAACTCTTAACGATACTTGATAAATTATATTGTTTGGTATTCTGTTTTCTAGTGTCTAAATCTAAAATTTCTCGCTTAGCTGCTCTAACACTAGTACTTTCAAGTCTTATCTGAAATTTATTACCATGAATACATCTTATGTAATAGAAATAAGTAGAAACACCTCTTTTCTTAGTTCTATTAGTAATTTTATAAATATTATTTGCAACTCTTTCTTTTTTATTGCCATATAAAATCCAATATTAACAACATCAAATAAAAAATTATCTATTCTTTGATTTTTGTTAAAACCAATAAAAAAATCAAATTGTGGTCAATTTTTAATTAAAAAAATGCATTCTGATTTTTAATCGTAATTACAAATTTTTCTTTGTAAAACTATAAATATTTTATAGTTAAGTCAAAAAACACAAACTAGAAAACAGATGTAAACATATAAGTTATTTATAGTTTTTTGATGCAAAACAGAAATATATAAAAAATTTATATGTTTTTAACTACATTACAGATCCACCATTTATTAACAAGTGTGGTCGGAGCAATCGATGATAACTCTCGTTATATCGTAGGCACAGGAACTAAATTAAAAGATGTTCTTAGACATGTACATGTCAACCCTACTACTGCAGAAATTTCATCCGTTTATATTAGAAGAAAGAGTGTTGCTAATCAGCAAAAAATAATAATTGAAGAAGCTTTAAAGAGACTAGAACAAAGTTCACTTACTGCACAATCTTCTTCTGTTGATGAAGCGGATATTCGTGTTAAAGAAGCAACACTTATTCAAGA
>GL995222.1:1457-7532 GCA_000222855.1 Succinivibrionaceae bacterium WG-1 | reverse complement strand
AAGTACAACTTCTACTCTTGTACTAGGAGACACTATTGCAATAGCTGTATCCAAAATGAAAAACTTCACCAAGGATGATTTTGCTATGTCACATCCTGGAGGTGCTTTAGGAAAAAAACTACTTGTAAAAAATAGGGATTTGATGGTTGAAGGTAATGACATACCTCGAGTAAATGTTAATGATTCTTTATTTAATGCAATAGTAGAAATGAATACAAAAAAACTTGGATTTGTTGGTGTTTTTGACACCAACAAAAAAATAGTTGGAATTTTTACAGATGGAGATTTAAGAAGGCTGATAAATAAAGATATAGATCTGAAAAATGAAACAATAGAACATTTTATAACCAAAGACTGCATTACGGTGAAAGCTGATATGTTAGCAGTGGATTCTTTAAAGATTATGCAAGAAAAATCTATTACAGGGGTCATTGTTATAAATGAAAAAATGAAATATGTGGAGCTTTAAATCTAAGCTTAATAGTTAAAAATGGAATTTTATAAAAATAGGACGATTTTTATGTATGTATTAATTCCTGCTCAATGCCAATCAACAAGGGTTCCTTTAAAAAATATTAGACCTTTTTTAACAATGATTCTTTATTAAGTTTAAAACTTAAACAACTATTAAAAATTTTTGAACCTAATAAAATTTTTGTTTCAAGCGAAGATTTAAGAGTAAAAAATTTGTGAAGAATTTAAAGTTAATTATCTTTCTAGAGATATGAATTTAACAGGCAATTCAGTACTTCAAGCTGACTTGATTGGAGATATATTAAATAAAATTCCTAATGATGATGAAGACATTATGTGGGTGCAAGTAACTCAACCACTTTTTAATGAATTTAAAGTTATGATTGATACTTGGAATGATAAAAAAACCAAGAATATGATGGTATTGTTGCAGTAAAGACTGTAAGACATCATATGGTTTCAGAAGGAGGAATTCCTATTAATTTTAATTTTGGATGTTGGCACAAAGTTTCACAAAAATTACCAAAAGTATATGAAATTTTATGGAGCGCTTTTATACAAAAAAGAAGTTCTATAAATATAACTAAATATCACATTGGAATGAATCCATATTATATGGCTTTTGATCATGTTAAAACTGTTGATATTGACACAATGGAAGATTTTGAACTAGCACAAATTATTTACAAATTGAATCAAGCGGAGTAAACATGAAAATATTATATTTAATGGATCCCTTTTATGATTTAAATTTAAATAAATCAAACCTTTCTTTTGTTTTAGCTAATGATCTTGCTCCACAAATTTTAGCTAAATCTGTTTATCATAATATTACTGTATTATCATTAGCATCTATTCTAAATGATAACAATTTTTCTAATTGTTTAAATAATGTGAATACAATAAGCATAAATGATGAAAAATTTTTATCTTTTTTAAAAAATGAAATAAGTGCAACATCTTATCAAGTATGTAAAAACAACATTAACAGAAACGTAAAAGAAATAATAAAGAAATATATACATCAGTTAGTTAAAGATTTATCTTTTGATATTGTTATTTATTGGGAATATTGCAGTGATGTATTTTTTCAAATTTTTAATAAATCAACGTTTGTTGAATGCACTCATTCTGGAATATATCGAATAGAAAAAAAAGCAGACGTTTTATATTTTATTAAAAACAAAACTTATTATGATTATACTCATATTAATGAAATACTTAATTTTGAAACAAATATAAAAGATAAATCTCATATTGATAATTTTTGTAAAAATTTTAAAGAACAAATTGCTTTCGAAACCAATATAACAAGAGATTTTTTAGATCCTAACAAGGAATTTGATAAAATATTATTTTTTCCACTACATTTTGAATCTAATAGACTATGGAGTGCTGTGGATATTGGTTCTCAAGAAGAATTTATTCAACATCTTTTAGAGATTCTTCCTAGCAATTATGCTTTAGCATTATCAAAACATCCATTAAATAAATCTCAAAATTTAAGTTCTAAATCGCATAATTGACTTATCCAAATATTCTGAAAATGATTCTGATATTTCTTTAAGAATATTGAACGTCTGTGATGGTTTAATTAATATATATTCTTCAATGTATTTGATAGCTTTAATATTAAATAAACCTATTTTTACATATGGTAAGGATCCTAATTATTTATTCAGAACAACAAGTATTGATAATATAGAAAAATATTATTCATCTGAAAATACTACATTTTTAAATGAATATGAAAAATTAAGATATAACGTATTAAATTATATTTTCACCAAGAAAGTTAATATTTCTACATTAAGATGGGTATCTACTTATTCACCATATTTAACAAGAATTCTACAAAGCGTAAAAAGATCTCCAAAAATAGTAGATAGTATTCCAACTATTAATACATTGGAAGGGTATTTTTCTCAATTTTTTAATGCCGTGCTGTTAAATAATGATGAAAATAATTATTATTCAGAAAATTCTAGTGTTACAGAGATTTATAAAAAGCTTTTTTCCAATGAAATTACAGCAATAGGTTTTGATATATTTGATACTTTATTATGCAGAAATACAACTGAGCCTACTCAGATTTTTGATATGATGCAAAATGAAGTTGAAAAAATAGTAGACTCTCCTGCTTTTAATTTTCCTTTAACAAGAAAAACGGCAGAATTGTATGCTAGAAAAAATAAAATTGAAGTAACATTTGAAGATGTATATGATTCTTTCAAAAGAATAACCAATTTATCTGACTCTTGTATTGAAAGAATAAAAAATTTAGAAATCGCATTTGAGAAGAAATTTTTAAAACCAAGATATTTTACAAAAAACATTTTTGATTTAGCAAAGATTTACGGAAAAAAAGTTTTTATTGCATCAGATATGTATCTTTCTCAAAAAGTTATAGAAGATTTGCTAAAATCAAATGGATACGATCTTACAAATGTTAGTGTGTTTATTTCCTCTGAATTAAATAAAGTAAAACATAATGGTTCTTTATTTACATATATCCTAAAAAAAGAGAATTTGGTTCCACAATGTACTTTATTTATAGGTGATAACCTAAAATCAGATATTGAGATTCCTTCCAAATTAGGAATTAATACATTTTTATTACCTAAAGCTTTTGATGTTTTGAAACAAACTATGCCTTTTAAAATGCAAGAGCTTAAAATTACAATTGAATCAAATGTATCTTTGCATTACGCATTATTGGCAAACAAATTATTTGATAATCCTTATGTTATTTTTGATTATTCAACTTATATAAATAATTCAAGTGCCCTGTTAGGCTATCAAATACTCGGTCCTTTAACTTTGAGCTTAACGATTTGGTTAATTGACAATATTAGAACAGATAATATTGACTTAGTTTTATTTGCAGCAAGAGACTCTAAGGTTATATTGAACATATATAACATGTTAAATGCTACCATTTATGATAATAAATTACCAAGTTCAAAATATTTTATAATATCAAGAAGTGCAACACTTCCTTTATACAATAGAATTGCAAATAGAGCTTCATTGATATCTTTGTATGTATCAAGTCTAAATGTTAAAGACTTTTTGATAAAGATATTTGGAATAAATGTAAATAACCATTCCATAATAAAAAAGGCAAGGGAATGTGGTTTAAGCTTTAACAGACTAGCTAAAGATCAAAAGGTCGAAATCTTAAAATTTTTAGAAAATATGCCTATAGATCAAACGTTAGCAAAGGAAGCTGAAATCACAAAAGAATACATTAAAAATATCATAAATAACGCAAAAAATATTGCTTATTTTGATTTAGGAACAAGAGGTACTTCTAAAGATATTATTGAAGAGGTTGCTAATATATCACTTCATCCTTATTTCTTCAGAAAAACTAAATATAAAATCATTAATAATATTAAATCATATATTGCTGATAGTCATAATCCATACAGACCAGGAATAAAGAAGATACTTCCATCTTTTTATGAATGTCTTTTATCTGATAATCTAAATTCAACATGTACAGGATACGAAAATATAAATAATGAAATTATTCCAAAAACTTTTAAAAGAGAGTTGGACAAAACAAGTATTCAAACAATAAGAATTCAAAAATATATTGAATTATTCTGTAAAGATTATATTTGTTCTTTTAAAGAATTTACCAAATATATAAATCAAGATGCTTTAGATCTATTTATACTTCCCGTTGCTAAATTGGCTTCAGGTTTGACGGATAGAAAATTATTAGAAACTATTGTATTTGACGATCCGCTATCAACTAATGGGAAAATAAATATAATTCCTTCAAAGCTTGCAGAAAAAACAAGTAAAACTATAGTTTCTAATCAGATTAAACATAAAATAGATAATCAGAAATATGGTTTTGATGATAAATATCTAAAGGAAGAATTAAAACTAAAACACAAAAAGGAAAATTTTAAAAAGAACAGAAATCTTTTTTATAAAAACAAATTCACAAAATTTTTATTTGATACATGGAGAAAAATTTATTTAAGAAAAAAAAGATCCTTCAAAAAAATAAAATAATTTTGCATATATTTAGGTGGTAGTTTTGAGAGGCCTATAAACTACCACATTACATTAGGATAAATATGAAAACTTGTGTTATTGTTGGAAATTGCCAACATCGAGTAATAGAAAACTATCTAAAATTAACTGATTTTAGTAAGGAATATCAAATATTACCAACTTGGGATATTTTTGTAAAAAAAATTGATAATCTTGATAAAGAAACCTTAAGCAAGGTTGATTTATTTTTATATCAACATATAAGTAAAGAATATGATCCATATTTTAATAGTGAACATTTATTAAGTTTATTACCAAGTCATACGAAAAAAATATGTATTCCCAATTTCTATTTTTCAGGCTACTTTCCCCAAGTGGGACCGCGAAATAGTTTTTTAAGAAGATTTTCCAAAACTTTATCTCCAATTGGTAAATGTGTATATGGAGATAAAGAAATAGAGAAAACCTTAATTGATGATTTATCTTTAGAAGAAGCAATAAAGAAATTATCAGATAAAGATTTCTTTTCCAAAGAAGAACTTTTGTTAAATGTAGAAAATACAATTACTGAACTAAAAAAAGAGAAGAAGAACATAATATTGGCATTTCAATATCAGATTTTATCAAAAATAATTTTAGAAAAAATTATTATGTGAAACAGTAAACCATCCAACAAAAGCTTATTATTCATGGCTTATTTGTCAAATTTTATCTTTACTTAATATAGATTTTGATAAAAAAAAGATAGAGGAAACACCTATAAAAATACATTCTGATACTTTTTCTGTACAACCTATTTATCCATCAGTTGCTGATAAATTAGATCTAGAATTTGATAATCAAATTAAAACAATTAGATACTTTGATAGAAATATTTCTTTTTCTGATTATATAAAGTATTACAGAAACTATGCTACAGGCTTAGATTTTTTTGATACAGATTATAGTTTATCTAGTTATGCAGAACAATTACTAAAGGATATAAAAGAAAATAAAATAAAGTTATATCCTTGTTCAGAAACTATTAAAAATATTAATATCCTAGCTAATAAAGTTAAATTTAATTCTGAATTATCTTTGATTAAAAATAATATTCTAGTGTACGAGGATAAAATAGTATATGTAGACGAAAATACAGTATATGAAAATATTCAGGGATTGCGAATAGAATTCCAAGGAAATAGTAATTTAGTAATTATAAGAAAAGATAATAAATTTACTAATACAAATATTATATTATTATCTAATACTGTGCTTGATATAAATTCTTGTAATAATTTTAAAGATATAACTATAACCAAAACGTCTTCTTCACCTTACGGATATATAACTATTCCATCTTATTCAAGATTAAAAGATGGTTATATTTATAAAATCACATCATTTAGTAATGTAACTATCGATTAAGAAACATATGAATATAAATAAGTACACAAAAAATCAAATAATATTTTCTGATATTGAAAATATTTCTAAGAATGATTTGGAAAATGATAATTTTTTTAATATAAATACTAAAAACTTTTCCTTTGATTTTTGTTTTTTTAAACCACAAGAATTATCTAAAAATAGTAATTTATTTATATT
>GL995222.1:0-996 GCA_000222855.1 Succinivibrionaceae bacterium WG-1 | reverse complement strand
AAACCTACAAGAATTATCTAAAAATAGTAATTTATTTATATTTTTAGATCACGGAGGCAAAACATATGATAAAAATAAAACAAATATTACTTTCTTTCCTAGATGGTCATGGTTCTTGGGAACAAATAATTATGTTATGAGTATTGCAGATCCTATGTACAAATTACATCCTAAAATTACAGAAGGATGGTTTTATGGAACGAAGGAAAATTCTATATTGACAGAGTTAGCTAGTTTAATAAAAAAATTAGTGATTTTTATGGTATAAATTCAAAACAAATATGTTTCATGGGGAGTTCTGCAGGAGGGTATGCTAGTATTTTTCTTGCCAATATATTTCAAGGTTCTTGTTGTTTTGCATCAAATCCACAAATAATTTTAAAAAATTGGGCTTCATACAAAGCTTTTAAAGATATTGTAAAAATAGATTTAGCAGAAAACGATAAATTAAAGAGAAATGACATATCATACGTTGCTGAAAATACATCTTCTAAATTTTTTGTAATGTGTATTAGAAGTTCTAATATAGATTATAATTTACAAGTCAAAGCTCTATACGAAAAGATTTTTAATACAGAAAATTCTGAGAAAATAATTTACAATAAAAATTGGTGTTTTTTAATGATAGATAATTACTATCAAAGAGCACATATAAATGTAATAAATAGAAGTAATACTTTAAAGATAATGAACAGAATGATTGAAGTTGAGCAATTAGATAACAGGAGTTTTATAGAACTAATTAATATAATAGAAGAAGATACACTTAAAGAATTTCATTTTATTGATCAAATGCAATTCTATGAAAATATTTGAGGCTTCGTTCATATCTGTGGGTAAAAACAGAATATAGCCTATAAATTTTTAGTTCTATATGAGAACTATTTGTTCTTTTAAAATTTAAATTGAAAAGACCACTTATTCTAGTGTATTTTAAAAGTTGATAAAAAGATAAAATACTAAGGAGAAAAAAGTGGTCGCTGCAGATACTTTATT
>GL995221.1:121563-157504 GCA_000222855.1 Succinivibrionaceae bacterium WG-1 | reverse complement strand
GACAAAATATTATCGATGTTTTATATAGTGCTATTAAAGAATGTAGAGTTGAGCAAGATGCACTTCCTGAGATTTTAAATGTAAGAAATTATTTGGCTGAAAATTTTTCTGGACGAAGACCATCAAAGTATACCGTCAACAAAATTTTGAAAGACAAGATACTGAGAAATAGTTTATATGCCCATTACAAAAAGCCTCTTCAATATGCGCAGTAT
Source organism: Succinivibrionaceae bacterium WG-1 (assembly GCA_000222855.1). Classification (GTDB taxonomy): domain Bacteria; phylum Pseudomonadota; class Gammaproteobacteria; order Enterobacterales; family Succinivibrionaceae; genus WG-1. Next base: position 157,289 of record GL995221.1, on the reverse strand, counting down.
ATATTAAATCAGAGAGAGCTAAATAATGGTAATACAAATAAATCTAATAGTGTAAGTGGTTATTTGGTAGATGCTTCATTTTTGTGGGAGATGTACATATATAATTTGATGAGAATTCATCTTAAAAATTGGGAAGTCAAAGCACAAGAAGAACTACATTTTTATGAGCAAACATTTTATGCAAAGGACAATTATCCGGATTTTGTGTTACGTCATAGATTGACTGGAGAAATTGTAGTATTAGATGCCAAATTTAAGAATATGGAATTTAAAGGACGTGATGTTGACAATGCAGATATCCGACAACTTCATGGATATTCCTATTATTATCACTTGCAATATGGGGATAAATTCAAAGGTGCAGGTTTGATCTATCCAGCTAAGGAACGTATCCCTGAAGATAAGGTTAATGTCGATTCTATGTATGGGCTTGATAACTTAGTTCAAAAGTTTGGAGTATTTACAGTTAAAGATCCTTCAGGTGATGAATCAATGATTGGAAATGAAGAATATTTCATTGAAGAACTAAAATTATTTATAGGTGATGAATCATAAGTGGTAATCCAAAAAGCGATGAAGTTACTGTCGGAACTGAGAGGAGAGCTGTTGCACTAGTTCATTACAAACTTAATTTGGATAATTGAATCTTTAGACTAGAAATAGGTAATGATGAAGGAAGAGATTGTGTTGTTGAATTAGTTCAAAATGGAGAATGTTATAATCGTAAATATAGAAGGACAAATAATAAGGTAGAACGAGTCCTAAATTCGTTGATGATAATAACTATGTGGCTCTATCTATAGATGTAAAAACAGTTAAATATGCTCTTGGAACTTCAACCGCATTCGTATTGTTTGTTGTTGACACAAAACTAGAAAAGGAAAAGGTATACTATGAATGTGTGCAGGATTATTGTATATCTAACCCTAGTATATTTGAAAAATTAGAAGACCAAAAAACTGTCACGATACGAGTACCTGTTGAACAAGAACTTTCAATTACTGATGATTTATTAAAAAAACTAGCAATGATTGTTTTTGTGAATTGTGATTCTAAAAATATAAAGAGATATGAAGAATAAATACTTTTTAACGATATCCTTGGAGTTATCGTTAAAAGGTTCGTGGACAAGTTTCCACATACGAACGTTGCACTATGACGTATAACCTATCGTATCGAGCCATGTTGAGACGATTGTGTTGTTTCAAAGATTTAACAATAACAATTGATAAACATGGCTTTGTTTATTTGGTAGATGAAGAAGATATAAGTTTAGAACATGTCACTTTTGGATATTGTTACTTTAAAGCTCGACATTTGAAATATCGAGTTATTCTAGATTAATATATGTGGCTATGATGAGAAAGATGGAATTTGCTACTATTATTTAAAATAAATCTTATTGATTACTATGAAGAATAAACATTGTAATAAATTGACACCTCAATTACTCACTGTATATATTATTGCTACCATTATGTTGGGGCTTTTTTTTTTCTTTATCGTAGGAGAGGATAAATATAAAATTGCTGCAATAGTTGTATGTCCTATGATGGTTATATATTTTATCTATGCTTACCGAAAGGAAAAGAAAGCAGATGAAAATGCTATTTCCAAGATGCAGAATATGCAAGATGAAAGTTACTTCAATAGTTTAGAATGGAAAGAAAAATATTCATTATATATCAATGAACATCCTTTTGAAAAAGCTAAATATCAAAGCATGAAAGATGATTTATTGGCGAGATTCAAAAGAAAAGAATACATAAAACGGATGCTGTTTATGCTCTTTCTTATAGCATGTTCTATATGTTGTATGATGCTAAATTTCCTTATAGGACTTCTGGGTGTTGCATTATTTAGTATATTATTTTATAGAGATTTTTCTTTATACCTTGGGCGTCCTGTTAGAAAATGGTTAAAGATAGGTATAGATTATGAACTATTAGAAAAATCTTATTTAAGTGCAAATTTTTTAACATATAAGAAAAATGGTTTAGCATTTGGATTAACTCATATTCATGGATATACAGAAAAGAATATATATGCCATTGATTATCGTCTTGTTGAAGGAATTACAAGAAAAGTTGTCAGGTTAAAGAAATATGAAAATGGGCTTTTTGCATCAGAGGAATATCAATATTTTGCAGTTGTTAATGTGAGATTACCTCGTAGTGGTAAGCTACATTTTGTGGAAATTGAATTAAATGAATTTCAGGTTCAAATGGCAATAGATTCTTTATACACGTATAAGACAAATGATTTGCAAGGTAAAACAACTGTTGAACAAAAAGAATTTAATGACGTTGTGTAGTATAAAAATATAAAACTAAAATATTAAATTTGGAGTTTTATAGGACTAATATGAAAATATTACTTTTTTGTGTTAAAGGATTTTGAACAAAAAAATAAATATATTGCTTCTGTTTGTGTTGGTCCATTAGCAATTGCAAAGTCTGGAATTCTAAATAATAGAAAGACAACAACAATCATTTAGGAAATGGATATAGACAGAAACAATTAGCTTTGTTAGGAGCAATTGTAATAAATAAGCCGATAGTAATAGATGATAACATTATTACTTCATAGTGCCCACAAACTGCTTCTTATATTGCTTTGAAGTTATTAGAATGACTAGAAGGTAAAGATAAAGCTGATACTGTAAAGAATGTTATGGGATTCTAAGTTTTTTTATTGAAAGGAATGAAAAATAAATGAAATATCGAACTATCACAGCTCAAGATAATGTAGCTATAGCCAAAATAGTTAGAGATAATTTAAAAGCCTATCATTTAGATATTCCAGGAACTGTGTATTTTGATGAAGGTTTAGATCACCTTAGTGATTTTTATTCAGCAGAACCTAAACGTCGTGCATATTATGTAGTTGTTGATGAACAAGATGAGAATTCTATTATTGGTGGGGTTGGTTTTGCTGAATTTGAAGGTAAAACAAACTGTGCCGAGTTACAAAAATTATATCTTTCAGATGCTGCCAAGGGACGAGGTTTAGGTTATGAAATGATAAAACTTGTAGAACAAAAAGTAAGAGAATTGGGTTATAAAACTTTATATTTGGAAACTCATTCAAATCTTCAAACTGCAGTTCATATATATAAAAAGTATGGATTTAAAGAAATAGAACGTCCTAAAAGTGTGGTACATAATACGATGAATATGTTTTATGAGCTAACCTTGGACTAATCTGATATTTATTTTATAATTTTAAATTATTAAAATTTTTTATTAGAAACTTCTATTGTTTACTGTTATAAGCATCTAAAGTAAATCATAAATTTATTGGTGAATAAGGATTAAATAAAATGAACTCTATAATTGAAAATATGAAAACTAGAAGAAGTATCAGAAAATTTAAAGGTGACATGATACCGAGAGATAGCATTGAACAAATTATAGAGGCCGGTTTGTATGCTGCTAATGGTAAAGGAAAGCAAGCAACTAAAATTATTGCGGTTACTAATAAAGAATTAAGAGATAAGATTTCAAAGAGTAATTGTGAAATAGGTGGTTGGCAACAAGACTTTGATCCTTTTTATGGAGCTCCTGTGATTCTTATTGTTCTTGCTGATGCTACTTGGAGAAATAGAGTTTACGATGGTAGTTTAGTTTTAGGAAATATGATGAATGCAGCGCATGCTTTAAATATTGGAAGTATTTGGATTCATCGAGCCAAAGAAGAATTTGAAATGCCAGAATATAAGGAATTATTAAAAGAACTAGGCATTGAAGGAGAATGGGAAGGAGTTGGACATTGTGCCCTTGGATATGTTGATGGTGAAATACCAAAGGCTGCCAAAAGAAATGAAGACCGAGTGTATTGGGTAGAATAAAGACTATTTACTTATTCTATTATTTTTGTTTACTTAACAAGTCTAAAATGTTGAACAAAGTTAAATAGGCAAAGATATAAAAGTATGTTCTAATATGTTTATAAACATTCATTAAAATTTTTATATCTTAGAAGATATCTGAGGATAAATACCTCAATATCTTCTGTCATAAATTAAGACTTTGAAGTCTTATTTCAAAATAATATGTTTCTAAAAATGCAAAATATCTTCAATTTTTATTGATGTATTCTTAAGAAGTTTTAAGCATTTTTGGGGCAAGAAGTAGAATATTATCCCTATAACGGAGAATTTAATAATGGATAATAAAAATAAGAAAATAATGTGGGAGTTTTTTAAAAGATTGGTGTTAGGTATTGGATTTTTATTGCTAGTTTTTATGATAGCAATTTTCGTGTTTATATTTTGTTGGAGTCCTTTTGGAAGCAGTCCATCAAAAGAAACAATGAAAGCGTATGAAGCAAGAACAGAATATTTTTATGATGGAAAATTTCATACAAAAGATCCCTTTGTGCTTAATACAGAAGTTATAGGCGAACCAAGTGAAGATTCCGCAGAAAAAGTAGCTAAAGATGGAGAAATACCTGTTAAAAAAATTGTGAGTTTTCCTAATACCAAAAACGGCGAATGGGATGTTACTTGGTTTGGTCACTCTACTGTTATGCTACAAATTGATGGCAAGAAGATTTTTATAGATCCTGTACTTAGTGAGTATTCTTCACCTGTGCAATTTGGTATCGGTAAAAGAATGTCTGAACTCCCAATGGCGAAAGAAGAAATACCATATGTTGATGTAGTTTTACTTTCTCATGACCATTATGATCATTTGGATTATGAAACAATTATTGCAATTGATGCCAATGTTGGTGCTTATGTGGTACCACTAGGGGTAGAACAACATTTAATTCGTTGGGGTGTCGCAGAAAACAAAATTCACACTTTTGCTTGGTGGGAAAGTAATGAAGTTGTAGGGCTATCATTTACAGCGATTCCAGGACGTCATTTTTCGGGAAGACTTCCGTGGACTCTATATCAATCATTGTGGTGTGGCTTTGTAATTAAAACAGAATCACAACAAATCTACTATACTGGTGATACAGGTTATGGAGATATGTTTCAGGAAGTGTATGATAAATTTGGCAAGATGGATTTAATGATTGTTGAAAATGGTCAGTATAATAAAGCTTGGTCGCAATGTCATATGATGCCAGAGGAGGCGGTGCAAGCCGCACTAGATGTTAAAGCAGATGTCGTGTTACCAGTGCATTGGGCAACCTTTGTGTTAGCCAAACATAAGTGGAGTGAACCTGCAGAAAGAATTACTAAAGAAGCTCAAAAGAAAGGTGTAAAGATTATTACTCCTATTATTGGTCAAACTGTAAATAAGAATGATATAGCTCAATATATGACTCCTTGGTGGAACTTAACTCACGATAGAGATGTTAAGCAAGATACTTTTATCTCAAATACTGTGAAAGAAGAATTAGAAGAAGAAAAAGTTGAACAATTGGATAACAATGAAATGAATATTTCTAAGATAAGTGTGACAGTAGATTCTCAAAAATTTGTAGCAACTTTAGAACAAAATCAAGCCACAACTGAATTAGTTACAATGTTAAAAAAAGGTCCTAAGACTATAAAATTAAAAGACTATTCAGGTTTTGAAAAGGTTGGTTCTCTAGGTGTTAGTTTAACAACTAGTAATAGTCAAGTGTCTACAATTCCTGGTGACATAGTGTTATATAATGGCAATCAGCTTGTGTTATTTTCTGGAACTAATACATGGAGTTATACCAAAATTGCTCATATAGAAAATCTTACAGGATGGCAAGAAGCTTTAGGAAATGGTGATGTGACAGTTACTTTATCGCTTGAATAATAATGGAGTAAAAAATATGAGTAAACGTGTTTTAGTAATATCTAGTAGCCCTCGAATTGGAGGAAATTCAGATAAACTAGCAGATGCTTTTGCCAAAGGTGCTTTGGAAGTTGGTAATGATGTTGAAAAGATTAATTTAGCAGGAAAAAGAATTGAATTTTGCAAAGGTTGTTTTGCTTGTCAAACGTCTCAACGTTGTGTAATTAGAGATGACGCTGATCTAATTGAGCAAAAAATGAGTGATGCAGATGTTTTGGTTTTTGCTACTCCTATTTACTACTTTGAAATGAGTGGACAGTTAAAAACAATGTTGGATCGAGGTAATCCTTTATATACCAAGAACTATAAATTTAGAGAGATTTATTTTCTATCAACAGCAGCAGAAGATGACGAATCAGTACCGAAGCGTGCTGAAAATGGTGTTCAAGGTTGGATTGAATGTTTTCCTAATGCTCATTTTGCAGGAAGTGTATTTGCAGGTGGAGTGGTTAATAAAGGAGATATTATAGGACATATTGCACTTACTAAAGCATTTGAATTAGGAAAGAGTGTAATTTAAAAATAATAAAATTTTAGTAGTTAAGTTAGTCTGAATATTATAGAAAACTTAGTTTAAGCTTTTGATATTTTTAAACATGTCTTGGTTGGCTAGTTTATATTTTAAATAGAATGTAACATTTACTTCTTTATCTGTTAAAGGAATTATCACTCTATTTTGGTTAGCTTTAGTGTTGCTAGTTATATTAGTTGCAAAGCAAGGCAGAGTAGAAGATTTTCTTAACTCATCTAAAACTTCGATTTCATCTTGCATGAGAAATTTGGATTTGGGCATTTTGGTTTTACAGATATCTAACCAAAAACCAATTTTGGTATATAGTAAAATGTTTTGCCCATTTAAGTCTGATAAAGATAATTCTTTTTTATGTGCAAGCGGATGAGTAGGTGACAAAGTTATACATAAATTTTCCTGACAATACTTGATACATACAGTATCGTTATCTGAAGAAGGAATATTGGTTATAACAATTTGATATGTTCCTTGGGCTAATCCATCATCTAATTCCTGAAGCGAATTTTTTAATTCTGATTTTATTGACATCTCTTGATAATGTTTTGAGATATCTCTACTAAGCTGCCACATTGGAGCTGGAGCGATACTTCCTATAGTAATAGTTTGTCTTGATTTTACTCTTTCTATAAGAGTGTTTTTCATTTCATTTGATAAATCAAGAATTTTTTGAGCATATTCTAAGGCTAATAAACCATCATCATTAAAGGTTAATTTATTTTTTTGATGGTCGAATAATGACACACCAAGATCTTCTTCCAATCTTTGAATAGATCGACTTAATGCCGGTTGGGAAAGATTTAAATTTTCAGCGGCTTTTGATAAGGTTTGGTATTTTTTAATCGCAAGTAGCTGAGCAAGTTGATTTAATTCAAACATAGGCTTTGATCTATAAGGAATTGGGAAAATTTTTAGTATGCGTTTTAATTATACTGCAATGCAATTTTAATATTGTACATTTTAAAATCAGCAATATAAAATTATTTTAATAAGATTACATAATTGACTTGTTTAAACTGAACAACAAACGTTATTCGAGAATAAAAAGAACTAGTTTTGATGGAGAAACAATATTATGAAAATAACAATGAACATTATTGGGGTATGCTTTTTGACGCTTATAGCTACTTTAATTGGATGTGCAAAGAGTAATGATATTGAAGCTCAAACTAGTATAGCAACTCAATCTTCTGTATCAAACGTAATTCCAATGGTGGTTCTTAATAATGGCGTAAAAATGCCCCAATTTGGACTAGGAACTCAAATTAGAGTATTAGAGAGTGATGCAAGTATAGCAGGTAGACAACTTTTAAATGATACAGCCAAACTTGCTGTTACTACTGCTATACATGCTGGTTACAATCATTTGGATACCGCACATGGTTATTATAATGAAAGAGGAGTTGGAAACGGAATTATTGAGAGTGGCGTTCCTAGGGAATCTATTTGGTTAACTAGTAAACTATGGCCAAGTGAATTTGGAGAAGGAATCACAATGGATGCAATAGATAAGATGCTTGCAAGATTACAAGTTGATTATATTGATGCTATCTATTTACATCATCCTGTTGGAGATTATATTGGCGCATGGAAGGATTTAGAAAAAGCCTATAAAAGTGGTAAGGTTAGAGCTATTGGTATTAGTAATTTTGATAATGAGATGACTGCTTTTAATCAAATTGTGGAAAAAATGGAAATAAAGCCACAATTATTACAAATAGAAGTTCATCCTTATGCGCAAAGATTAGCAACTAGAGCTTTAGCACAAAAATATAATATGCAGATTGAATGTTGGTATCCAATTGGACATGCTGATCCTAAATTATTGAATAATGAAGTATTGCAAAAAATCGCAGCTAATCATGGTAAAAGTGTGGTTCAAATAATATTGAGATGGCATATTCAAGAAGGATTTTCTGTGATTCCTGGGGCAATCAAACCAGAACATATTAAAGAAAATATCAATATTTTTGATTTCGAGTTAACAGCTCAAGAAATGCAAGAAATACGTGCCTTAGATAAAGGGGAATTGGGAAGATACTATAATCTTAACTATAAGGAACTTGCTCAACGTTTTATGTCATTAAATGAATAACTGAAAAATTTTGTCTTATAAACAAATATTTTGCAAATTTTTTGAGATAAAAACATAGGGGTGAATAGTATTTATGGAAAAAAGATTTTTAGGTAATAATTTAGAAGTAAGTGCAATCGGTCTTGGATGCATGGGATTTTCTCATGCATATGGGGCAGCGTTATCTGATAAAGAAACTATTACTAATATTCGTAAAGCTTATGATATAGGTTACACCTTATTCGATACAGCGGAAGTTTATGGAACTAAAGAAGATCCGCATTGTAATGAAGTATTAGTAGGTAAGGCATTAAAAGAGATTAGAAATAATGTACAGATAGTGACTAAGTTTGGAATACATTTTGATGAAAATAGCACACAAGTAAATAAATCTTTAATTACTGATTCCTCAAGAAAAACTATTTTAAATTCGGTAGAAGCTTCTTTGCGTCGTTTAAATACAGATCATATCGATTTATATCTCCAACATCGAATTGATGTGAATACAGAACCAGAAGCTGTTGCCGATGTAATGGCAGAACTTATAAAAGAAGGAAAAATTCTGAATTGGGGTATATCTGAAGCAAATGAAGAATATTTAAGACGTGCAAATGCAATTTGTAAAGTTGCTGCAGTAGAAAATAGATATTCTATGATGTATAGGGATTATGAATCTTTATTTTCAACTTTAGAAGAATTAAATATTGGTTTTATAGCTTTTTCTCCAATGGCTAATGGTTTTTTAACGGGAAAATATAATAAAGACAGCAAATTTGATTCAAAGCTTGACTATAGAAGTAATATGCCTCAATTTAAACCTAAGGCATATGAACAAAATCAACAATTGTTGAAGTTATTAGCTGATATGTCTATAGAACATAATGCTACTCCTAGTCAAATATCTATGGCTTGGATGTTATGTAAGAAACCATGGATTGTGCCAATTCCAGGTAGTAGGAAAATCAGTCATATGACTGAGAATGTAGCGGCAATTGATATCAAGCTTTCACAAGATGAGATTATACAACTAGATAAGATGCTTGCTAGTATGAATATGTCTGAAGTTTTTGGTGGGTCAAAAATAGTAAAGTAATGAGAAGGTTATAAATTTTTTAGAAATATTTTCTTTTAATATATAGAGACTAACGAGCTAAAACTATAGAAATGTTTTACTTAAACATATTGTTTAATGGTTCAAAATCAGAGGCTGATTATTATGAAAAAATAACAAAATTATGACAATTTTAGGGATGTTTTATTTCTTGGTTCTTTAGTTGGTTGTGGAGCACCTGAAACTTCTGCTAATGAAACAAATTCTATAAAAGACAATAATTCTCAAAATAGTTCTCCTAATAATTCACTACAGAGTAATTCACAAGATAATAAATCTCAAGAAGCAAATAACGTTGCAAATACTAGTGAAAATAAAATATTAGTCGTTTATTACTCAGCTCAAGGACACACCTCTAAATTTGCCAAAGCAATAGCAGAAAGATTAAATGCTGATATTTTTGAAGTGATTCCTACTCAGATTTATAGCAATGAAGATCTTGATTGGAGAGATCATGATAGCCGAGTAAGTAGAGAACATGATAATGAAAGCTTAAGAAATATCCCACTTACAACTACAACTGTGGAAAATTGGAATTCATATAAAACAGTTTTTATTGGATATCCTATTTGGTGGGGAATTGCCGCTTGGCCTATAGATAATTTTGTAAAAAATAACAACTTTTCTGGTAAAACAGTAATTCCTTTTGCTACAGCTATTTCTTCAGATATGGGAGATAGTGGCAAAATATTAAGAGATTATGCCAAATCAGGTAAATGGTTAAAAGGAAAAAGATTTTACTCAAGTGAATCTGTTGAAAATGCAAAAGATTGGGCTGCTTCAGAAGTAAGAAGATAATTATAAATAAAACATGTCTTTCTTCTTGGTTAAAATTTAAGGAGTAGATGATTTTTTACAATATTATTTACTCCGTTTTAATAAAACAGAAAGAAATGTATTTTATTTCACTATGGTCTTTTGAAATAAAAATATTATGAAGTAAAAAAGTTGAATAACATAGGCTATATAAGGAATAAACAATGAAATTCGTAACATTATCAAATGGAATACAAATGCCAATATTAGGTTATGGTGTTTATCAAGTAACCAAAGAAGAATGTGAACGTTGTGTTCTAGATGCTTTAAGTGTTGGATATAGAGCTATTGATACAGCTCAAAGTTATTTTAATGAAGCTGAAGTAGGCTCTGCTATAAAAAAATCTGGAATTCCAAGAGAGGAGATATTTTTAACAACCAAAGTGTGGATTGAACATTATGGCTATGAAAAAACCAAAGCATCTGTACTTGAATCATTACGAAAACTCCAAACAGATTACCTAGATTTATGTTTATTACATCAACCGTTTTCTGATTATTACGGTTCTTGGAGAGCTTTAGAAGATTTGTACGAAGAAGGTAAAATTAAAGCCATAGGAATTTCTAATTTTTATCCCGATCGTATGGTGGATATTGCAAGTTTTGCTCGTATTCGTCCAATGGTAAACCAAGTAGAAACTCATCCTTTAAATCAACAGATACTAGCAAAACAATATATGGATAAATACCATGTTCAGATAGAAGCTTGGGCACCATTTGGTGAAGGACGTGGTGGACTTTTTAATAATCCTTTACTTTTAGAAATTGGAGCTAAATACGGAAAAACAACTGCTCAAGTAATGCTACGTTGGCATATTCAAAGAGGTGTTGTAGTAATACCTAAATCAACTCATAAAGAAAGAATGATTGAAAATTTAAATGTATTTGATTTTGCTCTTTCTGATGAAGATATGAATAAAATAGCAACCTTAGATACAAACACTAGTTCTTTCTTCTCTCATTCTGATCCTGCAATGGTGGAATGGTTTGTAAAAATGGTAGAAGAACGTAAAAAACTATCATAATTATTGTAATCAAAGCTTGTAACAAAAGAATATGAGGTATTTATAATGAGTAAAAATTTTGGTGCCAAACCTTTGTTATTTCCACAACCTGTAATGATTATAGGAACATATGATGCAGAAGGCAAAGCAAATGCTATGAACGCAGCCTGGGGTGGCATTGTTGGTCCTAAAGAAATAATTATTGATTTATCACATCATAAAACAACAGATAATTTAGCAGTAAATCCATATTTTACGGTGGCAATTGCAGATGCTGAACACGTTATTGCTTGTGATTATGTTGGGATTGTTTCTGGAGCCAAAGAACCAAATAAAATGGCAAAAGCAGGATTTACCACAAGAAAAAGTGAATTTGTAAATGCGCCAATAATTAATGAATTACCACTTACTTTAGAGTGTAAGTTGCTAGAGGTAATAGGTGGAAGTAAATATTTAGGTGAAATTGTTAACGTAGTTGCAGAAGATAGAATTCTAGACGAAAAAGGTGAAATTAGTCTTCAAAAATTACATCCAATCTCATATGATCCGGCTCATCATGGTTACTATATTTTAGGTGAGAAAGTAGGAAATGCTTTTAAAGATGGAAAAGAATTAAAGTAAAAAGTTTTAAATGTAAATTCAATTATTTAGAACTTTTAAAGATATACTAATAGCCTTTATAAATAATAAAGGCTATTTTTTTTGTAAAAATCTTTAAAACTATAAATTGTTTTCAATAACATTAGAAATGATTGTTGGGTATTTATAAATTTATATTTGACAGTTTTTATAGTAAAACTTAGGATAATTCCTTATATCATAAGTGTTTGTTAAAAAATATAATGTAGTAATTACTTTAATTTTTTTTATTTATAAAAGCATTTATTTATTAATTAAGATTGGAAAAATTTAAATTATAAATTCGTGATACTCTTTTAATAATTTATAGAAATTACGCGAATGTAATAATTTAGGCATGTTATAATTTATTCGGAATTAATCGAGTCGGAGTGAACCGAATAAATGAAATTTATTGGAAGAAATGCACAATTAAAAAAGTTAAATAAGGCAGTTAGCTATACCACAAAGCATGAATGTGTACAGACTGTTTTAATATATGGTCGAAGACGTGTTGGAAAAAGCGAACTTGTTAAACATTTAATTAAGACTGCAAACATCCCAAGTATTTATTATGAATGTAAGCAAGTTTCTGAAGCAAGCAATGTTCAAGGAATTTGTAATATTATTGCTGAAAAATTTAATCTTCCTAAACTTGGATATAAAACAATTGAAGAAGTATTAGAATTCATTTTTCACAAAGCTTGTAAAGAGAATATGATTTTGGTTTTAGATGAATATTCTTATTTACGTGAAAACATCAAAGGTATCGATAGTATTATTCAATCATTGATTGATAAATATCGAGAATCAGCCAAAATTACTTTTATTATTTTGGGTTCTTTTGTTGAGATAATGAAAAATTTACTTGAACACTCCAATCCTTTGTATGGTCGAGTAGATTTTTCAATTAACTTAAAACCTATGGATTATTTTGAAGCTTCACAATTCTATCCTAGTTTTTCATATGAAGACAAAATTAAACTTTATTCAGTATTTGGAGGTATTCCGTATTACAATCGTTTAATAGATGATTCCATTTCAGTCGAAGAAAATATCTTAGAATTGTTAGTTTCTTCAGAAGCTCGCTTAGAAAATGAAGTTTCGATGTATTTAAATGCGGAAATATCTAAAATAACGAATGCAAATGAAGTGTTTGGGGCCTTAGCTAAAGGCTATTCCAAATACAAAGATATCTTAGAACAATCCCATGTATCAAGTAGTCCAACTTTAGTAGATGTTCTTGAAAAACTTATAAAAATGGATGTTGTCGAAAAAAGAACACCAATTAATGATGAAAATAATAAAAGAAAAGCTAGTTATCACATAAGCGATCCGTTATCAGCATTCTACTATCGTTATATTTTTAGATATGATTCTCAAAGAAAAATTATGAATTCAAAATCTTTTTTTGATAAGTATATTAAAGAAGATTTTGAAACTATTTTTGTACCCCATTATTTTGAGGATATATGTAAACAATATCTGATTAGAAAGAATATGAATGGTGAATTTACACCAATTTTAGAAAAAATAGGTAAATATTATTATGATCTTCCTTCTGAACATAAAAATGGTGAATTTGATATAGTTACTTTGGATGAAAATGGCTATGTTTTTTATGAAGTAAAGTTTCGTAAAGAAAAGATTGCAGCAGTTGTAGTTAGAGATGAAATTTTACAAGTAAAGGCTACTGGTATGAAGTGTTACAAATATGTGTTTATTTCTAAATCACCTGTATTATTAGATGGTATAGAAGAACATGTATCTGTAATAACTCTTGAAGAATTATGGCAATAATATTTTTAAATATTGATTATAAAAATTACTTAATAAGTTTTTGATTTTTAATTAAAGCTACCTTTTTAGGGCTATTTTTATTTGACAGATTTTATGTAAATATTGTAAATAAAACCTTATTTTATAAGATTTTTATTAACCATTAAATAATGGAATTTATTATACATATTCTAAGTTTGACATTATGAATATTATTATATCTTTTAAAGATAAATACATGTGTAAAATTAGTTATTCTGAACTTATTGGTAACATTTACCACACCAATTGCATCCATTACAGGTATTTTTTCTATAACAAGTTGCGCATCGTTTTTGGATGGGATACTCTTTGTTTATTGGGGGATTTTGTAGCCCAGAACGAAGAGCTTGAACGCGTTGATAAGCTTTACAAATATGGTAGACTTTCTTATCTTTTATAAAGACATTTCCTGTGCCATAAAATAAAAATGGGATATTATAATGTTGGCATTGTTCACATAAGGATTTGACCCATTCATAATATAGAGGTCTTGCGCCTTCGTAGTTTTCGCCATCTGCAAGCACTTTCTCTATTTTACCTGTTGCAAGATATTCTGAGATGTTTACTGGTCCTATAAAAGGAGCTACCATGATTCCTTTGTGCTTGGCAGGTATGTCTAAGAGAATAGGGATTCGTTCATCAGCTCTCTTTTGATTTTCTGCTGATACATTTAAAGAAACATTATCCCATCCTTCATTCCAATCAGATGGTAGGTTATTTGCGATACGATTGGCTCTTTTGGTTAATAACCAAAAATGAACATCAGAACGCTTTCTAATAATATCCCAAACTTCATCACGCCAAGCATCAGCTTCTTCTAAAAAGAAGTCACTTGTCATACATACTCGTAAGCTAGAGCCACTAGGTATTTTATAAAATCCTTCTCGGTTCTTCATTAGCGGAAGTTTAAAGTTGGTTTTGGTTTTATAGATATCATCACCTTTTTTATCTCGTTGCTTATCAAGATAAAACATATAACAGTTTTGACAACCTTCACTGTATTTACGACATCCGTGCCAAGGATTCCATATTTTATCTAGTGGTAAAGTTTTATCCATAAAAATATCCTTGTATACGAGTTGGCATGATTATGTCTATATTAGATGCATGATACAAAAAGTTAATGTCCAAATAAACATCAAAGTGAAAATAAAACTCTCACCAATAATATTATATGTAGCGTTTTGATATCAATAAACTTAACTTTAAAATATCAATAATATAGACTTAAAAGAAAATTTGATATTAAAAATTATAGGTAAATGAATATAAAACAATATTTGTTTTAATTCTGAATGATAAACTTTTAAAGTTGTGTTCTCTTTACGTAAATTTTTGATTACTTGAGAGTTTTATTATGTCTTCTGTTATTAGTTTTGACTCTGATAAATGCATTGGTTGCGGTTTATGTGCTAAAGATTGTCCTCTTAGCATCATTGCAATAGAAAATAAAAAAGCATGTATGCGAGATGGTGACTGCTTAGAATGTGGGCATTGTTTGGCAATTTGTCCACAAAATGCAGTTCTTATGAAAGGATATGATATGTCAGAAGTTAAAGAAATTGATACTTTAGGAGACATTGAACCAAATGCTTTTTTTAAGAGCATGCTTTATAGAAGAACAGTGCGTTCTTATAAAGATATTCCTGTTGAAAAAGCTAAAATTGAGCAAATTATTGAAGTAGGAAGATATACTCCCACTGGGATAAATTTACAAAATGTTCGTTATATTGTTATGAAAGATCCTACTTCTAAGGTAGAACCTTTGGTATTAAAAAAATTAGCTAGAATTTTAAAAATAACTAATTTTTTAGAAAAATTTGGTATAAAAATTAAAGGATTACATGGTTTAAGAGCTACAGAAGGTTTGTTTTTTTATCATGCACCTGTAATTATTTTATTAATTTCTAATAATGTTATAAATGCATCTTTAGCTGCTGCTAATATGGAAAAAATGGCACAAAGTTTAGGATTAGGAGTAATGTACGCAGGAATGTTTGCTCGTATTGGAAGCTCATGTAAAGATGTAAGAAAATTTTTAAAATTAAAAAAGAATGAAAATATAGTAACAGGTTTATGTTTAGGTTATCCAAACGTAAAATATCAGCGTTCTGTTCCGAGAAAGAAAGCCAATGTTGAGTGGATGTAATAAAACAAAAGCTCATCAAAAATCAATTTTGATGAGCTTATAAAATTATTATTAAATTATTTGCAATTAATGATTATTGGTAATTTTATTTTTTCACAAAAATACAACGAATCGCATTGATAACAACGAGAATTAAAACACCTACATCCGCAAATATCGCCATATAAAGATTTGCAAAACCTATTACACTTAATAATAAACATGCAAATTTTACTACTAATGCAAAAATAATATTTTGATAAACAATAGTAAGACATTTTCTTGCAATTTTGATAGCTTGGGAAAGTTTCTCAGGATTATCATCCATAAGAACTACATCTGCAGCTTCAATCGCAGCATCTGAACCCATTGCACCCATAGCGATACCAATGTCGGCTCTTGTTAGCACAGGGGCATCATTGATACCATCGCCAACGAAAGCCACTTTGCCATTTGCTCCATTTGTTGCAATAATTTCCTCAAATTTAGCTACTTTATCTGTAGGGAGTAGATTGCCAAAAATCTTATTGATTCCAAGTTTTCCACCGACATCATCTGCAATCTTTTGATTATCTCCAGATAACATAATTGTTTCTGTGATACCTTGATTTTTTAAATCAGATATAGCTTGAGCAGAAGTTTCTTTAATGGAGTCGTTTATTAAAATATGACCTGCATATTTTTTATCAATTGCAATATGTACAATTGTACCAATATGGTGACAAGGAAGTGGGGTAACTCCAATTGATTGCATTAGTTTATCGTTACCAACTGCTACTTCTTTGTCTTCTATTTGAGCGACAATGCCATGTCCGCTAATTTCTTCAATTTTATGAACTATTGAACGGTCTATTGGTTTATTGTAAGCGTTAAGAATACTCTTGCTGATTGGATGACTTGAAGCGCTTTCAGCATGAGCTGTATATTTTAATAATACTTCCTTTTCATGAGAGTTGTGATGAATTCCTTGAACTTCAAAAGTTCCTTTGGTTAAAGTACCTGTTTTATCAAAAACGATAGTTTTAACTTTTGATAATACTTCTATATAGTTAGAACCTTTTATAAGGATACCTTCCTTACTAGCTCCACCTATACTTGCAAAGAAACTTAAAGGTACACTTACTACAATAGCGCATGGACAGCTTATAACAAGGAAGTTGAGAGCACGATATAACCAAGAAGCAAAATTAGCATCTTTAGTAAATATATAATTTAATATTGGTACCACAAAAGTCATAAAAGCAGCAAGTCCTACCACTATAGGAGTATAGTATCTTGCAAATTTGGAAATAAACTTTTCTGACACAGATTTGTTAGCACTTGCTTCTTCTACAAGTTCTAGAATCTTAGAAACAGTTGTTTCTGCAAATACTTTGGTTGTACGAACTTTTAATACGCCATTAAGATTTATACATCCACTGATTACTTCACTGTCAGGTTCAACATTAAGAGGTGCTGATTCGCCTGTTATAGCACTAGTATTTAGAGTAGAAGTTCCATTAACCACAATACCATCAAGTGGAATCTTTTCTCCTGGGTTAATGATTATAATATCTCCAATTTTTACAGTTTCAGGAGCTACTTGTTTGATTTGGTTATCTACTTCAATATTCGCATAGTCGGGACGAATGTCCATAAGCTCAGAGATATTTTTGCGAGATTTGCCAACGGCAAATTTTTCAAACCATTCCCCAATCATATAGAATAACATTACAGCAATTGCTTCTAAGTAATCTCCGTTTTCATAAACGGCTAGTGCAAATGCTCCAATAGTCGCTATAGCCATTAAAAAGTTTTCATCTAAGAATTGTTTATTTTTAAAACCAACTAGTGATTTCTTTAAAACATCTTTTCCGATAAACCAATAAATTGCTAAGTAACAAGCAAATCTTAAATATTTACCAAAATCTTCAAAAATATAGTTGTCTAATTTTTGAAAAGTTTCAGCAGGAATAAACTGCAATACTAAAACACTACAAGTGGTGATAAGTATTTGATTTAAACCTTTGATTTGCTTTTTAGTTAATTTATTTTGGCCTTTATTAAATATATATTTACTTACGCATACAGCGATGATTACTAGAATTAGTAAGAGATTGGAAATAATATAAGCCATATATAAAGTCCTAATAACGTATTATTTAGAGTTAGTCTAAGATTTCAAAATCAGGTTCAACCTTCTTAGCTACTTTTAAAATTTTATCTAAAGCATCTTTTTCATTTACATTTTCAGCAAATTCGATATTCATTTTTTGAGTCATAAAACTAATGGTGCATGAAGCGATTTCTGGTAATTCATTAATTTTGCCTTCAACTAAATTTGCACAGTTAGCACAGTCAACTTCGATGTTATATTTTTTCATATAAGCTCCTAAAAATATAAATAAAATTTAATCAAAATCACAATTAAATAATTGCTTAATCGTTTAATTGATTATAAGCTTGACAAAAATAGATGTCAAGCTTATCTTTAGATAAAATCTTAAGTAGGAATTTTTTTCATTATGACTATAAACTTACCGCACAATCATGGTGATGAAACTGCAATTGAAAAGATAGAGGATATATTAGAAGACTCAAAAAGTTTTGAAGATATAGCTAATGTTTTTAAACAATTAGGTGATGCTACTAGAATTAAAATCTTTTGGTTATTATGTCATTCAGAACTATGTGTTGTTAATATATCAGCTTTAATGAATATGACTAGCCCTGCTGTATCTCATCACTTACGTTACTTAAAAAATAGTGATTTAATTGAAAGTAGGAGAGAAGGAAAGGAAGTTTATTATAAAGTTTCTAGTAATTCTAAAGCTATAATTTTGCATAAAATGATAGAAATGGTGATGGATGTTGAGTGTCCAAAACAAAGCTAATTTTTGAGATATAAGAACAAATTGAATATCTAATTAGAATTTTTCTAGTTATAAGTAAAAAATAAAAACCAAAATAAAAGTTTGACTTCTATTTTGGTTTTATTTTTAACAATTCATTTAAATTCTAGAGAAAACTAAATATTGTTGGTAACAATTTCTCTATCAAATACTTTTTCACAATATTTGCACTTTAATTGAATCTTACCATTGTTATTAATAATCTTAAAGTTACTGATAGCAACTGGCTCATAGTGAGTTATACAGTTTGAATTAGGACACTTAAATACGTTAGTAATACGTTCTGGTAAACTTAATTGTCTCTTTTTAACAACCTTAAAGTCATCAATAATGTTTACAGTTGCCTTTGGCGCAAATAAAGCTAGCTGATTAGATTGTTCTTCAGTGATTGAAACATTTTCAACTTTGATGATATCTTTATGACCAAAAGCTTTTGAAGGAAGGTTAAAACCTACAGTAATTCTGTCTTTGGTATCAAGAAAATGAAAAAGTTTTAAAATATTTAATGCTTGACCAGCAGGAATGTGATCAATTACAGTGCCTTGACGAATTGCTTCAACTTGAAGCTGAGATTTCATAGTCATATTCCTTACACCTCTTCATTTAAGACTAAAGATAGTAATGCTTGTCTAGCAAATACACCATTTGCTGCTTGTTGGAAATAGTAAGCGTATGGAGTAGTATCTACATCAAGAGTAATTTCATCAATACGAGGAAGAGGGTGTAATACTTTAAGATTATCCTTGGCTCCTACAAATGAATTTGCAGAAAGAACAAATTTGGCTCTTAAATGACGGTATTCAGTTTCATCAAAGCGTTCTTTCTGAACTCTTGTCATATAAAGAATATCAACTTTTGGAATTACTTCTTCAATAGTATTAGCAACGTGGAATTCAATATTATTTTCTTTGTATTCATCAATAATATATTCAGGCATTGCAAGTGATTCAGGAGAAACTAAATATATTTTGGCATTGTACTTACATAAAGCTTGAGAAAGAGAGTGTACTGTTCTGCCATATTTTAAATCACCAACGAATGCTATAGAAATATTATCTAAGCGACCTTGAGTTTCATAGATGGTAAATAAGTCTAATAAAGTTTGAGAAGGATGTTGGTTGGAACCGTCACCTGCATTGATAATTGGTACAGGAGATACATCAGCTGCAAGTCTTGCGGCACCTTCTCTATAGTGACGCATAATTAGTGCGTCAGTGTAAGAAGTTATAATTCTGATAGAGTCAGCAAGTGTTTCACCTTTTTTGGCTAATGAGGTATTGCTTGCATCAGAGAAACCTATAATGTTTCCACCTAAACGTTGAACTGCAGTTTCAAAAGATAAACGTGTGCGAGTTGATGCTTCGAAGAAACAACTTCCTATGAGTTTATTCTTTAATAAATCGTTTCTTGGGTGACTTTTTAGCTTAAAAGCAGTTTGTACGATCAATTCAAGTTCTTCTTTTGATAATTCAGAAATTGAAATGATGTTCTTATGATATAGTGGGTTTGCCATCATCTTGTTCCTAATACTTTTGTAAAGTAACGTGTATCTTGGTTGATACTTTTGGGAGCAGCTGGGCTAATGTTGATTTTTATCAGATTAGCGTAGCTATCTGAAAACCATATTATATATCCATATTTGATTAACTAAAAATAAAAATTTAAAAGTGAGCAAAAATTGCGCGAAATTTTTGCAAAATTTTTTGAAAAATTCTTTTGATTATTCATTCATTTTTCACGTTCATAACATTATTTATTAGATAATATTACATATTTTCATAAAGTTTTATGATAATAATTCAACAGCATAGTCTAGAAAAATAAATAAAAAAAGATTAAAAATTATTTATGACAGTTTAATTTTTGATTATTTATAATGGATTATTGTTTTAATTGTGCTTTTTTTGCACAATTTTAAAATAAAATACGATAAAAATAAAAAAAAGCTTTACATGTAGAAAAATATTGTTAAAATGATGTCACTTACCTTTTAGAGTAGGGGCGTAGTTCTAATGGTAGAACAGCGGTCTCCAAAACCGACGGTTGTGAGTTCGAGTCTTACCGCCCCTGCCATCAAATTTCTTCATTTTCTCACCAATAAAAAGCTCCAAGTTAATTACTAAAAAATTACTGATTTTTTAATCCTATTCTGTGTTTTTATTTTTTTATTTATTGCTATAGTTATTTTATTTTTCTCAGTATGCGACTTCTTAGTCCTGTATCAAAGGTCCATTCCGCATCGAATATATTTTGCATTAGTACGGTCTTACCATAGCGTGACATTCGGATGGCATTAAAACGATTTTTATTCTTTTTAATTTCATTGATTGCATCTACGGTTTCATGCTTCAATCTTTGGGCAATGAAATCAGAAATTAATACTGCATCTGCATTTTTATAATTTTCTGTTTTCATTAAATTTACAATTTGAGCGATGCACGGTTCAAAGTCAGTGCCACCTTTAAAAGATTTTGATAAGAAAGTGAGTAATGAATTTAAATTACTACTGTCTGTTAATTCTAAAGTTATAATATTAGTAGAAAACATTATTACAAACATTCTGCGATTTTCTTTAAAAGCAATTTGTGCAAGAGCTAAACATATTGCTTTAGTTGCCTCTTCTGGGTAACCACTCATAGAACCGGAAGTGTCAATTGCAATAATAAAAGGACCTTTGGGTTCAATAATATCACCATATTTACTGTGAATAGCATGTTCTTCTTTATACACTAAGCCATGACCATTGAAATCATAATTTAATAGCTGCTTTTCAACAAATTTTTTATAAAATTCTTGTTCTAAATCAGGTTCTCCTAAATATGTAAATTCAGAAGAAATAGTTCTAATTAAATTATTGTTTAAACAAAGTCCTGAAATGTCTTCTGGTTCGTTTGATACCATATCTTTTTTTAAGGTATAGAAAACTTCATCTTCAAAGTTTTTTATCTTTTTAGGAGTATTAGCTCCTGCTCTACCTAGTTCATCTGCGATTTGCTGAATGGCTTTATTTTTACCAAGAAACTGCGCATAGTGAGTAAGGTGTCTTAATTCTGTTGATATGATATGAGAACTACTAAGATCCCAAAGTTTACCCGGGGAGTTAGGTTTTACTGTTTTTACTACGATGTTTGCAATTTTAAAACGTTCTTTGAATTCTTGCTCTATGTTATTACGTTCTTGTTCTGCAAGTTCTAATTCAACACTCATTAAGTGATGATTCAATGCTTCACGCCATTTTTTTAAAAATAATGCTTTTACCATTTTTGAGGAATCATTGTTACTTGTATGAGTAATAAAATGTTGTGCCTCTTTATGAAAGAAAGAAGTTTGTGGAATTCTAATGACAATATTAGCTATATTGTTTTTAAAACTTTCATCATCTAATTCCTTTATATTTCGATAAAGTATAACTTCTTCATTGAGAGCTTTTGGGGCTTCTGTTTCTTGTATTTTGTTTTCAACAAAAGTAGATTTTAATGAGAGTTGTTTACTGATAAATTTTTTTAAAGCATTATCATTTTTTAAGTATTTATATTCATTAGGAATCTCTCCTAATTCTTGAAGATAATTAGAAATTAAGTCATCATTGTTATAGGCAATTATTTTTCCAATTTCATGTATCTGCATAATACTCTCATTGTTTATTGCTAGTGACTAATAAAATTATAACTATTGTATGGTACTAATGTTTTTCCACTACAGTTAAATCATCTGCAATTTGATGTAATTTATCTGTTAATTCATTTAATCGTTTTAATGCTAATTGTTCATTAGTTTGTAGTTTATGAATGCTATCAGCAATAGTCACTAAAGTTTCTTCATTTAAAAAAATATGTGATTCATTTAATTTTAAATTTTCTTCAATTTTCTTTATTTGATTACGAATCTCTTCTAAATCATTTTCAATTTCAGAAACAGCATGTTTCCATTTATCTTTTTGCCATGAAGGAATGGTTGATTTTTTCTGAAGGGTTAACTGAATAATTTTACCATTAGGTTCTTTTGCAATAAGATAGTTGTCAGAATCTAAAGCTAAATTTAATTGAATTAAAGGACCTTTATCTAGACGGATATAGACTTCTCCACCATGCTTTAACCATTTTTTTAAATTATGAGTTTCAATAGTCGCAGAAAGGGTAATATCTTCTAAGTTTTCAGGATTTAAATGACATTCATCCAAAAATACCAATGTTTGACTTTTTTTAGAAAAATCCATTTCATATAAGTGCTTATCAATATGATATTGGGAGGTTATTAAAGGAATATGTATATTATTGGTTCGAACCTTGATACCTATATCATGAAGAATTTCCGCAGAAAGTTTATGACATTTAGTAGTTATTTGCGCTAATTTACCCATTACAATATTTTGTTTATATAAATTTTGGGTAGCGTAATTATTTAATTTATTGTTAACGTGGTAACGAGAATGAACGTCATGCCATAGACAATCTTTTAATAATAATAAATCAATTTTTTCTACTTTTTTACGACCATTAAAAAATGCGCAAGCTTTTAAGAAATGGAATGCTTTTTTCCATCTTCTATCTGAGATATAAAGTTGATCATTATTTTGAATAGTCTTTATTTTTTGTTTATTATCAAGTTCTGAAGCATCTTCTTTCTTATTGCTAGTGATATTATTGATTTCAGCAAGTTCTGATTTTAATTTATAAAGATCATCAAAAACTTCATCACTGATTGTGACATCATCAATTTGTTTTTGCCAATTTTCATATTCTTCAAGAGATATTTTTAGTTCTTCAGATACTTTGTTTAGTTGACTTGTTCCTTGAAGCATCTTTTGAAAGTTATTTTTGGACTTTATGGGATCTAACCATAATCTCACTAACATACGGTCATATAAAGCTTCTAAACCACTATTTGCTTCAGGTAATTCATTAGATGCGGTAATCAAAGTACGCATAGGGATGGTGATTTCTTTGTCACCATTTCTAAATTTATGTTCGTTAATAACAGTTAATAAAGTATTTAGGATGGCATTACCTGATTTCCAAATTTCATCTAAGAATACAATCTCCGCTTTTGGTAAATATCCTTCTGTTAAACGGATGTATTTCCCTTCATTTTTTAAAGCATCAATGGATAGAGGTCCAAAAATTTCTTCTGGAGTAGAAAATCGAGTCATTAAATATTCAAAATGGGTAACGTCTTTAAAAGCATCTGCAAGTCTTCTTGCTATCAAGCTTTTGGCAATCCCTGGAGCTCCTAAGATAAAAATATTTTCTCCTGCTAATGCTGATAATAAACATATTTTTATGGCATCTTCACGTTCTAATAAACCTTCACTTAGTTCTTTTGAAAGACGTTTGATGCGTGTTTTTATATCATTTGTTAACATAAGAGAATTGCCTTTTTAACGATAGTATTAAAAAATTTAATGCTATTATTTATTTTTATTAACATTGTTATAGCAAAAATTTTACACAAAAAATGACAATATAAAAACATTATTTTCTTCTTTGCGAGAAATTTAAATTGCCTTCTAATGTTTTTAACTTTGAATTGCATGTAGGATAATTAGAACATCCCCAAAAAGTTCTTTCAGGAAATTTTTTCTTTATGTAACACCCTAAACAATGTTTAACTCGGCATAAATACTTAGGATCTATGACTCCGTCAGGAATAGAAACTGTATCTTTTTTATTTTGAGATCTTGTAGCAGTTCATTAACAAACTTTGAGTTTTTGCCTGTTGTTGTAAAAATTATTACTTGTTTGCGAGCTCTAGTTAATGCTACATAAAAAAGTCTTCTTTCCTCGGCATTGGGATAATTATCAGGATCAGGTTCCACTAACCTAAGTAAAATATCATCATTTATATTTGATGGAAAACCTAATTTATCACTTGTAACATTTAAAAGAATTACATAATCGCATTCTAAACCTTTTGAACTATGTACTGTAATGAAGCGACAAAATCTACTCATATTAGGATCTTGTAAAATTTCATCTGCTAATTCTTTATCTTTGTTATAACGTCCAAGTAAAAAATAGATAATGGTTGATTGCTATGATCTTGAATTATTTTTTCTATTGTTTTTCGTAAGGCGTATTTTGATTCTAGAGGATTATTTTGCTCTATAATTTTTACAGGTGTTTTTTCGTTGTAGTTGTTTACAGCTTTAACATTTTTCTTTAATTGAATATGATTCTTTTGAATAAAATTAGAAGAAATATTGCAAAGATCTTGGCTGCATCTAAAGGTTTGTTCTAATTTTAATAAATCAAATTTTCCAAAATATTTTTCAAATTCAGTCATGATGGTAAGTTCTGAACCTGAAAAACGATTAATACTTTGCCAATCATCGCCTACGGCAAAAAGTTTGGCAGGGGTATATTTTAGTACTGTTTGTACTAATCTTGCTCTTGATAAACTGAAATCTTGGCATTCATCAATAAGAATATATTTAAAAGGAAGTATGATCTTATTTTGTTCTATAAGATTGGTACTAAGATGTAACATATCTTCAAAATCAATGTTGCCATTTAGATGTTTAACCCATTTTTCGTAAAAGAATTTAAAAAGATATAAAAATGATTTATCACGCAAGGAGAATTCTGAATCATGTTTGTTAACAAGATTTAGTAATAAAGTTGGTGATTTTAAACTATTTTTTGATAAACAGAAAAAAGTTTGCATTAGAGAGCTGAATTGGTCTAAAAGATCATTCTTTTTAAATCTTTTAAGAAGATATTTATCAAGTAATTGTAAAGGATGTGTTAAGGAATCTTTTTGTATTAAATCTTGAAATCCTTTACGTATGAGTTGGGGGAGTTTCTTTAAATATAAAAAGTTTTTACATTCTTCAGTTGTGAAATATGCTAATACAGTTTTAGTGGTTTTATATTTTGTTGTACCAAGCACGATAACTTTATCTTCTATTAAATTTATTACATGGATTTTTTTATCATCTTGTTGAAATGATTTTATAGAAGATCCGTACATAGTTTGGTTTAAATTAAGAGTGTAGAAAATTTTTTCAATAGCTTTGGCATGAAGTGTTAAGTTATGTTCTTCATCTACATATAAGTAATTATTTAAAACTTCTTTAAATATAAATAATCTTCTACGAAAAATTGCACTAGCATCATATAGACTATCAATAAAATTTTTAAAATATGTACTTTGCGCAGCATCATTACTATTTAAATATGGTGCCACATGGGGATATTTACCAGTAAAATAATGAATTAATTCTCTACCAAAGGCGTGAAAGGTTTTTACTTTTACAATATTTGCAATATTAGGAATAAAATTTCCTAATCGAGTATTTAAACGAGCACTTATTTCTTCTACAGTTTTGGCATTAAATGATAAAATTAAAATTTCATCAGGATTGCAAATGTTGAACATTGTAAGGTAGGCTACTTTTGCAATTAAAGTAGATGTTTTCCCGGAACCAGCGGAAGCATTAAGTAGGACTCTATCGTTTAGGTTTACCACTGCTCGACATTGTTCTCCTGTAAGAGGAGATTTTTCGATTTTATCAAAAAATAATTTATTGTTATTTATTATTTGACTAGTAAAGTATTCATTATAAAGTTTACAGAATTTTTTATAGTCTTGATTATAGGCATTTAGAGCATGTTTCTGGTTTTTAGAAAAATCCTTTTGAGTAAGTTCTAATAATTTTTTTATATCTTTATCTGCAAATAAGTTATCCTTATCTTGAGGTTTGTGTTCAAAAATTGGCTTTATTTCTTGTTCTTGGGTTGAAAATGATAAGAATCCTAATCTTTTAAAAATAATATCAGAGGTTTTAATAAGGCCATTATGCCATTCAAGAATGTTTAAAATTAGTTCTTTTAATTTATTGATTTTGTTTTGATACTTTTTGAATAGGTTAACTAAATTTGTAGCTTCTTTTGATAAAAAGTTTTTTAAAATAACATTATTATTTTCATTAACTGCAAATATTTGCGAATATTTGTTGTTACTAAATGTTAATTTAACAGAATATAAGTCTTTATTTTCTTTTATTTTATCAATGGCAATAATATCTTTATAGCTATAAGAATACGATTTCTTATTTTTTGATAAAGTAATATTAAGGATGGAAATTTTTAGTTCCCATCTTGCTTCTTGTGGTAGTAATTTATCTTTTGTTTCTTGGGAATCTTTAATCTCTGTCATTGAATATAAAAACTTACCAAAATTATGCTTATTTAAGCATTCAAGAATTAAGAATATTTACAAAATAAAATATTTTGCATTGAATAATATTTAAAAGACTTCTGTTAAAATTTAAACTTTAAAAGAAGTAAATAAAAAAAATAAATAAATTTTAGGTGTGCTATTTTAGCGCACAATGTTAGATTTAAATAGGAATTTTAAAAACTTATTTGGATTGAAAGATGAATTTCAATAATTCAAAATAAGAAAGTCAAAAAGTTTATTTGTAGAAGAATTACAATTTTAAAAGTAAAATAGCTTCTATATGTGGTAAAGAGGTATAGTTCTTTAATTATGAATAATGATATCAATATAGAAGAATTAGATGAAATTTTAGGGATGATGAATCTAACTGAATTTAGACTTCGTAATCCTAAAATTATCAAGAATGCATCATTAAATGATTTAGCTGATGATATTTTATCTAATTTACCGAATTTCATTTTCATATATGATAAAGATTTAAGTAAAGAATATCTCTTTAATCTTTTTGCGTACCTTTCTTATATTGGTTATCCTGTTTATTGGTATGATGAAAATTTACCATTAAATATTTTGCAAAAAGCTTTAATATTTGCTTCTGCTAATAGTAGTAAAACAGAACAAGTAAAAACTTTGCAAAATTCTCATTCAGTGTTGTTTATGTATTCTGGAGTAAATGGAAAAAAAGCAATAGCTGAACAAATTTTTAAAATTATCGCAGATTTTAAAGATTTAAAACTAAATACTCCACATCAAGAAAACGTTAGAATTGTTCTTGATTCTACAAATGTAAACAAAGAAGATAAATGGCTATTTAATTTTGCTGGTTTTTTATCTTATAACAAAATACCTTATTCTTGGTATCGTGAAGATGCTGAAAATACTGTCAAAGATAAATATTTATTTATTGGACGTACTCAAGGTAATGCTAAATTTTTTATAGATATTACCCCTAATTCGACAACAGAATCAGAATTAGAAATAAAAAAACGTTTATTTAAAGATATTCAAGAAAAAAACATTTTAAGTTTTAATGCTAATGAAAGAGTGTACTCATTAGTAATGAGTACTTTTGAAAGTTAAAAGAAACATAATATAAGCAATGTGGTCTAACTATGCCTTTAAGATGTGTGTTATTAGATAAACAAAATTTAAATGAATATTTAAATGATATCTATCAACTAGAATTAGAAAATTTTTTACATCCTTGGTCTGAAAATTCTTTAGCTGAAACATTAAATGATAAAGAAACATATTGTTATGTCCTCTTTAATGAAAAAAAGTTGTGTGGTTTTGCGATCTTTCAATCAATGGTCTTTGATGTAGAACTCTTGCAAATTTGTATTGCTAAGCAAAATCAAGGACAAGGATTAGGAAAAGAATTATTAAAAAATTCCATATTGCTTTTAAAAAATAATCCAAGTAATTATGAAAAAATTTTTTTAGAGGTAAGAGAATCTAATGAAAGAGCAATTTCTCTTTATCAGAAATTAGGTTTTGAAGTAGATGGTATTCGTAAGAATTACTATAAAGCTACAGCTAATACAAAAGCTGAAAATGCAGTAAATATGAGTTTAATACTACATTGAGCGTGATATCTATTTCAAATATAGATATTTTTTAATGATAAATTTAAGTTGTTCCTATAAAGTAAACTCTAAATAAATAATATTCGTCATTTTAAAAATTTATAAGATAAAAACTTTTTAAGTTTTATAAATACTTCGATCTTTTGCATATGTGTCGTCATTTTTTAAAAGCTAATTTTAAAAGTAGTTATACTATTAAATTCATTTGTTTTTTTGCTTTTTATTTATTGTTGTAAGTCAGAATTTTGTTGAAGCTGTTATTGTTAAGTATACAGATGATTCTGGTGTGGTTCACTATACTGATGATCAACAAGAAGCGGAAGAATCTGGCTACGATTATGATGAATATGATGATGACGCAAATCCATCTCCTGACAATGTGGAATTGTTTCTAGAAGGAGACGAACTTTATGTTAATAACTATTTTGTTAGTGAAATAACAGTAAAAATTCATGTTTCTAATAAAAATTTAGTGGAGGGAACGGTTCCTTTTGATAAACCTATAGAAATAGAAGGAAAAGGTCAAAATATTTTTATAGGAACAATTAATTTTTCTGGGGATACTGAAGAAGAAGTAAAAATCAGTACTACCTTTGATATTGGTACAATGTATAAAGGTTCAAATGATGTGTACTATTCATTAAATCCTAGTGATTTATTAGTACCTTTTGTTGGAAAGTTTAAAGTAACTCAAGGTTGGCAAGGTAAATTTACACATAATGGTCCTAAGAGTCGATATGCCATGGATGTAAGTATGCCTATTGGAACTCCAATAATTGCAGTAAAAGATGGTACTATCGTTGATATGAAGATTGATTCAGACAAAGGTGGTAATAATGTTAAATATCGCCCATTTGCTAATTTTATTCGTGTAAAACATGATGATGGAACTATGAGCATATATGTTCATTTATCATGTCGCTCTAATCGTTTAAATGTAGGAGATAGGGTTCGTAAAGGTGAAGTTTTAGCATTATCTGGTAATACAGGATATACAACAGGACCACATCTACATTTTGCAATGCAAACAAATACCGAACAAGGCTTGCAAGGAATTAAGTATAAACTTAATGGTATTGAACCAAAGACCGGTATTTATTTATCAAATACAAATTAGTTGCCTAAATTTAAAAGAATGAATAAAGCAATATTTTGACAATGTTTAATTTAATATAATCTAATTTTTGTTAAATCGTTGATTTTGTTTTTTACCTTAATTAAATCTTTGTAAGATAATATCTCTAAGATTAATCCAATTATTCCAAAAATAAACAATATTATGCCAGAGCTTGTTGCTTGATTGGAATTAGGATTTTGCTCGAGCGCAACAAAGAATGCTGTTACTAAACAGATTGCGATTATTACTGTTAAAATTCGTAATCTAGATCTTGCTTTTTCGCAAATTTTAACAAATTCAATGTCACTAGTATATCTAAATATGTTTTCTGATTCTTGTGATAATTTAAAGCCGTGAAATATTAGATATCCTAAAATAAATATACTGAAGAAATTTATTATCGGTATAAATGGTGATACTATAAAAAAGATACACCAATAATTTTCTATTCTTAATTTGTTATCAAGTGCTTTTACTTGTTCATTAATGTTAGATTCGGTATTTTTATCGTCATTAAATATTGTATGATGGTTAATATTGACATTAAAACTTGAATTCATGGTATTTGAATTAAAATTTGTTTTTGTGTTATTGAACTGATTGTCTGTATCTGTAGTTGTAGCGCTTATGTTAATGTTTATAGTACCGTTAGCATTTTCTTTTAATTTATGACCACAAACACTACAAAAATTAGCATTATCTGAATTTTTGGCTCCACATTCATTACAAATCATAAAGTATTCCTTATAAGTTAATAAGAATCAATTCAATTATTGTACGCACACATCTTGGTTTAATGATAATTTTTTATT
The DNA here is from genome assembly GCA_000222855.1 of Succinivibrionaceae bacterium WG-1. GTDB lineage: Bacteria > Pseudomonadota > Gammaproteobacteria > Enterobacterales > Succinivibrionaceae > WG-1. The sequence goes on along the minus strand of GL995221.1, from coordinate 126,815 downwards.
ACAAAAAATAAAGATATGTTTATAGCAATTTATATAAAACATGATAAATTTTTCTGTTTTATGAGCTTTACAAAAACAATAAAATATATGATTTATCCTTTTTAAATAGCCGTTATAGCGCCAATCAAATGTTAACTGCAATTAATTATTACTTTGTTTAATAAAATAATTTCTAAATCGGACATTTTGCAAAAAAATGTTGTATAATGTCGCAAATTTTTTTGTCAACATTTTCTATATTTTGTAGTCTAAAAAATTGTAGTAAAGTCAAATACAAAAGAAATATCGTAGAGATATTACTAGTATAAGCTTCCTAAAAACCTATTTTTGTAAAATTTTTAAGATGATTTTTTATTGAAAATAGGTGACATAGCAATTTATTTGGAAAACAATTTTAGAAAGCGTATTTACGATATTTTGTTCAGAACTTATTTATGAACATATAGTAGATATTTTCAACTTAGGAATTAGAAATAATGCAGATAGGTATACCTAAAGAGAGTTTTCAAGGTGAAACTCGTGTTGCCGCAACTCCTGCTACTGTACTAGGTCTTAAGAAGCTTGGTTTCACTGTATTAGTTGAATCTGGTGCAGGTGCTCTTGCAAGCTTTGATGATAGTGCATACGTAGAAGCTGGTGCAGAAATTGGTAAAGCAGAAGACGTATGGGCTTGCTCTTTAATTTATAAAGTATTAGCTCCAAACGATGCAGAAATTGCTTTATTAAAAGAAGGTACAACTTTAGTTTCTTTTATATGGCCAAATCAAAATCCTGAATTAGTTCAGAAGTTAAACGAAAAGAAAGTTAACGTGTTAGCAATGGACATGGTTCCACGTATTTCACGTGCTCAAGCTTTAGATGCTTTATCATCAACTGCTAACATTAGTGGTTACCGTGCTGTAGTTGAAGCTGCTCATGAATTTGGTCGTTTCTTCTGTGGTCAGGTTACAGCAGCTGGTAAAGTTCCACCTGCAAAAGTATTAGTAATCGGTGCTGGTGTTGCTGGTTTAGCTGCAATTGGTGCTGCTCACTCTCTTGGCGCTATTGTTCGTGCATTCGATACTCGTTTAGAAGTTGCTGACCAAATCAAGTCAATGGGTGGTGATTTCTTAAAGTTAGATTTCAAGCAAGAAGATGGTTCTTCATCTGATGGTTATGCAAAGACTATGAGTGATGAATTCATCAAGGCTGAAATGGCATTATTTGCTGAACAAGCTAAAGAAGTTGATATCATTATTACTACTGCTGCTATTCCTGGTAAGAGAGCTCCTCGCTTAATTACTAAAGAAATGGTTGCAAGCATGAAGGCTGGCTCTGTAATTGTTGACTTAGCTGCTGCTACTGGCGGTAACTGTGAAGCTACAGTTCCAGGTGAAGTATTCACAACTGACAATGGTGTTAAGGTTATTGGTTATACTGATTTACCTTGTCGTTTACCAACTCAGTCTTCTCAATTATATTCTACTAACCTTGTTAACTTAACTAAGCTTCTTTCAAAGGAAAAAGATGGTAACATCAATATCAACTTTGAAGACGTTGTGTTAAGAAACATGACTGTTACATTAGATGGTGAAGTTACATTCCCACCTCCAAAGATTAGTGTAAGCGCTGCACCTGCTCAAAAACCTGCAGAACCAGTTGCTGCGAAGGAAGAAAAGCCTGCAAATCCATACATTAAGTATGCAGTACTTGCTGCTTTAATTGTTGTAATGGCATTAGTTGGTATTTTTGCTCCTGAATCATTCTTACCACACTTCACAGTATTCGTATTATCTTGTGTAGTTGGTTACTACGTTGTTTGGAACGTATCTCACTCATTACATACTCCACTTATGGCTGTAACAAATGCTATTTCTGGTATTATCGTAGTGGGCGCCTTAGTTCAGATTGCTAATAATAGCTCAAATAACGCTGTTATTTTTGCATTATGTTTCATTGCTGTATTAATTGCTTCTATCAATATCTTTGGTGGTTTCGCAGTTACTAAGCGTATGCTTCAGATGTTTAGAAAGGATTAGGAGATATATTTTAAATGTTAGGTTTAATTCATGTTGCATATATAATCTCCGCTTTACTTTTTATTTTAAGTTTAGCTGGTCTTTCTAAGCAAGAAACAGCAAAATTAGGTTGTACTTCTGGTATCATTGGTATGACTATTGCGTTACTTGCAACATTTGTTGGCGTTGAAACAGTAGTAGGTTGGGCAATCATTGTTATTGCAATGGTTATCGGTGCTGCAATTGGTTTATATTTAGCTAAGAAAGTTGAAATGACTCAAATGCCTGAACTTGTTGCAATGCTTCATAGCTTTGTAGGTTTAGCAGCAGTTTTAGTTGGCTTCAATAGCTTCTTAGAATTAGTTGGTAACGATGCTACTTCAACTTTAACAGTTTCAGCTGATGCTTCTCTTGCTCAAGTAGCTGAATTGCTTGCTCAAGCAAAGCAATCAGTTTCTGAACATGCTGATAAGCTTTCTTCTAAGGAATTAGCTATTCACTTAGTTGAAGTATTTTTAGGCGTATTCATCGGTGCTGTAACATTTACTGGCTCAGTTGTTGCTTATGGTAAGTTAAATGGCTCATTCAAACTTACTATTTTCAAGTCTAAGCCTTTAGTATTACCATTCCGTCATGGCTTAAATATTTTAGCTTTAGTTGTTTCTTTCATTTTAATGATTGTGTTCATGTGCACTGCTACAAGTAACTCTTCAGTTGCTTTAGTAAGCTTAGTTGTAATGACAGTAATCGCTTTATTATTCGGTATCCACTTAGTAGCTTCTATTGGTGGTGCTGATATGCCTGTAGTTATCTCAATGTTGAACTCATATTCTGGTTGGGCAGCTGCAGCAGCTGGTTTCATGTTAAACAACGACTTATTAATCGTAACAGGTTCTTTAGTAGGTTCTTCTGGTGCTATCCTTTCTTACATTATGTGTAAGGCTATGAACCGTTCATTCTTATCTGTAATTCTTGGTGGCTTAGGTAACAAGGCTGCAGCTGCAGATGAAGAAGAACACGGTGAACACAAAGAATTATCTTACGGCGACGTTGCTGATTTATTAAAGAATGCAAATTCTGTTGTTATCACTCCAGGCTATGGTATGGCTGTAGCTCAAGCTCAATACCCAGTTGCAACTTTAACTGAAAAGTTACGTGCTAAGGGTATCAATGTACGTTTTGGTATTCACCCAGTTGCTGGTCGTTTACCAGGTCACATGAACGTATTACTTGCTGAAGCAAAAGTTCCATATGATATCGTTCTTGAAATGGATGAAATCAATGATGATTTTGCAGATACTGATGTAGTATTAGTAATTGGTGCTAACGACACTGTTAACCCAGCTGCTTTAGAAAATCCAAATAGCCCAATTGCAGGCATGCCTGTACTTGAAGTTTGGAATGCTAAGAACGTAGTTATCTTCAAGCGTTCAATGAGTGTTGGTTACGCTGGTGTTCAAAACCCATTATTCTTCAAGGAAAACTCTTACATGTGCTTCGGTGATGCTAAGCAGTCTGTTGAAGAAATTGTTAAACTTATCTAATTTCTTTTGTAACTAGATAAGATTACATAATATTTAAATAATGAAAGCATAGCTTGTAAAAGCTATGCTTTTTTATTTTTTGAAATAAAAAAAATAATAAGAAGTAAAAGCTTAAACGTGTAGAATTACAATCTTTTAGTTTGTTTATTCATCCTAAATAGTATTTAAAGAGTTCTTATTGATTATGTAATGAAGATTCTTTTATTTATAATTATTTATGAAAATGCCAAAATAGAAATGTCTTAAAACGCCAAAGTGAAAATGCTGTTTTTGTTTATTTGATTCTTCTGCAAAATAGTCATACATTTTAAAAACTTTAATAAAATTCGTATTATTTTGAATTCATAGTTTTAGATTATTATTAAAAAGAACTGTTAATTATTATTTGATGCTGAATTGATTATAGATAACTTATTTAATTGTTTGATAAATGTATCAGGAATAATACTAGAACAATTAAATGATATTAAAAGTAAAAATTTTAAATAATGTAAAACAGTGAAATTTAATAATCACTGTTTTCTTGTTTTTAAAATCTTTATTAAATTTTAAAATTTCCAATTATTAATAATTTCATTAGAAATAACGCTTTTACTATCTAATTGATAAATATCAGTTGGATACAAAAGTTTATTACCTTCTGTGATATAAGCGGTCCAATATGCTAAAAAGATTGGAGTTTTTGTTGGAGTACGAACCCATTTAGTTTTGCCTTCTTGAATTGTTTTGGCAATTTTTTCTGGGGTATAGTAAGTGTTTTGTAGGAGATATTCTGCTAATTCTTTAGATTTTTCTACTCTTACACATCCTGAACTTAAGCTTCTTGTTGCTTTGGTAAAATACTTAGGAGAAGAGGTGGAGTGCAGATAAATTGATTCGCTATTAGGAAAGTTAAATTTATATAATCCCAAGGCGTTACTAACACCAGGTGCTTGAACCATTCTATATGGGAAACTACTATGATATTTACTAAAGTCTATATATGTAGGATCTATAACATTATTGTTTTGATCTACTATAGCTACACCATGTTTGGTTAAATAAAACGGATCTTGTTTTAACTTAGGTAGGTAGTCATGTATTTTTATAGTTTCAGGAACAGTCCAAGTTGGATTTAAAACAACATTATTGATAGCACTATTTAATCTAGGAGTTGGACGTTTTGTCGCTCCTACAATAACTTTGCTATACAAAATAGCATTTTTATTTTTATAAACATACATATTGGTTTCAGGAATGTTTACAAACACATAATCATTTTGAGAAAGTAGGGCAGGTACCCCTTGTCTTAGGATTGCACGCGCTAAAGAGACTAACTTTTGAGTTGCAGTTTTAAAAATAAGGGAGTAAGTTTGATATCCTACAATCCCGTCTGATTTTATATTATTACTACTTTGGAAGAGTTTAACACCTTCTGATAATTCAATATCAAAGAATTCTGTTTCAGGACAATTAGGGTCCAAATATCCACTTTCTTTTAACGCTTTCTTTAATAAAACAACTTCAGGTCGATTCATATTAGGCTTTAATACTACAAATTTATATGCTGTAAGTTGCTTATTATAATTTTGAAGAATATTAAATATTTCCTGACGATACTTTATATAATTAGGAGTTCTTGGTCTTAGATTTATAATACTTCTTAAAAATTCATGAGGATTTTTTAATAAAAACTCATAAAATTCCTGGTCTTTTAAAGAGATTATGGTTT
>GL995221.1:113231-121070 GCA_000222855.1 Succinivibrionaceae bacterium WG-1 | reverse complement strand
AAATTATTTATTAAAAAATACGCTTTCATTAATTCTTTGGCGTAAGAATTGGAGTTTGTAGCTCTTTGCAAATTTATAAATTGTTTAGAATAGTGATAGTCAACATCTGCAAGTGCAATTTCAAGTAATTGACTTTTTATCTCTTGTTGTATTTTGATGTCAGGAACGGATAATTCTATATTGCTAGCTATTGCATAATTACAGCAACATAATAGTATTAACGTTTTTATTATGAATTTTAATAGCAACATAGCTTAAATGTCTTTCCTTATTGGGTATGCTTACTTATTATTTTTCTTATTATATTTGGGTCTTATTATAATATTCTTAGTTTGTTATTACCATTTTTTACAATTTTTTAGTTATTTTTTGATTGACAAGTATTAACAATATTTAAATGTTATACATTTTGTGTAAATTTAGTTAAATAACATATTAGTTAAAAACTAGTAGCTGATTGATTATAAATTGAGAAAACAATTTAAAAGATCTAGATAATAAAACAATGTAAATTTACATTAAAAACTTTGGTGTTTTATTTGTAATTATTAAAAAATTTGATGTCAATCTATTTTTGGTAAAAAGGTGCTAAAGGTTACATTTTTATGGGCGATAATTAAAAAAGGAGGGGGATTGCAACCCAAAAATAAGCAAGACTATCGAGGTTAATAGTAAAAATAATAAAAAATAATAAAAAATAAATAGGATAAATTGATAATTATCGTTCATTAAATTGTTTCATTTGTATGTTTCTTTTTTGGGAGATAATTATTATGTTAGTATCTAAAAGAATTCAAATCAAAAATCCTAATGGAATTGATGTAAAGAATTTAAACAAAATTGTTGATTTTTCATATCAACAAAATTCAGATATTTATTTTTCTATTAATGAAAAACAATCTACAGCAAAAAGTTTATTTGCTTTAATGAGATTGGATTTTAGATGCGGTAATGAGATCTGCATTAAAGTAAAAGGAGAAGATGCGGACAAGTCCATAAAATCATTAATTAAATTACTAGATAGTATTTAAATATTTAAAAAAGATATTATAATGCCTAGTTTTAAAGGTAAGTTTTTTTTGTAATATTTTTATTTGCTAGGTATATATTTTGCGTGAAGGAATGGTCATAACTGAAGGGGTGGCTTATGCTCCTGCAGTTGTATTTTACAGTGAACCAGTTACGGTTCCGAAAGTAAAAATAGAACCGTCTTTAATAGATAAAGAGTTAGAATATTATTATAGTGCAAGAGAAAGAACTCAAAATCTTTTAGAACACGAAATTTCCACTACTGTATCCAAAGTTGCAAAAGAGTTTTTGGAAGTAACTCTTTTGTATTTATTAGATCCTTACATCAATCAACAAATTATCAATAAAATTAAGGAAGAGCTTTTAGGAGCTGAATCGGCTATATATTTTTGCTATAACGAATATATAAATGAACTCATAAATGCCAATGATCCATTTGCGTTACATAATGAATTTGAAATTAGAAATTTAGCCGAAAGTTTAATTTTAGAATTACGCCGTAAAAAAATTACTTTACCCAATATTACATCTGATTGTATTTTAGTTTGTAACAATATTACTCCTGCGCAATTTTTGACCCTTGATACTAGTCATATCAAGGGAGTTTTAATAGAGTATGGCAATACTAATAGTCATCTCGCCATTGTTTTAAGAAGTACAAAGATTCCTACAATATTCAATGTGAATAATGTTACTAAATTAGTACAAAATGGAACTCAAGTTTTAATAGATGCTTACGATAATAAAATTTATTTAGAACCGCTAGATGAAATTGTTTGGACTGTTAAAAGAAAGCAGATAAATATAAGACTGACGATAAAAGAATATTGTGCCAATGATTGCTCAATATCGTACAGCGCCTGATGGTCAAACAATGCGAGTTCTTGCGAACGTAGGTTCTTTATCTGAACTTAATCGTCTTACAGTGTCTCCGAGCTCTGGTATTGGTTTATTCCGTACAGAATTTTTATTTATGCAATGTACAGAAGAACCAGATGAAAATACCCAATATGAAGTCTATAAAAAAAATTATGACTTCTTTACCAAACAAATATCCTGTTACATTTAGAACTTTTGATTTTTCTGCAGATAAATTACCTTTATACATGAGTGTTAATACCATTATAAATGTTAATTGTGCTGATAGTACCAATGAAAATAGTCATAGTCATCAAATGATGCTAACTCAATTAAGAGCCTTAATTAGAGCTTCTGTTTTTGGAACCATGCGCATTATGTTTCCTATGATTGCAGAATATGAAACAGTATGTAATTTGGTTAAGATGTTTAAGGATACTAAACAAGAACTTATAAATGAAGGTTTAACTATTGGTAATATAGAATTAGGAATTATGATAGAAACTCCTGCAGGAGCTATAATGTCTAATGAACTAGCTGAGCTAGTTGATTTCTTTTCGATTGGTACTAATGATTTAACTCAATATACAGAAGCGTGTAGTAGAGAAGCTGCAACTCATCGTAATGACGAATTAACCCCTGCGGTATTACGTTTAATAAACTTTACAGTAAAGAATGCTGTCAAAAAAAATATTCCAGTGTGTATTTGTGGAGAGTTAGTTCATAATTTGGATTATTTTAATTTATTTGTTGCTTTGCATATCCATGATTTTTCTGTTGCTCCTTTCTATTTACATAAATTATTAGACGTGATGCATTCTAATAACTTTAAAGATATATTAGATTTAGATGAACGCATCAATAAAGTTAAAAACTTAGAAGATATAAGGCAACTTAATAGAGATATTAAGCAGATAATGCAACGTAGATAGCTTGACTTATTTTGAAAAAATAATAGTTATCATTGTTTTTTTAATAAAAAATTGAATAATATTGTATAAAATAGTTGTTATAGCTATTATGATGTTATTTATATTTATAAGATAATTGTTTAAATTACATCATTGAAAAATAAGAGGAGATATATTTTATGGGATGGTTCAATTTTTCATCTACTCCAGAACCTAAAACTGAATCTGATCTAGTGCTATATGCACCTCTTACAGGTACTTTATTTTTAATTGATGATGTACCAGATGTTTTGTTTTCTGAAAAAATTGTGGGTGATGGGGTTGCTATCAAACCTACAGAAAAAAAATTAGTTTCACCTTGTGATGGTGTCGTTGCCGAAGTTTTTGAAACTAATCATGCCATTGTTTTAAAGACAACTCCTTATGATTTGGAAATATTTATCCATATTGGTATTGATACAGTTGATCTAAATGGCAGTGGCTTTATTGCAAAAGTAAAAGAAGGTGATATTGTTCACGTAGGTGATGAATTAATCGAATTTAACTTAAATTTGATTCAAAATAAAGCAAAATCAAGTATTAGTCCAATTTTGATTAGCGCAGGTAATATGCCAAAGGTGAAAAAACTAACTCAGTTATTTACTTCTCCAAAATGTATTGCAGGACAAACTCAAATTCTTGGTATTGATTTTATTGCAGATATAGAAAGCAAAAAGAGGAAATAATAAAAATTTAATATCTAATAAACAAAAAAATAGTATCAATAATTTATATTTATAAACAGAAAGTAAGCTATGCTTAAAAGCATAGCTTATTTTTATGTATTTTTAGAAATTAAATGACAAAACTAATCTTAAGCTATAAAAACCTAGTTATTTATCATTTAGAGATTGTTTTTCGTTGTTTAACTTTATATATTCTTCAAAATTTGGTTTGAATTTTTCATACCATAAAATGGTGCCACCACAAACAGCCGCTGGGATAAATAATAAGTTAAGCACTGGTATCAATAAAACAGCCCAACAAGCAGCACCAAATGATAGACACAATGTTTTATTTTTTAGTAAGGTATATCTTGTATTCTTATAAGGTATATGACTATTTTCAAAACCATAGCTAGTATAATCCATAGCATTAATCCAAGCACTTATAAAAATAGTAATAATAGGACCTATAATAGGTATAAAGATACAAATAATACTAAGAATTATAAGTGGAATTCTATATGCAAGTTTTAAAATTTCTAGCCCAATCATATGTGGAATATCTTTTATAGTATCTATTGTGGTCATATTATTAACAGGGGCGTTAGAAATAATTTCTTCAGTTTTTTCTGATAATAAACTATAAAATGGAGCGCCAATTATTAGAGTGATAGTTGTGAATAAATAAAATGTAGCAAATAATCCTACAATAAAAGCTAACGCTTGTAATATATAAGATAAAAACCCCCAATTAGATCCTTCAAAATAATTAGTTAAGGTCTGCCATAACATTGTAAAACCGAAATAATATCCTAGACCAATTAGAATGATGTTTAATACGATAGGCAACATCATATAACGTTTAATTCCAGGAGATAATAAAAATTTAAAACCTTTGAATAGGTAAATAAAACCTAAAATGTCTGCTGTTTTTTTTGAATTATTCATTTTTTTATAATAGTGTAAATTTTGTATGACAGAAATTTTGTATGTTCAATAGTATAACAAAAATAGTTTTGTTTCTTTATTTTTTGGTATTTTTAGGTAATTTATATCTAGTTAAAAATATTTATTAAAACTTTTTTAGTGAATTATCAAAAATAAGTAAAAGATATAACATTAAAACTTTATTTTTAGTTAATTCTATTAGAAAATAGCAGGTGTTTAAATAATAGTTTAAACTTCTTCGTTTATATTTCTTTATTAGTGATTATTTGGAAAAAAAATGGCTTTACAAGTTATGATAATAGTTTTGGGTACTGTTGCAGCAATTGCTTATATTGTGCATTGTTTTATAACAGGAGATAAAAACCAAGAAACTATTAAACGTGATAGAAATATGGAGAAAGACGCTTTAGCACAATCTCCTACAGTTAATAAAGTTACAGATAAAATTGGTGATGTTAGCATTATAGATAACGAAGAAGATATAACAGTTAGCAACTATAGTATTGAAGAAGATAAAGAAAGTACTTTTACATCAAATGTAAATACTACTAATAATATTGATAATGTAACAAATGAGAATTCAACTTTAGAAAAAGTAGAAAATGTTACTAATGTTGTATCTTCAAGTGAGGAATCTCAAACAGAATCAAAGGTAGCAGAAGAGTTAGTTTCAGAACAAGTAGAAACTTCAGATGAAAATTCTAATGAACCTTCCCAAGGATTATTTTCAAAATGTTTTTCAAAATTTGGTTCTTTATTTAAAAGTTCCAATACTTCTGAAAATGAAGAAGTGTTATTAGAAGATAATTATTACTTTAATTTAAAGTCTAAAGATGATAAAGGTGTTTCAGCTCGTGAAATGGCTGAATTTTGTGATAATGTTGGCTTACAAATTGATAGTGATTATATCTTCTTTAATAAAGATGAAGAAAATAGAAGTATTTTTGGGGTTTGTGGTAACTCAGAACCGTATGGTTTTGAGCCATTAAATTCAGATAATGTTAATTATGAGATTATTAACATCTTCATGAATTTACCTGAAAGAGGTTTGGCAGAGTCTTACTTTTTACAAACTGCTCAATTTGCTTATTTATTAACTCAACAATTGGATTTGGTTTTAGTTAATAACCAAGGTGAAGAAATGACCACTGCAGATTTTCAGAGTTATGTTGAATCGATTCAAGAACAATTGATTAAATATGATAATAACAAGTAAAGAATAAATCTAATACTAAATATATAACCACAAGTAGCTACTAGTTGCTTGTGGAATTTTTTATTTAGCATTCTATTTGGAAAATGGAAAACTTCTAAATGATTGAAAATAATTTATCAGAAATGTCTCCTAAAGATGAAATAGCACAACTTTGCAAACAACTTCGTACGTATTCTTATCAGTACTATACTTTAGATGCACCAACCATTCCAGATGTTGAATATGATAAGTTATTTAGACGATTACAAGAGTTAGAACAACAATATCCAGAATTTAAGCAAAAAAATTCTCCCACAGAAAAAGTTGGTGGAGAAGTAATTAAGGATTTACCTCAAATAACGCATGCAGTTCCTATGTTATCTTTAGATAATGTATTTAATGATGAAGAACTTAGTGATTTTGTAAATAGAATAGAAAAAGATTTAAATATTCCTAATGAAAAAATAGAATTTTGTGCGGAGCCAAAGCTTGACGGCTTAGCTGTTAGTTTTATTTATGAAAATGGTCAGTTGATTCAAGCAGCTACTAGAGGTGACGGTAAGGTTGGAGAAGATGTTACAGCTCAAGCGAAAACTATTCGCAATGTCCCACTAGTGTTACATGGAGATAATATTCCAAGTTACTTAGAAGTTCGTGGGGAAGTTTATATGCCTCATGATTCTTTTGAAAATTTAAATAATGAAATAAGAATGCTTTTAGGTAAATATGATGAATTGATTGCTTATAAAAAAACATTGGATGAAAAAGCTCATAATTTAGAAGATTATTTAATAAAAATAAAAGAATTTGATGAAGCTAAATTATTAAAAGTAGGATTAGAAGACTTTAAAGGAGGATTGTTATTCACAACAACACTAACAGAAGCTGTGGATAGCGTTATTAAAGAACATATTTCTGAAGATAAATATCAATTAATTTGTGAATATATTCATGAATTAAATTTATATTATATAGAACTTATGAAATATACTGCGGAATTAGGTGAGTATGAATATGAGTATGAAAAATTTATTAGTTCTACCCCTAAAACTGTAATAAAAGAAAAAGTAATCGAAAAGATTAAACAAGTTGATATTTTTGAAATATTTAAGATAAATAAAGCTAAAAAACCTTCTAAAAAGATTACTCCTGCAAAAACTTTTGCCAATCCACGCAATGCTGCTGCAGGAAGTTTAAGACAACAAAATACAGCTATTACTGCTAAACGTAATCTTACGTTTAATTGTTATTTTGTAACTCAAATGCAAGGTACAGAATTTCCAACAACTCATAAAGCTTGTTTAGAGCTTGTGGCATCATGGGGAATTCCCGTTAATCCTTTAATAAAGTGCGGTAATGGTATTGAATTCTTGCGTGAATATCATAATGATATGCAAAATTTACGTATGTCTTTAGCTTATGATATTGATGGTATAGTTTATAAAGTAAATAATTTAGATTATCAAAAGTCATTGGGATTTATTTCTCGTTCACCAAAATTTGCAATTGCTCATAAATTTCCGGCACAAGAACAAATCACTCAAGTAGAATCAATTGAGTTTCAAGTAGGAAGAACAGGTGTTCTTACTCCAGTTGCTCATTTAAAACCTGTTGAAGTTGCAGGAGTTGTAGTAAGCAATGCAACTTTACATAATATTGACGAAATTGCAAGGCTTGGCATAAAGTAAAAGATTTTGTATCAATTAGACGTGCAGGAGATGTTATTCCGCAAGTTGTTTCTGTGATTATTGATAAGAGACCTAATGATGTAATTGATGTTGAAATTCCCAAAGTTTGCCCTGTATGTGGAAGTTCGGTAGAAAGTATTTCAGATCAAGTCGCAATAAAGTGTTCTGGTGGATTATATTGTAAAGCTCAATTAAAAGAAGTTTTAAAACATTTTGTAAGTCGCAATGCTATGAATATTCAATATCTAGGTGATAAGTGGATAGATGCACTTTTTGAAAAAAATAAAATAAGTCATTTAAATGATATTTATCACTTAACTTTAAAAGATTTAGAAGAAATTCGTACAGCTAACAATAAAGAAGCAATTCAATATAAAGAAATTAGAGAACAAATTTATCAAAATAAGTATCAAGAATGGCAAGCAAAGTCTATTGAGAATATGATCTTAGTTGGTACTCACGAAAATCTTGTAGAACCTAAATTAGATGATCCTGAGATAAAGGAA
>GL995221.1:108965-112811 GCA_000222855.1 Succinivibrionaceae bacterium WG-1 | reverse complement strand
TTGCAGAATTATGTAATTTAAAAGGTTGGTCTCTTGATAATCCTAAAATAAAAAATTACAAGATGATAGTCCTTCTGAAAAGATTTTAAAAGAAATTGATAAGAGCCGTTTAAATCCATTAAATAAGTTGATTTTTGCATTAGGTATACCAGATGTAGGCGAAGCTACTGCCCGAGATCTAGCTTTAAAATATGCCACACTAAATGATTTAATGAATGCTCAAGAAGAAGATTTATTAAATATAAATGATATTGGTAGTGTAACTTGTGAACATATTAGAAATTTCTTTAATGAATCTCATAATAAAGAAGTCATAGCAGATCTTTTATCGCCAATTTCTCAAGGAGGTTGTGGTTTGGAACCTGTTTCAATCATAAAATCTCAAGAAGATGAAATAGCAGTGTCTGATGAAATTAATATTTTTAAAGATAAAAAGGTGGTATTAACTGGAACTCTACAATACGACAGAAATAGAGTTAAGGATTTTCTTATAAATTTGGGGGCAAGCGTAAGTGGTAGTGTTTCTAAAAATACTAATATTGTAGTAGCAGGAAGCAGTGCAGGTTCTAAGCTCAAGAAAGCTCAAGAATTAAATATTCGAGTAATGAGTGAAGATGAGTTTATGGATTTTTTAACTAAAATACCTCAAGAATATCTTGCAAACCTTGAAGGGTAGAAATAAAAATCATTTCCTAAATAAAAAGACCTAAATAAAAAGATAAGTACCGTAAAAATGAAATAGATAAACTGAGCATATAAGAAAAGGTATAAATGCATGCTTGGTTTATCTATAATTCATAAACTTATTGGTTGTAAATAGAGATTGTTTGTAATGTTTATTGACCAATAAATAATCTTAACAATATTAAAGAAACTAATAAAAATAGAGTTTTAATAGTTTTTACTTGCTGTAACGAAGTTTTCGTTATCCAAATTTGTTGGTATTAATAGATATTGGACGTATTGAGTTGTTTTATTGATGTTAGAAAAACCAGGATTAAGCTTGCGTAAAGTTGCAATAGATACATCTGTTTGTGCTGCAACCTGGTTTAAAGATTGATTCTTTAACGGTACTATTTTAAAAACAGGTTGATTTGGGGTTTTTGGCAAAACTATGTGGTATTTTTTATGATTTTTTACTAGTTCTGCATATGCATAAAGCTTTTCTACATAAATTTTTCCTGAATTAGAAATTTTTAAACTCCATAAATCAGTAGGTAATTTATGTTTCTTATTATAATCCACTGCTTTTTTTACAGCATAAGGGCCCACATTATATGCTGCTAGTGCAAGCTCCCAATCTCCAAACATATCATGTAATTTATTTAAGTAATTAAGAGCAGCTTCAGTTGAAGCGATAACATCTAATCTCATATCATAATTAGCATCATGTTTTAAATTAAAATGACGAGCTGTTTGAGGAATAAATTGCCATATACCCATAGCATTATAAGGAGATTTGGCATGTGGGTTATAGTTGCTTTCAATAATTGGTAATAAGGCCAATTCTACTGGCATATTGCGAGTTTTTAGTTCATTGGTAATATAGTATAAGAATAAATTACCACTATTTAATTGTTTGGCAAAATATTTGCGATACGAAAATATTTTCTTATATCCACTGGATTTTGTTAATTGTTTATGTTTGGTTGAAAGTTCCATGTCCTCAATAATGCTTTCCCAAAGCAATGATTGAGATGCTGAATTATCTGAATTATCATCACTTGCTAAATTAGCTAATTCTTTATTTATTTCATTATTTGAATAAACGCTAAAAGCTTTAAGTTTATTTATATCTGATGAATCTGTTATTGGCTCTTCTGGTAATTGATGGGAAATGTTATTATTGGATGTAGTACAACCTGAGATGAATGTAAGTAAGATAATAGAAAATAAAGGCAATACAGAAGCTACAAGCTTAATCAGAAAATCCCTCGTCATCGAGTAGATTTTTTGAGCTTGCTGCATTTTTGGCGAGTTTATCGCAACGCTCATTTTCTTCATGCCCACTATGTCCTTTAACTTTTTTCCAAATAACTTCATGTTGACTGGAAATCTTATCTAGTCTTAACCATAAATCAATATTTTTAACAGGATTTTTGGAATTAAAAGATAATCTTTTGGCTTTTTTCCAACCATATATCCACATGGTCATTCCTTGAAGGACATAGTTGCTATCAGTATAGATAGTTGCGACTACTTTTTCCTTTAAGGCTTCTAAAGCGGTAATTGCCGCTAATAATTCCATTCTGTTATTTGTTGTTAATTTATAACCTTGAGAAAGCTCTTTTTCTTTTTCATTATAACGTAAAATAACCCCATAACCGCCAGGACCTGGATTTCCAAGGCAAGAACCGTCACAAAATATTTCTACGTTTTTCATGAGTAACTAGCTATAAATAAAAAAATATTCTTGTCATCTTACTAAATAATGGATTTTAGTCAAAAAATGAGGCGAGTTTGAGTATTTTATGAGATATATATCAGTTTATTGAAGTGCAATACAACATTAAAAAAGTTTTTTAATAATTTATAATAAGCAATATTTTTTAGAAGTGAAATATTGTAATATTGTCAAAAATTTAAAAGTTATTATTAACTATTTTTAAACTTGATGGATAATTATAAATGGCTAACATTAGTACAGAACGAAAAGTAGTATTGGATACCGAAACTACTGGTAAATCAGACGATGGTACTCCAGGAGACCATCGTATTATTGAAATTGGTTGCGTTGAGTTAAAAAATAGAAACCTAACAGGTAGAAAATTGCAGCTTTATGTGAATCCTGAAAGAGCTGTTGATGAAGAAGCTTATAATGTGCACCATATTTCTAATGAATTCTTACAAGATAAACCAAAATTTCAAGAAATATTTGAAGAATTTTACGAATTTATAAAAGGTGCAGAACTCATTATTCATAATGCAAAGTTCGACGTTGGTTTTATAAATCATGAATTTAAACTTATTGGCAAAAATTTAAAAGTTGAAAATATTTGTACTGTTACAGATAGTATTGAAATTGCGAGAAAAAAATTTCCCGGACAACGTGTAAGCTTAGATGCTCTTTGTTCTAAGTTGAATATTGATAATTCATCTCGTACATCACACGGGGCGTTACTCGACTCTGAAATTTTAGCTGAAGTTTACTTAGCTTTAACAGGTGGTCAAGAAAATTTAAATTTTAGTGTTAATAATACCTCTTCTGACGTACCAGAAGAACGAACTGATAGATTTAGCGTAATAGGGGATGCAAAGCTAAAAGTGATTGAGCCAACAATTGAAGAACTTGGTGAACACTATGCTTATATGTTAGGATATTCAAATACTAAATCAAGTAATGTTCTTTTTGGGGATGAATTTTTGTTAAAACCTTTAGAAGGTCAAAAAAGGTTAGTGAAGCGCAAATCCAAGAATATATAAAAAACAATCTTTTATCAGTCTCAGAATATGATGAATACGTAAAATGTAGAGATGAACGAAAGGCTAAGCTTGATAAGATTAAAGAAAAAGAAAATGCTTTAAAAGCAGAAGAAATGAAAAAAGCTATTTTATAAATAATATGGTATGGACGATTTAGATGGTTGATATTAAATCAGAGCTAGAAGAAGCAGAAAAAGTTCTTCATAATTTTTTGAGTAATCCTGAAAATATAAAGGCTATAGAAAAAGCTGCTACAATTATTGGCGATTCTTTAAAGAAAGGTGGTAAGGTTTTATCTGCAGGCAATGGTGGTAGCCATTGTGATGCGATGCATTTTGCAGAAGAATTAACAGGTAGATATCGTAATGATCGTCCTGCTTTTGGTGCTATCGCAATATCTGATCCTAGTCATCTATCTTGTGT
>GL995221.1:105276-108286 GCA_000222855.1 Succinivibrionaceae bacterium WG-1 | reverse complement strand
CACCAGGTTTAACTTTTGAACCATCAATGATTTCATCTTCTTCAACAACACCAACTGCAAAACCAGCTAAGTCGTAGTCAGGAACATGGTACATGCCTGGCATTTCAGCAGTTTCACCGCCGATTAATGCACAACCAGCTTGTTCACAACCGTTACCGATACCTGTTACAACTTTAGTTGCATCTTCTACGTTCAACTTACCAGTTGCATAGTAGTCAAGGAAGAATAAAGGTTCAGCACCTTGAACAATAAGGTCATTTACACTCATTGCAACAAGATCGATACCAACAGTATCATGTTTCTTAAAGTCAATAGCAAGACGAAGCTTTGTACCAACACCGTCTGTACCAGATACTAAGATTGGTTTTTTGTAGTTAGTAGGGATTCTGCATAAAGCACCAAAACCACCTAAACCACCCATTACTTCTGGACGATTTGTCTTTTTAACTACGCTTTTGATGTTTTCAACAAGAGCATTACCAGCGTCAATATCTACGCCTGCGTCTTTATAACTTAATTTTTGCTTATCCATTTGGGATGTAAAACCTCATGATTCAAATATAGCACGTTTTTGTTTTGAGCATTTTATCAAATAAAGATGTTTTTGTCGTTTAATGCTTATCTTTTTTCAAGATATTTTTAATTTATAATAAAAAAATTTGAACTTGAAAAATAAAATAACCTTACTTAAAGTTTTACCATAATCGAAAAATTGAGTATTAGTTAGTTATTTATTTAAAATGATAGATATTTAATATGTATAATTAGAACAACGTGTTTGACGTCATTAAAAACTTTCTACATACTTACATAAATATCAATTGTTAAATAATCACAGAAAAACTATGTTCTATTTTTTTGGTAATGTTTCTGTAATGTAACAAGATTGTAATTATTAAAATAACGAGGAAATATGAAAAATATAAAAGTTATAAATTCATGGAAAGCATTAATCCTGTTATTTGCTATAAACATACCTAGTGTAACATTGGCTGATGAACCATTAATTTTTGATGACGTGGTAGAAGAAAATGTTAATCTCAATGATATAGCCACTAATAATCAAATTAATTATAAATATAGTTATAACGTCGATTTAGATAAGGTCGAAAATGCTCATTCTATTGCCTTTGCTCAACTACTTACAGAAATCAGCAAAGGTGGAACAAGCATCGAAGATGTAAATGTTAATATTGATGATTTTATTCTTGATGAAGAATTAAGTGATGATGGCATAAAGATAATTTTTAATGAAGATAAAGTTGATAATGAATTAAAAAACAAATAAAAATATGGAATGGCTTATCTGAACCTATAATTTCATGGATTGTGAGTCCAATTGAAAATGTTAATCAAAATTTAGATGCGGAAACAACAAGTAATAGTGCATTTAGTTTAGATAATTCAACTACACATGGAGCCTTATCTCAATTTTTTAATTTCTCAAAGTGCCAAAGAAAAAGTTCAAATTATCTTACCTATAAACGATCTTGACGATCTTGCTCTAGTTACTCCAAAGGATATATTACAACATAATAGTACTGCAATTTGTAAAGCCTCAAAAAGATATAGTTCAGGATATGCGTTAAGTGCGTTTGTTGGAGTGAGTACAGATAATAAAGATGAATATTTCTTATCTTATTATTTATATGATATAAATAATGAGAGTCTTATGACAACAGGGGATTTAATTGGAACAAAAGAAAAAATAAGCTCTGATTTTTTTAATAAATTAAAATCTCTAAATTTAACAAATAAAGTTGCCACAAATGATCAAAAGAGTAATCAATCTCAAGCAGCTGAAAAGAATAGCAAAGATGTAAAAAATAATAATGAAGCAAAGACTAATAATTCTAAGCTTGGGATTGTTAGTTCTGGTAAAGTTGTTATAAAGATTACTAATTTGGATAAAAGCAATTTAAACAAATTTGTGAGAAGTTTATATAGATCTGGTATCTCAGATCTCACTTATGTAACGGAAAATGGGGATTATTTATTTACCTTAAATTATCCTTCTTCCTTAAATATTGTGTCAGTATTAAATGATAATTCATTAATTTCTAAATTTGCGGATGAAGATTTTATTTATGAATTTATTACAAAGTACTAATTTATAGACCTTAAAATAAGTTTTTATGTTAAATTTGCAAAAAAATTCATATAATAATATTTATATAAAAGTTTTTAAATATAAATAGTAAAAGGTATATTTATTCATAATTATGGCATATGAAAAAAATAATACAGATGGTTATCAAGTTCCTTTAAGTATTGGGGTTGGTATTCCTGATGAAACCTTTGCATCTTTTTGTGAGGACGATAGATGCAATGCCATACCTTTTTATTATCTAAAAAGCACATTTGATTCTGAATCTTATGATGATGGCCGTTTTTTATATTTATATGGTCCACATGGTTCAGGAAAAACTCATTTGTTAAAGAGTGTAGCAGTCGAATCAAATCGCCGAAATATAAACTGTGCGATGTTAGATATTGCAAGTTTAATTACTTTTAGTAATCCTAATTTGTTAAGTGGTCTTGAACAAAACTGTCAGATAATATGTTTAGATAATATAGATGCTATTGCAGGAAAAGCAGATTGGGAAAATGAATTATTTGCTCTCTATAATAGATGGCAGTCCATGGAAAATGGCTTTTTTATAGTAGTTGCGCATGAAAATGTTGAAAAGTCAGGTTTTAAAAAACGAGATTTAGTGACAAGACTTGAGAGTGGTGCATCTTTAAACATAAAACCATTACCATATGAACGAATAGCAGAAGCTTTAGTTTTAAGGGAGCAAGCAAAAGGAAATTCTCTTGATGCTAATAAAGCTAAAAAAATAGCCAAAAGTAGCAAAGATATCACAAGTGCTGTGGAAGCGTTAAAAAGAATAAATAAAGCTGTTCAACAAAATAAAAACCAAAAAATTACCAAAACAATTATTGAAGAAGTAATAAATAAGTAAAATTATCTGAGTGATTATTTAGAAAAAATAAAGAAGCAAATTTG
>GL995221.1:101661-104757 GCA_000222855.1 Succinivibrionaceae bacterium WG-1 | reverse complement strand
TGCTTCTTTATTTTTTATTTTTATTAATTCATAAGTAAAATTTCTTGTTGATAAGTATTCAAGTAATTATTTCCTTTGAGGCCATAATTGAAAAGCTGTTTTAATAGATGTAGCTAGAGGGATTGCTAGTACAACTCCCCAAAATCCCCATATTGCACCAAAGATCAAAATAGATACTAATATAGCAAAAGCATCAAGATTTAAGGTTTCAGAAAAGAGGAATGGAGTTAAAACGTACGCATCAATTACTTGAATTATTAAGTAGATTAGCATTAACCAAATAATTGCGGAACTGAAACCATACTGAATGAAAGCAACTACTAATAACGGAATAGTAATAAGTACCCCACCAATATATGGAATAATTACACTAAGACCAACACCTATACCCAATATTAAGGCGTAGTTTAGATTAAATAACCAAAATGCTAGTACATTGATGCAAGAAGATATAGCAATGTGCAATAGGTTTCCAGATAAATATTGAGCTATTTGTTTATTTATTTGAGCCCAAAATGTTCTTATCTCTTCATATGGTGCTAAATATTTTTTCCCAAATTCTAAGAACTTTTCTTTATCTTTTAACATGTAAAAAGTAAAGATTGGAACAATTACAAGATAAACAATACTTGATAATGTTTCCTTTATTAGTGGAGCTACTTGAGTTGTTAAAAAAGGTGATAACCAATTTTTTAAGCTTTCTTTTATAGTTGAAATAAAAGAATTAATTTGTTCTTCAGAAACTATATTTTGATATGCTTGTGGCAGTTTAGGAATATATTCATGATATTTAGATATAATCCATTGTTCTATTTTAGTTGTTGTTTTTTCTCATTTTTATTTCTGTAGAGTTAGTGTCTTCGATATTTTCTGAAGTTTCTAAATTATTTGTATTTTCTTTTAAAATATCAGAGTTTTGAACGTTATTTAAAGCAAGATTTCTATTAGTGTCACTAGAAGATATGGAAGTATTTACATCTGTATTATCATCTTTATCTTCATTTTGATTATTATTTTTCAATTCTATTGTTAGATTATTAGCTTTTTCTTCAATTACTATAATGTCATTATCAACGTTTATTGGTGATGTTTGAGAAGTTGTGGTGTTTTCAGAAACTTCAGTAGTAGATAAAGCTTTAGTAATAGTTCCTGATATATTACTAAACTGTTCAATTGCAGGTGGTACAATCACAATAAGAATACTAACTACAATACCTATGTATGAGAGCATGGTTACAGCTGTTGCACTGAGTCTTGAAGCTCCTCTTTTTACGAGAAAAGATACAGGTCTTTCTGATATAAAAGCAAGAACTAGAGCTGCAATTAGTGGTCCTATAATACTACTACAGTAATAAACTAGTAGATAAATTACTACTAATTGAATTAATAATAATGCAGCTTGAGGAGAGGAAAGGTTTTTGTGATACCACTTTTGAAGAAATTCAATCATAATAATACTCAAATATTAAAAATAATGGTGTATAAGTATACTACAATTAAAATAATGCTGCTGTTTATTAATTTTCTCAAAAAAAAGACAATTACAAGTTATATTATTATTAATTATATGTTGGAATTTTCACTCACTAGAGAGTGAAGTTTTCACTTACTATGAGTTAAATCTTCAGTGACTGAAGTTTTCACTCACTGAAGTTATAACTCACTGAAGTTTTTAGTTATTGCTGATATAATCAACTGAACTATTCAAGATTATAGCCCCCTGTTAAAAATCAATTTTTACCCTATTATTTTATGAAGTGGGTGCTAATTGGGTGCTAGATTTTATTATGTAAACAATAAACCTTTATAAGATAAGAATTCTATTTGATAAAAACAAAATACAAGTTATTAATGAACTTTAATATGAAGAAGAAGTCTATAATACAAGTGTTATTATTTCAATTTAAGTATCGTTATCCTTAAACGAGCAAAAAATGGGTCATTTTTTAGATTTTCAAATGAACTTATTAAAAAAATATATAGTTTTATCTTTTTTGTTTACTTTAATGCTATGCCCAATTACTTCCAAGGCTGAGTATATCAGCATCGGAACAGCTGGAGCATACGGAATGTCTATAGAAAAGGAACAAGAACTAGGAGAATATTTTATTACAGTTGCTCATTCGGAACTTCCTGTTATAGAAGATCCTGTCCTCACCATGTATTTAGAAGGGGTTGTTGGCAGACTTGCAATGTATTCGAATGGAGTCAAGTTTCCTTTTGAACCTTTTTGGGTTCAAGATAAAACTATAAATGCAGCTGCTTTTTTTGGTGGCAAAATAATGGTGCATTCAGGTATTTTAATTTATACCGAAAGTGAAAGTGAATTTGCATCTGTAATTGCTCATGAAATGATGCATGTGACGCAAAGGCATTTGGCTAGAAGCATAGAAGAAAAAAATCTTATTTACCAACTAATATTTTGTCAATTGTAGGTTCATTGATTTTAGCAATTATAAATCCACAAATGGGAATGATGGGGATTATGTCATCCACTGCTGCAATTCAACAAACAGACATTAATATTGTTAGAGCAAATGAATATGAGGCTGATAGACTAGCAGTTGATTTGTTAGCAAGAAGTAACTTTAATCCTAAAGGAATGGCTTCTATGTTTAGGCATTTAAGAAAGCAAAATCAACGATTGAATCCTGCATTTGAAATGCTTATAGACCATCCTGTAATTGATAAACGAATTTCCGATAGTGAGAATAGGGCTTTGCAATATAGAAAGTCTTCTTTCTATGAAAGTATAGATTTTCAATTTGCTAAAGCAAGAATTTTGGCAAGATATAGTGGTTATGATTTAAGGAAATTAAAAGAACAAAGCGATAAAATTTTATTAAAACATCCCAATGATGCGGGAGCTTTATATTTAAAAACATTAGTTTTAATAGGATTAAATAATTATAAATTAGCACATGAAACCTTGTTAAAGCTTGAAGCAAAGTATCATAATAATTTATTTTATATTGATACGATGAGTGATATTTTAATTGCTCAAAAGAAATATCAAGAAATTGAAAAGTTTCTGTTAAATGCTCAGAATAAACTTGGAATGAATAATGAAGTTGTAGCTGCAAATTTAGCAACTGC
>GL995221.1:94783-101391 GCA_000222855.1 Succinivibrionaceae bacterium WG-1 | reverse complement strand
CTGCATATATCGAAATGAAACAATTTGATAAAGCTATAAATGTTGTACGTCGTTGTCAAATGACTAAAAAGTTTAGTTTAGGTAATGAACTATTGCTAAAAAGCTATAAAAATAGTCGAAGAACTTGTGATTTATATTTAACAAATATCAAAATAAACGAAAACAAAGGTCATTGGGATTTGGCTATGCATAATGCAAATGAAGCTTTGAGAACTTGTGAATCCAAAGATGAAATCTTAAAAATACGAGCTTGGATTGGAAAAATTGCTGAAAAAAGAGATTTTTATGAGAAATTATTAAAACAGTAAATAAAACAAGACGGTCCGAAGTCCGTCTTGGAAAAAGTCTAATATAAATCTAAAAATTTATATGAATATGTAAGTTAATACATTAAAGTATATAATTTTCTTCTAAATTGAGCCTGAAGAGGATCTCCACTCATTGTTGACAAAATATCAATATATATTTTCTTTAAATTGCCTAAGTTTAGATCTTGTTTTAAGTACTTAAGTAAGAGATTTAGGGCTTCTTCAGATTTCCCTTCTTGACTCCAAGCGGTAGCTAACTTTTCAACTAATTCAATGTTTTGAGGTTCTGCTGCTAATTGTTCTTCTAGTAATTTGGTTTCAGGATTTTCTAAACTTGATTCAGCCAAAGTTAAAGCAGATAATAAATCCTGGTAGTCTTTGCCAACACGATTATTGGCATCTATTTCATCAAAGTAAGCACGAGCTTGTTTTACCTTTTTACATTTAAGGGCATATTCTATTGTTAAAAATCTAATTGCAATTTCTTTAGGAGCTTTTTCTAAGGCTTGGGATGCAATTTGAAAGGCTTCGCTAAATTTGTTTTCTGCCGCTAGTTTTTGAGCTTGTGCGATTAAAAGTTGTTCCTCAGAAGGTAGATAATTTTTTATTGCTTCATTCACCATTTGTGGATTTTGTAAACGTTCTGCAGTAATTAAATCAATGGGTCTACCTTGAGAAAATACACAAATTGCAGGAAGTGATTGAACTCCTAATTGTATACAAACTTGTTGAATTATAGGATCATGAGCGTCTGCTTCTGCTAAAACAAGACTATCGCCAAGTGGAGATATTGCACTTCTTAAAGAATTTGTTACTTCGGTTGAAACAGGGTTTTGGGGATCAAAAATATATAAAAGTACGTTTTTATCTAAAGAGCCGTTTATTACAGCTTCTTGAATGTTACTTTGATTTACAACAATTGTAGTCATTATTTTTACCTAAATTTTTATAGTGTAAAAGTAAGTGATGTGACTTAACTTTTTATATTATTTAATTAGTTTCTTTAAATTTGTTTAATATTTTCATTGCTTTAATAAGAGTAACCATGTTAGGTTGTTCGAAATCTGAAGCATTGTCATCAGTATAAATGCTAGCATTACCTTGCTTATCAAAGATAGTTGTTTGCTTATTAGTAATTATCTGAAATTCTTTAATGTTTCCAGATAATATCCATGGTCTAATAGAAATATCTCTAATACTGATTCCTGTTGAATACGCTTCATAGTTATTTTGAATTCCTAAAACTTCTTTGGCTATTGTTGGGGCTATATCTTGTAGTCCTGTAATTGCCGTAATTTTACTTGGAATAACAGAATCAGGCCATAATGCAATTAGCGGAGCATGGAAATTTTCTCTCTTATATTGTTCTTGTTGTTTTGCTTTACTTGAAGTTATAAAAACAACAGTATTTGATAGTAAATCATAATCCTTTATTGTTCTAATTATTGACGAAATTTGATTATCAAGTTTATTTAAACATTTTTTGTATTGAACACTAATGTTTTCGTTATTTGAAGTTTGGTTTTCCGTAGAATTATTATCTTCTATTACTTCTTCTTGACAATTTTTTTCAGTGTATAAAGCATTCAATGCAATAGTTGTAAATTGCGGTCTTTCTTTCCAAGTTGGTAATTTACTAAGGAAAGCTCGCACTGTTTCTGTGTCATTTTTGAACATAAATGCGGATTTTGCAGGAATGTTCATCATAGAGGTAAACTTTTTCACAATTTGAGTTTGTTTAGGAAAAGTTGTAGAAAAAGCCTGAATTTTATAATCTTGGTGATACATTTCTGACAATATAGTAGGGGTGTATCTTTCACTTCTTATAAAAGATAAGTATTGTGCAGGTAATCCGTATATTAATTCAAAAACAGACGCGTCTAACTCTGTAACACCTAAATAGTGATTTATATAGTTATCATGAGATTGTGCTATTTCCTTTAAAAGAGGCATTTGAGAGTTATTACCTATAGAATGATCATAATTTAATTCGTCAATTAAAATAATCAATACATTATAAGGATTTTCTTTAGGAATAACCTTTATTGTTTCTAAAGGATACTTTATATTTTTATACTGAATTTCTATTTGTCTTTCTTGTTGTTTTGGAGTTTCTATCCAACCGTGTTCGGCCAAAAATGTGTTAGCAGTCATTGGATAATAAGCTGGAAAGATTGTTTTTTGTTGGGTAATTGGTACGTAATGATAAGCACTTGCCCAAATATTAAAAATGTGAGTTGAAAAGAAACATAATAAGAATACAGAAATAATGATTGTTGTTAATTTTTTATATTTTTGTACATATATATGTTTCCAAGCTAAATGAGAGAAATAGCATTCAACTAAGATTATTAAAGGAATAGCAATAAATAAAAAGTTAAAATTTATACCTGTTGAAAAATCATCTTGTTCTAAAAATAATTCAACAACGTTTATACCAAGATGGATTTTAATTTGTTGATATAGTTTTATATCAATAAGCATTATTGCAAACAAAATTGTGGTTACAACAATGGAATAAACTTTATATGTTTTAAGAGAGCCTATAAATGTTATAGGAAATAGTAACAACATGAATAAAATAAAGCAAAGACAACTAAAGTGTCCAAGCCAACTTATCACTAAATAGAAAATACCAAGAGTTGTTGCAGGGCTAGGGGAGTTATATAGATATGATATTCCTAACAATAAGGTAAGAAAAATATTTAGAAATGTAAACCAATGTCCCCAACTTATAGCCTTTGAGACTTCGTCTTTGTAGGTAAAATAACTATTATAATTAGAAAATAAACTCATAAATCCTCAAAAACGTTCTAAATAATTCTACTTATTTTATTACATATTAAAGAGCATTATAGTGCATTTTTATTTTTTTCTTTCTAATAAAAACATGATACTAATAGTGCAATTCAAGGTTTAATTAGGCTATATAGTTTGAATTCTGTACATTTATGTAACAAATTCAGCCTTGAAGTAAAAATAATTTTCATTTTTAAAATAAAAAATGAATAAAAATATTGTATGAAAACAATTTCAATGTACAATATACAGTATTATTCATGACATATTTTTATAAAAAATGAGATAGAACTCTTAAAGTTTTATAAATTTAATTAGTTCTTTATGATTTTTTTTATAATTCGCATATCATGTTTATGTTATGTTTTAAAAGAAAACGATACAAAGATGTTTTATATGCTAGCTAAAAAGGTCTTTGTTGAGGATGAATAAAATCAAAAAAAGGAATGACTAATGAAAAAAAGTATTTTAGCAACTGTAGTTGGTTTAGCTACATTAGGTTTGTCTCAAGTTGCTTCAGCTGCAATCGAAGAAGGTCAATTAACTATTTGGGTTAATGGTGACAAAGCTTACGACGGTATCGAAAAAGTTGGTAAGAAGTTTGAACAAGCTACTGGTGTTAAGGTAACTGTATCTCATCCAGACCAAGTTGAAGTTAAGTTCCAACAAACTGCTGCAACTGGTAATGGTCCTGATATCTTTATGTGGGCTCACGACCGTTATGGTGAATGGGTTAAGGCTGGTTTATTAACTCCAATCGAACCAACTGCTGATGAAAAAGCTAAGTTCCAAGACGTTGCATGGGATGCAATGGAAGTTAACGGTAAGTACTATGGTTACCCAGTTTCTTTAGAAGCTGTTGCTTTAATTTGTAATACAGACATCGTTAAAGATGCTCCAAAGACATTCGAAGAATTAGCTGCTTTAGATGATAAGTTAAAAGCAGAAGGCAAGCGTGCAATTATGTGGGACTACATGAATGCATTCTTCACATACCCATTAATTTCTGCTAACGGTGGTTACGCATTCAAGAAGGTTAACGGCGGTTACGACGTTAAAGATTCTGGTGTTAACAACGAAGGCGCTAAGCTTGGTGTTCAGTTCTTAATCGATTTAATTAAGGGCGGTCACATGGAAAAGGGTGTTGACTACGGTGTTATGGATTCAAGCTTCTCTCAAGGTAAAGTTGCTTGTATTATCAACGGTCCATGGTCATGGGGTCAATACGATCAAAAGAATGTTAAGATTTCTGTAAACGCAGTTCCATCTCTAAATGGTAAACACGCTCATCCATTCGTTGGTGTTCAAGGTATGACTATTAATGCTGCTTCTCCTAACAAAGACTTAGCTAAGGAATTCCTTGAAAACTATTTATTAACAGACGAAGGTTTATCTGAAATGAATAATGATAAGCCATTAGGTGCTGCAGGTCTTAAGAGCTTCCAATCTAAGTTAGAAGCAGATCCTAAGACTGGTGTTCGTGTTAAACAAACAATGGAAAATGCTAAGGTTGGTGACCCAATGCCTAGCGTTCCTGAAATGAACCGTTTCTGGTCTTCATTCCAAACTGCATTAAAGAATGCTACAACAGGTCGTCAGACTCTTGAAGAAGCATTATCAACTGCTGAACGTCGTATCGAACAGTAATTTAATGTAAAATAAATAGAACCCTGGGGAGAAAGAACTCAGGGTTTTATTGTTGCTTATAAAGAGATTACAAATAAATATTTTTGAAGAAAATATTTATTTGTAATGAAGATATTCGTTACTTTTTACAAGCTAAACGTACAAAAATAGGAAAATTAGGTAGCATGGAAAAACTAAAAAATGGAAAGTCATCTAATGGTGCTTCCAATGATACCCAAAGAATTCCTTGGATTAGAATACTAGCTATAGCTATTTTCTTTATCCTCGGTGCAATTTGGGTTACCAAAATGTTATTGGATGGTCAACTAGCTTTCGCAATTTTATTCTTCATAGTAATTGCTGCAGGTTTATTGACTTTTGGTTTAAATAAGCTATATCCGCACAGATATATATTCCCTGGTGTTGCTGGTATGGTTGTGTTCATTATATTCCCATTAGTGTACACAATTTATATCTCTTTCACTAACTATTCTGCAAAGAATTTGTTTACATTAGAAAGAGCAACAAAATTCCATACAGAAAAAACATATCGTGAAGAAGGTGCTGATTTTAGATTCAACATCATCAAGCATGATAACGATACTTATACTTTAGTTTTAGATGCTCCTGAAACAAAGGATGAAGATGGTAATGTTGTTCCTGGTAAAAAGTTTGCGTCAAGTGCAATTCAACTTTTTAACAAGGCTCAAATGCAAAAACCTAATGTAAAGAGCAGAGCAAAAGACGCTCGTGTTCAAGTACATGAAGTTCCATCTGTAAATGGTAATGTTTGTAGCATTAGATGTAAGACTGAATTCAGAGACTACTTACAGTTAATTACTATTGACTTAAACGGTACAGATCTTTCTTACACTGGTCTTCATACTTTTGGTGCAGTTAAGAAGAAATTTAGAACAATTTCTAACAAAATTTTAAGTAACGGTACTCAAGTAACAGCAAAAGATTTTAACGGTGTATTATTAGAAGACCAACAAAATGGTAAGCTTTTTGCTCCAGATATGAATATTGGTTATTTCCGTTATATCTCTTTAAAAGACGGTTCTTTTGAAGGTGAATCTGTAACTCCTGGTTTCAGAGTTGGTGTTGGTTTCGATCAATTTAAGAAGATTGCAACAGATCCAAACATTTCTGAACCTTTTGTTAAGATCTTTATTTGGACAGTTTGTTTCGCTGCTGGTACTGTATTCATTACTCTTGCAATTGGTATGGTTTTAGCTTGCCTCGCTCAATGGGAATTTTTAAGAGGTCGTGGCTTCTACCGTGTAATGTTAATTCTTCCATATGCAGTTCCATCATTCATTTCTATCCTTGTGTTCAAGGGGTTATTTAATGAAAACTTTGGTGAAATTAACCAAATCTTAGATTACTTCTTTGGCATTAAGCCTGATTGGTATGGCGAACCAGGATTAGCTCGTTCTATGCTTTTAATTGTTAATGCATGGTTAGGTTATCCATACATGATGATTCTTTGTATGGGCTTATTAAAGTCTATTCCTGATGATTTATATGAAGCTTCTGCTATGGACGGTTCAAATCCATTACAAAACTTCTTTAAGATTACATTACCATTGTTAATGAAACCATTAACTCCATTATTGATTGCTTCATTTGCGTTCAACTTTAATAACTTCGTGTTAATTATGTTGTTAACAAACGGTGGTCCTGACTTTATTCCTGAAGCTGGTTCTACTACAGCAACAATGGCTGGTTATACTGACTTGTTAGTATCTTATACATATCGTTTAGCGTTCGAAGGCGGCGCTGGTGGTAGTGATTACGGTCTAGCATCTGCAATTGCAACAACAATCTTTATCTTAGTTGGTGCGTTATCAGTATTTAACTTAAAACTTTCAA
>GL995221.1:76971-94381 GCA_000222855.1 Succinivibrionaceae bacterium WG-1 | reverse complement strand
AGTATTTAACTTAAAACTTTCAAAAATGGCAGCTAAGGAGTAATTAAATGGCTATTGTTCAACCAAAATCCATTAAATATCGTATTGCCATTACTCACGTAATCATGTGGTTATTCATTTTATCCATCATGTTTCCGTTATTCATGGTAATCATGATTTCATTCCGTCACGGTAACTTTGTTACTGCGGTGGGTGGTGATGATTCACTAATAAGATTATTTTTCCCTTCAATGGAAAATTTATCTTTAGAACACTGGAAGTTAGCACTAGGTATGTCTTATGACTTTACCGATGAATCAGGTGTAGTGCATACAGTTAACCCTCCATTCCCTGTATTAAGATGGTTGTGGAACTCTATCTATATTTCATTAATTACATCTACATTTATTGTGTTATTGTCTACAACTAGTGCTTATGCGTTTGCTAGATTAAACTTTGCAGGTAAGAATTTTATCCTTAACTGTATGTTAATTTTCCAAATGTTCCCAGCTGTACTTGCGTTAGTAGCTATTTTCGCATTGTTCGATAACATTGGTCACTATATTCCATTCTTAGGTCTTGACTCTCATGGTGGTTTGATTCTTTCATACATGGGTGGTATTGCACTTCACGTTTGGACTATTAAGGGATACTTCGAAACAATCGATGCTTCTCTTGAAGAAGCTGCTGCAATTGATGGTGCAACACCATGGCAGGCATTCTATAAGGTATTATTACCATTATCAGTGCCTATTTTAGCTGTAGTGTTCATTCTTTCATTCATCGGTACTATCACAGAAGTTTCTGTAGCAAGTATTTTATTAACAGATAATGAAAAACTAACTCTAGCCGTTGGTTCTCAGCAGTACCTAGCTTCTCAAAACAAGCTATGGGGTGACTTCGCTGCTGCAGCTGTTATGTCTGGTTTACCTATTACTATTGTGTTCTTACTCGCACAACGTTGGTTAGTAGGTGGCTTAACAGCAGGTGGTGTTAAGGGTTAATAAATGAGATATGGGGGAGTTCCCCCATATTTAACAATATTAAAAAATTTTATCGGAGCTTTAAATGGCAAGAGTTATTTTAAGAAACGTTTTAAAGAACTATAAGAAAGGTGTTTTAAAGGATACCTTACGTAATATTAATCTTGATATTCAAGATGGTGAATTCATTGTTTTCGTTGGTCCATCTGGTTGTGGTAAGTCAACTCTACTTCGTATGGTTGCAGGTCTTGAAGACATCACTGAAGGTGATTTAGAAATCAATGACGTTCGTATGAATGATGTTCCTCCAGTAGACCGTGGTGTTGGTATGGTGTTCCAATCATATGCGTTATACCCACACTTAAACGTACGTCAAAACATGGAATTCGGCTTAAAGTTAAAGAAATTTAAGAAAGACGTTATTGATAAGCGTGTTAATGACGCTGCTGCAAAGCTTGGTCTTGAAGTTTTAATGGATCGTAAGCCAAAGGCATTATCAGGTGGTCAACGTCAACGTGTTGCAATTGGTCGTTCAATCGTTCAACAACCAAATGTATTCTTGTTTGACGAACCTTTATCAAACCTTGATGCTGCTCTTCGTGTTAAGATGCGTATCGAAATTGCTAAGTTACATAAAGAATTAAATTCTACAATTATTTACGTAACACACGACCAGGTTGAAGCTATGACATTAGCTGACCGTATCGTTGTTTTAAGTCCGTTAAAAGATAATGCAGAATCTAACCTTGAACAATTTGGTAGCCCACTAGAACTTTACCACAATCCAAAGAACAAGTTCGTAGCTGGCTTCATTGGTTCTCCTAAGATGAATTTCTTAAAGGGTCAATTAGTTGAAATTGGCGAAGGTAAGTGCAAAGTTAAATTAAATACTGGTGACGTTATCACTGCATGTGTAGATGCAAGTAAAGCAGCTATCGGTGATAAAGTTGAATTAGGTATTCGTCCAGAACATTTAGTTTCTGTTCAACATAGTCATGCAACAAGCCGTTTATCTGGTACAGTTCAAGTAGCAGAACATTTAGGTGCAGAAAGCTATGTATATATGGATGTTGATGGTGAAGACTTCACAGTTAAAACAACTGCTGAAATCCCTGTAGAACCAGGTGATCAGTTAGAAGTTGGTATTCCTGCTGAAGCTTGCTACTTGTTCGATCAAAACGAACAAGCATTCCCAAGAACAACTAAGTATGTTCGCAACTAAAGATTAGCTTGTAATTTAAAAAGAACGATTCGTGAGGGTCGTTCTTTTTTATTTTTAATTATAAATATTTCTATAGATATATTTTCATATATTCTTTTGAAACCTTACTTAATATTACTTTTATGTTTTTTTTGTTTCTTACATTTCAAACTTTTTTATATTATTATTTAAAAATGTTGACATGTATCACAAAATTACCTATAATGTCCTCATTGTTCATTAGTCTTAAAATGTTATTATTTGTTGATAACGCCGGAGTTTCGTTATGAAATTCCGGTTTTTCTTTATGCTTTTTTACAAAGCGTTTTTATATACTTCACAATTTTGATGTAAATAAAGCACATTTGTTTTAAAATGTGTGAGTTTTTTTATATTTAAATTATTCAATGTTTATTTGTCATGTTAAGAAAAGATTTTTATTTTGATTTACCAGAAGAACTTATAGCAAAGTATCCATTACCAGAAAGAACACATAGTAGACTTCTTTGTCTTAATGGGGAGACTGGCATTATTAAAGAAGGTCATTTTTATGATGTTCTAAATTTAATTGAACCTGGTGATTTATTAGTCTTTAACAATACTAAGGTTATTCCTGCTCGTTTATATGGTCATAAAGAAACGGGAGGTGCTTTTGAATTATTAGTAGAAAGAATTTTAAATAATAATACTGCTTTAGTTCATTTAAAGTCTTCTAAAACACCAAAACCTGGAGCAAAATTATTTTTTGAACATGATTATTCTGCAACTTTAATAAGTCGTGATGAACATTTATTTGAATTAGAATTTAATGCCGATATTTTAGATATTCTTGATAAAATAGGTCATATTCCATTGCCTCCTTATATAAAAAGAGATGATGAATTAAGTGATAAAGAAAGATATCAAACAGTTTATTCTAAAATTCCTGGAGCAGTGGCTGCTCCTACTGCGGGACTTCATTTTGATGATGCTTTAATTGAACATTTGAAGAAGAAAGGTGTTAATACAGCTTTCGTTACTCTTCATGTTGGTGCAGGAACTTTCCAACCTGTAAGAGAAGATAATATTAAAAATCATCACATGCATTCAGAATATGCAGTTGTACCACAAGATGTGGTTGATTTAATTTTAAAAACAAAAGCTAGTGGTCATAGGGTAATTGCAGTAGGAACAACTTCAGTTCGTTCCTTAGAAAGTGCTGCTATTGCTGCTTTAGAAAATGGTTCTCCAAATATAATAGAACCTTTTGCAAAAGATACCTCAATATTTATTTATCCAGGATATAAATATAAAATAATAGATGCTTTAATAACTAATTTTCATTTGCCTGAATCGACTTTAATTATGTTGGTAAGTGCTTTTGCAGGTTATAAACATGTGATGCAAGCATATAAATATGCTGTAGATAATAAATTCCGTTTCTTTAGTTATGGCGATGCAATGTTTATTACTAAGAATAATAATGCAGAAACTGAAGAAGAAATTGAACAAGAATTAAAAAAGGAACAATAACATGGAATTCAAAATTCATGCTACTTGTGGAAAATCTCGTTTAGGTGAATTACATTTTGAAAGAGGAGTGGTTAGAACTCCTGCTTTTATGCCTGTTGGTACCTATGGAACTGTAAAAGGTTTGTCCCCTGAAGAAGTTCGTGAAATAGGTGCTGACATTATTTTAGGAAATACTTTTCATCTATGGTTAAGACCTGGTTGCGAAGTAATGCGTAAACATGGTGATTTGCATGATTTTATGCAATGGAAACGACCAATTTTAACAGATTCTGGTGGATTCCAAGTATTTAGTTTAGGGGCACTTCGTAAAATTAAAGAAGAAGGTGTTTATTTCCAAAATCCAATTAATGGCGATAAAATTTTCTTATCACCTGAAGTGTCAATGCAAGTACAGTATGACTTAGGTTCTGATATTGTAATGATTTTTGATGAATGTACTCCGTTCCCTGCTACTCATGAAGTTGCCAAGAAATCAATGCAATTAAGTTTAAGATGGGCTAAGCGTTCTAGAGCTGAATTTGATAGATTAGGTAACAAAAATGCTTTATTTGGTATTATCCAAGGTAGCGTTTATGAAGATTTAAGAGATGAATCTCTACAAGAATTATTAAAAAATTGGTTTCGATGGCTATGCAATAGGTGGCTTAGCTGTTGGTGAAGGTAAAGATGATATGCATCGAGTTTTAGATCATGTAGTATCCAAAATGCCTGATGACAAACCAAGATATTTAATGGGTGTTGGTAAACCTCAAGATATTTTAGACGGAGTATTACGTGGCGTAGATATGTTCGATTGCGTAATGCCAACAAGAAATGCAAGAAATGCACATTTATTTACTTCTCAAGGTATAGTAAAAATACGAAATGCAAAGTATAAAGATGATACTTCTCCTTTAGATCCTGAATGTGATTGTTATACTTGTAGACATTATAGTAAGAGTTATTTGCATCACTTAGATAAGTGTGGAGAAATGTTAGGCGCAAGATTAAACACTATTCACAATTTAAGATTTTATCAAAGATTAATGCAACAAATTCGTGAGCATATTAGTGCGGGAACCTTAGAACAATTTGCAGAAGAATTTTTTAAGATTTATCCTTTAAAATAGAATAAGATTTTTATCTTTTAAACATAAGATAAAAAAATTTATCTTATGTTTGGTAATCTTTAAAACTTTATTAAATTTAAGTAATGGAATTTTATATGAAAGATATTGCTGAAATTAGACAATCAATAAATGAAATTGATGCCCAAATTTTAGAATTATTAGAAAAACGTAAGGCAGTAACTTTAGAAGTTGCCGAATTTAAATTTAATAATGGTCTTAAAGTTGTTGATAAAAAGAGAGAACAAGAGCATCTTAATGTTCTAATGCAAAATGCTGAAAAGAAAAACGTTTCAGCTGAACTTGTAAGAAAAATTTATTTGGAAATCTATGAGGATTCTGTTGCTAATCAAATTTCTTATCTTCATTATTTAGCAAATAAAAATCAAGTATTAAATAATGATTTGGAAGTTTCATATTTAGGACCTATTGGTACATATTCATATCATGCAACGCGTAAATATTTAAATGCGGTGAAGGATGATATTAAATTTAATTCATGTTCTAGCTTTAATGAAATAATAAGTAATGTTGAACAAGGAAAATCAGGTATTGGGGTTTTACCTATAGAGAATACTTCATCAGGTTGTATCAATGAAGTTTATGATTTGTTGCAAGAAGCGCAAGTCAAAATTGTAGGAGAACTTACTTTTGCAATAAAACATTGCATTATTGGAAAACCAGGTCTTGATTTAAGTAAAATAACAACAATTTATTCCCATAGTCAACCTGCAAGTCAATGTTCTATTTGGTTAAGAAATAATTTTCCAAATGCTGAAATAAAAACATGTTCATCATCAAGTGCTGCAATTCAGGAAGTTGCCAAATTAAATAGCGACACAAGTGTTGCAATTGGTATTGAAGATACTGGTAAGATGTTTGGCTTAGTATCTTATGCAACTAATATTGCTAATCAAAAAATAATGTAACTAGGTTTATAGTAATAGCAAAACATCAAGTGGTAGTACCGATGTCTTGTGATGCCAAAACCTCTTTAACTTTTACAACTCCAAATAAACCTGGTTCATTAGTAAAAGTTTTAGAAATTTTTAGTAAAAATAAAGTTAACGTTGTAAAGATTCAATCTAGACCTCGCGCTCATAATGAGTTTAATGATTCAATTTGGGCGGAAACTTTCTATGCTGATGTTTGTGTTAATGAAGCTTCTGCTGTAATGCAAAGTATTTTGTCTGAGTTAGAACAAGTTACAGGCGAAGTTAAATTATTAGGTTGTTATTTACAAGAACAATAATAAATATTATTGATACATGAGAAAAGAATTTAAAATATGGAAGCTTTTTTACCTATTATAATAATGTGTTTAGTAGCAATATTAGCTATTATTGCTTTTTTTGTTGGAGTTTGGTGCATCAAAAAAATTGGTGATCTAAAACGAGATACAGGTGTTTTATTTGAAGATTTTGATAGAGCATTAGAAAATCAAAAAAAGCAAATGGCTCAAATGCTAGTAGCTAGTGTCAATTTTGAAAAGAAATTAAAAGAGTTAAATTTTCAAATAGAAGAATTAAAAAATACAATTAATGAAATTACTTTGAATACTCAAGACTCTGAAAGCAAGCTATACACAAGAGCCAAAAAGATGATTCAATTAGGTGCTGGTATTGACGAAGTGATAACAGAATGTGAATTACCAAAAGCTGAAGTTGAAATGTTATTTAGCGTATTGGGTAAGAATATTGGAAGCTCGGGAATAGAAAATTCAGGGTTTAATAAAAATCGTGAGAAAGATAGTTTAATTTCTAATAAAGCAAATCTTGATTTTAACAATAAAGAATTGTTAAAAAATGATAAAACCAATGAATCTATACCCAAAGAAGCTGAAGGTTTAGCAGAATTATTCAAAATTAACAAATAATGATTTTTAACAAAAGTTTAATTCTTTAATTTTGAAATATATTGAAAATTAAGCTTTCAAAAAAATAGCAAATTACGTGTAACATTTTGTTAGTGATTTGCTATTTTTGTTATATTAATGTAAATTACACTTTTGTTATTTTGCAAATACAATTTTAGATATCTAATTTTAACGAGGTTTATATGAACTTATTTCCAACAGCTTTAGCTGATGAAGTTGCAACAACAGCAGCAGCTCAAGATCCACAAGCAGGTATGTTTTCAACATTAGTTATTTTTGCAATTATTATGTTTTTCTTCTATTTCTTTATAGTGCGTCCGCAAGGTAAAAAAAGAAAAGAAACAGAAAACTTATTAAAAGAATTAAAAGTTGGAGATGAAGTTCTTACTAATGGTGGCATTGTTGGTCGTATTGTAAAGATTAGTGCTGATACTAAGTATTTTGTAATTGAAATTAGTGATGAAACTAGAATTACTATAGATCGTAACTTTGTAATTACTTCTTTACCAAAGGGTTCTTTGGCAGAAATTAACAAGTAGAATATATAACGAATGTTAATTTATTGGGCTATTACAGTAAGTTAACAAAAAATTTAAGATAATAGGGAGTAGGTTTTGTGAATAAGTATCCTTTATGGGGAAACCTATTAATAGTTTTTATTTTATGCATGGGAGCTCTATATGCTTTACCAAATCTTTATGGTGAAGATTTGGCAATTCAGATAAATGGTGCCCGTGGTATTGCTTTAACTCAAAAAGAAATTACTCAAATCGATGAAGTGGTAAAGCCTGTTTGTAATACTTGTAATGTTGAGTTTGAAAACGGTCAGGCTTTAATTAGATTCAAAGACAATGATACTCGTCTAAAAGTAAAAGATACGTTGTCTAAAAATTTAGGCGATAATTTTATTGTTGCGTTAAATTTAGCTGCAGCAACTCCAAATTGGTTACGTCAAATTGGTGGACGTCCTTTAAAATTGGGTCTTGATTTACGTGGTGGTCTACATTTTCTTATGGAAATTGATATGGCTGAAGCCATTAAGAAGATTATCAATCAAGATATTCAAGAAATCCGTACTGAATTGAGACAAGAAAAAATAAGATTATCAAATGTACACGCAAACGGTGAAACTATCGAAGTGGCTTTCCGTGATGCTAACACCATGAATCAAGCTTATGATGTTCTTTCTAAAAAGTTCACTAATAAAGTAGTTACTCAAGAAGAAAAGAATAATGGGGCATTTGTTATCACTCTTACTATTAAGCCTGAAGCTTTACGAGATTTAAAAACCTCTGCAGTTGAACAAAATATTAATATTATTCGTAACCGTGTTAATGAATTAGGGGTTGCAGAACCTTTAGTACAACGTCAAGGTGCAGATCGTATTATAGTAGAACTTCCTGGTATTGAAGATTCTGCTCGAGCTAAGGAAATCTTAGGGGCTACTGCAACTTTGGAATTTAGATTGGTTGACGCAAGTGCTGATATTCAAAGTGCTGCTAGTGGCATTGTTGCAAGTGGTGATGAAGTTTTAACTGACAGAGATGGTCGTCCTGTTGTAGTTAGCAAGCGAGTTATCTTAACTGGTGACCATATTATTGATGCTAAGAGTGGTATGGATGAAAATAGCCGTCCTGAAGTAAATATTAGTTTGGATGCTTTAGGTGGTTCTATTATTTCCGATTTTACTCGTGATCATATTGGTTCAGCAATGGCTACTAACTTTATTGAATATAAAGTTGTAGAAAGTGATGACAAGACTGCTAATAATGGTAAGCCAAAATTCAAAAAAGTTGAACAGATTATAAATGTTGCAACTATTCAAAGTAGATTAGGTACTAAATTCCGTATTACAGGTTTAGATAGTACTTCAGAAGCTCATAATTTAGCCTTATTATTACGAGCTGGTGCTTTAATTGCTCCAATCCAAATAGTTGAAGAAAGAAACATTGGTCCAAGCCTTGGTCAACAAAACATTACCAACGGTATCAATGCAATGCTTTATGGTATGATTGCTTTAGCGATATTCATGATTATTTACTATCGTGTAATGGGTATCATTGCAAATTTAGCATTACTATTTAACTTTGTATTATTAGTTGGTTTAATGTCAATGATTCCTGGCGCTACTATGACATTACCAGGTATTGCAGGTATTGTTCTTACTATAGGTATGGCGGTGGATGCTAACGTATTGATTTATGAAAGAATTCGTGAAGAAATTCGTGCTGGTAGAGGCATTCAACAAGCAATTCATTTAGGTTATGAAAGAGCTTTTGCTACAATTTTTGACTCTAACTTAACTACTTTCTTTGTAGCCTTTATCTTATTTATGGTAGGTACTGGTGCAGTTAAGGGCTTTGCTTTAGTGTTGATGATTGGTTTGTTTAGCTCTGTATTCACATCTGTGTATGCATGTCGTGCTATTGTGAACTTCCTTTATGGTGGTCGTTCAGTTAAGAAGTTATCAATCTAAAGGGGAATAAAAATGTTTCAGATTATTAAACAAGGAACTGTAATTCCATTTATGAAGATTGCTCTTTTGGTGGAATTATTGTGTCTCGCAGGTGTGTTTTATTCCATTTTTTATTAGCTACAAATGGTTTAAATTGGGGCCTAGATTTTACTGGTGGGGTAGTTGTAGAAGTAGGTTATCCTTCAGACGTAGACCTTAATAAAGTTCGTTCATCTTTGGAAGAACAAGGTATTAGTGGAGCGGTTGTTCAACATTTTGGTACTAGCCGTGATGTATCTATTCGTTTCCAACCAAAAGAAGATGCAAGCCAAGCAGAACTAACTGAAAAAGTACGTCTTGCTTGTTTAAAGGTTAATGATAATGCTCAAATTTCAAGAAGTGAGTTTGTGGGACCTGCAGTAGGTGAAGA
Organism: Succinivibrionaceae bacterium WG-1; assembly: GCA_000222855.1. Classification (GTDB taxonomy): domain Bacteria; phylum Pseudomonadota; class Gammaproteobacteria; order Enterobacterales; family Succinivibrionaceae; genus WG-1. The sequence continues at coordinate 84,839 of GL995221.1, read as the reverse complement.
ACTTGCAACTTCTGGTATTGTTGCAATTGTGGCTTCTTTAGTTGTAATTCTTCTTTATATTGCATTTAGATTCGATTGGAGAATGGCTACAGGTGCGGTAATATCTCTTGCATATGACGTTATCGTGGTACTTGGTTTCTTCTCTTTCTTACAAATAGAATACGATTTAACAGTGCTTGCAGCGGTGCTTACTGTAGTTGGTTATTCCCTTAACGATAAAATCGTGGTATTCGACCGTATTAGAGAAAATGCAAGACGCTTACACAAGATGCCAATGGTTGATTTATTTAACTTATCTATTACCGAAACATTATCAAGAACTATAATTACATCAGGTACAACTTTAATCACTGTATTATCTTTATTGATATTTGGTGGTGAAATGATTTATGGTTTCTCATTAACATTATTTATCGGTATTGTTTTTGGTACTATTTCTTCAATCTATGTAGCATCTACATGGCCATTACTTCTTAAAATTTCAAGAGAAAATCTAATTCCAATGGAAATTAAGAAAGATATTGGTGAAGATGATGAAGCTACTTATGGTTTAAATAGATAATTTAAAAACATATAGGATAATTTTAAAAGGCCTATTTCTAAAGAGATAGGTCTTTTTTATTATATTTATTAAGATTTTTATTGGTTAAAAGTATAAAATAGGATGGGTTAAATAAGAGTTTAAATTTAATTATCAAAGAAAGCTTATGTCGCATTATTTTAAAATATCTCAATTTTTAATAATAACTTTATCAACTTGTCTGTTTTTAAATGCTTGTGTGTTATCAAATAATGAATATAAATCAAAACAAGCTAATCATATTTCGCAAATTTTATTAGCACCACCTTTTATTGCAGATCCAAATTTTGAAAACGAAGAGAAAAAACTAACCAAAGTTTTATATAGCAAAGATATTGAAGATATGAAGCTTAAATCTCAAGTTGCTTTAAATCTTGCAAGAATCAAAAGGGTTTTGGGTTCATATAATTCAGCTATTGAACATAGCATTTTTGCAATAAAGCTAAATCCTAAAAATGCAGAAGCTTATTTAAATTTAGGATTCTTATTTTTAGAAATACAAAATTATGCAAAAGCTTATGAATTTTTTGATAGTGCTTTAGAGTTAGCTCCTAGTATCAATGATATTTATTTTGTACGTGCGATAACTTCTTATTATGATCTAAGATTTGAATCATCTCTTGAAGATCTTGAAAAGTATATTGTTGCTGATAAAGACGTAAATGTAATTGCATTTTGGAGATATTTATCTGAAGAACAAGTTTTAGGACATGACGAAGCTATTGCCAATTTAAGAGCAAACTATCAAGGTATAAAAACTACAGATGATGATGATGTTATATATAGCAAAGTAATTGAATTTATTTTAGGAAAAATTTCAGAAGATCAAGTTTGGGAATATTTTGCTAAAAATGATATTGCTCAAAAAAATAGTAAGTTTACTTGTGAATTATATTATTTACTTGGTAAGTTATACCAATTAGAAGGAAAGTTGGAACTTGCGAGAAATTATTTTATTTTGAGTTTGCAAACTAATTCTTTATTACAAGTTGAATATATTCTCGCCAAAATTGAAGTAGAAAAAATAGTTGTGAACGAAGCAAAACAAGAAAATAAATCAGAAATTTTAGAGAATAAATAGCAAATTCTATTTTTCATTGTGAAACTACGTAATAAACTTAACTTTAAGAATAAGTAATTTAATTTAAATTTTTAGAGGAACAAAATTGAAAGATATAGCTACTTTAGCAATGCAAATATTAAATAATATCGATATTATTTTAGTAGAACCAAGTCATCCTGGTAATATTGGTTCTAGTGCTAGAGCTATGAAGACTATGGGACTAAGTAATTTAAAAGTAGTTACTTCTAAAAATATAATTACTGATGAATCTGTGGCTTTATCAAAAGGTGCCAAAGATGTATTAGAAAAAGCTCAAGTATTTGCAACATTAGATGATGCTTTAAAAGATGTAAATTTAGTAGCAGGAACTTCTGCTAGAATTAGAAGTATTGATTTACCTTTGTATCAACCTCATGAAGCCGCTATTAATATTGCTAAATATTGGGATAAAGGTAATAGAATAGGAATTGTATTTGGTAGAGAACGTACCGGACTTACAAATGAAGAATTATTAAAGTGCGATTTTCATATAAATATTGATGCTAATCTAGAGTATTCTTCATTAAACTTAGCAATGAGTGTACAAGTTATATCTTATGAGCTTAGACAACGTTTAGTAAGAAATTTAGGATTACTAAATGAAAATGATTTTGAAGTTATATCAGATTTAACAAATAATATTGAGGGGGCTAAAAATAAAGAGGAACCTTCATTAAGTAAAAATACTCAAGATGCCCAAGATTTAAATATAGGAGAATATAAAAAACCAACTCATGAAGATTTAGAATCATACTACAGATTCTTAGAACAAAATCTTACTAATTGTGGATTCTTAAAAGGTGAACACAACACTAGTGTACTTGCACAATTAAGACGTATTTATGCTAAAGCCAATCTTACCAAACATGAACTTCAAATTTTGTATGGTACTCAAGCCTCACTTATAAAACACGCTACAAATTCCAAAAAATAAAGTTTTGATATATATCAGAATAAAATTATAAAAAAGTGTAAACGTTTTCAAATAAAACTCAAAAAATGTGCTAGAATTATCATTTATTAAAACTATGTTAATAAAATGTTATCTTTTTTAAAAAAGATGTTATATCTTAAACTAATTAATAAATAAAATATTTATTTTTCTATTTTATTTGAAGATGATTTTCCATTTTTAGGGTTTGTAAATATGAAGGCTCAAAAAAAATACTTAAGCCTCGCTATTGGTCTTGCTCTTGCTTCTCCTTTTGCGTGGACCTCTGCTGCTAATGCTACCATCGCAGCAACTCATATTTATCATAATCACATGCCTAATTTCTGGCCTTATTATGATACTTCTACTTATGATTCTACTCCTGTAGGCGGTGCGATTCGTTATATGTATGACGGTCAAGCAAAGGCTTTAAAAGCTGCTCCTCCTGCAAACTATAAGTATTTACTAAAAAATGGCAATCCAATGCCTCATGATGATTTTGATGAATACTATGATCATGATGCTAAGAGAAATGCTTATACTTCATGGCCTGCTCAAACCGCTAAATCTAATAGTGCATCTCATCCATTAAGTCAGACACAAGTAACTATGTCTGGTGCTGTTATTAATAATATTCAAAGTTTTGCAGAACTTGGTAGCTTTGATTTCTATAAGAGTGGTTGGGCAAGTGATTGGAAGAACACAGTAGGTACTTTAAAGACTACTAACGGTTTTAATGCGTTGGAACCTATTCACTTTACAGGCCACCATTCAATGGGTCCATTAGTTGGTCCTAAGTATTTCTTAAAAGACTTGATTTTCCAAAACGTAACTTTACAACAAGATTACTTTTTAGGTTCAAAATTTAAATCATCAAAAGGTTTTTTCCAACAGAATTAGGTTTCTCTGAAAGATTAATTCCAACTCTTGTTAAATTAGGGATTGAATGGTCAGTTGTTGGTAATAACCACTTCTCAAGAGCTCTTTTAGATTATCCATATTTAGATCAGCCTACTAAAGACTGTTTAGTTTCTCCGCCAAATCGTGCCGACTTACAAAACACTGATAATAGTGGTAAGTGGTATAACATTGGTATGACTCATGAAAAGCAAAATATTGTAAATAAGTTCCCATTTGCTGCAGTGCCACACTATGTACAGTATGTAAACCCAGAAACTGGTGTTGCTGATAAACTAGCCGCAATTCCTGTTGACCAAAATGGTTCATGGCAAGAAGGTTGGGATGGCTCTGCAATTCCTAGTGATTCAGGTGTTGCTGAATCTGTAGGTGAAACAGATAGAGTTCAATACTTCGTTATTGCGCACGATGGTGATAATTCATCAGGACGCGCTGGTTCTATTTCTACTTGGTTAGAATCTGGCAACGAATATAAATCAGGTGGTGCTGTAGGTATGGGGGTGCAAGAATATTTATTAGCATATCCAATACCTGAAAATGATATTCAACATATTCAAGATGGTTCATGGGTTGATACTCGTGACTCTTCTTCTGATCCTGATTGGTATCATTGGCATATTCCTATGGGGGTATGGAAAGGACAACTTGCTGACTTTAATAAAGCTTTAGGCACTGAATTTGAATTACCAAAAAACTTTGATGGTACTCCATTTGGTCACGCTGTTTCTATGGAATATGGTTATCATTACCTTGAAAGAAACTTTGCTTTATTACAAGCTGCACAAAACTATGCTGAAACTGCAGAACAAATTTGGCTTGATACTCACCCAAATTATTGGTCTCCATCAACTGACGCAGAAAAGCAAGTAACATATGCTGGTAATCAGTTAAATCCATATATGTTCTCTTTCCCTGTTAAGGGAGATGCTGCTAATGACTATAAGGGTGGTGCAAACCCTGCTGAATTAGGTTGGTATTTCTTAATTTCATCAATCGATTCTGGTTTTGGTTATTATGATGAAAATAAAGATGATAACGTTAAACCAAGCTTAGGTTTTAATCAATCTTTATACTTTACCGAACCTTATGTATCAAAGAATCTTGCAAAAGATAAGACAGGTCCTTCTATGTGGTGGGTACAACGTTATCCAACAAATCCAGGTAGTGCAAACTCTGGTAAAGCAGAAGGTTGGACTAAAGCTTATGCAGATAACACTTTTGCAATCTATACTTATGCATATGACGTAAGTGGTATTAAGGATGTTAAGGTATATGTTCGTGCTCATAAAGATAAGAGAATGAGCCCAACAGATATTGCGCCACGCGTATATGAACCTAAGAAATTTGCAGGCCAAGCAAATGTAGATGTAAATCAAGTAGGCGAATGGAAAGCTTATAATACTCAAGTTAGAAAGCTTGAACCTGATATGAATGGTGTTGCATGGCAAGATAACGATGTGTCATATAACTATAAGAACTTACCAGGTAAGAAGATTGGTGACACTTATTTTGCTTATATCTCTGACTATAGAGATCAATTAATTGACTACTACATGGAAGCAACAGATAACTTAGGTAATGTTACTAAGTCTGAAATTAATCATGCTTATGTAGGTGCAGGTCGTTATACTAAGGGTGATTCAACAGCTCCATATATTGAAGATGTAAATGGTGAAATTGAAGGCGTTCACATGTTCTTCACTGATGGCTCTGTTGTATTAACTGATTCTGTAACAGTTTATGCTAAACCAAAGAGTGACTCAGTAGGTTCTGTTTACGTTGAATATAAGGATAAAGGTTCAAATGATTGGGTTTCTGCTCCAATGAAATCTTTATCTCAGGGGTACTTTATTAGCACAATTAACTATACTCGTGATGCAGGTTGCGCAGATGTAAGAGTTCACAATAATGGTGAAACTACTTACTATCCAAGCTCAAATGGTTCATGTTTAAGTAAGGGGGTTTATACTGCAACAGAAGGTAGCAGTAGCTTCTCTGAAGGTGCACCAGATATTCCTAAATATGCTGATATCTACTTTAAGTTAACAGATAAAGATTTATCAAAAGCTTGTATCCACTATCGTGGTACTCCAAGTGAAGAAAGCGCTTGGACTAAGGCTCCTGGTGTGGAAATGGAAAAGGTTGATGATAATTGGTTTAAGTATTCATTAACATTTGGTGTTGACCATACTGGTATGGAATTCTTATTTAATGACTGTGGTAGTTCATGGTATAAGAATTCAAGTGGTGGTAACTTTACTACTACAGATATTAAGGATTACTATGTTGAAGGTACAGCTTTAAAAGAAGGTACACCTTTCACAAATAATCCTCCAAAAGCTATTATTAGTGCTTCATCTAAATCAATTATTGTAGGTGATTCTGTAACTCTTGATGGCTCAAAGTCTATAGATACTGATGGTTCTATTGCAAGTTATAAGTGGAGTACTGGTGATACTACAGCAAGTATTACTGTAAAACCTACAAAGACTACAACTTATACTTTAGAAGTTACAGATAATCAAGGTGCAACTGCAACTTCAAGTGTAACTATTACAGTATCTGATAAACCTGTAGTTTATGTAGATCCTGTTGCTAAGATTACAGCAAGTGCAACTCAAATAACCAAGGGTGAAACAGTAACTTTAAGTGGTGCAGATTCAACTAAGGATAGTAATTTAACTATTAGTTATGAATGGAGTACAGGAGAAAAAACTTCAACTATTAAAGTTGCTCCAACCGAAACAACTACTTACAAACTTACTGTAACAGATTCAAATGGTAAGACAAGTTCAAAGAGTATTGAAATTGTAGTTCAAAGCTCAGAAGTTGTTGTGGAATTAGCTCCTACAATCTCTGTTTCTAATACTGATAAATATAACTATACATTTGTTGGTAGTAATAAGAGTGATGTTTCAAGTATTCATTACACTTGGTTTGTAAATAACAAACAAGTAGGAACTGGTAAGACTTTAAGTCAAACTTTAGCAGATGGAGATAACACTATTAAGTTAGTTGTTTCTTATGAAAATGAATCAAAAGAAGTGACTAAGACTATAACTGTTACTCCTGACGAAAAGGTTATTCCAAAGGCTGTGATAATTGCTTCTAATACAACAATTTCAAATGGTGATAGTGTTGTTCTTGATGCAAGTTCTTCTAAGAATGCTGCAAGCTTCTTATGGAACAATGGTGCAACAACTTCTAAGATTACTGTTGCTCCAAGTGTAACTACAACTTATTCTGTAGAAGTAATTAGTGTTGATGGTATAAAAGATACTAAGTCAATAAAGATTACTGTAGAAAATGTAACTGCTAATGATAATCACGCACCTGTAGCTGATATTCAAAGTAATAAGAAAGATAATACAATTACTTTAGGTGATGAAATTATTTTAGATGCTTCTGCATCAACAGATGCTGATGGTGATGAATTATCATACTTATGGAATACTCAAGAAACTTCTGCAAGCATTAGAGTAAGCCCAACTACAAATACAGTATATACTGTAACTGTAACTGACTCTAAGGGAGCAAGTTCTCAGAAAGCTGTATCTGTAACAGTTTTAAGTCCAAGTGCAAAACCTGTTGCGGTGATTTCTGAAAAGACTGGAGTTGAAGTAAAGACTAATGAAAAATTAGTTCTATCAGGTGCAAAATCAACAGGTGCTACTAACTTAACATATAAATGGTTAGTTAAAGGTGTAGTAGTTGCTCAAGGCTCTAACTATACATTTACTCAAGCTACTGCTGGTAAATATATTGTTATCTTAGAAGTTTCTGATGAAAATTCACAAATAAGTCAGACATCTATTGTGGTAAATGTAGTTGAACCTGCTCAAGTAGTAACAAGCGTAAATGCAAGTATAATGGCTACAAGAGTAAGAGCAAAGACTGGTAACAATATTACATTTAGTGCTAAGAATTCAAGAGCATCTAATAGTTCTATTGCATCATATGAATGGTATGTTGATAATAATCTAAATACTTCATCTGATTCTAATGAACTTACATACATGTTTACTCAAGGTGGGGTTCATAATGTAGCTGTTAAGGTTACTAATGACGCAGGCAAGAGTAGTACAGCTTCTATGTTTGTATTTGTAGAGGATGATGTAGATGAAGTTGTAGACATTGTAAGAGAAGTATTACAGGATTTGAAAGTTAAGTTTAATGTCTCATTAACAAATACTGTTAAGACTGTTAAATACTATTTCCGTCGTGCTACTACATCAGAATTATCAGTAAATGCTGATTCTAGTGACAATTCAGATTATTGCTTAATTCAAAACAATGTTGTGGATTGTTCATTAGAATCTGGTGATGAATATATTGAA
>GL995221.1:44905-76517 GCA_000222855.1 Succinivibrionaceae bacterium WG-1 | reverse complement strand
TGATTATGTTTCGACTGCAATTGTAACAACTGATGATGAAAAGACTACTATTACTGATAAGACATTTTCAGTAACAAAGGTTACTTCTGAAAATAATAATTCATCTTCAGAATCTTCATCTGGTGGTTCAGGTGGTGGTGCATTTAATGTACTTTACTTAATGTTACTAGGTTTTGGTGCTAGATACTTAAGAAGAAGCAAGAGAAAGTAACTTTTTAAAGTAATATAGAAAATAACTATAAAAAGACCTTTGCAAAAAGGTCTTTTTTTATTTTAAAAAGAAATTATAATTATTGAGTATTTGAAAGAATAAACAAATACTCAATAATTTAAATAAATTTTAATTATTTGTAACAATAACAATTTCAAAAAAATTCTATAAAACAACAAGGTTTTAATTTGGAAAATATCGAAACAAACATCTCGGAACTTGCTAATTTTTTAAAGCAGTATCTGATGAAACTAGAGTAAAAATTATTCTTTGCTTAGAAAAGCATAAAGAGTTATGTGTACGAGATATATCTAATGTTTTAAACATGTCTATATCTGCTATATCACATCAACTTGCAATTCTCAAACAAAAGCAGTTAGTTATCACAAGACGTGATGGTATGAAAATTTTTTACAGTTTACATGATAAACATGTATCACAGGTTTTAACAATAGCATTAGAACACATCAAGGAGTAATTTTTATGAAATTATCTTTTGATATTGAAGGACTTGATTGTTTAATTTGCGCTATGAATTTAGAACAAAGTCTCCAAAAAAATTTAGTAAAAGTAAAAGATATTAGTGTAAGTCATATAGATTGTAAGTTAGAAATTGAAATTTTAGATAATGATAATATTCAAAACTATGTGCTTCAAGTAGTCGCTTGTGTGCATAACTTTGATAGTACTTTAAAAGTAAAATATTTGGCAAAATAATAGTAGGTAGATAAAAATGGATAATACAACTAATTTTGATCATTTAGATACGGAATGTTTTACATTAAATAATGCCAAAAATGAATGCTTGGATAAATTAAGACAAAATAAAGTTAGATTGTCACAACAAAGATTAAAGATAATAGATGTATTATTTTCTCGAGAATTTAAATGTACTAAAGATTTATATTATGAATTGTCAGAAGATAATCCTAATTTAGGTATTTCGACTGTTTATAGATTTTTAAAAGTATTATCAGATCTTGGAGTTATATCTAATTCAAAACAATTTAACATTTCATGTGCAAATTGTAGTTTTAAGTTAGCATCTTTAAAAGATAATCTTGGTAATAATGTTAATGTTTCAGATTTTGATTTACCAGAACTTTTACGTTTAGGTTTAGTGGTGAAAGGCCTCATTAAATCTAATGAAAAAATTGATGTAAAAATGGTTGATGATGCAGTTCATATTGAAGTAAAGAAATAAAATATTTTATTTTTCGAAGTGTAACTTTGAATTAAAGGATACATATGTTGATACGAAGTTTAGAAATACCAAAACTTGGATTTTATATACATACACCTTGGTGTGTTAGAAAGTGTCCATATTGTGATTTTAATTCAAGTGTAAAACCAAATAACAATACTGCTTTTACTGCGTATGTTAACGCTTTAATACAAGATATTTTTAATATAAAAATTTTTGGGGCCAAGAATTATCTAATAGAACCATAGAATCTATTTATATTGGAGGAGGAACTCCTTCTTTATTTACAGCTTCACAAATATCACAAATATTAAATGAAATAAATAAATTATTTAATTTTTCCGCAGACATTGAAATTAGCATGGAAGCAAATCCTGGAACTGTTTCAAAAGCTTCACTTTTAGATTATAAAAATTGCGGCATAAATAGATTAAGTTTAGGGGTGCAAAGCTTAAATAATGATTCGTTAGTACAAATTAAAAGAATTCATGATCGTGATACAGCAATATCTGCCATGAAAAATTGTCAGGAAATATTTGATAATTTTAATGTTGATATAATGCATTCATTACCTAATCAAACAACTAATGAAGCTATGCAAGATTTAAAAGATGTTATAGCTTTTAATCCACCACATATTTCTTGGTATCAATTGACTTTAGAAGAGGGAACGGCATTTTTTGAAAATAATGTTCAAAATTTACCAAATGAAGATACGATTGAAAATACCGTGTTAAATGGTTTTGAATTACTTGAAAATAACGGTTATGAACATTATGAAGTAAGTGCTTTTGCAAAAAATAATCAAAAATGTAAACACAATACTAATTATTGGAGATTTGGAGATTATCTTGCAATTGGAGCAGGGGGGCATGGTAAAATTACAACATCTCAAGGGATTATAAGACACGCAAGAGTTGAAGAACCTTTTAAGTATATTAGTGAAGTTGCGGAAAGTTTTAAATCTAAGCAAGATAATTTATTAAATGAAACTAATGAGTTTTTTAAAGAATTTAAATCTTGTTATTCTCAAACGCATTTAAACAATTTAAATGATTGTTTAAAAAAATTAAGAAGAAATATCAATACCTTGCAGACTTGCATGTAGTTTCAGATGACGAACTCCCATTTGAATATTTTTTAAATAGACTAAGGTTATTTGAAGATTTTGCATTAAATGAATTTGAAAAGTATACAGGATTATCGTTAGATTTGATTACAGATAAATTACATTTATTTGAAACGGAAGGTTTGATTACCATTGATAACGGGATTCTACATATTACTCATAAAGGTCATTTATTTGTAAATACTATGCTTGAAAGTTTCTTGTAATGGTAAAATTACACAATTGATTAAAAAGTAAATTTGGCTAAAAATTTAAAATAAAATAAAAAGAGATAGGTCGTAGTAGTTATGGTACAACGCATTGTTTTAGCAACAGGTAATAAAGGTAAAGCTAGAGAATTTGAAAAAATGCTAACTAATACAGGAATTGAGATTGTTTTACAAAGCGAATTTAATGTAAAACCACCTGTTGAAGATGGTACCACTTTTGTGGAAAATGCTATTATTAAAGCTCGTCATGCTTCTTTTATTTCAGGACTACCTGCTATTGCAGATGATTCTGGTATTGAAGTTGATTGTTTAAAAGGTGAGCCAGGGGTATATTCAGCACGTTATAGTGGTGAAAATGCTACAGATGAAGCGAATTTAGATTTATTATTATCAAATGTTGCTAAGTTTCCTGCATCAGAAAGAAGCGCTAGATATTGGTGTGTTTTGGTTTTAATGAGACATTATAAAGATCCTACTCCAATTATCTTTCAACGTTCTTGGAATGGAGAAATTATTTTAGATAAACGAGGCCAAAATGGTTTTGGCTATGACCCTTCTTTTTATGTGCCACTTTTAGGTATGACTGCGGCTGAAATGGAACCTGAATTAAAGAATAGAATTAGTCATCGCGGTCAAGCAATGGCAGATATGCTACCAGAAATAATAAAACTTTATGGTAACAAATAAACAAGAATAAAAACTAGAAAACTTATTTAAACCTATTTTAAAGATATTGGGGATAAATATTTTTAAGAATGGCTAAATAAGCTTAATTTGACAAAATTAATATATAAAAATTAACACTAATACAGATTAAACAATATAACTAAAATGAAATTACCAATTTATTTAGATTATGGTGCAACAACTCCAGTTGATCCTAAAGTTGCAGAAAAAATGTTTACCGCTTTAACTTTGGATGGTACCTTTGGAAATCCCGCTTCTAAATCTCATAAATATGGTTGGGAAGCTGCGGAATTAGTAGATATTGCCCGTACTCAAATTGCAGATTTAATTAATGCTGATTCTCGAGATATTATTTTTACTTCTGGTGCCACAGAAAGTGATAATTTAGCAACAATAGGAGTTGCTCTGAGTCAACTAAACGTAAGTAAAAGAAGAAAAATAATAACCTCTAAAATAGAACACAAAGCTATTTTAGATCCTTGTTCTTATCTTGAACAACAAGGTTTTGAAGTGTGTTACTTAACCCCAAATGCTCAAGGTATTGTAACGCCACAAATGCTGGCAGATGTGGTTGATGATAATACTTTATTAGTATCCCTTATGCATGTTAACAATGAAATTGGGGTAATTCAAGACCTTAAAGAGTTAGCAAAAGTTGCTCATGATAAAGGTGCTTTATTTCATAGTGACTGTGCTCAAAGTGCAGGTAAAGTAAAGATTGATGTAAAAGATATGAATGTTGATTATCTATCTTTTAGTGCTCATAAGATTTATGGACCTAAGGGTATAGGTGCTTTTTATGTGTCTAAACAGGCTCCAAAACCACAAGCTATTGTTCATGGAGGTGGACATGAACGTGGAATGCGTTCAGGAACTTTAGCTACTCATCAAATAGTTGGTATGGGAGAAGCTTTTGCACTTGCTAAAAAGCGTTTTAAAGAAGATGTTGCACATACTTCATTCTTGCAACAAAAACTTAAAGATGGAATTTTAGCAATTCCTGGGACTAAATTAAATGGCAGTGATAAAGATAGAGTTTCAACAAATCTAAATATTACTTTTACAGGTGTTAATGGTGAAAACTTCTTAATATCTTTAAGAGATATAGCTGTATCCACAGGTTCTGCTTGTACATCAGCCTCATTAAATCCATCTTTTGTGTTAAAAGCTTTAGGTTTATCAGATAGTGACGCCCATAGTTCAATAAGATTTTCAATTGGTCGCTTTACCACAGAAGAAGAAATCGATTTCGCAATTTCATATGTAAAAAAAGCTTATGAAGATGCCAAACAATTAGGAACAGGATGGAATGTATAAAATGAGTTCTGAAAATTCTAAAGAAATGAAAACAATCAATGTAAGTTTTGTTAAAAAAGATAGTTTGCCAACTTATTGGCCTAGTTCTGAAAACATCTATTTTGATGAAAAAGGTGTATATATTGCAATTGATTTAACTGCGCTAGATATATCCAAATCTACAAGTGTTGCAAATTCAGATTCTAAAAAAAATGCTAAAAATTTTGAGTTACAAAATGCACTTGAAGACAAAAGAGATGTTTTATTAAAAGTGCAAAAAGCAGCTAAGAAGATTTTGGCCTTAGGATATTTAAATATAAATTTAATCAATTCAGATTATGCATCTTGGGATGAAGAATTGGCGCATGCTTTTGCAATTGGTTTTAGAGATTTAAAGAAGAAAACTAAATTATCATGTGAAAGCTTAAAAGGTAATAATTCTTTTTGGAATGAAGAAGCTATTATATCTTGGGTAAGAGATACTATTGATTTACCTGCAAATAAGTTAAATCCTTATTCATTTGGGGATGAATTAACTAAGTTAGCTCATATTGTTAATAACGATAGTTTCTCCATAAAGTGTCTAAAAGAAGAAGACTTAGTTACTAATAACTTAGTGGGAATTGCTACGGTTGGCAATGGTAGTAAAAACAAACCTTGTTTATACGAAATAGAATGGAATCCTTTAAAAGATTCAAAAGTAAAATTTGGTTTGGTTGGTAAAGGTATTACTTTTGATACTGGTGGTTATAGTTTAAAGCCTTCTGAACTAATGCGTTCTATGCATTCTGATATGGGTGGTGCTGCAACAGTTGCAGGGGTAATAGCACTTGCTGCTATTAAAAACTTCAATCATCATGTAAAAGCGTATCTATGTTGTGCCGAAAATGTAGTGTCAGGTTCTGCAATGAAAGTAGGTGATATTATTACTTATCCTAATAATGTTTCTGTGGAAATTGCCAATACAGATGCAGAAGGTCGTTTAGTTTTAGCAGATGGTTTAATAAAAGCTTCAAGTGAAGCAGAATATATTATAGACGCTGCTACTTTAACAGGAGCTGCCAAGGTCGCAGTTGGTAGAGATTATAATGCAGTACTTTCGTTAAATAGAGTGCTTGCTAATACCTTTGTAGATAGTGCTACTGAAAAATTTGAGTATGCTTGGGAGTTACCTTTTGCCAAAATGCATTTAGGCATTTGTAGTTCAAGCGTGGCAGATATAACTAATTCAGCGTCTGGCGATGGTATTCCTGGAGCAACAAGTGCAGCGGTATTTTTAAGTCATTTTGTAAGTGACACCAATAAGTGGATTCATATTGATTTGTCAGCTTCTTATCAAAAAGTGGCAAATAGCGCTTACAATGTCGGAGGCAAAGGTCATGGAGTGCGATCTATCATGCACTACATGGAAAAAATTGCCTCTTAAGCAATAATTACATCACAATTTAAGATAAAGAGGACTTCATGTCCTCTTTTTTGTTTTACACTTATCTATACAAATATAATTACAAATTTTTGTTATCCCATAAAAAGTTTCAATTATTGAAAATAATAGAAGAAGAAATTTTTATAATAAAAAGATCTTTATACAATAAAGATAATTAAAGATTATTTGGGAAAATTATAAATTTATGGATAACTATATATTTAAAGAATTACTCATAGTTCTTTAGGGGTAAAGATATGGCTATAGAACGCACTTTTTCAATTATAAAACCTGATGTTGTTGCTCGTAATTTGATAGGTGATATTTATCACCGTTTTGAAAATGCCGGATTGCGTATTATTGCCATAAAAATGGTTCATTTAACTCGTGCCGAAGCACGTGGTTTTTATGCTCATTTACGAGATAAAGTTTTTTTGAAGAAATTATAGACTTTATGGTGTCAGGTCCTATTGTTGTTCAAGTTTTAGAAGGGGAAGATGCTGTAAGACGTCATCGTGAAGTTATTGGTGAGACTGATCCTAAAAAAGCTCGAGCAGGTTCCATAAGAGCAGATTATGCAGTTTCAATTGATCAAAATGCGGTACATGGTTCAGATTGTATCGCGGCAGCTGAAAGAGAAATATCATATTTTTTTGCAGAAGATGAAATATGTATCCGTACTCGCTAGATTAAAGTAAAAATACTATGGCTTTTATTATTTGATTTTATAATAAAGGTTGCTCTCAAAGAAACACTTCATAAAAATTTATGAAGTGTTTTTTTTATTAAGATTTCTTTAATTTTTTGTCATATAAATGACAGTAAACGTGAGTTTTGATATAATCAACGTTTATGTGTAATATAGTGTTTTATTGTTTTGGAATTAAAGATTGATGAGCGAAGAATCTAAGATTAATCTACTGAATTTTGATTATGAAGCTTTAGAAAAATTTGTTGAAAGCTTAGGTGAAAAAAAATTTAGAGCTAAACAAATTATGAAGTGGATTTATCAGTTTGGTGTTACTGACTTTGCTGAAATGACTAATATCAAAAGAGATTTACAAGTAAAGCTTAGTGAAATCGCTTATATCAAGGCTCCAGAAATAAAAGTTCAAAATAATAGTGCTGATGGCACAATTAAATGGGCGTTAGACGCAGGGGACGGACAGTTAATAGAAACTGTATATATTCCTGATGGTGATAGAGCTACTTTATGTGTTTCAACCCAAGTCGGTTGTGCAGTAAATTGTGCTTTTTGTGCAACAGGGGCGCAAGGTTATAACCGTAATTTAAAAACATCCGAAATCATTGGTCAAGTATGGCGTGCTACATCTTGTATAGGTTTTACACCAAATCCTAAGTTACGAGCTATAGACAATGTAGTATTAATGGGAATGGGGGAACCTCTATTTAATTTAGATAATGTAGTTCCTGCAATGAAGATTATGCTTGATGATTTAGGTTTTGGATTATCTAAGCGTCGTGTAACTATTTCAACTGCCGGTGTTGTACCAAATATTGATAAATTAGGAGATATGATAGATGTTGCTTTAGCGATATCTTTACATGCACCTAATGACGAGTTAAGAACTAAATTAGTTCCTTTAAATGAACGTTATAATATCAAATCTATTTTAGACGCTGTTGCTAGATATGTATCAAAATCAAATGCAAATAGCGGTAGAGTTACTATTGAATACGTTTTATTAGCAGGCGTGAACGATTCTCCTAAACAAGCGAAAGAATTAGCAAAAACATTGGCGAATACTCCTTGTAAGATAAATTTAATACCATTTAATCCTCATCAAGATAGTTCATTTAAAAAACCAAGTATAGAAGCTGTAAATAAATTTTATCAAGTTTTAATAGATCATGGTTTTACAGTGGTTACTAGAAAGACTAGAGGTGATGATATAAAAGCAGCTTGTGGACAACTTGTTGGTGAAGTAAAGAACAAGATGAAGAAAATTGCTCGTTTTACGAGTAATGAAGTTTTAGAATAACTAAAATAATTTATAAAAAGCAATGAATTATAAACATTGCAACTTAAGAAAATTATCTTTCTTAATGATGATAATAAAGACTGATGAATGCAAGGTTAAAGTTTATGAATAGTAAAAACACATTGTTGATTTTATTAGGAACTGTATTACTTTTTGGATGTGTATCTTCTTCTGAAATTGTAATTGGTAAAGATAGTAATGGTAATGAAATCACTCGTTCAGTTGATATAGTTGACTATGAAAAAGCTGCAAATGCTCGTGTAAATCTTGCGATGGCGCAAATTTCTCAAATGCATATGACAGAAGCTAAAAAGAATTTAGAGATTGCTGAAAAATATGACTCAGGTTCTGAAGGTTTATATCTTGCATGGGGATATTATTATGTGAATGTAGGTGATGCAGTTAATGCTGGCAAGATATTAAAAAAGGGATATGAAAAATATCCAAAATCAGGCTATTTATCTATGCGTTATGGTCAATACCTTTGTAGCCAAAAAAAATATGATGAAGGGTTGAAATTATTTGAGGAAACAGTAGCTAAACCTAATTTCCCTGATGTTGGGGCAGCTTATCAACAAGCGGCTTTATGTTCTTATAATAAGGGAGATAAAGACCTTACTCAGAAGTATTTTGAATTAGCATATAATTATGGTGGTAGTGAGCCAGATATTTTATTTAATTATGCTTCTTTCTCATATGAAAGAGGAAATTATGAAAGAGCTGACTTCTTAATGCGTAGATATGATTTATTTGAAAAAAATAATAGTGCGCAAAGCTTATTCTTAAAAGTAAAAATAGCTACAAAGTTAGGAAAGTATGCTGATGCTGAGGTGTATGGCCGTAAACTTGTTAATAAGTTTAAAGATACTCAAGAAGCAAAAGATTATATAAACGCAAAATATTAAAAATAATATAAAAACAAAAATAGAGTATACATTACTCAAAATTTAAGTAGTAATTTAATTTTGAGTAATGTTGCTAGGAATAGAAAATGAATAACGAACAATCAAAAGTAGCTACTCCAAACAGTAAATTAGACGCCGTAGCTTTTGGTGAACATTTAAGAAAATTACGTGAAAATAAAGGCATTAGTTTAATGCAAGTAACAGAACAATTACAAATTAGAAGTTACTTATTAAACGATATGGAAAAAGGGCGTTTTGCACATCTACGTTTAGGTGATTGTTTAGCATATGCTAAGTTATTAGGTGCAGATTTAAAAGTTGTTAAATCAATTCATGAAATATCTGTAGCAAGTAAGGAAAAAGAAAAAACTCAAAATTCAAAATTTAAGTTATATTTAGGAATTTTTGGAGTTGTTGTTTTTTTAATTATATTTTGTATGTTTTTAACCAAAAGCAGCAACAATAATGATTCTAATAATGAAATTGATTTGAATTCTAATAAGCAAGTAAGTAATTCTTTAAATATAGAAGAAGCTGTAGATTTAAGTAAAAAAGCAGCAATTGCTGAAGAAATTCAAAATAATACAGATACAGTTAAAGCTTCAGAATTAAATTTAAATCAAAATGAATTTGTGAAAGATTTAAATGATGAAATTGTTACCGAAGAATTAAACAATATGGCTGATGACATGCTAAACTCTGCTGATAATTTTGAGGGTAGCAATACTGTTGTGATTGATGAAACGGTATCAAATGTTGCTAAATCTTTAAATGATACAAATATTGAAAATAACTCTAATAATGTGAATAGCAATGTTGTAAGTAATACTGTAAAAGAAACAACTCAAGCTGTAAATACAGTTAGCAATGAAGTTAAAAAGACAGTAACTAATACAGAAAATAAAGTATCTCAAGATATCAAAAACAAAGTTACCAAAACTACTGTTAATGCAAGTAAACCTAATGTAAGCACAACTAAAACAAATACTATAAAACAACAGACAATAGAAAAAACAAAAGTTGCTACAGCAAAAAATAATGAAACAATTAAAAATGTTGTAAATAAGAATAAAAATACCCAAGTAAAAGTTCAAAACAATTTTGCTCCTAAAGCAACTACAGTAAATTCTTCTACAAATAAAAAGCCTTTAAAATTGGGGGAAATTAGATCACTTGCAGAAGAAATGGGAGTTAAACCTAACAATACTCAAAAGAGTGTAAAAACAACATCAAGCAATAATGCAAAGGATGCAACAAAGAAAGTTTCAAGTACTTCTGCAAATACAACTGTTGCTCCCAAAGTTGTGAATAAAAATTTAAAATCAGGCCAAATAAAGCCTTTTACTGAATAAATAGTTATTTTGTTGGAAAAAGCAATGATAAAGAGTTCTATTATTAAAAGAAGAGCTTCAAAACAAATAATGGTTGGTAATGTACCTGTTGGGGGTGATGCTCCAATATCAGTACAAAGTATGACTAATACCGATACCAAGGATGTAGCTGCAACTGTTGCTCAAGTGAAAGCAATCGCAGAAGCTGGTGCTGATATTGTGAGAATTAGTATTCCTGACATGGAAGCTGCCGAAGCTTTTAAGGAAATTAAGAAACAATCACCTATTCCTGTTGTTGTTGATATTCATTTTGATTATCGTATTGCTTTAAAGACAGCTGAATATGGAGCTGATTGCTTAAGAATAAATCCTGGTAATATAGGTAGTGAAGCTCGAGTTCGTGAAGTAGTAGCATCAGCAAAAGACCATGGAATTCCTATTCGTATTGGCGTAAATGGAGGTTCTTTAGAAAGAGATTTACTTGAAAGATATAAAGAACCAACTCCAGAAGCGTTGGTTGAATCTGCAATGCGACATATTGATATATTAGAAAAAAATAATTTTGATCAATTTAAAGTATCAGTAAAAGCTTCAGATGTATTTTTAGCTTATGAATCTTATAAGCTTTTAGCTTCAAAAATAGAACAACCATTGCATTTAGGTATCACTGAAGCTGGTGGTTTTAGAAGAGGCACTATTATGAGTGCTATGGGTTTATCATGGTTGTTAAGAGAAGGTATTGGTGATACATTACGCGTGTCTCTTGCTGCAGACCCTGTTGATGAAGTTAAAGTAGGTTTTGATATCTTAAAGGTATTAAAACTAAGAAATAGAGGTATTAACTTTATTGCATGCCCAACTTGCTCAAGAAGAGGAATAGATGTTATTGGAGTTGTTGATGCATTAGAAAAACGTTTATCAGACGTAAATGACTCCTTTGATGTGGCTATAATGGGATGTGTGGTAAATGGACCTGGAGAAGCAAGTCATGCATTACTTGGGGTATGTGGTGCAAAAAATGATGCTATCTATTATGAAGAAGGTAAAGTTGCAGGTCGTTTACCTAAAGAAAGTTTAGTTGATGAACTTGAAGCAAAAATTAGAAATATAGTTGCTAAAAGACAACAACAAACAATTTTAAAAATATAAAAATAGCAAAAATAATATTAGACCAATAAAAATTATAACTTTGTTATAATTGCTCAGTATTATTTATTACAGATTAACTTATAAAATCGCAATAAAAATTTTTGGA
The DNA here is from genome assembly GCA_000222855.1 of Succinivibrionaceae bacterium WG-1. Taxonomy (GTDB): domain Bacteria; phylum Pseudomonadota; class Gammaproteobacteria; order Enterobacterales; family Succinivibrionaceae; genus WG-1. Next base: position 64,861 of record GL995221.1, on the reverse strand, counting down.
AAGAAAAATGGCAGTTAAAATTAATGCTATTCGTGGTATGAATGATATTCTTCCTGGCCAAAGTAATGTATGGCAACAGGTCGAAAAAGTTTTAAAACAACAGCAGCTTCTTTTGGTTTTAGTGAAATTAGATTTCCTATAGTTGAAAAACAAATTTATTTTCTAGAGCTATTGGTGAAGTAACTGATGTCGTAGAAAAAGAAATGTATACTTTCAAGGATAGAGATGGTGACTATTTATCTCTTCGTCCAGAAGGTACTGCAGGATGCGTAAGAGCATGTCTTGAAAATGGTATTACTTATAATCAAGAACAACGTTTATGGTATACCGGACCAATGTTTCGTCATGAACGTCCTCAAAAGGGTAGATATCGTCAGTTCCATCAATTCGGATGCGAAGTATTTGGCTTAAAAGGTCCTGATATTGATGCTGAAATAATATTATTTACTGCAACAATTTAAAAAAATTAGGTTTAACTGAACATGTTAAGTTAGAACTTAATTCTTTAGGAAGTTCAGAAGAACGTAAAGCTTATCGCGATAGCTTAGTGGCTTTTTTAGAACAACATGTTGACGTTTTAGATGAAGATTGCAAGCGTCGTATGTATACTAATCCATTACGTGTGCTTGATACTAAAAATCCAGATGTTATTGCAATTTTAGCAGACGCTCCGAAGCTAAAAGATTACTTTGGCGATGAAACTAATCAACATTTTAATGGTCTATGTAATTACTTAGATGCTTTAGGAATAAAGTATACCTTAAATGACCGTTTAGTAAGAGGATTAGATTATTATAATTTAACAGTTTTTGAATGGGTTACTACTGCTCTTGGTTCTCAAGGAACTGTATGTGGCGGTGGTCGTTATGATGGTTTAGTTGAAGAATTAGGCGGTCAAGCAACACCTGCTATTGGTTTTGCAATTGGTTTAGAAAGACTAATTCTTTTATTACAATCATTAAATTTAGTTGAAGCTCAACCTGAAATAGATGTTCTTGTTTGTGCAATGGGAGATGAAGGAACTAAGTATGCACTCCAAGTTGCAAATCAATTACGTCAAAACACAGAAGCTAGAGTGTTAGTACATTGTGGCGGTGGAAAATTAAAGAAACAGCTTGCTCATGCTGATAAAGTTAATGCCAAATTTGCTTTATTGATTGGTGATGATGAAGCTCAAAAGCAAGAAATTGCAATTAAAAATTTAGGCACTGGTGAACAGGTTTGTTTAAAACTTGACGAAACCATAACATATTTTAATAAGTAAAAATAGAAGGGAGAATATTATGGTTGATATTATTGAAGCTGATGAAAAGCAAAAGGAAGAAGAGTTTCAACAATGGTGGAGTCAAAACTGGAAAAGCATTTTTGGTGGTGTTTTTTAGCATTAGTAGTTATTACCGGGGTTTGGATTTACAGAGACCATGTAAATGCTACTAGAGAAAATAATTTTGCTAACTTCTATACTACAATATTTGAAAATAACGCAATTTCTCCTGAAGAATTAAAACAAATTCAGGATTATGTAGATAACAATAGTGGTGTTCTAAAGCAATTAGCAGCTGTAAAACTCTCAAAGTCAAAAATTGATGCTAATGAATTACAAGCTGGTTTTGATATTTTACAGAATGCCATTGGTGGTGATGCTATTGTTGATGATTTAATTCGTTTACGTTTAGCAAGACTTGCTAATGAATTAAACAAAACAGATGATGCTTTAAAGATCTTAGCTGAAGTTAAACATGATAACTTCAAGGGGCAAGTGTTAGACTTAATCGGTGACACTTATGCATTAGCTAAGAACAACGATAAAGCAGTTGAAAATTATAATGCTGCTTTAGAAGTTGTAGCAGAAGAATTTAAAAAGCAAATAGAATTTAAGAGAAATAGTTTACTTAGCACTGAAGGTGTTCCTAGTTTAAATTTAGGTGAAGTAAAGGCTGAACAAGCTGAAGCTGCAGCTACAGAAGATGTAGCAACAGATAGTGCAAAATAATTAAAATTATAGTGATATAATTTTTAACCGATTATTCCTCTATATAGTGATTTTTTTATTACTAAAGAGGAATAATCTTTTTTAAATTTGTGAAAAGATTTTTATTCCACAATATTAATATAAAAAGTTTAAGGATAATGCAGATGCGTTTTGGAAAGTTTTTTACAGTTCTTGGCATGGTGGGCTTATTATGTGGTTGCTCATTTGATGTAGATGTGTATGAACCTGTAGAAGCTCCAAGAATAACAAATACATTGTCAGTTAATCACTTGTGGGATCGTTCGATTGGTTCTGGGGTTGGTCACTTTTATTCTAGATTAAGTCCTGCCGTTGATGATAAAAAGGTTTATGCAGCATCTAGAAATGGTGATGTGTATGCTTTTGATAAATATACAGGTTCTAAATTTTGGCATACCGATATAAGCGATGAAGATGAAAATGATAATCGTCGTTCTGTAGGTTTATCAGGAGGTATCACATTAGGTGATGGATATATTTATATTCCTGCTGAAAATGGTTATGTATATGCCTTAAATGCCGAAGATGGTGAATTATATTGGAAACACAATATCGGTACTGAAATTATTGCTGCAACTGCATATGACTATGATAAGCTTTATGTAATGACATCTTCAGGTCATTTATATGCTTTAAATTCAAGTAATGGTGAAGAAATTTGGTCAACAGGTAATGATTCTAAAATATTAGCATTACGTGGTTCTTCTGCTCCTGTGGTTATTAACAATGAAGTAGTAGCATATGGTAGTGTTGATGGTAAACTTAACTTTATTAACACTCAATTAGGTGTGTTAATAAAGCAAGTAACTATTGGGGTTGCAAGAGGTGCTACTCAATTATCGCGTTTAAATGACGTTGTAAGTTCTCCTGTAGTTATTAGTAATGAAGTGTATGCTGTAGGCATATCTGGAGAACTAAAAGGAATAGAGTTGCCGCAATTTAGTAATATTTGGAGTAGAAATTATGCTAGTTATCAAGATTTAGCATATGATTTATCTGATATTGCGGTTACTGATAGAAACGGACATGTGCATGCGGTTATTCGTATGGATGGCTCAGAACGTTGGGTTAATAGTGCTTTAACTTATAGATTAGTAACAGCTCCAGCTTATTTAGGAGACTATGTATTAGTTGGGGATTACGAAGGTTATTTATATTTTCTTGATGGGGTAACAGGTCATTTTGTTTATCAAGAACAAGTAGATAGTAGTGGTATTTATGTTGCTCCTGTTATCAGTGATGATATTGCATATGTAGTAACAAGAAATGGGGAATTACACGCGTATTCATTAAAATCAAAGAAAGATTTTGAAGAAAACGTAGAAGAATAATTGTTGCGTAAAGTAGCTAGAAAATAACGCAATTTTTAAAGTCTAAATAAAGACACAGAGGGTTTGAAAAATATGGCAAAAGTCGTAGCTCTAGTAGGACGTCCAAATGTTGGTAAGTCTACACTTTTTTAATCGTCTTACTAAAACTAGAGACGCATTAGTTGCAGATTTTTCCAGGACTTACTCGCGATCGTAAGTATGGTCGTGCAATGTACAATGATCATGAGTATATCTTAATTGATACTGGTGGTATTGATGGTACAGAAGAAGGTGTTGAAACTGAAATGGCTTCTCAGTCTTTACAGGCTATTGATGAAGCAGATTTAGTTTTATTCTTAGTTGATGCTAAAGCTGGTTTACTTGCTGGTGATTATCTAATCGCAGACTATATTAGAAAAAATCAGAAAAAAACAGTTGTTGTTGCGAACAAAATTGATGGTCTTGATGCAGACATCGCTATAGCTGAATTATATGCTTTAGGTTTCGGGGAAATATATCCTATTGCTGCAGCTCATGGTAGAGGGGTTGGGGTGCTTTTAGATGAAGTTGTAGCTCCAGTACTTGAAGATGGCCAAGAACACCAACTACCACTACCAGGTCCTTTTGATGATGCAGAAGCTATAGCTTGGGAAAAAGGTTTTGAATTCTTAGATGATGTTCCAACCGATAAACAAGGTGGTGGGTTTAATTGGTATGAATGGAAAATTAGACATGGTCTAAAGAAGAGTGAAGATACTGATAAAACAGAAAATGAGTTATCTGATAAAGAACAAGATAGTTTTGAAGGTAAAAAATCTACGTCTTCTAAAGCAACACCTGAAGTTCCATTTGCAGATCTTCCTTTAAAGTTTGCTATAGTAGGTCGACCAAATGTAGGTAAATCAACACTTACCAATAGAATGTTAGGTGAAGATCGTGTGATTGTATATGATTTACCTGGTACTACAAGAGACTCCATTTATATTCCTTTAGAAAAAGATGGTGAACACTATATTGTTATTGATACCGCTGGTGTTAGAAAAAGAAAGAAAGTTAATGAAGCTGTAGAAAAGTTCTCTGTTGTAAAAACATTACAAGCAATTGAAGATTGTAACGTGGCTTTATTGGTTATTGATGCAAATGCAGGCGTTACAGATCAAGATATGAGTTTGTTAAGTTTTATTATCCAAAGTGGTCGTTCACTTGTTATTGCTGTTAATAAGTGGGATGGCTTGGATAAAGATGTAAAAGAACAAGTAAAAGAACAATTAAATCTACGTTTAGGATTTGTGGATTTTGCAGATATTCACTTTATTTCTGCATTACACGGTACAGGTGTTGGTCATTTATTTGAATCTTTACAGGCTGCATATAAATCTGCAACTACAAGAGTGAGTACTTCTAAGTTAAATCGAATTTTAGAAATGGCAACTCAAGAATTACAAGCTCCGCTTTCAAATGGTCGCAGAATCAAATTGAAGTATGCTCATGCTGGTGGTTATAATCCTCCAAGATTTGTAATTCATGGTAATAAAACTCGTGATATTACAGATTCTTATAAGCGCTATTTAATAAATTACTTTAGAAAGAGTCTTCATATCATTGGAACTCCAATTTCACTTGAATTTGTGGAAAGTGAAAATCCATTTGAAGGTAAGAAAAATAAATTAACTCAAAGTCAGATTCGTAAGAAAAAACGTATGATGCAATTTGTTAAAAACAAAAAGCAGATCGTAAAAAGAAAAATAGGATTTAACTAATGTCTGAAAAAAGTTAATAAGGCACTTTGTCCATGTGGTAGTGGCAAAAACTATAATGAATGTTGTGCTAGATTTATAGACAATAGTGAAGATATTAAAGATTCTCCTATAGAGGTTTTAAGATCTAGATTTGTGGCTAATAAGTTACACAAGTATGAGCATATTATTAGAACTTGGCATCCTGATTTTAAACCTAAAATGACTGCAAAAACATTAGCAAGAGAAGGTAAGGACATTATTTACACTAAACTTATTATAAATAATGTTGTGGAAAATGATGACACAGCTCAAATTGATTATGAAGCATTATTCAGAGTTGGTAATCAGTATGGCAAACTTACAGAAATTGCTAATTTTAAAAAAGAAAACGGTGTGTGGTTTTATACTGATGGAGTGGTAGGAAATCACTAGTTTGTAAATGTTTTATTAATATTTAAAAAGAAGTGACGTGAGTTACTTCTTTTTTTTACATCAAAAGTCAAGAAACTTATAAAAAAAATTTGCGCTGTTTAAAACAAAAATACTGTACTTTATCTTTTTAAAGTAGGATAATCCACATCATTAAAGTTACATGTGATTTTTTTTATCATTTAGAAAAATTTTTTATATAAAAAATTTGGTCTCATCGTTTGATGATAAAAAATAGCAATATAAAATCCCAAGTTAGTTGTTCAGTTGCTGAATGTCTTTATATCAGTGTATATAGGATAAATCTTATGAGAAGAGTAAGAAAATTATTGAAATCTCCGGCAAGCAGATTATCAAAACATCGTAATCCTTTAGCGCAACAGAAGCGTCGTAATCGTCAGCATAGACATGTGTTGTACACAATACATTTTGAAAAAGAACAAGAAACAACAGTTGTGGAAAACATTTAATAAAATTTTGAATTTTAATGCTCTGTTAATAGATATATTAATAGATATGTTAACAGAGTAAAACTTTACTTCTTAGAGTTAAAATAATAGTAATTTAAGTTACATTGTAATTTTCAAACTATACTTTTGACGCTAACTTCTCTATAATTAGTGATGTAAAATTCGCCCGATTTTTAAGGTGAATTTTATTTCATTAATTCAAGTGCAATAAATATAAAATATTGGAAGATATCAATGGAAATTTTACGTGGAGCACCTGCTCTTTCTGAATTCCGTGTTAAGAAATTATTAACAGCTTTTGCGGAAAAAGGATTAAAGATCACTTCTGTGTATGCAGAATATGTTCACTTTGCAAAATTGTCTAGTGCATTAAATGATGCAGAATTAGACGTTTTAAAGAAGCTTTTGACCTACGGTCCACATATTACAGAACATGAACAGAAAGGCATGTTATTTGTAGTTACTCCACGCCCTGGTACTATTTCTCCATGGTCTTCAAAGGCAACAGATATTGCTCACAATTGTGGTATATCAAAGATTGAACGTTTAGAACGTGGTATTGCTTATCATATTGAAGGTGCTACTGCTCAAGATATCGAAGCTGTAAAATCAGTAATTCATGACCGTATGATGGAATATGTGTTTACTGATTTAGAATCTTGTGAACAATTATTTGGTAGTCAACAACCAAAACCTCTAGTTTCAATTGATATTTTAGGTCGTGGTCGTGAAGCTTTAGAAGAAGCTAATATTGAATTAGGTTTAGCTTTATCTTCTGACGAAATGGATTACTTAGTAGATAGCTTTACCAAATTAAATCGTAATCCTAACGATATCGAATTATATATGTTTGCTCAAGCAAACTCAGAACACTGCCGTCACAAAGTATTCAATGCAGATTGGGTAATTGATGGTAAGCAACAAGAAAAATCTTTATTTAAGATGATTAAGAACACTTATGAACATACTCCAAACTATGTTTTAAGTGCTTATAAAGATAATGCAGCAGTAATGGAAGGTACTGTAGCAGGAAGATTCTTCCCAAATCCTGACAATCATAAATTTGAATATCATAATGAAAAGATTCAAATTTTAATGAAAGTAGAAACTCACAATCACCCAACAGCAATTTCTCCATATCCAGGGGCTGCAACAGGTTCTGGTGGTGAAATTCGTGATGAAGGCGCAACAGGTGTAGGTTCAAAGCCTAAGGCTGGTATGTGTGGTTTCTCTGTTTCTAACTTAAAGATTCCTGGTTTTGTTCAACCTTGGGAAACAGATTTTGGTAAACCATCTCGTATTGACAGTGCTTTAGATATCATGATTGATGGTCCATTAGGAGCAGCTGGTTTTAATAATGAATTTGGTCGTCCAAATATCAATGGTTACTTCCGTACTTATGAAGAATCAGTAAATAGCCATAATGGTCAAGAAATTCGTGGTTACCACAAACCAATCATGTTAGCAGGTGGTTTAGGTAATATCAGAGATGAACATATTCAAAAGGGTACCATTCCAATTGGCGCTAAGCTAATTGTTTTAGGTGGTCCTGCAATGAACATTGGTTTAGGTGGTGGTGCTGCATCATCTATGACTAGTGGTCAATCTGCTGAAGATTTAGATTTTGCATCAGTACAACGTGATAATCCAGAAATGGAACGTCGTTGCCAAGAAGTTATTGACGTTTGTTGGCAAATGGGTAAGGAAAACCCAATTCTATTTATTCACGACGTTGGTGCGGGTGGTTTATCTAATGCGTTACCAGAATTAGTAAATGATGGTAATCGTGGTGGTAACTTTGAATTAAGAAAAGTTCCAAATGATGAACCTAGCATGTCTCCATATGAATTATGGTGTAACGAATCACAAGAAAGATATGTTCTTGCTGTTAGTGAAGAAAGTTATCCAACTTTTGAAAAGATTTGTAAGCGTGAAAGAGCTTGTTTTGCTGTAGTTGGTACTGCAACAGAAGAAAGAAAGCTTTTATTAAACGATGAATACTTTGGTAATCAACCAATAGATTTACCTTTAGATGTATTATTAGGCAAGCCACCACGCATGCATAAGAATGTAACAACTCTAAAAGCAAAAGGTGAAGCTTTAAATCTTTCAAATGTAACTCCAAAAGAAGCTGCTGAAAGAATTTTAAGATTACCAACAGTTGCTGAAAAGACATTCTTAATTACTATTGGTGACCGTACAGTTACAGGTTTAGTAACTCGTGATCAAATGGTTGGTCCATGGCAGGTTCCTGTATCAGATTGCGGTGTAACAGCTGCATCTTATGATACATATGCAGGTGAAGCTATGGCAATGGGTGAAAGAACTCCTGTAGCTTTATTAAATTATGCAGCATCTGCTCGTTTAGCAGTAGCAGAAGCTATTACTAATATTGCAGGCGTTGATATCGGCGAATTAGATCGTGTTAAGTTATCTGCAAACTGGATGGCTGCTGCAGGTCACCCTGGTGAAGACGCTGGTTTATATGCAGCTGTAAAAGCTGTAGGTGAAGAACTTTGTCCTACACTTGGGGTAACAATCCCTGTTGGTAAAGACTCAATGTCTATGAAGACTAAGTGGGAACAAAACGGTGAAAATCGTGAAGTAATTGCTCCAATGTCTTTAATCATTAGTTCATTCGCTCGTGTTGAAGATGTTCGTTTAACAAAGACTCCACAGTTACGTACTGACAAAGGTGATACATCTTTAATTTTAATTGATTTAGGTTTAGGTAAGAATCGTTTAGGTGGTTCTGCTTTAGCTCAAGTATATAAACAACTTGGTGATGAAACTCCTGATGTTGAAAATGCTTCTCAATTAAAGGGTTTCTTTGATGCTATTCAATTCTTAAATCGCAAGGGTATGCTTTTAGCTTACCATGACCGTTCAGATGGTGGTTTATTTACTACTGTTGCTGAAATGGCTTTTGCTGGTCATACAGGTGTGACTATTGATTTAGATAATTTAGGTGTTGATGACTTAGCTGTATTATTCAATGAAGAATTAGGTGCAGTAATTCAAGTTCGTACAGAGCAGAAGGAAGATGTTTTAAATATCCTTTCTGGTCACGGTCTTGCTCATTGCATCAATACAATCGGTACTTTGAATAATGATTTAAGATTAGTATTCAGACGTGAAGGTAAGGATGTAATTAATGAAGAATTAATGACATTCCGTTCAATTTGGGCTGAAACAACATATCAAATGCAATCATTACGTGATAACCCAGCTTGTGCGAAGAGCGAATTTGATGCAAAATCTGACGCAAAAGATCCTGGTCTAAATGTAAAACTCACATTTGATATTAACGAAGATGTTGCAGCTCCTTATATCTCTAAAGGTGTTGCTCCAAAGATTGCTATTTTACGTGAACAGGGTGTTAACTCTCAAAACGAAATGGCGGCTGCATTTAATAGAGCTGGTTTTGAATGTATCGATGTTCATATGTCAGATATTTTATCTGGTCGAGTTTCACTTGCTGAATTTAAAGCGTTAGCTGCTTGTGGTGGCTTCTCTTACGGTGACGTATTAGGTGCTGGTGAAGGTTGGGCTAAATCTATTCTATTTAATAGCAGAGCTCGTGATGAATTTTCATCATTCTTTAGCAGAAATGATACTTTAGCTTTAGGCGTATGTAATGGTTGTCAGATGATTTCAAATCTTAAGGATATTATTCCTGGTGCTGAAAATTGGCCTCGTTTTGTACGTAATGAATCTGATAGATTTGAAGCAAGATTTAGCTTAGTTGAAATTCAAAATTCTCCATCTTTATTCTTTAGTGATATGGCTGGTTCTCATATGCCAATTGCGGTATCTCATGGTGAAGGTCGTGCAGAATTTAAGAATGCAGAACATTTAGCAAGTTTTGAACAATCAGGAAATATTGCTGTTCGTTATATTGATAACTATGGTGCTGTTACAGAACGTTATCCATTCAATCCAAATGGTTCACCAAATGGTATCACTGGCGTAACTACAAAGGATGGTCGTGTAACTATTTTAATGCCACATCCAGAAAGAACAATGCGTGCTGTTTCTAATAGCTGGCATCCTGATGAATGGCAAGAAGCTAGTCCTTGGTTAAGAGCATTCCGTAATGCTCGCAAGGCTCTTGCATAATTTAAAATCAATATTTTATAAAATTGCTTAATAAAAAGGTCGAGATGTAAAAATCTCGACCTTTTTATTTTTTCTATAAATGTGTTTTTGTAATTTACTAATTGCAAATAATATAATAAAATTGTGATATATCTCATATTGTTGTAAAAGGATTATTTGGTGAAACAGCTATTTGTTTACTTTTTTGTCCTCTGTCTCACTTTTATTGTGGGGGGAATTCCTGAAGCAAGCGCAAATAACACTGTTACGATTAATGTTAATGATAACCATACCAATAAAGATATTACTAAGGACATATTCTTTATTGAAGGCTTTCAAGATGTTGAGTGGCCATGGCAAATAACGAAAAAAGCCAAATGGGCTCAATATAACCAAGATCCTAAAACATTTTTAATATTAGTAATAATGCTTTCTCTAAATGGTTTCAGTTTGATATTAGAAATTCGTCAGGAGATAAGCAAAATCTTTTCTTATACATAGATAGCCATTTTTTACAGAATATAGATATTTTTATTTTTGAAAAAAATGGAGCTTTGCAACGTGTATGGCATACAGGTTTAAGTAGAGGTTTAGGCTCTAAACCATATCCTACAAGTAACTATGCTTTTCCTCTTGAATTAAGCAATCATGAAGTAAAAAAGTTTATGTGCATGTTTCTGCAGACTTTAATTCTCAAATTGCTTTTAAATTGTATTCTGATATAAAGTTTAGAAGAATAGACACTGTAGAAAAAATAGTAAATGGGGTAGTTTTAGGGATAACATTTTTAATGTTTATCTATACCTTTTTATTATTTTTATTTTTGCGTGAAAGAAAATATATTTATTATTCAGTGTTTGCTTTCTCCATATTTGTTTGTATAGGTCTGACAGGAAGCTATTTAACTCTATTTCCTTATTTAACTTTTGGATATGACGAGTCTTTATTTAGAATTTACATGATTGCAAATGTTTGTTCTTTATGGGGATTACTATATTCTTGCTTTGAATTTTTTAATGCTTCTTATGGTAAGAAAAAACAGAAACATTACAGTTCTTCAAAGCTAAGAAAATATCTAGCATTATTAGTAAGAATATTAGGTATAAATTTCTCTACTAAGAGTAATTTTGGTATTTCGGTAATTTCTATAACTATTGTGTACACAATGGTAATGTTATCAGTTTTTTCTGTACCGACAGCTTTCTTACAATCTTATGTAATTGCACTCTTTATGTTACTTTGGGGAGTGTACTATATTTTTGTTTCTTTGATAAAGAAAAACTTTTTGCAATTTGGTTATGTGGTTGCTATTGTTTTATTTTTAACAGGAAATCTTCTATCTGGATTAAGATTTACTAACTTAATTAGTAATTCATTTTTATTGGTTACGCCTTTTTATGTAGTTTCTGGTACCATCGTAATAGTGGTATTGTTGTCTCTTACTTATACGACATATCGTGAAAAGCGTAAGAAAGTACTTGCTAATAATATTTCAAGAACCCGTAAACGTCGTTATTTAGAAGTTGTGAAATATGCAAGTGAAGGCATGTTTAGTGTAACCATGGAAGGTGGTTTTAAACAAGTAAATCCAGCGTTTTTAAAGATATTAAATTTTGAAACAGATAAAGATCTTTTTAATACTTTTGGTAGCAATTTTCATGATATTTGTGAAAATCCAAGAGATTTTGAAGAACTTGTTTCTAAATTACTTGATGAAGCTTCTAATGGTAAAGAATTTACCGCAAGTGCAGATAACAAGACTAAGCGTAAGATTTTAAATAAATTATCACATAAGATGGTTGGTTTTTCTTCGAATGATAAGATTGTAACATCTGAAATTCGCTTAAAAACTAATAGTAGCGATAATAAAGTTATTACTTGTAATGTTAAGTTACGTTTTTCTGTTGATCTTGATTTTAATATTGGTAATTCTTTTGGAACAGATATTGTAATCATTGAAGGTGAAATTTCAGATTTAACTTTAGAATTAGAACGTCAAAGTAAATTAAGCTATATGCAATATCATGATGGCTTAACATCTTTATATAATCGTAATTTTATGAATAAAACTCTTTATAGCATCATAAAAGAAAAGTATGCCAAAGAGGGAGAAGATAATATTGAACTGCCTTATGGTAATAACTATCTGTGTTTTATATGCATAAATAATTTAAAGAGTGTTAATGATAGTTTGGGTAGAGAAGCAGGAGATAAATATCTAAAAAATATTGCTAAATTTATAAAAGAGCATTCTTCTGAAAACTATAAGGCTGTAAGTTTAAATAGCAATGAATTTGCCGTTATTATGGAAGATAGCTATATAGATCAAACCTTAGCTTTTGTAGAAAAATTGCGTATTGATTTAGCAAGTCTAAGATTTGATTATAAAGGCAATGTGTTAGGTGTTAGTGCTAATATTGGTGTAGTTGATATTGCTGAATCTAAAGGTTCTTTATCAAGACTTTTAACTCTTGCAGATGTTACTTGTGAAGCATCAAAGAAGAAAGGTAGTAATGTAGTACTATTTTATAACTCAGACTTAAATCCTAATGTTGATTTTAATAACGATGTTTCAATTAATACAATGCTATATAAAGCTTACGATAATAAGAATGTAAGCTATATAAAGCAAAATATATTTTCTTCAAATAAGAGTAAGACTGTTACAGCAGTTGAATTAAGTGCATGTATACAAGATGAAAATCAAAAAACTTATGAATTAGCTAAATTAAATCGCTCTTTAATTAGTGGTAATTTAATTGCTAAATTTGATGAATTTAATATTGAAAATATAATAAAGCTTTATTCAAAAGATAATTCTTTAAAAGATTTAGAATTAATTTTTGTCAAATTTAATTATGATACTATTTCTGATTTCTACTTTAAAAATGAAATTATAAATAAATTAAAAACTAATTGTGATTTATGTCAGAAGTTATGTATTGTTATAAATGAAGATGCTATAAATAAGAATAGCTCAAATGTTAAAGATTTTGTAGTTAGATTTAAAGAATTAGGAATCAAAATAGCTACAGAATTTTTAGGACAAACAGGTATTGCTAGTTTTTATTTTCAACAAGCTCTAGGTGTTGATTTTGTTATTATTGATATTGATGAATTACCAATGTTTGAAGAAGATAGTAAAGTAGAATTAATTTTAGAGTCTTTTGTAAATCTAGCCAAAAAACTGGGTATTAAAACAGTTATAAAGAATGTAAATACAGAAGATATCTATAAAAAAGTATCTGTTTATAAATCTGATTTATTACAAGGTGAATATTTTTCTAAACCTGAAAAACTCAAAGTGTAGTATTGCAAATTGATAAGTATTTTTAGGTAATAATTTATTAGTAAATTTATTGCTATTTTTTAAATGCTTCAAACTTAATGATTATTTGAGAAAAGGTGTCATTTAAAGTATAATTGAGTCTTTGTAGTACTAATTTTTTAAATAAGTATTATTGGTTTTTATTAAAACGGTAATACTTATTTTTGTTTAAGTTTCTTTAAATATAAAACTTAAATTTTTTTGTAGAGATAATTTTGTTAATTTTTAAATAAAATTATCTCAATTATATCTAGGTAAGCAAGTGCATATACTTGTGAAGTTTTCTGAAAGAAAATGAGGATGTTATGGATAATTTAGAAGAGCTCGTTGCGAAAGCTTTACAACAGGTTGAACAGGCAAATGATGAAGCAACGCTCGAAACAATCCGTGTAGAATACCTTGGTAAAAAGGGTGCTTTTACAGAACAAATGAAAGCTATGGCAACATTATCACCTGAAGAAAAACCTAAAAGAGGTGCTGTGATAAATGCTGCAAAGACTCAGGTTGTTAACGCTTTAAATGAAAAGCGTGAAAAGTTTGCTCAGGCAGCTTTAGCAAAAACTTGCGGAAGAACAAATTGATATTAGCTTACCAGGTCGTAAGTTACAAGAAGGTTCTTTACACCCTGTAACAAGAACTATAAAACGTATTGAAGAAATTTTTGGTGCTTTAGGTTTTAGTACTGAAGCAGGTCCGGAAATCGAAGATTGTTTCCATAACTTTGATGCATTATGTATTGAACCAGATCATCCAGCTCGTTCAACTCATGATACTTTCTATTTTAATGATAATTTATTACTTCGTACTCAAACTTCTGGTGTACAGATTAGAGCAATGGAATCTCAAAATATTCCATTACGCATAATTGTTCCAGGTAGAGTATATCGTCCAGACTACGACATGACTCATACTCCTATGTTCCATCAAGTAGAAGGTCTATTAGTAGATGAACATTCTTCTTTTGCAGAATTAAAGGGGATTCTTCATAATTTCTTAGTTAACTTCTTTGAAGAAGAATTACAAGTTCGTTTCCGTCCATCATATTTCCCATTCACAGAACCTTCTGCAGAAGTTGACGTTATGGGTAAGAACGGTAAATGGTTAGAAGTGTTAGGTTGTGGTATGGTAAACCCTAAAGTTCTAGAAAATGTTGGTATTGATTCAAATAAGTACCATGGTTTTGCTTTTGGACTTGGTGTTGAACGTTTAACAATGCTTCGCTACGGTGTAAACGACCTACGTGCTTTCTTTGAAAATGATTTAAGATTCTTAAAGCAATTTGGTAAATAAGGAGTTTCATAAATGAGATTTAATAAAGCATGGATCGATACACTTGTACCAAATGCAAAGACAGCAGATGAATTATCAGACATTATTACAATGGCAGGTCTTGAAGTAGATACTGTTGATGATGTAGCAGGCGTTTTTAATAACGTGGTAATTGGTGAAGTTTTAACTTGTGCTGATCACCCTGATTCTGACCATTTACATGTTACTACTATCAATGTTGGTACAGAAGTTTTAGATATTGTATGTGGTGCTCCAAATTGCCGTGCAGGTTTAAAGGTTGCATGTGCTAAAGTTGGTGCTGTACTTCCTGGTGATTTTAAAATTAAGCCTGCAAAATTAAGAGGTGTACCTTCTAATGGTATGCTTTGTTCTTATAAGGAATTAGGATTAGCAGAAGAAAGTAATGGTATTATCGAATTACCTAGTGATGCTCCTGTTGGCACTGATTTACGTGAATATTTTGCATTAAACGATAAAGCTATTGAGGTTGATTTAACAGCTAATAGAGCAGATTGTTTAAGCATTAGAGGTTTAGCAAGAGAAATAGGGGTTCTTTTAAAGACTGATGTAATATATCCTGAAATTAAAGCAGTTACCCCAGAAATCTCAGATGTATTCCCTGTTGAAATCGAAGATAAGGCTGCAGCTCCTCGTTATATTTCTCGTGTTATAAAAGGCTTAGATACTTCTAAACCAAGTCCTATTTGGATGCAAGAAAGATTACGTCGCGCTGGTATTCGTAGCATTGATGCTATTGTTGACGTTACTAACTATGTAATGCTTGAATTAGGTCAACCAATGCATGCATTTGACCTTGCATCTTTAAGGGATAAAATAGTTGTTCGTAAAGCAAAAAATGGCGAAACTCTTACTTTATTAAGTGGTGCTGAAGCAAAATTAAAAGATGATACATTAGTTATTGCAGATGCTGAAGGTGTTGCTGCTTTAGCTGGTATTTTCGGTGGTAGTCGTACAGGCGTTCAAGCTAATAGTGCAGATATTGTGTTAGAAGCTGCTTATTTTGCTCCAAGCGCAATAAAGAACCGTGCTCGTGAATATGGTTTAGCAACAGATGCATCTCATCGCTTTGAACGTGGTGTTGATTTTGAAATCACTGCGATTGCAATGGAAAGAGCTACTGCATACTTATTAGATATTTGTGGTGGTAAAGCAGGTCCTTTAAACGAAGTATTTAATAAAGAATTCTTACCTAGCAGAAATAAGATTGTAGTTCCTTATGATTTAATCAATAGTGTAATTGGTATTGATATTGAAAAAGCTACAGTGCTTGATATTTTAGCAAGATTAGGTTTAGCTCCAATAGATAACGGTGAAGCTGTTGAAGTTACATCTCCATCTTGGCGTTATGATATAGCAATTCCTGTTGATATCTGTGAAGAAGTTGCAAGAATCTATGGTTACGATAATATCCCTAACCTAGAACCAGTTGCTCCTTTACGTATGATTAAGCAACCAGAAAATAAGATTACCACATATAAGCTAAAATCATTATTAGCTGATATTGGATATCATGAAATTGTAACTTATAGCTTTGTAGAACCAAATGCTTTAAAGACAATTAATCCTGCAGTTGATGCGATTATGATACCTTCTCCAATATCTGCAGATATGTCAGCAATGCGTACAACTTTGTGGACTGGTTTAATTAATACTGTTGTTTACAACATTAATCGCCAGATGAATAATATTAAGTTATTTGAAACTGGTCTTACATTTATTCCTGATACTAATGCAGAAAATGGTATCAGACAGGAAGAAATGATTGGTGGTATTTTAAATGGCAATACTAATGATGAAATTTGGAATACTGCAAATAGAGCTTTTGATTTCTATGATTTAAAGGGTGATGTTGAAGCATTAATTGCAACAACAGCTCAACCAGAAAGCTTTACTTTCCAAAGATGTGATATTCCTGCATTACATCCAGGTGTTAGTGCAGCTCTTTATAAAGATAATGAATGCGTTGGTTATTTAGGCTTAATTCATCCTTCTATTCAGAAGAAGTTAGGTTTAAAACACGCAGTATATTTATTTGAAATAAAGATGAGTGCTTTAGGTATTAGAAAATTACCTTCATACAAGGAAGTTTCAAAATATCCATCAATTCGTCGTGACCTTGCAATTGTGCTTGATAAATCAATCAGCTATAGTGACGTTCTTGCTTCTATTAAGAAGAATGGCGGTAACAAGATTGTTGATGAATTTGTATTTGACGTTTACCAAGGTGCTAATTTACCTGATAACAAGAAGAGTATTGCAGTTGGTATTGTAATGCAAGATACTGAAAAAACTTTAGAAGAAAGTGAAGTAACTACAGCTATTGATAATATTGTTAAAGGCTTAGCTACTGATTTAGGTGCAGTACTTCGTGATTAGTTCTTTTGAAATTTTATAATTTAATAAATTCAAAGAAATAAAAAATAATTTACAGACCTAGAATAATTTATTATTCTAGGTCTGTTTTTTGGTTAATGGAATTTATTTAAAGAGTCGCAGTTATGGATGTTAATAATGAAAAACATTTAGAATATCTAAAGAATAAGTTGATGAAGAAAATTCGTCATGCTACAGGTAATGCTATTGCTGATTTTAATATGATAGAAGATGGCGATAAAATAATGGTGTGCATGTCTGGAGGTAAGGACAGTTACGTGCTACTAGACGTACTACAAAGCTTGCAACATAGTGCTCCAATTCATTTTGAAGTTATACCTGTGCATTTAGATGCTAATTTACCAAATTATCCTCAAGGATTAGTGGAAAATTATTTAAAAGAAAAAGGTTTACCATATCATATTATTCATGAGAATGTTTATGATATTATTGTGGAAAAAATTCCATCAGGTAAACAAATATGTTCATTGTGTGCAAGATTACGTCGCGGTATTTTATATCGTGTAGCATCCGAAATAGGGGCTACTAAAATTGCATTAGGGCATCACGCGGATGATATTTTAGAAACATTCTTTTTAAATTTATTTTATGCAGGTAGAATTAAGGCTATGCCTGCTAAATTAAAAACAGATGATGGCAAGCATATTGTGATTAGACCTTTAGCATATTGTCGTGAAAAAGATATCTTAAAATTTGCCCAAATGAAAGGTTATCCTTTACTTCCAAAAGATATGTGTAAGCTTGGTGAAAACAAGATGCGTGGTGAAGTTAAAAACATGATAAAAGCTTGGGATAAGAAATATCATGGTCGTAGTGAAATTATGTTTAAAGCTATGAAAGAAATCACCTTAAGTCACATGCTTGATACTTCTAAATTTGATTTTGATTTTAAAGATGAAACTCAAGGTCGCGAAGGTAATTATAAAGTTGTAGGAACAACTTTACGAGATTCTTTAAAAAAACAACAAGAGCAAAGTGTTGATAAATCAGAAAAAGTAATTAAAACTTTTAAATAAAATATGAAAAAAACGTGATGTTATTTTTGATATGTACCCAAAATCCTGGACACATATCATTTTTAACATCACGTTTTTTTATTTTTCAATTTGGATAAAAGTAGTGATTATTTTTTACGAAATACCATAAGGTCACAATTAAGTTCGTCTACAATTAATTCACAAGTATTTCCAATAACAGCTCCACTAATACCAGTTCTTGCAACATTGCTAATAAGTACAGCTTGAGCTTGTAGTTCATTAGCAATTGTAGGTATTATTTCATCAGGCAACCCCTTTTCTATGTGACAGTTTTCATATGGAATACGGTATTTGTCAGCAATTTTAAGGATAATATTTTCACGATCTTTTACAATGGCATCAGAGAAAAATTCATTTGAAATATTGGGTACATCTAAAATTGGAAGTGGGGTAATTGGGGCAACTGCATGTACTAAATGAATATTTCCTTTAGTTAATATCGCTAATTCTTGTGCTGTTCTAATAATATCGTTGTTTACAAGTTTGTCATTGTCATAATTTTCTTCTGAGTTATACCCTGTTAAACCAATAGAAACTATGATATTTTGATTTTCTTCCCACGGATGATCTTTGGCAATTAATACAGGAATTTGAGCATGACGTAGTAATTGCCAATCAAGTGGGGTAAAAAGTAAGGTATCTAAGATACCATGCTGTTCTACGCCTTTGATCAATAAATCACAATTACTTTCAACTACTTCTTTTAATATAGCTTCAGCTTGATTTCTTTGCCAAACAATTTTAGTTTCAATAGTGATTTTGTCATTTTCATATTTATTAAGGATTTTAGAAAGCCAATCAATATTAGTATTTAATACAGATTCTTTAATTTCTTCCTGTTCTTCAATTGTTAATACAGAAGTAACATCGTAACTAAAATCATATATTGAAAGAAATGCGGTAATTTTTACATTATCGGAGTAATTGGCTATTTCAATAGCTCGTTCCAAAGCAACTTGTTTTTCTTGTTGTGCTTCAACAATAACAAGGATGTTATTATATTTTTGCATAATCATACTCCTCTAGTGATAAGAATATAATTATTTTAAAATATATTCATTCTAAAAAAGTCTGAGATTGTTCACTTATATCGGATAAAATTATTAAAAAAGTGACAATAATTTAAATCTTGAAAAATTTATAATTTACAGCTTCTTTTATTAAAAAGAAGAGGATTGAGGTAATTGAGATGTTAAACTTTTTAAGGCATCTTCTTCTAAAATTTTAATTCTTCTTCCTTTTACTTCTAGTAATTTTTTCTTTTGAAATATTGTAAAAGTACGGCTAATGGTTTCTATAGTAAGACCAATATAATTCCCTATTTCATAACGAGTCATTGGTATAACTAATTCTTTATTGTGAGGATTGGTAAAATTAATCATCGCATGTAGACCTAAAATGAAATAGGCAAGTTTTTGTTCTGCTGAAAAATTGGTTAATAAAATTATATGAGTACGTTGAATTAATAACTTTTGACTTACAAGTCTAGAAATATAGTCTAAAAATTTAAATTGCAGAGTACTATTTAATCTTTCAATTTCAGTATAATGTAGTTCACAAATTGAAGTATTTTCAAGAGCTTGGGCAAAAGATTTATGGGTGTTATATGCAATAGCATCTAATCCAATAATATCCCTAGGTCCATGAAAACTTGTAATTTGTTCATCACCTTGCTCCGTTATAAAATAAATCTTTACGCTACCACTTTTTATAATATAGAGATTTTTAAAATCCATATCTGTTTTAAAAATGATTTCGCCTTTATTGATTGATTTATTTTTTCTAAAACATGGTTTATGTTATCGTCTGAGTAGTGTCTTGAGTAATTT
>GL995221.1:24826-44720 GCA_000222855.1 Succinivibrionaceae bacterium WG-1 | reverse complement strand
ATGTGCTAAAGTATTATGACTATTTTTATTTGAGCTTAGTTGTTTTTTACTCATTGTGATAACTTATGATGAAACTAGTAATATGATGTGTGAATTTTTTAGTATACATATTTTTGTTAAAATTAAAAGAATTTAAAGGATTATAGCAATTAAAGTGCCTCAATTTAATTCTTTATAGTATCTTAATAGCAAAAGTTTACGTTTTATAGTACTTGTGACTATTGTGATAGAAAATTAGCTTTAAAAACAATTCTAAGTAAAAATTTAAACTGTTATATATTAAAAATACGTAAATTTTTCACTAAAAAAATATTTAAGGTATCATTTAACACTTATAAATATTTATAAATTATTAAAGTTTAGAAAATTTTTAACGTAAGTTGATAACTAGCTAGTAGGTTAATAGAATGCAAGTTAATCAAAACACAGAAAAAGAACCAAATACTTGGTTATTGCTAAATAAATTAAAAACTTATGTATGGCGTTATAAGTTTGGTTTATTCATGGCTATATGTGGCATGCTTGGGTATGCTATTGTTGATACATTTTTTGTATATCAAATAAAACCTTTAATAGATGACGGTTTAACTAAGCATGATGCTCAGGTTCTGTATTGGATTCCTTTTGTTATTATTTTTATTGTCTTCATGCGTGGGGTGGCCCATTTTTTAAGTGACTACTTTATGAGTTGGGTTGGTACCCATGTGGTAATGGATTTACAACTTGATGTATTTAAGAGACTAATTGGTTTACCACATTCATTCTATGATAAAAAGTCTACTGGAGATATCATTGCTAAAATTACATATGATGCATCACAAGTAAATGAAGCAGCTAGTTCTTCTTTAATTGCTTTAATTAGAGAAGGGGCAACTGTAATTGGTTTACTCGGTCTAATGTTTTATCAAAGTTGGAAATTATCACTAATATTCTTAGTTTTAGGACCAATTGTAGGGGTGGCAATAGGGATAATTTCGAAGAAATTCCGTCGTGCAAGTCGTGGCATTCAAGGTGCAGTTGGTTCCATAACAAGTTCTATTGAGCAGACTTTAAAAGGTCGTGTAGAAATTTTAATGTATGGTGGTCAAAAAGTTGAAGAAGCTCGTTTTACCAAGGATAGTGATGCAGTAAGAAAGAATAATATGCGTCTAGTTAGAATTGGGGCAATAGGTTCTCCTATCGTTCAAATTCTTGGTTCTTTAGGTTTGGCTATTTTATTAGCACTTGCAACTCAACCTCAGATTTTGAATGAAATTTCGACAGGGGCATTTACTATGATGGTTACAAGCTTGATGATGCTTTTGAAACCATTAAAAAATCTAATGCAAGTAAATAATAATTTCCAAAAAGGTGTTGCAGCCTGTCAAAGTTTATTTGCTATAATGGACGAACCTTTAGAAAAAGATGAAGGTACTGAAGTTTTTCCAGAAAAATTAACCACTGGTTTACAGTTTAATAATGTTTCATTTTCATATGAAAATGACATTCCTGTATTAAAAGATATTAGTTTAAACTTACCACTTGGTAAAACTATGGCATTAGTTGGTAGAAGTGGTTCAGGAAAAAGTACAATTGCATCTTTAATTGCACGTTTATATGATGTTAAAAGCGGTACTATTACTATTGATGGTAAGAATATTCAAGAATACACCTTAAAGTCTTTACGTAGTAATATATCTTTTGTTTCTCAAAATGTGCATATTTTTCATGATACTGTTGCTAATAATATAGCTTATGCTTCTAATGAAAAATATACGAGAGATGAAATTATAGCTGCTGCTAAAAAAGCAGGTGCTGATGAATTTATTGTAAATCTTTCCGAAGGATATGACACTGTGCTTTCAGAAGATGGGGGTAATCTTTCAGGGGGACAAAGACAACGTATTGCTATAGCTAGAGCTTTATTACGAAAGACTAAATTCCTAGTGCTTGATGAGGCAACTTCTGCACTAGATAATGAATCAGAAAAAATAGTAAAAGATACTTTAAAGAATTTAGATTATGAATGTGGAGTAATAATTATTGCTCATAGATTAACCACTATAAAGGAAGTTGATGAAATTGTAGTATTGGAGCATGGCTCTGTATTAGAACATGGTACTCATGATGAACTAATGTCTAATAAGTCCCTGTATTACTATTTAAATACTCAAGATATATCTGAAAAAGTATCTTAATATTTTTATAAAATATTGATAAAAAAAGGAACAAAACATTATTTGTTCCTTTTTATTGTTTTATGGAGTTTTGTAATGAATAAATAAAATTTGATAGATTTTGCTATAACTATATAAAAATAGTAAAATTCAGAATCAAATTTTTATGTTGTAAATTAGCTTGCTAGTAAATGCTGAGCTATATAAATGTGTAGTAATAACATATTAAGATTTAATAATATTTTAAATAAGTTTTATTTTCGATGATTAATTATTTGTGGTTTAGAAAAAATATATTTTCTTTGTTTTTATTTCCATTTACTTTTATTTATTGGCTAGTTTCTAGTAATCGTAGACGTTGTTATTTAAATGGAGATTACCCGTCTTATAAATCTAAAGTTCCTGTAGTTGTTATTGGTAATATTATGGTTGGAGGTAACGGAAAGACTCCAGTTGTTATAGAACTTGCTAAATATTTACAACAAAAAGGTTTAAGAGTTGGTATTGTTAGTAGGGGATATAGAGCTCAACCTAAAAAATTGCCGTTTGAGGTTTTAGAGGATTCTAATGTTTTAGAAGCTGGTGACGAACCGCTTTTAATCAAAAGAAAAACAGGTGCAAGAGTTGTCATTGATCCAATTCGTGTAAGGGCTGTTAAATCTATTGAAAATGAAGTAGACGTAATTTTAACAGATGATGGTTTACAACATTATGCTTTGCAACGAAATATAGAAATTTTAGTTATAGACGGAAAAAGAAGATTTGGCAATGGTTGGTTAATGCCAATGGGGCCATTACGTGAAGGTTTATGGCGTTTAAATACTGTTGATTTTAAAATTTGTAATGGCGGAGAGGCGCAACCTTTTGAAGTGAGAATGGATTTAGCTGTAAATGATATTTATAATGCTAATGATAAATATCATAATACTCTACAACCTAACTCAAAAGTTTGTGTGTTAGCAGGTATTGGAGATCCTAGTCGCGTTTATAAAACAGTTGAAAGTTTAGGATTTTCTATTGCTGCGACAATCAAAGCTGATGATCACAAATTTGTAAATATAAGTGATATTAAAAACTCTAAATATCCTGTAATAATGACAGAAAAAGATTATGTAAAATATAATTGCCAAGATTTTGATGATAGAGTTTTTGTATTACCTGTAACGGCGGTATTGGAAAAATCTTTTTATGGAATTTTTTATGCAAAATTGCGAACTTTTTTACATAAAGATGAGTCTATATTGTAAG
This sequence comes from Succinivibrionaceae bacterium WG-1, assembly GCA_000222855.1. Taxonomy (GTDB): domain Bacteria; phylum Pseudomonadota; class Gammaproteobacteria; order Enterobacterales; family Succinivibrionaceae; genus WG-1. Next base: position 41,316 of record GL995221.1, on the reverse strand, counting down.
ATGTAGTTATATATGAAAGAGTTAAGTATTCTAAATTCGTAAATCATAATAATAACAATAAAAATAGATAATGGATAAATGGAGAATTTAAAATGAGTGGTAAATTCACAAGTACGAATCCAGCCTTAAACGTGGAACGTATTTATCAAAATTCACAAGTAAATTCATCATATAGTTATGGTGAAGATTCTAGTAACGCTTTAATGACATTAAAGGGTACTGCATATAAAAGTTTATTTTTAATAGCAATTTGTTTTTTAGTTGCTATTTCTGTAATGGATCAGACATTTGGAGTTCCAAGCTATGGTGTTCTTGTTGCTTTGATGTTTGTAGGGGTTGGATTAGTTTTTGCAGTAAATAAATTTTTAAAAGCCGCTCCTTATCTTGCAGTATTATATGCTGGAGTTGAAGGATATATTTTAGGTGTGATTTCTCTACTTATAGAAGCAAAATATCCAGGCGTTGCTTTACAAGCTGTTATTGCTACTATTGCAACTGCAGGTGGCATGTTTGTGGGTTTTTCTACTGGATTTTTAAAGGTAACAGAAAAGCTAAAGAGTTTTATAATTTCTGCAACACTAGGTATTGGTTTATTCTACCTTGTTTCTATAGTATTACGTTTATTTGGAGTTAACTTTAACCTATTTGATGGTTCACCATTAGGTATTGGTTTGAGTGTGTTGCTTTGTGGAGTGGCTGCTTTTAATTTATTGTTAGATTTTGATAATATTGCTAACTTACACGGCCGTGTTGAAAAAAATTATGAATGGGTATGTGGAGTTGGTTTATTAGCAACTTTAGTATGGTTATATATTGAAATTTTGAAATTATTGGCTCAATTACAAGAAAGAGATTAATCAAAATATAACTATTGCTTTAAGTAAAGAAAAGTTCACATTCAATTTGAAAGTGAACTTTTTTTATATCTGATTTTATGTTTAAATTCCAAACTTAATATAATAACGAATTGATTTTAAAAATTATCAAAAAATAAAGAGTATTCTAAAAATGTAGCGAACCCAATTTTTAATTCAAAAATTACTTTTGATTTTTCTTCTGGTGTTGACTTATTCTTTTTTGAACTACAGCATCTAATTTTTTTAGGTAATCGTTCTCTGCTTCAAGATATTGATTTCTTTTTTCCAAATATTTAATTTTTTCAGAATCAGACATTTTCGTATAATCTTTAGCATCTTGATCGGGTTCTTTAATCATAGTAGATTTTCTCCCTTTAGGTAATTCTACTATAACATAATTATTATCTTTATATGATTTTATCTATTTAAATAATAGTCCTTCATTATGAAATCCATATTCTATGGCGACAGATAATATAGATTTTTTTCCAATAAAACTTTATTGATTATTTCTTGTTTAATTTCTACAGAATATGTTCTATTGTGACTTTGTCTTAGAACTCCTAAACCATGTCTATCTAACAATCTAACAAGATAATTTATACGTGATACACGTATTCCATATTCTAAACTTAAAGATCTTACAGAATAACCTGCTTTTCTCCTATTGTATATTTCAATTCTTTGTTGGTTATTTAATTTGGACATAAAAAACGAACCCCTTTTTTGGAATTGGTCCAAATTTTGGGGTTCGCTACAAAGAATACTCTTTTGATTTATAAAATCAGGTTAATTTAAAAACTATTTAATTTCTTGTGGATTTGCTTCAAGTAACTTGTGATGTAATTCAGTGATTGCCTTTTCAGCTTGATCATGTTTTACAAGGAAGCATAAGTTGTGTGAGCTTGCACCGTAGCAAATCATACGAATATTTACATCTGTGATTGATGCAAATACTGCAGCACCTGTGCCACTTACTTGGCTCATGCCATTACCAATTAAAGCAATAAGAGATAGACCATCGTCAACTCTTACCTTACAGAAACTCTTTAATTCGTTTAATAATTGTTCACTAACAACTGATTGGCCACTAGATTGGCTACCAGTTGAGTCAATTGTTAAAGCAACACTTACTTCTGATGTAGTGATTAAGTCAACAGAAATACCGTATTTAGCAAAAATACTGAAGATGTTTGCTAAGAAACCACAAGCACCAATCATGTTAGGGCTTTGAAGAGTTAATAACATTTGGTTTTTACGTAATGCTACAGCTCTGAATGTTGGTTTGCTTTCTGTTTCGTTACGAACCCAAGTACCACCTAATTCAGGGTTCTTTGAAGAACCAACGAATACAGGAATGTTACGACGAACTGCAGGGAAAATTGTTGCAGGGTGTAATACTTTAGCACCAAATGTTGCCATTTCAGCTGCTTCTGAGAATGTAATTTCAGGAATTACACGAGCTTCTTTTACTAAACGAGGGTCTGTTGTGTAAATACCAGGAACGTCTGTCCAAATTTCAATAGCTGAACAATCAGGAATTGCTTCACCTAATAAAGCTGCAGAATAATCTGAACCACCACGACCTAAAGTAGTTGTTTGACCGATAGCGTTAGAACCGATAAAGCCTTGAGTTACGATAATAGTTTCACCATCAAATAATGGAACTAATTTTTCTTTTGCAGCGTTGCTTAAAACTTCAATGATAGGAGCAGCTTTACCAAATCTATTGTCTGTTCTCATTACTGTACGTACGTCAAACCATTTAGACTTAAAGCCTAAAGATTGAAGCACAACAGTGAATAACTTAGTAGACATAATTTCGCCGTATGAAACAATACGGTCAGTTAAAGCGTCATCATGTTCGATGATTGCATGATTTGCTAAATCCTTGATTTCATGAAGTAACTTTTGAATTTCTTCTGAAATTTCTTTTGGATTGCCAAGATCGTTAAGAATTGAAAATTCGATTTGGCTAAGTTTTAACATGCGATCTTCAATGCCTTGTGCATCAAGGTTACCTGAAGCAAGTTCAACTAATAAATTAGTAACACCAGCACTTGCACTTAAAACTACAAGCTTAGTATTAGGGTTATTAGTAACGATTTTTGCACAATTGCACATTGCTGGGTAGTTAGCAACACTAGTACCACCAAACTTGGCAACACAAACTTTGGACATTTGAAACTCCTAAGAGATAAAAATTAAAAATAAAATTGTTTGAGTTACCTAAGGAGAGCGTAATAAAGGCGGGGATTATGTTCCGCCAGAAGCACTTCACCTTAAGTGTGACAGCCTGAAGGATTCAGCCTTCATAGCCGACAATAAAAAATAATGCCATTTTTTTATTGCCTCGGCTCTTCATTCCTTCTCTTAACTACAAGGGCATGTATCAAATTAAGATATCTAAGAAGAGCGCCTCTTCTGGGTATATATAATTCCGAAGAATTTTTGGGATAGATATTACATTTTTTACATTTTTTTGTCTATGTATTTTTTGTATAAAATTCAAATATTATCTTTTTTGGTTTTTATTTCTTAGAAAATAGAGTTGATTACATCTAAAATTTAAGAAAAAATTGCGGAATCTTAATTTTGTATACACAAAGAATCTATAAATTTATACATAAATAATAAGACATATGAATTTTTATCAAATAAAAAAGAAGTTTCAATGTTAATTGAAACTTCCTTAATGATAATATTTTATAAATCTTTAAAATAAGTAAGATGTTTATTTTTTAAGATTAATCGTATTTAATTGTTCTAAATAAGACTTTAGACATTCTCTGGTAGTTATAATGAGCTTTTTTCTTTGCTGGAAGTTCATCAATTTCACCTTGAACAAAGCCTTTTTCTAAGAAGAAGTGAGCAGACTTAGTAGTTAACACAAAAAGCTTTTTAATTTTTTCTTGCGAGCTAAATCCTCAATTTTATTGATTAATATATCACCTCTATTATTACCGCGGTAATTTGGATGAATTGCAACACAAGCAAGTTCTGCCAAGCCTTCGTCTTCATATGCATATAAAGCTGCAGAAGCTATAACCATACCATCACGCTTGATAACTACATAGTGATCGATCTCCATTTCTAATTGTTCTTTTGGACGATGAACTAAAATACCTTCTTGTTCGAGAGGTCTAATAAGTTCCATTAGTGATGGAATGTCATTGATAGTTGCTTGGCTAACTGTTTCTGCACTTTGACGCACAATCTGAGTACCAACACCATCTCTTGTGAATAATTCTTGAATAATAGAACCATCTTGTTCATGTGATACTAAGTGACAACGAGCAACTCCTCCGCGACAGCTATTTATTGCTGCCTTTAAATAACGATAGGTACTATTATGAATTTCGTCATCAATTTTATTTAAAAGAACTTCTGCTTCTTGTGGAAAAAGTTCTGCAATAACTTCGCCGTTTTGGTCTGTTAACAATTCATCATTGGCACAGTAGGTAATTAGTTTATCTGCTTGAATAGATATAGCAACTTGAGCTGCAATATCTTCACTATTAACACTAAAACTTTCTCCTGTAATAGAGAATCCTACAGGTGATATTAAAACGATAGAATTATTATTGAGTTCTCTAATAATATTTTCGGAGTCAACTTTGCGTACGATACCACTATGTATGTAGTCAATACCATCACTAACTCCAAGAGGTCGTGAGGTAATAAAGTTTCCTGAAACCACATTTAAGCGACTTCCTTGCATTGGGGTATTTATTAAACCCATTGACAGTTTGGCGGTTAAATCATGAGTCATTAAACCGCAAACTCTTTTGATAACTGCAAAGGTTTCATCATCAGCAATGCGTATTCTCTTATGAAAATGAGCGGTGATATTATGTTTAACTAATTCCTCGTCTATTTGTTCACGAGCTCCAAAAACTAATACAAGTTTTATTCCCAAACTTTGTAATAAAGCTAAATCGGAAATAATATCATCAATATGGTTACTTTTTACGGTTGAACCTGGTACTAAAATTACAAATGTTGAACCTCTATGATGTTTTAAATAAGGTCCACTGTGGCGGAAGGCTTGTACCAAATTTGAATCTGTATTTCTGCTCATTTTTCTACTTTGTTTAATATTGAAATAAAAATTTATATGTCAAATTATATAGGGATTGATTTTACTCTAAAAAGACGTGATATGGATCTTTTTTTTGGAAGAATTTTTAGTGAATAATTTCAAAATTGCTTTGATTTATAGAAATTTTATATAAAAGCTTATTTGTAAAATAAGTCTATGGATAAAAAAATAGAGAAAATTTAATTTTCTCTATTTTTGCTTATAAGATAGAACATTTTCTAGCTTATAAAAATGTGTTAACTTATTTGATTAAATCATTACAGATTATAATCGTTAAATTTATTGCTTAAACTAAGTAACAAGTTTATCTAATTAAGTCAAATTAGTCGATGTTAACGTCACCTGAATCATATGAACCATCTTCTTCATCTGTTGAAGAAGCTGTGAGATTATGAGTCTTCTTTGGTGAAATTTCGTGAAGATACTTTTTAAATACCTTTGCGTAAATATCTGCAACACCTTTGTTTTCTTTTACTTGAGCAACAAAAGCTTTTTCAACATCATCAGCAGGTTGTCTAGTACCTGTGTATAACTCGTACATTGCAGTGCCACATTCTTCTAGTAAAGCTGATTCTTTGATTGAAAATAGACCACTACGTCTAATGCCTCTTGGAAAATGAAAGAAATCACTGAAAGTTTTTTCTGACTCAAAGCTCATAATTATTGCTCTCTTCTAATAAAATTAAGTCTAATTAAAAGTTTATATAGTTTTATAGTTACTAGATAATACTTTAAAAGCTTTAACTAAAGTTAAATAAAAAATGAAATAATTTGATTATTTTCATTGAACTGAATTTTACATTTTATAGATTTTATTTGCGATATTCAAGAATAAATGAAAAACAAATCATTTAAAACTTTAATTTTTAATTAATTAGTAGATAATACTTGTTTTATGATAACATTACTACTAATATTTCGCTTTCAATACTTATTACAGAAACTATATTTATGTTTTTTATTTTCTGTGTAAGTGAAATTTTAAGATGGTAAAAGAATTTTGTTATGCGTTACTCCTTTTGAAATGTAGCGTATAGATGTTGTAATTGTATTATTTTACAATTAACATCCCAATAAACGAGATTAAAATTAGAAAAATTGAATGGAGTCAAACATGTCTGAAGAAAATACTCGCTCTTCAAATTTTATAACCCAGATAATTGATGAAGACTTACAATCTGGTAAATATAAAGAAATAGTGACTCGTTTTCCGCCAGAACCAAATGGTTATTTACATATTGGACATGCTAAATCTATTTGCTTAAATTTTGGTATCGCAAGAGATTATAAAGGTTTATGTAATCTTCGTTTTGATGATACCAATCCAAGTAAAGAAGATACTGAATACGTTGAATCAATTAAGAATGATGTTAGATGGTTAGGTTTTGAATGGAACGGCGAACCAAGATATTCTTCAAATTATTTTGATAAGTTATATGGGTATGCAATTGAACTTATTCAAAAGGGGTTAGCGTATGTTGATGAGTTAACTCCAGAAGAAATGAGAGAATATCGCGGAACCTTAACAGAACCTGGAAAAAACAGTAAGTATCGTGATAGAAGTATAGAAGAAAATCTACAACTTTTTGAAAAGATGAAAAATGGTGAAATTGAAGAAGGCAAAGCTTGTCTTCGTGCCAAAATAGATATGGCTTCACCATTTATGTGTATGCGAGATCCTGTTATTTACAGAATTAAGTTTGCTACTCACCATCAAACAGGAGATAAGTGGTGCATATATCCAATGTATGATTTTACCCATTGTATCTCTGACGCAATTGAAGGTATTACTCACTCTATTTGTACTTTAGAGTTCCAAGATAACCGTCGATTATATGATTGGGTGTTAGACCATATTTCTATTGAAAATCATCCACATCAATATGAATTTAGTAGATTAAACCTTGAATATGCTATAACTTCAAAAAGAAAGTTAAATTTACTTGTTTCTGAACATTATGTTGATGGTTGGGATGACCCTCGTATGCCTACAATTTCAGGTATGCGTCGTAAAGGTTATACTCCTGCTGCAATTAGAGAATTCTGTCGTAGAATTGGGGTTACTAAACAAGATAACACTATTGAAATGAGTGCTCTTGAAACTTGTGTGCGTGAAGATTTAAATGAAAATGCACCAAGAAGAATGGTTGTTTTAGATCCGTTAAAAGTAGTAATTGATAATTACCCTGAAGATAAGGTTGAAATGTGCGAAGCACAAAATCATCCGCAAAAACCTGAAATGGGAACTCGTTTAGTACCTTTTACACGTGAACTTTATATTGAAAGAGAAGATTTTCGTGAAGAAGGAAATAAAAAATATAAGCGTTTAGTAATTGGTAAAGAAGTTCGTTTACGTTACGGTTATATTATTAAAGCAGAAAGCTGTGAAAAGGATGAAGCTGGAAATATCACATGTGTACATTGTTCTTATGTGCCAGGTTCAATAGGTTGTGATGTACCAGAACATAAACCAAAAGGTGTTATTCATTGGGTAAGTGCTAAGGAAGGATGTTCTGCTAATGCGGAAGTTAGATTATTCTCATGTTTATTCAATGTGCCAAATCCTGGAGCTGCCGAAGATTTCTTATCTACAATCAATAAAGAATCTTTAAAAGTTGTTGAAAATGCTGTGATTGAACTTGAACTTCAGAAATCAGATAAGCAAGAAACTTATCAGTTTGAAAGAACTGGCTATTTCTGTGTTGATTCAAAATTATCAACAAAAGATAAGAAGATCTTTAATTTAACTGTAGCCTTAAAGGAAGATAATTCTAAGAGTGCTAGCTAAATAACGACTTGTAAGTTTTTTTACCTAAAAATATAAATAATTTTATATTTTTAGGTTATATTATAGGTTATAAATAATTAAAATATAAGAAATATAAAAAACATAATTATTGGTCATATAAAAAGAAAATTTATTTATGATCTATGTTTATGATTAAACTTTTTACTTGATTTTTTCTATCGGGGAAATTTATGAGCAACGAAGATTTTTATGATAATGACGACGAAATGATGGCAGATGAAACTGAAGCTGGTAATGCTCAGGCTCCAGAAGAACGCGATGATTTTGAAGTAAATTTAAATCGCCGTGCCCCAAAAGGTGATGTTTTTATTGAAGTTTTCTTAAGAACTAAACATTGGTTACATTCTGCTGTAAGACCAATCAGTATTTACCGTGAAGAAAAAGATGAAAATAGTAGTAATTTCTTTGTGTTTGATAAATGCATGAAAGATCCTGTTTTCAACTTAGGTGATGGCGTACGCTACATAAAGTTCCGTTGTTTTATAGAATTGACTGAACTTGAAATAAAAATGTCATTTAGCCATATTGAAATTGGTTATCTTGATGAAAATGGTAATTTAGGTGAATTTTTACCGGTTCAGGACGGAACTCCAGAAACAAGTGAAGTTGTTCCTGTTTTTGAAAAGGTATTACAAAATCTTGCTGATTACCTAGTGAAAGAAAAGAAGTAATTTTAAGAATATAAGATAAATGAAAAACTCTTTATGAACTATAAAGAGTTTTTCTTTAATTAGCGAATATAAAGAAAGAGCTCTCGTTTTTTGGTAAATTTTAGCTTTATAATACTGAGACAAATATACGAGGTAAAACGATTATGAAATTAAAAGTTATTTTAGTGGCTTGTTTAGCTTTTTTTAGTATGAATGCTATGGCTGCAGTATCAGCTGACGTTGAAAGCATTATTAGTGGTTCTTCATTAAATGCATTACAAAAAAAGAGCTTAAATCAATATGCAGAAAGTTTAGATGCTATCTTAAATGCTGATATTACTAATAGAGATGTTGTAATAAATACCAACAAGCAATTTATGAATGCACAACAATGTTTAGCTCAAATTTATAGCATTGATCAAAAGCCTGATATGATGCGTGTAAGTAGAAATATTTTTAATACTACTTTTAAAGAAAAAAATGATTTAAACAAATATTATAGATTTTTAGGTCAAGCACAACAAGAAGGTGACTTAGCTTTACCAAATAGTGCAAAGGCATGTTTATAGTATTTTATTAACAGAAAACCACTACTTTTATTTTGTAAAAGTGGTGGTTTTTCTTTTTTATATAGATTATTTCAAATATAATAGCTTCTGAAGTTTTATTAATTGAGTTTTATTCATAATATGAATAATTAAAAAATTGAAACTTTTTTAATTGTTATGAGTCTATGGTATTTTAAAATGTTATTTTTATAATTAATATAGCGTAATAAAACTTATATAAATTATTTTATTTCATAAATATTGTGAAAAATGTATTTTGAACTATTAAAAAAATAGGTGTTACATTGTTTTTTAATAAAATTTTTGCTTTAAATGTCTTATGTGTAAGTAGTTTGCTTATTGGATGCTCTGGTGGTATCAATAATGACTTACGAGAAGCAAATAATAGCTTTAGATATTTAAATGAAGAGTTTGTGGCAAGGGATGTAAAACAACCAGCTAATACTGATGCTTTGGCATTTTCAAATAGATATTCTATTCCTGAACCTATAACAGATGTTAGAGCTGCATTACTTGGAAAACAAGTAGATATTCGTCCGCCTCAGAAGATTATTAGCTTATCACCTAATGTTGAAGTTTTTCGTGATGGTGACTTAGCACAATTGTGGTTTTATCCTGTTGATAAAAATCATGCGACAAGCATAAATGATATGCTTTCTAGTGTATTTCATTTATTAAAAGATTTACATGTTGATATTGAAGATATTGATTTAGAAAAATCTGTTATTAAAACAGATTGGTATGAAGCTAATGAATTTGTGTATCCTTATTCAACAGAAGATTTAACTAATGAGTCTGTACGTTATCGTCAAAGATATGCATTTTTGTTATTACAAAATTCTCAAGGCGTTCCTGGGGTTACAGTTCAGTTAACTGATAATGAAATGGAATATCCTGATGGTTCTGAGTTAAGAGATGGTTTAACTCGTTTTGAGCCTGCAAGATTTTCAGCTTTGATGGCTAATAGACTTCTTGAAGTTTATTACAAGGATCAACAGAAGCTAAAAGATAATGCACAATACTCAAGTCTTGAAATTTCATTAGGTCGAGATAATAACAATCAACCATGTTGGTTAGTTAATATTTCTTTTGATGAAGCTTATAATTTATTACAAAGTTTATTTATTGCGTATGATATTACCATCAAGGAATATTCATCATCAACTGGTGAAATAAAGGTTGATTATGATGAATTTGAACCAGAAGATTGGGATAGATTGGGAGTCGAATCTTGGGGGATTGATTCTGCTATTTATCAATTTAAAATTGGTGTAGTTGGTGATAAAACTTCTATTACATTATATGATAAACATGATAAACCAGTGCCAACAGGAATTGTAGCAAGAATGTATAGTGGGTTTTCAGCATCATTAAATAAACAATTTTTAGATAATAAATATAATAAGTCTACAAAGAAAGATTAATTTGAGTTAAAATATGCACTAGTTAAAAGTTTTAACAATTTTACTGAGTTTTATTGGAGTTATTCCCAAATGGAAAAGAAACAAGAACTTTACCGTGGTAAAGCAAAGTCTGTATTTGCAACTGACGATCCTAACCGTTTAATTATGTTATTCCGTGATGATACATCTGCATTTGATGGTCAAAAAATTGAACAATTAGCGCGTAAGGGTAAAACAAACAATAAGTTTAACTACTTCATCATGAAAAAGTTAGAAGCAGCAGGCGTTCCAACTCAGATTGAAGAAATGTTAAATGACAATGAAATCGTTGTTAAGAAGTTAGATATGGTTCCTGTTGAATGCGTTGTACGTAACGTAACAGCTGGTTCTATCTGCCGTCGTTTAGGTGTTGAACAAGGTATGGACTTAAAGGTTCCTACTTTTGAATTCTTCTTGAAGAATGATGCATTACACGATCCAATGGTAAATGATTCTCATATCATTGCTTTTGGTTGGGGTACTCAAGAACAAATCGATGAAATGAAAGCTTTAAGCTTAAAGATCAACGATGTATTAAAGAAGATGTTTGACGACGCTGGTTTCATTCTTGTTGACTATAAGCTTGAATTTGGTTTATTCAATGGCAAGTTAGTATTAGGTGACGAATTCTCTCCTGATGGTTGCCGTTTATGGGACAAGGTAACTCGTGAAAGTTTCGATAAAGACCGTTTCCGTAAGGATTTAGGTAATGTAATCGAAGGTTACGAAGAAGTTGCTCGTCGTATCGGTTGCCCATTAGATTAATATTTTTTATTAGATCTAATTAAAATGAAAATAGTAGAGAATTTTTAATTCTCTACTATTTAACTTTAATAAAGAAAAAATCTTCAATTATTCAAAAATTTTATTATTGCAATTTAATGCCATTTTAGCTTAGTTGGTAGAGCAATTGTTTCGTAAACAAGAGGTCGCAAGTTCGAGTCTCGCAAGTGGCACCATTATTCTTCACTATTCAGTACCCCCTTAAATATATTTTTCAAGAATTATTTCATTCTTGTTTGTTATCAAATAATTTTTTTATGTTTTGATTATTTCCAATAAGTGATTTTATTTAAAAATCTAAGAAACAAGTACATAACTAATTTTTTAATAGTAATTTAAGATAAATTTCTAGGTAAAAACATTCAAAAAGCTTCTAAATTAGATTGTTTTGAATAAAAATTATACAAAAATCAATTTTTTCAAAAAAATGTTTGACAATAAAAAACAATAATATATAATGTGCTCATCAACTGCTTAAGGTTGAAAATAAAAAAGCCCAGATAGCTCAGTCGGTAGAGCAGGGGATTGAAAATCCCCGTGTCGGTGGTTCGATTCCGCCTCTGGGCACCACTTAAACTTAAGAAGTTGTAGCCGATGCCGGCTTAGCTCAGTAGGTAGAGCAACTGACTTGTAATCAGTAGGTCAACAGTTCGATTCCGTTAGCCGGCACCATTTAAAACATAATCACATATTTGCCGGCTTAGCTCAGTAGGTAGAGCAACTGACTTGTAATCAGTAGGTCAACAGTTCGATTCCGTTAGCCGGCACCATTGCTGAAATTTCTTGTTTTATCCATCTCGTAAATCTTTTTAAATTATTTTGTTAAGTAATTAATTAGTTTGCGTTTATTTTGCCCAGATAGCTCAGTCGGTAGAGCAGGGGATTGAAAATCCCCGTGTCGGTGGTTCGATTCCGCCTCTGGGCACCACTTAAATTCCGAAATCTTCAATTCTTTGCATTTTGTAACATAAGTTTGTTTTATTTTTACTTTTGTGCGTGATATTTCAATTGTTTTGATATAAAGATAATTTAATAAGATGTGTTACATCGCTTATTAGTTAACTAGTTTTAATCTTATTTTGCTGTTTTATTGGAATATGTTGTATTATTATTGGATACTTAGATTACTTTATATATTTCCTTGTAAATATAGGTTTTATATAAGTTATTTCTTTTGAATGGGTAGGAATTTATAATATATTTTGGTAATGTCAGATAACAGAATTTTAGCAAAATATTTAATAGTATAAATAAAAAAGATAGCGTTCTGGTAATTAGCAATTTCAATCAATAGTAGAAAAAGTCATCAGTTATAAAATTAACAAAATTTGTGAATAAATTTAAAAGTTGTATATTTTTGTAAATATCTACATATTTGGTTTTAATATATATGTTTATAAGTTTGGTATTTTGATTAAAAGGTTAAAAACATAGGATAATATTTTAAATTTTTAAATTACAAAGGATGCCAAAACATCATTTAAACTTAAGATGTTCTTATAACATATTATAAAGATATACACGTTTTACTTTGATGTATTAAATGTTAAAAATATTAGATTTTGAAAAAATCTAGAAGTTAATTGAAGAATATTTAAAAATAACTAATGTTCTAAATTTTTCTATTTTAGTGTTGGAAAATTGTAGGAAATAAAGAATATGAGCAAAGAAAAAAGACTATAAAAAATAAGTCCGAAGTAATTAAGAGTAAGAAAAATCACAACACTAATAATGTTGGAAGATCTGTTAATATTTTAGCTACAAAAGAAAACTTAGAAGCTGTAAAAAGTAAAAAGTTAGTTATAACAACCAATCGTGAAATTCCATCAAAAGATGATGTTTTGATGGATTTATTGAATTCAAGTAATTCTAAAGACTTAAAATCATCTAAAAGTAGAAATAAATCTGATTCAAATGTTTTTAATCCATTGGATGTAAAGGAAAAAACTTCTCAAAAATCTGTTTTAAAGGATAAAAAATCAAACAAAGATAAGAATACCACCAAAGCTATTGGTAACTTTACAGCAAATTTAAGTAATTACCATACTTTGCCAACTTTAAATGTTGATAGTGGAATTGTGCCTTTAGAATCTTTTAAGATTAACTTAAATCCTGCAGACCCTAAAATTTATAAAAGAGTTTTAGATAATTGTAATTTTGAAGCTGAAGTTATTCATAATTTAAAAAAATATGTTCAAACAATTCAATTTAATGGTTTTGGAAAAAGCTTTATTAGTAAATTACCAGAATCTGACCAAAATGCTGTAGTGGTTGTTGATAATATTCTTGCTGAACATTCTGAAATAAAGTCTTATTTTAAAAAGTTACTTAAACAATGTTCAAGTAGCGTTAATTATACCGATAGAAGATTATCACTATTAATTAGCTCTTTTATTGAAAAAGGGGAATTAGCTTTATATAGCATTACAGGGGTCTTAAAAATAGCCAATCCTAAAGCTATACTAGATGTAACAGGAACTGTTGCATATCAGAAAGTGGATAATGAATTTGATGAAGAGTTTTATCAAACTTATGTTTTACATAAATTTGTTCCATCTCTAACGGCTATTGAAAAATATAGTAATCAAATAGAAGAGAAAGAATATACTTTAAATGTATTTAATAATTTTATTTTTGAAAAAGATGAAATTAGAGTTTTTCTGAACCTTGATATTGATGTGGCATACTATGTTAATACCATAAAAAATCGAGATAAGATTTTAGGTAGAATTCAGTTTAATTCGAATAAAGCTACTTTGATACCTGATAATAAAAATTATAAACATCTTGAGTTTATCTTTGAAAATTCCCAAGCTATTGGCGAAGCTAAGATGGGTGATATTGTTATTTGTAATATCACGAAACGAATAGTTCAAAAAAAATCTAAAGATTATGGTTTTGTTGTAGAAGTTGCTCAAGTACTAGGTGATTTTGATCGTTTAGATGTGCTAATAAAAATGGCTATCGAACGTAGCGCAATTCCTCATGAATGGAATGAAAAAGTTCAAAAACAGGTTGCAAATATCCCTGATGAAGTTTTAGAAAATGAAAAACAAAATAGGGTTGATTTAAGAAAATTACCGTTAGTAACTATTGATGGTGAAGATGCGCGAGATTTTGATGACGCAGTTTATTGTAAGAAAGAAACAGGCGGATTTAGATTGTACGTCGCAATTGCGGATGTATCTAATTATGTTCGTCCAAGTACTCCTTTAGATAAAGAAGCTCAAAGTCGTGGTAATTCAGTATATTTCCCAAATTATGTTGTCCCTATGTTACCTGAAAAGCTTTCAAATGGACTATGTTCTTTAAATCCATATGTTGATAGATTATGCATGGTATGCGAAGTATTTGTCTCTAAGGATGGTAGTTTAGGAGAATATAAATTCTATCCTGCAGTGATGAATTCACATGCAAGATTTACTTATACCGAGGTTTCTTCAATTCTTGCGGGAAATAAACCTTCTTCTCAAGATTTTGAACCTTTAATACCTGATTTAAATAATTTATATGATTTATTTAAAGCTTTAAAACAAGCAAGAACAAATCGTGGTGGTATTGAATTTGAAACAGAAGAAAGTACATTTGTTTTTGATGAAAATTTAAATATTGCAGATATTGTGCCTGTAAAACGTAATGATGCGCATATGATGATTGAAGAATGCATGATTGCTGCAAATGTGTGTGCTGCTAAATTTGTTGAAGCTAATAAAGGTTATACTTTATTTAGAGTGCACGCCAAACCTAGTGCAACTAAGCTTGCGACATTTAGACAATATATTGCAGAAAGTGGTTTAACCTTAGAAGGTGGTGATGAACCTACCAGTATAGATTATGCAAATTTTGTAAGAAGTACAGAAAATCATCCTAATCAAAAGATGTTATTAACTATGATGCTTCGTTCTATGTCTTTAGCTGAATATACTCCTGAAAATGGCGGACATTTCGGTTTGGCATTAGGTCAATATGCTCATTTTACTTCGCCAATAAGAAGATATCCTGACTTACAATTACATCGTGAAATAAAATATATTTTGGGAAAACAAGGATTTATTGATGAAGTAAATAATGTCCGCTTTGATGTGGATACAATGAATAAGATTGGGGCTAAAGTTTATTTTGTGGAAGAGTTGGAAACTTTAGGTGAGAAGTGTAATACCACAGAACGTCGTGCTGATAAAGTAACAGGGGAAGTTGCACAATCATTAAAGGCTAAATTTATTTCGCAATTTATAGGTGAAGTTTTCCACGTCGTTGTTTCTAATGTTACTAGTTTTGGATTATTTGTTAATTTAGAAAAATTTAATATATCAGGTTTAGTACATATAACTTCATTTAAGCAATATTTTAGTTATGATTCTGAAAATGGTACTCTATATTCTGATTCAACAACATATAAGGCAGGAGATTCTTTATATGTAAGACTAGTTGATGTGGATGTACTATCTGGACATATTGTGTTTGAACCTGTAAATACCAAGGTAAAATCAAACCCATTTGATAATTTCAAGGGATGTGCATCTATTAACAATGGCGTAGTTAATAGCATCATTAGAAATTCATTGTTAAAATGGGAAGATTTAAAAGAGCAAGAAGAACAAAATAATTCATCAACAGATGAAGAAGTAATTTATAATGATACTAAGTCAGAACTTGGTATATCTAATGTTACTACTGAAAAAGTTTTAAAGAGTTTTAAAGCTAAAGCTCCAAAAGTTAAAAGTGTAGCAACAAGTGAAAATAAAAAACGAAGAATACAAAAGCTAAATCTTCTAAAAAAACAGATTCCAAAGAAACTGTTAGTAAACGAAAAAAAACTACCAAGAAAAAGTCTAATGCTAAGTCAAAAAAGGCTGATTAGAATTTAGTTATTAAAAATAAGATTTATATAAGATAAATTTAAACACTAGCACTTATGAGTTAAAGTTTTTAGTACTCATTGAGTGCTAGTTTTTTAGTACATATAGAGATATTTAAATGAGTAATAAAAACGAATATGTTTATGGTATTCATGCCATAACAACTGCTATTGAAATGGAACCAGAACGTATCCTTGAAGTTTTTGTTTTAAAAGGAAGAGATGATGCTAAGATTAACAAAATAGTAGCATCTTTAAATGATTTGGGGATTGCCATAAATTTTTGCTCTCGTAAAACTTTAGATGATAAAGTTTTTGGTGGGGTACATCAAGGTGTTGTTGCTCGCGTAAAATCAAGTAAAGAGTTAGGTGATAATGAATTACTTGAATTATTAGATAAGAAAGAACAACCATTTTTAT
>GL995221.1:18742-24612 GCA_000222855.1 Succinivibrionaceae bacterium WG-1 | reverse complement strand
ATGCTGCAGGTGTTGATGCTATAATCACTGCCAAAGATCATAGTGCCGCTTTAACAGGTATTGCCAAAAAAGTAGCATGTGGCGCTGCATCTGTAGTTCCTGTTTATTATGTAACTAACTTAGCTCGTGTAATGCGTGAATTACAAGATAGAAATGTGCATATTGTAGGTACAGCAGGTGAAACTGAAAAGTTAGTATATGATTGCGATTTAACAGGTTCTTTAGCTATTGTTATGGGGGCTGAAGATACAGGTATGAGACGTTTAACTCGTGAATGTTGTGATGAATTGGTAAAGATTCCAATGTTTGGTTCTGTAACTAGTTTAAATGTGTCTGTAGCAACAGGGGTTTGTTTATTTGAAGCTGTAAGACAACGCATTAAGAAATAAGTAAACATTTCATATTATTACAAATTTGATATTACAAATAATTAGCAAACATTTATCAGTAAAATAATGTTTGCTATATTTTTTAATAAAATGTATAATTTGCCATCAATTCCAGCCAATTTTTTTAGTTCCTTGCTCGATAAAGACAGGCTGGGCTTTATGGGCTTTAATCCGAAAGGGGCATGACAATGCGTCATTATGAAATCGTGTTCATGGTTCATCCAGACCAATCAGAACAAGTTCCTAGCATGATCGAACGCTATAAGAGCGCGATCGAAAAAGATGGTGGTAAAATCCATCGTTTAGAAGACTGGGGTCGTTGCAACTTAGCTTATCCTATCGATAAGCTTCACAAGGCTCACTACGTTCTTATGAACGTTGAAACAGAACAGTCTGTTATCGAAGAATTAGAAACTTTATTCCGTTATAACGATGCTGTAATTCGTCACTTAACAATTCGTAAGAAGGAAGCTGTTACAGAACCTTCTCCAATCGTTAAGTCTCGCGAAAACCGTCGTAATCGTGAACTCGTTGAAAACGAAAATGTTGAATCAGTTGTAGAAGACGCTGCTGAAGAAGCAGTTGAATCTGCAGAATAATAGGAGAATTTAAATGGCTCATTATTTCCGTCGTCGTAAATTCTGCCGCTTTACTGCAGAAGGCGTTTCTGAAATTGATTACAAAGATGTTGCTACATTAAAGAACTACATCACTGAATCTGGTAAGATTGTTCCTAGCCGTATCACTGGTACTCGTGCTAAATACCAACGTCAGTTAGCTGTAGCAATTAAGCGTGCTCGTTACTTGGCTTTATTACCTTACACTGATTTACATAGCTGTAAGTAATTAAAGGCCTAACTCTCATTTTTAACTAAATAATACCGAGGAAAGGTAATGGAAGTTATTCTTCTTGATAAAATCGCTCATTTAGGCGGTTTAGGTGATAAGGTTAAGGTTAAGAACGGTTTTGCTCGTAACTTCCTTATTCCACAAAAAAAGGCTGTAATGGCTACTAAGGCAAATCTTGAAAAGTTTGAAGCTATGCGTGCTGAATTAGAAGCTAAGATCGCTAAGGAATTAGCTGATGCTCAAGCTCGTTGTGCAAAACTTAACGAAATTGCTGAAGTTACAATCCCTGCTAAAGCTGGTGATGAAGGCAAATTATTCGGTTCTATCGGTACTCGTGACATTGCAGAAGCTATCGCAGCTGCTGGTTTAGAAGTACATAAGAGCGAAATTCGTTTATCTGAAGGTGTTTTACGTACTCTTGGTGAATTTGAAATCGTTGTTTCTTTACACCCAGATGTTAAGACTTCAGTTAAGGTAAATATCGTTCCTGAAAAGTAATTTAACTTTTTAGAAATATATTTGCAAAAAAGGAGAATAAAGCAATTTATTCTCCTTTTTACTTTGTAATCAATAAAGTTTTAAAATCTATCTAAATTTAAAAAATATAAAAGTTTGCATTATCTTTAAATAAAGAAAATGCAAATATCTTTCATTTTGTTAATATCTAGGCAATTTCAGCGCAAATATCAAACATGTCATCTACATAATAATGTGGTTTCTTATGAGTTTGTTCATGAATAGGATGATGTACTAAGAGGCCTTTTTCAATGCCTACGCATTCGCCTGCAACACCTTTTATAAGTAATTGTACGGCAAATTCTCCCAATCTTGACGCTAGGATTCTATCGTTAGCTGTTGGGTTACCACCTCTTTGTAAATGTCCAAGAGTTACTGCGCGTGATTCAATACCTGTTTCTTTATTTAGTCTTTTAGAGAAGTCTTCTGCAGATATTAAGTTTTCACATAAAGCTATAAGACCATGTCTTTTACCATTTTTAAAAGCTTTATCTACATTAGCAATAATTTCGTCAAGATTAAAGTCTTTTTCTGGGATGATTGCGAATTCACAACCACCTGCAATGCCTGCGTGCAATGTTAAATCGCCACAGTGTCTTCCCATTATTTCAACAATAGTAACACGTCTATGAGAATTACATGTATCTCGCATATTATCCATGCAATGTACAATGGTATTTAAAGCAGTATCAAAGCCGATAGTGTAATCCGTACCTGTAATATCATTATCAATTGTAGCCGGAACTCCAATGCATGGAATACCACTTTCTGTTAATCGTAATGCTCCCATATAGGAACCATCACCACCAATAACTACTAAAGCATCAATGTTATTTTTATGAAGGTTTTCTATTGCTACTGCTCGAGTTTCAGCCTGAGCAAATTCTACAAATCTAGCCGTTCCTAAAAAAGTACCGCCTCTATTGATGATGTTTTCAACATCATGGCTTGTTAATTCTTTTACTCTATTGTGGTATAAACCAATGTAGCCGTCTTCTATACCTACTACTGAAATATTATGTTTTAATGCTGTTCTTGTAATTGCTCTTATTGCGGCATTCATACCTGGTGCATCGCCACCACTTGTGAGCACTCCTATTCTTTTAATTTCGTGATGTGATTCTGTTGTATTCATGATTTAGTTCCATTATTAAGTAATCTTTATGTTATTCGTTGTTAGTGATTACTCTTTACTTCTATTCTATTTTCTCGGAGCTTTTATAATACAAGTTTTTTAATAATTTTTTCTAATATAAAAAGTTTTTTTAAGATTAAGTTTGAAATTGCTCGCAAACCTGAATTAGTCATATCAAGCGTTATAAAAAAAACTCCTTAATCATTTTGATTAAGGAGTTTTTGTTACATCAATTTAATTTAATGATGTTACTAAATTTTTATTACTTAGCAGCTTCAATGATTGCAGAGAAATCAGCAGGCTTTAATGAAGCACCACCAACTAAACCACCATCGATATCTGGTTGCTTGAATAATTCTGGAGCAGTCTTAGCGTTGCAAGAACCACCGTAAAGAATTTGAACCTTAGCAGCAACGTCAGCGTTGAAAGAAGCTAAGTATGCACGAATTTGTGAGTGAACGTTTTGAGCGATTTCAGGAGTTGCAGTCTTACCAGTACCGATAGCCCAAATTGGTTCATAAGCGATAACAGCCTTTTCGAAAGATTCGATACCGCATAAATCAATTACAGCCTTTAATTGAGTCTTACAAACGTCAGCAGTTTGACCAGCTTCGAATTGTTCTAAAGATTCACCAATACATAATACAGGTACTAAATCAGCATTTTGTGCAGCTTGGAACTTAGCAGCAACAACTTCATTAGTTTCATTGTGGTAAGCACGACGTTCGCTGTGACCAACGATTGCATACTTACAACCAAATTCCTTGATCATTACAGGAGAGTTTTCACCAGTGAAAGCACCTGAGTTATGAACGTCACAATCTTCTGAACCGTATTGTAAAGCAGAACCGTTTGCTAATTGTTCAACTAAACCAATGAAAATAGCAGGAGCACATACAGCAACTTCTACGTTTGCAGCATTGTTAGCAGGTTCAACTAATGCGTTTACAAGAGCAGTAACAGATTCTTTAGTACCGTTTAACTTCCAGTTACCCATTACGAGTGGTTTTCTCATGATTTTTTCCTTTATAAAATATAATAATTTGAATGTGTTTTTTACATTCAAGAGATTTAAATTTTTATTAAAAATAAGAAATTAACTTGCAAATTATACCATGTATTACCGCTATGTGTAATCTTGTAAACTAATTAAAATTATCTTTATTCTTTTCTTTATTTTAATTACAGAAATTTTGCAGAAAAATGTAAAAATAAAGCATTGTTTGAAAAATGGTGAACATAAAAATTTATCAAAAATGAGTAAATTATGAAGATGTTAAAGAATTTTTGTTCAAATATAAAATTAGTAATAAAAAAATAGATTAAGAATAATTGAGAATAGTACTAGTAATTGAGAAATTATATGATTTGGTGGAGATGGCGGGATTTGAACCCGCGTCCCAAAAGGCTCCATAACTGCTTCTACATGTTTAGCCGTTTCTACTAAATTTCGCAACTAGTCGCGGAAGGGCACGTCAACTTTGTCACTAGGCTGTTTAATTTAGGGCTTTTCCTCCAGTCAAGAATACACCCGATTCGATATAAGTGACCCAGATTATCAAGCCTACCGAAAAACTTGAGTCTAGGGTAGGATATAGGTTTTTAAGCTACTCCTACTGGTTGCTTTATTACTGACTAAGCAGCTAAAGCGTAAGATTCATCGTTTGCGATTATCTTTTTGCGGGTTTTTAAGAGGCCTCCCGCACCTCTACATGCGACACTTACTTCACTCTTCCAGTCGAATCCTAATCATCCCCAGAAAATTGTTAAGTAAGAATTTATATACTTAATGCATAAGTAGAAGAAAATTGTAAGACTATTTTTTTTTGATGTCAATATATTTACTTAATTTTTATTTAAAATTCTTCTTAAGAACTCTCGCTTTATCTCTTTGCCATTCTCTTTCTTTGATAGCATCGCGTTTATCATGATCTTGTTTACCACGACATACACCGATTTCAAGTTTGATATAGCATTTTTTCCAATAAAGCTTTAAAGGAACAGATGTGTATCCTGCACGATCAATTTGTGCAGCCAATTTATCAATTTCTCTTCTATTTAATAGTAATTTACGAGTTCTTGTGGGATCGCATACTACATGCGAACATGCTTCACTTAGTGGAGTTATAGTTGCCCCAAATAAATAAACTTCGTTATCCTTGATGATAATATAACCATCAACAATGCTTGCTTTACCTGCACGCAATGACTTAACTTCCCAACCTTGAAGTTCAATACCAGCTTCAATTCTTTGGTCGATGAAATAATCATGGCTTGCTCTTTTGTTTAAAGCAATAGCTCCTGTTGTTTGTTTAACGGATTGTTTTCCAGCCATTGTGTTATTCCTAATTTTTATTATGCTCTTATTTTATTTGCATTTATCTTTGAGCTTTATTATTTGTAGCTTAAGATTTTAGCTTTTTTTAACATATTGCAATAATATTTATATGAAAATTATTTTTATTGTCAAAATTTGAAATGATAAATAGTTGTATTGATGAATTATTGATATCAATAAAATATATAGAATTAAAGCAAGATTTCTAGTGTATGCAATAATAAATTAATTGTTAGAAAACTTGCTTAAATAATAAGTGATATTAATACTATTATTTTAGTATTTGTTGAACAATAATTTATAATTTTGTTCTCTTATATTATAAGAGAAATAATATAGAATAATAGTTTTTACTTCTTATAGTTTTATCTTGTCCAAAATACATCTTCATCATGTGTGTTTTTCATGTTTACTTTGCCATCAACTTCATACATGAGACTGTCATCGCGAGAACGAACTTGGTGACCTTGACCATTGCGGATAACTGTACGAGATTCACCACTACCAAGAGTCGAATAACAACCAACCCAAGGTTCACATTCTGCAAAACTTAAACTAGGTAGTAGAGCAATAATTGCTACAAATAAAATTTTATTCATAAAAAACTCCATATTTGATACTTGCTTATTAAGCTAATATATTT
>GL995221.1:3361-17847 GCA_000222855.1 Succinivibrionaceae bacterium WG-1 | reverse complement strand
TTTAGAGTAATTTCTATAATTAGACTTTATATATTATTGTTACTATAAATTTACGATAATAATAAATATTGATTGTAATATTTAAATTTCTAAGTTTTTGATATGTATACGAATTCAAATTTTAAATAATGAAAACATTAAGTCTATGATTGATGATATGAGTTGTAAAAAAAAGATTAACTTCATTGGGAAGCTAATCTTTTTTATTTAACTCTTATAGTTTTTTATAAAATTACAGACTTATTACATATTAGCAATAATGTCGTCTGCAAATTCAGCAGTGCTACGTAAAGTAGCATTTTCCATTTGACTGTGGAAATCGATAGTAACAGTCTTATTAGAAATAGCTTGTTCCATGCCTTTTACAATTAAATCTGCAGCTTCAAACCAACCCATATGACGAAGCATCATTTCAGCAGAAAGAATGATTGAACCTGGATTTGCTTTTTGTAAGCCTGCAAGTTTAGGAGCTGTACCATGAGTTGCTTCAAATAAAGCAACACCTGTACCAATATTTGCACCTGGAGCAATACCGATACCACCAACTTGAGCTGCTAAAGCATCAGAAATGTAGTCACCATTTAAGTTCATAGCACAAACAACATCATAATCAGCAGGATATAATAAAATATTTTGTAAGAATGCATCTGCGATACAATCTTTAACAACAATCTTATTTCCAGTCTTTGGATTTGTGAAGCTTACTACACCATTTTCATCAGTAGTAGCACCATACTTATTAACAGCTAGTTCGTAACCCCATTTCTTGAATGCACCTTCGGTAAACTTCATGATATTACCTTTGTGTACAATTGTTACAGACTTTCTATCGTTATCAATAGCGTAAGTGAATGCTGCACCGATTAAACGTTCAGTACCTGCCTTTGACATAGGTTTAACACCAATACCGCAAGTATCTGTGAAACGAATCTTTTTAACATTCATCTTTGAAGTTAAAAATTCAATAACTTCTTTAGCACCTTCTGAGTCAGCTTCCCATTCAATACCAGCATAGATATCTTCAGCGTTTTCTCTGAAAATTACCATATCAGTAAGTTCAGGATGTTTAACAGGGCTAGGTACCCCTGTAAAATAACGTACAGGGCGTAAACAAATGTAGAGATCTAAAGTTTGACGTAATGAAACGTTTAATGATCTAATACCACCACCAACTGGAGTTGTTAAAGGGCCTTTGATTGCAACGCAATAATTTTTTATAAAATCATAAGTTTCTTCAGGTAACCATACGCCATCGCCATAAACTTTGGTAGATTTTTCACCAGCGTAGATTTCCATCCATTTGATTTCTTTTTGGCCATTGTATGCTTTTTTTACAGCTGCATTAACAACTTTTAACATTGCAGGAGTAACATCTTGACCGATACCGTCACCAACAATGTATGGAATGATTGGGTTATTAGGTACAGTAAGAACACCATTTGCATCAGCAGTAATTGCTTGACCATCACTAGGGATTACAACTTTAGAATCCATGAATAAATTCCTTATAAAGAAGATATGGTAAGTTATTTGTCTGTGCTTATTATAATAAGACCATAGTTTTAGTGCAATAAACTTGCAATTATTGATGTTTTTGTTTTTATTTTACTTAGGTTAACTATTAAAAATTTTATGTTTTATTAGGAATTTTTAATTTTTTTGACAAAAAAGCTTGCAATATTTTGCTTGCGTAGCAGATATGAAGATTGTTAAAAAATAAATATAGATGTATGTGATTTTTCTATGTAAAATTAAAATGGAAATTTTTGTTAATACATTTGGCATTCATTTTTATATAACGCAGTAATATTTTTAGATGTTGATTAGTGATGCGGTATTGATAAGAATATAAGTTTTAAATTCATTAAACTGTTACAAAGGTAGACGATGTCTTATAAGTTTAAGCCTATTGCAATTGTTTCAGTAGTCGTTAAGTGTCAAGAAAAGTACTTAATTGTCGAAGAAAAACTTGCAAATGGAGATGCAATTTATAATATACCTTCTGGTCATTTAGAATTTAGAGAAGGTTTAATTAATGGCGCTTTACGTGAATTAGATGAAGAGAGCGGTTTAAAAGTAGATAGCCTAGATGGGATTGTAGGTATTTATAATTTTGTTCAAAGTAGCTATAGCGTAATTAGAACATGTTTTTATTTGGAATTGGAAAATTTTCCGGAACTACGCCCTCATGACCCTGATGGTGATGTTTGTGGTGTTTCTTGGAAAACATATGAAGAGTGTTTATCATTAAAGAAACATATGCGTAGTGAAATGGTATTAGATTCTATAAAAGATTTTGAGAATGGGGCGCGATACCCACTGTCTTTATTAAAAATTTATAATAGAATTTTACCAAATTGGCGTTAACAAAAGGCAATCTGATTACCTAAATTTATATTGTATATATAGATTTTAGGTAAAGCAAAAAATCCATATTTGTTTAAAATATGGATTTTTTGTTTTGTAATTTTTCTTTAAAATTTCTTTTCAAGAAGTCTAAAATTTTTAGAATACAATAGTTTTATTTCCGTGAATAAATACTTTGTCATCTATAACTCTTGATAAAGCTCTATTAAGAACTTGACGTTCTACGTCACGACCAGCTTTAGCCATGGCTTCTGCACTATAATTATGGCTTACTTTGATAACGTCTTGAGCAATAATAGGACCTTCATCAAGATCGTTTGTTACAAAGTGTGCTGTTGCCCCAATAATTTTAACGCCTCTATCAAATGCTTGTTGATATGGTTTGGCACCAATAAAAGCAGGTAAGAAAGAATGGTGAATATTTATTAGAGTTCCTTTCTTAAAATGGTCCACGAATGTAGGAGTTAATACTCTCATATATTTAGCAAGAACAACATAATCAAACTCAAATTTACTAATCGCTTCAAGCATACGTTGTTCGTGCTCTTCACGACTAATATCGTTATGTGGTACTGTAATGAATGGGATGTTAAACTTCTTGGTTAAATCTTCTAGGATGTCGTAATTTCCGATAACGCCTACGATATCAATTGGTAGGGCTCCAGAATAACTTTTCATTAAAAGATCACCTAATACATGTGATTCTTTGGTAACAAGGATCAGAACTTTTTTACGTCTTACAGGAACTAATTGACAAACCCCACCTTCTGGTAATAATTTTTCAACTTCATTAACAAAAGCATTGTTATTGCCAAATTCGCCTTCTAAGTCGGTACGCATGAAGAATCTAGAATCTTCATAACTTACAAATTGATCATTTTTAATAATATTGTATTGAAATTTATAACAAGCACTTGTAATTTTTGCAATTAAACCTTTGCTGTCAGGGCATTCTGTAAGCAGAATACGACGTTCCATTTTGGTAATCCTTGTTTTTTGGGATATTTGATCAGACAAAATTTTTAATAAAAAATCTTTGAGACAGAATTTTTATTAAAAACATCAAAACATAATTGTTTCTATTATACCATGCAATGAATAATTTTAAAGAACATATGTTTTTATGAGTAAACAATCTTAAAATCATTTTAAATAGTTATTGTAAAACAATCTTTTAAGCAAAATTTGCATTTTGCAAATATATTTCATTTAGATGGTTTATAATACACAAAGATGATGATTTATATTTAAAGAATTTCAGCCTTTAATAAATTGTTTTTATATGTTTGGGAATTTCGCATGACTAGCAATATCAGTAATACTCAATTAAAAATGTTAATTGTGGAAGATTCGTTACCTCTTGCTAAGCTTTATGAAACTGTAATAGGTACAGTAGCATTGGAAATAAAGTTAGCAGAATGTGGTAAAAAAGCATTAGAACTTATAAAAACATATCAACCTGATATTATCTTGTTAGACTTAAATTTGCCTGATATTTCTGGTATGCAAATTTTAAGAAAAATTAGAGAAGAGAAATTAGAAATTAGTGTCATAGTTATGACTGCTAATGGTTCAGTTAATTTTGCAGTTGAAGCTATGAGACTTGGGGCTTATGACTTTTTGGAAAAACCAATAGCTCCTAATCGTTTACGAACCACTATAAAAAATACCATTGAAAAAAGAAAGTTAAATAATCTTTTTAATGAAATCAATACTTCTGATGAAAGTTTAGGTGATTTTATTGGCTCATCTCCGGTAATGCAAGTGGTATATTCCAAAATCAGAAAAATCAAAAATTCTCGCGCCACTGTATTTATAACAGGAGAAAGTGGCACAGGTAAAGAAGTAACAGCTCAAACAATTCATAATTTAAATACTGATAGAAAAGGACCTTTTGTTCCTATCAATTGTGCAGCAATTCCGCGCGAATTAATGGAAAGTGAAATATTTGGTCATGTCAAAGGGGCTTTTACAGGAGCTAATACTGATAGAGATGGGGCGGTATCTTTAGCTAATCATGGTACTTTATTTTTAGATGAAATATGCGAAATGGATTTAGAATTACAATCTAAATTATTACGTTTTATTCAAACATTTAAATTTAAAAAAGTCGGTGGTAGCCGTTTAGAAGAGGCAGATGTAAGAATTATTTGTGCCACTAACAGAAATCCATTACAAGAAGTAAAAGAAGGTCGTTTTAGAGAAGACTTATATTATCGTTTATATGTATTACCTATTCACTTACCTCCACTTAGAGAACGTGATAGGGATATGATAGCTTTTGCTAAATATTTTATTAGTTACTATTCAAAATTAGAAAATAAAATTTTACTAAGATTAGTGAAAGTGCTCAAGAGTTTCTAATAAATTACTCTTGGCCTGGTAATGTGCGTCAATTACAAAATTTAATGTATCGTTGTGTAGTGTTAAATCAAGGTGATGAAATCACTTTAAATATGTTAACCCAAGAATTAAAAGGTGACGGTCATGAAAATATTGATGATGTACAGTATGATGAAGTGGTGCATAATGATAACACTAGTTTATTAAAAGATAATTCTAATCATAATGTTAATAGTAATCTGATAAATTCAAGCGTTGATAAAAGTTTATTATCTCCTAAAAATAACTTTAGTGAGTCTTCGGTTTTTAATTCATTACAAACAGAATCTGCTACATCATTTAATGATGATAATAATAAGACTGCTAACACAAATTCTCAAATTTCCTTAAATAGTAAGAGTGAAATTTTCAAGGAGCCAGACAATAATAGATATTTAATATTACCTAATTTGGATACAGATATAGTTACATTAGAAAAAGTAGAATGTAAGTATATTATAGCGGCTATAAGTGCATGTAATGGTTCAGTGATAAAAGCTGCTCAAGCCTTAGGAGTTAATGCTTCAACTTTATATCGTAAATTAGATAAATGGCAAAAGAGTGGAAAAGTTACTAAAAAGGTTGAATTCTCACAAATTTAACTTGAGTTACTACGTATATTACAAGGAACAATATTATAATTTCTGTAACTGATTAGATTTACCAAAAGATAGGAAAGGTTAGAAATAACTTAATTTAATAAAATATAAAAATAATTTTATAAAGTAATAATAAAAAATAAAATAAAAAAATAGTAGGGATATATCATGCTAATACAACAAGATGTTCTAGAGTCCTTAAAAGAAGATTTAGGAACAGAATCTTTTAAAATGTTATTAGATATTTATTTTAATGACACTGATAACACTATTGAAAAACTTTCCAATGGTTTAAAAAATGCTGATGTAGATGCATTATCTTTAGAGGCTCATTCTTTAAAATCAGTATGTGCAACATATGGTGCTGAAGATGCTCATGAAATAGCAGTTATGATCGATGCTAAATTTAAAGCTCATAAAGATTTAGCAGAAATAGCTGAAGATATTCAAAATATAATTGAAGTTTTAAAACATACCAAACAAGAGATGCAAAAGTTTTATTAGTTATCTCAAAAGCTATTTAAATAAAGACTTGTATTTTTGTCATAAAATTATAATAAATAACTAGTATTTATCGCACTTTTAAAAGAATTATAGATGAACTTCTTCTAATTTAAAGTAGAATGGATATTAGAATAAAAGTATAAGTTTATTTATATTTTGGTGTTCCTAGTAAACTTAGAAAAAACAAATAAATAGTCAAATGTTGTTTACTTCATATTATTCAAATAGGTTAACAACAATAATAAAAACTAATACAAATACAATAATAAGAACAAAAAGAAATAGAATTATAAAAATAATTTTGCCACATTTATAAGGTATAAGTCGTTTATTAGTAAAAAAATGACTTTTAGATTAAAAATTATTTTTTAATAATTTAGGACTAATGCTACATGACCATGCAAATGCTTACATTAAGCACGCAAAATGCAGATGAAGAGCTTGCAGTAACAGAACTCAAGCAAAAACTTACTGAAAAAAATTCGGTAATGCCTAATTTTTTATTAATATATTTTGCGGAATCATATGATGTAAGAAAACTACAGCTTGCTTTTATAAAGAATTTCCCAGAGATACCTTTTACCGCTGTTGTTACTGCAGAAGGTGGTTTTTCAGATGATACTGTTTTAGGATTTGAAGATGAAAAAAGACCAACCTCCCCAAGTCATAAATCAAGATTTTCCGTATATCGTTTAGAAGAAAATAGTGCTAAAAAACAACATAAATCTATTTTTATAACAGCTTTCTACGATCCTTTTGCAAAATTTGGGAATGCTATTGTAAGAGTTAATGATAATAATGATCTAAAAGTTTTAGAAAATCTACATCATGCAGCTCATCAAGCTGATAAATCAGGAATTATGCCTGATTTGTTTTCCTTGTACACCTTTAATGTAAATGTAAATGTGCTAGGAAAAGACATTGAAAACGTACTAGGTGATAGTGTACCTGTTTTTGGGGGAATGATTGAATCAAGCGATACAGATGCAGGAGTAAAAAAGCCATTAGGTAAGGCTTTTACTCATGAAGATTATGTGCATAATGATTCATTTTATGTGATTACTTTAATGTATTTAACTTGTCAAGTTAGAGTTGAATCGCATTCTAATTGTATAAAATGTCCACAACATGCGGCAGTGACTGGTGGAAGTATAAATTCTATAGATGAGTTAGACCATCAACCTGCAGCTGATTTATTCTTTAGATGGCTAAATAAAGATTCGATTGATTTAAGTGTTTCTGAAATGCGTAAAGAATTAAAAAAGCAGAACACGAGATATTTTGTTGGCAAACAAACAAATTCAATTTATGGTGAAATAACACATAACGTATCTTTTATTAGAGAAATTACCAACAATAGGGGCTTAATGACTAATGTATCTTGGCCTTTAAATGATGAAATTAATTTAATGTACAATTCTAATGATGATTTATTTAGAAACTTTAAAGTTAGATGTGTGGAGCCTACACGAAATACTATAGGTTTTATACATCAAATGTGTGTGTCCTTTTGTCAAGGAGAACGTAAAGATTCATTTATAAATGTAATTGTTAATAATGTTAGAAATTTACATCAGAATGAACCTTTTGTGGTTAGCGCCATGAATGGTGAGTTTGGTAAAGATATAGAAAGTGGTTTAGTTCTTGGCAACTACACTGTGTCAACGGTGTATTTTTTCGATTAAAGGCGGAATATCGTGATTGATTTAGAACAACGTTGTAAAGAATTAACCGCAGAATTGCAAAAGACTAGATTGGAAGAGGAATTTGCTCATGATAGAGAGCAATGGCTTGAACAAAATACCCAATATATATCTGATGCAATAACAGCATTATCGCATGTAAAAGAAGTCGAAAAAAAATATGTAATTCTCCTTAATGTATTACATAAATTTGTGGATTATGAACAAGTTGTAACCTTATCTAGAAATTCAGATACAGGAATTATTGAAAAAATATATGCATCTCATGAAGCTTTAAAAAAATTTGAATGGCGAGATTACGGGGTAATCAAAGATAGTCTTGATTTATTAAAAATCATGATTTTAAGTGAGCCTTCTATCGCAAAAGGCTTTGATAGTGATGATGTTGAATTTAAGCATATCACTAGAAGTGTATTGTTAATTCCAATGCAATTGCATAATTCTAAGTTACTATTTATTTTAACTCACCAAAGACAACTTGCATTTTCTATAGAAAGTGAAAGAGAAATAAAGAAATATTATGCATTGTTATCTCAAGTAGTAAATAATATTGACTATAGTCGTCAATTAGAAGATATCATCGCAAATAATGCAGTGTTGTCATCTGAAGAGCAAGATAACTATAAATTATTTACTCAATTATCATCAGAAATAAGATGGCAATGTAATAGTCAAGGTGTTTTTATTCCTATTTATGATATTGAATCTAAGATTTCAAAATTAAATACTTTTAAACACAGTGCAATCAATTATAAAGACTTTTTAGGTAAAAAGTTAGTTGACTTATGCACGGAAAGTGATTTAGAAGAATATAAAGATTTATATAGAATCATTGAAGAAAAGTATGCTGCTCATGAATCTTTTGAGAATGTGGAGATTCCTTTAACAATTGATGGCAAAAAATATGGTTATTGGCTAGGTCTATTCCTTATTTTGATAAAAAAACTGCTGAATTTTTAGGTTATCAAGGGGTATTTGTTGATATTACTAAAGAGCATAATCAGAATATAGAATTAAAGAAAGTAAAAAATGAAGCAGAAATGGCTAATCGTTCTAAGAGTGAATATTTAGCTGTAATGTCTCATGAAATAAAAACACCGCTTCAAGCTATATTAGGGATGTTAGATTTACTCGAACAAACTTCGCTTGAAGAAACACAAATGACTTATATTAATCATATTTCACAAAGTGCCTCTCTATTGCAAACAATTTTACATGATGTATTAGATCTCTCTAGAATTGAATCTCAAGCTATGGTTTTAGAAAATGAAACCTTTGATATAAAAGCAACGCTTGACTCTATTTCTGTACAAATGAGAGAGAAGGCTGAAACTAAGAATATATACTTAAAGTTAATTATTGATCCTGATTTTCCACAAAACATTCAGGGGGACCAACATCGATTATCACAAGTATTATTTAATTTAATAAATAATGCTATAAAATTTACTAGTACAGGTGGTATTACTGTAAGTGCAAAACAATTTGATACAAGACTAAAGTTTTCAGTTGTAGACACAGGAACTGGTATACCAAGCGAAAGTTTATCCACACTTTTTGTGCCTTTTGTTCAACTTGACGGTTCCATTTCAAGAAAATATGGTGGTAGTGGTTTAGGGCTTGCAATATGTAAGCGTTTAATCGAACATATGGATGGCAGAATAGGTGTTAAGAGTGAAGTAGGTAAAGGTACAGAATTTTGGTTTGAAATACCTTGTCATATTCCAAATACTTCAATTATCGATGCTCATGCAATTAAACGCACAGTGGTTCACAAAGAACATAACTATCATATTTTATTAGTTGAGGATTCACAAATAAATCAATTTGTAATAAAAACCATGCTTGAAAAGTTAGGACATACTGTAATGCTTGCAAGTAATGGGGTTGAAGCAATTGAAGCTGTAAAGAAATCTTTACCTGAGTTAGTACTTATGGATATTAGAATGCCTGTAATGGATGGCATAGAAGCAACTCGTCATATTGTAAATGAAGTTGCATATGTACCAATTGTGGCTTTAACTGCTAATAGTACCGATGAAGAACGAATTGCATGTCGTGAAGCAGGAATGGTAAGTATTGCATCAAAACCTGTGACCTCAATAATTTTACGTAAACTATTACTAGAGTTAGAAGGCGTTATTGAAGATACTACTCAAAATCTTATAAATAATGGATTTAAGATTGGTGAACCTTGTACTGATAATAAGGCTGTTTTAAAAGTAAATACCGCTAAGAATAATAATTTCTTTGAAGAATCATCTATTGCAGGTGTGGCTTCTTTTGGTGGTAAACAATTTACCAATGTTTCCATGATTGATGCGTTAATAAAATCGTCACGAAATACAGAATCCAATAAAGGTACAGACTACTCAAGAATTGATAATGATTTGGAATAATGTTTAAATGAGTAATATTTGGAAAAGGGAAATCTCTATTTCTCGATTAAACGAATTAGGCAAAGGAACTTTGCTTGAAAATTTAAAAATTGAGTTTTGTGAAATTGGTGACGACTATCTATGTGCAAAAATGCCAGTCTTTAATGGTACGCAACAACCTTTTGGATTATTGCATGGCGGAGCTTCAGTGGCTCTCGCAGAAACTGTATCATCTGTGGCAGGAAATTTTGCATGTACTAGAGATTATGCTGTTTTAGGGGCAGAGATAAATGCTAATCATTTACGTGCAGTAAGAAGTGGATTGGTGATTGCTAAGGCTCGTCCATTGCATTTAGGTTCTAATTCTCAGGTGTGGGAAATAGAAATAAAGGATGAAGCAGAACATTTGATTTGCATTAGTCGAGCGACTCTTGCAGTACGCAAAAAAATGAAATTAAAAGATAATGTATAACATAAAAAGCAAATTTTACCATACTTAAACCATGCTTATGTTTCACATTGGTAGCATGTTATTTTCAATATCTTAAGTCTTAAAATTCATTCCTTAATATAAAGATTCAACTTTTCATTTTAAATTTGACAAAAAATATATAGGAGCTACGCTCCTATATATTTTTATTAAGATTTTAAGTACTAATAGACTTCAATTGTTAACTAATTATTTTCAGAATTTTTGTTTTCTTCTTTTTCATTAGTTAAATTATCAACTTGCGCTTCAGTAGATGAATTTTCTGAACTTTTTTCAACTTGTTCTACTATTGGAGTCTCTGGCGCTACTAAGTTTTCTGTAGTTTCTTGAGAATTTTCGGTAGAATTTGTTTCATCTTTATTGGTATCTACAGTTTCATTGTGTTCTTGTAGATTTTGATAAAGATTTTCAGCTTTTTCATTTAACAATGAGTTAACAGCGCTATCACCATCTTGCTCATTTGAATTAGCTTGGTTTTCTGTATTATGAGACTTATTATTGTCTATAGATGCTTCTGCAATTTTATCTGCTTCTTGGTTTTCTGAGATGTTTTCAGATATAGTGATTAACTTTTTCTTCAACTAAAGGAGCAGGTTCAGTCATTGCAACAAATACCATATTCTTTATGGTATTAACGCCTGAAGCACTAACTTCTGCATAAACTAATTCACTATTATCAGCACCTTCAGAATTTTCTGTTACAGGTAAATCAGCATCATTTGGTTGAGCAATTTCTGATTTTGATAAATTAGTGATATTACTAAAACCACTATGCATTCCTGATACGTTTAATTCAGTTTCAGGGATAGCACCAATTGAAGCTTCAACAATAGGTAAGTCTGCTGCAGTAGGTTCTGTCATTTCAACATGATTAAATACCACATTACCAATACAACCAATTTTAGCAGGAGTTTCATAAACAAAAGGTTCTTTCACTTTTGCTATTTTTTCTTCTGTAATTGGAGTTTCAGACTTAACTGCTACAACATTTTTCTTTTTACGTTCTTTTCTTGATTCTTTATCTTGTTTACTCTTCTTGGTAGGTTTTTCAACAGTAGATACAGTATCAATTTCATTTAAGAGATTGTCTATGGCTGGATTGTTATTAGCATGACCTTTCTTGTTGTTCTTATGAGACTTTTTAGCTTCAATAGTTTCCACAACAATTGGCTTGTTAATAGCTTCTTCTTTATTAGACTTCTCTAATTGAGCATTAGTATTGGCATTATTTGCTCTAGTATTTTTGTTCTTTGAATTATTCTTAGCTTTCTTTTCCTTGGTATTAGGATTTTGTGAATTCTTATTTTCTAAGTCTAATTCATTCTTAGAATTTTCGTTTCTGTTGTTACGATTGCGTTTATCGTTGTTACGAGAATTCTTATTATTAGAGAATTTATTGTTCTTTGAATTCTTTGAAGAACCTTTATTTGGAGTATGGCTATGGGTATAGTTACTTGTAGTAGCTGTTTGCATAGCGTCTTTTTCGTTATCTTCAACTTTAAATAAAGATACAATACCATTCATCATACGCTTAAATATGCTTACGTTCTTTTCACTAGAAGTAGTCTTATTAGCGTTTAGCTTTTGAATGGTTTCTGTATTGATACTATCGTTAATA
Organism: Succinivibrionaceae bacterium WG-1; assembly: GCA_000222855.1. Lineage (GTDB taxonomy): Bacteria > Pseudomonadota > Gammaproteobacteria > Enterobacterales > Succinivibrionaceae > WG-1. The sequence goes on along the minus strand of GL995221.1, from coordinate 5,806 downwards.
TTTACTGCAGGAGCAATTTTATCAGCTCTTTGTGAGCTAACTGTGCGATCTTCTCTTGCAGCCGGGAAATTACTTGGAGCTGGAACATTACTGTTATTATTGTTCTTCTTTAAGAGATCAAATGTATTAACAGAAGCAGCTTGTTGTTGCTTAATTCTTGTTATTTCATAATGTGGAGATTCCATATCCTTATCAGGGATAATGTAAACATTAACATTATGTCTTTGTTCAATACTATCAAGTGTTGAACGTTTTTCATTCATTAAGAATGCAGCAATATCTACAGGAACTCTTGCACATACGGTTGAAGATTTTTCTTTTAAAGCTTCTTCTTCAATGATTCTTAAAATTGATAAAGATAATGAACCGTTATCTCTTATTGTACCTTGACCGGCACAACGAGGACATACATGAGAAGTATATTCGCCAAGAGATGAACTGATACGTTGTCTTGACATTTCAAGTAGACCAAAACGAGAAATTCTTGCGAATTGTAAACGTGCACGGTCTTGCTTTACCGCTTCACGCATTTTGTTTTCAATTTCACGTTGGTTTTTTATTGGGGTCATATCGATAAAATCGATAACAATTAAACCACCAATATCACGTAATCTTAATTGACGAGCAATTTCTTCTGCAGCTTCAATGTTTGTTTGAAGTGCAGTTTCTTCAATATCATCACCTTTAGTGGCTTTAGCAGAGTTAACGTCAATAGAAGTTAAAGCTTCTGTTGGGTCAATAACTATACTACCACCAGATGGAAGTTTTACTTCGCGGTGATAAGCTGATTCAATCTGTGATTCAATTTGGAAATGGCTAAATAAAGGAGCATCACCATCAAATAGTTTTACTTTATTTACAAAATCAGGACGAATCATACTGATTTGTTTTACTACTTGATCATAAACTTCTTTCTTATCAATGATAATTTCACTGATATCTGGTCTTAAATAATCACGAATGGCTCTAAGAACAATGTTGCTTTCTTGGTGAATTAGGAATGGTCCTTTACGAGAAGCTGCTGCTTCTTTAATGCTATTCCAGTGTTTAACAAGGATATCTAAATCCCAATTTAATTCTTCACTACTTCTACCAACGCCTGCAGTTCTTACGATGATTCCCATGCCATCAGGAACTTTAACACCGTCAAGTTCTTGTTTTAATTCAGAACGTTCTTCACCTTCAATACGGTGGGAAATTCCACCAGCTCTTGGGTTGTTTGGCATTAAAACAATGTATGAACCAGCAAGAGAAATATAGGTTGTAAGAGCAGCGCCTTTTAGGCCACGTTCTTCTTTTTCGATTTGGACAATTACTTCTTGTCCTTCTTTGATAGCTTCTTTTAAACTTGCACGATTAGTGTAAGAGAAACCTGGTTGATAATATTCTTTAGCAATTTCTTTCAAAGGAAGGAAACCGTGTTTGTCACCTCCATAGTTTACGAAGGCAGCTTCTAAACTAGGTTCAACACGAGTAATTATACCTTTATAAATGTTTGCTTTTTTAGTTCGTGATTAGCGGACTCAATATCAATATCATATATCTTTTGTCCGTCAACTAGAGCAACACGCATCTCTTCTTCTTGAGTTGCGTTGATTAACATTCTTTTCATTGAATTTTCTCATTTTTTGGTAGGTCTAGCCTTTAACCAAAATATCATGAGCTTTATAAAATTAAATAAAACAATGAATACAAAACACAAAATTTAAGATATTTTGTATTTATAACGAAAGAGATAAAATTATTTATTTAACAATAATTTATTAAAAGTAAATTAGAGATAATCAAATTATTAAAAAACTAATAATATTAGTTAGTTTTCTAATACGTTATTGATATATACAATAATTTAAGTTGTAGTTAGTTAATTAAACTAAGCAACTAATTTTTAGTAAAACATAACTAAAAAATAGTTAAGTTGTTAAATATCAATATCTTTAGTTATAAAATATCTAAGTATTGTTTAAATTGTACTTTGTTACTTACTTAATTTTAGTAAGTCTTACCATGTTTATTTCTATAGCTAGATTGAGCAAGATTTAAAAGCTCATACCTACTTGTTGTATTCTGTAATTCTTTTGATAACTTCTAGATTTAATTTTGATAACTCAAATAAGTGAAGTTATCTGCTACACATATCTAAATAATAAAAACACAAATTGTAGCTTTTGTTATAGGTAAAAATTTTTTTAAAATAAAAAGAATCAATATTAAAGTAGAACTAAAAGTTATTACTTTAAAACTCTTATTTATTTTATTAAATACTTGGTAATAATATTTTGTTAAAAAACAAAAAAACACCCAATTTTTACACTGTGCATATTATCTGTTTTTATGGCATTTTTCGCAATAAAAAATTATATAGATATGATTTTGAACAATAAATATGTGATTAATTGAAAATTTAAAGTTTTTCTAGAGGTTAACTATTTTCTAATAGAATTG
>GL995221.1:0-3044 GCA_000222855.1 Succinivibrionaceae bacterium WG-1 | reverse complement strand
ATTAAATCAGAATAAAGTAGAAAAAATATCAGATAGTGATGTTTTTACGAAAAATTTGAAGTGTAGCACATAAAATCAATAGCGCTCGGTATTTATTTTGATATGAGGAATATCTTTAAATAAATAATAAATTTTTAATGAAGTAATTTATATGAATAATTGAGTATTTAGTAATGACTGATTTTAAAGTAAAAGGAATGAGTTGCGCTGCATGTGTCGCAAGAGTAGAGAAAGCTGTTAAAAATATAGAAGGTGTCAAGAACGTTTCAGTAAGTTTAATGACAGCGTCGATGCAAGTAGAAAGTGATATTCCAAATGAAAAAATCATAGATGCTGTTGTGAGTGCTGGTTATGCTTGTGAAGTAGACAATAAAGATACTTTAAATAGTGCTCATGAAAATCCTTTATTAGACGAATTTTTAAATTTAAGAAAAAGATTTACTTTAAGTTTGATTTTTTTATTACCTATTTTATATGTAACGATGGGGGTTCATTTTTTATCGTTTCCAAGTATAGAATTACTTAATAATAAAATTTTTAATGGTTTTTACCAAATTATATTTGTGATTGCTATTGTTTTTATCAATAGAAAAATTTTTATAAATGGCTTAAAAGGTGTGGCTCATGGTAGCACTAATATGGATACGCTTGTAGCCTTAGGTTGTCTAGCAAGTTTTTCTTTTTCGTTAGTGCAACTAATTTTATGTGTTTTACAAAAAGATAGTGGTTATTTTTACTTTGAATCTGTTGGTATGATTTTGACTTTAATGACAATGGGTAAAATGTTAGAAGCCAAAAGTAAACTAAAAACCACTAATTCATTAGAAAGTTTATATAAGTTATTACCTCAAACAGCAATCTTACAAAGGGATGATAAAGAAATAGAAGTTCCTATTGATGAAGTAAAAGTAGGTGATATTTTTATTGTAAAAAGCGGTGCATTAGTTCCGGTTGATGGAACAGTAATAGAAGGAAGTGGTAATATAAATGAATCTTCTTTCACTGGTGAAAGTATACCTGTTAGTAAAATTGAAGGTTCTAAAATTATTGGTTCAACTACATGTATTAGTGGTTATGTAAAATGTAGAGCGGATAGTGTTGGCAATGACACGATGTTTAGCAAAATTATAGAGTTAGTTAAGAATACCTCTATAACTAAGGCACCAATTGCAAGATTAGCAGATCAAATATCAGGTATTTTTGTGCCTGTTGTTATTGGTATTGCTTTAATAACGTTAGTGGTTTGGTTGTTGCTTGGGGCTGATTTTTATTTTGCTTTAACTGCTTGTATTAGTGTATTAGTAATAAGTTGTCCATGTGCTTTAGGATTGGCAACTCCTGCTTCAATTATGGTAGGTTCAGGAGTAGCAGCAAAAAAGGAATATTGTTCAGCACATCTGAAGCGTTAGAAGTAACAGGGAAAATAGATTGTGTTGTATTCGATAAGACAGGAACATTGACTATAGGCGAACCTAAAGTTACAAGTTTTATTTTGACTGACTACTTTATTAAGAATGAAGAAACTTTAAATGATTTACAACAAGGTTCTAATAATCTTAATGATAACTTGCTAATAAATGATGTGTCATTACGATATGGAGACAATCAAGAAAAAGTAAATTTTGCAAGTAATGTCGACAAAGATTTGCTTCTTAAGGCTGTACAAAAAGCTTTTTTTATCACAGGAATACTAGAAAAACGTAGTGAACATCCTTTAGCGCAAGCAATTATCAAAAATATTATAGATTATGATTTTAATTCTGTAAGTATTGATGATTTTGAAGTTATTGCTGGCAAAGGTGTAAAAGGCAAATATCAAAAACAAGAAATAATTTGTTGTTCTGCAAATTATGCTAAAGAATTACTAGGTGCTGCAAGTTTTCAACAAGTTGAACAAAGTCTAAAGAAATCAAGAATAATTGATAAATCATCATTTGTTGTAGAAAATCAAAACAGTAATATTGAAATAGATAATTATTCAAATATTTATTTACTCATAGATGGTTATTTATGTGGAGTATTTTTGTTAAGTGATCCTGTAAGAGAAGATGCTAAAAATACTATTAGTCTTTTAAAGAATTTAGGTATTCATACTATTATTTTATCAGGTGATAATAAAAAGACTGCATCTGTGATTGCTAAAGAATTAGGAGTTGATGAAGTAATAGCAGAAGTATTGCCAAATGAAAAAGCTGAATATGTAAAAAATATTCAACAAAAATATAAAAAAGTAATGATGTGTGGAGATGGTATTAATGATGCTCCAGCACTAGTTCAAGCTGATGTTGGAGTTGCTATAGGTAGTGGTACCAATGTTGCGATAGAATCAGCTGATGTGGTATTAGTTAAAAATAATACTATGGATGTAGTAAATGCAATCGAGTTAAGTCGTAAGGTTATTTTTAATATTCGTGAAAACTTATTTTGGGCATTTATATATAACATAATAGGTATACCGCTTGCAGCTGGATGCTATTATTATTGGCTTAATTGGCAATTGACTCCTGTTTTTGGGGTTTTTGCAATGTCTTTATCAAGTGTATGTGTAGTATCAAATGCGTTAAGATTAAACTTTATGAAATTGAGATTTGCAAAAGTTAATACAAACATTGATACTAATATAAAAGTAAATAATTTAAACAATTCAACTGATAATGAATTTAATACAAGAAAACAAGATTTGTCAGATGAAACAATCAAATGTCAGAAGATAGATAAGAAGGAAGAAAAATCTATGGAAAAAACAATAGAAGTAAAAGGTATGATGTGCGGTCATTGTGAAATGCATGTAAAGAAAGCTTTAGAAGGTATTTCAGGTGTTAAGGAAGCGTTGGTAGATCATAATACAGGTATTGCAAAAGTTGAGTTATCAACAGATGTAACAGCAGAAACTTTAACAAAAGCAGTTGTAGATGCTGGTTATGAAGTAGTGTCAATTAAGTAAGAGTCGATTCACTTTACTAGAATCTAAATACGATTTTTACTGAAGAATAATATAAACTATTACAAAAAGAGAGGAAACTCTTTTTTTAGTTAAAAAATAA
>GL995220.1:148857-151586 GCA_000222855.1 Succinivibrionaceae bacterium WG-1 | reverse complement strand
TTTTTCAGTAACAAATACGATGGAATGATTTGCAGAGGATATTCGTGTGAACAAGTGGGAATAATGTTTATAAAATTTATAATAAACATTGTTGAAGATTTTTTATAAAACTGGTAAAAAACTATCGATGCAAGATATTAAAGAATATCTTGATAAACAACTTATTTAAAGAAAAATTGAAATGGAAATAGAATATAAATATTTTTTTATTAAAAGAGGTTGTTAACTATGAAATTAAAATATTGCGGCAATTTTAATAACTATAGTTTTATAGAAAGCAAAATATTAGAGAACGAAAATAAAACAATTGATACAAGCGATTATTATCATAAATCATCAATTAATGAATCATCATTTACACGCTTGTGGGATAAAACAAATAATAATGACGTGGCAATTCTTACAGTATTTAGAAAACATCAAAGAAAAGTTTACAGTTTAAGAGAAACTGAAAAACTTAAAAAGTTGTTGTTAGCCTCAGGTTATGGAGTAACCCTTATTGAAGGTCATTATACTGAAGATGATAATGATTTAAAAACGCCAGTAAAAGAAATGTCATTATTTGTTGAAAATATAATAAAAGAGCCTTTTCATAAATTTATGAAAGCAATTGTTTATTTTGGGGAAAGATACTATCAAGATTCTGTACTTTTCAAAAATCATGAAAATGATGAGGTATTTCTTTACGGCACGAACCATATATCTCAAGATATAGGTTATCACGAAAAAATACAAATAGGTAACAACCTTAGTGCAAAAGAAGCTATATGGGGCTATTCAAAAATAAGAAATAAACCTTTTGTGTTTGAATGTGTTCAAAAAAGAAATGTTAATTTATTTGCTGGTACATCTTCTAGAGGTTATGGAATTTGGAAACGTCTCAATAAACATTAAAATTTTAAAATAAAAGGGAAAATTGAATATAAATATTTTTTTTATTAAAAGAGGTAACAAGTTATGAAATTTAAAGAATATTTAAATGAACGTCAAGGTTTGAATCAGATTTTAAAAAAATCTCAAATCTACGATATTGGAATGATTAGTGCCTTTAGACACCCAACTAATTTAAAAAATCAATACGAAATTGACAAACAGAATGAGATAAATAAACGTAATTCACGAGTGCTCAAGGCCAAACTTTTAAAAATGAATTACTCAGTAACAGATATCGAGGGACATTATAGAGAGGAGGGGCAAAATTTCCCTGGTAAAGAAATATCTTTTTTAGTGGCGGATTATAAATATTTTGGAACATTAAAGGAAGATTTGAGAAAAATCGGCAAAGAGTTTGAGCAAGAAAGTATATTTTTTAAAGAAAAAAATGGTCCTGCTTGGCTAATTTATTGTAATGGGGAAAAGGATATATGTTTGGGTGATGGTGAGTTGAAGCTCAGTTCGCAACATGATAACAAAATTGACAAAAGACCAACTAGCCAAAATTTAACTGTAAGTCAAATTACAGATTTTTGGTCAGTTATTCGTGATCGTGCTTTTGTATTTGAATCTTGCGGTAAGCAAAAATTTGGATTTGATAACTCGATAGATTGTATGGGATGGACATATTTAGCAAAAGAAAAAATTTTATAATAATAAAATCTGAGAAAATTTCAGCTTTCGCTTAATTATTTACTTTAAACTTTTTGTTAGGAAATTTTGAAATGGAAATAAAATCAATATGGTACGAAAAATATGCACCTAAAACATTAGATGATGTTATTTATATCTTAGCAAATAATTTTAGTATTGCTGATATTTAAGGAGTGAGCTATGAAGTTAAGAGAATATTCAAATGAAGGTATAAGAGGAACTGATACTACCAAAATAGTGAGTTTTAAGTTAAGAGAATATCCAAATGAAGGTATAAGAGCAATCGACTACAACTTTGGGTCGGAAGAGTTTTTTTTGACTTTGAAAATGATAACTAGAGCGATTTTATAAAATTAAAAAATGAAATCTATCAAATAAAAGATTATTTTCCCTGTACGTATTTTGGTTATACACTTGATAAAAATACAGATAAACATTTGAAATATAGTTTTATGAGAGCGTTTAAAAATTTTAATGGTATTAGTTCCTCTGATATTAATTTATTTATATTAAAGGCTATTTCTCTACTAGATAAAAAATTTAGTATAGTGAATTTCGATACAATTATATATCCACAATCCTTATCAAAAATTAATAGAAAAATTTTAGAAACAATAAATGATGTTGTTTATAACGCTAAGTTCGAATCGTATGAGTTGGTAAAAGAGACATCAGAAAATATAAAATTTGATTATGAGAGGTATACAGAGTTTTTAAAAAATAAAGGTTGTATTGATAAAGATATACTTGAGTCATTGGAATGTGTTAAAGATATGATGAATAGTATCCACTCTAAGGGAGAGGGATATTTTAAAATTGGTGTTGATACAAAAGTTAAATACAGAAATTACTTGGAGAACTTTTTCAAATTTAAAAATGAAGAAGAAGAAAGAACCTTCGAAAGAATGAAAAATAAAAATGTGTTGGTTATTGATGATATATCGACATCACATTCGACAGTTAATTATATACTAAGTAAGATTAGAAGTATTAATGACACAAATAATATAGTTGTATTTTGTTTAATTAGTAACAAATTATAAGGTAATTTGAAATGGAAATAAAATCAATATGGTACGAAAAATAAGCTCCTAAAACATTAGATGATGTTATCTTGCCAGAGTCGCTGAAAAGCCGTTTGC
>GL995220.1:146046-147456 GCA_000222855.1 Succinivibrionaceae bacterium WG-1 | reverse complement strand
TCCTTGAACGTGGTATTGATGTTTTACGTGGGAAATTTGCCTAATTTGCAAGTTCTAATTCATTAGATAAATATTCCCAATTTTTGAAAATTAAGAAAATAAAAATTAGTTATATAAAGATAAACATTAAATTAGTTCCAAGTAATGTCGTAATTTTATTGATTATTTGGTTATTAAATTCAAGTCCATTTTTATTGCTTAGAAAGCAAGTTTTATCGCACAAAATATATTTAATCTTGTTATTTAAATTTTATACATTCATAGAAACATTAAGAAAATAAAAACAAAAATGAATAGTTGTTACCAAATGTTGCCCAATGAATAGGTAATTTTATATTTTTAAATTATTAGAGCTTTGATAACTATTTGGATGCATTTTTATTTTGGATTTTTTTAGTATTTGTAGATTACCACGAAGAAGCTGCGTTAATTATCAATAAAAAATGAACGTATGTCAGATGAGTATCAACAAAAAAACAAAGAAGAACTAAAAAAAATTAGTAGATGATTTAAGCATTAATCTTGGAGATACAGATGTTTCTAAGATACCTAACATGACAGACTTGTTTGTGTATGATTATCGTTCTGATTTTAATGGTATTGAAAAATGGAATGTTTCAAATGTAACTAATATGTGGCAAATGTTTGCAAGTTCTGCCTTTAATGGTGATATATCAAAATAGAATGTGTCTAATGTAACTAATATGAAAAGAATGTTTTGTGGTTCCGCCTTTACAGGAAATATTGATTCATGGCAGATAAATAAAAATTGTAAAGTTGGTAAAAAGTTTTACAACTTATAGCTCGCCATAATTAAAATAAGTAACAAAAAATAGTTCAAAAAAGATTTTATTTTCCAATAAATCGTCTGCACACCAAAAATTTTTGAAGATATAAATACAGATGTGACCTTTGGTCTCCACTTGAAGACGTTGTTAAAGATCTTTTTAAATAATTTTTCTAGGTATTAGAAGATTTTTAGTTTTGATAATGATGGTAATAAAAATATAGATTATCGCAAAAATTTTTCTGATTATGTTGATTATATAAAATATAAATTTTGTGTTTCAAAATTATTTAAGAATTATTACTAAACTTTAATTATTTAGATTTAACAATTTAAAATTATCTAAAAATGAATAACTTTCAAAACATTACACTTTTATGTTAGACTAATTTTATATTAAGTTTGTTTGCTAAAAGCATTAGTAAGAAAGCAAATTTTAAAAGGAGTACAATAAATGTCTGATTTAAAAAAAGTGACTGTTGGTATTGAGAAATTCAAAGAACTCATTCAACAAAACAAATACTATGTAGATAAGACCTCCTTTATAAAAAATATTTCAGATGAAAATGTAGCTTTATTTACTCGTCCAAGACGTTTTGGTAAAACGTTAACTATGAGTATGC
>GL995220.1:141355-144075 GCA_000222855.1 Succinivibrionaceae bacterium WG-1 | reverse complement strand
AATTATATTTTATCTAGCAGAAAAAATCCTCTAAAACTTGTTAAGTGAACTTATAGAGTTTACTTTGTTTTAGAGGATTATTGTTAATTAATTGTTTTTAATTTAGTTTTGACTAATCATATGGTAAATATAGTAAACCAATATTGCCACATGAATCCAAACTATAGCTTATTTTCTAATTCAAAATTATCAATATCAGAAATAAGTTTTTGAATTGAACAATCATGAGGGAACATTGTTCCACTAAGATATTCAACTCCTGCTTTTGCTAAGGTTTTAGCTGCAAGTATGTTATCAACTGCTTTAGCTTCAACATAGATACCATGCTTAGATTTTAATTCTTCTATGATTTTTGAAATCATAAAGTTGTCATATTCTGAAGCAACAATTTTCTTAGTAAATGCACTAGATAATGAAACTGAGCGTACTTTATTTTTTTCTAAGAAATTACCGTTGGCATAACCTAAGCCATAATCTATTAAACATAAATTAAAGCCGTTTTTTACTAGTTCATTTATAGCATCTAAAGCATTAGATAAGTCTGTAGATATTTCTTGTTCTGAGATCAGAAATGTCACTCGAGAAGGCATAATGCTATATTTTACTGAAATTGTGTCTAGAGTATCTATTAAGTTAGGATTTGTTAATTGTCCGCTATTTAAAGTCATAACAATATTTTGCTTAGTTGCCAGTTTTTTATCTAAAAGATTTAAGTCATAGAAGCAATTTTCAATATACCAATAGCTATATTCAATATTTAAACCACAGCGAATGATATCAGCTTTATAGTTTGATAAAGCTCTAAGTTCACCTTTATTAATCCAGAAAGGATTAGCAACGATGTAGTTGATCTTATTTTCTTTTACGTTATATACAGTATTGTATTTAAGAACCAATTCGCCACTAACTCGAGCTTTTGATAATTGAGTTTTTAGCATTGAGTTTACAACTGCTTTTTGATTTAAGTTATCATTATAAAGCACGTATTGATCGGTATTAGGTTCTTCTAAGCTATGATTCAATGCAATTTGGGCTTGATTTATTATTTCATCAGAAGATATTACTTCTGATATTACATTTACGATACCTGCTTTTAAATGAAAGTTTTTATGTTCTTCTGCAACGTGAGCTACAAAGATTTTTTTGATATCATCTAAGGTTTTTTCAATATCAACAACATCATTATAGGTAAGAGAAATAATAGCTAAAGCTTGATCATTAAAACTTACTAAAGGATTGTTTTCCCCAAGTAATTCTTTAATTTCTTTTACTATTGGAGTAATGATTTCTTGATTTTTTAAATAACTAATCGGTATAGTAGGGGTGAACAGAGTTAAATATAATCTGATTGAGTTATCGATAGCAAATTTTTGTTGATTATATTTGATTTGTTCTTTTAACCATTTTTCATTTGGCAATGAGGTGACGTTATCATAATTATCAAATAGAGCTAATTTTGCATTTAAGTAAGTAATGTTTTGATCTCGTTCCTCTGCGGATTTTATGGCATTGTCAATCATATGCACTAGAGTTAAAACGTCACTATTTCCTTTCCTAACACTTATATTGGTATATTTTTGAATACGTTCTTTATTATCTTTTACAAATTTTACAGTTTTATAAATAATAATCCCATAGTAGAACATGATTGAAGATATGATTAAAAATATAATAAAAGAACGTAATATATTAGCGTTATCAGAATTTATAAATAGATCGTAAAAACTATTTGAAGGTATAAAAGCTACTACGTAGCCCATTTTATTACCTAATACGTCAATTTCTGAAAACGTATAATCTTGAGAGTAATCCCAAGTAGATCTAAATAAATCTATATAGGCTTGTATTGTTAAGTTTTTACTGTTTAAAGTCTTTGTGTCTGGAATTTTTCCAGTAGTATTATATTTTGGAGTGTTTAGGCTATTTATGATAGTTGTATTTTGGTCAATAAGATGATTTTTCCAAGCTTCTAAAGACGAAATATTTTCATCAAAAAATATTATAGTTGGGTAATTAGTAAAATCAGTAAATTGAGTGATGAAATTATTTAATTCAAATCCAATAATGGTATGACCATTGAGTTTTGTATTTTGAACGCGATTATGAATAAAATAAAAACATTCAGTATTACTTGCACAATATAAAGCTGCTGGTTTATTTCTGTTAGGAATTACATCACTATCAGTATTGGAATTATTTAAATAAAAAGCTTCATAATTATTTATGAAATATTCAGGAACTGCAAAATCTATTGATTTTTCTTTGATTACTTCTTTGGGCTCATCAATGTTATGCCAAGAGAAATATATAATATTATCGGGTAATTCTATCTTTAAATTTTTATCAATAGAAAGTAGATTTATAATGTCGTGTACAGCTTTAGCGTTTCTTAATCTAATAGTAGATAAGAAAAAGTCTGTTCTTTTATCTATATTTCTAATTTTATTCTTATTTTCTACATTAGTAACATTTTGCATTCCAAGGTAAATACAAAGAATTGCCACAAAGAATACAATGAAGAAGTTATAAATAAACTGCCTTGGCAGTGGTAATCTACCGTATGACATAAAAATCCTTATTTATAAAAGATTCTTGAATAGAAAAAATACATATATCTATGATATTTTAACAATTTGTAAATGCTTAATGCTAGTAAATAGGGGATTTTAAATTCTAAAAGCTTTTTGTTATCAAAGTTTTAAAAAAAAGACTCCTAAAAT
>GL995220.1:138746-139463 GCA_000222855.1 Succinivibrionaceae bacterium WG-1 | reverse complement strand
AGAATCGATTAATTCGGTTGGTTTAGCAATTAAGTAGCCTTGCATTGCGTCAACATATAAGTTTTCAATGTTTTGACGTTGTAATAATGTTTCAATACCTTCGGCAATAACAACACAACCTAAACGATGTGATACTTCAATAATCATTCTAATAAATTGTTGAGAAGTTAAATCCTTTTCAAAGCTTTGACAAAGGTTTGGATCAAGCTTGATGTAGTTTGGCTTTAATTCACGGTAGATACGGAATGATTCAATACCTTTACCAAAGTGACTGATACTTGTAAAGCTACCTGCTCTCTTAATGATAGAGAATAATCTTTGAGCTGCCACATTATTGCTTTCTAATAATTCTTCGTTAATTTCAAATACTAAGCAATTAGCAATATCTGAATTTCTTAATAATGTTCTTTCAAGCCATAGTAAGAATGAAGTACTAATTAAAGCATTAGCAGATAAGTTAATACCAAAGCGAATATTACGATTATTAACTTTGTTAAATTTGTTAATGATATTTTCGATAATCATTTCTTCTAATCTAACTAATAAATCGTGACGTTGTGCTGCTGCAAGAACTGTTTCTGTTGATAAAGGTTCTCCAGAAGAACTTGTGAATCTTGCAAAAATTTCAACGTATGAGCGAATAGATATATTCATGCTCTTAATTGGTTGATAGAAGAGGGTAATTGCATGATGGTTAATAATATCAAGAACTGTTTC
>GL995220.1:135772-136675 GCA_000222855.1 Succinivibrionaceae bacterium WG-1 | reverse complement strand
AATATTAGTAAAAGTGTATACTAAAGGGTAATTAGGAAAAAATAAGGAAGTTAAAAAACTTCCTTATTTGGGTTTAAATTAAAATATTTTAAAATTCAAATTATAAAAATTATATATTAATCTTTGCTTTCTAATAAGAATTTATAAATAAATCCACCAAGTACACCACCAATGATTGGGAATACAATGAAGAACCAAACTTGTTCTAAAGCCCAACCATCTGCAAATAAAGCAACAGCAATACTACGAGCAGGGTTTACAGAAGTATTTGTTACAGGGATAGAGATAAGGTGAATTAAAGTTAAAGCTAAACCAATTGCAATAGGAGCAAAACCTTGTGGAGCTCTCTTGTCTGTTGCACCGTGAATAACGATAAGGAATAAAGCTGTAAGAACAACTTCAATTAATGCACAAGCTAAGAAATTGTATTTTTCTGGAGAATGTTCACCAAAACCATTTGAAGCAAAACCGCCTACAGAAGCATCAGCTTTACCTGTGTAGATTAAATAAAGAATTGCTGCAGCAACGGTACCGCCAATTACTTGAGCAATAATGTATGGAACTAAATCTTTAGCAGAGAATCTGCCACCAACCCAAAGGCCAAATGAAACAGCAGGGTTGAAGTGACCGCCACTAATATGACCTACAGCATAAGCCATAGTTAATACAGTAAGACCAAAAGCAAGTGATACACCTACATAGCCTACGCCAACATTTTCAAGACCACATGCAAATAAAGCAGTACCACAACCACCAAATACTAGGCAGAAAGTACCAAAAAATTCAGCAAAAAATTTTTTAACATAATTATATACCTATGATTAATTTTTGTTTAAAAACAACATGGTGTGCATTATAGAACAAAAAATAATTTTTTGTCTTTTCTATAAAATATTATTTTGT
>GL995220.1:128425-134081 GCA_000222855.1 Succinivibrionaceae bacterium WG-1 | reverse complement strand
AAATATAAAGTTAAATTTTACATAAAAACATAAAAATTAACGGAGTGAATGATAACTGTGGGATAAAAGTTTGTCAAGATTAAAATTAATTATTTTCGAAAAAATCTTAATTTTGTTGATATTTTAATCAATTTTAGTGTTTTTCAAGTTTGAATTTTGGTTGCTAAAACTAAGTAACATTTAAATGCTTTGTGAAAAATTTGGAGTGCTTTGTATGGTGAGGTTTTAAAATAATTATAAAAACTTATAATTAATTGATTTTACTAGTCTCTATTAGTACCATGTAATAGTCTGTCTGTAAGTAAATCAATAAAATTGGCGTATTTTACTTTATTCAAACACAATAGATTTTTAAAGTGATTAAATCAATAGAAGAAGTTACTAATAACTAAGGTTATTAAATAACGAAATTAAAAAATAATAATAACTTCATGCTTTTACTAGAAGATAAAACTATTAACTCATAAATATCAAATAAAATGATCATTGAAGAAGAACGAAAATTTGAGCTAAAAGCTCCTTATGCTCCAAGTGGAGATCAGCCTACAGCGATTGCTGAATTAACCCAAGGAATATTAAACAATAAAAAAGCGCAAGTATTGTTAGGGGTTACAGGTTCTGGTAAAACTTTTACTATGGCAAACGTGATTGCCAATGTTAATAAACCAACATTGATTTTAGCTCATAATAAAACTTTAGCAGCGCAATTATATGGAGAAATGCGAAAGTTTTTCCCAAACAACGCGGTTGAATATTTTGTTTCTTATTATGATTATTATCAACCAGAAGCTTATATTCCATCTTCTGATACTTATATTGCCAAAGATGCTCAAGTAAATGATCATATCGAGCAAATGCGTTTAAGTGCAACTAAAGCCTTATTAGAAAGAAGAGATACAGTTATCGTTTCATCTGTAAGTGCAATATATGGTTTAGGTTCCCCTGAAACATATTTAAATCAGATGTTACATTTAAGTGTAGGGGAAATTATTGAACCTAAAAGCGTAATAGATCATTTAGCAAGATTACAATACACTAGAAATGATGTTGATTTTACTCGAGCGCAATTTCGTGTTAGAGGAGATGTAATTGATGTTTTTCCTGCTGAATCTGATGAGTTTGCCGTAAGAATAGAGTTTTTTGATGATGAAATTGAAAGACTTTCTACTTTTGATCCATTGACTGGTAAAAATAATATAGATTTGCAAAGAGTAACAATTTATCCTAAAACTCACTATGTAACTCCTAGAGATATCATTGAAAAAGCAATGTCTCAAATAAAGTATGATTTAAACGAACGTTGTCAAGAATTACTTGAGAATAAAAAGTTGGTAGAAGAACAACGTTTAAGAGAAAGAACAACTCTAGATTTGGAAATGATGCATGAATTAGGGTATTGTTCTGGAATTGAAAATTATTCTCGTTATCTTTCTGGTCGAAATCCAGGTGAAGCTCCCCCATGTTTGTTAGATTATCTTCCCAAAGACAGTCTGTTAATTATTGATGAATCACATGCTACTGTGCCACAAATAGGGGCAATGTTTAAAGGCGATAGGGCTCGTAAAGAAAATTTGGTTAATTTTGGTTTTAGATTACCATCTGCTTTAGATAATAGACCTTTAAATTTTAATGAATTTTGTGCAATTCAACCACAAACTATATATGTTTCAGCAACGCCTAAAGAGTACGAATTAGATGAAGCTGATGGTGTGGTTGTAGAACAAGTGGTACGTCCAACAGGTTTGTTAGATCCTGAAATAGAAGTAAGACCTGTTGCTACCCAAGTTGATGATGTCATGAGTGAGATTCGTTTAAGGGCTCAAAAGAATGAGAGAGTTTTGGTAACAACTTTAACCAAACGTACTGCGGAAGATTTAACAGAATATCTTGATGAACATGATATAAGAGTAAGATATTTGCATTCTGATATAGATACAGTAGAAAGAGTTGAAATAATAAAAGATTTACGTCAAGGTAACTTTGATGTGTTAGTAGGTATTAATTTACTTCGTGAAGGTTTAGATATTCCAGAAGTTTCTCTTGTGGCAATTCTTGACGCGGATAAGGAAGGCTTTTTACGTTCTTCTCGCTCATTAATTCAAACAATTGGACGTGCTGCCCGTAACTTACATGGTAAAGCTATTCTTTATGCAGACAAGATTACAGATTCTATGCAATTAGCGATATCAGAAACAGAAAGAAGACGCGCAAAACAACAAGCTTATAATGAAGAACACGGTATTACTCCAAAAGGATTAAAAACTGAAATTATTGATATTATGCAATTAGGAGATAAACGTGAAAACATTGAAAATCATAAGAATGAAATAGGTATCAAGCAATCTGAAGAAGTAACCCAAATATTGAAAGGTAGTGATCCTAAGAAACTTATTAAACTTATGGAAGACCTTAGAAAAGAAATGGTAGAAGCTGCTAAGTCACTAAGATTTGAGCAAGCGGCAATGCTAAGAGATAAGATAAAGGCGATAGATACTAAGCTAAAAACAATGGAAATGTAAAATAATTAACAATAAATAAGAATAAAAAATGTGAGATTGATGTGCTTATAAAAATGTCAAGTTTTTTAAGAATTTTTAAATAAATAAATTGTTTTACAGAATAAGTTTGTTGTGCGACAATCTCACATCAAAAATTGAGCTAAAAATATTCAGTATTACAGAAGTACAAAATTTTTAAAATAAGAATATAAAATTATTTTTAATAATTTTTTTTAAACATATTATTCAAAAACTTAATTTTAAGTATAGAAATAACAGGCAACACTAAAACCACGTATTAAGTGCTTAAGTTTTAGAAAGAGTGATTATTTAAGATTAAGTTTTTGATTAAAACGTTGCGTTTTAATTAAAGGTGGATTTATGAACTATTGTAAATATATCCCGATCGATGTGGTAAATGGTGAAGGAACTCGTTGTACATTGTTTGTAGCAGGATGTGAACATCATTGTAAAGGTTGCTACAATCAATCCACTTGGAATGTTAATGCCGGATTCCCTTTTACTAAGGAAATGGAAGATCAGATTATTGCTGATTTAAATGATACAAGAATTCGTCGTCATGGCTTGTCTTTATCTGGTGGTGATCCTTTACTTCCTGCCAATCTCGATGCTGTAAAAAAATTATGTTTACGTATTCGTAATGAATGCTCGCCAGACAAAGATATTTGGATGTGGACAGGATATACCAAAGACCAGTTAACAAAGGAACAACAAGAAGTTGTAGATTTAGTTGATGTTCTTATTGATGGTAAATTTGAACAAAGTTTAAAAAGTGCTAATCTTCTGTTTAGAGGTAGTTCTAATCAGGTTATTTATAGATTTAATCGTTCTTTATCTTGGTGGAAAAATAAAGAAAACGATAATAAATAAGATTGCTTTTAAAGAACTTAAATAAGATTTTATAGCTATCAAAAAAATATCCCTATACAAAAAGTTAAGGGATATTTTTTTATGTTTTTTGAGAGTGAAATAAATTTCGTATTTTGGCTTTTATATTTTTAATTTTAAATTATTAACATTTGTTTCAAGAGTTATTAAAAATTCTTGTTTTTCGTGGTCTGATATTGGCTGATATCTGATTTTAGAATAGATATCTATAATGTTGGCAATGTTTTGTTTTAAGTCATTTGAAATATTACTTGCCATGATACTATCCTTAAAATCTTCTAAAGTTTCTCCTTCGTTAATAGTGAGAGATATGCGTGTCAGCATATTTAAAGCTTTTTCTAGTAGCATCACTTCTTTATCTTGTTTTTTATGATTTCTCCTCTGATTTTGAATATATAAAACCAATCCACAACCAACAAAACCACTAATTATAATTAAAACAATTAGGATTAAATTTTTATTAAAGAGTTGATCTTGACTTTGTTGGTCAAAGTTTAAGAACCATGAACTCCACTTGTAGTCAATGAATTCAAAAGCATTTCTTACAAATTTAAAGAAATTATTTTGTTGCAAATAGATAGCGTCTTCATCGTTATTAGAACCACTGATTACAATGTTTTCTAATCTTGAAGGTGATACTAATAAGGTTGGATCATAACGTACCCATTTATTATTAATATAAGCTTCCACCCAGGCATGAGCGTCATATTCTCTAATTATTACATAATTATCACGAACTTCTCCGCCTAAATAACCTCCAATAACTCTTGATGGAATTTTGGCCATTCTTAACATTTGTGCCATTGCTGACGCGAAGTGAGAACAAAAGCCTTGCTTGCGCTCAAAAAGTAATTCATCTAATTCATGATTTTCATAACGTCCAGGATTTAGAGTATATGTAAATCCTTCTTTAAAATAGTTATATATTGCATTAGCTTTCTCTTGGTCTGAAGAAAGATTTTGAGTTAGATTTTTTACAAATTCTTGAGTTTTTAAATTTCTTCTTGGGTGGTATTCAGTAAGTTCGGATAAATTTTCATTTAAGAAACGGGCATTTTCCCTACGTAGAAATTCTCTATTATGGCGTTCTATATCTTGTTCAGTAAAATAAGTGAAGTGATATATGGCGCGAGAAGGAGCTGGAATTGCAGTGGTATAATAGCCATTTTCAAAATAAAAAAGGTCTTTCTCATTGGTGCTAGAGTATTTTAGAGTTGGTACGTATATGGTACCTGTTGGTTCTAGCATCAAATCATAATCGTTAGAAAAATTTATATTGTTAGTATTAGGAAAAGGCTGTTGATGTAAGGTATAACGAAACCAATTTATATTTAAACTTCTTTGACGAAATTTATCACCACGATTCCATTTGTTATAACGTAATTTTTCATAGGTAACAGCATTAAAGTATCTAATTTTAGGTATTTCACTATGAAAAATTGCTCTAGCAACAATTTTTGATGATTGGCTTAAATTAGCAATCTCGTTAGCAGACATTTCATCACTTACGCCTGTGGTTGCTTCGGTATTATTGGTATTTAATACCCATAATGAACCAAAACGTGGAAATACAATAAATAGTACCAAAGTTAATGGAATTGCAGGAATTAGCAATTTCATAATAAGTTTGATGTCGTTAATAACTGAATCATTATGAGTGTTGGCTATAAGACACCAAATAGTCATACTGATAATGAATATCATGTATAAAACAATATAAATCTGAAAGTGAAATATTAACGGAATTGCACTTAAAAAGAATAAAGCACTGCATTGTACAAATAAATCACGACGTTTTTGATATTCTAAGAATTTAAGGGCGCAACCTAATAATAGAAGGTTAATAAAACTATTGGCAATGTTATGAGATATAAAACCTTGAATAATAAGTAGTATGATGCCAATAAATGAAAGAATGCGCACTACAAATATGGTTATAGGTTTTATTTTATCTGTAGCACATAAAATTCTCAGTACAATTGCAATAAAACATATTATTCCAGAACCTATAAATAGATGAGAACCTAGCATTAAAGCTGATACTATGTATAGAATTCCCATTATTATTAAAGATTTAGCGTTTTGCATATGTTTTCCTAATTATTTTTAATAACAGTGCAGCGATAAACTTAGATAAAAGCTAAACTTTCTAAAATTTTTTTGCGATGTTCTGTCCCTTGATCGGGTGCAAAATCCAAGTGTTCAAATTTAAAACCAAATCTTATTTCGCGAGAGGTTAAATCATTTAC
>GL995220.1:125707-127793 GCA_000222855.1 Succinivibrionaceae bacterium WG-1 | reverse complement strand
AAATCATTTACAGCAAAAGTAAGCATGCTAATGAGTTCTTCTCGAGAGTGGCTTTTAACACTTTCTTCTGTTAAATACATGTCCATGTTTTGGTCTGCAGAAAAGTCCTTAACCAATAAGCCACGACCTTTGGCGTATTGTTTCCAATCTATGAGATTTAAAGAATCTCCTGCTCTATAAGGTTTTAATCCTGAAATTTCATCGTTACCACGTCCTTGTTTAGATGTTGTAGTCATGACTGTTGCTGTTTTGGATTTGGTGGCAACTTTTATAAGCATATATTCAGTACTAATTGGTTTTGGGTATACGGTAATTTCATAATTTGATTTAATATATGAAAAACCTGAAATTAATCCGATTGGATAATCTGAACTTACCTTGATGAATTTTGGGGTGAATTTGCCGCGATGACTCGCTTCTAAAGTAATTGCATGTATAGAATTAGGCAATACATCTGCTATGAATAAATCTGGAGTTTTTTCCAAAGAGGTTAATTTTAAATTTTTTACTTTTTCATTTTTTAAAGTATTAAATTGAAAATTTAGGGCAATAGGGTTAGCTGCATAATATTCTCCTGTTTGCGGAATATCTTTTATCACAAGATTATGCATGTTAAAAAATGTATAAAATATAGAAGTTATCATTACGGAAATACCACATATTCCAATTGTTAGAATTAGGTTGTTTTCGTAATTTATTCCTATAAGCAACATGGTAATAATAGCAAATAGAAAAAATAACCCATTTTTATTTGGAAGCAGAAAAATTCTATTTTTGGCAAATGGGGTACCATTTTCAATAAAGTATTTGTTTTTTACATATTCTTCCATGTTTTTAAACATTACTTACTTCCTAGTGCTAGTGGTGCGTTATTGAAAATAACTATTACTTATGACCAAAATTATAAAAAAAATAAAAAACTTTACCTAAATATATGAGATAACTTCTTTTCAAGTTTTTATTTTTAATTAAACCACAGGACTCACTTTGTGAAGAATTTTGGTGCTGTATACAGTAGAATCTAAGTTCGCTACAGTACCTCTACGTAAACGATGTTCTGCAACATGTGGAAATAATGCCACAATATCATTTGGGGTTACGTAGTTTCTGCCAAAAGTAAAGGCGTAGGCTTTGGCTGCATTTATTAAAGCAAGTGCGGCTCTAGGAGAAAGAGCGTTAGGAATTTCAGGATCATTTCTTGTAGCTTCACAAAGAGCTAAAACATATTCGTATATAGCATCTGATACAAAAACTGTTTGAACATCATTTTGCATAGTTATTAGTTCTTGTTCGGTAATTACCGCATCAAGTTTTTCGCGTTTATTCTCACCTTTTAAAATTTTTATTTCTTCTTCATGAGATGGGTAGCCAAGACCAATACATAATGCGAATCTATCGAGCTGAGATTCAGGAAGAGGAAATGTGCCTGCTTGATCTAGAGGATTTTGGGTGGCGATAACAAAAAATGGTTCAGGTAATTTATAAGTAGTTCTTTCGTTTGATATTTGACGTTCCGCCATAACTTCAAGTAGGGCACTTTGAGTTCTTGGTGAACCTCTATTTATTTCATCCGCAAGAAGCATATTGGTGAAAGCAGGACCTTGATGGAATTCAAATTGTCTTGTTTCTTCATTAAAAATATTAGCACCAATTAAATCAGCAGGAAGCATATCTGCAGTGAATTGTACACGTTTACAATCAAGCCCTAAAACTTGTGACATCGCTATTGCGAGAGTGGTTTTTCCCATGCCTGGTAAATCTTCAATTAAAAGATGACCACGAGATAAGATACAAGCTAAAGCTAATCGAATTTGTTCTTTTTTATCTAAGATTACTTTATTTAAGCTATCTAAAATTTTGTCACATGCATTGGCCATGTTTTTATCCTATTTTTATAATATTAAAATTCCGTTAATAAAAATAATGTTGCACTACATTTTTATGTTTGTAAAAAGAATTTTTTATTTTATGAATTTTAAGTGCTAGCAAATTTAAAAAAGTTTTTTGATTATGAAAAAATAGTTAAATTTTTTGTTTAATTTATCAAAGATAATGAGGAATAACACTTATGAAACAAAGATTTTGA
>GL995220.1:117168-124973 GCA_000222855.1 Succinivibrionaceae bacterium WG-1 | reverse complement strand
TGAGCACCATTATATAGAATTTTTCTGATAAAGCAATAACTCTTTTATAAATTATTTAAATTTTCATTGATTTAAGTTTTAGATATATTATTTTAAATCATGACAATTCCTTATTATAAAAATAATCATAGATTAACTTGTTACAGAAATAACGCTTATGTCTTTTAATATAATCCGTCAAGATATTACCAAAATTAAAGCTGATGCAATAGTTAATTCTGCTAATACCTTATTAGCCAAAGGTGGTGGAGTTTGTGGTGCTATATTTGAAGCTGCCGGAGCAAAATTGTTACAAGATGCTTGCAATAAAGTTGCTCCTATTGAGGTTGGAGATGCTGTAATTACATCAGGTTTTAATTTACCTGCTAAATATATTATTCATGTGGTAGGTCCAATATATCAAGAAAACTATCATAAAGAATGTGAAAGATTACTGTATTTGACATATCAAAAAGCGTTAAATCTTGCTATCAAAAACAAGTGTAGAAGTATAGCTTTTCCTCTGATATCTAGCGGTATTTATGGCTATCCTAAAAAAGGAGCTTTAAAGGTTGCCACAGCATCCATAATGGATTTCCTTATAGAACATGATATTAATGTTTTTTTGGTGGTGTTTGATAATAATTCCTTTGATATAAGCAAGAAACTTCAAAGTGAACTTAAAAGCTATATTGATGATAATTATGAGCAAACACATGGCGGATTTCCTCGAAGTAATCCGCAACAACAAATTTTTGAAGCTAAATTTAGAACATCACAACATCATATTAAAAATACAAGCGAAGTTGAATATGATGAATATGATGAATGTTGTGTTGAAGCTCCATTATTAGCTGTTCCTAAAGAAAATAATATAGAAGATTTTATTGCTGATTTAGATGAACCTTTTAATGAGTCATTGTTAAAACTAATAAAAACAAAAGGTAAAACAGAAGTTGAAGTTTATAAAAGAGCCAATTTAGACAGAAAACTCTTCTCAAAAATTCGTTCTGGTAGAAAAGGTTATACTCCAAATAAACGTACAATTTTAGCTTTAGCAATATCCCTAGAATTATCACTTAATGAAACAGAGAATTTATTACAAAAAGCTGGATTTGCTTTATCACATAGCCAAAAGTTTGATGTAATTGTGGAATTTTTTATTATTCATAAAAGATATGATATTTTAGAGATAAACAAAGTCTTATTTAATTACGAACAACCGTTACTAGGAAGTTTTTAAAATTTTTTAAATGTCGCTTTTGAAGCGACCATTTCCATAATCCTTCGTTGTATATTTTTATCATAAATTACAGCGGAGGATTTTTTTATGAGTTCAGAAAATACAGATTTAATTTTTATTTTAGATAAAAGTGGCTCAATGGCAGGAATTGAATCAGACACTATTGGTGGTTTTAATTCAATGTTAAAGAAACAAAAAAGCTTGATGGCAATTGTTTCGTTACAACAGTTCTATTTGATAATGATTATGAATTACTTCATGAACATGTTGATATTACTGAAGTTGACCCTATGACTGAAGAAGATTATATGGTTGGCGGTTGTACTGCATTGTTAGATGCAATTGGTAGAACTATTCACAAGGAAATAAAATATCAAAAGAAAGCAACAGAAGAGCAAAAAGCTAAAAACGTTATGTTTGTAATCATTACTGATGGTGAAGAGAATTCTAGTGTTGAATACCCATTACCTGTTATAAAAAAGTTGATTAAGAAACAACAAGAAAAATATGGTTGGCAATTTATATTTTTAGGAGCCAATATAGATGCGGTTGAAACTGCATGTAATCTAGGTATTAAGGAATCTAATGCTGCAGGATTTTATCGCAGATGGAGAAGGACAAACATTGAATTTTGAAACAATAAGTCGTTCTGTTTCTCATTTTAGAGAATATGGTTCTGTTCCTGATGATTGTTTGGATGAAATTAGAGTTGACATGAAAAAACGCTCACGTAGAAAGTAAATAACAAATCATTTAAGATTTACAATAGACAAATTTTAGATATTATTTGTAAACCAACCTGGTATGTAATGAAGAATGTCAATTTTAATGATGAAATTCTTTACATAGATAAATAAAATTTAATTCCCAAAGGATATTTTTAGAAAATCTTTTGGGAATTTTTTTTGAAAATTTTTTATTTCTTTTTTAGGTTTTGTTTTTAAAATAAGCTTTTTTATGGATATTTACATGGACGTTTGAGTTAAAAATGAACAGATTAAAAGATGCTATTTATGGATTGGCGGTAGGTGATGCTATGGGATTACCAGTACAATCTCTAATCAGAGGAGAGTATAACATTAGTGAGATGATAGGATATGGTTATAGTTCGTATCCTGCAGGAAGTTGGTCTGATGATACTAGCTTAACTATTGCGACATGTGATAGCATCAGAGAAAATAAAGGTATAGATATTCATGATATAAAAAAGAAATTTAAATTATGGCTATCAAAAGGTGAGTATACTCCATTTGGAGAAGCTTATGATATCGGAGAAACTTGCTTTAAAGCTATAGTTTCTAGTAAAGGTTTAGATGCAGAACATTCTTGTGGTAATGGTTCTTTGATGAGAATTATTCCACTTGCATTCATAGATGATATTACTGATGAAACTATAGCTCAAGTTTCTGCAATTACTCATGCACATCCTAGGTGCCAAGAAGGTTGTATTATATATGTGAGAATTGCGCAAGGTTTGCTAAAAGGATATGAACTAAGAAGTTTAATAAAAGAGTACGTAAAACCTACATCTGAGTTTAAGAGATTACTAGCTATTGAAAATTTAAATAGTTCAGAAATATCATCTAGTGGTTACATTATTAGCACTTTTGAAGCCGCAATTTGGTGTTTACTTACTACAAATTCATATAAAGATTGTATTATAAAAGCAGTAAATCTTGGAGATGATACGGATACTGTGGCTGCTGTTGCGGGAGCTTTAGCTGGAATTATCTATGGATATGACGCAATTCCTAAAGATTGGATAAATAAGTTACAAGCAAAAGAAAAAATAGAAGCTTGTTTCTTCTAGTTATTTACAAATTACAAGTACATAGCATTACTGATATCAATACATAAATTATGATATTTTTAAAATCTTGTTTTAATTGCTAGAATGATTTTATATTATGTGAGAAGTTTTAATTTTTAAATCATTTCATGTAATGCGTTATTTTTAGGTACTTTTATGACTACTTATGCGGTAATTTCTGATATTCACGGTGATGCGGTTGCTTTGCAACAAGCTATAGCTTTAGCGCAAAAATATCATGCGGATTTTTATTTAATTCTTGGAGATTTATTGAATCACGGACCTAGAAATGGGGTGCCTACAAATTACGATCCCATTCAAATTGGTACTATATTAAATGAAATTGCGACTAAGGCGATTATTGTTAAAGGTAATTGTGATAGTGAAGTAGATGAAATGGTGGTTAATTTACCAATTAATGCCACATACAATACTTTGATCATCAATAATCATAAATGTTTTATGACACACGGACATAAGTTTAAACCTGAGAATGCCAAGAGTTATGGTTTAAATTCAGGTGATTTATTCTTATCAGGTCATACTCATGTTACTAAATTATACAAAGATGAAAATGGTATTGTGATTTTTAATCCTGGTTCGATAACTTTTCCAAAAGGAATAAATGAAGCTAATACCAATAAAGTTAAAACTTTTGGGATTATATCCGATTCTGAAGTAAAGCTTATTAGCTTAGATGATAATGTAATTCAGGAATTAAAATTGTCATAATGCGATAAGTACTATAAATGCTATATTAGTTATTATGGAAAACGCTAAAAAGCTGCTCAAATATTATAAGTTGTACACAAAATAAACAATTTTAAAAAAGATACAAAATTTTACTTGCTAAAAGAAAAATTAACGTTATAATAGCAATGTTTTCAGATGACGCGGGGTGGAGCAGCCTGGTAGCTCGTCGGGCTCATAACCCGAAGGTCGTTAGTTCAAATCTGGCCCCCGCAACCATTTTTTTTATCCTTGTGGATATCCTTGTTAATTAAATCTCTAAAATTTCAATTATAAACAGTTTTATACACATCGTTTGTTATAGTTTAATCTTTATATCTAAAGTGTTTTAATTTTAAATTGTTGATAATTTTATTGCGTTTTTTACACTTGTTAATATTGTTTAAAATACCTGTTTATAATTATTCTTATTTGAATGTTTTCAAAAATACTTTTTACATTTACATGATTTATCAAAAATAATATTAAGTTTACTTAATGTGGTTGCTAAAATTTCATAAAGCTAAAAAAAGCTTTATAATAGCATTGTTAATAAACAAGAAATAAACTCAAAAAATTTTTATTAATTTTAATTTTATAATATAACCAAAAATACAGTGTTAGGAAGATTATTAGTAAGATATGTGGAATTTTTTTGAAAAGCGAGTAGAAGCCTTTCCTAAAGAAGATAAAGAGTTTCCACCTACCAAGTTTTGGGGGTTTATAAGATACTATTCCAAAGGATTTTGGAAATATTTAATAATTATTTCTATTTTATCTGCGTGTATTGCAGCAGGTGAAGCTTTATTCTTTTATTTTATTGGTTTATTTGTTGATGAGTTTAACGCTAGTTCATCCCAAGATTATTGGAAAAAAAGTGGCAGTACAGTAATTTTATTTTTATTCTTAACTCTATTTTTTCTACCATTAGTACTTTGTTTGCATCATTTGTTTTTAAATCAAGTAGTGCGCCCAAATTTTTCAATGCAAATAAAGTTTAGAATGCATCGCCATTTATTAAAGCAAAGTTTAAATTTCTTCAATAATGATTTTGCGGGGCGTCTTTCTCAAAAAATATTTCAAACCTCTGCAGGGGTTCAAGAAGTTGTTTTAAAATCTACTAATGTTGTAGTGCATATATTGGTTTACTTTTGTACTATGCTTGGCATGTTGTGGCAAGCAGATGTGTTTTTAATGTTGGTATTACTTTGTTGGTCTGTAATTTATGTATCAATAATGTGTGTTTTTATTCCTAAATTAAGACGTCAAAGTAGTATTAACGCAGAAACCCGTTCTGTAATGATGGGATCTGTTGTTGATAGTTACACCAATATTCAAACTGTAAAACTATTTTCTAAAAATCAAGACGAAGTAAAACATGCAAAGAAGGTAATGCAAAATTGTTTAAATGCTGATTACCAAATGATGCGTTTAGTAACAAGTTTTGATTTATGTGTGCAAATGTTGAACTATGTACTCATTGCAGCTTTAGTGGTATTGTCTATCTATTTATGGCAGAACCATATCATTTTAGTTGGTTCTATTGCGGTTTCTTTAGGATTAGCAATTCGTATAAATAACTTGTCTCAATGGGTGATGTGGGAAGTTGGAATGTTATTTGAATATATTGGTAATGTTCAAAATGGATTAGCAACTTTATCTAAAAACATCACTGTTAGAGATCCTGAAAATCCTATAAAAGATAAAAAATATTTGGTGATATTGAATTTAGAGATGTAACTTTTAGCTACAATAATAAAACAAATATTTTTGAGAACTTTAATTTGCATATAAAGCCTGGTGAACGTGTGGGTATTGTTGGCCATTCAGGTAGTGGTAAATCAACATTACTTAATTTATTGTTACGTTTTTATGATGTGAATTCAGGTGGAATATATCTAGATGGTGAGGATATCAGACATTTTAATCAAGATGATTTACGTTCTGAACTTGCTGTTTGTAGCCAAGATACTTCACTATTGCATCGTTCAATTAGAGATAATATTTTGTATGGTTCTACTCTTTATGAAGTAGCAGATCATAATCTTGTTGATTCTGAATTAAGAGATGTGGCTAATAAAGTTTGTGCACTAGATTTTATTGAAGAGTTAACAGATGCTCGTGGTAATAATGGTTTTGATGTGCAAGTAGGTGAAAGAGGGGTGCGTCTCTCAGGAGGCCAAAGACAACGCATTGCGCTTGCACGTGTAATTTTAAAGAATTCGCCAATTTTTATTTTGGATGAAGCAACAGCCGCCCTTGATTCTGAAATTGAAAATATTATTAATAATAATTTAGAAGCTTTAATGCAAAATAAAACTGTAATAGCTATTGCGCATCGTTTATCAACTATAGCTAAAATGGATAGATTGGTAGTACTTGAACATGGTCATATTGCAGAAATGGGAACTCATGCGGAACTTTTAGCTTTGAATGGGGTATATGCCAAGCTTTGGAAACATCAAACTAATGGTTTCTTAGGTTAAGACTAGAAATTTGATAAGATGTTTGTCATAAACATTCTAAAACAAATTTGTATTAAGGATTTTAATGTTAAAACTTTGCAGATTTCTTTTTATTTTTATTGTGATATTGAGTGGTTTAAATTCTCAAGCTTGGGCCGATGTTTGGACTAATGAGTTGGTTCCTATTACTATTTTCAATAAAGTAAAAATGATAAATGCTGCCGTTTATAAGCATGAATCTTTAACTCGAAATTATGAATTGTCTATAAGTTGTAGAAATTCTTTTCCTAATCCTAGTATCTTTATAAAGATGCCTTTTTTAAGTACAGATATTATTGAACCTTACAAAAATGCGACTGTAACGTTTTATGATTATGATTTTTCCAAAAAACGTCCTAATGGAAAATCATTTGTGTTAAATGCTATTGTTAAAGAAGGTGATTTAGTATTTATTCCAACAGGTAATGATAACCAACTAAAAGTTTTACAAGAAACTTATGATTTTTTAAATCAAAATATCAAAAACCAACATTCTGAAGTTTTTATATATTTCAATCAAAATAAGCATTCATATAAATTAGTAATGCATTTATTAGGTTTTAAAGAAATTTTTGAAAATATGCAAGCAAGTTGTAATGAACTTGTGGCTCCTAAATAGTTATATATCAAGTTTTAGTATAATTTTGTAAGTGTTATTTACGGTATATTAAGCTTATTTTTAATTACAACTTAAATTCAATAATTCATAAATTTTTACAGATTAATGGCTTATAAATAAACTCAAACTGTTATTTACTTCTCATTTATTGTAGAATGGCAACATAAATTGTCGCTTCCCAATGTAAATATGTATGTGGAGAATATCAATGGATTCATTAGATAACGAAATACTAAATATTTTTAGTAATGTTGAAAGTGAAGATAATGAAGAAATACAAAACAATCCATTAGGCTTAAGTAATGAAGCTTTAATTGTAAAAAGAGCACTTGAAGCACAAGGTTTAGAGACTCCGCGTACACCTGTAAATATTACTCCTCTAGAACAAAAAGCATTAATTGAAGAACATATGCGTGCTGTAATGCAGATTTTAGGGTTAGATTTGAGTGATGATTCTTTAGTAAAAACTCCATATCGTATTGCTAAGATGTATGTAGATGAAGTTTTTTCAGGGTTAGATTATCGTAATTTTCCCAAAATTACAGTTATTGAAAACAAAATGAAAGTTGACGAAATGGTTAAAGTTAAAGACATAACTTTAACAAGTACATGTGAACATCATTTTGTAACCATTGATGGCTATGCCAAAGTTGCTTATTTACCAAATAAGAAGATTATTGGTTTATCAAAAATTAATAGAATAGTGCAATTTTTTGCCAAAAGACCACAAGTTCAAGAACGTTTAACCCAACAAATTCTAGTAGCGCTTCAAGCTCTTTTAGAAACCAAAGATGTGGCAGTTACTATTACTGCAACCCATTATTGCGTTAAATCTAGAGGGGTTACTGATGCTACAAGTAAGACTACAACTACATCTTTAGGTGGTTACTTTAAACATAATCCTGCTTCTAGACATGAGTT
>GL995220.1:109514-115854 GCA_000222855.1 Succinivibrionaceae bacterium WG-1 | reverse complement strand
TACTTTTATATAATAAAATGGGACTTCTTTTTCAAAGTCTTGTTGTTGGTAATTTTGATTATGTGAAAGCAGGACTTGTAAAACATCGTCGTCAAAAGCTTACCCCACAAACTCCATTAAATATTGATGAAGTAAAAGTATGGTTAAAAGAACAAGGTTTAGAAGTTGAAGCTATGAGTGGGGTGCGTATTATACATGATTATATGCGTGATAAGACAGAACAAGTTAGTAAATTTGAAGATTTACTAAACTATGAACTTCTTTATAGTAGAAATCCCACACTTGCGCCTCTTGGACGTTATGTTCATGTGTGGACAAAGAAAAAATAATGTTCAAACAATAAATAACTAGCTAGTTAATTACCATAGAAAACAATATCTAACGAATAAAACAAAGCTCTTCCTATAAGTAATATGGATATTATTCTTTGATTTTCGTTATAAGAAGAGCAATTTTTAAAGTTTTATTATTCTTTTTCAAAAGAAGTTAGAATTGTAAATAGTAGAGTAGAAAGTAAATCCATCTGTTCGTCATTATTATCGACATCATTACTGCCAAAGAGTAATTTACTAGTTATTGGTAAATCTGAACACACAAATCCAGTATAAAACTCGAATAATTAAAAATAAAATCAAGTATATATAAAAATATATTTAATATATAACAAAATAAAGAAGCGGTATCTTGTATAGATACCGCTTCGCTTCTTTTTAAAAAGGTTATTTTTAATTTTTATTTAGAACTTTTAACAGCTTTAATAAATACTTCTTGAGCTGTTTTTGAACCTAATCTTTTGGCTTCACCAACTAAATTCATTGCTTTGGTTAAGTCGCCTGCAACAACAGCTTTTTTGATAAGGTCGTTGTACATATTTTCTGTTTCTTCCATCATTGTTCCTACTGTATTAGTATTTGATGTGGCAGTAGTTGCAATATTTGATAGGGCACTATTGCTAGTTCCTGATGGGGTAATTTGATTTCCTTGACTATCAATAGAAGTTACAGCTGTAGAACCTTCTGTTTGAGATGACACAGAATAAGCAACACCATTAGCAAGAACTACACTTTCTTGACGGTTGCTACTATCTGAGTCATGTCCACCAATTAGTGGTTCATCAAGATAACTAATAATACTGTCTAGAGTGTCTTCTTCTTCTTGTTTAAATTTGAATGAAATTTCAATTTCTCCAATAGGAGCATGCGGAATCTGTAAATCAGGCATGTCTGGTATTGCTTGACGTTTAGCAATTGCAAGTTTTACAGCAGGATTTATAATTCCTGTTTTTTCTTCTTGAGCTTCATCGGTGGTGTAAATTACCATGTAAGCATATTCATGTCCTTTAGGAGCTGCTGCGTTATTTATATTGAGCTTAGCTTCTAAGTAACCGTTACCTAAGCCTTTATCTCTATACTTAAATGCAGAACTTTTTAAAGTACTAATTAAAACTTTATCTGCATTATAGAAATCAACACGTGGTTTAAATACAGTGCTAATAATCACTGGGTTGATAACAACTTGTAAATAGCTCATGTTTAGAGGAAGTTGGAAAATTTGGAAAAAGCTTTTACCTGTTTCAAAATTAAAAGCTTCTGCTTCATTTTGATCTAACATGTAGCTTTTTTCAGTTGTTTTGGTTACGTTAATAATGTTTTTAGAATTAAAAATATTATTAGCACAACAAATAGGAGCATTGTCTATTTGTGCTTTTGCTTCTTGTAAAGATAAGAATGAAGGACTAGGTTTAGTAAATACATCTGTAATAGTGGAACAAGCTGTTAAGCTTGTTAAAGCTAATGCAGATAAATAAATAGCATAACGTTTCATGAATACTCCTATATTTCGTTAGTGCCATATTTTAATCTATTTATCGTAAAATTCTGCTTTATTTTCTAATAAAGTTGATATTGGCAAAATTATTACTAAAAAACTAAGATTAGTTGCTTAAGTTTACTTTATATTATTATTAAGCAACTAATTTTATATAAAGCTCAAAAAGCTTAATCAAGAGATAAGATTTTACTTTTGAGTTGATATCCATTGTAAGAATGCAGCGCGTGTATTGGCATCAGCACCTTGATAAATAGCTTTCAAACCATTTAATGTATTTTCATTAACATTTTTTAAATTTGTTTGAGCTACTGATTTATTAGTTTCTTTTGCAACTTCAAACTTGGTTTTATCGTTATTGCTAATATTATTAGCATCGTTTGTAGCTAATACATTTGATACTTGAACACTATTTTCCGCAGGAATTACCGCGTTTTTATTTGATACTACTACGTGTGGGCAATTAGTCATATCAGAGTTACGGCAATCACTCATAGTTTTGTTTTCTTTTTCTTCTTTTATTTGATTCTTTGGAGATACATATAAAAGACCTAAAGATTGCAATTCTCTTTTAAAATCACGATCTAATTGAAAACCACTGTCAGATTGTAAAATAAAGTATCCAACTTCTTCTGAAGATACAGGTTTATTATTATTGGTTATATTAATAACTTGATTTTCAGAAAAATCTACTGCTTCGTCATAATTTTTTATGCGCTTATAGTTAAATGTATAAGCGTCATCCTTCTTGGTATCTTTGATATTGATTACGATAGG
Organism: Succinivibrionaceae bacterium WG-1; assembly: GCA_000222855.1. Taxonomy (GTDB): domain Bacteria; phylum Pseudomonadota; class Gammaproteobacteria; order Enterobacterales; family Succinivibrionaceae; genus WG-1. The sequence goes on along the minus strand of GL995220.1, from coordinate 113,250 downwards.
ATTACTTGCAGAAGTTAAGATTTGGTCGCGACCTTTTCTAAAGTTCCCTTTAAATAATACTACGATTTGGTGTTTACCTTCATCCAATGTAACTTCTTTAGTTGAAGTGAAGAAATTACTAGTTTTTTCTCCATCTAACATAATAATGTTGAAATTCTTGGGAGTTTGAAATGTGGCACTAAGTGCAGATGTTGCCAAAAATAAAGAACCAAGTGTAGCGCTAGATACTAGTAATTTTAATTTTTTCATTATGAACCTTAATATTCTTATATTATTATTAAAATTTTTTGTTATATTTTAATGCGAAAAAACAAATTTAGCATGATAAATATGTTTTGTTCTAATATAAAACCTGAGATTTTTTGATATTGTATATTTCAAAACAATTTTTTTTTTGAAATTTATTTAAATTTACAATTTCAATAATTTATTGATACAAACGTATAGAATAAAAGTTTGTTAAAAAGTTCAATTTTATTTATTTCATTTCCTTTTTTTCTTTTTTAGAGTCTTTTATTTTTCTTTTTTTACATTTTTTGATGAAAAAAATATGTGAAAAATTAGGAAAATTGTCAAAAAAATTTACATATTTTGTATTACATAGCCGAAATGAATTTTATTATTTAGTAATTTTTTTTGATTTTTAAACTAAATTTTGGTATAAAGCTAAATGTATCTTTACTGTTAGCAATTGCTAACTATGTTAAAAATTAAAAATATGTCACAATTATTTAATTAGGAATATAATGTTGTTCAAACTTTTAAAAATTTTAGTTTGATGACTTTATTTTTTGTAAAAAAAATAATTGCACTTTTTTGGATATATTTATTAGTAACTTATGAGTTAAATGGTGCAAGTATGTAAATAATATTGCACAAGTATAGTTGTAAAAAAATAGTTATGACTATTTTTTATTGAATAAGTTTTTATAAAAGAAAATAAAAATATATAAAAAGCTTTATAGTGTAAGCTTTTTATTTGTGTTTTAAATTCAAATGTTAGGTTACTAATAAATATTTTTAATAAACGTTTTTAGCTTTGGCAAATATTTTGCTATAGCTAGAACGTAATGAAAATGTGAACGGTTATTTTTAGATAAACAGAATAATTATAATAATAAATTTATTTTTAAAATTTTTGTAAGAAAGGAAACAACAAATATGTTTAAGAAATCTTTATTAGCTTTAGCAGTTATTACTGCTACAACTGGTGTTGCTAATGCTGCTACAGTATTTGACAAGGATGGTAATTCTTTTGCAGTAGGTGGTCGTGTTCAAAGTTTATTCCAAAACGCTTCTGTAGACGAAGATAAGTCAAAGTTAGTAGGTAGCGCACGTTTAAACATTCAAGGTAAAGCAAAGATTACTGATGGTTTTTCAGCTTTAGGTTTTGCTGAATGGAATGTTGCTGCTAACAATTCAGATGGTGATAAGTTCAATGTTCGTTATGCTTATGTTGGTGTTGAATCTGATAACTATGGTACTTTAGTATTAGGTCAAACTGATACTGCAATCTACAATGTAATCGCTAAGACCGACGTGTTTGAAGAAATCGGTTCTGCTGGTAACACTTATTGGGATTTAGGTGGCCGTCAAGAAGGTCAAGCTGTTTACCAATATAAGAATGCAGGTTTTAGCTTTGGTGCTTCTTACCAAACTTCTTACAAAGTAAATGATGATACTAAGGTAAATGGCGGTTTTGCTGCAGCTATCGGTTACGGTTTTGATGTTGCTGAAAACTTACCTTTAGATTTCCAATTAGGTTATGACCGTTATGTTGTAAAGGGTAAAAATAACAACCCATCTTCTTATGCATTCAGCGTATCTTTAGGTAATGTAGGTGAAGGTTTCTACTCTGCTTTCTTATACCAACATTCACAAATCGACAACAAGGCTAAGGCTAATGGTTATGAATTTACTGTAGGTTATGGCTTTGAAAACGGCTTTGGTGTTTTAGCTGGTTACGAAACTTTAAATGCAGTTGGCGACAACAAAGAAAACGATGTAAACAATATTCTTTTAAATGCTTCATACCAAGTTAACGATAACTTCTTTACTTACGTAGAAGGTGCTTTAGGTGTTGGTGGTAGCAATACTCAAAGCGATCACAACAAGGCATTTGTAGGTGTTCGTTACGTATTTTAATTAGCTTAAAATACATTTAAACAATTATCTCTTTTAAAACTTTTGTCTTCGTAGGGGAAACTTTACGAAGACTTTTTTATGTATAGAGGCATAAAAAGGCTAATCATGCTCTAAAAATGTAAATATGTGATAAAATGCAGATAATTTTTTGTAATTAAATCAATAATCAAAATTTTGGGGTCTAAGAAAATTTTATCTTTAATACTTGTTATTTAAATAAAATAAAAAATTAGATATCAATAAATAATTTTAGACAAGAATTTTTAATTTTTAAATTTTATATATGAAAAAATAATAATAGCTACTTTGTTTTCTTTTTGTTTGGGAGTAATACCCAATGCATACGCATTAAATGTTTATGATAATGATTCTCAAAAACTTGATGTTTTAGGACGAGTTGAGGCTGGAGTTTTTAATAAAGCTGCAAGAGAAGAAGATAAAAGTGCTATTGAAGGTAAGGCACGCCTAGGAATAAATGCTCATTCTAAAGTTAATGAAGTTGTAAGTGTTATAGCTTTTGCTGAATGGGATGTTAGTTCCGCAACTTCTGAAGGAAATAAATTCAAAACTCGTTATGCTTATACAGGTTTTGATATGAGCCAATATGGGGTTTTAGTTTTTGGACAAGGTGATACCGCCGCTTACCAAACTGTAGGTTTTACAGATGTTTTTGAAAATTGGGGTAACGAAGCTAATTCTTATTGGAGTTTAGGCGGTCGCCAAGAAGGTCAAGTAGCATATGTAAATGCAGTTGCAGGTTATACTTGGTCTGTTTCATACCAAACTCATGTTCATGATATGGGATGGTTCTATAATCATGATACAGGTGATAAGTCTAATGTAAATGTTAATCATGGAGTTGCTACATCTTTAAGTTACAATTGGCAAAGAAATTCAGCGTTAGACGGACTAGCTTTTTCTGTTGCGTATGATTATTACAGTTTAGGCGATAAATATTTTAGTAAAAAGAGAGCTTTTTATGCAGGTCTTTCATATGGCGAACAAAGTGAAGGCTTGTATTTAGGTTTAAATTATAACCGTACCAATATAAGCTATGAGAGTCATCATTTAACAGGTTTTGATGCTGTGGCAGGATATAAGTTTGCAAATGGCTTAGGTTTTATGAGTGGTTATGGCTATTACGCTTATAAACTAAATAAAATAGATAAACAATATTTAAATCTTCAAGTGTCTTATGACTTTAATGATTATTTTAAAGTTTACACAGAAGCAAAGTTTGGTATTGGTCATAAAGACTTTGAAGTAAAAGATCGCACACAATCAGATTTCTTTGCAATAAGTGCGCAATATAATTTCTAAAAAAAGAATTGAATAATTATTTGTTGATGTAAGTTTATATTTTTTTATAAAAAAATAGTTAATAAAACAAGTCGCTTGTTTTAGGTTATATATATTTTGGAGTATTTTATGTACGTACCAGATTTAAGCAATATTGAAATTCCTTCAGTTCCTGCAATTCCATCTGCTCATGAAATTGAAGATTATAATGACAAAATTGCAAAAGCTTTTTAAAAAGAAAAAGATAGCTGTGATTATTGCTCACTACTATACCAATCCTGAAATTCAGCAA
>GL995220.1:101287-109192 GCA_000222855.1 Succinivibrionaceae bacterium WG-1 | reverse complement strand
CTTTAGAAATGGCGCGTTTTGGTAAAAATACTACCTCAAAAAACAATCATTGTTGCTGGGGTTCGTTTTATGGGAGAAACTGCCAAAATATTATCTCCTGAAAAAACAATTTTAATGCCTGAACTTAAAGCAGAATGTTCTTTAGATCTAGGTTGCCCGGTTGATGAATTTTCAAAGTTTTGTGCTGAAGATGATAATAAAGATCGCGCCGTGGTAGTTTATGCGAACACTAGTGCTGCTGTGAAAGCTTGTGCTGATTATGTGGCTACAAGTTCTGTTGCTGTTGACTTAATTAAATATCTAAATTTAATGAATCAAAAGATTCTTTGGGCTCCAGACAGACATTTAGGTAGCTATGTTCAAAAGGAAACTGGTGCTGATATGGTTAGATGGCAAGCTCACTGTATAGTACATGATGAGTTTAAAGCTAGCGCATTAGAAAATTTAATTAAGCAGCATCCAAATGCTGCAGTGTTAGTTCACCCTGAATCTCCTGCAAAGGTTACCGAACTTGCTGATTTTGCCGGTTCTACTTCGCAGATTCTTCAAAAAGTAAAACTATGCCTAATGATGAATTTATCATTGCAACTGATACTGGTATTTTCTATAAAATTATGCAAGCGTGCCCTGATAAGCATTTAATTCCTGCTCCAACTGGTGGGGTTGGAGCAACTTGTCAAAGTTGTGCTCATTGTCCATGGATGCGTCAAAATAGTTTGTCTTTAATTTTAGAAACTTTAGAAAATTATCAAGGTCATGAAATTGAAGTTGATGAACGAGTACGTGAAAAAGCATTAATTTCAATTCAAAGATTATTAGATTTTTCTGCTGCTTTAAAAGAACATGGTTCTGTTGAAAATATGGTTAGAGCTGGAGTACGTATTTAAGCGTAGTAAAACAGATTATTTATAATTTATTTTAAAAATGAGGGAAACAGGGTTCTACTAAATATTTATTTAGTATGAACCCTTAAATTTGACTATGAATGGTACTTTACTTTTATGCATATGTTTAGCTTATTTTGTGGTAGGCTATTTCACATATGGTGGTTATATTAGACGTCTCTTTAATATAAATCCTGACAGACAAACTCCTGCACATACTAATTTTGATGGGGTTGACTATGAACCTTGTAATACAGTGGTATTGTTTGGACATCACTTTTCATCAATCGCAGGCGCAGGTCCTATTGTAGGTCCAATTGTGGCTTCTTATTTTGGTTGGTTACCTGCATTACTATGGATTTTAATTGGTTGCGTATTTATTGGTGCGGTGCATGACTTTGCTGCATTGTTTTTATCTGTGCGTAATCAAGGTAAGTCAATTGGTTTTATTATTGAAAAGATTTTAGGTTTTAAGGGTAGACAATTATTTTTAATGTTTAGTTTATGTGCATTAATATTAGTTGTAACTATCTTTGCGCTAATGGTGGTAGGTACATTTATTGCAACACCTGCTGTTGCTACTTCTTCAGTAATATTTATTTTAATAGCTCCAATTTTTGGTTTTATAAGTAGAACATTCTTATCTTTAAGAACTGCAAGCGTAATTTTTGTGCCAATTATTCTTGCTGTAATTTACTTTTCTACAATATATGTGGTAGACGTAAAAGAATTATTGAGTTTAGATGATACAGGAATTAAATATTTTTGGTTAGCAGTAATTGGTATTTATATTTTATTGGCTTCTGTATTTCCTGTACATTGGTTACTACAACCACGTGATTATTTAAGTTCTTATATCCTTTATGCAATGCTTGTTATTGGTTTTGTAGGGGTTTTTGTATATCAACCAGAAATTCAATTAACAGCATTTAAAGGCTTTACAGTTACAGGTGCAAGTGGTACTGAAGATTTTATGTTCCCAAGTTTGTTTATTTTAATTGCTTGTGGGGCTTGTTCAGGTTTCCATTCTTTAGTGGCATCAGGTACAACAGCAAAACAAATAACTTCTGAAAAATCTATCCAAGTAATTGGTTACGGTTCTATGATTATGGAAGGTATAATTGGTGTTTTAGGTATTATTGCTGTTGCATACCTAAGTGATGCAGATTTTGCTACAATTGGTAAAAATCCAGTACATGCTTTTGCTAGCGGTTTAGGGGTTTTTGCTGAATCTTTTGGTTTACCAAAGGAAGTTGGTTCTGTATTTATTAGCCTTGCAATTTCCGCATTTATGTTAACTTCTTTAGATACTGCAACTCGTTTAGCTCGTTTCTTATGGCAAGAGTTATTTAGTTCTACATATTTAAAGACTAAAGAATTAAACGATAAAAGTCATCATGAAGTGCAACTTGCTAATGCGAGTGTTTTAAGTCAATTAAAGAAACTTATAACTAATAATTGGGTAGCTTCATTAATTATTGTTACTATTTCTATTGGTTTTGCATTATCTGGTCAAGCAACAAGTATTTGGCCTATTTTTGGTTCTGCAAACCAATTGTTATCTGCAATAACTTTATTAACTGTTACAATTTATTTAATTATAAAGAAAAAGAATTTCTGGATTACATTGCTTCCTACAATGCTCATGATTGTGATGAGTGTGTGGGGAATTGTTAATGTATTTACAGGTTCTTTGGGTAAGAATAATTCATTAGTAATATCTTCTGCAATATTATTAGCATTATCATTGGTGTTAATTGTATTAGCAATTATTGTTACTACACGATATGCAAAAGGTTTAGTTCAAGTGGATGATTTAGATTAAATTAAGTCTTTATGAATAAACAATTTAGCTAATAAAAATGAAATAGCATTTTTATTTAAAGTAAGCCCTAAAAGTTTTATAAACTTTTAGGGTTTATTTTTTTGTATTTGATTTGTTCGATAGTTTGTTTAAATCAAATAATTTCAATACGTTTGGTTTGAAAATTAAGCAAATTTCAAACTCAGAAAATATTTTACATCCTAAAAACAAAAAGCTCTAATCTTATTAGATTAGAGCTTTGGTAAAAATAATATTTTATTTATTAGTTTTGGTTACTTTTTTAAGCACTTATATGAGTTTAATGCCACAGATAAAGGTTCTGCATTGATTTCTTTGATAAGAGCTCTAATAACAGCAGGATTGCCACAAACAATGTGTCCTGATTCATAGTAATCAGTGCCACCTGCAAAATCAGAAACAACACCACCTGCTTCTCTTACTAATAATTCGCCCGCACAGAAATCCCAAGGGTATAAACATAATTCAAAGTAGCCGTCTAATCTGCCTGCTGCTACATAAGCTAAGTCTAAGCTTGCGGTACCTGCACGACGAACATCAGCGCATTTATCAAAAATACGACCTAAGATTTTTTTGTATTCAGTTAAGAAAGCACGTTGTCTGTGTGGGAATGCTGTTGCAAGAATAGTTCCATCTAGGCCACGAGCTTCGCTTACACGAATACGTTTACCATTTAATCTTGCGCCATCACCACGTGATGCTTCAAATAATTCATTACGGATAGGGTCGTACACTACGCCTACAGTTGTTACACCTTTGATTTTTAAACCAATTGAAACTGCAACGTGAGGCACACCTCTAAAGAAATTTGTGGTTCCATCTAATGGATCGATATACCAAACAAAATCAGATTCAAGATTGCCTTGTGCGCCAAATTCTTCACCACGAACACAATGATCAGGGAAAGATTTTAAAATGATTTCACAAATTGCCTTTTCACATTCACGATCTACATTAGTAACTAAATCGTTCTTAGCTTTTTCTTGTACAGAAATATTGCTAGCGTTATCAAAGTTGTTAGAAATAATAGTTCCTGCTGCACGTGCGGCACGTGTTGCAATTGTAAGCATTGGATGCATAATATCTGACTCTATACTGGTGTTTAAAGAACAATACTAGAAAATTTATTAAAAATGTACCTATACATTTATATATGTTCTTGTGTATATATAAAGAGAACGTTATAACAAATTTGCTAGCCTTAAAAATAGTGATGTTATTTTACAAAAAAATCTAAAAAAGTAAAACATATATCACAAAAATAATAGTAAATTTTATTATGCAAAGGAAAATTAGAGCTGCTAAGTTATGCAATCTATTACATTAAAGATAATTTAAGATAAAAAGTGCTTAATATAAAATAGTAATAAATCAAATAAGCTTTTCCATTGCTAATAAGTACTTTATTTAATGTTAATTAAAGCAAATGATAGATGTATTATTTAAATACTTTTTAGATACGGAGTTTTAAAGATACAAAAAAAAGGACTTATAGTTTTCACTATAAGTCCAAAAGTCTTTCATTAAATGAAAGAGCACGGGATAAACTGATTACACTTATATTAAAGCAAATGCCGTGCCAACATTTAAAAATATTTATAAAACTTCTCTTATAAAAGTAATTTTATTTATAAAATGCTGTTTTTAAACATTTTTATATCTTTTTTTAACATTTTATATGTTATTTAGGCAAAATTTCTGAGTTATATTCTTTATGTTTTATTTTGGGATTTGATTTTTTTTAGTGGAATATCATTAAAGTATTTAATTTTATTCTATTTGAAAATTAAATAATTGCAAAATAATTGTGTAATATACAAATATATTTGCAAAATGCAAAACTTATATAAATTTGCAAAAGTATTTGCTATTTTGTATAAACAATATATTTGAGAATAATTTTAGTTTTTTATTTATGGTTTTATTTTTTTAATTTGAAATCTTATTAAATAGTCTTTAAAATTTACGACAATTTTATTACTATTTATTAAATTTAAACATATCTATTAATTGCCTAGTGCTTTCTTATAATTTTGATGCTTAAGAAAAGTCTATTCTGATATTTTATTTTACTACTTTTATATATAAAAGAGACTTAAGTGCTTTAAAATAATGAGAATTAAATACTTAATGTGGAGTAAGGTTTATGGATACTAAAAAATTAAATTATTCTGATTATGAAAAAGTCTTAAAGGAAAACGGAGTATTTTTTTCAATTAGTGAATTACAAGGTTTTGTGGCAGGTTTAATTGCTGCTGGAGTAAAACTTGAAAATGATAATTTTAAAGACCAAATAAAAGATTTTATAAATGGTGGGGAAAATTTAACTCCTAATGTTTTTGAAATTGTTGATAATATTGCTAAGGTTTTAATTAGTCAGTTATTAGGTTCTGAAGGAATTACATTACTTACTCCAAATGACGACGCTCCAATTATAGATAGGGCGCATGCTTTGGTTGAAATTGCTCAAGGCTTCTTAAACGCTTTTATCTCTATTAATAGAAACACTAAAACTTTGAGTCATGATGTACAAGAATTATTAGATGATGTTCGCTCTATTTCTTTATTAGATGAAAATATCTCAGAAGATGATGAATCTGAAAAGCTTCTAATGGTGTTAGATGAACATATGTCATTATCTATACAGTATTCATTTGAAGAATGTGCTGCCAAGAACTATGCAAGCAATAAAGAAATGTTTGTACTTGAAGATGAAGAAGAGTCAGGGGTTACAAAATTATCAAAAGAGCGTGAAGCGGTGCATGTTGCAGAAGCCAAACTTTGGGAAAAGAATTCTAAATTACGTTCTCGTTAATAAAGTTAAAAGTTACATTCTATAAAGAATATAACTATATTGACGTTAGTTCAATTTAAAACATTGATTTTACAAAAATAGTTTAAAATGTTAAACTAATCACAGAAAGTGGGTAGCCAAAAGTCTACACACGATACAGTTTTATAGGTTCATTTGTTAGCAAAGCTACTAACAAATGAATGGTTCACAGTAAATTTTGAGTATTATTTTAAAGGATTTAGTATGGCTTTAAATCCAAATGCTGGCAAACCTGCTAGATTAGAAGATCTTCCTAACATTCCTCGTTTAATTTCTAAGTACTACGTTAATTCTCCTGACATGTCTAAGCAAGAACAACGTGTTGCTTTTGGTACCTCAGGTCACCGTGGTAGTTCTTTAACTTCTGCTTTTACAGAATCTCATATTTTAGCAATTAGCCAAGCTATTGCTGATTATAGAAAGAAAGAAGGTATCACAGGTCCAATCTTTGTTGGTATGGATACTCATGGTTTATCAGAACCTGCACTTTACACAGCTATTGAAGTTTTAGCTGGTAATGGTTGTGAAGTTCGTTATGAAAAAGATTTTGGTTATACTCCAACTCCAGTAATCTCTCGTACAATTTTAGCTTACAATAAAGGTCGTACAGAAGACTTAGCAGATGGTATCGTTATTACTCCATCACATAATCCTCCAATTGACGGTGGTTTTAAATATAATCCAACTAATGGTGGTCCTGCTGATACAACTATTACTAAGTGGATTGAAAACAGAGCTAATAAAATTCTAGAAAATGATCTTCAAGATGTGGAACTTGTAGATTATAACGATGCAATTCAATTACCAAACGTACAACAATACGATATGCGTAAACCTTACATTGATGATTTAATCAATGTAATTGATTTTGATGCTATTAAGAAAGCTGGTATCAAGATTGGTGTTGATCCATTAGGTGGTTCAGGTGTTTACTATTGGGATTTAATTGCAAAGACTTACGGTATTGATATTGAAGTTGTTAACTACAATGTTGATCCTACATTCCGTTTCATGACATTAGATAAAGATGGTAAGATTCGTATGGACTGTTCAAGCCCATATGCAATGGCTAGTTTAATCAACTTAAAGGATAAGTTTGATATTGCTGTTGCTAACGACCCTGATTATGACCGTCATGGTATTGTTTGTAAGAGTGGTTTAATGAATCCAAATCACTACTTAGCAGTAGCTATCCAATATTTATTCACTCACCGTGAAAATTGGCCAAAAGATGCTGCAGTAGGTAAGACTTTAGTTTCTTCTTCTATTATTGACCGTGTTGTAAAGAGCATTGGTCGTGACTTAAAAGAAGTTCCTGTTGGCTTTAAGTGGTTCGTAGACGGCTTATATACTGGTACTTACGGCTTTGGTGGTGAAGAATCTGCAGGTGCTTCATTCTTACGTAAGGATGGTACTGTATGGTCAACAGATAAAGACGGTATTATCATGTGTCTTTTAGCTGCAGAAATCATGACTGTAACAGGCAAGGATCCTCAAACTCTTTATAATGAAATTAAAGCAAAGTTTGGTGATCCAATTTACAATCGTGTAGATGCTCCTGCTAACAATGCTCAAAAGGCTGTACTATCTAAGTTAGATCCTTCATTAGTTGAAGCATCAACTCTTGCAGGCGAACCTATTATTGCTAAGATTACTGAAGCATCAGGTAACGGTGCTGCAATCGGTGGCTTAAAGGTTGTAACTGAAAATGGTTGGTTTGCTGCTCGTCCAAGTGGTACAGAAGCAATTTACAAGATCTATATGGAAAGTTTTAAGGGTGAAGAACACTTAAAGCAAATCCAAAAAGAAGCTCAAGAAATTGTTTCTGCAGCTCTTGCTAAAGCAGGTGTTAAGTTTAGATAATAACTAAAACGCAAAAGCAAAAAATAGTTAAGAGAAAAGAGTTAATCGTTTGATTAACTCTTTTCTATTTTTGTGTTGAGAATAATAAAAATTATTTCTTAATTTTTAATATATTTTGATGTTAAAAGATTAGATTACGCTTTTTCGATAGCTTCTTTTATTTGTGCTACTACTTTGTCGCACTTTTCATTTAAATCTTCAGGAGTGTGTGTTAATGCTAAATGGCCATAAGAACCTACAAATTTGTAGAATTCAAGTCCTGTGAACTTAGCAATAACATCAAATCTATCGAAACAATCTGCAACTTGTTTACCTAAAGCTGTATATGCTTCTTGTGGGCCACCTGTTGTTACAGAAAGGATTAACTTCTTTCCGTGTAAAGTGGTAACGTTTGAACCATAGGCAAAACCATGAGTAAAAACATCTTCTAACCATTTTTGAGTAATTGAAGGTAAAGAGTACCAAAACACCGGTGCTTGGAT
>GL995220.1:92629-100731 GCA_000222855.1 Succinivibrionaceae bacterium WG-1 | reverse complement strand
AATATCAGCATCTAAAACTTTTTGTTGCTCTTTGGTTACATCAAATTTCCAATCAGGATAAATTTCAGCTAAGTTATCAACTTCAGCAGTAGGGAAAGCTTTTGCTAAATCTGCTACGATTTTATTAGTTGAATAAGATTGAGATGGATCAGTATGACCATGAATGATTAAAACGTTTTTGCCATATTCTTTCCTTTTTGTTTATTGTTCATTGTAATTGCGTAAATTTTATTTTTGGTTTTTCACATAAATAAAATTTAGTAACTTAATTTTTAAATTAACTAAATATTTATTAACTAAATATTTAATTTTTCTTTTGTTTTATGAATGATTACTCAAAAATTATAAAATAAAAATAATCTTATATCTAGTATTAAAAATTAAAAATATGTTTGTGATGACAGTTTTATATTTTGTTTTTTACATAAATAGGAAAATTACATTTTTTAATCATAATTTGGGAAAAATTATTTTTATTCATAAAAATAACATTTTTTTGATATGAATAAAATGTGATATAAATCACAAAAGAGTGTTTTTTAAACTTTTGGTATACTAAATTTTAACAAAATTTAAGTTTTTAACTTTAAATTCTCAATTTAATTTATATTAAAAATTTTTCAAATTAGAATTTTGTGTGATTTAAATCACATAAAAACACCCGTAAAAAAGTGTAATTTTCTGAAAATTTTATCTTGAAAATGTTTTCTTTTAAACTTTTTATAAAAAAGTAAAAAAAATGCTAAAATTGATATAGATCAATAAATAAAATGTGATGTTTAGCTAATATTTACATTGTTTTTTTTATGGCGCTGTTTATAACTATTTTGGTTTATAAAACGCATTTCATAAAAACCACTTTCGGTTATAACTCAAGAATGAGCTTGAGTAAGTAAAGGAAAATTTTATGTCATCAGCTAAGAAAGCTAAAAAAGAAGTTGTAGAAACTACAAATACCTCTAAGTTTGCTTCAATTGACAAGAACGCATTTAAGCAAAACATTATTCACCACCTTCATTCTACTTTAGGTACAAGTGAAAACAAAGCTAGTAAGCAAGCTTGGTGGAAAGCAACTTGTGCTGCAGTTAATGAATTAGTTTATGAACGTTTGACTCAAACTCAGCAAACTCATGCTAAGAAAAACACTCGTGCAGTTCACTACTTATCTGCTGAATTCTTAATGGGTCGTTTAACATCTAATAACCTTCACAACTTAAACTTATTTAACGTATGTGATGAAGCTTTAAAAGAATTAGGTGCTGAATTAAAGAAAGACCTCAATTTAACTGACCTTTGTGAAGAAGAACCAGATATGGCTCTTGGTAACGGTGGTCTTGGTCGTTTAGCTGCTTGCTTTATCGACTCTCTCGCTACATTAAATATGCCAGCAATTGGCTACGGTATCCATTACGAAAATGGTTTATTCCGTCAGGAAATTCGTGATGGTCGCCAAATCGAACGTCCAGATTCATGGAGAGAATATGGTAATCCATGGGAAATCTGCCGTCCAGAATCAACTCAAGAAGTTGCTTTAGGTGGTTACGTTGAAACTGTTGTTGCAGAAGACGGTAGCTACAAGAAAGTATGGCACCCTGCTCAAATCATCAAAGGGGTACCTTGGGATATTCCTGTAGTAGGTTATAAGGGTACTACAGTAAACATTTTAAGATTATGGGAATCACGCGCTACTGAATCTTTTGATTGGGACGTATTTAACGCTGGTGGTTATGTTGACGCTCAGAACGAAAAGGCTCAAGCTGAAACAATTTCTAAGGTTTTATATCCTAACGATTCAACTGAAGCTGGTAAGATCCTTCGTTTAGTTCAACAGTACTTCTTCTGTGCTTGTTCTGTAAGAGATATTTTACGTCGTTACAAGCGTACTTACGAAAAGAATGGTGTTGTTGATTATTCAGAATTTGCTGCAAAGATTGCAATTCAGTTAAACGATACTCACCCAACTATCGCAATCCCTGAACTTATGCGTATCTTCATCGATGAAGAAAACTTAGAATGGGATACAGCTTGGAGCATCTGCTACAAGGTATTCTCATACACTAACCATACTCTTCTTCCTGAAGCTCTTGAAAAGTGGCCTGTATACATTTTTGAAAAGGTATTACCACGTCACTTAGAAATCATCTATGAAATCAACCGTAGATTCTTAGAAAACGAATGCGAAAAGGTATTCCCAGGTAACGATTTTATCAAGGCTAAGTTATCATTAATCGAAGAAGGTAACTGCCGTAAGGTTCGTATGGGTAACTTATGTGTAATCGGTTCTCATAAGGTTAACGGTGTTGCTAAGATTCACTCTGACTTAGTTCGTGATGACTTATTCCCTGAATTCAATAAGATTTGGCCTTCTAAGTTCTGTAACGTAACTAATGGTGTAACTCCACGTCGTTGGATGTTAGCTTGTAACCCTAAACTTGCTGCATTATATACAAGCAAGGTTGGTACTGAATGGCCTACACACTTAGACCAATTAAAGGATATCGTTAAGTTTGCTGATGATGCTGCATTCCAAAAAGAATTCATGCAAATCAAGCAAGAAAACAAAGAAAAGCTTGCTAAGGTTATCAAGGCTGAAACTGGTATTGAAGTTGATCCAACTGCAATTTTCGATATTCAAATCAAGCGTTTACACGAATACAAGCGTCAACAATTAAATCTTTTATTCATCTTAGCTTTATACCGTCGTTTACTTGCTAATCCAAATCTTGACATTTGCAAGCATGTATTTATCTTCGGTTCTAAGGCTGCTCCTGGCTATAAGATGGCTAAAGATATTATCTACGCTATCAACAAGGTTGGCGAACGTATCAACAACGACGCTCGTATCGGTGGCAAGATCAAGGTTGTATTCATGCCTAACTACCGTGTAAGCTTAGCTGAAAAGTTAATCCCAGCTGCAGACGTATCTCAACAGATTTCTACAGCAGGTTACGAAGCTTCAGGTACTGGTAACATGAAGTTAGCAATGAACGGTGCTATCACTTTAGGTACAATGGACGGTGCTAACATCGAAATCGTTGAAGAAGCTGGTAAAGAAAACAACGCAATCTTCGGTTTATCTGTAGATGAAGTTAAGGCTCTTAAGGCTCAAGGTTACAACCCATGGGACTTCTACAATGGTAACGAAGAAATTCGTGGTGCTTTAGATTGGTTAGACAGCGATTACTTCACTCCAGGTAACCCAGGCGAATTATCAGGCATTAAGCGTGCTTTATTAGACGGTGGTGACACTTACTTAGCTTTAGCTGACTTTGCTTCATACTCTGACGCTCAAGCTAGAATTAACGAAATGTACAAGAACAAGAAACAGTGGGCTAAGTCTGCTATTATCAACTCTTGCACAATGGGTAAGTTCAACTCTGACCGTCCAATCCAAGACTACGCTCGTGATGTTTGGTTCTTAGAATCTTGCGACGTTAAGTAATTAACGATTGAAGGTGTTTAAAAAGAAACACCATAAATAAATACGAAAAAGACTCAAATGAAAATTTGTGTCTTTTTTTTATAAATGATGTATATGAATAAATTAAGCCAAAGATTTGCGGATTAAATAATAAATAATCTCGTTATTTTGATGTTTGATTTTAAAAATATACTAAATTTGTGCTAAATAATCTGCCTCAGATATTAAACGTTTATATTTTATAGGACGTTCTAATTCTTCAATTTTTTCTTCATTACATGCTTTCTCTAGAATCTCTTTTAAATGAGTTTTTCCAATACCTGTTTTTTCAATAAGAGTATTTAGATTTTGAGGTTTTTCAGTATTTTTTAAAATTAAAGATAATTCGATATGATATAAAGCTTTAGTAAAATCATCTGTTGAATATTTGGTAAGAGCTTTTTCTAAAAAAGTATGTAGAATTTCTTTATTTGATTCTAAGTTTTTAGGGCTTTTCTCTTCGGTAATTACTGATATTTCTGCTGTTATTTCTTTGTTATTTATATCATCTTTATTTACATCCATATCACTAAAAAGATCTAATTGACGCTCATGATTATCTTTATTTTCTTTGATATTTTCATTATTTGTTTCAATTATATTTTCGGAATGATTATGGGAAATATCTTTTGAGTAAGTGTTATTTATAAATTTATTAAAACTGCTAATTAAATCAAAAGACCAATATTCTGCTCCTTTCTTTATTAGTTCGCAATTACCTTTTAATTCATGGTCTTCTCTTACAAAAACATTTATGGCATTAGGGCGCTTTAACTCTTCAGTAGCCCCAGCCCAAGTTCCTCCTTTGTTATAATCGGAACTAACAACAAGAGCACAATTTGACATTGAGTAAATAATTTTATTTCTACCCATCGCAGTGCCAACAGTAAATTTAGCTTTAGGATTATATGGAGTAATAAGTATAAGTTGTTTAGACGCAATATATTGTCTATATTTTGCAGACATTGTTTTTTCTAATAAACTATCAGCCAAAACTCCTACAACTTTACCACCATTTTGCAGAGCTGATAGCATTGAAATTTCATCAACTCCTTTGGCTCCACCTGAAATAATAGGTATATTTTTATTGGCACATTGTTGAGCTACATCATGTGTAAAATTAGCAGCTACTTCTGTAACATTTCTTGAACCTACGATGGCAAGACCTCCTAGGTTTAAAAGTTCTTTGTTGCCACAGCAAAATAAAAATGGCGGGCAACTATTTTTTAAATGTCTTTTTAAGAGAATGGGATATTCTTTATCACTTCTGCTTATTAAATAGATACCAATTTTTTCATATTCTTCTAAAACAACACTTAAAAGCATACCTCTTCCAAGTAGGTAATCTAGTCTTTCATGAGATATTTCTGTTGCTTGTTCACATTCAAGAGTTAAAGTTTTATTAAATAGATCTGAAGGTCTTTTTTTCATAGAAATTAACCAAGATACAATTTTGGCATATTCACTTGTTTTTAAAGGTGCAAATTGAGTATTTTCTTTAATATCTAAATTTGCACATAGTAAAACAATAGCTTTGGTATCTTCTGTTAATTTTGTATTCACTTTACTCTTCCTTTTGTGAATTTAAAGCTAAAGCGTATGGATAAACTGCCTTAACTGAATTTTGTAATAATAGGTATCCTATTATAGTAACTGTCCATTTGGAGTCTATCATATCATCTATAAGTAAACATGCACCACTTTTTAATAATCTATAGTCTATTTCAAAAACTCCATCCAAATTTTGCACTTGAAGATATCCATTTTTCCTAGTTTTTTGTTGCATTTTATTGTGAATTTTTCTTATGCAAGGTATAAATGGTAGATTTAATTTGTTGGCAACTCTTTGGGCAAAAGAGGGCACTAATTCTGGATGATTTAACGAAGGCACACAAGTTACCCATTCAATTGGTTCATCCTTGGGCCATTTGGCATCATTTTTAATTAGTTTTACAGATTCTTCAACTAATAAATCTGTGAAATAATTCTTTTCATATTTACATTCTCTAACTAGTTTTCCAAATCCGCCATCATTCCATAATGAAAGCGCTTTTCCTGGTTTTAATTGTAATTGAGGTGGAATTTTGTTACCTTGAATGTTGTAATGTTCAAAAATATATTTGATAGGCCATTTTTTTCTTGGTTCAATATTTATGGAGCCGCCATGTAAGTAATCATTGGCTTTTTGTACTAAGTAACTATCTACTTCTGCATTTAGTTGATTATTTTTATTGCAATTTACGCATATGCCACAATTTTGCGGATTTTCATCATCTAAAGCTGATTGTAGATATTTCATTAAGCAATCTTTATTAGTTAAATATTCTCTAATTTGTTGCTGTTCAATCTTTCTTTTTAGAGTTATATTTTTTATTTTTTCAGCATCAAGAGAGTAAGTGCTAGCATAACTTGTGGCACGGTATTTTTTGTTATAGAAGTAAATAGGTGAGTTTGCTTCTGCAAGTAAGTATTTAATAGCGGCATCAATTTTAGATTTAGAGTAATTTATCTTTGTTAATAATTCATAAATAGATAAAGCATCGTATGTTAATAAAGCTTGGATTATATCGTTAACAATTTCCGCAGAAGGAAAGGCTTGATTTATAAAAAAGTCGTTAATAGAGCTATCTTCTTCTCCATTCATTAAAATGCCATAAGAATTACTAATACCTCTTCCAGCTCTACCAACTTGTTGATAATAATCAATTATAGATTTAGGACATTGATAGTGAATAACGAATCCTATATCAGGCTTATCATATCCCATACCCAGTGAAGTAGTGGCAACTAATACCTTTATTTGATTATCAAGTAATAATTGTTGATTTTGATCTTTTTCCTCTGGTGATAACGAACCATAGTACGGTTTGGCAGATATATTATTTTCATTTAACCAATTAGTAACTAAGTGTATATCTCTTATTGTTAAACAATATACAATGCCACTTCCTTTTAGTTGAGGAATATATTGAGCAAGCCAAGCTAGTCTTTCTGATATTACTGGCTTAATTATATTTTGTAAAACAAGTCCTTTTCTGACTAAGGAGCCTCTTGTTATTTCTAATTCTTCTCCTAGTTGATTTTTAATGTCTGCCATTACTCTTTTATTAGCTGTTGCAGTCATACCTAAGATAGCAACATTTTTAGGCAAATATGTTAATATTCTAGCGATTCTCCTATAATCTGGTCTAAAATCATGTCCCCAATCTGAAATACAATGTGCTTCATCTACCACAAAAAGAGAGATGCTACTAGATACAGGTAGCAAAACATTTTTTACAAAATCATCTTTGGAAAATCTTTCAGGTGTCAGCATCAAAATATCTAATTGATTATTTTTTAATAATTCAAAAGTTTCTATTATATCTTCTTCAGAATCATTAGATGTAATAGATTTTATAATGATGTTTAATCTCTTTGCAGCTTCCTTTTGATTTTCAATAAGTGCTAGTAGGGGACTCACTATGATAGTTGGTCCATTTCCTTGTTCACGAAGTAGTTTGGTTGCAAGGAAATAGACCATGCTTTTGCCCCAACCAGTTGCTTGTATTACTAATTGTTTTTTACGATTTAAAATTCCATCAATACATTTCCATTGATCTGCTTTAAATTCTGCTTGCGAATTATTAAGTGCTGCTCTTAAGTAATTTAATGCTTTTTGTTTCATAAGTGTAACCAATTTTCCCAATTATTTAGTTTTGTTTATGTTCTTAAACTTCCAATTCTTTTATTTGGTTTATTGCTTGTTCAATAAAGTAAAGAACATTATTTTGCATAATATTTTTGTATTTGTTTCTTATATATGGCGAACTTACATATTTATAGTCAGGGCGTTCAAAATCAATGTGTGTTATCTTATCTTTTACTGTCAGTTTCTCTATATTTATGTTTTTATTTACTGTTGTAGTTCCCATAATAGTAGAAATTTTTGTTTCTAAATATTTAAAATCATCATAGTTAGGTAGATCTGTAAATTTTCTTTGAATATTACAGCTACTTACAGATTTGCAGTTTATATTTTTAAATCTGTAGTTGATAAGACTATGTTTTTGTTCAATAATTTGTTTATCATTGAATAACCAATATCTTCCTGGTTGTAACCAATAACCGCCATCAGCAATATGTTCAATTTTTAATTTGCCAAGATTTTCTAAATTTGTATTGGATTCTTTTTCTAAGATATCCCCCATATGTTGTTTAAATTCTTCTAATTTATCTTTAGGAATAGATACTTGAATAGAGTCAACATTACAATAACAAAGTTCGGCATTTTTAAATTTGAGTATATGCTCAAGTGTTTCTAGTATTTTTATTTTGCCATTGGCTATAACCTGAGAGTATAGTGCGCAAGTATTTTCGTTATTAAAGTAATCATGTAGATTTAAAGTATTGTAATTGCCATTTTCATCTTTCTTTAGATTGATTTTTGATGAGATATTTTGATATATATCTTCTTTACTAAAACTTGCAGGATTCAGTGAGGTAATATCTGAAAGCATCGGAGTTTCAATAATATCTGCTATGTTTATATCTTTTGTTTTTTTGCGTGCAACACAACTATATAACAAAGAAATTTGAAGTTTTAATAGAGCTTCTGCTAAATCTGTATGAGTAGCTTTGGTACTTGTATCTACTTCTGCTG
>GL995220.1:81842-92382 GCA_000222855.1 Succinivibrionaceae bacterium WG-1 | reverse complement strand
ATATTTAAAAGGATGGTATTTTTTATAAATTCAGTTTTAGGATAACTTAATTTTACCTTATATATGCCTGGTTCTAATTGTTTAAAATCAGATGTTATTTTTTTACAGCTCCTAATAAAAAACTGTTTTTCTTATATTTTAAATGACTTGGATCTGGAAAATCACCATCAAGACAAGCTCCATACATAGAGTTGAAATCTAACGCTATGATGCATCTATCTTTTCTTGTTTCAAAAAGTTTAAAAACTTCTTGGTAACCTTGCACAGGGTAGAAATAAAAAACCGAATCTAATGAAGATTTAAATTTTAATTTACGAGCTACTTTCTTTATATTTTCACAAACAAAGTAACCAGATATATTAAGACCATATTTTTGAATTATTTTTGAATTTAAATAATTCTGTAGATGCTGATAGTTGGATTTTGCTTCACTATTATATCTAAATAACGTTTTGCTAATGGGTTTTCGATTTTTAAGAAGATTGCATAGACTTTCAAAAGAAAAAATATCAACATTGTTATTAGATGTATACTTTACAAGCAATTCTCTTTCTTTACTTGTTAAAACAAGAATTTTTTGTTTTTTACTAACTTCTAATAATGATTTTAGATTTGTTTGGGTTATAGGAGTTGCTGTAGTACCATCATATATTTCATCTTCACTAACTCCAAGAGTTAAAAAAGATTTGGCATTTAGAGGTTTAAATAGAGGCTCTTGTAGTCTAATTAATTCATTTGGTCTATTTAATTCAGGCAAAGCTGTATCAAATCTACCACAATAAATGCCTTTATTTTTTTGGTAACGATTTTGTTCAAAATATTTTAATTCGTAATAATGTAATACATCATTTTTAAATTTATTTAATGAGTCTAATTGTTCTTTTAAGCCTTTTTTAGTGGATTCTTTTATAGGAAAAAAAATACTATTTTTTTGCAAAATATCTTCTAAGATAGCATATTCATATTTATGTGTATATTTATATGCGGTATCGTATTCTTCTTCGTAAATAGATATTAGTTTTGATAAAGCAGAAGTTGTAAATTGTTTTTTTATTATGTATTCGTTGAGAGTTTCAATTTCTTCAATGTCATCTTCAATATCATCTTTGGCTAGTTCATTGTTTTCTTCGGTTATATTTTCTTTTTCTGTAGTAGTTTGGGAGGTTAAATTTTTTTCTTCATTATTATTATGTTCTTCACTTTGAGCTATGATTTCCTTTAGAATGACTTCGAGTTCTTTATCTATAGATGAACTTGATTCATTATTTATCTTCTTATCTTCTTTTTGGGGGTCAAGTTCTGAAAATTCTATTTTTGGGATTTTTTCTAAAAAATAATTATTTTCTTCTTTTTGGAAAATTTGGTAAATTTGGTTCTTATAATTTTTTAAATAATTTTGTTTGTTTTTTTTTGCAGAATCGGTGAGAGGGATTTTAGATTTTATATCATAAGATAAATGACGAAGGTGTTTTTTAATCTTTATTTCTAGTTCTTTTCTTTGACAGTAAATATATGCTAAGAATAGTATTAAATCATTTTCCTCGATTGTTGCCCATGGAAAAAAATCAACATCTATTTTTTCTTCATTTATAATTTTACGTATGATCATTCTATATTCGTTGTATATATATATACTATTGGAGAATTTATTTATATCTGTATAAAATTCTTCAATTGTTTTTCTAACAGTTTTTTTATCAAATGCTGTTGAATTGGAATTTTTCAGGACATAATGTTCCATGATATTAAGTGCGCAATGATATAAAATTTCAGGACTTGATGTTAATTTTAATAACTTGTTTTTGAATGAATAAGTGTCATACTTTGAGGCACATTTGGGTTCTATATAATATTTTATAGCGATATTTATTAAATGCTTGGTTAATTTATCTTGATACTTTTTGGTAAAGAATTGTATTGTTTTATCTTGAATTTCTTGTAGGGAACAACATGAGGCTATTGCTTTTGCTAGTTGTTGTTTTTCTTTTAACATTTGATTTAGCGGTAACTTTTGTTGTTCAGACATTTCTTTTTTCCTAATAATTATTATTAAAATTAAGTCTTTTATTTTTATAAAATAAAGACAATATGGCAAATTTTTATTTAGTAATTTGTATAACGAATCTAATTTTTAAAATATTAGAATGAAAAGATTTGACCTATTCAAAAACAAATAAGTTATCTATAAACTTTCTGATGATTAAAAAATGATAATTAGGGAGAAGATAAAAAGAGAGGACTATATAGCATATACGCATAGCTATATAGTTTAAGCAAAACAAATATTACCTAGTTATTAACAATTGCAAGCAATTGTTAATACTTGGTTGAATAATTCCAATTCTTACGTGCTCTTTTAAGAACTTAGCAGGAACTAGCGTACTCAACAATTGTGTTTCTAGTTTAGAAAAAATTTAATTTTTTGTCAAAGAATAATAAGAACAAATGATTTTAATGAGACTTTGTATATATTTTTTATAAAAAATCTCAATATGTCGAATTGGCATATTGAGATTTTGGTAATATTTAAATTAGTCTATTTTTATGGCTTGATAAGTTGATTCAAGCTAAAAATCTATTGTTTATTTAACATCTTGATAAATGATTCTTGCATTATTCATTACAGGTTTAAATAAGAAACCACCTTGTGATGCATTGTTATATATTAAGTGTTCAATGGTCTTGTTATCGTTAGCATCTAAATTGGTTTTAAATTGTAATAAGCCATAAGAATTTTTATCTTTGTGAGTATTATTTACGTTATATGCTTGTAACCAAATTACCCCTTCACTAAAATCATAAGTTTTATCATCACAATTAGTTTTTGAGTTCTCACAGAAAGTAATTTTGGCGGTATCTGTACTTGAACTTAATTCTAATAATTGAGTGTTTTTATCAATGTTTTTCAAGTTACCTTGAGCTGTCTTGAAGAATACATTAGGTTTTAATGTAAAACCATTTGAATTGTCATCAGTGAGATATAGTTTGGTACAAGCATCTGGTCTGATACTCCAAGTATTATTTCGGTCTAAATAGTGTAGGGCGATCGGAACAAATAATTTAGAAGATGTACCTGTTATAGGTTGACTTACAATTCTTCCAATTGCGATATTTTTTAAGATAGGACCTGATAAAAATACATATTTATCTTTTGTAAAGTTGGTATTATTGATATGGTCTGAAATAGAATTTACAGTTGTTGTTGCAACTTCAAAGTAATCAGCCAATATTTTTTGTAGAGCACCTTTATTTAACGCATTTTCTGTGTTACCAACTTCATTAGTGGTTGCGATATCAATATTGCACTCAATATCGCTATCGCTAGTAATTTTGGCGTTAGGAGCTTTACATATTTTGGTTTTTGCCGCTGCTGCTAAGAATATATTTTTAGGCAATGCACTTTGAGATGGAACTGCAAATTTAAAATCACTAATAAAGTATGATGAGTTTACTTCATTGGCGGATGTGTAAGATACTTGCCAATAACCAATTTTACTATCAGAGATATTGAGATTATTTTCTTCTGTTACTACGCTAACAGTTGTATTGGACTTTTTGATTAATTCTTGTTCTTCATTGCTATTTTTTATATAAAAACCTGCAAGTGAAGATTTTAAATTATCAGTAGAATCTGATATGTAATAACCTCTTAAGTTTGTTGTTTTTTGGTTTAACTTATTATTAGCTTCAATTTCTAAATGAAGTAAAAAGTCTTGATTATAGTATGCAGGACAGTTTAAGCCATTAAGTTTAGGGGCAGTAATTGAATCAGATACATCAATGATACTATCACTATTAGTTACGCTATAGTAATTGTATAAATCTTGTGTTTTTAAATTTAAATATGCTGGAATTATGGTATATATCGGACTAGTAAAGTATGATTTTTTACTGTCTAACATTGTTATAGCAGGGTAGGTACTAAAACTTGCCCAACCGTTTTCATCAAAAATAACTCCATTATTAACATCAGAAAAACCTAAACTAATAAGTTTAGTATTATCTAAAGCATCCATAGGCTTTATATTATTATAAGCAACATCAATTTTATCGCTATTTTTACTGATTACAGTAGGGACTGGTGCTACTTCACTTGGATTATCAAACCAAGCATTAAAAGTACTTCTATACAATGGAAGAAGATTTTCTTTGGCAACGTGTTCTCCTGTTGTTATAGCTGTGTTACTAATTTTAGTACACTTATTATCATCAAGGCACTTTTGACAATTACTTGTAAGAGTGCTTTGAGATGGAATATCTGAGCAAGTGGTACCATTAGGGCAAGCTATAATATTTTGGGTATAAGTATATCTAGCTCCTGCTTGTAAGATGTTATTAGAAGCATTGTTTACATTGATACAAAAAGCGTAAGGTGCAGTTAGAAGTTCTATTCCTTCAGTTGTTGAAGTTTTTGGAGTATATAACTTTAAGCTCTTAGTATTGTCTATTGTCTCAGCGTCTGATGCTTCTTTATTAGTTGCTTTTAAGCTTATTTCTGAAATATAAGCGTTATTTTCAAGTAATAAAGAATCAATGGTAATATTACCAGTGATTATTGTTTGATTTGTTTGGGCATCATAAGTAATCTTTGGTTCGTATAAGGTTTGTTCTTTGGTGGTATTACTTGCGATAGTTGTCTTTGTAGCAGCTGCACTGTTATCACTTTTTAAAACAACATCTGATTTTTTGAGATAATCTTGGCTGTGATTTGAAGTGTGGTTTTACTTCCATCTGCATCATTGGGAGCATAGAATGAAACTCTATTATCTCCTACCATGGTTAATTTAACCGGAACAGTTTCATTTATATAACTTTCAATTTTGGTATAAGCTTGAATTTCACAAGTGCCATCAGAAGTGTAAGCACAGCTTGCACTTGTATTAGTATCTGAAGAATTACAGTAGGCATTTTTGATAGAGCCTCCATCTAATACAGAAGCTGTAAAATTACCTTTTAATTCAGAAATACGTACATAGCCATTGGCATCAACGTCGTAAGTGGTGTCTTTGCCATTATTAGTTATTTTTACTTGTACAGTTGATACCGGGGTACAAGTAGTATCATTACCGTTTTGGCATTCTTCAACTTTTAAAACAGTGTCTTCACATTTATTAGAGCCTCTTTTTTGAGTGATGCGATATTCATCTTTTTGAACGCTAGGATTTAAACAAGAGCGACAAGGAGCATCACTAGGATAATACATGATATGTTCTACGTTATCGCCTACATTTTGATAATCTATTTTATTAGCGTTTATACCACCATGAATTGATATTCTGGTTTTTATATTTACGGTACCATAGGAAAGGATATGCGCAACTATATTTTTGTCTGTAGAAGAGTTGCGTGTGTCAATTGTAATATCTCTTCCTAATATAATCCCGTTTTTGCCGTTATCTGCTCCTAACTTCAGAGGGGTACTATTGGTATAGCTAACGGTGTTATGTTCAGCAACATATAGAACGTTTTGTTCTGAATCTTCGTTGATTAGTTCTTTATTTTTATGATTTTTTGTATTGTCCACAATCTTTTTTCTTAATCTTTCGATTAAGTCTTTCATCGTTATTGTTTTATTATTTCTTATGATAGTGGTTTTATGTTGAAAAGAATTTTCTCTTGTTTGGGTTTGGTCAGTTTTGTTGATTTGAGTTTTTGTAGTGATTTTACAGAAATTAACTCCTGAAGCTACTAAGCTAGGCCTTGTTTGTCTTTCATCTTCGGTGGAATTTTCGTTGGTTCTTGGTATTGTAAAGAAATTTTCTGCAAAACAAGAAGAGCCGTCTTGATGTTTTTTATAAATGTTACAGGATTGCCATCATCTGTTGCTGATGATGTTCTTCCTTTGCCATTTCTTACAAAGAAAAAGCTAGAATCATTATTTTTTTGAGAGTTACATGAACCTGTTGGAGTATTACCTTGTATAGGCCCGCAAAAGCAAGCTTCACGAATATTTACAACTTTATTTTCTGCCAAGTCTCCTTTTTCACATTCTTCTGTTGCTTCTAATAGAGCTTGCATACATTTTTCATTTTCATCAATTGCGTGCGCAGATACTGAACTTAATAATAAAACTAAAAAATTACTAATAACAAAAAATCTTTGCTTACTCATAGAATGCACTACCTATAGCTAGTTATAACTAATTAAATTATAACACTATAAGATTTTATTTTTTTAATCGCTTTACACCTTTATAAAATTTTGCGAGTGTATTTATATAAACTTTCTTTTTGGAAAATATAATTTTCACTATTTTTAAAATTTATAATGTTTTTTTTGGGAAAATTGCATTTTTATATTATCGATTTTGGATGGATAAAAATAAAAGGATGCCGTCTTGAAATTAGGCATCCTTTAATAATTAAATTTATAAATTCTTTGATATTTAATCTATTCTTATTTAATTAATACTATCAGCTATTATTTAAGCTTGAACACTAGAATTTGCTGCGTTGTTATTAGTGTTGTCATCAAGTTTTAAATCTTTGTTTACCATTGTTGCTACACAAGAGTCAGACCAAACATTTAAACCTGTTTCAAGCATATCTAGTATTGCATAGAAAGGTAGAATTATACCTAATAATACAATTGAAACATTCATAGATGAAAGCAAACTTGCAGCTAAGAAGTAGCATCCCATTGGAACGCCTGCGTTACCAATTGCAGCAATTGTTGCAATACCAATCCAAGTTAATAATACAAGTGGAGTAATTTCAACACCGTTATTTTGTAATAAAAATACTACTGTTGTAAGAATGAAAGCTGCGCAACCATTCATATTAATTGTAGTACAAATAGGGAGTACAAAACGTGCAACAGTTGGATGTAATTTTAAGTTGTTTTCAGCACAGCTTAAAGTAATAGGTAAAGTTCCTGCAGAAGATTTTGAGAAGAACGCTATTACTAAGGCTTTAAACATATTCTTAGCTACTTTTAAAGGATTTAAACCTTTAGCAATTAAGAATAAAGGTAGAATAATTAAACCTTGTACTACATTTGCAGCGACTACAATAGTAAAGTATGAACCTAAACCACCAAATTCAACACCGTTTGCAAACTGAGCTACACATTCTGTGGTAAAACCAAAGATGCCAATAGGGAGTAATCTAATAATCCATTTAATGATAAAGAATAAAATTGATTGTAAACCTGATAAGAAGTTAATCATGGTTTCATAAACATTATTTTCTTTAATGTTTCTAATTGCAATACCAACAACTATTGCAATTAATAGAACACTTAATACTTTACCTTCAGCAAGGGGAGCAACAAAGTTATTAGGTATAATTGAAATAAAGTAATCTAAATAGTTACTCTTATTTTCTAAGCCTGTTGCTGTACTTGTTGTTAGAGCAACATTAGCAGGACTTATTACATAATAAAGTATGGCTGCGACTAATGCTGCTGCTACAGTTGTAGAAATAGTATAAGTTAAAGTTTTGGTCCATAACTTCTTTTGAGAAGAAGAACTTCCTAATCTTGCAATAGTGCTACAGATTGTAATACCAATAATAGGCACGCTTACAAATTGTAATAATCTAATAAAGACTTTTGAGAAAAAGTCTGCCACTAAAGTCCCATATTCTGTTGGAAATAAACCGTTTATTGCCCCTAAAATTAAAGCAATTGAAAATGCTATGATATATTTCCAGGAATTAGAATTTGAGATTACTTGTTTAATATCGTCTTGTGTTGACATTTAAATAAACCTCAATATTTTATAAAAACCAAAATAAAAACGGTGTTAATTATAATCCAATAACACCGTTTCGTACTTGCTAAATAAACATTTTATTATCTATGTTTACTAGCCTATTTTTAGTGGTAAATTTTTACCTCAATCTTTTAACTATCATTAACTATTAGTTAAAAAGATCTAATGATAAATAGTGTTCACCAGTATCAGGAGCTACTGTTACAATTGTCTTGCCTTTGTTTTCAGGAAGTTTTGCTAAAGCGATAGCTGCAGCTAAATTACCACCTGTTGAAATACCTGCTAAGATACCTTCTACTTTATTTAAAAGGATAGCGTACTTAATAGCATCATCGCCAGGAATGTCTTCAACTTTATCTACTACAGATTGATCTAAGTTACCAGGAATAAAGTTAGCACCGATACCTTGAATCTTATGAGGACCTGCTTTACCTTCTGTAACTAAAGCTGATTCTTTTGGTTCTACTGCGATGGCAACGATGTCTTTCTTGTGAGCCTTTAAGCCTTTGGCTAAACCAGTGATTGTACCACCTGTACCAAAGCCTGCAATTACATAGTCGATATTACCTTCTGTATCAGCCCAAATTTCTTGAGCAGTAGTTTCTTCGTGTGCAAGAGGATTTTGAGGGTTATCAAATTGGCTTGCAATAACACTGTTTGGAGTTTCTTTTAAAAGACGTTCTGCTTCTTCTACAGCGCCTTTCATTCCTAATTTACCTGGAGTTAAAACTAATGTTGCTCCGCGAGCCTTTAATAATTGACGACGTTCAATACTCATTGAATCAGGCATTGTAAGAATGAGGTTAAGACCATAAGCTCTAGCAACAAGTGCTAAACCGATACCTGTATTACCAGAAGTAGGTTCAATAATTGTGTCACCAGCTTTTAAAACCCCACGTTTAATGAAATCTTCAACCATGTATAAAGCTGCACGATCTTTTACAGAACCAGCTGGGTTAAACATTTCTAACTTTAAAAGAATATCAGCTTCTAAATTAAGTTCTTTCTTTAACTTGTTTAAACGAATTAGTGGAGTTTTACCGATTAACTCAATCACAGAATTATATACAGCCATGTCTTATATCCTCTTTCAAATAAAAATTCTTAAATAAATTTATAATTTTTTTATTATTCTTATTCTTCAATTCATAAAATTATTCAAATTTTATGAATGCTCTCAAAAAGTACGATTAAGTATAAGTTTTACCTTTAATATTCTTACTTTTGGTTGTGTTCTAGTTATAACAAAATCTTCGGTCGTAATTTTATTAAAAAATTTTTTATTAAAACTTTAATTTTGTTACATCTTTTTAAATTTTTATGCCAATTTTATAGTTTTAAACATATTTATGAATTTAAAACTTTGTTTGGTAATTCCTATTACCTTAAATCCTAGTGGATTTGTATGAATTATTATACACCAGCAAATTTGATATGCAATACTTTTTTAAAGTGAGAATTTATTGCGTTAATTTTTGAATTAAATCTGCTTTTTGGGAGATTATTTTGAATATTTTGTTGTTAATATTGCGAGTATTTGCCACTAATAGTTAAGTCTAAAATGAAAATGATGATAAAAGAAGGGGCTTTATTTATAAATGTGTTTTGAATTTTTTTATAATTCTTTATGTAATGTAATAATACGAAGATGTTTTTAATATTTAAGAAAAACACGTGACTTGGTTATACTTTGATATTATAAATTCAAAAACAATATGAATGTTCAGAAGTACAAATAGATAACAAAGTCACGTGTATTAAGAATAGGTTGATGACTAATTAGTCATTTATTTTTAAGAAACGTTCAACGTCTAACGCCGCTTTACAACCAGTTCCTGCTGAAGTAATTGCTTGGCGATAGGTGTCATCTGCAACGTCACCTGCAGCAAAGATACCTGGTACACTACAAGAAGTTACAAATCCTGGTTGTAAACCGGTTTCGATAGTGCCATCTTCTTTTAATGCAATTGGAGCAAATGAAGCAGAGTTTGGCTTATGACCTACGGCAATAAATACACCTGGAACATTTATAGTACGTTC
Source organism: Succinivibrionaceae bacterium WG-1 (assembly GCA_000222855.1). GTDB lineage: Bacteria > Pseudomonadota > Gammaproteobacteria > Enterobacterales > Succinivibrionaceae > WG-1. Next base: position 82,628 of record GL995220.1, on the reverse strand, counting down.
TTCATTAGTGTCTTTATTTACTACGGTAAGACCAGTAACGCCTGCAAGATCGGTTCCTAAGATTTCTTTAACATTGCTATTAAGTACTAATTCAATCTTATTGTTTTTAACTTCTGCTTTTACGCGTTCCACAACTAAGTTTTCAGCTCTAAATGTATCACGACGGTGAATTAAATAAACTTTTTTACAAATATTTGCAAGATATAAAGCGTCTTGTAGTGCGGTATTACCACCACCAACAACTGCTACTTCTTTATTTTTATAGAAGAAACCGTCACATGTTGCACAAGTACTAATACCATTTCCTAAGAATTTACTTTCAGAACTTAATCCTAAGAATTTTGGATTTGCACCTGTAGCAATAATTATTGCTTTAGCTTTAATTGTTTCCCCACTTCCTAATGAAATAGTAAAAGGGCGTTCAGAATAATCTATTTCTGTAGCTTCATCATTTACAAATTTTGCACCAAGACTTTTGGCGTGTTCTTGCATTTTTTCCATTAAGTCGAAGCCTGAAATCATAGCTTCGCCTGGCCAATTTTCAATAGAACTGGTTTGAGTTAATTGGCCACCAATTTGTAAACCTGTTAATACTACAGGATCTAAGTTTGCACGAGCTGCATAAATTGCTGCGGTGCAACCTGCAGGACCTGAGCCTAGAATTACTAAATTTTCAACAGTCATATATTCTCCTATATGATCTTATTTTCCTTTTTATTTATTCTTCTATATTATCTTTTGTCACTACAGTTGCTTCTTTTTCAGTTTTGGAATCTGTATCATTTA
>GL995220.1:78706-80886 GCA_000222855.1 Succinivibrionaceae bacterium WG-1 | reverse complement strand
TCAAAATATTTTAAACATTCTTCTAAATTCTTATGGCGCACAATGTTAACAAATTCATGGTAATCAAGACCTGCTCTCATTAGTCTTTTATCATCAAGAACAAAAGAAGCAGGTTCTACAATATGTAGAGCATAACCGGTATTGGCACAAAGACGAATAATATTACCTGTATTGGCAGGAATTTCTGGTTGAAATAAAACGATATTTAACATAATAACTTCTTTTGTCTATAAAAATATAAATGAACAGTGTAAATTGAAGAGTAAAATAATTTTCAAAACAATAACTTAATTTTTAAGTAAGTTTATCTATATATTGGTATTCTTTATTTATTCTTTCAATCTAATCCAATCTTATATTATACGCTATTTACGTTTTATTTTTAATGTTAATGGTTTTTAAGTTTAATTTTTAATTTAAAAATAAAATTAGACTTATCGACATAAATACCATTCCAATAATAAATCCCCAAACAGATAGATGGTGATTGCCATATGCTTCAGCTGTTGGAAGTAATTCATCAATAGAAATGTATACCATTATTCCTGCAACAATCGCAAAGATTATTCCTAGAACTAAATCATTAGCCATGCTACCAAAAATTAAATAACCTAATAAACCTCCAATAGGTTCTGATAAACCTGAGAGTGCAGATAATGAAAATGCGAGTTTTCTATTATTTGTAGCGTAAAAGATAGGCAAAGCTACCGCCATACCTTCAGGAATATTGTGAATCGCAACCGCAAAAGTTACAGATAAAGCTACAGAAAGGTCGGTTGTACCAGACATAAATGTAGCAAAACCTTCAGGAAAGTTATGGATAGCTATAACTAACGCAGTGGTTATACCAACTCTTTTTAAGGCATGATTTTTCTTTTGGTCGGCGAGTTTTCTTTCGTCTTGCACTTCATGGGGGTTTTCATCTTCAGGAATAAAGAAGTCTAAAAGACCAACAAATAAGATTCCGATAAAAAATGCTACAGTGGTATAAATAGTAGCTGTTTTTAATCCTAATAATGCGGTTAATGAAGTTTTTGCAGAATCAAAAAGTTCTACAAAAGATACATAAACCATAATACCTGCAGAAAAACCTAATGCTATTGAAAAGAATTTTTTGTTAGGTTTTCCTATTAATACTGTAACGCTACCAAGAGCTGTTGCAAGACCTGCGATTAGTGAAAGCACTAATGGCATAGTTATATTAGAAAAATATTCCATAAACAATTCCAATAATATTTCAAACCTTAAGAATTATATGCAACGGTTTTGATATGTGGTGAAAAAAATATCTAGTTGCAAAATTTTCTTAATTTATTAGTAAAAATTATCTTTATGACAAAAAGAAACTGAAGTTTTTATTAAATTTGGGAATCTTTGGAACATTCTTTTCACAAAAACATACTTCTAAATTTAAACGTAACTGAACGAACTATCTTTTGAAATGGCTAATTTTTAGTAAAACCTTCCTAAAGTTACTATTAATTGTGATGTTTATCACAATTAATAAGGTTTAATTAAAATTAAAGATTTCATTGCAACAAAAAAGATGTAAATTAATAGCGAATAAAAAATAAACGGTATTAATAAAATGTTTTAGATTATGGTATTTTTTAATTTTTTACGTTTTTGAGGAATTTTGAAAAATTTAGGGAAGGGAGCTTGCTAAAAAATGTGATTTTTTAATTTTTTGAAATTCAAGAAATATAAAAAACAATGTAAGGTCTCATTATAGAAATCAGAAACATACCAAAAAATTGTTTCGTTTAGTTAACAAGGATAAAAAGATTATGAGTGGAAGTGGTTATCGATATATTTTAAATAATGTATTTGAACGAGTTAAAGTTGAGGAATTTTTTCAATTTGCAATACCTATGTATTGGATTAATAATTTATCTATCTTCAATAGTGCTCTAGTATATTTACAACGTCCAGGAACTTACTATGTTCATACTGAATATACTTGGAAAGAGGATTTTTCTCGTTCTATCAAGCCAGAAGCATCTCCAATTATTGTGTTACAACCTTTTGGTCCTGTGCAGTTTTTATACGATGTTGAAGATACATATGGTGATAATGATGTTGAGGATATAAAGAGATTTTTTATTAAAAGACCTGTAAAACCTTTAGAAAATGATGAATATAATATTTTTAAGAGAATTGTGAGTCATTTAGGTATTTAT
>GL995220.1:71107-78493 GCA_000222855.1 Succinivibrionaceae bacterium WG-1 | reverse complement strand
GAAATATGCAACTAGCTATGCTATTGTGATTGATTCCCAAATGTCGGAAGCTCAAAAGGCAGCTTGTATTCTTCATGAATTAGGACATATTTTATGTGGTCATTTAGGACTTGATAAAGAAACCATGAAAAATGAGTTGATAAAAATTCCCGATCGCTCAAGTGAAAAATTAACTACTGCTGCTAAGGAATATGAAGCAGAAAGTGTGGCAATTTTTATTTGTAAAATATTAGAGATTGAAAATAATGGTGCTGAATATTTAAAAAATTATAAAGAAAAAGATGGTTCAATCCCTAAGTTTTCGTTACGTACAGCTATTGAAGCTGCTGATAGGGTATTATCAGCTTATAGAATATTTTCAAAAGATGTAAAAAAATATGGTAGAGAGGTTAATAATACCATTCTTAATGAATTTACTAAAGACCAAGATTAAGTAAATTAAATTAAATATATTTTTTCATTTGTTATAGTATCAATAAATACTCTTTTTAATGAAAAATTGCCATCTCACTGTTGAGGTGGCAATTTTATTTCTATTTTGGAAGAACAATAAAACGGTTGTGAATTTTCTTAAATTTTATATTCTTTAAATAAACTTTAATGTTAATTAGGCTAACTTAGATAATTTAACATTTTGGCTTGTTACTGTATATAAAGAGAAAAGTAGAACAAAAATCTTTTAAATAAAACAATTTTGTTAACAAGAGATACAAATAAGCAAAAAGTTTGGTCTTATATTTTAAATATAAAAATTTGTGCTAAGATTATAGATAATAAAGGCACGAGATGTTCATGTATAAAGTTTTATATAGTTAAGTTTGATTTGGGATAAAGTTTATGAGTTTTAATATAGCAAGAAACGGCAAAAAGCGCGTTGTTATTATTGGCGGTGGTTTTGGTGGTCTTCGCCTTGCTCAAGATTTAAAAAAAGCAAATTTTCAAATCGTGTTAATTGATAAGAATAATTATCATCAATTTCCACCTCTTATTTATCAAATTGCCACAGCAGGTTTAAATCCTAGTTCAATATCTTTCCCTTATCGTAAACTTTTTGAAGATCGAGAAGATTATTATTTCCGCATGACTGAACTACGTGCGGTTTACCAAGATGAAAATTATATTCAGACTTCTATAGGTAAAATTGATTATGATTATTTAGTTATAGCAAGTGGTACTAAGACTAATTTCTACGGCAATAAAAATATTGAAGAATTTGCAATGCCAATGAAGACTGTGTCAGAGGCCATGGGATTAAGAAATTCTTTATTAACTCATTTTGAAAGATCTGTAACTTGTGCAAGTGGCGTAGAAAAACAAGAATCTTTAAATGTAGTAATAGTAGGTGGTGGTCCATCAGGGGTTGAAATAGCTGGCGCTATTGCGGAAATGAGACGTTATGTGTTACCAAAAGATTATCCTGATATGAATACCTCTATTATGAACATTACTTTGGTTCAAGGTGATAACCGATTACTACCAGGAATGAGTCAACAATCTTCTGCTAAAGCTTTAGAGTTTTTAAAGAAGATGAATGTGCAAATTCGTTTAAATACTTTAGTTACAGATTATAAAGATAATAAAGTATATATGAATGATGGTACCTCTATTGAAACTAGAAATCTAATTTGGGTAGGTGGGGTTGATTGTGAACCTATTGTTGGTATTCATGATACTCAAATGGGTAGAGGTAAGAGAATTTTAGTAGATGGCACAAATTTAGTAAAAGATTCAAAGAATATCTATGCAATAGGTGATATAGCTTTAATGGAAAATGTGGATGAAGCTTTTCCAAAAGGTCACCCACAAATGGCGCAACCTGCAATTCAGCAAGGGGCTCTACTTGCAAAAAATTTAAAAGCAATTGAACAAGGAAAGCCTACTAAAGAATTTAAGTATAAAGATTTAGGTTGTATGGCTACAATCGGTAAGAATAAAGCTGTAGCTGAAATTTTTGGAATAAAATTTGGTGGTTTCTTCGCTTGGATACTTTGGATGGGGGTACACTTAATGTCTATATTAGGGGTACGTAATAAATTCTTTGTATTCATGGATTGGGTATGGAGTTATTTTACTTACGATCGTTCTAATCGTATGATTTTAAAATCATTTATAAGTCATGGTATGCGTGAAATAGAACGCCATCATTTGGATAACCATTGGGGAGATTTAAAACCCAATCCCAAAGAACTTGAAGAAATGAAAGATGAAGAATAAATTTTTTAATTATATCGTGAGCAAAAGGCTTGAATTGATAATCAGGTCTTTTTTATTAAACATAGTAATTCAAGATATTTAAATTTTTGAAAAACAATTTTTATTTATTTGGTCATACCTTGTTATTAACAAAAAGAAAAATTAAAAAGTATTTGGTATTTTTATTAAATAAAAACTCTCGTTGGAGTTTGACGAGAGTTTTTATGATTTAATTGTTACTAAGAAAATTTAAAACTAAGATAAGTATGAGTGTTAGTTTTTAAAATTTTAAATTTAGTTAGTATTCTAATTTTTTCAATGCAGTTATTTAGCACTCTTAATACGAGTCCACATTTTGTTTATTTCACGCATAACCTTGTTTGGCTTGCCTTTTACAATAAACATTTTGCTCATCTTTTCATCGCTTAAGAAGATGTGTGGATTGCTTGTAACTTTTTCGTCAACATATTGGATAGAATCCTTGTTGGCATTACCATATGAAGTATAAGAAGAAATTTGACCAATTACTTCTGGTTTCATAATGAAGTTTACAAACTTATAAGCATTTTCTAAATGTGGAGCATCTTTAGGGATTGCCATATTATCGTAGAAAATTAAACCACCTTCTTTTGGAACGATGAATTCAATATTTACACCATTGTTAGCTTCTGCAGCTCTTGCCTTGGCTTGCATCATATCGCCTGACCAAGCCATAGTGATACAAATGTCTCCATTAGCAAGATCGTTGATATTTTGACTTGAATGGAAATAAGTAACGTTTCTACTCATTTCAATTAGTAATGCTTCTGCTGGCTTATAATCCTTTGGATTAAGTGAATTTGGATTTAAGCCTAAGTAATGCATAGCTGTGCCCATAATTTCTGTTGGTGCGTTTAATACAGCAATACCACATGGTTTTAGCTTTGCAAGAATCTCAGGTTTGAAAAATACATCCCAAGAGTCAACCTTAAAGTCAGCACCTAAGTATTTTGCTACTTTATCAACATTGTATGCAATACCTGTAGTACCTGATAAATAAGGTACAGCATGAAGTTCTTCACCTGGATCTACATCTTTAAGTAGTTCCATTTGAGCAGGATCTAAATGCTTAAGATTTGGAATATTCTCAATAGAGAGTTCTTTATATACACCTGCTTTTACTTGATGGGTTACAAATTCAGTACCAGGAAATACCACGTCGTATCCTGATTGACCTGTAAGCATCTTTGCATCTAAAACTTCATTACTATCAAATAAGTCATAGATTACGCGAATTCCAGTTTCTTTTTCAAACATCGGAATTACAGCAGGATCAATTGATTCGTTCCAATTGTAAACATGAACTACTTGTTCTTGATTGTCATCAGCAAAAGATAAAGTGGAAGTGGAAAGTACTAAAGTACCAACGAGAAAGGAAATTAAAGAATTTTTCATCATAAAACCCTAAAAAAAGTTACAAAGATCCGCAAAAATTAACCTTACTAATTTTTACAGAGAGCCCGTAATCTCGTCCTTAATCTTAACTCCTTAGTTACCAGACAAGATCAAAATTATTGTAGCCTAAATTTTTGTTTTGTCCTAAATACATGAGTTATCTCATAAAAAATAATTTTGTATGGTGATAAATAAAAATTTAAGCCAAAAATAAAGCAATTAAATCAATCAATGAAATAAAAGTGTAATTTTGCAAAACAATATTAGAATTGCTAAATCATGCAAAAAAGATAATACGAAAAGGAAAATTGCGTAAAAAATTATATGATTTTGCAAAAAACTTAATATAAAGTCTTGATTTAAAAAATAATACTATGTTTATTCATGAGTGATGTATTAAATACTTTTAGGAGTAAATATTCATGAGTGCAAAAGAATTAAAAGAGAAGCTTACTTGGGAATTCCCTGAAGCTCATAAAAACAAAAATATATGTAATGAAGCTGTGATGGCTTTTGCTGAAGATTACAAAGATTTTTTAAATAAGTGTAAGACAGAAAGAGAATTTGTAACATATGCTAAGAAATACTTAGATGATTTTGGTTATAAATCAATTCTTGATATCACTGATAAAAATAATGCTAATTTATTACCTGGTGAAAAATATTTCTTTGTTAATCGTAACAAATCATTAGTAATGTGTACTATTGGTAAAAAATCTATTAATGAAGGTTTAAGAATTTCTGTGTCTCACGTTGATTCTCCTCGTTTAGACTTAAAACCATGTCCTGTTACAGAAGATACTAAAATAGCTTATTTTAAAACTCACTATTATGGTGGTATCAGAAAATATCAGTGGGTAACTATTCCTTTAGCTCTTCATGGGATTGTTTTTAAAGCAGATGGAACATCTGTAGATGTAAATATTGGTGAAGATCTTACAGATCCTGTTTTTTATATTACTGACTTATTACCTCATTTAGGTCAAGAACAAAACGAAAGAAAATTAAAGGACGGTATAAAAGGGGAAGAATTAAAAGCAATTGGCGCCACAATTCCTTTCCTTGATGAAGATGATTCTGAAGAAATAAAGGATGCTGTAAAACTAAATTTATTAAGACTTCTTAATGAAAAGTATGGTTTTACAGAAAAAGATTTTGTAACTGCTGAATTATCATTAGTTCCTGCTCAAGCAGCAAGAGACGTAGGTCTTGATAGAAGTTTAGTAGGTTCTTACGGTCAAGATGACCGAGTTTGTGCTTATGGTGCTTTTAGAGCTGAACTTGAAACCAAGAACCCTGAATTTACTACATTAACTGTTTTTGCTGATAAAGAAGAAATTGGTTCTTATGGTCCAACTGGAATGAGTTCTGATTTTATGTTGAATTTTATTAAAGATTTAACAGTACTTATGCATGGTGATTTAAATACAGTTCTTAGAAATTCTAATGCTTTATCTACAGACGTAAATGCTGCATTTGATCCAATATTCCCAAGTGTTTATGATAAACAAAATAGTTGTTTTATCAATAAAGGATGTGTATTAACTAAATATACAGGGGCTCGTGGTAAATCTGGTAGTAATGACGCTAGTGCTGAACTAATGTCTATGGTTACTAGAATATTTGATGCCAACGATGTATCTTGGCAAGTAGGGGCATTAGGTGCTGTAGATGTTGGTGGCGGTGGTACTGTCGCTTTATATATTGCTCGATTTGATATAAATGTAGTTGATTTAGGGGTGCCAATTCTTGCAATGCATGCACCGTTTGAATTAGCTGCTAAATATGATATTTATAGTTTGTATCAAGCTGTATTTGCTTTTTATAAATAATCAATATAGTTAAATTATATAGCTATGTGGCTACATAGCTATATTCTTGGAAATATCAATAAAATTCTCGTTTGGCGTCAAAATATAACGATATTTAAACGAGAATTTTTTATTATCTTTCTTTTTTGATTCAAGAGAAAAATTAGATTTAAATGTAGTACTAAAGAGTTTTTTGATGAAATTAACCATATTTCTATAGTAGTTTCCACGATACTTTTCTAGTGGCACATCATATTCATCAATAATGACAATTACATTCTTCATAAATATTGTTTTTAAAGCTTGAGTTAGCCATTTCAAACTATCTGTAATATTTGAACAATCTTCCTCAGGAGATATTTTTAGTCCCCTTAATATTAAAATGACGGGTTGCTTTTATCTTTACCAAATTGCTAATAGGTGCTGTATTCCTAAACTTGTTATTATTATCATTATCCAACAACATAAACCTAAAAATATAGCTTTACTTCCTGTTTTTATAAGATGAACAATGTTGGTATTAAAACCAATAGCCACCATTGACCACACAATAAAAAATGTACTGATTTTTTTTATTGGAGTAAATATTTCTTCAGACATTCCTAAGCTTGTTACTATTGTTGTAATAAAAGATGCTATTACAAAATAAATAATAAAGGTTGGTAAACTTTTTTTGATATCTACTTTTTGTGCTGAATTAGTTTGAAGATTATTTTTTAATTGATAGTAAAAAATACCTAACACAATTGGAATAATTGCTAAGGTTCTGGTAAGTTTTACTGTTACAGCTTTGTCTAAAGTTTCTGTTCCGAGATTATGCATGGCATCCCAAGTAGAAGCTGTTGCCACAACAGAGGAAGTATCATTTACGGCAGAACCTGCAAAAATACCAAAAGCATTACCATTTATGCTTGAAAAGCCAAGAAATTCTCCAAATTGTGGAAACAATAAGGCTGCCATTAAGTTAAAGAAAAATATAACTGATATTGATTGGGCAACTTCACTGTCTTTGGCATCAATTACAGGAGCTGTCGCTGCTATGGCAGAGCCCCCACAAATAGAGGAGCCAACCCCTATAAGCATAGAAGTTTTGCTTGGTAGATGCATTGATTTACAGATAATAAACGCTGTAATTAGTGATATAGAAATAGTTGTTAGAATTATTGGTAAACATTCAACTCCTGTTTGCCAAACTATTTTTAAATTTAATCCAAAACCTAACAGTATTACCGCATACTGTAAGATCTTTTTACTTGTAAAATTGATTCCTGGGGCTAGTTTCTCTTGTTTTTTAATAGTATGATTGCTAACATTCCAAGTAATATTCCAAAGATAGGTCCGCCAATAATCGGAAAGAAGTTTCCTAAAATTGTAGCAATAATAGCTAGCAAAAAAGTTACACTCATACCATATATTCTATTTTTCCAATCTTTTAAAAGATTCATATTCCTAGCCTTAATCTTTTTATTTTTACAATTTTATATATTTAAAATCTTTGTTTTTTTGGAGTTGTTTATTCTTAATATTTCTAGATGATTTTAAAATTGAGGCTAGTATAGAACTTTAAAAAGATAAAAAAAATTATATATTTTTATGTTATGATAAAAAATATTTATGAATAAATAAAAAACATAAATATAAAATTCAAATATTAAAAGTATGTAGGAAAGCCAATAATTATATGTTAGATCCTAAGGTTAGAACGTTTTTAACTATCTGTAAACACATGAATTTCACAAAAGCGGCCGATGAATTATGTATGACTCAGCCCGCTGTTTCAACGCAGATGAAACAATTAGAACTTTTTTATAAAGCACCATTATTTTTGTATAAAAATAAAGTTTTAACTTTAACGAATGCAGGAAAAACAGTACTTGCCACAATGAAATCTTTAGAAAATCAAGAAGGATTTTTGCAAGCTCAATTAGATTTTATCTCTTCTAAAAAA
>GL995220.1:65450-69878 GCA_000222855.1 Succinivibrionaceae bacterium WG-1 | reverse complement strand
AATGTCATTTAGTTTCTGGAGCTTTTGACTATTTGCTTAAAACTAGAGTTTCTGACATGTCAGCTTATAGAAAGTTGTTAAGTGATACTATTTTACGTCTTCCTTGTGTGAGTGATACTCATACATTTGTGGTTATGGAAGAAGTAAAACAAACTTCTAGTATCGTTATTGATACCACTTCTCGTGAAGTATTAAATGTCAATGAAGGTTAAAAATTTTCCCTAATATCATTCTAGCTTAAGCGTATTATTTATAATTAGTTTGATAATCATTTAAGGATATTTGTTTTGCAAAACGATAACTATAGACCTATGCCGGATAGCAATATTAGTGTTGCTAGCCGCATTCGTGAGGCTTTGTTCGTAATTTGGTTATTAATAATTGCGATGTTATTTTTAGCACTTTGGACTTATGAGCCTACTGATAGTAATTTTTTAAATAATGATATTACTAAGATTCATAACTCAATAGGTCCAATTGGTGCAAGAGTCTCTGATATGATGTTTTCATATTTCGGGTTTTGTGCTTATATTTTATTAATACTTTTAGCTGTCTGTGGTTATTTTTGTTTTATAAAGCTTAACAAAATCAAATGGTATGATTTTAACTATGATTTAGTAGCTATAAAGACATTAGGTTTTAATTTCTTAGTTATTTCAACATGTACTTTAGTTTCTGCTAGTATTTTTAGTGGCGATATGGAAAGCAAAGGGGGAGGGCAAGTAGGTGCCTTTCTTTTAATGCTATTTAGAGATTATTTAGGTTACGATGGTACCGTAATCTTTATGTTTGCATTACTTTGTTCTGGTTTTATTTTCTTTACAGGTATCTCTGCTGAAAAGATTCTATATTTTGTAGGTTCTTGTATTTTTAATACCTTAAATGTATTTGTAGTTGCTTTTAGAAAAGTATATGAATTTTTCCATGTGAAAAATGAGTTTGAAACTCATGATGCAGATGAGGTAAAAGCTACAAATAAATTTGCGGAAGAACAAAATAATGCTGCTATTGCTAATTCAAAACAACCAAATGTGGTGCAAAGCGATAAAGTAGTTCAACCTAATGGGGTGGTAGAACATCGTTTTAGTTTTAATGATGATACAGCTAATACTTCAAATACTACTTCTGTAAATACAAGTAATGAAAACAATGTTGCTAACAATGCACAAGAAGCAACAAGTGCAAGTCAACCTGCAACTCCCGTAATCAATAAATCTGCATTAAATTCTCCATTTGTAGATGCTTCTGCTATTTCAAATTCAGAAAATACTCCTATTTCTAATAGCAATGTTCAAACAACATCTAATCCTGTTGCTAATACAAATAAAGAAGAACATGAAACTCAAAATCAAGTTAATACTAAGATTCTTGAGCCAAATGAAAATATTGCAACCAATCAAACTAAGTCTTTAGTTGATTTAGATAACCTTAATATTGGTACAACAGCAAGACATGCTCCATCAAGTGTTTCAGTTGATGTAAAAGATCCTGATTTAATGAAAAATAACACCACAACAAATGTGGCTGAAAAGAGTAATTCTGCTAACAATGTTGCATCAAATCAAAATTACACTCCAAATCCAGGAAAGGTTTCAACTTTTGTATTAAAAAATGAACCACAAACTGATGATGCAAATTTGAGAATTCCTGGACTTAGCGCTTATGATAATGCTACTAATGCGTTAAATAATAATGCTGCTTCAAATGCAGTAGTTGACACTAAGGCGCAAGAAAAATCTGAACAAGAAGAAATTGAACAAACAGTTAATTTTGCAGAATTAGATAAACTTGTTGATGATAGCAAAGATAATACTCCTTATATTGGCAGTGACAATACCAAGAAGACTACAGTTTCTACTCAAGTTTTAACAAGCAAACCCAACAAAGGTGAAAATTATAATTTAAATCTTAATCAAGGTGCTATTGATTCTTGGAATGAAGAAGTAAAGCAAAAGGAAGTGCAAGCTAATCTTGAAGCTCAAAAAGAAGCCCAAAGACAGGCTCAATTAGCGCAACAAGCAGAGCAAAAACAAGCTCAATTTGAATCTCAGGTTAAAGCAGCAACTGCTCCAACGGGTATTGAACCTACAGGTTTAAGTAGTTACGTTGCACCAAGTTTTGAACCAGAACAAAAAGAACAAGAATCTAGCAAACCGCAAATTTCATTAGTTTCTGATATCAATGATAATAGTCCTTCAAATGTAATTGACTTTGAAAGTATTCAACAAGCAAACGCCAAAACCACAGAAGATTTTGGAGTTGTGCCAAATTTCTTTACTCCTGTAGATGAAAATAGCAATGCTAATTTAAATAATTATCCTGTTAATGATAAACAGCCTATTAGCAATGAAATTTCGAATACTAATGTGTTAAGTGGTCAAAAACATTATGATTCTCATTCACCAATGAGTAATGTTTTACCATCAAACAATAATGCTCCTGTTGATTATTCTGTTCCTAACAGTACAGGAATGCGTTTTGTAGATTATTCTTCAGAACTTCCTGATTCTATGACCTTTAATGCTGGTCAATATGAATCTGATGGTTCACCTTTAACCAAATTCCCTTCATTAGATATTTTTGCTCCACCTAAGCCACAAGAAAAAGTTGCAATTTCTACTCTTGAAAATATGTGTGATAAGATTGATGATTGCTTAGCAAATTTAAAAATAAAAGCACATGTGGCCAGAAATGAAGATGGTAGCCGTATTTATGAATGTGGTCCGGTAATTACTCGTTATATGATTGCTCTTGAAAATGGTAAAGGAAGCAAGATTTCAAACATGTCAACAGACATTGGCCGTCTTTTAGGTGGGGCTACTGTTCGTGTTATTGAAGTGATCCCTGGAATGCCATATGTTGGTATTGAAATTCCTAATGCGGTGCGTCAAAGTATCAATGTTCGTGAATTATTTGCAGGTGATGCTTTTGTAAATTCAAAAGCAATTCTTCCGATCTGCTTAGGTCGAGATATTACAGGGGCTCCTGTAGTATTTGATTTAGCAGCAGCTCCACATTTACTTGTTGCTGGTACTACAGGTTCAGGTAAATCTGTTGGTATAAACACCATGTTAGTATCTTTATTGTTAAAGCATACTCCTGATGATTTACGTTTAATTATTGTTGACCCTAAGGCTATTGAATTTAAACCATATCATGATATTCCGCATTTATTAACACCGATTATCACAGATATGAATCAAACTCCTAGTGCTTTACGTTGGGCTGTTCAAGAAATGGAAAGACGTTATAAGTTACTTGGAGTATTTGGAGTTCGTAATATTGAAGGCTTTAATGATAGAATTCGTGAAAGCTTAGCTAAGAATATTATCTTCAAGGATCCTTTATGGCGTCCAAGTGATAGCATGGATTCACAAGCTCCAGGTCTTAAGACTTTACCTTATATTGTATTTATCATCGATGAATTTGCAGACCTAATTTTAGGTATGAAGAAAGAAAGCGGTGATATAGAAGGAATGATTTCAAGACTTGCTGCTAAAGCTCGTGCTTGTGGTATTCACTTAATTTTAGCAACTCAATCTCCAAGAGCTGAAGTTATTAGAGGTTCTATTAGAGCTAACTTCCCTAGCCAAATTGCGTTTAAAGTTAAATCATCTATGGAATCACATATCATTATTGACGAAGGCGGTGCTGAAAAGCTATTAGGTCGTGGGGATATGTTAATTAAATTTAACGATGGTTCAGGATTAACTCGTCGTGCTCATGGTGGCTTTATTTCAGATGATGAAATTGGGGCATTTACAGCAGCATGGCGTATGAGAGGAAAACCTGAATATGTTGATGAAGTAACTAAGGTTGAACTTACTGAAGAAACTGCAATACCTGGTGAACATGTTCCTTCAAACAATAGAGGTAATGATGCTTTATATGACGATGTTGTTGAATTTGTTAGAGATTTAAAACAAAGAAATCGTCAATTTAGCGTTTCATTACTACAACAACATTTTGGTATAGGTTATAACCGAGCTTCTAGAATTACTCAAATTCTACAAGACAATGGTATTGTTTCAGAACAAATAGGGGCTGCCAAGGTAAGATCTATTTTGATAGATTAACTACTAAATACCAAAGAAAAGTATTATCAAATAAGAATCCCACTTTATTTCGCTTTGAAAAAAGAAATAAAGTGGGATTTTTTTATAAATTGTTTTTTCTATTTATTTTCGTTTTCTTCCACAACTTCAATCTTAAAAACATTGATAGTATCAATATCAGGACATCCAAAAACAGCTGTCCCTTTGGGTTGGCCTGGAATACTACCACCATATCTTAAGATATCAATGTATGGAAAAGCTACATGCATTGCCATTGGACAAAGCTGACCACGTTCGGTATCAAAATCAAAACAATCTCCAACTTTGTGTCCACGGTGACAACCATGTTTACCCAGTCTATCAATAATTGTTA
>GL995220.1:62635-64735 GCA_000222855.1 Succinivibrionaceae bacterium WG-1 | reverse complement strand
ACATGTTTAAGTGAGTGTTGTTTAACAAGATTTTGTTAAAAAATATAAAAAAGATGTAGTTTGTTAAAATTTGTTTTACTTTATTTAGAATACAACATACATTAAAAATTTTGTTCTTTATAAAATGTGACAATAGAATTATTTTTTAGGATTGTTTATTTTAAGAAATAAAGCGAGTTCTCTATGAATAAAAAGATTAGTTTATTTACTGCAAGTTTTATTAGTAGTGTTCTATTTTTTGTTCTGCAAATGTTAATGCTGCCGAAATAAAGGTAGGCTCTAAGTCTGTTCCTACAGAATTAAGCTATGATTTATTTAAAAATCTTTTAGATAAGAAACTATCTTTTTCTGGTATTTCACATCAAATTCTAAAAAAAGATACTTTTTTATCTGGCTATACCTATAAGAATATCAAATATACAGATGATGTACTTCAAGTTGATGTAATGCTTGGAGGTTATCCTCTTGCGCATCATATATTTGTTCGTAACTCTGCTTTAACTGATTTTAGATTAAAAAGATTAAATAAAGATTTTACTTCTTATGCTACCTTTGTGGGGGAATTAGAAGAAAAAGATTTTCATGACTATTTAACGCCAATACTTAATGAATGTGGTTTATTTGGTAATTACCTCATGCAAGCAAAGTTTGATTGGATTTCTTACGCTTATGTAAATTGTTCTAAAAGTAATTCAGAATATTTTATAAGTCGCGTAACTTCTGGTGTTGGGGTCGCTCAAACATTAAATGCCAAAGTAACTCGTGAGAATGAAGATTTTAAAGGTAAGCAATCTTATAACTTAGTTGTTACAGATTACTTGCTTCATGAAAATGGTAAAAGTATTCAAGGTAATCCTTTTAGGATTTTAAACAAAATACCTACACCAACTAACATTGTTAATTATTTCTTTAGTAATGAATATCAAACAAGTGATTTAGATGCTAAAAAAGTAGTTTAAGTAAACTATTAGCTCATGATGTATTGGAACTTCGTAATCGAGTTGGTAATGATATTATAGAATCTGCCAATAAAACTTTAAAATATAGCACTATTTTTAAAGGTAAATCGATAAAGAAGAAAGAAGGTCATAATATCAAAGTATTAAATTCATACGAGAATTTATATGACGCTTCAGTATTATATTTTTCTTCTAAAAAAGATAAAATGCATGCTTTTTCAGTACAAACCTCTCCTGGACTTATGGGGTTTAAGAGTTTAAGTGAAATCATTCCTGTATTAGATAATGATTTTATTTGCAAAACCTCTATAAGAGATAGCGCCCAAAGAAAGATTGTGGCAGGCAATGAAGTTATTATTGCTCATTGTAAAACAACATTCTCAAATGATGCACTAAAGAGTAGCTTTGTCATAGTTAGAAATGAAAAAGACGTAAAAGTTCAAGATAAGGATTTGAATTTAGGTGTGACTTCAAGTTCTAAGGAATTAGAAAAGACTTTAGATGATTATAACTTTGAAGAAGAATTAGAAGAAGTTGGTAATAAAGTCGCTGAAAATGAATCAGAAGAAGATAGCGATGATATTGCTCCAAAAGCAAATAATAAAAAAAATAATTGTGAAGAAAAGACCGTGCTTTATGAAGACAGTGATTTAAGTAAAGCATTAGCAGCTGAAGAAAATGAAAATTCAAGCCTTGAAAATATTACTTTAATATTTTTAGCAGGTGACTACACAGATGATGATGTTACTAATGTTGTTAGTGCTATCAATATTTTAAGTGAAAGAAAATGGTATTTAAATCTAGAAAATTTATCAGAGCTTGATTTAGCATACATGTTGAAAAATCCAAAGATAAAAGAATGGTACTATAGCTACTTTGATAAAAGTGAAGAAAAGCAAGATTCTGAAATCACAGCTAAAAAAGCTAAAAAATGGTTGAAATTTAAGGATAATGCTGTAAATCTTTTTAAGGAAAATCCAACTTACGATTTCAATACTGTTTATGAAATGATTCAAACAGCAGCTGAAGAAGTTATGTAATAATAATTAACTGTTTGTAAGTGTTAAGGTTATAGAAGTAATCTAAGCGTAACTTATTATATTTGGGTTTTTCCTAGAGATATAAAAATAACATAAATCGA
>GL995220.1:50160-61733 GCA_000222855.1 Succinivibrionaceae bacterium WG-1 | reverse complement strand
TCTCCATAAATCTATAAAAAAGTCTTTATTATAGAAATAAAGCTTTTTTATTTTATTTTTTATTGTTTGTTAAAAATATCATGGATATGGTAATAAGATAATACTATTGAAAGTATTGGAACTTTTCTTTATATAGATATTTTTAATTTTTCTGTAATTTTTTGAGTTTGAGTCCAAACACCTTGTGGAGCATCCATATAATTACGAGTTTCCTTTATTTTGTCTGCAGCTCCTTCAATAGCTTTTTCAACTCCAATAAATTTGTTATTTAGTTCATTAAGCTTTTTAGCATAACCTGAAATTATTTTAATGGTTTCGTCTAAGTTTTTATTACGAGCATCAAGTGCAAAGAGCTCTTTTACAATAAATAGAGCTGATAACAATGTTGAAGGAGTGGTAATAGAAACATGTTTATTAGAAGCCTTGGTAATTAGCTCAGGCTTTTCATTAAAAGCGGCAATAAAAGCATATTCGATAGGAATAAACATAAATACAAAGTTTGGAGCATTAATACCTTTTAAGGTGTGGTAATCTTTTTTAGATAATTCATCAATACGTGCTTCTATATTTTTTATGTGTTCCTTTAATTCAAGAGCTTGAGTTTCAGGATCTACCGCATTGATATATCTTGAATAAGCATTTAAAGAACATTTTGAATCAATGATTAGTTGTTTATCATTAGGTAAATTTATAATAGCATCAGGGCGATAAATTTGATTGCTATCGTTTGATAATACTACTTCACGTTCAAAAACTACATGCTCTTTTAAACCGGCTTCTTCAAGCACTCTTTCAAGAATAATTTCCCCCCAATTACCAACAACTTTAGAGTTCCCTGTTAAAGCTTTTGTTAATTTATTAGCTTCATCACTCAGTTTTAATTGAGCGGTATTTAATGAATCAATTTTGGTAGCAAGTCTAGTATTTTGTTCAATGGTGATGTTTTTATTGTCTGATACTTCTTTTTTGAAATTGATTATATTGGTATTTAGAGGAGCCACTATATTGCTAAGTAGTTGAGCGCTTTGTTTTTCTAAAGTTATAGTGCTTTGAGATAAAAGATTATTAACAAGTTTCTGAAAATTACTTTCTAAATAGAAGTTGTTTTTTCGTTGTTCTTCAATAAATCTACTTTCTTGTTCTTGTAACTTTTGTGCAAGATTATTACGTTCAGAGGTTAAGGTGGCAATTTCTACTAAATTATTTTTTTCAGTTTGATTTAGTAAATTTATTTTGTTTTCGTAAGTTAGTATTTCTTCATTTAATCTATCTAGTTCTGGTAGATAGCTTTTATCTATTTCAGTGATTAGTGATTTTATTTTATTTTTCTGCATTACTATAAAAACAATTGCAACTATTGTAATTATAAGTGCGTATGCACTTAATGCTAAAAATATGTAATAAATATTAGAAATTTGGTCGAACATAGATTTACAAAAGATTAAAAGTAGGTGAGTAAGTAATTAACACTTAATATTTTTCATAATTTAAAGGCTATTGTTTTTAAGAAAAACAATAGCCTATTCATTATTGAATATTATAATTTATTAAAGTTGTTCTAGGGTATTTATAATCCATCTATAACATTTTTCAACACTTTGAATGTTTACTTTTTCTGTTGGGGTATGAGCATTAAAGACATCAGGGCCAACGGAGATAATGTCAAGATTTTGGTTTTGTTGTTTAACAATACCACATTCAAGCCCTGCATGTATTACTGTAACTTTGGAGTTAAGTCCGGTAAGTTTTTTGTATTCCTTTGATGCTACTTTTAGGATTTGACTTCCATAATTAGGTTCCCAGAAAGGATATGAATTATATTCAGTTATTTGGGACTTTGTTTCTGTTACCACATTTTGAATGGTGTTTTCAATTAAAGTTTTTCCTGAAGTGGTAGCGTATCTTGCCAGAATTTTTACAACAATATTACCATCTGTAAAATCAATAAAACCTAAGTTACAAGATGTTAAAGGGGTATTATCTTCGGTTCTTTCTAATACTTTGGTATTAAGCTTGCGTAGTGCAATGATGTTTTCAGTATTAGCTAGAGATATAGTAGGAGTCGCTTCTAAAGTATCGATAGATATTGCAATTTGTTTTTCAGTTTCTTTATATTTAGCTTTAAGACGTTCAGTATTTTCTGTTAATAGCTTAATAGTTTCTTCTAAATATTCTGTTTTTACAACAATATTCATTTTTCCTGCAGAAGGAATAGAATTTCTTACAAATCCTGATTTGATATCACTAATACGAGCTTCTATAGAATTGTCATATAGTGTGGACATCAAGTTAAGTAGCATAGTTGCAACATTTATATGTGGTCTATCAATTTCGATACCACTGTGGCCACCTATACCTTTGCTTACTTCGATAGAGATGCCCTTATATTCATTGGCATCTACAGCTTCAATATCAGAAGTTAATGTAATGTCATAGGATGAACCACCCGCACATCCGATGCATATTTCTCCAAGATCTTCAGAATCGATATTGATACCAAGGTCTGCTTGAACGAAGTCTGGAGTTAATGCGTTAGCTCCAACCATATCTGTTTCTTCTGAAATAGTAAATAGAGCATGAATTTCAGGTAATTCAATAGAATTATCTTCTAGTAACGCTAAAATCATTGCTACCCCAATACCATCATCAGCACCAAGAGTGGTATTGTTAGCTTTTAAAAAGCCATCTTCTGTAATAATCGTTTCAATCGGATCTACAGCAAAGTTGTGATTTGAATCTGCGGTTTTTACTCCAACCATATCAAGGTGAGCTTGAAGTAATACTTTATGAGTTTTGTTATTATTTTTTGGGGTACTAGTAGCAGGTTTTACAATGAGTACATTACCACATTCGGATTTTTTGAAAAAAGACCTAATTGGGTTGCAACGTTACAAACATAATCACTAATCTGTGCTTCATTGCCAGACACATGTGGTATTTGACATATTTCTGAAAAATATTTCCAAACTAATTCTGGCTTTAAATTGGTAATAACGTCTGACATATTGACATCCTCTACTTTATTTTTTTTATCCCACTTGATTATTATTGTTTGTAAAATTTTATTTATTTTTTTATGGTTAGTTAAATTTGTTTTATTGTTTTAGATATACGCTATTATTATGGTACGGAACGGTACTATTCTAACATAACAAAACTTTATAAAAACAAATCTAATACAAAACAAAACTAAAAAAGTAATATCATACCAAAATAAAGTAATAACTATAAATTTTATTTATCAATTCATTATGGCTAATGATATTTAAGGTGGAATAAGTTTTTATAGCAAAACTTTATGGTCATAATTATAGAAGTATATTAGTTTTATGCAGTGATGTTTTAGATTTTATTAAATTAAAAAGCTATAGAGATCATGGTTTAATATATGATTTTAACTTTAAAGTGTTATAATATTATCTCTTAAATCTAATTTATCTAATCGTAGTAATATTTAACAAGCTTTCAATAAATATACAAGATAATAATATATATAGTAGACCAACGAAAATATTCAGGTGAAAAATGACAGAAAATTCTAACGAAAACCTAAGCGAAGTTCTTTTTAAACCCCAAAGGCATTCTTTAGAAACTTCATTTATTTCAAATTCTGTAGAGAATTTGCCTAATGTAAGTATTAGCAACTCTGTAACTGATGCTGAGTATCAGTGTCAATGGTTCCGTGTTCTACATTTGATTTATTGGGGTTGGTTAGGTTGTGATGTTATTAAATTAAAGTCAGTTATTTCAAAAATTGTTGCTTGTGATGCCAAAAGAAGTCGTCCTGGAATTGTTGATACAGTTTATGAATATGCTAAAGGCAATTGGATATATGAATTTTCAATGCTTGCAAGAGACTGTAATTTAAAAGCTTCTCAGTTAGAAAGTGAAAATGATATTGAGTCGGCGTATATTTGGTATCGCTTGGCTTATCTTTATTATGATATTGCAAGTTATCCTCATCTAAAAGGTGATGAGTTAGCTAATCAAGCATTATTACAACACCATATAAACTATCGTAAAGCATCAAGTTTGGCTAAAGGTGATTTTGAAGAAGTTAAATTAACAGTAGAAGGTAAGGTTGCTACCGCCTTTATTCATACTCCTGATAAAACCAAACTTAGCCCTTGTATTGTTATTTGCAGTAATATGCAGAACTTAGCTACAGAATATTTAAGATTTTATAGAGAAAATCTTTATGATAAGGGGATTGCTTTAGTTGCTTGTGATTTACCAGGAATAGGTTTAAGTAGCAATGTATCATTATCAGAACAAACAGATAAAGTTCACAATGTGTTATTAGATTATATAAAGGAACATGTGCCATATCTTGATAATACTAGAATAGGTATTTTGTCACAACGTTTAGGTGGAAATTGCGCAAGTCGCATTTTAGCATCTCGTTCTGAAGATATTAAATGTTGTTGTATGGTTGCTCCTTTATTAGATGAATTTTTTGTTAATAAAGAATTGCTTGCTAAAACCCCTTCTATGGTTCGTGCTATTTTATGTAATCATATAGGAATTGATGCGGCACAATGGGATAACATTATTCCGCAATTACAGACTTATTCTATAAAGAAACAAGCTTTATTTAGTGGTAAAAAAGTTACTACTCCTATAATGGTGCTTGGTATAAATGATGATTATATGTCTCCAAAGGCGGATATCAAACTTTGTGAAAGTTTTGGTAGTAACGTTGAATCAGAAATTATATCTTTAAAGAAAAAAGAAACACCATATGACTTATTTAATGTGTTTATAGAAAAGACTGTTAGTTGGTTTGTGAAAAATTTATAAAAATGTACAAAATCTAACTTTTGCTTGATGATTTAAGAAACTAAGCAAAAGTAGGTGGTTATATGTCCTGTAACTAGCACAGAACATTAAGATTATATGTAAATCCAAGTAATGGATATAAATAATAATTAAAAATTAGAAATAAAAACCATAAAAAAGGTTACAAAAAGTGAAAAATCAAACTGTAGTAGTTAAATTTGGCACCTCAATGCTTACAGCTGGTACTAAAAAACTTGATAAATCATTGATGATTGAAATTGTTAGAGTACTTGCAAGTCTGAAGAAACAAGGTTTTAATATTGTAGTTGTAAGCTCAGGAGCAATGGCCGCAGGGCGAGATGTTTTAGGTCATCCTGATATTCCTAAGACTATTGCTAATCGTCAAATGTTTGCTGCAGTTGGTCAAAATTTTTTAATGCATACTTGGCAATCTTTATTTGAAATTTATGGTATTCATATTGGTCAGATTCTATTAACTCGTGCCGATCTTGAAGATAGAGAAAGATTTTTAAATGCAAAAGATGCATTACATGCAATTCTTGATATGGGCATTGTGCCAATTATTAATGAAAATGATGCTGTAGCAACTTCTGAAATAAAAGTAGGTGATAACGATAACTTGTCAGCAAGAGCTGCGATTTTAGCAGATGCTAATTTACTTATTTTATTAACAGATCAAAAAGGTCTATATACAGCTGATCCTCGTTCTAATCCAAATGCAACTTTAATAAGAGAAGTTGAAAAAATTACTCCAGAAATCAAAGCAATTGCAGGGGATAGTGTAAGTGGTTTAGGTACGGGCGGTATGAGTACTAAACTTCAAGCTGCAGAACTTGCAACAAGAAGTGGTATCGATGTAGTGATAGCATCAGGAGCAACACCTAGTATTATTGCTGATATTGTGGCGGGAAGTTTTGAGGGGACAACTTTTAAGGCTCAATGTTCTCCGCTTGAAGCTCGCAAAACTTGGATTCTTGCAGGAACCAAACCTACACATAAGATTGTTGTAGATGCAGGAGCAGCTCTTGCTTTAAAAGAAAAAGGTAAATCTTTATTACCAAAAGGAATTGTTGAAATTACCGGAGAATTTGTTCGTGGTGATGTGGTTGTTATCGAATCAGAAAGTGACGAACAAATAGCTCGAGGGCTCACAAGATATAATAGTTCTGAGTTACAACGTATAAAACGTCAAAATTCAGAAGATATTGAAAAGATTTTAGGATTTGAACACGGTCATGTTGCTGTGCATCGCGACGATATGGTGTTTTTATAAATTCTAACTAAATGTGTTTGATGTTTTTAGAATGCATCGAACACAAAATATAAAAAATAATAAGTTAAAAATATAATAAAGAGTTTTATATAATTTTTAATGTTTTATGTAAATACTGATTATAAAAATTAGGCTTTAAGTTTGAGAACCTATTTATGGATATGGAAAATTTAGGCAAGTTAGCCAAGGCAGCAAGCGTAAGCTTAGCAAGACTTTCTACCAAAGAGAAAAATAATGCTTTAAATATTATTGCAGATACTTTAACTGCAAATAGTGCAGATATTTTAAAAGCAAATGAAATAGATTTAGAAAACGCACGTAACAATGATGTTGCTCCTGCTATGTATGACCGTTTACGTTTAGATGAAAAACGTTTAAATGGTATCATCTCTGATATGCGTAGTGTATCTAAACTTCCTGATCCTGTAGGTGAAGAATTTGATAGTAAAGTTTTAGAAAATGGTCTTCGTTTATGTAAAAGAAGAGAACCATTAGGAGTTGTTGGGGTAATTTACGAAGCTCGTCCTAACGTTACTGTTGATATTACTTCTTTGTGTTTAAAAACAGGTAATGCTTGTATTTTACGAGGCGGTAAAGAAACTATTAATAGTAATATCGCTTTAGTAAAATATATCAAGTTAGGTTTAGAACTAGCTGGTATCGATCCTAATGCAGTACAGTATATTGAAGATTCTGATAGAAAGTATGTTTCTGAATTATTGCATTTAGATCAATATGTAGATATGATTATCCCAAGAGGTGGGGCAAATCTACATAGATTATGTCAAAAAGAAAGTACTATTCCTGTGATTATTGGTGGCTTTGGTATTGGTCATATTTTTGTTGATGAAACTGCTAAATTAGAAGAGTCTGTAAAAGTTATTCAAAATTCAAAAGTACAGCGACCTAGTGCTTGTAATTCTGTTGATACTATACTTGTTCATGAAAAAATTGCTAATGAATTTTTACCAATGCTTGCAAAGCAAATGCTTCAAGATAAAGTAAAAATGGTTGCTCATGGTGATGTGGCATATAAATTATTAGCAGATGTTGCTGCAGATTTAGTGGTGAAAGGTGAAGAAAAAGATTTTGATACTGAATGGTTAAGCTTAACTATGAATGTAGCAATTGTATCTTCTCTTGATGATACTTTAAACCATATGCGTAAACATGTTGCTAGTCACTCTGATGCAATTCTTACAAATGACTATAACAATGCTTGTAGATTTGTTAATGAAGTAGGTTCTGCTTGTGCTTATATAAACGCTTCTACAAGGTTTTCTGATGGTGGACAATTTGGTTTAGGTGCTGAAGTTGCAATTTCAACTCAAAAACTTCATGCAAGAGGTCCTATGGGACTTAAAGAATTAACAACTTATAAGTGGATTTGCGTAGGTGATTACGCTACAAGAAGTTAAAAGAAAGTAAAATCATTTTATAAGTAAAATAGTTTTAAAAGAACATAAAAGCTCTGTATTGTTGCAGAGCTTTTGTTTTTAATTCAATAATAGTTTTAATAATTATTTTTTGATATCTACAGATACATCAAAATACGATTAAATGAGTAAAAAATATACAGAATTAAAAAAATAAAAAAAAGTGTTGCACACTAAAAATTATAGTATATAATAGCTCTTGTCTTTAGGAGAGCGGGAATAGCTCAGTTGGTAGAGCATAACCTTGCCATGGTTAGGGTCGCGAGTTCGAGCCTCGTTTCCCGCTCCAAGAAGCCCGAGTGGTGAAATCGGTAGACACAAGGGATTTAAAATCCCTCGGAACTTATACTTCCGTGCCAGTTCGATTCTGGCCTCGGGCACCATTACTTCCTATCCTTATTTATAAATCCTTTTCATATCAAATATACTTTCAGGTTTGTTATATATTTAAGTATTTTTTGATTTTTACAGTTGTTCAATTGTTGATATTAAATGCTAATTGTTTAATTTAACTTTTTACGTAGAAATGCATTTCTAAGATTTTTGGGTTGTTTTTCGACGAATATTCTTTTAGCAAATAAGGCTTAATGATAATTTTTATTACCTAGAAATAGAGATATTGAATTAAAAGTGTTTTGTTTGTAGTATCAAAATGTTGCACTTTTTTCAAAAAAAACACAATCGATTAAGATTTTTTGTTTTAGATATTTAAGTTCACATGTATAAAGTTAACTTGTTTACAGTTATTCAATAGGCTATAATAACAATCGTTTTAAGCTTGTTGCTTAATTTCAGAAAGTGTTTTGGTTTTTCGCTAAGGCTAGTTTACTTCGAAAAACTACATATGAATGTATAAAATGCATAATAAATAATATGTAGTATTGGTAAATAGAGCTTAAGCTTTTCAGGTAATAATATGTTTTTTGATAATATTGTCGCTGCTTCAGCAGATCCAATTTTAGGTCTCACCGAAGAATTTAAGAATGATACTCGTGCTGATAAGATTAATTTAGGCGTAGGTATCTATAAGACTAACGAAGGCGTTACACCAATTCTAAAGTGTGTAAAACAAGCTGAAAAGATTATTTTTGATACCGAAACTACAAAGAGCTACTTACCAATCGTTGGTTCTCCTGAATATGGTCGTTTAGTTCGTGAATTAGTTTTAGGTAAAGATAGCGAAATTATCGTTGCTGATAGAGCTCGTTCAGTTCAAGCTCCAGGTGGTACAGGTGCATTAAGAATTGGTGCTGATTTCTTAGTTCAACAAAACGTTACTAAGAAAGTATGGATTTCTGATCCTACTTGGGCTAACCATTTCCAAGTTTTTGGTAAAGCTGGTTTAGAAACTGCAAAGTATAAATATTACAATCCAGAAACTCATGGTCTTGATTTTGAAGGCATGAAGGCTTCATTGAAGCAAGCAAAAGCAGGGGATGCTGTAGTTCTTCACGCTTGTTGTCATAACCCTACAGGTATTGACCCAACAGCTGCTCAATGGGAAGAATTAGCTAAATTATTTGCTGAATTAAAGTTAATTCCATTCTTTGACTTTGCTTACCAAGGTTTCGGTAATGGTATTGAAGAAGATGCTTTTGGTGTTCGTACATTCCTTAAGTATAATTCAGAAGTTTTAATTGCAAATTCATTCTCTAAGAACTTCGGTTTATACAATGAACGTATTGGTGCTTTAACTATTGTTTCTGCTGATAAAGAAACAGCAGATCGTGTATTCTCTCAAATGAAGATCGCGGTTCGTGCTAACTTCTCTAATCCACCAGCTCACGGTGCTGCAATTGTTACTACAGTTCTTTCTAACCCTGAACTTCGTGCTTTATGGGTGGAAGAAGTTAAAGAAATGCGTGACCGTATCAAGGAAATGCGTGAATTATTTGTTAAGAAGTTAAGTGCTTTAGGTGTGAAGAACGACTTTAGTTTCATCAATGAACAATATGGTATGTTCTCATTCTCTGGTCTTTCTAAAGAACAAGTTGCTCGTTTGAAAGAAGAATTTGGTATCTATATTGTAGGTTCTGGTCGTATCAGTGTTGCTGGTATTACTACTGCTAATATTGATGCTCTTTGCGCTGCTATTGCTAAAGTTCTATAAGCTTTAAGTAAATAAGTATTATAGTTGCCGTAAGGTTCTTTCATAACAATATAATGAATGTTACTTTACGGCTTTAATTTTTAAATAGTTTAAATATTTTCTATTTAAAAGTTATCGAATCATGTTGGTTGGTAACTTAACCACGAATGTAAATAATAATTAATTTTTAAAATATTTGTAGAACAAGCCTACATTATTGCTTGATGTTGTAAAAGTTATGATTGATAAAATTTTTGATACAAGAATCAATGAAATTACTCCATTGCTTCCTCCTGTTGCTTTAATTGAAAAGTACCCATGTACTGAAAAGGCAATGAAGACTATTGTTAGTAGCCGTGACTCTATTCATAATATCTTAAATGGTACAGATGATCGTTTAGTTGTTATTACAGGTCCATGTTCAATCCATGATGTAAAATCTGCTATGGAATACGCTGAAAAGTTAGCAGTTTTACGTGAAAAGTATAAAGATTCACTTGAAATTGTAATGCGTGTATATTTTGAAAAACCACGTACAACAGTAGGTTGGAAGGGTTTAATCAACGATCCATTTATGGATAATTCATTTGATATGAATGCAGGTCTTCGTATTGGTCGTAAACTTTTATTAGATATCACAGAATTAGGTGTTCCTGTTGCTACAGAATATCTTGATGTTTTAACTCCGCAATACTTAGATGAATTTATTTCATGGGTAGCTATTGGTGCAAGAACTACAGAATCTCAAGTACACAGAGAATTAGCTTCTGGTACTTCTGCTCCTGTTGGCTTTAAGAATGGTACAGATGGTACTGTAAAAGTTGCAATTGATGCGATTGTTTCTGCTCATTCAGCTCATACTTTCCTTTCTGTTACTAAGTTTGGTCATAGTGCTATTGTTAAAACTAAGGGTAATGAAGATTGTCATATCATCCTTCGTGGTGGTAGCAAAGGCACTAACTATGATGCTGAACATGTTCATGAAGCTGCTGTTGCTTTACAAAAAGCAAATTTACCACCTAATGTAATGGTTGACTTTAGCCATGCTAATAGTAGCAAGCAATTCAAGAAACAAATGGAAGTTGGTGCAAATGTAGCAGACCAAATCTCTTCTGGCTCAAAAGAAATTTTTGGTGTTATGATTGAAAGCCATTTAGTTGAAGGTCGTCAAGATCTTAAACCAGGTTGTGATTTAGTATACGGTCAAAGTATTACTGACGCATGTATTGGTTGGGAAGATACTGAAAAATTACTTGTAACTTTATCAGATGCAGTAATTGCTCGTAGAAATAAGTAAGAATTTTATATAGAAACAAACACACAACAAAATAATCTTTAGGCATGTTCAAGGACTTATTACAAAGAACATGCAAATTTTTAGATTATTTAGGAGGAATTAATGACTCAATATTCTCTTAACAAGGATAAAATCAAAGTTTTATTACTTGAAGGTGTGGATTTAAGTGCTGTTGATACTTTAAAGAAAGCTGGTTATACCAATGTTGAGTATTTAAAGAAAGCTCTTGACCATGATGAATTAATTGAAAAGATCAAAGATGTTCATTTTATTGGTATTCGTTCAAGAACTCACTTAACTGCTGATGTTTTTGAACATGCTCATAAGCTTTGTGCAGTAGGTTGTTTCTGTATCGGTACTAACCAAGTTGACCTAGAAGCTGCTCGTGAACGTGGTATTCCTGTATTTAATGCACCTTATTCAAATACTCGTTCTGTTGCTGAATTAGTAACTGGTGAATATTTACAATTATTCCGTACAGTTCCAACTAAGAATGCTTTATTACACCGCGGTGGTTGGGATAAGAATGCTAAGGGCTGTTATGAAGCTCGTGGTAAGACTCTTGGTATCGTAGGTTACGGTCATATTGGTACTCAAGTTGGTATCATTGCTGAAGCTTTAGGCTTAAATGTAATCTTCTATGATATTGAAAAGAAGATGGTTATTGGTAATGCAAAG
>GL995220.1:31171-49741 GCA_000222855.1 Succinivibrionaceae bacterium WG-1 | reverse complement strand
CAATTGAAGAATTATTTGCTCGTGCTGACGTTGTAACAATGCATGTACCAGAAACTGACGCTACTAAGCATATGATTGGTGCTGCTCAGTTTGCTCAAATGAAAGATGGTGTTATTTTCTTAAATACAAGCCGTGGTACTGTAGTTGATATCGATGCTTTAGCTGCTGCTTTAGAAAGCGGTAAAGTAGGTGGCGCTGCATGTGACGTATTCCCTGTAGAACCTGGTAAGAATGGCGATCCTTTTGTAACTCCATTACAGAAGTTCGATAACGTAATTCTTACTCCACATATCGGTGCGTCTACAGTTGAAGCTCAATGTAATATCGGTATTGAAGTAGCTGATAAACTTGCAACATATTCTGATAACGGTTCTACTTTAACAGCTGTGAACTTCCCTGAAGTTTCATTACCTGTTCAAGTAAATGTAAGCAGAATTTTACACGTTCATAAGAACATTCCAGGCGTTATCAACAAGATCAATAAGATTTTTGCTGATAAGAATGTAAATGTTGCTGCTCAATATTTACAAACTTCACCTTCAATTGGTTACGTGGTAATGGATATTCATACCAATGATCCTGAAAGCCTAGTAAACGAATTAAAGGGTATTGAAGGTACATTGAAGTGCCGTGTTTTATTGTAATAAATAATATTTAAAATTTATTTAATTTATAAAACATTTTCAAAACGGGATAGCCATAATGCTATCCCGTTTCATTTTATTTGGGGCATTTTTTATCTATCTATCTATCTATCTATCTATCTATCTATCTATCTTTTTTTCTTTTATATCTTCTAATTTTTATTTTCTAAAAGTATACCAATCATCAACCAAAGTACCCAAATAATGTTTAAAAAAAGTAGACTTCTAAAAATATTATCTTTTATGAAAATATTAAGCTATTATATTGGTAATGTGTTTTTCAATTATTAGGTTTTATTAAGCAATTTTTAATTAAATTTAATTTTAAATTGAAAATGTTGGTGGTTATATCTTGGATTATAACGGAGTTTAAATAATGATTAAGATATATGGTTTACATACCTGTCCTTATTGTGACTACATTGTGGAACAAATTAAAGGCCAAGAAGATAAGTTTGAATATATTGATATTGGTCAGCATGTACGCAATCTTCATGAATTTATTGAATTACGAGATGCTAAAGAAAATGCTTATGTTTTTGATAAATCTCGTGCGGTTCATGATATTGGAATTCCATGTTTTGTACTTGAAGATGGTTCTATCACATTAGATCCCGCAAAAGTTGGTTTAATTGAATATGGTTCATCTGTATCATGTTCTATTGATGATCACAAAGCAGGAAAGCAAGGTTGCTAATATAACATTTGCATCGCAAAAAAAATTATAAAAAAGAATAAAGTAGTTCACTAAAAATTTTACCTTAGTTTTTAAGGTAAAATTTTTTGTTTTTATAGCATAAAAATCTTTATTAAAGTCTTTATTTAATATGATGTTTTGAAGTTTTTTTATTAGACAATTTACCATTTTTTTCTTGTAGTAATTTACTAGAATAAAGTTATTTGGATTGTTTCTTTTAAATTAAGTTATAAAGAATTGTATTTATGAAAGTTATACATGATTATGTTTTATATAGTTTATGTAAACTGTATGAAACTAATTGTAAAAATTGTGAAAAACATTACAAATACAACTATTTATTTAAATTAGAATTGAACTAGTACGCAATTTATAAAATGTTATAAAACATCTGAAATTAGTCATTGTTAGAATATTTATAATAAAAATAAATGACCAATAAAACTTTGGTACGAATACAGTAAAGCTTACTAAATTCATACCAAAATAAATTTTTTCAGAGAAAACTTTATAAGAAAGATTTATATGTAATCTTCTTGAATACTGCTAAAAAGGAGTTTTTAAAATGTCATCAAACTCATCTGCAAGTGCAAGTAATTTTGTTGTTTCATATAAAATAAGTAAATCAAATAGTATGACAGGTCTTTCTTGTGAAGGTTCTTTTATAGGGACTTCAAATAAGATAGGTCTTTCAGCTAGTGCTTCATTGGGATATACGTTTGGTTCTATTTCTTTTGAGATGGGGGCAACAACTTCTGTAAGTTATAAAAAGAAAATATGTAAATCTAGCGTTTATGATAAAAATCATATACATCATATGAAAGATTTTGAGAGTATAGTAGATTCTAGTTCATCTTTAAAACAAAATGAAAGCTATAAAAAGGCTTATTTTTATAGTAAAAGTAATATAGGCATTCTATCAGGAAAAGATATTGTTATAAAAAATGGCAAGGGCAATGTTTTAAATAGAATCTTTACCAATATTATGCCGGTTTTGAGTGTTGTTACAGCTCCTGCTATATCTGAATTAATGCGACAAATAAATTATGAAGATGAGGGCATAGAACAAAGTTTTGATGATGATTATAAAGAAAAAACTGAAGCAACTAAAACATTAGAAGATAATTTAACTTATGATAATTTAAAAATAAAAATCATTGATAGGCCTTTTAATAGAATTATATGCTTAAATAAACCTAAAGAACTCTTTGTTTTTAACCTTCCAAATTATGAAGAAATCTTTTCAAGAAATGGAAATAAAAGTATAAATGCCTATGTTACATTTATACCTAATATCGAAGAAGATACATCTACTTCGTATGTAAAAGAAGAGAATTTTAATCAAGTAGCCATACAATCAAAGTATGATTTTGATGAAGGGTTTTCATTATCTATTTCAGGTCACTTGGTGGTTTATTTTGAGGATAAAGTAACCAAGGAAATGTGTTACTATTGTTCAGATGAACCTGTTGAGTTATTAAAGCTACCAGCTATTAATATAAAATATAATAAAAAGAAAGATTATACAGAAAATCAAAAAGATTTAGAAAGCAGATTATATGACCAAATTAATAAATTTTTTGATGGAGCAAAAGTAAGTTTTCCATTACATAAGAACTTTAATGTTAAATTAGTTAAAATAATTAAATTAGAGCAAGGTAATATTTTTGAATATCCTACAGATGAGGAATCTAAAAAAAATAAATTCAGTATAAAATTTTGTTTTGTGGAATTATTAAATAATGTTGCAATGCATGATTTTTGCAAAAATTTAGCAGACAAATCAGTTTCACAATTACCTATAAAAGTAATTCCTAATATTGCTCATCCTGAAGTTTTTGATAAAAAAACTAAAATTAATATTTTGTCTAGCCCAAATGGCCAAGAAGAATCTGTTGAAGTACAGTTTGTAGATGATAGTATGTTTTTTTATAGAAAATCCCCAAAGGAAGTGGTTTATTTTTCAATCAATGATTTTAATTCAGGTTTTTTATGTAAAAAATATTTATACAATGTAGAAAAAAAAGAATCAAATTATCAAGGAGAGTATTGTATTTATGGCAAATTAAATAAATGTGAAGGAGAATCTAATAATCAAGATTCCACAAATAGTCCAAATGAACAAAGTTATCTTGTTTTAGAAAAACTTAAGGCAATTGAATTATTTTGTAATTCAGAAGGCTCTTTAATCTTAAAAGATGAATCAAAAAAAGAAAAATCTTCTTTTAAAATACAAGCATTTTCATTCCAATTTGAAAATAATGAAATTTCTGCATTAAATAAAGAAAAGAGAACCGTTTTTCAAGAATTAAAAGTGGTATTAAAAAAGAAAATATTACCCCTCCTCCTGAAGATGGTAAATCAATTTTTTTAAAAGTTAACCCTGATGCTGAAAAAAGTTCGAGTTTGAAATTTTCAGAAAAAAGTTCTACTTTTGGTGATTTTTTAAACAAGTCTATAGTAGTTTATGAAGTTGTTTCTGATGTAGAAATAACAACAGATGATGGCGAAAACAAAAAGATAAAAGCAATTGATATATATTCATTCCACATAAGTTATGTTTTGGATAAAAATGAAGAAGATTGTCATTTTGAACTGAAAAGAGATTTTTTTGTTGCTACTGATGTTGCTAAGATAGCAATTTCTGCACCTAATTATCCTAGAGCTTTATTGAGCATGCCAGGTGTAATAGTAGGAGCTTGCGCTATTGCACAAGTGATATCTTCCCGGTTAAATAAAAAGAAGAGAAATTTGAAAAAGATGATGATGTAAAAAATTTAGTGTTTGATTCACAAGATAAAATCTTTTTATCTGCCAACAATATTCATATAAAAAACCAAAAATCTGAAATATCTTTATTGTGTGGGGCTGATGAGTTAAATAAAAAAGAATCTTTAATAAATATGAAAACTCCTTCAATGATTGAATTTATTGTTAAAAATAATAATAACAATAAACCAATTCCTACAAAACTAGTTTTGGATAATAACAAATGTTCTTTATCTGTGGGGGATTCGTTAAGTTATAATTTAGATAAAAATCAACATGAAATTACTACAAAGAATTTAGTTTTAAAAATGAACAAAGATGGGATAAATATTGGTTGTGATACACATGGATGGAATGTTATTTTTTCAGAAGATAAGTTTGAAATAAGAGGAACAAAAATAACAACTCCTTTATCAATAAAAACATCATAACTAATTAAACATAAGTATTCTTTGATTTAAATAAATAAGAGTAGAGGTTGGTATGAGTGATTTAAATTATGCTGCATGTTTTGATAGTTATGGTGGTGTAAATTCAAAAGTAAATGTTGATGATAAATCTTATGGTGGAGCTATAAAGATAGGTTTTGGTTTAAGTTCAGAAAGTTCTTTGAAAGGTTCTCAAATTGGATTTGATTTTGGGAGTGTCAGTACCGCATTTAGTGGAGGACTATCCATTGGTAATGATTTTTCTACTTATTCATATTCTTGTAGTGCGTCAATCTCTTATGAATATGAAAATGAAGGTATAGATACATCTGATAATAGAACTATAGAGTCAATTAAACATGTACAGTATGCCACTAATAGTATTGTATATAGTGCTAAAGATATTTTACTAATTTCAAATTGTACATCAGAAAATGAAAAAGCTGTAAAAAAGGACGTTGGTTTAGATGATGAAAGCTCTTCATTAATAACTCAGATAGTTGCAACAGGGGGAGGACTAGTAGGAGCTTTAGGATGTAATTTACCTTTTTTGTGGTTAACTAAAGAAAAAGGTAGGGACACAGTTCTAAAAAGTAGTCTGAGTGCTATTGGTACAAGTGTTGCTGGAATTGCTTTAGCAAAAGGTATTACAGCCATTTTTGCTCATAAATTCTCCAAAAATTCTAAAATTGATATAGTGTCAGAAGAATCTAAGAATGACATAATTTTTAAAAGTCAAGAAACAACTATTGCTTTAGCCGAAGCAGGGGAGTTACTTGATGAAGATAATGCGTACATAAAAATTACAAATGAACCTAGTATAGGTATAACTGTAAATGCCCCCAAAGAAATAAACTTAAGTATACAAAATACCAATATTATAACCATTTCTGAAAATAAAATTACCGCACCGTCTTTCATTTTAGATAATGATGGAATCAATATTTTAGATGACTGCCTAAAGTTAAACAAAAATTCTATAGAAATTATGAAAAAATAACTATAGAGGAAAATAAAATTATTATTGGAAAAAATAAAATAGATCTAGCACAGACTCAGTATAAAAATATGGGGATGTAATTATGGATAATATAGGAAAAGTTGCCAAGTATTGGGTAGAGTTAGGTGATTCAAACATTTCTCGTGGTAGCTATTCTTTTTCAAAATTTTCAACAGAAAGTAAAATAAATATATCTGGCAAGTCAAGTTCTTCGGCTTTAGGTTCAAGCTTTTCTGTTTCAGCAGCAGTAGAAAGTAAAACTGCTATAAGTTTTTCTATAAAATCAGCTAATTGCAATTTTTCTTGGTCTAATGATATGTATAATTATTCATATCTACGTTATTTTGGATGCAATGCAAGGAATGCAATAGTTCATTCTATAGGTAAAAGCGAGGAAATTATAGCTAATAAAGGATTATTATTTAAAGTTGGCGATGATGAATTTATTAAACCAGATAAAAAAGGAGATAATTACCTGAAATTGGCTTGGCTAACTATGGCGCTTACAGCTTTATCTTCGCCAGGGTGGGGAACACTAGGAGCCATTGGAGGAATTATTGCAACATCAGTTATAAATGATGCAATCAACGATCCTGGACTAGATGAGGCTCAAAAACAAGCCAAGAAGCAAGAAAAAAAAGAAAACAAGAAAAAAACATTAAAATATGGAGTAAAAAAAGAATTTGATCTTAACACTCACCCTACAATAATTGTAAAGTCAGAAGGTGATTTAAATATTGAAAACCAATCTAAATTTCTTTTTAATGATGGTATAGATGATCCGAAAATATCAATAATAGAGAAAAAAATTAGCTTCAATTCATCCGCTATAAAGTTAGTAAGTAAAGACGATGTTATATCCTTAAAAGAGAAGGAGATTGTTTTTAACAATAAAGATTTTGAACTTCTAATGCGATTACAAGATTCAGGGGAACAAAATATACTAATAGGTCATTCTCAAAATAATATAACAATAAATGATGGAAATGATATATCAATAAAAATTGGAAAGAAATTTTTAATAAAAAAAGATTGTGCTTATTTGAATAATTTATGTGTGAATTTGGAGAAAGATTCAAAATCTCATTAGATATTAAAATATTTATTATGATATTTAAAACTAGAGATTTTTAAATAATTTATAGTAAGAAACTAATCTTGATAAATTACAAATTTTTTGATGGT
Organism: Succinivibrionaceae bacterium WG-1; assembly: GCA_000222855.1. Taxonomy (GTDB): domain Bacteria; phylum Pseudomonadota; class Gammaproteobacteria; order Enterobacterales; family Succinivibrionaceae; genus WG-1. Next base: position 43,018 of record GL995220.1, on the reverse strand, counting down.
ATAAAATTAAGCATTTAAATCTTGTAGCAATTTTTACGTTTAGTAAGTATTTAGCTTTAAAGGAAAACAAAATGAAAATTCACTCAGACGCTAACGTTGAATTATTGATTTCTAATTATAGATATCAAAAACAAAAGTATCTTTCAACTACAGCGATTGTTTTCTTTAATCTTACAAATGGCAAAATACTTGATAAAAATGAAGCTTACGCTAAGGTCTTAGAATTTTATCCGAATTTTGTAATTGATGCGGGAATGCCAAAAATTCATGGCGAAGTAATTGTTAGTGGTACAGTGCGTCCGCAAAACGAAATTCCTATGGCAAACGATTTATTTAAAAACGATACCAAATGGAAAAAGTTTGCCTCAGTAAAAGTTGAGATAGGTACTATATCAAATCGTGCTTTAGTATTTTTTGAAGAAAATAAAAAAGAAATAAAATTATCAGATTCAAATTCTGCCCCAAATATATTGGAGTATCATGGTGAAAAATTTTTCAGTAAATTAAATAATATGGATTTTACTGAAAAAGCAATGGATGATCCTGAACGTCTCAAACTTGCAGGAACTTATGGTAAAGCATGGTTAAAGCATGGTTTGGGAAGTTTGCCTGATGATTATAATTTTGCATATAACAATGTTACTTCAAAAATCTGGCAGATAAATGGTGCTTGGCCACAAGGTATACCATATGTATTAGAAGGGGTTGGTATTGGAGAAAATGATGACTCTTGTTTCTTTAAAGGACATTTGCCAGATGTGGCTATTGGTGTTGTAGCTCATAGATTTAAAGCAAATGAAGAACATGATTTAATACCAACTTCATTAAATTTAGATACAATTCGTTTTTTACCTGACGCTAATGTTGGGGTAATGATTTGGCATGGTCTTTTTAATTATGAACAAGATTTTGATACGCTTGTTGCTATTAAATATGAAGATTTTGTTGCAGATTCTGATAAAGATAAGTTAAAAGAATTATCATCTTTAGAATGTGCTAATGAGTTTGCGCCTCTAGTGCTTAAACTTATTCTTGATTTACATAAAGAAGATGTTCATGCCCCTCAAAATCCACAATATGATATTAAAAGAAAGTGGTATCTCGCCAAAAAGAAAGTCGTGAATTAAAACATAAACGCTATTGTAAAATATATGAAGACTATTATTCGTATTATATTTTTACAGAAAGTCTGCCTCTATTAATGCCTTATACCAAAGATAGAATTGCATTTGTAGATAAAGATAACATCATTAAAACATATTTAGATAATTTTTATAAATCCCAAGATAAATTGCTTGGTGGTAATAAATTTGATAATGACGTTATATATCAAGCTTATACAGGTAATATTTTAGATTCAGAAAAGAATTTTAATTCTGCTTTAAGTGCATTGCTTTCAAAAACTGAATTTTTATCAGAAGAAGAAAATGCTACATTTGAAAAATTAGTTGCAGATGCTGATTTACAACCTTATACAGTTAAAAGATATTTGTTAGGTTACAATCCCAAGGAATATGTTGATACTTATAGAAATTGGGGCGTAGACCAAGATGGAGAATTTATTGTACCTAAAGGGGTAATAATTCCGACCTTTATAGAGAAAACTTTTGTAAGTGGTGTTATTAGACCGCATGGTTTTATGTCTTCTCAAGACGAATTCTACTTACCAGGAGGTGGTGAGGTAAATGGAATTGGTTGGTTTAATCATATAAGTGAAGGCGCTATTTTAAAAGTAATAACTTTTGATATATGGGAAGCTTTACGACTTAACGAAGAAACAGAGCATTATTTAGATATAATCGCTTTAAATAACCAAAATTCTCTAAAAGAAAAGAAGCTTGATAATATTGAGGAAGCTATTACAGAAAATCCTTTGGTAATAGTGTTAGCTCCAGAGGCTCAAGTTCAGGAATATACTAAACAAGTTCAAGAATATTATCCTTTAGCGCAAATAGTATCTTTAGATAAGAATCAAGAAAATGAGTATTATCCTGATTTAAAGACATTTTTGTTAGATAAAAATGTTGATTTAGATGAATTCTTTAAAAAATATTCATTTTTTCCTATTGTAGAACCAACTTATCTCCCAGGGGATTTTTTTGAAGCTGCTTTTGATAAAAAGATGGAAGAAAAGTTTGGTTTAACTCCAGGTCAAGAAGACTATGATGCTGCTGCAATTAGAGCATTAGATAAGCAGAAAGAGGAAGTATTAAAAGATATTCCATATGAGCATGTTAGGGAAAAAGTGGCTCAATCTTTTGATGAGGCCAAGGCTAGGTTAAAAGAAGAACAACAAATGGATTTTGCCACTGTTCAAAAAATAGCTCTTGAAAAACAAAAAGAAAATTTAAAGGAGTTATATGAAACTCATAAAGGGTTAACTCCAGAAGGCAAAATGAAGGTTTTTGGAACCGAGGACACTGAAAGTTGGTTTAAAGAACGAGAAGAGTTATTGGTAAGTAGTTCACTTGCTGCTATAAATGATTATGCAGAACTAGAAAAAAGCATAGAACTCACTAATAAGCAATGGGAAGAACAAGCCAAAATTCGTAATGAAAGTATCGAAGAGCAAGTTGCATCTAGAAATCTTACAAGAAATGATTTAATTGATTTAAAAAATAATGATATATTAAATATATCAGAAGCTAATGTTGATACTAGAGATTTAAATCATTTAGATTTATCTTACTTTAATTTTAAAAGTTCTTCTTTTTATAAAATAGACTTTACTAAAGCAAATCTTAACAATGTTGAGTTTGTAGATTGTTCTTTTACAGATTGTTCTTTTGATAGTGCAATACTAAATCATGCCAAATTTACCAGAGTAGTGTTCCTAAAATGCCATTTTAGTAATGACATTTGGAGTAATAACGAATTCTCTAATTGTGATTTCTTGGATTGTGATGTTGATAGTTTGACATTTAGTAACAGTAAACTTTATTTCATTACCTTAAAATCTGGAGATATCAAAAATTTAGCATTCTTAGAGTCTGATTTAAATAATTTGGATTTTAATTTTGTAAATATTGATGGATTAAATATATCTAAAGGTGCTTTTAAAACTCTTCAGATTCAAGATTCTAAAATTAAAAATATCTTGTTTGAAAAAGTATTGGGCACTTCTTTTTCATATTCTTTTGGTGAAATTGAAAACTTTGATATTGTTGGAGGAACTCATGATAAATTTCAAATTTCCAATTCTCAAATATTACAAGCAAATTTTTATAGCTCTCATTTTTCCAATGTTTATATCTCTGAATCATTTTTCATTAACTCAAAGCTAGGTCATTCAGTGTATGATGATTTATTGATAGATAACTCGGATTTAACCCTTTGTAATTTTGAATATATGGTGGCAAAACATAGTACTTTATCTTCTTGTAATCTTAGAGAAGCAAACTTTTTACACGCTAATCTGTTAATGAGTAATCTCTCAAAATCATTGTTAGGAAAAGCTAACTTTAGAGAAGCAAATTTATTTGGTTGCGATTTTACTGAATGCAAGATTCTTGATAATGACTTTACTGCTGCGAATCTAAAAAGAACAATTTTGCAAGGTTATCAAAAAATAATTTAATAGCTAGTGGCAATATCATATCAGTTTGCCAATACTTAATTTTTATTGGCAAACTAGTCTTAATTATTTAATCCTTTTATTTTTTCCTTTCTTAAGTAAAACAAACTTAAGGCTATTTTTAATAGGTCAAAAAATCATAAAAATGGCAAGTTTTGTTATATAGTGGCAAAAAATGCCGATGCGGAAAATTTTTGACAGTTTTTCATGTTATTTTTTTGTCACTGCATAAATAATTTGCCGTTTTTTAATAACGAACTATAGATATAACAATCCCCAATAAAATCATCTTTTGTGATTTTTTTTACTAAAATTCCCTAAATAAAATTATAAATAATAACTATTTAAAAATTTTTTTGAATATAGTAAGACCTTTTTTTAGGAAATAAAATAGGGAATTTTTTTTATTATATTTGTTATAAAAATACTTTAAATATAAAGGTTTTATAAGATATTATTTAATAAAAACTAATTTAAAGTACTCTGTTATAAACACCTTAAAAGATATCAGTAGATTTATTAAATTTAATTTTTTTATAAAAATTTTTAAACAAATTTTTAAAAGTTGGCACAAATTTTTCATATAGCTATATGTAATCAAAAATTACTAAATAGAAAAATAAAAATTTAGTTTGATATTTTTCTATTTAAAAACAACAACTAATTATTTTGCATTTATTTTTGGCAATTTAAGTTGTTGGTTATTTTAAAGCAATACATCTCAATAAAAAAATAATAATAACAAATAGAGATGTATAGGATTAGACATAAGCTTAGGAGAATTAGTATGGCTTTATTCGTTAACACTAACGTTTCGTCATTGAACGCAAAACGTAATTTAAATAACTCAACTACAGCATTAGACACTACTTACAAGCGTTTAGCTTCAGGTCTTCGTATTAACAGTGCAAAAGACGATGCTGCAGGTCTTCAGATTTCAAATCGTTTAACTTCTCAGATCAATGGTCTAGAACAAGGTAACCGTAACGCACAAGATGGTATTTCATATTCTCAAACTGCAGAAGGTGCAATGGATGAAATTACCACTATGTTACAACGTGTTCGTACTCTTGCTATTCAGTCAGCTAATGGTACTAACTCTAAAGAAGACCGTGTAGCGATTCAGCAAGAAGTAACTCAATTATGTTCTGAAATCGACCGTATTTCTACAAGTACAACTTTTGGTGGTACTAAGATTTTAGATGGTGACTCAGGTGTAACTGTAAGTAAAACCGATTTTACAATCGACGATTCTAAAAAGAAGGGCGATAAGAATATTGTCTTCCAAGTAGGCGCAAATGCAGAACAAACCATTGGAGTAGACTTAGGTCTTGAAAGTGGAGCAGGCTTTAGTGTATTAGGTCTTGCTGCTTCAGTTTCAGCAAAAGCAGACAATGGAGTATCCTTTGATGGTGATAGTATCTCTACAGATGGTACTGCTACATTTATTGCAAATGATGATAGCGTGGCATTTGACGTAAGTACTGCAGAAAGTTCTCAAAAAGTATTAGGTTGCATTGACCAATTTATTGCAACAGTTGACAGTAAGCGTGCAGAATTAGGTGCGGTGCAAAACCGTCTTGAATCAACAATACGTAACCAAGCGAACATTAACGAAAATGTAACAGATGCTCGTAGCCGTATTCGTGATACAGACTTTGCTGTTGAAACTGCAAATATGTCACAACAAAATATTTTACAACAGGCTTCACAAACAATTTTAAGCCAGGCAAATCAACGTCCACAGATTGCTTTGTCATTATTACAACAATAATAAATTAAGATTTTTTATACCGTTTTCTCTCTTGAGCATTTTGCTCGATCCTTTGGCCGAAGAACTAACAGTTTTTCGGCATTTTTTTTCTAAAAGTCTTAAACTCTATAAGATAATGTAAGTAAATTCTATTTTAGAATCTAGGCTCATTTTTATATTTGGGTGTTTGCCATGATAAAAATTATTATAGGGACTATGTAACTGATAGAAGTGTGAAAAATATTTATTTGTATGGTTTCGTATTTTGTAATAGAGCAGGTAAAGCTATTATTGAAGCTGTTTTTCAAAAGATCCAAGCAAGATAATATTTCTACTCGTGATGTTTGATGTTAATTTATCATGTAGGTAAATGTGATACAAATTTCATTTTTAATATTTACAACTTTTTAATTGTATAAAAATTGTTAAAACAAAATAAATATCACAAAAAAATAACAAAAAATGTATAAAATTCGTAGCGAAAGTTTGGTTAATAAAAGTATTTTAGAACTACAAAAAATAAAAAAAATAATAATAGCAATAACAAAAAATAATAAAAACAACAAAGCCTAAGTTCTAATAATACTTTTAATAAATTGATTATTTGAATCTTTATAAAATTTTTTAACAATTATTTTTATGTTAAGTTTCAAATAATAAAACAATAAGACTAATGAACGATACTTCGAAAAATAAACTGGCTACGATAGATGTTACAACAAAACAATAAACAAGAAATCTATAATTCACTAAACTTTGAATTATTACAAGAAGGCAATGCTTTAAAAAATAAAATAGAGAATATTATTGCTGACTTTAAGAAAAAGCTAAGTGAACACGCTAATTCTAAAAATATTCATATTTGCCCAGTGATTAAAGAAGGTGAGTATGATTTACCTACAATTACTTGGATGGATACCGTAAATAAAGTTGCGATTCCTTCAGAACTCATCAACGCTACTAATAGATTTGCTTTTGATGCCGCTCCTTGGTTAAAACAGTTAGTTGTTACTACTGAAAAATGTTTAGCAGAAGTAAGAGCAGAAGTGAGATTTTTATTGAATGTAATTAAGAAAGTTCAATATTGGGAACAAATGGAAGAAGCTAATTAATTGAAATTACTGTATATCTGAGAACTTTGGTTATCTACAAATTATCACGAATCAAAAAAAATATAAATGATTTTGAGATAAGTGAAGTTTGAAGTAATTAACATATAGTGTGCTAATAAGCTCATGATTATTCGTGAGCTTTATTTTTTAGATATAGTGGTTATAAGCGTATTTATCTTTATATGTTTCTTTTAAACTAGCCAAGGATTTTATATGAACGTTTATGATTTTAGTTTAATTAACAAGAAAGGTGTAGCACAAAGCTTAAGTGAATTTAAAGATAAGGTATTATTGATTGTAAATACCGCTTCAAAAATGTGGTTTTACGCCTCAATATGATGGCTTAGAAGCTATTTATGAAAAGTATAAAGAGCAAGGTTTAGTAATTATTGGAGTGCCTTGTAATCAATTTGGCGAACAAGAACCTGGAACAAACAATGATGTTCAAGAATTTTGTCGTATAAACTATGGTGTAACTTTTCCGGTTATGGCCAAAGCAGAAGTAAGAGGTGATAACGCAGAACCGTTATTTAAATTTTTAATTTCAGAGCAAAAATTTAAAGGTTTTAAACCATCTGAAATGACTGATGTTTTAGTAAATCATTTTAAGAAAAATTTTCCTCCATCATATATGGAAGATGATGAAATCAAATGGAACTTTACCAAGTTTTTAATTGATGCCAAAGGTAATGTAGTAGCAAGATTTGAACCCGTTGACACTCCTCAAGAAATAGAATCAGCAATAGTGGAATTATTAAATCAGAACAAATAAAAGCTTAAATAAACATTCAAATAAGTTCTAAAATCAAAAATAAAAAATAAAAGAGCTATTTTAATGAATTTTTCATTAAGACTAGCTCTTTTTTAATGAAGGTTAAAATTTTTATATTTTTAAAGATTTTTATAAAATGTAACTTTTTATATACTTAACACCATAGATTAGTAATTACATTACTATAGGCGGTAAATTAGTATTAGAAAATACCTAATGATAAGTAATGCTCACCACTATCAGGAAGAACTGTTACGATATTTTTACCTTTGTTTTCAGGGCGTTTAGCAACTTCAATAGCGGCTGCAATATTGGCACCTGCAGAAATGCCTGCTAACACGCCTTCAACTTCATTTAATAGTTTTGTAGTAGTTATGGCATCATTGCCTTTGATAGGTAACACTTCATCAACATCTAATGATGAATAGTTTTTAGGAACGAAGTTTGCGCCGATTCCTTGAATTTTATGAGGACCTGCATGACCTTGACTAATAAGAGGGGATTCAAAAGGTTCCACAGCAATTGCTTGAACTTTTACACCTTTCTTTTTTAAACCACGTGATAAACCTGTAATAGTACCACCTGTGCCTACGCCTGCTAATACGATATCTACTTTACCATCTAAATCATCATAAATTTCTGTTGCGGTATATAGTTCATGAGCAAGTGGGTTAGCTTCATTTTCAAACTGACCAAGAATAATACTGTCAGGGATTAAGCCATTTAATTTTTTAGCTTCATCAACTGCACCTTGCATGCCTTTGGAACTAGGAGTTAACACAAGTTTAGCACCACGTGCTTTTAAAAGATTTCTTCGTTCGATACTCATGCTCTCAGGCATGGTAAGGATAAGGTTTAGATTATAAATCTTTGCAACAAGAGCTAAACCAATACCGGTATTACCAGAGGTAGGTTCAATTAAAGTTGAACCTTCCTTGATTAAACCTTTGGCTAATGCTTGTTGAACCATGTTTAATGCAGCTCTATCTTTTATAGAACCTGCAGGATTAAATAATTCTAATTTAGCATAAATGTTTGCTTCTAAGTTTAATTTGGCTTGAAGACGATTTAACTTTAAAAGTGGGGTGTGACCGATTAATTCTGCAATACTATTATAGAGAGCCATATTTTTATTTCCTTGTACAAATTGTAATTTAAATTTTCAGAATCTATTAACGAATATTTTTATACAAAGGTTAGAAAAAAATACATTGCAACATAGATGTAAGTAATTTTTTTTAATCTTTAACTTATTCAAACAAATGCAAATAGAGTTTATTTTTAAAATAAAAATTTATTTATTTTTGAATAATTTATTTGTTGTGTATTATATTATCTTAATTCCTAGTAAATCAATAGGATTAGTATTATTATACATAAAAATTTAAAAAGTAAAAGAAAAATACAAAAAAAATATAAATAAAAATTTTGAGATATAAAAAACAAAAGAATTATTTTTATAGGTATTAAAATTCAAATGTATTTTGATATAGAAAAAAGTTTAGTGTTATTCTTGGTATTTTAAGTTAATTCATAGTAATTTAGTAGAAATTACATTTTTTCAATTGACAAATAAAAAATATAGGATTAATCTGTATTCCTATTAAGTTACTAGGTTTTAAAATTTTGAACACAAATTAGTAAGTTTTTTGATTTTTTAATCTAGAAAAACTTAAGAAAAAACTTAGATAATATTTAAGAAATAAGGCTTATATAACTTTTGTAATAAAGTTTTTATAACTTTTTGTTAGATAACTAAAAATAATAAAGTAATTTTGTTTTAAAGGAATAGCTAAAAATTAGAACTTTAAAACAACAATACAATAAGAGAAACAATAAATTAAGAATTATAAAAACTTTTAGAATTTAAACTAAACAACAAAAATTTTTTCTACTAATCAGAAAACTAAATTTATGATAAGTAAAAGTAAAGTTTAAATCTCAGAAGTTTATTTAAAACTACTTAATGATAAATATAGACAACATATTTTAGTTTTTAGTTTTAAAAAATAGGAAGATAGAGGTTTTAAGTATGAAGTTCAACACAGCAGTGCTACATGATGGGGTAGATAAGAACGAATGCTATGGTTCAACTTTACCACCTGTTTATCAAACAAGTGCTTTTGCTCATGACAGTGCAGAAGAATTAGAAAAAATTTTTGAACATAAAATCCAAGGTTACAACTATACTCGAGTTGGAAATCCTACAGTATTTGCTTTTGAAAAAAGAATTACTAAATTAGAACATGCGGTAGCATCTGTTGCTTTTGCTTCTGGTATGGCTGCAATAACAAATGCAGTGTTAAATATTGTACAAAGTGGTAATGAAATTGTTTCAAGTTCAGGTTTATATGGCGGTACTTATTACCTTTTTAGAGACTTGAAGAATCTTGGTATTACTACTCATTATGTAGAAACTAATGATGAAGCTGCTTTTGAAGCAAATATAAATGAAAATACTCGTTTAATTTATGCCGAAACTATTGGTAATCCAAAGTTAGACGTGGCAGATATTAAGTTATTGGCTGATATTGCACATCGTCATGGAATTCCTTTAGTAGTTGATAATACCATGGCTACTCCTTATCTTTTATCTCCAATTGATTTAGGAGCAGATATTGTGGTTAACTCTTCATCTAAATATATCAATGGTAGTAGTAATGCTATTAGTGGTATCTTAAGTGATTCTGGTAATTTTAATTGGAAATCAGAAAAATTCCCACAATTTGCAGATTATATTAAATTTGGTAAATTTGCATTTATTGCGAAACTACGTAATGGTTTTGCAAGAGACTTAGGTGCCTGTTTGGCTCCACAAAATGCTTTCTTAAATCAAATTGGTTTAGAAACTTTAAGGTCTTAGAATGCAACGTGAATGCGATAATGCATTAGCTCTTGCAACATATATAGCGGAAAATCATCCAGAAGTAACAGTAAATTATCCAGGATTACCAACTAATCCATATCATGAAGTTGCTAAAAAAGAATTAAATAATGGTTTTGGAACTATTGTGACAATTCGTGTTGGTAGCAAAGAACGCGCTTTTGAAGTAATGAATAAATTAAAGTTTGCGTATCGAATTTCAAATATAGGTGACACTAAGACTTTAGTGTTACATCCTGCATCTACAATCGCAAGACATAACTCTGTAGAAGAACAAGAAAGCTCTGGTGTATTTAGCGATTTAATTAGAATAAGTGTAGGTATTGAAGATATCGAAGATTTGATTGCGGACTTTAAGCAAGCTTTAAGTAATTAAAGCTTCGGTTAAATAATGGAAATTTAAAAGAACAATAACTTATAAATAATGGCTTATAAAGTTAATTTTTAATAAAATATTTATTATTAATTAAGCACTTATTGTGCAATACATAGCAATGTTAAAAAAAGGAATTTTTTATGGCACCTAAAAAACCTGTTAATTACGCTGCTTTAAAAAAAGGTGGTTTCATGCGTCAAAAGCAGAAGGGATTTTTCTCAATGCGTTTGAAGGTAGTTGGAGGTTATCTTAATTCTGAAAATGTTATGACCATTTCTAAAATTGCTGATAAATATGGTCATGGTTATGTTCATTTAACTGCAAGACAAGGTGTTGAAATTCCTTATATCTATGTTGATGATGTAGATGAAGTAAAACAGGAACTTGCTAAGGGAGGCTTGGAACCAAGTGTTTGTGGTCCAAGAGTACGTACTGTAACAGCATGTCAAGGTAATGAAGTATGTCCTAGTGGCTGTATTGATACTAGAAGCTTAGCGATAGAATTTAGTGAAAGATACTTTGGTAGAGAATTACCTCATAAATTTAAATTTGGGGTAACAGGTTGTATTAACAACTGTTTAAAAGCCGAAGAAAACGACTTTGGGGTAAAAGGTGCATTAGATGTGTCATATGTACCAGATGCTTGTATAAGTTGTGGTGTTTGTATTAAAGCTTGTCGTAGTGAAGCTTTAAGCGAAGACGAAAATGGAAAGATTGTACGTGATGTTTCTAAATGTAACTATTGTGGGCGTTGTGTAAAAGCTTGTCCTACAGAAGCGTGGTTAGGTGAAGAAGCCTACATTGTTTCTTTTGGTGGTTTATTTGGTCGTGAAATTGTTACAGGTGATTCATTCTTACCGGTAATAAAAGATAAAGAAACATTGTTTAGAGTGGCAGACGCTACTATAAACTTCTTTGCAGAACACGCAAAACCAAGTGAAAGATTTAGAAACACATTAAGACGTGTCGGATTTGATTTATTTAAGGAAAAAATTTTGGAGGCATATAATGGCTGATATTCATTTTGATGAACAAGTAGATATTACCGATAAGGTTTGTCCTAATACATTTGTGAAGGCAAAGGTTGTTTTAGAAGAATTAGATGATGGTCAGGTTTTAGCAATTCGTATGAATGATGGTGAACCTGTGCAAAATGTACCTCGTTCAATTAAAGATGATGGTCATAAGATCTTAAAGCTTGTAGATAATAAAGATGGTACTTACACTTTATACGTACAAAAAGTTGAAGAATAATTTTTAGCAAAAGGAAAATAGGATTATTTTATGAAAATCACTGTTACTGGTAACAAGAAGGAAGTTAAGGACGGTTTAACTTTAGCTGAGCTTTTTGAACTTGAAAAGGTTGAAACTCCGGA
>GL995220.1:26884-30640 GCA_000222855.1 Succinivibrionaceae bacterium WG-1 | reverse complement strand
TACGTTACTGTTTCTATCAATGATGAATTCATCGAAGGTGAAAACAAAGGCGAACATGTATTAAAGGATGGCGATGTTGTTGAATTCCTTTACTTCATGGGAGGTGGTGCATGGCACTAACAGATGAACAAATAGAACGTTATTCTAGACACATCCTTTTAAAGGAAGTTGGCGTTAAAGGTCAAAAGAAGCTTCTAAATGGTAAGGTTCTTATTATTGGTGCTGGTGGTTTAGGCGCTCCTGCTGCTTTATATTTAGCTGCAGCTGGTATTGGTACCATTGGTATAGTAGATGCAGACGTAGTTGATTTATCAAATCTTCAACGTCAGGTTATTCATAGTACTCCAGATATTGGTAAGCCAAAGGTTCAATCTGCAGAAGAATCTATGAAAGCTATTAACCCAGATATCGTGGTTAAGACTTATAGAACATTTTTAGATTCTTCAAATATTCGTGAAATTATTCGTGAATATGATTTTATTTTAGATGGAACTGATAACTTCCCTGCTAAATTCTTAATCAATGATGCTTGCGTAATGGAAAAGAAAGCATTTTGTCACGCAGGTATTTTAAGATTTAACGGTCAGTTAATGACTTATATTCCTGGTCAAGGTCCATGCTATCGTTGCGTGTTTAAGGATATGCCTCCAAAGGATGCAATTCCTACATGTAAACAAGCTGGTGTTATTGGTGCTATGGCAGGTATCATTGGTTGTTTACAAGCAATGGAAGCTATTAAATACATTGCAGGAATTGGTAAGAATTTAAATGGTTATTTATTAACTTATGATGGTATTAACCAAGAATTCCATAAGATTAAACTTCCTAACAATACTTGTAAGTGTGCAGTTTGTGGTGAACATCCAACTATAACTGAATTAATTGACTACGAACAACCAACTTGCGAATTAAAGCTTGGTGAAAAATAGGAAATAAAGTAATTATGATAAAATTGCCTAAAGAATTTTATGAACAAATTCTTGCGCATGCTAAGAAAGAACTACCTAATGAGGCTTGTGGCCTTATTGCAGGTGTTATTGAAGATGGCAATAAAATCATAAAGAAAGTTTATTTGCTTACAAATGTAGACCATTCTAATGAACATTTTTCATTAGATCCTAAGGAACATTTAGCGGCAATAAAAGATATGCGTGCAAATCAAATTGCTCCGTTAGGCAATTGGCATTCTCATCCAGAATCTCCATCTCGCCCATCAGAGGAAGATAAAAGATTAGCATACGATCCTAAAGCTTCTTATATGATTTTATCATTAGAAAAAGAAACTCCTGTACTAAATTCTTTTCATATAGAAAATAATGAAGTAACTAAGGAAGAGTTAATTATAGAGTAGATATTTATTTATGAGCTTATCTTTTAAATAATAATTTTAAAAGTATTAAGTTTTTTCTAAAAATAATATCAACTTTTTGATAACTCCATAATAATAAAGGTAGCTGTGGCTACCTTTATTATTTAATCAAGATAATTTTGAAAAGTTCTTATAAAAATAAACTCTATTAACATATAATCTTTTGACCAAAAAGTAGGGTACTAGTAATATAATTTTAAAGTAGTTAATAATTTTATAAAAGCTTAATTATTTAAATTAAGTTTTTGTTAAGTTATTACTAATATTTATATATAGTTTTGAAAAAAAATAATTCTTCTATGGATTTCTATTGAAATAAGGATAAGGTATGGGACGTTTTGATGAAAATGGATTATTTGATTATCAAGTGCCTGTACTGGCTTTAGGAATTAGTTATAAAAAAGCAAGCATAGATGAACGTAAAAAATTTGTGTGTAGCAAGTATGATTATCCTAAAGTTTTATTAGAACTTAAAGATATAGATGAAGTAACAGAATGTGTGGTTATTTCTACTTGTAATCGTACAGAAATTTTTCTAAGTTATGATGCCAAAGCATTACCTAATCAAGTTTTTGCCAAAGTAGAAAGCTTTATTGCTGATTTTACTAATACTTCAATTCACGAGATACATAAAAGTTTTATGTATTATATTGGCACTAATGCTATTAAGCATTTAATTTCTGTAGCAGGTGGCCTTGAATCCCTAAATATAGGGGAATATGAAATTGCAGGCCAAGTAAAAGATGCCTATGCTATCGCTAGAAATAATGGTTATACAGGATTTTATCTAAATACGGTATTTCAACAATCTATTGCGTATGCTAAAAATATTCATAGTTCTGAAGAATTTTTAAATAGTGGCATTCATATAGCGCTCAAGTAATTAAGCTTATAAGAAATCAAATGAAAAAGCTTAATGTTGAAAATATAAAAGTTTTAATTATTGGGGCGAGTGGTAGTTTAGGAAAATCTATTGTTAAAGCTTTATTAAAGGTTAAAGGGGTGCAAATATATGCTTCTGTGCATCGTCATGTATTAGAAGTTGCTCCTAATAATAAATTACATATCATTAATTATAGTGAACGTTATTCATATATACAGGAATGTGATGTGGTAATAAGTACTACTTCAAGTCCTCATTATACGATTACTTTTGAGAATTGTTCCAAGTCTTTAGCATTAGTAAATCATCAAATTTTATTTGTAGATTTAGCAGTCCCTAATGATATTGAAGAAGATATTCAAACAATTGATAATTGTGAACTCATAAATTTTGCAAATTTTGAAAATGATATAAAACGAAATCAAGATATTCGTTTAAATGGTTGTAAACAAGCTATCAATAATATTGGCTACTATGTTTATAAAATTGTAAAAATTTTAAAAATTCATGAAGCTCAAATGGACTTACAAGATGTTAAAGCAACTCTTGAAAAGCAGTCAGGTTTAGATTTCTTTTATCAATTACAAAAGGTTGCTTCTATTGAAGAATTAAATGACCTTTATGATTTAGCCAAAAGAGCGATAGCGCAATCTCGTGATGGTCAAAAAGCCGAACTTTTAAAACAACAGCAATTACTTGCCAATTTATCTAACCACAAATGATTATCATAATTTCGGATAGTGGTGATGTTCGGCAAATTTTAGAATATTAGTAAATTATTTTTCACGTTTTATTTTATTACAAACAAAGTAGTAGTCTTAGATACAGGTTATGGCATATTTTCCAATATTTATAGATTTAGAATCAAAAAATATTTTAGTGATTGGTGGGGGAATAGTTGCTTTAAGAAAAGTTGAAGTATTATTAAAATTTACCTCAAAAATTTCTATTATCTCAAAAAATTTTTGTAATGAATTAACAGAGTTAGTTGCTATAAATAATGATTTTATTAAGGTAATGACGCGTCCTTTTTCAGACGATGATATGAAGTTAATTCAAGGACATAAATATGATATTGTAATTGTTGCTACAAACGATCATGAATTAAATCGAACTATTGCAGATTCTTGTAAAACACACAATGTTTTAGTAAATGTAGTAGATGTGCCAGAACTTTGTTCTTTTTATTTCCCGGCAATCATCAAAAGAGATGAGTTTGTGGTAGGTTTGAACTCTAGTGGCAAAGCACCAGGCTTTACATCTAAAGTTCGAAAATTGCTTGATGCAAATATGCCGCAAGATTTAGGAGAAAAGGTGCAAGTAATGTATGAACTTAGAAAAGCATTACTCTTAAATAATCAAAAACCAAGTGATAATGAAGATTATAAAAAACTTATAGCACAAACAATATCTCAATTAAATATTGATTTAAAAGAATAGAATAAGTTTATTTTTTGAGTTGTAGTTTTATGAAGTTTTAGTGGCAAATAGAAATATATCGTAT
>GL995220.1:16771-26484 GCA_000222855.1 Succinivibrionaceae bacterium WG-1 | reverse complement strand
GATTAGGTGGTAAAGGCGCTTTTGTTACCGAAATTGAGAATCAAATAGTTAGTGGTGAAATTGATTTTGCGGTGCATAGTGGTAAAGATTTACCACTAGAAATTGATTCTCATAATGAACTCTTTGTGGTCTTACCAAGAGAAGATGCTCGAGATGTAATTGTTGCCAATAAGAATATTGATTTAAACGGCTCTATCAATTTAGGTACTGCAAGTTTACGTCGTGAAACATTTATTAAAGATATTTGTCCGAATGCCACATGTTCATTATTACGGGGAAATGTTCCAACAAGATTACAAAAGCTAAAAGATGGCGAGTTTGACGCTATAATTTTAGCAATGGCAGGACTAAAGCGTTTAAATTTATTAGAAGATAGTAGTTTAAAGTTTAAAGTTTTAGATGCCAAGGAACTAATTCCTGCTGCTTGTCAGGGCATAATAGTAGTGGAATGCTTAAAAGAATCTAGAATGTCGCAAATACTAAAGGCCATTACAGATAAAGATGCTTTTGAGGCTATGCAAATCGAGCGTTATGTGCTTGCCAAATTAGAAGGCGGTTGCCATGAAGCGATAGGCATTCATGCGAATTTTGCCAAAGACAACGTGCAAATTAGTTATCGCATAAATCGTAATGGCAAAGAATGTAGTGGTGAAATAGTTGGAAATCGCGCAAATTGGCAAGAACTTGCGGACCAAATGCTAAAAGAAACTTATAAATAAGTAAAAATTTACATAATACTTTTAATACAAAAATATAAACGTATATTAAAAAATAATTAGGAAACACAATCTATGTATGGCAAAGTTTATTTGTTAGGAGCAGGATCTGGAGATCCAAAGTTACTAACTCTTAGAGGGGCTGAAGTTTTAAAAAAAGCAGATGTGGTGTTATATGATCGTCTATCTTCTCCTTTAATTTTACAAATGGCGCCTACAAATTGTGAGCTTATCAATGTTGGTAAAGTTGTTGGTAAGCATGCAATGAATCAAGAAGATATCAATAAAATCATTATTGAAAAAGCAAGTTTTTATAAAGTAATTGTGCGTTTAAAAGGTGGAGATCCTTTTGTATTTGGTCGTGGTGGCGAAGAAATTTTAGCTTTAGAGGAACACAAAATTTGTTATGAAGTGATTCCTGGTATTTCCTCCATTCTTGGTGCCACATCTTCTTTAGGTTTACCGCTTACTCATAGAGAAATAGCTCGTAGCTTTAATGTTATAACAGGACATACCAAAGCAGGAATTTTACCAAGCAATATGGCTGAATATGCCAAGATTAATGGCACTTTAGTATTTTTAATGGGAGTGGCTCATTTAAAAGAAATAGTAGGTTCTTTAATTGCTAATGGTAAGCCTAAAAATACTCCTGTAAGTATTTTAGAATCAGGAAGTATGATTGCAGAAAGAAGAATAGATGGTACTTTGGCTACTATTGAAAAAATTGCTACAGAACAACATGTTGTTCCTCCTGCGTTATTAGTTATAGGTAAAACTGCAGAATTAAATTTTAAGTGTGATTATGATTTATTAAGTAATGCCAAAATAGGGGTTACAGGAACTAATTTACTCGTAACCAAAATGAGTGAACAATTTGTGGATTTAGGTGCTAAAGTTTTAGAAATACCTAATATCAAAATAAAAACTCATGAATTTGGGCTACAAGATTTAAACGAGATGTTAAGTTTTGATTGGTTGGTGTTTACTAGTGCAAATGGCGTTAATAGTTTTTTTGATATCTTAAATCAGCATGATATAGATTTAAGAATATTAGCTTCAAAGAAATTTGCGGTTATTGGTAAGGGTACCAAAGATGCCTTAAAGAAGATTGGTTTTATTGCTGATTTTGTTCCATCTCAATATAACGTAATTACATTTGCAGAAGAATTTGCTACTTATTTAAAAACTCTTCCAAATGTTAATAACATAAAAGTTGCGTTACTTCGTTCTCTTATTGGTAGTCCTGAATTACCAAAAATATTGTCAAAGCACCAAATTTATTTTAAAGATTTTGCAACATATGATGTTGAGACTCAAGATTTAAGTAATGACTTTATTTTTAATAATATTGCTAAGCTTGATTATTTAGTATTTGTAAGTTCTTCAGGTGTTAAAGAATTTTTTAATAGATTTAATGCTTTTGAAATGAATAATAAATTTGCCAAAAAAGTAGTGTGTATTGGAGAACAAACCGCAATCACATTGCAACAATATCAACAAGAATTACAACATACTCCAGTTTTAGTTGCTAAAGAAAATAGCGTTGCTGGAATTATCGAAATAATTAAAAAAGATTGGAGACAATAACATGGAATTAAAATGTAGATTAAGACGTTTAAGACAAACTCCACAAATTAGAAATTTAGTACGTGAACATACTGTTTCAGTTAATGATTTAATTTACCCTTTATTTGTTATTGAAGGGGAAAATATCAAAGAAGAAATTAAATCAATGCCAAATATTTATCAATATTCTGTTGATAGATTAGATGAGGAATTACAAAAAATAAAATTAGCTGGAGTTCAAGCGGTATTACTTTTTGGGATTCCAAAAGTTAAAGATGAAATAGGTAGTGAAGCTTGGAACGAAGAAGGGGTTGTAGCGAGAGCTATTCGTTTTATAAAGTCAAAGTATCCTGAATTAGTTGTAATCGCTGATATTTGTTTATGTGAATATACTAGTCACGGACATTGTGGAGTAATAAAGGATGGTCAAATCCTAAATGATGAATCATTACCTTTACTTGCAAAAATGTCTGTTACTTTAGCAAAAGCAGGGGCAGATATAGTGGCTCCTAGTGATATGATGGATGGTAGAATTGGTTACATTAGAGATGCATTAGATGCTAATAATTTAACTAATGTTGCAATCATGGCTTATAGTGCTAAGTTTGCTTCTGCTTATTACGGTCCTTTTAGAGATGCGGCACATTCTGCACCACAATTTGGTGATAGAAAGAGTTATCAAATGGATCCTGCTAATGCTAGGGAAGCTTTACGTGAACTTGAATCTGATATAGCAGAAGGGGCTGACTATATTATGGTAAAACCTGCTCTTGCATATCTTGATTTAGTAAAACTTGCTTATGATTCATTTAATTATCCTGTGGTAACTTACAATGTCTCAGGTGAATATGCTATGGTTAAAGCTACTGCCAAAATTGGTCTAATAGATGAAAAGCGAATTGTTATGGAAAACATGATAGCAATGAAGAGAGCAGGAGCAAAGCTTATCATTACATATCACGCATTAGATGTTGCTAAGTGGTTAAAAGAAGATATTTAATGAAAATCCCCCAATAAGTTG
This sequence comes from Succinivibrionaceae bacterium WG-1, assembly GCA_000222855.1. Lineage (GTDB taxonomy): Bacteria > Pseudomonadota > Gammaproteobacteria > Enterobacterales > Succinivibrionaceae > WG-1. The sequence goes on along the minus strand of GL995220.1, from coordinate 23,181 downwards.
GATTGTTAACTTATTGGGGGATTGTACGATATTTAAGCTCTAAAAATATATTAGAATTTTATTTCTAGCAATTGAATTAACATAAGACCAATAATTAAAACTGGTATTACATATTTAACAAGGAATAAGAATGGATGTAACCATCTAAACTTGTAACGATTTTGAGCTGTTAATTCATACCATAATTGGTGAGTTGTCATACCGTAACCAACGAATAGGGCAGCACCTAATCCTGTAAGTGGTAATACAATCTTTGCTGTTACATAATCTAAGAAGTCAAAGAAATTCATAGCTAAGAATGTATTGTTTGCCCATTCTCCTAAAGAGAAGATTGATTGCACGCTGTATTCTGACCAAGGTCCCATTGAAAGTGAAGCTACACATCCAATAGAGAAAGCACCAACTGTAATTATTGTTGCAGCTTTCTTACGAGATAATCCTGTTCTTTCGTAAACGAAGGCTGTCGCTACTTCATGAAGGAAGATGCATGAAGTAATAGCAGCAAGGAATAGAATAACGTAGAATGCTGTAGATACTAGCCATGATAAGAATGGCATATGGTGTAAAGCACTATGAAATACATTTGGTAATGATACAAATACTAAGCTTGCACCTTCTGAAGGACTTACTCCTGCAACAGAGAATACAGCAGGGAAGATAACAAGACCTGCAAGAATTGCAACAAAGGTATCAATTAAACCTACTGAAATTGCAGTTTTTTCAATATTAACATCACGTCTAAAGTATGAAGCGTATGTAACAATACCCATACCAATAGAGAATGAATAGAAACATTGTCCTAAAGCTGAAACAATAACGTTTGCATCTATTTCTTCAAATTTGGGTGAAAATAAGAATTGATATGCTTGTTTGGCGCCTGGCATTGTAACAGCGTATGCTGCTAAACAAATCATTAGGATTAACAGGGTAGGCATGAGAAGCTTACAAGTTCTTTCTATTCCCTTTTGAACCCCAAGCACAATTACTGTATGAATCATTGCTAGCACAAAGAATAAACATAAAATTGGCTTCCAAGGATTAGCAATAAAAGATGTAAAGTGATTAGCAAAAGGATTAGGATTATCAGGAGTAATTGAATTACCTAATTGAATAAATGTGGTACTCACCGCGTCTACGGCGTAGAAAAGAACCCAAGCTACTACGACGTTATAGTAACAGAATATAACAAAGGCAACTGTTACAGATGCTATACCTATATATTTCCAAAAAGAATTTGGAGCAAGAACGGTATAAGCGTTACCAACGTTTGCTTTGGAGTGTCTACCAATCGCAAATTCAGAAATAAGCAAAGGAACACCAAAAACAAAAATAATCAGAAAATAAACTAAAAGGAATGCAGAACCACCATTTTGTCCCAATTGAGTTGGAAAACGCCACATGTTACCAACGCCAATTGCAGAACCTGCAGCTGCTAAAAGTCCTCCTAGCTTTGAGGAGAAACCTAATCTTGAATTAGACATTTTTATACCCTAACATAAAATTGAACATGCGTATTTTACAATATATAAGGAGAATAAGGGGGGAAGTGTTGGGATATTTTTATTAGTTTTGAGTAATAAGTTTTGAGTTTTAATAAATTTATAAAAAAAATTTTGCATGTTTTAAAGTCTAGTCATAAAAATACCATGATATGCTTTATTAAATATATATAAGTAAATATGTGATAAATATAACGCATATAATATATATACCGTAATATTAAATAATAATATAAACAAAAATCGCTTACAATATCTATACTATTTGATTTTAAGAGTATAAAAACAAGATAATTATATTTTTAATTGTTTAAAGATTATTTGAAAATATCTTAGAAGAGCATGGTATGAATAAAAGTTTTAATGAATTTACTAATCAATACTCAAAAAGTATTACTTTAAAAAATGAACTTATTCCAGTTGGAAAAACATTAGAAAATATCAAAAAATTTGGAATTTTAGAAGATGATGAAAAAAGAAGTAATAATTATGAAGAAACAAAGAAAATAATTGATAATTTTCATCGTTATTATATAGATTCAACTTTGAAGAATGTTAAGTTAGATTGGAATGATTTGTATAAAATTATTGATGATATAAAAAATATTTCTAATAAAAAAAATCTAAATGAGAAAGAAAAACTGAAATTAGAAAAAGATTTGCAAAAATTACTCACAACAAAAAGAAAACAACTTTTTGATTACTTTAAAAAAGTTGAACTGCAAATGCCTAATGGCGAATTTTTAAATATTGAATACAAAAATCTTTTTGACAAAGAATTATTTTCAGTAATCCTTCCAAAATTTATTAATTCAAGTGAACATGATATCGTAAAAACATTTGAAAATTTTACTACTTATTTCAAAGGATTTAATGAAAACCGATCTAATATTTATAGCGTTGAACAAGAAGCTAGTTCTTTGTTTTATCGCTTGGTTGACGATAATTTCTTTAAATTTTTATCTAATCTAAGTGTATACAATAAATGGCAGAGAATATGTCCTGATCTTTTGCGTTCAATTGAAAAATCTCTCATAGATAATAAAGTTCTAGATTCACATAAAACATTAGATGATGTGTTTTCTGTTGATAATTATAATCGAGTTTTAAGACAACAAGATATTGATTTATATAATAATTTGATTTCAGGTTTTGCAGTAGAAGTTGGAAAAAAAAGATTCAAGGGATTAATGAACAAATTAATCTTGCTATTCAAAAAGATTCTACTTTAAAAGATCTTTTAAGAAAAAATCATGCTTTAAAAATGACCCTTTTATTCAAGCAAATTCTTTCTGAAAAAGAATCAAAATTTATTGCTGATGAATTTCCAAATGATGAAAAGGCTATAAACAATAGCAAAGATGATTATTATAATTTTCTTAAAGACGACGGAGTGGTATCAACTTTAAGAAAAATATTTAGCAATCTTAAAACGTACGATAATTACCAGATATCCAAAATATTTGTAAAAGGAAGTAATATAACCAAGCTTTCTACAACTCTTTTTGGTGGTGAGAATTGGTTTAAAATTACAGAGGCAATTGATTCTGCTTTGCAATCAAAAGATAAAAACTATATCAAGCAAAAGAAAAATTCTAATGGTGAAATTGAAGATGTTATTTCTAAGAGAGAGTTTTCTTTAGAAGATTTAAACTCTTATCTTAACTTAAGTGGTAATGGTGAACTTGAAGTTGATTCTAAATTAGATATTGTTCAAATGTTATCTGATAAAGTTGAACAAAAATTTAATGAATGGTTCAAATCAACTGAAATAACTTGGCCTATTTCCTTAAAAACTGACAATGATAAGAAAAATATTAAAGAAATTTTAGATTCACTCATGAATTTTTATAATCTGTGCTCTTTATTAGAGACAGGTTCACTTGAAAAAGAACCTAATTTTTATAGTGATTACGACTCTTGTATGAAAGACTTTAAGGATATAAAAGCTTTATATAATAAAGTTAGGAACTATTGTACTAAGAAGCCTTATAGTTATGATAAATTTAAGTTAAACTTTAATTGTGTTCAATTAGCAAGTGGTTGGTCAGATTCTAAGCTTAATGATTATCTTTCAACTATTTTTGTTAAGAATGGAGAATTTTTCTTAGGAATTTTGAATAAAACTAATCGACCTAATTTTAAGGTAAATATTGTTGATGGAAACAAGAATTGTTACCAAAAGATTAAGTATTTATTTTTTAAAGATTTTTCTAAAATGCTGCCTAAGTGTTCAACACAACTTAAAGAGGTGGTGGCACATTTTAAAGAAACAAAGAATACTGAAATTATTTTATCAGATACTAAAAAATTTAAGACTCCGCTTCACATTAGCAGAGAAATTTTTGAATTAAACAATCCTAAAGATGGTGAAGTAAAGAAGTTTTCTAGTGAATATGCTAAAAATGGCGATGCAAAAGTCTATAAAGAATCATTAGCAAAATGGATTGATTTTGCCAAAACTTTCTTATTTTCTTATTTGGGAACCATTGATTTTGATTACTCAGGTTTAAAGAATACAAGTGAATATAATTCTTTGGTTGAATTTTATAACGATGTTGATTCTATATCTTATAAAATAGATTTTGAAAACATTGATGAAAATTACATTAACGATTGTGTTGAGCAAGGTAAGTTATTTTTATTTAAAATTCATAACAAAGATTTTAAAACAGAATCTAAAGGTACTAAAAATTTACATACTTTATATTTTCTTAATATATTTTCTCCTGAAAATGCCAAAGTAGGAACAATCAAATTAAATGGGGAGGCTGAATTATTTTATAGAAAATCTAGTATTAAGAAAGAGAATGTTATAACTCATAAAAAAGGTTCTAAATTAGTAAATAGAACATATTTTGATAAAAATTCTCAAAAATTAGAAACTCTAACAGAAGAAGCTTATCAAGCAATATATAAACATTTAAATAATAAAGTTCCTTATCCTGAACAATATAAGGAATTTTTGGAAAAGGTTGAAAAAAAGGTTGAAATAAAAGAAGCAAATCATGATATTACAAAGGATAAGAGATTTACTGAAAATAAATTCTTTTTCCATTGTCCGATAACATTAAATTATAAAGATACTAGTGTTCCTGTAAAATTTAATCATAAGGTTCTTAATTTCTTAAGGGAAAATAAAGATGTAAATATTATAGGAATAGATCGTGGTGAAAGAAATTTAATTTATGTGTCAATTATAAATCAGCAAGGAAAGATCTTAGAACAGAGATCTTTTAACACAATTATCGAAAAAGTAGCAAATAAGGAAATAAGTAAAGAAATAGATTATCACCAAAAACTATCACAACGAGAAGGTAAACGCAAGGAAGCAAGAAAGAATTGGAGTACTATAGGAAATATCAAAAATTTGAAAGAAGGGTATTTATCTAGTGTAGTTCATGAAATTGCAAAACTTGTTATTGACTATAACGCAATTGTTGTTATGGAAAATCTTAATTCTGGTTTTAAACGAATTAGACAAGGTATTTCAGAAAAATCGGTATACCAAAAATTTGAAAGTATGTTGATTGAAAAATTAAATTACTTATCTTTTAAATCGCGTAAAGCTGATGATATTGGAGGGGTATTAAAAGGTTATCAATTGACAAATAAATTTGATACCTTTAATAAATTAGGATTGCAATCAGGCATATTATTTTACGTGAATCCTAAATATACCTCAAAGATTGATCCAACAACTGGTTTTGCAAATACTTTGGTATTAAAAGATTTAACTAATGCTGAAGATTATAAGAAGTTTTTTGATCTTTTCGACTGCATCAAATACGAACCTAATTTAAATTTGTTTAAATTTAGTTTAGATTTTTTCACGAGAAGGTATTAAGACGATTACAACAATGTCAAAATCAAAATGGGATATATATTCAGTAGGAGAAAGAATCGTTAGATTACCAAAAAACAAAGATTGTAAAGTTCAAGAAATTACCCAGAATTTGACAGAAGAGCTAAAAAATTATTTATTCAAAATTCTATTATTTATGAAAAAGGAACAGATATAAAGGAAGAAATTCAAAAGATTGATGCATCAAAAGTTAATGCCAAGTTTTGGAAAAGTTTATTCTTCTTATTTAAAAATACTCTTCAGATGAGAAATAGTAGTAATCAAGATGGAAAAGTTATAGACTATTTGATTTCGCCTATAATGAACTCAAAAGGAAGTTTTTTTAATTCAAATGACATGGATAAGGAGTGGCCTTTAGATGCTGATGCTAATGGAGCATACCATATAGCTTTAAAAGGATTAATGATTCTAGAACGTAATAATAAGTTAAATGAAACTCAACTAGAAAAATCTTATAACCAATTTGTAATATCAGACATTGATTGGTTTAATTATGTTCAAAATAGAAAGTTTAAATAATGGATGATGCAATAATTATTTCTTATTTAAATGATTTTATCTTCTGTCCTGCTTCCATATATTTTCATTCATTATATGGAAGACAGGTAAAGATTCATATCAATGTAGTGATCAACTTAATGGAACAGCCGCTCATGAAAAGTTGATCACGCTACTTATAGTTCAAAAAGATATATTACAAGGTATATCAGTTTATTCAGCCAAATATAATCTTGTTGGAAAAATAGATATATTTGACATTTCTACAGGAGTCTTAACTGAAAGAAAAGGGAATTAAAGTTATTTATGATGGGTATATCTTTCAATTATATGCTCAATTTTTTGCCCTTACAGAGATGGGGTATAACGTCAAAAAATTAGGCTGTATAGTTTGATAAATAATAAAATTTTTGAACAAGAGCTACCTTATGAGAATATTGGTATGTTTCAAAAATTTGAGAAAGTAATTGAAGATATAAGAAATTTTTCAATTAAAAATTTTACTCAAGAAAACGTAGAAAAATGTAAGCGTTGTATTTATTGCCCTG
>GL995220.1:15020-16338 GCA_000222855.1 Succinivibrionaceae bacterium WG-1 | reverse complement strand
CAGCTCCTGATTTTGAAAAAAAACAAATAGTTTTTGTTTTTTCAAATAATAAAGAAAGAATCAGTTTTAAGAATGATAATTTGATAGTACAAGATAGGGATGAAAATATAAAACTTCAAACTACTTGTTATAGAATTTTTGCTTTATTTATAGTTGGTGATTTTTCCTTAACATCTGGTTTAATTCAAAGAGCACATAAATTTACTTTTCCTATTATATTGATGAAACAAAGTTTAAATATATATGAGAGTTTTGGTTCACGAATGGAAGGAAATGTTGTTCTCAGAAAACTTCAATATAACTATGAAGGTTTGTCTTTAGCAAAACATATTGTTAAAAATAAAATTTCAAATCAACTTGCAGTTCTAAAAAGTAGAAGAACAAAAGATGATTCCTTGAAAGAAGCTATAAACAAATTAAGTAAATATATTGATGATGTGGATTTGGTTGAAGATGATAAGCTAAGTCAACTTCTAGGAATAGAAGGTAATAGCGCTAGAATTTATTTTAAGCACCAATTTGATAATGTTTTATGGCTAGGACGACAACCTAGAATAAAATCTGATTATATCAATGCCATATTAGATATTGGTTATACAATATTATTTAATTTTATAGAGTCAATGTTAAATATTTATGGATTTGATACATATTGTGGTGTATTGCACAAGCAGTTCTATATGAGAAAATCATTATCATGTGATTTAATAGAACCTTTTAGAATAATTGTGGATATACAAGTTAGAAAATCAGTAAATTTAAAGCAATTTGTAAAAGAAGATTTTGAAATAAATAATTTGTCATATAGATTAAAGTGGGATTGTAATAAGAAGTACGTTTCTATACTTTTAAGTGCAATTTTAGAACATAAAAATGAAATTTTTATTTATATTCAATCATATTACCGGGCTTTTATTAAATCAAAAAGAACTGAAGAATTTCCTATTTATAATTGGGGGAGTAAATCATGATCGTATTAAGTTATGATATCTCAAATGATAAATTGAGAAGTCATTTTTCAAAATTTTTAACGAAATATGGACACAGAATTCAATACTCTGTTTTTGAGATAGACAATAGCCCAAGTATGCTTAGTAACATAATTTGTCAAATACGTAATAAATTTGAAAAAAGGTTTTCTGAAAGTGATTCCGTTATTATTTTCAATATGTCAAATTCTTGTGAAGTATTAAGATTTGGCTACGCTAAACATGAAGAAAGTGATATAATAATGGTATAGGTCTTAATAATTTGCAAACCTATGGTCTTAATTAAAAATAAATCAATTACATAGAACTAAAGAAGATTTAAATTTTAT
>GL995220.1:12035-13329 GCA_000222855.1 Succinivibrionaceae bacterium WG-1 | reverse complement strand
CTGTTGCTTTAGGTGGATTAAGCTATGGAATTAAGACCTTAATAATTTCTACTGTTGTAGATCACGTTGCAATAACTCCCTTTTTTTCGGAATTAAGACCTTAATAATTTCTACTGTTGTAGATTACTTAATATCATCTGCAAGCTTCTTAGGAATTAAGACCTTAATAATTTCTACTGTTGTAGATACAGGTCGCCTTTTTCTTTTTCTTGGAATTAAGACCTTAATAATTTCTACTGTTGTAGATGAGCAATCTTTGCTTTGTTTTAATTTGGAATTAAGACCTTAATAATTTCTACTGTTGTAGATCCTAAATGTGTTATAATAATTCTATTGGAATTAAGACCTTAATAATTTCTACTCTTGTAGATTTTCACTTCTATAGCCACCATATTTCAGGTATTAAGACCTTGATAATTTCTACTCTTGTAGATATTAATCTTTTACAGGGGATTAAGACCTTAATAATTTCTACTGATGTAGATTGACAATCTAGCTATATGGTTGCCATTGGAATTAAGACATCAATAATTTTTACTGTTGTATGAAACTGCCAAAATAGAAATGTCTTAAAACGCCAAATTTAAAATTGCATTATTAAAAAGATGCATGATCTGTTATTTTGCATTAATATATATTTAATACAAAACTAATTAGATTTTTTCTGTTGTGATAGAAAGTTTTAAAATGCAAGAATCCAAATCTCAAGAATTATTTAATTTATCAAAAACTCTGCTTCCTGGCGGAGTAGATAGCCCTGTAAGAGCTTATTCTTCAGTTAACAGAGTCCCTCGCTTTATAAAAAAGGCAGTAGGGCAATATATATGGGATGTAGATGACAACAAATATATTGACTATGTTTGTTCATGGGGACCTGAAATTTTAGGTCATACCCATCCAGAGGTTATAGATGCAGTAAAAGAAGCATGTAATAATGGTTTAACATTCGGAGCACCAACAGAAAACGAATACGTCTTAGCTAAGCTAATAAATTCCATGATGCCTGCAATGGAAATCATGCGTTTTGTAAACTCTGGTACAGAAGCTGTTATGAGTGCTATTCGTGTTGCTAGAGGTTTTACAGGTCGCAGTAAAATTATAAAATTTAAAGGTTGTTATCATGGTCACTCAGATGGTTTACTTGTAAAGGCAGGATCTGCTGCTCTTACAACTTCTGTTCCTGATAGCGCTGGAGTGCCTCCAGAATTTACTTCATGTACGCTTGTTGCAAATTCAATGATGAAGAATCTGTTAAGCAATTGTTTGCAAACAATAAAGGTGAAATAGCTGCAAT
>GL995220.1:2557-11406 GCA_000222855.1 Succinivibrionaceae bacterium WG-1 | reverse complement strand
GTTGAACCTGTTGCTGCCAATATGGGGGTTGTTTTACCAAAAGATGGCTTTCTACAATTTTTAAGAGATATTACTACAGAAAATGGCTCGCTTTTAATTTTGATGAAGTAATCACAGGTTTTCGACTTGCTCTTGGTGGAGCAACTGAATATTACGGTATTACTCCAGATCTTATTACTTTAGGTAAGATAGTAGGTGGAGGTATGCCTGTTGGAGCTTACGGCGGAAGAGCTGATATCATGCAAATGGTTTCTCCATTAGGGGCGGTATATCAAGCAGGAACTCTTACTGGAAATCCAATAGCAATGACTGCAGGAATTAAGACTTTATCTATTCTAAAATCTCACCCTGAATATTACAAAGTACTTAATAGTAATATGCAAAAAATTGCAACTGCAATGAAGGAAGCATGGGGTGATAAAGTATCAATCAATCAAGTCGGTTCTCTTTTAAGTGTATTTTTTACAAATAAACCTGTAGTTGATTATGAAAGTGCTACAAGTTCTAATCTTGAGCAATTTACTAAGTGTTTTAATTATTTATTAGATAATGGACTATATATTGCTCCTTCTCAATATGAATCTTGGTTTTTATCTGTAGCTCATACAGACGAAGATATAGCAAGAACTTGCCAAATAATAAAATCGTACACCTTCTAATTAACTAGTAATAAAGACATCTAATCTTTTAGATGTCTTTATTGTTTTGTTCGTATAAGCTTTTTTCTTTTTTATCTTTATTTTTCCTTTTTATTTTTTATTCTTTAACAAATAATAATTTTCTTCCTTATTTTGACTTTCAAAATTTGTTTTTTTTATATTTTGAAAAAATTATTTTTAAAAAACTAGTTGACATACTAGTTTACTAGGAATTAAAATACAACACATAAATCCTAGTAAATTACTAGGGAATTGTAAAACAGTGATTTAATAAGATTTTGAAAGCTGTTTATGCGTTTTTTGTAATTTTTCAATTCTTTCTTTTTAAGATTTAAATCAAATTTTCAAAAAGAAATAATTTAATGAAAAATTTAACTTTTAATTAAAAACACAATAAGGAAATAAATAAAAATGAGTAGTATGAATTTTGTTAAAAGAACCCTAAGCTTAGCAATAGCTACAGGTAGTTTAGTATTAGGAACTTCATTCCTAGATAATAGCAATATTGCATATGGTGCTGATTTAGAACCAATAGAAATTACCAATGTTTCATATGATCCAACCCGAGAATTGTATAAAGCATACAATAAAGACTTTATATCATATTGGAAAGACAAGAAAGGTCAAGATGTTACAGTGATTCAATCACATGGTGGTTCAGGCAAACAAGCGTTAGAAGTAGCAAACGGTCTTGAAGCTGATGTGGTAACTTTAGCTTTAGAAGGTGATGTTGATGGGGTGCAACGCGCCGGTTTAATAAAGAAAGGCTATGTAGATAACTTTCCTTTAAAGAGTTCTCCATATACATCAACAATCGTATTCTTAGTTCGTAAGGGTAATCCAAAGCATATTGTTGATTGGAACGACTTAGTGCGTGATGATATTGGGGTTGTTACACCAAATCCAAAAACTTCAGGTGGTGCTCGTTGGAATTACTTAGCTGCTTGGTATTACTTTGAAAAACAAGGTAAAAATTTTGATGAAGTAAAGGCAGAAATCAAGAAGTTATTCCAAAACGTAGTAGTTCTTGATTCTGGTGCTCGTGGTTCAACCACATCATTTGTGGAAAATGGTCAAGGTGACGTGTTAATTGCTTGGGAAAATGAAGCGTTTTTATCACTTGCAGAAGATCCTGGTAAGTTTGAAATTGTGGTTCCTTCTGTATCAATCTTATGCCAACCAACAGTTGCTTTAGTTGATGAAGTTGTTGACGATCGTGGTACTCGTGAAGTAGCAACTGAGTACTTAAATCACTTATATTCTCCTACTGCTCAAGAAATTGCTGCAAAGTGGTATTACAGACCATCAAATAAGGAAGTATTAACTCAATATGCAAGCGAAGCAAAGAGTAATGTAATAACTGAAATTCCACAAAATGGCAAATGGATTGTTACTTCTGTTGATTTAACAAATATAGAGCACTTCGGTGGATGGACTGATGCTATAAAGACACATTTTGCAAATGGCGCAATCTTTGACGCTATTTACGAAAAGAAATAATACGAAAACATAAATTGATAGTAATCGAAAAGTGGTGCTTGCACCACTTTTTATTGAATGTTTTTTGAAAAAATATTTTTAAACAATTGTATCAAAAAGTATATTTTTCAAAAAAGTATTAGAACTTTTTTTTGGCCCCTTATAAAAATAAAATTTGAACGCACTCCTTACAAATTATTTTAGTAGAGAAATATGTATAGCAATGCGTATGGAAATAAATGGAAAAATAGATGGGTAAGCGAAATAAAACCAAAAGTGTTATTCCAGGCCTTGGCTTATCGCTTGGAATAACTATTACAATTTTAAGTTTCATAGTTTTAATTCCACTATGCTCTTTGATTGTTTATTCTTCACAACTGACATTTTCAGAATTTATAAATGTTGTGACAGCTCCAAGAGTACTAGCAAGTTATCGAGTAAGTTTATTAACATCCTTTATTGCTTCTGTGATTAATGCGGTAATGGGGGTAATTTTAGCTTTTGTATTAGTGCGTTATCAATTCCCTGGAAAAAGAATTATGGATGGTATTATTGAACTTCCATTTGCTCTTCCTACAGCGGTTGCAGGTATTGCATTAACTCACTTATTAGTAGAACAAAATACCATTGGTAGTTTTTTTGCAAAATTCGGTATTCAAATAGCTTATACACCAATTGGTATTACTATAGCGATGATTTTTATAGGTATCCCTTTTGTGGTTAGAAGTGTTCAACCTGTACTTGAAAAGGTAGAAGGTGAATATGAAGAAGCTGCTTACATTATGGGAGCAAATGGTTTTCAAACATTTTGGAAGGTAATTTTACCAGAAATAAAACCTGCTTTAATAGGGGGCTTTTCTCTTGCATTTGCAAGATGTTTAGGTGAATACGGTAGTGTTGTATTTATCGCTGGTAATAAACCTTTTGAAACAGAAATTGCTCCACTTGCAATTATGTCTGAATTACAGGAATTCGATTATCCTGCTGCGACTTCAATAGCTTTAGTAATGCTTAGCTTTGCATTTATTATTTTGTTCGTAAATGCTGTAATTCAAAGTCGCGCTTCTAAAATCGTAAACGGTATTAATTAAGAGGTCGCAAATGAAAAATAATGAATCTAAACTTATAAAGTGGACCTTAATTAGTATTAGTGCTTTATTTTTAGTAGTAATGCTAGTGTTACCACTTATTTATGTGTTAGTGACAGCGCTTCGCTCTGGTCTTGATATTTATTGGGAAGCTATAACTAATACTTATGCCTTAAAAGCGGTAATACTAACAATTGAAGTAACTATTATTGCTGTAATTGTAAATACAATTTTTGGCTTATATGCAGCATGGGCTATTACCAAGTTCCATTTTAGAGGTAAAAAGTTATTATCAACTTTAATTGATTTACCTTTGACTATTTCTCCTGTAATTGCAGGTTTAATATTTGTACTTACCTTTGGTAGACAAAGCTTTTTATATCCATTTATTCATGACCTTGGTATAAAGGTTATTTTTGCAGTTCCTGGTATTGTACTTGCAACTGTATTCGTAACATTCCCATTTATTTCAAGAGAAATTATTCCGGTGCTAAATGCTCAAGGTCGTAATGAAGAAGAAGCTGCTGCTTTAATGGGTGCGTCAGGTTTTAGAATATTTAAGGATGTTACTTTTCCAAATATAAAATGGGCGTTTTTATATGGGGTGGTATTGTGTACAGCAAGAGCAATGGGTGAGTTTGGTGCGGTATCCGTATTATCAGGACACTTGCAAGGCAAAACTAATACAATGCCTTTATATATAGAACTTCTTTATCAAGGTTATGATTTTTCAGGGGCTTTTGCGATATCTTCACTTTTAGTAGTGATGGCAATAATTATATTGATTGCTCGTAACGTTTTAGAATTTTATGGCAAACGTAAATATGCTAAAAATAGATAAACGTAAGCAGTAAGAAGAAAGCACTCAAGTAATATAAAAGAATATGTTAGGAGACGAGTAATCGTACAAGAATATGAGCAACGAATTAAATAATAAAGATATAAAGCCATACGTTCAATTATCACATATCAACAAATTTTTTGGAGATTTTAAAGCTTCAAATGATGTAAGCTTTTCAGTAGAAAAAGGTAAGCTTGTAGGTCTTCTTGGTCCTAGTGGTAGTGGTAAAACTACAATTTTAAGAATTTTAGCAGGTTTAGAAACAGCAGATTCTGGCGAAATATATATTGATGGTAAGCTTGTTAATAATGTAGCTCCAAGTAAACGTGGTATTGGTTTTGTATTTCAAAACTATGCTTTATTTCGTTATCAAACAGTATTTGATAATGTGGCATTTGCCTTAAAAATAGCCAAGTGGAAGAAAAAGACATTCAAGAACGTGTAATGGATTTAATTAATCTTGTTGGTTTAAAAGGTATGGAAAACGTTACCCTAACGAATTGTCTGGTGGACAACGTCAACGTGTAGCATTTGCAAGAGCCTTAGCAATTGAACCTCAGTTATTACTTCTTGATGAACCATTTGCTGCAATTGACGCCAAGGTTCGTAAAGAATTACGTTCTTGGTTAAAGGATTTAATTTCAAGAGTTGGTATTACTAGTATATTCGTAACTCATGACCAGGATGAAGCAATTGAAGTTGCTGACCAAATTATCATTACTAATCACGGTAGAGTAGAGCAATCAGGTTCTCCTTATGAAATTTATCGAGAACCGCAAACTGCTTTCGTATCTGAATTTATTGGTAGTCCAACTATTATTCAAAATCCTGGAATTTTTAAAGGTTTTAATGACATAGATTCTAATAGTCGTGCAGTATTACGTCCTGAATTTATTAGTATTGCTAAAATTACAGATAAATTTAAGTATCAGGCATCTGCTGATATTGGTGAAGTTGAAAAATTATTCTTTAGAGGTACGGATATAGAAGTAAACATCAGAGTTAAAGGAGAACTTATTACTGTACATCGCCCAATTGCAGAAGAACCTGTTGAAGTTGGTGAAAAAGTATATGTATTTGTAACTCGTTACTTTAAGCTTACAGATAATAATACTACAACTGTTATCAACGAAACTTTAGAAAATGAAAACAACAGCTATATTATTTAATTATTTTATATTAGCTCAATTTTTTGAGTTTAGAAAAATATAGCAAAGAATTTTTATAAGCCAATATGAAAGTCCTAAAAGTTTAATAAATTGTGTGTTCTTTAATTAAACTTTTTGGGACTTATTTGATTTTTATACATTGATTTTCCTTTCTTCTTTCTTATAAATCTTTAGATTTTTTTTATTATTTATCTTTACTGTTTTATTGTCTCAAGGTGTTTTTTATTTTTAAGTTCTGTTTTTAATTCACAAAACTCTAATGAAATAATAAAAATAAAATCCTTACTTAATAAAGAAACTTTTTTATTTGTTCTAGATAGCAAAGTATAAAAAATAATCAAAAATTCTTTAAATTGCCTGTTTTTTAGATAGATTTTCAAAAAAAATTAAAATCCTAGTAAAATTGTATGAATTTTTGTTGAATTTTAAATAATTCCTAGTAAAATACTAGTAATTAAAAAGCAATAACGATAAAAATTCTCATTTTTAAGTTATTTTTTGTAATACAGAGATGATTTAAAAATATTGCTATTAAAAAGCACAATGAAGTGAACTAATAAATAAGTATTTACGATTGAGTAAGTTTAAGCATATGACTTTAGAAGTAAAAAAAATTACAACCGATGTATTAATTATCGGGGGTGGCACAGCAGGTTGCTATGCTGCTTATATATTAGGAAAAAATCTAATTTAAAAGTACACATTATTGAAAAAGCAAATATTAAAAGAAGTGGTTGTTTAGCTGCCGGGGTTAATGCTTTAAATGCTTACATCACAGAAGGGCATAAACCTGAAGATTATGTGGAATATGCCAAAAAGGATGGCGATAAAATTGTTCGTGAAGATTTGCTTCTTTCGATGTCTCAGAACTTAAATGAAGTGACTCATGAATTAGAACGTTTAGGCCTTGTAATATTAAAAGACGAGAATGGAAAATATGTATCTCGCGGTTGGCGTAATATCAAAATTAATGGTGAAAATATTAAACCAATATTAGCTAAAGCTGCGACTACATCAAAGAATGTTTCAGTATTAAATCACGTGAATATCACAGATTTAAAAACAAGCAATGTTAATGGAGAAACTTTTGTAACAGGTGCTGTTGGATTTAATGTTAATGAGAATATAGCTTATGACTTTAATGCTCAAGTAGTGTTAATGGCAACAGGAGGGGCTGCTGGAATTTATCGTCCTAATAATCCAGGATTCTCAAGACATAAGATGTGGTATTCACCGTTTAATACTGGAGCAGGTTTTGCGATGGGACTAAGAGCAGGCGCAGAAATGACCACATTTGAAATGCGTTTTATTGCTCTACGTTGTAAAGATACTATTGCTCCAACAGGAACAATTGCTCAAGGTGTTGGCGCTCATCAACTTAACAGTAATGGTGAAGTTTATGAACAAAAATATGGTTTAACAACTTCAGAACGTTTATATGGTACTGTTTCTGAAAATTTAGCAGGTCGTGGTCCATGCTATTTAGGTACCAAAGGGATATCAGAACAAACTCAAACAGACCTTTATAAAGCATATTTAAATATGGCACCAAGCCAAACTTTAAAGTGGTTAGAAGCAGATAATGGTCCAAGTGTGCAGAATGTAGAGATTTGTGGTACCGAACCTTACATTGTTGGAGGTCACACTGCTAGTGGTTATTGGATTGATAATAATCGTAGAACTACTGTTAAAGGTTTGTATGCAACTGGGGATGTGGCAGGAGGTTGTCCGCAAAAATATGTAACTGGAGCTTTAGCTGAAGCTTTAATTGCGGCAGACGATATTGCTAATGTTTTTTCTTCTAAAATTTCTGGTGAAAATTTAGAAGCAACCGTTGCGGTTTCCGATTTAGAAGAAAATAGCGCTTCTTTTATAAAGTCTTATATAAATTATTTTGATAATCCTGAGTCTGCATTCTCAATTCAAGATTTGGAAGAAGCAATGCAAAAGATTATGGATGAGTATGCAGGTGGTATTACTCAACATTATCAATTTAATCATGCAAGTTTAGAAATTGCAAAAACTAAGATTAAGGAATTACAAGTATTAAGTAAAAAATTAAAAGCAAACAATACTCGTGATTTATTACATATTGCTGAATTAAATGAAAGACTTGATGTGGCAATAGCATTAATTGCGCATTTAGATGCTCGTCATGAAACAAGATGGCATTCTTTTGCTGAAAATAAAGATTATCCAGAAAAGAGTTCTGAATGGGAATGCTATGTAAATTCAAAACTTGAAAATGGCGAAATCAAGATTATTAAACGTGACTTAGTTCGTTTAGGAGATTCTTATGAGCATTAAGATTGATACTAGTCTTTGTATTGGCTGTGGTAAATGCGTTGAAGCATGTCCTGGGAACCTCTTAACTTTAACAGGAGAAAAGAATAAACCTGGAACTAAAGCGCAAATATTGATTAAAGAAGATTGTTGGGGATGTTGTTCTTGTTTAAAAGAATGTCCTAAACATGCAATTAGTTTTTTCTTAGGAGCTGATATGGGTGGACGTGGTAGCGTGACGCACTACGCCAAAGAAAGAGGTTTAGTTATTTGGACAATAACTAAGACAGATGGTTCTGAAGAAAAGATTGTAATTGATCCAAAGAATGCAAATAAATATTAAAAGGGAGCAGATATAAATGTCAGATCTAACTCATTTAGATAAACTTGAGGCAGAGTCTATCTACATTATACGTGAGGTTGCCGCAGAGTGTGAAAATCCTGTAATGCTTTATTCTATCGGAAAAGATAGCTCTGTAATGCTTCATCTTGCTTTAAAAGCATTCTATCCTGAAAAGCCACCTTTTCCATTTCTTCATGTAGATACTACATGGAAGTTTAAGGAAATGATTGAGTTTCGTGATCGTAGAGCGCAAGAATTAGGCATTGAAATGCTCAAGTACACTAATGAAGAAGGTGTAAAGAAAGGAATCAATCCATTTGAACATGGTTCTGCTTACACAGATATCATGAAGACTCAAGCTTTAAAGCAAGCTCTTGCCAAATATGGTTTTACAGCGGCTTTTGGTGGTGGACGTCGTGATGAAGAAAAGTCTCGCGCAAAAGAACGTATTTTTTCATTTAGAAATGCAGAACAAGCGTGGGATCCAAAGAATCAGCGTCCTGAAATGTGGAAACTTTATAATGCAAAAATTCAAAAAGGTGAAAGCATTCGTGTATTCCCAATTTCAAATTGGACTGAAAGAGATATTTGGGAATATATCAAACGTGAAAACATTGATATTGTGCCACTATATTTTGCTAAAGAACGCCCTGTAATTGAAAGAGATGGCAATATCATCATGGTTGATGATGACCGTCTAAAATTAAATCCAGGTGAAAAGATTGAATATAAAAAGGTTCGTTTTAGAACTTTAGGTTGTTACCCTTTAACTGGTGGTATGGAATCTAATGCGACAACTTTAGATGAAATTATTGAAGAAACATTAGGTGCTGTATCTTCAGAAAGAAGTAGTCGTGTAATAGACCATGAAGCTGCAGGAAGCATGGAAAGAAGAAAGAGAGAGGGGTATTTCTAAAATGAGTAACAATTCATTATTAAAGTTTATTACTTGTGGTAGTGTTGATGATGGTAAATCTACCTTAATTG
>GL995220.1:0-2147 GCA_000222855.1 Succinivibrionaceae bacterium WG-1 | reverse complement strand
TATTCTTTACGATTCAAAACTTCTTTACGCTGACCAGATTAAAGCACTAGAACTTGAATCAAAAGTTGGTAGCCGTGATGGTAAGATTGACTATTCATTACTACTTGATGGTTTACTAGCAGAAAGAGAACAAGGTATTACCATTGACGTTGCATACCGTTATTTCACAACAGATAAGAGAAGTTTTATTGTTGCTGATACTCCGGGCCATGAAGAATATACTCGTAACATGGCAGTAGGGGCTTCTTTTGCGGATTTAGCGGTAATTTTAGTCGATGCCAAAAAGGGCGTATTAGTACAAACTAGACGTCATGCTCGTATTTGTGCCTTAATGGGGATCCGTTATTTGTTTTTGCTGTAAACAAGATGGATTTAATTGGTTTTGATGAACAAAAGTTTAATGCTATTGTTGCTGAAATCAATGCTTTAAAATCAGAATTAGGTCTCTTTAGTGTAGCAATTATTCCATTGTCTGCAACAGAAGGTGATAACGTTACTCATAAGTCTGCTAATATTCCATGGTATCAAGGCGAAGCTTTACTTCCTTACTTAGAAAGTATTGATATTCAAACTGAAAAGACAGAAGAAGGTTTTTATTTACCAATTCAAAGAGTATGTCGCCCAAATCAAGCTTTCCGTGGTTTCCAAGGTCAAATTGAAGCTGGCTCTGTTAATGTAGGCGATGAATTACAAGTTTTACCAAGTGGTGAAAAAGCTCATGTAAAGAGTATCTATGTTGGTAATAAAGACTCTCAATCTGCATTTGTTGGCCAACCTGTTACTATTCAATTAGATAGAGAAGTTGATATTTCACGTGGTTGTGTATTAGTAAAAGATACCAAGCCTACAGTTACTCGCGATTTAGAAGCAACTCTTCTTTGGATGGATGACAATGAATTAGAAGTAGGTCATGAGTTCTTTGTAAAATTAGGAACTAAATTAGTTCCTGCTCAAGTGACTGCAATTCATTACGCTATTGATGTAAATACAGGTGCGCAAAATGAAGTAACTTCTATAACCAAAAATGGTATTGCAAATTGCAGTATTTCATTTGTTGATGCC
The DNA here is from genome assembly GCA_000222855.1 of Succinivibrionaceae bacterium WG-1. GTDB lineage: Bacteria > Pseudomonadota > Gammaproteobacteria > Enterobacterales > Succinivibrionaceae > WG-1. The sequence continues at coordinate 1,085 of GL995220.1, read as the reverse complement.
GTGGTTGCAGATGAATTCAAACAACATAAGACATTAGGTGAACTAATTCTTATTGATAGAATTACTAACATGACTTCAGCAGCATGTGTTGTTACTAAGGTATTCCCATTAAATGCAAATGCCAAACCTTTAACAGATGCAGAAATTATTAAGTCTATCGTGAAACAAGATGCTAAAGCATTCTTATTTAACACAAGTGTTGATGGAATAAATTCAAATCTTGTAAAGAATGTGGCTCATAGCTTGTTATTAAGCGGTAAGTTAGTTTACGTTTATGCTGAAGAAAATGCTGCAAATGCTGAGTTAGTGGTAGCCAACTTGTTAAAAGCAGGCGTTACTGTACTTGTGGAATCTGCAAGTATTAAGAATTTACCTAATAGTATAGCGATAGATTCGGTAGTTAAATTTATCGAAGCTGACCAAATTGTTGGTTATATTCAAAAGAATATTTAAATAAAATTTTTAAAATTTTATAAACAATTTGTTCTTTTAAAAATCGATAGATTAAATTTGTAATATATTCTATCCCAAGGTGTAAAACACCTCGTTAAAAAATGTAAACATTGTTCAAATAACCAATTTAAAGTTTTATTAACTTTTGTTGGTTATTTTTTTATTCAAAATTTACAAATGAATAAATAAAATAAATGTTATAATTGCTTAATTTTAAAGATTTTATTTTTCTTGTTCTCTTCGTCTAGCGGCCCAGGACGCCGCCCTTTCAAGGTGGAAACGCAATGTTCAAATCTTGCAGAGAATTCCATTTATATTCAGTGTTTTGAGAACAAACACCAATGTAATTTCAAAATGTATTAAGTATTGATAAATACTAATATGTATCTTAAAAAAGCTATTTTTTTATAACGCTATGACAATAATTTTGTAAAAAGTTTCGTTAAAAGCAACATGTGTCTTTGGCTTTTTAATAAAAACAAAATAAAAACTCCTTGGCACAAGGTTCTAAACTTTATGGCGTAGATTCTTAAGTTTTTCTTCTCTGACTGAAATAACCATACATAGTACAAAAATAAACAAGAATTAAAAATATATTGACTAAGTAAAATCTAAATGTTAAGTTAATTAGT
>GL995219.1:18435-20477 GCA_000222855.1 Succinivibrionaceae bacterium WG-1 | reverse complement strand
CTTGGTGATAATCTTGAGTTACTCCAAAGCCATTTAAATACATATATCCCATGCTATTTATGCTATATGGATCTTTTAATTGGCTTCCTTTAGAAAATAGTTCTAGCGCTTTTTTATAATTTGGCTCTTGCGCTAAACCTTGCATATAAAATAGACCTAAATTATTCATAGCAAGTGGTATGTTTGCATTAACAGCTTCTTGCAATAGAAGTTTGGCTTTGGAATAATCTTTAGCAACACCATCACCAAGATAATACAACCAACCAAGATTGTTTTAGCCACAGGTTCTCCTAAATTTGCCGCCTTTTCAAAAAGTACTTTAGCAAAATGGGTATTTTTTGAAACACCTTTACCTTCCATGTAAAGCATTCCTAAATTGCTTAAAGCTATTGGTAATTCATTTATCTCGATTGCTTTTTCATAAAGAGCTTTTGCTTTTGAAAAATCTTGACTTACGCCGTCACCATCATAATACATTTTTCCTAAATTACTCATTGCTATAGGATCATTTAATGTAATAGACTTTTGTAAGTACTCTATTGCTTTAGAGCTATCCTTCTTTACGTATTCTCCTTTTTGATACATAAGTCCTAAGTAAGTTATAGCTTGAATAACTTGAGCATCAGCCGCTTCTTTAAAATATTCATAAGCTTTTTTATAGTCTTGTTTAACACCTTCGCCTTTATAATAGAGTAATCCTATATTATAAGTTGCAAGAGGTTCACCTAATTCTTTTGATTGTTCAAAGTAACTTTTTGCTTTTAAGAAGTCTTTGGTTACTCCCTCACCGTTATAGTACATGAGTCCTAAATTATTTAACGCTGTTGGTTGTTCAAAAGATCCAGCTTTTTCATAAAAGCTTTTGGCTTTCGCGTAGTTTTTAGGTACGCCTAAACCTAAGTGGTATATATATCCTAAATTAAAAATTGCATCTTCATCTTCAAGGTTTGCCGCTTTCTCAAAATATGCTTTAGCCTTAGTAAAATCTTTTTTTACAAAACTTCCTTCTAAATGCATTATTCCTAAATAAGTAATAGCATTGGGAACATTGGCACTAGCGGCTTTTTCAAAAAGTTGATAGGCCTTTTGGTAATCAACATTCCCTACTTCGCCACTATAATACATTACGCCTAATAAGTATGATGCTAAACCATCTCCTAAATTACTTGCTTTTTCTAGAAGAACTTTAGCTTCTTGATAATCATCATTTTCAATATGAATTATAGCTTGCTCTGTATATTCACTAATATCATCATTTTCAGCCAAAGCATTATTAAATTGGCACATAATTGTAAAAGATAAACAAAGAGCTAGTAATTTTAATTTCATCATATTCGTTCTATATAATCTATTGGCGTTAATACTTCTATATGGGTATATGGATTTAATTTTGAATATAAATTAGATAGTTTAAATGTTTCTTTTAAATATAAATGATAACTTTATCTAACTTTGTAAGCTCTTAAGAAAAATTTCACTTATCATAATTTCTTATATCTCATTGAAGTTAGATATTATTTAAACGATGAATAGTAACTAAACAATCTACTAAGCATATTATTAAATAATTTTTTTTATTCATTTCAAATTTCCAAAATCCTACGTTTGTTTTCGCCTTAATCTGCAACACCATAATAAAAAATCTACAGTTTTATAATTTCATTTTTCTTGTGATTAAAAGTTTTCCCAATTTGTGAAAATCAGTGAATTGTTTTTTTGAACTACAATAACTTCATAAAGTTATGGAACTTAATTTTAGACTTTGAATTTTTTTACTGAGATTTTTAATTATAAAAAATGTTTATTTGGGAATATTCATTTGAACTTTTATTTTCTCATATATACATTAGGTAAAAAATGCATATAAATCTAGCTTGTTCCTGTTGAAATTTTTATCACAGCCCCAGGATAAGAATAACCTAAGTATCTGAACCCAAGACACTTTCCCATCTCTTATACCCAGTGGCAGTTATACCATCTTCATTCATGATTATTTTTTTGATTGAAAATTCCACCATTAATTTTCTAAATAGCGTGTTAGG
>GL995219.1:13456-17689 GCA_000222855.1 Succinivibrionaceae bacterium WG-1 | reverse complement strand
CCTTGTCTTTCATCTATTTCCATTGCAGATTGCTGAACATTCTCTGATTCTATAAGCAACTCATCTTTTAGATACAATTCCTCTCCTTGCTCGCTGTAATATTTAGCTTCTGCCCAAATTTGATCACGAGTTTCTGAATCAATATTCCAAGACACAGTTTTATTTTTCTGATTGCATTTTATAACCCAAAAACGTCTATTACCTGTAATATCTTTTAAGAATCCATGTTCTCCATTTACCGTTGCAACAATAATGCATTGTCTTGGATGACTTTCTACTTCCTTGCCATATGTCTTTCTATATTTATCATCAGATGTTGATAAAAATGATTTTACTTTTGCAATATCAGCTCTTTTCATGCCCGCTAATTCACTTATTTCAACGATCCAATATCCTTGTAGCTTTTCCGCAGCAGATTTATCATCCATATCAGTAAGAGTTAACCCATCATCTTCGCCAGCTAATTGCTTCCATATAGTGCTTTTTCCAATACCTTGAATACCATCTAACACTAATAAGAAATCAAATTTTAGTCCAGGATTAAATATTCTTTTAACAGCTGCAACTAAAGTTTTTCTTGTTACAGCTCTAACATAAGCATTATCATCAGCTTCTAGTAATTTAATAAAAAGTTCATCAAGTCGTGGAGTTTTATCCCATTCAGGAAGATTATTTAAATAATCCTTTAATGGATGAAAACTTCTATCGTCAGTAACTTTTGTAAAAGCTATATCATAGTTTCTATCTGAAAATTGACAATATTTTTGCTCAATATAAGATTTTAATTGAGCTGTATCGGCTTCTCTCCAATATTTTAAATTTCCAGGGCTATGCCAAGGGATTACACCTGTCTTTTGAACCAAGTTTGACATTTCATTAAAAGCAAATCCCTGTAAATTAGGATCATTTTGTAAAATTATTTCTAAATTGTGTATGGTATTTTTTATTTCTTTAGAGTCGTGAATATACCTATATTCAAGCTCATTTTCCCAATTATTTACATTGACTTCATTATTTACACTTATTAAAGAATTAGAAGCCAAAATATTTTTATTATCTCTATTCATTTTATTATCTCCATAGTAAGTAAAATTAAAAAAAAATTGTTTAAAATAGGTTTCCGTACACCATCACTAGACTAATACACTAGAAACCTATTTTTTAAATTAGTAAAATCTAACTAAATAGTTTTGAAGCCTGTTTTTCTTTCTCCTTCCGTTCATTCATAATAAAACACATGCGTTCATCATTAAGCTTATTTAGCAAGCAATGTTCATTAAATAATTGGATATTACTTTCACCATCAAAAACATATGTTGTCTTTTCAGTAATATCTGTATTTCTTGCTCTGTCATAAGCAATTTTGGTTTTGTCTTTATCCATATCGTCTAAATATTCAGTCTCTTCCCCAAAAAGTGTAAATTTACCATTTTTGGCAATACCAGGATATGCACAATAAAGATCTCCATCAATATCTAAAAAATTGTAGAAAAAAATCTCAGGAATTTCTTCAAGTTTAGATACCTTCATAATATGGTCTAAAATATCAGTAATTTTTTCTTGTTGAGGTATATTTCCAACTAATAAAACTTTCCCTCCTTGATGATGAAAATTTTAATTTTTAGAATATCCATTTCTTTCAAGTGAACAGAAACCACAACAGAAATACTGTCTTCAAAAATAAATTTACCATCATGTCTGATACCAACGTTGTTTAAGGTAAAAGTAGGAACAAAGTCAATACCATTACCAAGTTCATAACTTCTAGTTTTATATTCCCATTCAACTCCACTCACATCAAAAAAACTTGCCCACTGAGCATCTAATTTAGATTCAAATTTGTAATTTTTCATTTTAATTTCCTTAAAACATTTTCCTTTATTTAAATTCATAGTAAACCTCACTAATTCTAAATAAAGATTTACTTAATATTACAATTAAAAATATTGCAATATCACCAAAGTTAATAAAAACTTATTTTTATAAAAAAATAGTCTTCTATTTAATAGCCTCCTCGTTGAATAAAATCTGACGTTTTTTTAAAATTTTTTTTAATTTTTCTTTAGCTCGTTTTAATTTTTGAGTTATGTTATTTTCTGAATCATTAATTGCTTGAGCATAATCTCGTATGCTTTCTCCATATATATACACATTTATTACCGCATTTACCCACCCTGGTTTCTTTGGTAATAAATCAACCAGTCTCTTTATAAAATTTTCATTAGACTCATTTGTAATTATTTCCGATTCCATGTTATAAAACATTGTTGAATCAGCCATTTCATCTTGTAATGGTTCAAAAGAAATTCGCTCATTATTTTTAATTTGAGCTTTACTAAAACCAAGCTTTCGATTTAATTTATGCATATTGTTGTATTCCTTTTTATTAAAAGCTTCATTCCAAAGCTGTTGAACTAGTTTTTCCTTGTTAACTCCTGAAAATCCAGTAGCAAAACAATAAGAAAGCAGCATTCTCATGATTGGGTCTAAACGATCATTTTGAGCAAACTCAAAATATAAAGTACACAATAGTTGATCTGTAGAATCTTGATCTAATATAATGTTCTTTACAGTGTTGTCGTATCTAATATTTAAAAGCATACTAAAGTTCCTTTATATCGAATATTAACTATGAACGATGGAAACAAGAAGCTTTGATGCGAGACAAGAAAAGATGAAACTTTAGGTTGTTTTTATAGGCGCGTAAAAACAACGGTGGTAGCATCCTAACTTGCTATCAGCGTATAAAAATACACTGATACAATCTTAGCAATCTATCCATCGTTCACAGCGCCTTATGAACAATAAGATTTTTAAACTACTTTATTATTAAGTAATAGTTAACATACTTTATATTGATAGAATCAATGATAAAGCTTTATTATGGTTAAAATTTTACTCCCAAAAGGAGATTATATTCCAATCATTTGTTTTACCAAAAATTAAAAAAAACATAACTTTCGTATATTTTTAATATACCATATTATAACTCACAGTTATATACTTATAACTATAAGTTATACATAAATGTGATGTATTATACATTTATGCTTGAATATTATTATTTTTTTTATGATATATTTATGCTGAAAATAAAAATCAAATATTAAATATACAAAGAGGGAAAAAATGGATAATAACTATCAACTTACGCTAGCTAAAAATATTACCAAACTATTAGAAGAACGCAAAATTACCCAAAGTCAGTTAGCAGAACTCCTTTGTACAACCCAACCAAATGTTCATAAGCATTTAAAAAATGGAACATTTTCCATACCTCAGATTATAAAAATAGCTGATGAGTTTAATTTATCTGTAGACGAACTTTTAGGAAGAAAAGAAAATAATAATCTTAATTCTCCACTTGCAATTTGTAAAATGATTGAAAGCTTAAGAAAAAATAATAATCTCTTAACAGTAAAATATACTAAAGAAAACGAAGTGATATGGGATGATTCAAAAATCGCCGAAGAATGTCCATGTACTATTGAACCTGAAAGAATTGAAACTACTTATGTAGCATTGTACTTTTCTAATTATGATCGGATCCCTGGTAATCTATCTCAACAGGAGAGTGATATGCTATTTGATGAATATGAACATGTAGGGAATATTAATTATAACAATCTCAAAATTAACAATTTTTTAGACAAGTTTCATGAAACCTATAATAATTACGAATCTAGATTATTAAGTAAAGAAGAATATGATGTAATTGTTGCTTCATATTTTAAAAAATTAGAAAAAGAAGAAAAATAATTTAATAAATCACTTCATGCATTTTTTATCACAATGAAAAACATCAAAAGATGAGACTTGCATCATTATCTACATCATAACAAGTTATTATGATAATAGAAATCTTAATTAAAATCGATTTAAATTCATATAATTAAGTTCATTTTTATACAATATGAACTAAGATAAATAGTATTGTCCAAGCTTGCAATGTGAATGAACAATTAACATTCAGTATTATTGTGTAGAACTTGTTAATATCCCCAAAAGGTCATAACAGACAAAGGTAAGTAATATATTTTCTAATTTTCAAAATAAGTTCATACCTATTCAAAAGAAATTATAACAACAATACATGATTGCCCTATCTGTCAGCGAAACCTGTCAAGATACTTTTCCTTTTCTCTCTAATTATTCTATTGTTTCACTTATAACAAAAGCATTGGAATCTGCTTTTGCATAAGTAGCCTTTTCTTTTACTGTTGAAGCTATTTT
>GL995219.1:7608-12124 GCA_000222855.1 Succinivibrionaceae bacterium WG-1 | reverse complement strand
AAATAGATTTTAGTTAAACGAGCATTAAGAAATTCTAAGTACATTCTATCTTCTTGTGTCATTATAACTCTCCTATTTTATGTATGTTAGTATTTAGTATAGATTTCATTTGAGCTTTAAAACTTAATTCATCTATATTTTCACTTTTAAGTGTACTTATTAGACTTTGAGCTAATAATATTGCTTGTTTAGCATTACCTGCTTCAGAAGGTAAAATAGTATTTATTTTAGATAGTGTATCTTCCAAATCTTCTAAAGAAGGGTCTGTTATATCTTTAACTGCTTCTAAACCATACTTTTCAAATGTATTATTTAAGTAATCAAATATACGTATAAGAAGTAATAATGTTTGATTGAACTCTTTCATAATTAAAACCTAATTAGTTGTTGATTATTTTTAGTATAACCTTAAATTACATAGTTGTAAAGAGCCTAAATGTAGATAAATACTTAATAAAGGGAATTTATCTATTCATTCATTTTTGATTCTAAATACTCAAGTAGTGCACATCTAGTTAGCAATGTATTTAAACCTACTAAGGATTGAGATAATTGTAGTGCTGATACTTCATGTTTACTAAAAGCTTCACCATCAAAGGTAAAGGTAAATTCTTCTTTGTATTTACTTTGGTTATCCATACACTTTTCCTAAAGTAAAACCCCTATAGTTGGGCTATAGGGGCTTATAATGTTTATTATTTTAAACCCATTTGTCTTAATGCTATATCTCTACCTAATTGAGCAGCTTCTTCATCACTTAAACCACTAACCCAATTACTTTATAGTATTTGCTTTTAAAGCATCCTGGTAACTAATATCATATTTTCTTGTAGAAGCTTCTACCATTTTTCTACCTGCTTCTCTACCTAGTTGATACATCTCTTCATCAGATAGAGGTGCTTTTAATGCATAAGAGTAGTCTTGTAGTTGAGGGTCTATATTAGGTCTTTGTGCATTTTGTAATACATTTTCCTTAATAGCTTCTAATTCATATTTTGTATTACCCTTATCATCACTATTATTATTATTATTATTATCTGAACTAATATCTTCTACAACAGGTGCTTCTATAGGCGTTTGTCCTATAGGATTTCCGGTATCATCAAGACCTTCTACTATATTACCTTGTTCATCATACCAATCATAAGCTTTAGCTTGATTATTATACCCATCATAAGGTTTCCATACCTCTTGCATTTGAGCAATTTCTTCTTCCCTATTGGGATTAGCTACTAATGACCTCATACTCTTTATAAAACTATCTACACTTAAATCCTCATTAGCCCATAACATATGATTAATAATATCATACATAGCTCTAGATGCTTGTTGCCTTTCTTGAGGGTCTCTGCTATTTAAGTCATAACCTAAGGTACTCATAATATTAGTTAAAGTTCTAATACTATCCGCAGTATTTAAATTCTTTAAAAATTTAGTTGCTCTTTCTTGGAATTTACCTCTACCACTAGTGTCTTCATTTTCATATGCTTCAGTAAAAGGTAAAGCCATAGCATTTCCCATTATAGTAAATGCATTATCTGTATCATTATTTTTACCTACACTATCCTCTGCAAAGCTAAGTCCCCATTTTGCATCTGGTTTAGCTATGGTAGCCTCATTTATATAAGGTACAGCATTAGCTAAAGCTATAGAGTTTAACCAATTAAATAATTCAGAGGAACTAGATATATCTTTATTTTTACCAAATGTTCCATAAAGATTCCATATGCTTGGATCCATCTGATAATTATTAAATAACTCTAATAGAGCTAATGCTTGTAAATCTCTGGAAGAACCTTCTTCCATCATCCTTTCTCTAAAAGGACTATTATCTAAAGCATTAAGATACTCATTAAAATCTCCATTATTAGTAGATTGGTCTACCTTTAGTTGTCTATAATTATTTATTAAATCAGCGTTAGATAGAGCTGTTCTACCATCCGCTCTTCTTTTCTTTTTAGAATGATTATACTTTTTTACTAATTTCGTTTTAGGAGTAACTTTATTATTTGTTTCAGCCATGAAATGTATAACCTCACGTTTAAATTTATTATACTCTTCAGTATGTTCTCTGTAGTTTTTACATGATTCTAAACCACAAAGTAAGGCTATTACAGCCACTATACCTATAAAACCTAAAGAGCTATCTTCTTTATCTTTACCCATATGCTATGTACCCTCATGTCAAAAGTACATAGTACCATTATTTATCTTTTTTTGTCATACTATCTAATGATTTTACTCTACCTTCTTGATGCATCTCTTTATATTTAGGCATAGTAAATCTTGTAAGAAATTTTGTTAAATCTTGTAACACTGCATCGGTGTTACCATATTCTGGTTGCTTTAATGTAGATTTCAATGTATTTATATTAAATATACCATTCTTATCTCTAGCTACCTTTAGAATACCTTCAGCTTCCTTTGTATTTTTAATATCAGTTCTGCTACTCTATCTTTTATATTTCTTTGTGTTTTTTTATCATAACTGTTATATGCTATTTGCAGTTGTTCATCAGAGTCTATAAAGTTTTGAATTAAATTTTTCATACCTGTAGCATTAGTGTCTGTGAGTTCATTACCACCTGTAAAAAAGATGTCTTGGAACAGACTAGGGAAAGTTAAAGGAGTACCTATGTTTTCCATAAATGAAGCCACATCTAAGCCTTTTGCTATATCATCTACATCTCTACTATTAGTTAAAGCATCTTGTATACGCTTTGTATAGTCTTGAGTTATAGGAGCTATGTCTATGCTGTATTGATTATTTCTTACCATCTTGGAGGCTACCTCATTAATATTATTCAAGATACCATATAGTTCCATTTCAGCAGCATTTCTTTCAGTAGGATTGGTAGAATTTGTTAAAGTAACAATAGCCTTATCTACTTTCTCATTTAATTGAGGATTATTATTAAGAGCTTCCCTAAGTCTTCTATTACCATACTCTGTAATATATGTATGTCTTTCAGTAGTAGGTAACATACCCTTACCAAAATTAAAGCTATTCATATCAAGTTTTTTAATAAAATCATCTACATCAGTAGCACTAGAATAGAGTGACTCTATATTTTTATTATAGTTATCTTCATTAACTCTAAGTTCTTTAGTTTTAGGGTCACCTTTAGCATTAATTAAACTCATAATACCCGTATGTATATTATTAAAATTAGGTTCAGCTCCTTTAGTAAAGTTACCTTTAAGTAGATTAGCTTCTTCTAGCATACCTTGTATATATGCTGGATTTTGAACTAGTTGCTCATTAGTTAAACCTTTTTCTATAGCTTGTTGTTGTACTATAGGTGCTCCATATTGAGTAATACGATTTTCATAAGCTTTACCTAAACTAGCTAATGCATCTAATCTCTCTTGACCAGTCTGATTACCTATACCTGCTTTAGTATAAATAGTGTCTAAGGATTCATCTAATATACCTTTAGATGTATTATCCTTAACTGCATTAGTAAATAATGTGTCTCTTCTATCATCATATACCTTTTTAGCTCCTGTATTTTTACCATTCATAGCTTCAGTATTCTCTGATGTTTGAGAACCAAATACAAAGTTTGCATAGTTACCTAATTGCTTTCTATAAGCTTCATACATATCATTACCATTGATTGAATGAGCATTTCTCATTTGTATAAGCTTATCAGGGTCTTGTGATAATTGGTCTAAATACCTAACAGCTTTATTAGCCTCAATATTTTTCATGCTATTTTGTATTTCATTGAGCCAATGAAAAGGACTATTTATATGAGTCTTATCTAAATCAAAGCTAAGCCCTTTATTACTAAGAGCATTAGCTAATTGCATAGTTGTATATGGGGATATCTCATTTTTTACTAAATGTGGATCAATAGCCATTATGTTTTCTCCAATTCATAGTTACATCTCTAGTCATGTTTCTTCTTCTAATTAATTCAGGGTCTTTATTACCATCTGCACCAGTGTAAAGTAAACTAACTTCCATTAACTTATTAATATCACCACTAGCAATAGCTTCTTTTATAGAATCATAATTTAAACCATACTTTAAGTTATAACCTAAATCATCTAATATAATTCTAGCTTCAGGGTTATTAGCAAAAGCATCATAAGCATATGCATTAACTTTTCTTAGGTTTTGTATAAAATCCCATGCTCTTTTCTTAGCTGTATATAAATCCATAGTAGTATATTGATTTACTTCTTTAGGGTTTTGATAACCAAACCCTACATCCCATTCACCATTACCTTTATCTTTATAAGCCTTAGGTGCATAGTTCTCACTATACATAATGTTATTTATAGAAATATCATCTAAACTAAGTGTAGGGTCATAGGCATTCTTATATGCTTGTTGTCTATCCCATTTATATACACCTCTATCAGCATCTAGAGTGCTTAAGAAGATACTCTCTTTAGGTATAGGTGTAGAAGGTGTTATACTTGATGTAGGGGCTCTATAGGGCTCTCTAGTATACACTGGTTGTTTTGCTAGAGGGTCTATAGGTGTAGGTTCAATAGGTTTAGC
>GL995219.1:0-7588 GCA_000222855.1 Succinivibrionaceae bacterium WG-1 | reverse complement strand
TTTTTTATCTATTAGTATTTAGGTAAATATCAGACATCAGCTAACTTCTTATATAATTCAGCATTTTCTTTTAATTCCTTTTTAGCTAAAGCTAAAGCTCTATCATAATTAAAGTTTTTAAGAACATTTACAGATTTTTTCTTTTCTTCTTTCTTTTCATTTGCCATAATATATTACTCCTAAAAAGTAAGAGCTACCCTATATATATATAGGGTAGCTCTTAAATTATTTGTAGTCAATACTATTCGTGTTCTTTAATAAGTAGAGTAAGTCCTATAGCTCCTATATCAATCACATCATCATCACATATAATACCTCTAAGTAATTTACTACTCTTACACATACCTGTATGTATTAGTTGTTTCTTAGTAGGTTCTTTCTCATATAACTCTATAGTATTAATTTTTATTTGACTTAGTAATAGGTCTAACTGTTGTATTTGTTTCTGGTTCATTACTTACTCCTAATAAACTTATATCTATATCTGGTTCTTTATTACTTGGTTTCTCTACTACTTTAGTATTACATAAAGCATTTAACTTACTTAATCTAGTATCAGTAATGTCAGATACATATACATTAGCTGAGAACCATTCCTGAGGTGTTATCATTTGTGGGGTGAATGTTTGTACATTATTAGTACTGAACCACTGATATAATACATTTATAGAGGTCTCAGAGGGTATTCTAGGTCTCTTAATTCCTTCTACTACATATATAAATACCTTACCATTACTATTAGGAAATTCATGGTTCCAATAATCAGTAATTTGTACATACTGTGGGTCTGGTATTTCTACACCACTATCATTAGCAGACTTAACTAATTTCCATTGTTTACCATTAGAATCTTTAAAGGAATTAGTAATAGGAAATCTTTCTATTTGCCTTAGCCCTATAGAGGCTCCTAGAGAGCTTATATTTTGAATTACTGTATTTGGTATGTAATTATACTCATTCATGTTATAATACCTTATAAGGAGGCTCTATGAGCCTCCTAGAGGGTCTTAAGCAGTAGTAGTTGCTTTAGTACCTAATTGAGAGATGAGATAAGCTGTCTGTTGAGCTAAAGCTTGATTGGTGTTTATTTGGGCTTTAAGAGCAGAGTTCTCTGCTTTAGTATCAGCTAATACAGCACTTATCTCTTCTGTCTGAATCTGACGTTGTAATTCTCTATTCTTACAACCTTCATCAGTTATAGCATGAGATAATACACAGCCTAATTGAGACATTTGGTTTGCTAAATTAGAGATACCTAATGCTGTAGCTCCTGTATTAGAAGTAATAGCATTTTGTATATTACCTAAACCTTGAATATTAGATACATTATTAGAAGCTAATGTACCTTGTAGATTCTCAAATGCAGAAGTAACAGATTGTTGCATTCTAGCAGTAGTATCATTAGTAGTTTGTAATTGTTGTAAACCTAAGTTACTAATGCTTGATTGAATGCCAGCTAATTGAGCTGTAGAAGCATTATCATAAGCTAGATTACCTCTATTACCAAAACCACCAAATCCATTACCATTCCAAATAGAACCAAGTACAAGACCACCTATAAAGCCTGCACCACCAGCTAAGGTATTCATACCACCAAAGCCACTATCAATGATATCTGTCATATAGATACCTCCATATTAAAGAGCGATATTGCTCGGAGGGGTAATTTACTCTTACAGAAGAATTAATACAAATTAGGAATTAATATCTTGAAATAGGTAGTACAAAAAAATTAAGTACAAAAATTATTTTAATTTTTACAAGAGGTATTTATGGCTGATTTATATAGTATCTTAACTAGAGGTCAAGACCCTTATGAGGTTGCTGAACAAATAAAGCAAAGAGAAGCTCAACAAAATAGTTTAATAAGAGATTACATTGCTCAACACCCACAAGAGTTACAAAGAAGAATAAATGCTATAGCTGCTCAAAGCAATGACCCTATGGATATTGAATCAGCATTCTATAAAGACCCTTTAATAAGTGGTTTCTATGATAGAAGTACTATGTATGAATTGGCTCAAAGAACAGCTAAAGAGAATGGTTGGCAAGGTACAGCTATAGATAAAAGCCTTAACCTAGGTCAATCTTATGAAGATAACCCTGAAAATTCTTGGTTAGGTAGAAGTGCTGTTAAGGCTGAAAGAGCTATAGAAAGAGTTTTACGTGGTATAGGTACAGGTTCTTTTGATGATGAAGCTAATGAATTACATCAGCGTAACAGGATGTTACCTCTAGACCAAATACACTCTATTAAGGATAAACAAAAAGCTATAGAGAGTTATAACACTCAAAAAAGTATATTAGAACAAGAGTTATTAAAATCTAATACCTATGAAGAAGCTAATGATATTCAACAAAGAATCCAAGCTCTAGAAGAAGCCAAGAATAGTATAGAATACACTCCACAAGAACAGACTCTATTACGTAATGGTACTATAGATGAATATGATAGAAATACTTCTAGAATAGCTGAATTACATAAAGAAAAAGAACAATTCACAGGTAGTACAGTTTTAAGTAATATTAGTGATAGTATATTACCAGACCACTTAATATATGCCCCAGAATTTGAAAAAGCAAGACAAGAACAGTTTGACTATGACTTTACATTATCAGGTAAAGAAGCATCTTATTTAACTCCTGAATACTTTTTAGCTAAGGCTAAAGATATGGCTATAAATGGTCCTAATGCTGAAGGTTGGGTAGCTTCTATAGCAGGTGTAACACCATGGTTGATATTAGCTCCTAGTTTATCTGGTATAGGTGCAGGTGTATTAGGTACTTCTTTAGCTATAGGTAGAGGTCTAACATTTGGTTCAGATTTATATAGTAGATATGAATCAATGATAAATGAACAGTATGAAAAAGACCCTAAGAGTGCTCCTGATATGCTAAGAGCTGTTATGGGTGCTGTAGGTAGTACAGCAGCTGACTTCTGGGGTAGTAAATTAGTATTAGATGCTCCTCAAAAGGAAATACTAAAGAGATTTCTGTAAGAAAGAATATCAATATTTTATCAAAATCAAATAATCACCAAACACAAACAACACAAGTTTTTCTATATATTTCATTAAGAAGATTAATATTAATAATATATGAAATTTTATGTGTTCTTGTGTTTGTGTTCTTTATTTTTCTCCAAAATTTAAAATAAACACTTAACTCAAAATAATAGTAATAGGTGGGTCTTATTTAGATTGCTGCTAATACTTCAGGTGGGTTAATAATATATACAATACCTACATTAGAGTTATATCATCAAATAAATAATACTACATATGCAGTAGTAACTGTATATAACCCTAGAATGTATGATTCTCAATGTTCTTATCACTTACCTGAATTTAATGCTATGAAGCATTATACAAGGGAAGATATAGCTAATATAAAAGAAGAGCTCAATAATGATGATGACGAAGAAAAAGATGATGGTACAGAGTTCTTAATACCTTTATTTCCTTTTATATTAAATAAATATGTTAATTCCTTTGAACGTACAGAGTTATGTCAAATAGGGATGCATTATCTTTACCATACACATAGAAAGATTAAGAAGAAATGGTATCAATCTAACTTCTTTACAGCTCTTAGAATAATCATATACATAATTATTATTATTTGTACTTGGGGTACTGCTACACCTGCTGTAATGGGTGTAGAAGCTCTTATAGAAATGCTAATACAAATTCTTATTTATTTAGTTATTAAAATTTTGATAAAGATAATTTGTAAGATATTTGATGTAGACCCAAAGATAGAAATGGCTATAAATGCTGTGGTAGATACCATATTTACTATGATGGCTAATGGACCTATACAAGGTGCTGTATATGGCTTAGTTAAAGGTATAGCTAATAGTGCTCTTAATGGGCAGAAAATAGATGCTATGTCTTTAGTAGATAGTACTTTAGGTGGTATGGCTGCTGGTGGTATAAGTGCTATGTTTGCTGAAGCAGGGGTTGTAGCAGGTACAGCATCACAGATGGCTAGTACAGCAGGAGCTGTAGCTATGCAAACAGCTATAGAAACTACTACAGCAGTAGCACAAGGACTCTATTGGACTGCTATGGCATGTACTGTAGCTAAGATGGCTGTAGATAGTAATTTATACCAAGCTATAGATGATAAGAATTGGATAGCTATAGGTATGATTACAGCATCATATGTACAACCATTAACATCTACACAGTCTGCTATAAATAACTTACAACCTACTAATATTGATACAGCTTCTATGATAGGTAATTCTGCTATGGATGCTTATTCATCTTATGTAGCTAAAGACTTAGAACAGAAGAATGAAAACTTAAGTGAGTTATATAAGAACTTACAAGCTATGAGAAGAAAGACAGAGAAGTTATTTCAAGCTACTTATCAATATAGAAATATTAATGCTGATTTAAATAAAGAAGTTATGAAATCAGTAATGAATAGTGATTTTCAATTAATACAACCTCTAAGAGTATAGGAGATTATATGGCATTTACTAATGTATGGGAAATGTACGACCCTAGAAGTAGTAATTATTTACTAAGTAGACAACCTTTTAGTCAATTCTCTGGTTATAACTCTGCATATCAAGCTAGAGAAAATAACTTACAGACTAATTACATAGGTTATGGTTCTGATTTATATAACATGAAACAGAGACAAAACCAAGCTCTTGCTAAATCATATGCTGATTCATTAAATAATGATCCAAATAAACCTGGATACTTTACTCAGTTTTGGAATAGTTTTAAAGATGAAACTTTAAAAAAGCCTATGGAAGCTTTAGGTGGTATAGGCTCTATTTGGAATATGTATCAAGACTACAGAAATACAAAAGATTATATTAATCTTCAGAGAGATGCATATAACACACAAAAAGAATTAGCATTACAAAGTAATCAAAGAGCACAAGAATCCTTTGATATGAGTAAAGCTAATAGAGCAGGACATCAACTCTAATGTTACATAAGAACATAGAGACTAGAAATAGGGTAACAGAAGCTTTAGTAGCTTCCCATCATAGAGTTAGTAACTTAAATAGAATATTTAAGGAACAACTAACAGGTTATGTTTCTTGGAAAGATCCTTATGTAGAAAGAATACATAAACAAGAAGAGTACATGAAACAGTGTAAACAACAGAAACAAGATATCACTGAAGTAAGTGATGATATTTATTCTAAATAAGGATTAAGAATGGCAAACCCTGGAAATAATTACATACAAAACCTTAAAAGAAAAGAAAAGTTAGAAAGAACTCGTAAGATACTAAATGAAAGAAAATTGAATTAGGCTATGGTACAAGAGCATCTAATCCTAACCCTGGAGCTGAAAGACAACTAAAGTTCATTGATGATGTTGAAAGAAAAATAAAGCAAGATAATAAAAATCTAAGAGAACAACGTAAACAGGCTGATGCAAAATATAAAGATAAAAAGCATGCAGGTCAAAGAAAGAATTTTAGACGAGAGGTCTTTAATAATAAAACTATAAACAATAATGCTAGAAGAGAGGCTTATCAAGCAAGAAAAGCTAAAATTAATGAAGCTAGAGCACAACAACAACAAGCACATAATGCTTCATATAATGAAGCATTAAAAAATAATAAAGAAGGTGCTAATTTAAATACTAAAGAAAAAGAATTTTAGATATTAAAAAGGTAAGTATAACCATTATAACCCTAGTAATATTAGACCTGCTCCAGCACTTAAATCAAATATAATACCAGGAAAGGCTGGGTTAGCAGGTATGGTTATTGGTGGAGGATTAGGTGCACTAAACGGTGAAAACCTAGAAGGGATTGCAGAAGATGCATTGCTAATGTCTGGTAATCCTAGACTAATGGCTTTAGGTGCAAGCATGTTAGGTACTAGAAATGCTCTACAAGGTATAAATATAGTCACAAATGGGGGATTATCACCCTTAGGGTTTTCAGAAAACCCAGACCCACGTAGTACTTATTGGACTTCAAAGGGTACTGATTTAGGTAATTGGTTATTTAGTAAATTTAATGACCCATATGACCCTAATGCTACTCATGCTGTTATACCTCAGCAACTACAAAGCACATCTACAGAACCAGAATACCCAGAGCAGTATACTCAAGAACAAATACAAGAGGAAGCTCCAACAGATACTGTTAATGTTGGTACTAATAACAATGTAGGTACTTCTAATGATTCTACACCATCTACACCTACTAAAACAGGTACAGAAATATCTCAAGTAAGAACACCTGTAAAAACTAATGTAAATACAGTTGTAACTAAACCTGTAGATCCTTTAGAAGAATGGGCTAAAGATGATATAGCTAATAATGGTTATAGGGACTATGCAGAACAACAGAGACAAAAATACTTAGCTAGTTACGCTGATATATTATCTAAAGCTAAACAACAACAAGTACAACAACAAGTACAGCCACAGTTTACCCCATATCAGTATAACTCTCGTTGGGCACCTAATAGTGCTAGTGTACAGAATGGTTTACAAGATACTATTCTTAGAGCTAATCAAGGACAATGGGATAGAGATAGATTAGCTAAAGCATTAAGTATATGGGATAGAAATTATGCAGAACAATTTATGGGAGGTTACTAATGAGTAATAATAATATGCTAATACATCCTAACTATCACAAACCTTTATACAATGTAGATCCTGATGGTAGAGTAGGTGTACTGAACACTGTTACATCTTCTGGTTTACCTATATATGAAGATGCTTCTTCAGTTAATCCTGATGTAATGAGGGCACAAGAAATATACGCTCATAATGGTGGTTTACCTTCTGTAGAAGAAGAAGGTTTATATAATGTAGGTGATGATTTAACTATGTTAGCATTACCTATAGGACCTGTAGCAGGTGCTGTAGGTAAAGGTATATGGGATTTAGGTAGATATGGGGTTAATGCTCTTAAAGGAGCTTTAGCTCCTCAACCTAGATTAGCATATGCAGGTGTAAATGCTGGTAGTAGAGCAAGACCTAATGTAATGCTTAATGAGAATACTAATTGGAGTAAAGGAACAGTTACAGCTGATGGTGGAATGCCTACAGGTGTAAGTACTAGTGCAGGCACTACAGCTACAAGACCCGCTACTGGAGCTACTGCTAATACTGTAGGGAAAGAAGCTGAAGCTGTAGCTAAAAAAGGTAAGTTAGCTTCTATATGGGATAAAACACCTAATTGGGCTAAACCTATGGTAAAAGGTGGTGCATTAGGTTTGTATCTTGATACAAGAGGGTTTACCCCTGCATTTGGTTCTGGTATTGCAACAGGTATTGCAGCTGGAGCTACACCTCTTGTTAGAACACCTATTAATTGGTACTTTAATTCATTGAAAAAGCATCCTATACAGACTTTAGTTGGTACAGGTATGGCAACTGATGGTGTGGTTAATGGTTTTTATCCTTTAGCTAAGGAAGGTTATAAAAATATTAAAACATTTGGTAGTGAAGATAAACGATAATGATTGACCCAAGACAGATACAAGTATCTAGGTCTAGTATTAATCCTAATGTAATGGCTGTAAATTCACCTATGTCTACCTTAGCTGACTTATTTAGTACTAAGAGAGATATAGGTTATGCTGATG
>GL995218.1:6545-9876 GCA_000222855.1 Succinivibrionaceae bacterium WG-1 | reverse complement strand
TTTTGCTGAATCTATAATCTTTTGGATATGTGTATTTATTGATTTAAGAATTTAAATGTCGAATTCTTCTGAAACCTGAACAAAATAGTTTGTATCCATCTCTTTAACCTCATCAGCAAGAGCTAGATTAACTACCAATAATTAACACCAAAAAGAAGAATAGTTTAAAGACTGTTTTCATTTTTATTTATTCTTTTCTAATTCTTCAGGATTATATTTGTTACCAATTTGATTTCTGTATGTGATTTATTATACAAATATATAAATTAAATATACTTCGTAAAAGAATATTTTTATTTATTCTTTTCTAATTCTTCAGGATTATATTTGTTACCAATTTGATTTCTGTATGTGATTTATTATACAAATATATAAATTAAATATACTTCGTAAAAGAATATTTTTATTTATGTGAAAACTTATACAATAGTTATAAGAACTTACTTATTTATTTTTCTTAAAAAGCGTTATTTTGTAATAATTGCTCCACTTAAAAACTGCGCAGTTAAATCAAACCTAAATAATGTCATTATTATTTGCATTATTTTTATTTATTAAAATTTGGTCTTGGGAGTTTTATTTATAAATGACACTTTTTAATTCAAGAACATTAGCATTATCAATTGTAACGCTTGCTTCTATTAATGGTTTATTTGGTTGTGCTTCAATTTTTTCCAGCAATAAACAAAATGTGGAAATTAGAACTAATAACGAAGTTGTTGGTGATAAACTTGATAATGAAGCTAAATTTACGTTAATTTCAAATAAATACCGTATTAAGCATGAACATTTATCTGCTGGCCAAAATGTAATGGTAGGTAGAAACAGAAAACCTCTAGTTGTAAGAATTGAAGAAAGCGAGTGTATTTTGCCTTCTGAAGAAAGATTCGGCACAGGGGTGAATCCTATGGTTATATTAGATGTTTTAGCAACAAGTTTGCTAAGTACATCTATTGATAGTTCTACAGGTGCTCTATGGCGTTATGATGAAACTTTATATGTAACTCCAAAGATAAAAGATACTCCTGAATGTCAAAAGTGGTTAGAAGAAGTTAAAGCTAAATATAGCACTACTCCATCAAGCAAAAAAGCATATGTAGATGGTGAAATTAGAAGAGTGGGATTTGAATATGATGAATATTCAGAAATTCATCCATATAGCTACGAAGAAAAGATTTTAAAACAACAAAAACAAAAGTCAGACAATAATAAAAAAATAAGTTCTGAAGAGACAACTAAGGCAGTTCAAGAACAAGAAAATAGTCAGGTTAACAATGATAATCAAACAGAATCATTGAACCAATATAGACGCTACTAATATTTTTATAATCAAATATAATTTGAGCACTACTTAGGTTTTGAGTAGTGCTTTTAATTAGAATCATAATCCTTTATGTTCAAGATTTTTTTAAACTCATAATAAGCTTAAGCTTTTTATTTTTAGCTACTAGTGCTACTGCACTAGTGCATTCTTATGATGAAATGCCCACTTCATTTAAAGATAAATGGGAAAAACTTTTACATTATAAAAATAAGCAAAGTTTATTATATAGTCATGATTTTTTCTTGAGTTCTAATGGGACTGTTTCGCCTCAAAATGAATTGCTCGCTACTATCAATTTTTTTGAAAAAGATCCTTTGAACAAATGTTTATTTCCAGCTAGAAACTATTTAATAAATGGGGAAGAACCAAGTTCTAAATGTACTGATTTTCAGGAATTTAAAAAATATGTTAGCACTGATGTTGTGAGAGTTGTTTTTGCGGATGAATCTGTAAATTCTCCAATATCATCAATGGGACATGTATTTCTAGTTTTAGAAGGTATAAATGCTAATGGCATCTATAAGAAACATGCTACCTCTTTTGTTGCAGATACGTCGGTAACTAAAAATTTATTAGTGGGATTTATTTTTGATGAGATAACTGGAACTTATACCTTAGAGCCTTATGATGATACGATATATCGTTATGTATCAGAAGAAAAGAGAACTTTATGGGAATATGAGTTAAACCTGTCAGATGAAGAAAAAAAATGGTTGTTTTATCATTTATATGAATTGAAGTCTCATAAGTTTAAGTATAATTTTTTTGATAATAATTGTGCATCTGGAACAGAAAGTTTATTAGCGATAGCTAATAGTGGTTTTGAGAAAGAAAATCATAACTTTTATATTACTCCTATTGAGTATGTAAAGTATCTAGCAAGTAGCAATAGAGTTATAGAACATAGTGTTCGTCCTTCATCTGAAGATGATCATAGATTAAAACATAAAGTTACTGTTGATCCTTTATTATCAGGTGAAACTTCTCGAGTTTCTTTGATGGTAAATATAAATAAATCATATAGACCTGAATATAAGTTTAAATATTTGCCATTATCTTCTGATTATACTGAAGACACTCTTGGTAAAAGCAAGCTTTCAGAATTTAAATTACTAGAATTTATCGCTAAGCATGCTAATGATTATACAAGTATTGAAGAGATTACTCTTATAAATATGCGTTCTTTGCCTAATTTTCTCATCAATAAAAAACCAAAGTTTAATTTTGGAATAAAATTTCATGGCGATGTTGATAACCAAAAAACAGTTTTAAATCCTGATTTAAATTTAGGTATAGGATACTCATTTTATGAAAAAGGATTTAGACCTTTTATAGCGGTAGATTCGGGTTTATATATGACAAGAGCAAGAGCTAGTTTATATTTATCAAGCAATATAGGGGTGACTTATTCGCATAAATTATTAGGAAAGTTCTTTTTTAATTTAAAAAAATACATGCTTTAAAAAATGATTATCGTAATTTAAATTCACAAATATCTTTGACTTACTCAAAAAGATTTTCTGAACAATTTTGGATAAATTCTGAAATAAATAAAACAATTGTCAACTCTAGTAAAGATATGGAATATGTATCAATTGGAATAGATTATAGATTTTAAAAATTTAGTTAAAAAGCTAAATTCTGTGATACTTAAAAATATTCTTAATTGGTATTCATCATTTAATGAACACTTGCGTTGTTATAACTAACAATAAATAGCACTGCTGTCTTTATATATCATGCTTATTTAACATTAAAAATATACATCAAAATGAATAACTTTCAAAAAGTTATATTTTTATGTTAGACTAGTTTTATACTAAGTTTGTTTGCTAAAGCATTTAGAAAAAAGCAAATTTTTAAAGGAGCATTACAAATGTCTGATTTAAAAAAGTTACTGTTGGTATTGAGAATTTCCAAGAACTTATTAAACAGAACAAATACTATGTAGATAAGACTTCCTTTATAAAAACTATTTCAGACGAAAATGTTGCTTTATTCACTCGC
>GL995218.1:2621-4788 GCA_000222855.1 Succinivibrionaceae bacterium WG-1 | reverse complement strand
CTTTATCTTCTCGAGTATTCTGAAAGCTTTCAACTATCTTTTGACGGTTGCTAACATTTACGCCACCATGAATAAATTTTAATTCAGAGCCAAATCGTTCTTGGAACCATTTTTGAATTAGTTCTCCTGTTTCTTTAAATTGGGTAAAGATTAGCGGTTTTTTATTGTTTTGAATTAAATCGTCAAGTAGTTCAAATAATCTTTCGGCCTTTCCAGAATCTTCAATATTGTTATTTGGAGAATTTTTGATAAATTGCGCTGGTGTATTACAGATTTGTTTTAAATCTGTAATCATTTTTAAAATTATGCCTAATCTTTCCTTGGTTACATTACTATGGTTATCAAGTTTACCAATAGCTTCATCAACAACAGATTGGTATAGTGATGCTTGTACAGGAGTAAGCGAACAATATTCGTTAGATATTAGTTTTTCTGGTAAATCAGCTATAATTGATTTATCTGTTTTTAAACGACGCATAATAAAAGGCTTAGTTAAAGTTGTAAACTTTTTAAGAGCTTTTTTATCATAGCTTTTTTCAATAGGGCGGGCATATTCGGTATTAAATTTATTAAGAGTACCTAAGATGCCTTTGTTGGTAAAATCCATTATAGACCAATATTCGCTTAGTCTATTTTCAACAGGAGTACCAGACATAGCGATGAATGAATCAGATTTTAGTGATTTAACCGCTTTTGTTACTGCTGTTGTAGCATTTTTTATTGCTTGTGCTTCATCAATAACTACTAGACGATATGTTGTTTTATTAAAAAGCTTTACATTATTTTTAAAAGTGCCATAGGACGTTAAAATTATATTTTTGTCTTTAGGAATTTGTTTTTCAGATCCATATACTAAACCGTAGGTCATTTGGGGAGCAAATTTGGTTAATTCTTTTGACCAATTGAATAGTAAACTTGTTGGTACTATTACAAGAGCTGCTTGCTTAGTTAGTTCATCATTAAGACGTAACTTTTCTAAAGTAGTGATTACTTGTAAAGTTTTACCAAGGCCCATGTCATCTGCAATTATAGAACCGATACCACAGTGGGCATTTTTATATAACCAACTAAAGCCTCTAATTTGATAAGGTCTTAATGTGGCATTTATAGAGTCAGGAACGGTGATATTTTCAACTTTTAGTAAATCTTCAATTTTATCCTTAATTTCTTTCGTTAATACCACTTTATGATTTTTATATTCACCTAATAAAGCTGCTACTAAAACATCTTGTTTAGTTGGAATTTCATCTTGGGATTCTAATAATCTTTTTTCAATTGCGGCAATGGTTTCAGGATCTACATATACGTATTCATCTTTAAAACGTACTAATTGATTTGTTTTTTGAAGCAGTTTTTCAAAATCTTGTGGAGTTATTTCATGTTCACCTATGGCATGAGTCCAATTAAATTGTAAAATTTCAGCAAGTATGTTGATACTACTTACATTATTTGATGTTGGTGCGGCACTAAATTTTAATGAGATATTTGGTCTTAAAATTTTATTTAATGATTTAGGAATTACAAGTTCTATTCCTAATACTTTAAAAAGGGGTAATGATTTGAAAACTGCATTGCTTAAATCTTCGCCTTTTAGTTTGATAGGTTGGCGAGAATCACTTATAACTTGGCTTATTTCAGGCAATATGGTGGTTAAAACATTGATAGAACGTAACGAATCCATCTTATACTGCGCATATGTTTCTTCTTTTAAAATACTATAGGTTGAAATATAATTTTTAGGTATAAGTGGTGCTGTATTTATATTATGTGGCGCAAAAAATAGTTGAGCTTCAAATTCTAGTTCTTTAAAAGATGTAGGTTCATTTGTTTCTGCGTCTGTATTGGTATTTGAATTTTCAGAGTTAACTTCATTTAATTTTAAAATTGGAGTTAATTGGGAGTTGGCAATATAGAGAGGTTGAAGCCATGAATCTAAGCCAATAACAGTAGACTTGTTTGCTTCGGTTTTTGAATTGATTTCAGAACCTAAAAGCATCACATCATATACATTATCAAGGGCGGTAGGAATATTGGAACTATAGCATAGTTGCATATAACTACTAATAAATGCTCCTAATAAGATGTTACATAACTCAATATCTGAAATTTCAGCTAAGTTTATAGTTGTTTTTGAACCTGGAGCATTTTTGATATGAATAAGATTATC
>GL995218.1:0-2117 GCA_000222855.1 Succinivibrionaceae bacterium WG-1 | reverse complement strand
GAAACAATTTCCTTATCTGTTATAGCAGGAATCCATCTAATTTTATAGGTATCAGTAGATGCTTTATAAAGCTGAGGAATAATGGCTTGTCCTTGGACTAGTTTGGTTGCTAGTAGCCAAATGTGGTACAGTAATTCTGTTTCTTCACTTGCGTTACGTAATTCTAATTTGGAAATCCCACTACTAAAGAGATTACAAAAAGCCGTAGTGTTAAGTTCATTTTTAGTTTGTAACCTGAACATTTTTCTAACTTTGTAATAAAATCAGTAGTTCCTAAAAAGTTTTTATATTCTGTTGGACTAGAGGATTCGATGTCTCCTAAAGCGCTAATGGTATCATTATATTTATAGCTACCTTTGATGTTAAATTCTATCCAAGGTTCCGCGGTATTGCTAATAGAAGGAATGGTGCGAGTATTTTTATCATTTAAATTGTTTTTAGCAAGTTTGGCGGCATTTTTTAAGTGAGTATGTATTTTTTTCTTAAGACTTCCTAAAGTATATCCAGCAGGATTTTCGTCAAGAATTATGAGTGGACTATTATCAAAATCAACAAAGTCCGCGTAATCTATACTTGAAAAATCAATATCATTTAATGTTATTGGGCTATCACTTGCAATATTATCATTTTGAACATTATTATTAGCTTCCGTAGCTTGAACTTGATTTACTTGAATATTTTGAGATTCTGTTGTATTTGCTTCAGTTGTTAAAGAGTTTGAAACACATACTAAATCTTGTAAAGTAGGTACTTTACATTTTTGAGTATCTTCAAGATTGATATTTCTTTTTTTGAGCTCTTTGATTAAGTCAATGCCTTTTAATTTAAATAGGAGAAAAGGATTGGCGTCAATGGCAGAACAAACTTTATAAATTACTGCTGCTAAATGTTTACAAGGAACAGCATGATCAGGACAAGAACAATGTCCTTCTAGGTCGTGCCAAGTTTTAGGGAATAATTTTATTTTTAAATTTTCACAGATATCAAATATTTTAGGATCAAGGATATTAGATGCTAGTTTGGCAACTATTTGCGGATCTTTTACAATTTCATCGATAAGCAAAGTAACTTGCTTTTCTGGTATTGAAAGTAAATTTATTTTTGCCTTATAGCTAGAATGGTAATGTCCTTTAATTTTGGCAGTAACATCATGTTCTTTTTCATTTATTTCAAATGAAAGCACACTGCCATTATTGGCGTATGTTTTACCTCTTGGAATTCTATTTGAATAGTCGATATTAGTAAGAGAATCTAACCATTTTTGACCCCACCAAGTGGTACCATATTCTGTTTTTGCCAATTTTTAAATTCCTAAAGTAAAAACTATGTGTAGATTATAGATATAGATGCTTAATTTATTATTATACCAAAAAATATAAGCACTGAACTTTTCTTTGGTATTGTAAATTAGCATATCTAAATATAATACAAAATATAGAATTATTTGTTTGGACACATTGAAAAATCACTAAAAAATTTTATAGTATTGACATTAGCAACAAATTATTAATTATTAAATTTGAGCAATATTAGCAACATACAATATTGCACGATTTATTCAAATAAAAAAATCGCCAAATTATAGCTTTGGGGCTTTAAAATTTTCATTGCTATTAACATATTTTGACTTTTTATTAATGAGCAAGCTGGTTATTATTGGTATTTTTTAATGAACTCATTGCTTCTTTCTACTGTTAATCTAATAAAATTAAAAATCACATAAAAATGAATTAATTTTTACAAACATAGCTAAGAAACTTTATTGGCAAGCTTAAAATCTTCTTAAATTAAAACCTAAGTTATATAAAATCGCCAATTATAAGTTAATAGCCCTTTAAAATTTATCTTTTTAAACTACCAAATTTAATCAAATAATAAACATTAAAGTAATAAAGATATGAAAAATACTTATTTGTAATACTTGAACATTATGTTTTTTTCTTTTTGTTTTGATGTGAAAAACAAAAAAAAGCACATAAAAATATTCAAACTCAATAAAATTTGTTATTTATGATAATAAAAAATTATATTTGAGTATCAGAGATAAATTATGATTTGTATGATTATTCATTATGAAGAAATTAAAAAACGTATAATGTAAGTCATTAGAAACAATA
>GL995217.1:80625-84451 GCA_000222855.1 Succinivibrionaceae bacterium WG-1 | reverse complement strand
AGCTTAGGGAGCTTACAAAAAAAAGCTAGATATTAAGGTTTATGATGATGATGAATTACCTTTTGCTTTAGAAAATATAGAAGATGTTTTAATGCTTTCTGGGGGAAAAACAGATAATCCTTTTTATTTTGTATTTATACTACTAAATAATAGTGAAGTTTATATTGGTAAAATGATAAGCCCAAAGTTTTTTCGGAAAGTATGGTTTAACGGGGATAACATAAATGATATAGAT
Source organism: Succinivibrionaceae bacterium WG-1 (assembly GCA_000222855.1). GTDB lineage: Bacteria > Pseudomonadota > Gammaproteobacteria > Enterobacterales > Succinivibrionaceae > WG-1. The sequence continues at coordinate 84,216 of GL995217.1, read as the reverse complement.
GAAAATGTTCAATATGATGAAATAACTGATATGATAAATTTAATAGCTCAAAAAACATATGAACAAAAGTCAGAAGAAAAAACTGATGACAAAGACAAAAATAATGATGATAATTCTTCAAAAATGATTCACAAGAAGTTAACTAGTTCGTATAATTATTAAATATGAAAAATTATATTTATATAAAAGAAGGTTATAATTTATCAAATGGTCTGATAAATTGATTTATAATCTTATAGTCAAAGATAGAAAATTAATATTATGAAAACTTCAATTTTTAATACCTTAAAACAATATTCAACTCAAATTAATAATAATGCAAACAAATTATTAAATGTTACAGGCAAAATAGTTCTTAATGATTTTGTAATAGGTAAGAAAATTGAAAATGTAGTATCGGGAGAAGCTCAAATATATCATTGTAGTTCCCAATCTCAATCTGATAAAAAGTTTATCCTAAAACTATATACTAGAAAAGATTCAGTAAAGCCTGAAATAATTGAAGCTTTAAAGAATATAAATAACGTTAACATATGTCCTATTGTTGCTAGTGGTCAAATTGAAGAAAAAACATTTGTTATAATGCCTTATTATGAAAATGGTAGTTTACGTAATTTGGTAACAATGGTACAAAATGGACAAAAAATAGAACTTGATGAATTTAAGTCGATAATTAAACCTCTAGTTTATGCTATAAACGAATTGCATAATTGCAATATAATTCATAAAGATATAAAACCAGATAACATAATGATTGATGGTGATAATTTAGTATTAATCGATTTTGGTATTAGTAGTTCAACCAATAACCAAACTGTAATCCTTACAGATACAGGTTTAAGCTTGCCATATGCTGCTCCTGAAGCTAAAAACGGTATACATTTAAGGGAAAGTGATTACTATTCGCTTGGCATAACTTTATATGAACTATTTTGTGGACATAAGCCATTTGAAAATCTTAGTATGGAAGAAGCCCACAAAATGGTTCTAATACAACAAATTCCATTTGATGAAGACTTTCCTCAAGAATTAAAACAACTAATTATAGGTCTTACATACATAGATGTAACTAATAGAAATGATCTTAACAATCCCAATAGACGTTGGGGCTTTAAAGAAGTATGCAATTGGCTAGAAGGGAAAGAGCAACCAATTCCTGGAAATGCGACTGAAAAAACAGCTTTAATCAATATAGTACCAATAACTTTTAACAATCAAAGATATACAGATAGTTATAAACTTATTGAAGCAATGCTCTCTAATTGGGATGAAGGCATTAAATTCTTAGGAAGAGAATCTCTTACTGATTTTTATAGAAATAACAACTGTAGCGAAAAAGTTGCTATATGCGAAGAAGCATGCAATAAACTAGTAAAAGAAAATGCAGACGTGGATTCAATATTCGCTAAATGCATGTATAAGCTAGAACCTTCACTTTTAAATCTTTATTGGAAAAAACAAAAGTATGAAAATATTTATGAATATGGAAAGAACCTTATACGTGAAGCCAATTTAACATATCAAAAAGAAAAGATACAGATAAAGAGAGTAATTTAGCAATAATTAGTTCTGTCTCTGAAATATTAGGAAATGGCTTATTAGAATTTTATATACAAAATACGAAAGAATATTTTTGTGTAGAAAATAGAGAAAATTATTTAAATGTCATTAAGTGTTATAAAGGTTTAAAGCAAGAAGAAAACTCTTTAGATACTGATAAAATAGCTAATGCTTTAAAACTAGGTTATGCATTAACAGATGAAGAAGAACTTGTAATTAATAGTAAAAAATTTAACACAATCAATGAGTTCAATCTATACTGTGACATGTTAAAGAATACTTCACATACTGATTATGTTGAATTTAAAAATAAAGTAAAACAAGAAGTATTGAATAAAGCTAAACTATTTAACAGTGATAAAGAGGAACAACTAAAACAACATTTTAATTTAGAAATAACATTTTCCAATAATAAATACTCTTTTTCTAATTTAGAAGAATTTAATATTTATATTAACCAAGATTTGTACGATACTTCCAATAAAAATATGAATAATCTTCTAAAATTTGCTCAGATATATGATGAGATTAAAATAGAACTTGATGGTATAGAATATCAGATAACTTCAAATGATAAAATTGCTGACAAAAAAGAATATGGAATAACAAAAACTTTAGAAGAGACATATATTTCTAAAAATGTAGATGCTACTAAATTACATGAAATCATTGAGATTTTCAAGGAACACGCTACTAATTTATTTAGATTTGATGAATATGTCTTTATATCTTATTCTCACTTTATAGAATTTTTAAAGGACTTAAAAACTAGTAGTGAAGTAGCATCTGAAAACTTTATTGATGTTCATCATTTAACTCCTAAATATATAGAAAAGCTAAAAAATCATGAAATCAATAATACAAGTACTGATATATCTAAACAAGATATAAAAGTAGGGAATATTGTTAAATTTGGGAGATTTTGGCAAAGCGATATATTCTTAAAAGAGCCAATTGAGTGGTATGTAATAGAAATAAACGATGAAAAGCGTTACGTTAGATTACTTTCAAAAAATGTTTTAGATTCACTTGTTTTTGATGTTTCTAATAATTTGAATGGTTATCGTGTTTTAGAAAAAGATATAGATGACGATTGTTTTGGAGAATGGGAAGAAAGTTTAGTTTATAAGTGGTTAAATAATTATTTTTTACATGTGGCTTTTACACAAAAAGAAAACAAGATTATGCGAAAATTTTCAATATTTACAAGCCAAGAAGAGGGACTAATAAAAGAATATTATAGCAAAATAAATATACTAAATAGTAATGAATATAATAGGTTAAAAAACAGTTATAAGAATCTGATAAATGGAGTACCAACTAAATATGCATTATTAAATGGTGCTTTTCAATGGGAGTCTGAAAAAAACACCCCGTATTGGGTAAATAGCTCAAAAAATGATTGTATTTTATATTCAGATTTTGATTCAACGCTAAGTTATATTCAAAATAGATGGTTAGCTTTGGGAATTCGGCCATGTATAGAGTTGAACCTAGATGAAATTAAATAGATTTAAAATGATATTTTAAATTGTCTTAGTAAGAAGTTAAGGGATAACGTAATGTATTGTTCAAAGTGTGGTAACAAAATAAATAATGTCGCATATTCTCATCAATCTAGTCAATTCTTAATAAGTAATGTACAAGTGGGACTTTGTTCATTTAAGGATATTTGGCCATTATTTCTATTATCTATTCCATATTACGGTTGGATATTTTTATTTCCTTTGCTTTTAACGTGGCTATTTAGAAAGCCTTCAACAGCGCTTGAATTAGAAAAAAAGTAATATATAAAAATACATTTTGTAGTGAACCCAATTTTGGGAACCAAATTCTAACTACATAAAATAACAGTTAAAGGATTGATTTCTGTAAGCTACAGGGGTTAATCCTTTTAATTTTGTTGTAATTCTTTCATTATTATAATAATGAATATATTGTAACAATGGTAAATTCACAACAGAAAATCCAGAAAATTTTTTATAGAACGAAGATATTTCTAATAATATTTTTCTAATTCAGATATACGTG
>GL995217.1:75584-80304 GCA_000222855.1 Succinivibrionaceae bacterium WG-1 | reverse complement strand
TAAAAGAGGTTTGGCAACCAAATGATAATATAGATGATTTAGAGGGAAATGTTCAATATGATGAAATTACTGATATGATAAATTTAATTGCAAATAAATCGTGTAATTAAATTTTTGATGATTTTATTCATATATGAAATTTTAATTTATAGCCAAGTTATTTTAATAACCATATGTTTAATTTTTTACAATAACTTTATTTTATAAAAGAGAGTCATGGACAAAGAAACTTTAAAAATTTTTTATAGTCAATTCAAAATCATTGAAAAAAAGATGATTGAATTATCTGATTATGTCACCATTGCGCCAAAAAATTTTGCAACATTTTCAAGTCAATTTATCGCACTTTTTTTATTAGTTTGTAGTGAAATTGATTCTTTTGCTGATGAAATTTGTAAAGATTTAGATTTAAATGAAAAAGAACGATTGGGTATTTTAAATAAAATAAACGCAATACTTGATAAATATCCAAATATGAAAAATTGGACATGTAAAACAACAGATGATTTTGGAAATATTTTTCTTGTTCCATTCTATAAATTTGAAACAGATTCATCTTCTGATTGGTGGCAATCATATAATTTAGTAAAACATTTCAGAACTGTAAAAAATGAATATAATAGCTATAACTATGAAAAAGCAAATTTAAAAAATATCCTATTAGCTATAGCTGCATTATACATTTTGATATATAAGTTTAATCAAGATTACACAGAAGCAGCTTCAAAAGAAATAAAGTCATTATTGTTTGTAATTGATGTAGCAAACTAACAAGTAGGTGGGGTAAAAGATGAATAGCAATATATTAGAAAATAACTTGTATACACCTAAATTTATTTATAATGATGATAATACAAAAACAGTTCTTTCTGAATTATTGAAAGATTTAGAAAGCTGTAAGTCATTTTTTTTAAGTGTTGCATTTATTACAAACGGAGGGTTGTCGCCTTTTTTAAAAATTTTAAAAGAACTTGATGATAATAATATAAAAGGACAAATACTAACAACCGATTATTTATGTTTTAATGATCCCCAAATTTTAGATAAAATTAATAAAGAATATAAAAATATATCTTTAAAAATTTATGTTACAGATCCAAATACTAATAAATCTAAAAGTGGTATAGGTTTTCATACCAAAGGGTATATATTTGAAGGAAATGATGATAAATACACGATAATAATTGGCTCTTCAAATTTGACAATAAATGCAATTAAAACTAATAAGGAATGGAATACCAAAATAGTTGTAAAAAGAAATGATGAATTTGCGACTAATATTTTAGAAGAGTTTAATAAATATTGGAATAGTAAAGATTCGTTTGTATATAGTGATTATCATGAAATATATGAAGAAAGATATAAAATAGTCAAAGAACAAAAAAGAGCTGCATTTTCTAAGAATTCCAACATCGTATCAAAGGAAACATATGAACTTAGACCTAATGATATGCAAGTTAAATTTATAAATTCTTTAAAGAAAATGATATCTAATGGTGCCAAAAGGGCATTACTAATATCTGCCACAGGTACAGGAAAAACTTATGCAAGTGCATTTGCTCTTAGAGAGTTAAAGAGTGAAAAAGCCTTATTTGTAGTGCACCGTGAGCAAATTGCCAAACAAGCAATGAAAAGCTTTAATATTGTATTCAATGATAGTAAAAAAACTGCTATTTTTTCTGGAACTCAAAAGGATATAGAGGGGGCAGAATACATATTTGCAACGGTTCAAACTTTATCAAAACAAGAAAATTTAAAGAAAGTTTGGTAAAAATGAATTCGAAACAATTATTATTGATGAAGCTCATAGAGCTGCAGCACAAAGTTACAATAACATATTTTCATATTTTGAACCAAAATTATTTTTAGGAATGACCGCTACACCAGATCGAACTGATGATGTTAGTGTATATAAGTTATTTGACAATAATATTGCATACGAAATAAGACTACAAGAAGCATTACAGTATGATTTTCTATGTCCATTTCATTATGTTGGCATTAATGATCTAGAAATACGCGGTAAAGAAAATGCGAGTTTAAGTGATTTTACATATATAGAATTCAAGCAAAAGGCTGATTATATTTTACAACAAATAAGCTACTACACATTTAATAGAGATAAGGTTAAAGGTCTCATATTCTGTAACAATAGAGAAGAAGCTCAAAGATATAGTGAATACTTTAATAATAATACTGATTATAAAACTTGTGTTTTAACAGGCGAAGATTCTCAAGAAAAAAGAGAAAGTTGTATTAGAGCATTAGAATCAGATTCAAAAGATAACTATTATTTAGATTATATTTTCACAGTTGATATATTTAATGAAGGTATAGACATTCCGTGCATTAACCAAGTTATAATGATAAGAAAAACTCAATCTTCAATTATTTTTATACAACAGTTGGGACGTGGTCTTAGAAAATTTCCAAATAAAGAATTTGTTACAGTTATTGATTTTGTTGGTAACTATGATAACAACTATAATATACCATTAGCTTTAACAGGTGACAAAACCTATAAAAAAGATAAACTTAGAAGATTTATTCATGCACCAAATAATTTTCCTCTTGGTTTATCAACTATTTCATTTGATAAAATAGTAAAAGAAAAATTTTTAGATCTATAGATACCGCAAATTTTCAACAGAAGAAAATTTTAGTTGAAAACTATGTAGAACTAAAAATAAACTTGGCAGAGTTCCTAGTTTAATTGATTTCTATGAACATGGTAGCATGGATTTGCAATGTATATTTAGTAAAAAGGATTTACAGTCATATTATACATTCCTAAAAAGCATCAAAGAAAAAGACTTCAAGATTCAATTAAATGCACTAGAAGAACATTATTTGCAATTTATTTCCTCAAGATTTGCTAATGATAGACGATTAGATGAAGTACTAATATTAAATGAAATATTGGATGGTGTAGATAGGAATCTATTTTCAAAATTAGAAAGTAAAATTAATTGTAAATTAAAGAATTATCAAAAAGAGTCCCTATTTAATATTTTGTCAGGACAATTTGTTACAGGAACTGGTGCTAAAAAAGTTCATGATATCATTTTTGTAGAAAAAGTTGATGATAATGAAGTTTTTGACATACAGGTAACAACTTTATTCAAGAAAATGCTTCAGAATAAAGATTTCTTTAATTTGATAAAAGAAATAATAGATTATACTATCTTCATATATAATCAAGTTAACCCAGATACTGTTTATAAAGAAAATTCTTTCACTTTAAACGAAATGTATTCATATGATGATGTTTGTCGCTTGCTTTATTGGGATAAATCTGTTGTTGCATTAAATATTGGTGGTTATAAATATGACGAAAAAACAAATACTATGCCTATATTTGTTAACTATCATAAAGCAGATGATATAAGTAATTCTATTAAGTACGAGGATGAATTTTTTAATAAAGATACTTTGATTTGGTTTACAAAATCAAAAAGAAATTTGGATTCTAAAGAAGTAAAATTATTACAAGAAATGCAAACAAATAACATAAAGATACCATTATTTGTTCGCAAAAATAATTCATCTGTTTCATTAGGTAAAGATGATAAAAGAAATAATGATAGCTTTAAGGAATTTTACTATTTAGGACTTGTAAAATATGTAGATAATATAGAAGAAACAACTATGCTTGATGATAATCAAAAGAACATTAGCATTGTTAGAATGAACCTGCATCTTGAAGAAAAAGTCCGTGATGATATTTATGAATATATAACAGAGAAATTGTAATGAAAATTGTAAACGTTGTTGCAGCCATAATTGTAAAAAATGGGAAAATTTTTGCTACTCAAAGAGGATATGGAGAATTTAAGGATGGTTGGGAATTCCCTGGAGGAAAAATAGAGGAAGGGGAAAGTAAAGAAGCTGCTCTAGTTAGAGAAATCAAAGAAGAACTTGATGCAAATATAAAAGTCGAATCACACTTTATTAAAGTTGAACATGATTATAAAAAATTTCATTTATCAATGGATTGCTTTATTTGCACTTTAGTTGATGATAATTTGAAACTGTTAGAACATGAAGCTGCAAAATGGTTGAAAAAAGAAGAATTGGATTCCGTTGATTGGCTTGATGCTGATATAAAAATTATAGATAGACTAAAAACATATTTATAATATGGACTTCAGAAAAACACATATCTAAGCGTAGATAAAAAGAAATTTGGTATGCGTTGAAACATAATTTTTTCTTATTCAAAGGCGATTATTCATGGCTATTCCCAAATACTTTGAAATTTATAATGCATTTTTAGAAGTTTTAAAAGATGGAAAAGAACATTCTTTAAAAGAAGAAAGAGAAGAAATAATAAAATATTTTAAATTAACTAATGCTGAAATTTTAGAGTTATTACCGAGTGGTAAACAAACTATTTTAAATAATAGAATTGGATGGTGTTCAACGTATCTAAAAAAGGCATTATTGATAGAAAGCCCTAAAAGAGGCGTGTTTTTGATAAAACCCCAAGGAAGTAAACTTTTAGAAGAAAATATAGTTATTAATGATAATGTTCTTATGCGATACTCTGCTTTTGAAAAGTTTAAAAAAAGAGAGCAGGGTGATAATTTCAACAAGGATAATAATATTTCTTCTCAATACACTACTCATGAAACTCCACAAGAGATTTTAGATAAGGCTTACAAAACATTAAAAGTTGAGCTTGCAAATGAGTTATTGCAAGAAATTTTAAAATGGATCC
>GL995217.1:73127-75014 GCA_000222855.1 Succinivibrionaceae bacterium WG-1 | reverse complement strand
AAGATTGTTGCGTAGTAAAGTTGTATCAAAGAGCTGATGCAATAAAAATAGATGTGCTTGATTCTTTAAAAAACATCAATAGCCCACATGTTGCTAAAATTATCTCATCAGGTCATATAAATAATAATCAATACGTGGTCTTACCATATTATGCAGGTGACTCCTTAAGATTTTACCTAGAAGAAGGTAATACATATTCTCTTGAAGCAATTCAAGAATATATAATTCCACAAATATTAGAAGGTCTCAATCAACTTCATTGTAATAATATTCTACATAAAGATTTAAAGCCTGATAACATCATGGTCGATGATGATGATAATTTAGTTATCATCGACTTCGGTATTAGTTCCACCACAACTAATAGCACAGTGGTGTTTACTAAAACAGGTATGACACCAACATATCTTGCTCCTGAAGCATTTCAAAACACTTTTACCAAAGAAACTGACTACTACGCTTTAGGAATAATGCTATACGAGCTTTATACAGGTTATACACCATATCAAAACAAAAATCTGTCAAATTCAGATTTAGCAAGTTATGCCGCAATTCAAAAGATTCCTTATCCTAAGGACTTTCCTGAAAAACTTAAAGATTTAATTGAAGGTTTAACTTATAAAGACATCTCAAATAGATATGATTTAAATAATCCTAATAGACGTTGGACTTATAATGAAGTTAAAAATTGGCTCATTGGTAAAAAGCAAATAGTTCCAGGAACAAACTTCCAAAATAACAATTATAGTAATAGTTCATCTCCAGAAATCAGATACAAGTTTAATGGCATCATCTACACTAAAACTTTAGATTTAATTGACGCCTTAGCGATGAATTGGGAAGCAGGTATCAAAGAACTTGGTAGAGGATATCTAAGTCATTATTTTGAAAGTTCTAATAAAAACAAAGAATATAAAATTTGTGAAAAGTATGCCAATGAATTAAATGATCCTTTAAATATTGAATACGATGTATTTTTATCATTTATATATGAACTAGGAGCCTTATATCAAATATCAAAAATCTACTATAAAGATCTTTCTTTTGACAACTTAGAAACTTATTGTAGAGAGATACTTACTTTTATTGAAACAATGTCTTCATCTGATTTTGCGACATTTCAAAATGCTAAAACATATGATATTACTCATGTTGCTGCTTTTGAAAGCATTAAGAGTTTAGATAAATTAGATAATTCAAATTATATCAAAAGCTTCTTAACTTTTATGCAAGAAGATTTGTTTACCAAAGTTATTGTAAGTCAAAAGTATAACTTAACTGAAAAACAATTCGATACATATCAAAAGGCAGTCATTCAAAGTATTCTCATTCCTGAAAAATCTAAATCTACAACATGTAAGGAAAAGTATACTATTCTTGAAAGAATCGCTAAATTTGCAACTGCTATACTTTCAAGCCAAAGTTTTACACTTGCAGGAACTACATTTAAATCTATCAATGCTTTAACTAGTTTTTGTGCCCAATTAAATGCCAAAAGTTTTGATAAATACATAAAATTCATAGATAGCTATAAAGACAGAATTAACTTCTGGATAAAAGTATTTAACGAATATGATGCTAGCACTTTAAAAGCTTATATGAATGATCATATTTCTCTAAATAAAGGCCAATATGTTTTTAAATCATATTCAGAATTTTTAAATTTTTATAGCAAATTTATTCAAAATAAGCAGTTAATAGAGTTATATGAATTTTCCAAAAAATGCCGTAGCGATATAAATAAATTAGAGCCAAGTAATAATTCCGATAAACAAATATTAACTCAATATAAGAAAATTATTGATTCTCTTGTTATAATAGATGAGTATATTTTTGAAAACCATAATGCATTTTTAGAATATTGTAATAATTTAAAAGAATATTGCG
>GL995217.1:61059-72219 GCA_000222855.1 Succinivibrionaceae bacterium WG-1 | reverse complement strand
CATGAATTTAAGAATAAAGGCAAAGATGTCTTATTTTCAGAAGACTTGCTTTTTTAAAATAGTAGATATCAGAAATGATAATTTAGATAAAGCCAAAACAAACTTAAATGATCTTAAAAAACTCGCTTTTTGTACTTTAAGTTGGTTTGCAGATTTCAGTGATGATACTTTTAAAAGTGAAGTTACTTGTAAGCAATATCAAAGAGCTTACAATTATTATAATAATACTAATCTTGAAAATACTTTATCTAAAAACATTAACATGATTACTATTAGTTTTTTATGTTATCAGCAAACTTCGAATAATACGTTATTTTTAGAAAAAGCTTTAACATATGTATTAAAAGTTATTTCTCAGCAATGGAACGAGTTTGAAGCTATGTTTAAAAACATTACTGGGGAAAAGATACCTTTTAATCAAAAATATTTTTTAGAGCTTACTACGACTATTTACTTTCAATGGGCATCAGAGACAATGATGTAAATTCAAGTCTGTGTCAAATATTCCAAGATAGAAGTGATTTATTGAATTATATTTTGCCAGACTTTGACCGTGGTATTGCCAAGGTCAAAGATACTTATAATACTTTTACTGCAATTAGTTCTCCTGAAGACTTAGAAGAATTAAGCCCATCTAATGTTGATAAATATGCCGCAAATGTCTTAAAGTACTTAAAAGCTTCCAGAAGTGTTTCCCAAAGATATAAAAAAGTAAAAAATCGTTCAGCTTTGGTAAAATTATATATTCTTATTACTAATACTAATTGTGAAATAATTGCCAATAAATTAATTAAATATAGTGGCCTAAATGATTTAACTTACAGTCAAGTAAGGAAATTAAAAAAAATTCATCACACAATAAGAGATACAGTATTAAATAATAATTCTCTTCCTAAATTATGTGAGCAAGAATATAACACTCTCTTTGAATATGAGCAAAGATTTGATGAATACAAATTTATACATGGGCTATGGCAATTTATATCTAGTATTTTTATTCTTATTTTTGGAATACCTGTTTATAGTATGATCATATATTGTAAACAAAAAGAAGAATATCCATTTTTACTAGTTCCGATCTTTAATGTTCTTTTTACTTGGATATATGCATTGATTATTGAATATATATTTGATATTGATATTCCAATTTTAAAATGCCTGGGGATTGTTGCAGTGCTTTCAACAATTGTAATACCAATAAAATGGTGTTTACAATTAATAAGAAGGTTTAGACGAAACTAAAAAGATAATCTATAAAACAAGTTATTATGAAAAACTTTTAATCCTAAAAATCAAAATTAAGAAATAAAAAACATAAAAAGTAATAATAAATCAGAGCTAGCAGAGAAAATATTTAATATGGACGAAATGAAAACAGTTTTAAACAACCAAAAGAACAATGCAACTGTTCTCAATTTCAATTCTCATTCTCAAAATAGTAGTAATATTAATCAAAACAGCAATAATAATAGTGGTAGAAACGGTAGCAGTAACAATAGTACTCAATATAGTCGTCGTGATAATCTTAAAACTATTGTACAAACATATAAATATCAAAATAACTCAAATGCTACCAATATAAATGAATACAATAATTTTATAGATCTAGATAAAATTACCGCTATTATTACAGGTCCTGCTGTTACTGAAAAGTATAATGTTTTAGAAAAATTAAACACGGCCTCTGGTGAAGCGGTGTTATATAAAGTTGAAAGTAAAGCTACCAAAGAAATTTTAGTTTTTAAAATCTATTTCAAGCATTATATTAAAACTGAAGTTTTTCAAAAAATAAAAAATATTAGCTCTAAATATGTCACTAAAATCGTAGACTTTGGTTTTATAAATGAATACTTTTTTGTAATTTTGCCTTTCTACGCCAAAGGTTCAGTTAGAAATTTACTAACTAAAAATAAGAGCTTAACAACTACCCAAATAGTAAATGACTTTTTGCCTAATGTTGCTCAAGGTTTATATGATCTTCATAAAGTAGGAATTATTCATAAGGATCTCAAACCTGACAACATTATGATTGATGACAATAATAACTTTGTTATTATTGATTTTGGTGTAAGTGCTAATACTAATAATGAAAATACTGTGGTATTAACTCAAACCGGAATATCTCCAAGCTATTTAGCTCCTGAGGCCTTTAAAAACACTTATACTAAGGAAACTGATTATTATGCCTTAGGTATTATTATTTATGAATTATTTACAGGATATACCCCATATAATAATCAAAGATTTTCTAAAGAAAAATTAGCAAGTCTCGCATCAGTACAAAAGATTCCGTTCCCTACAGATTTTCCTACAAATTTAAAAGATTTAGTTACAGCCTTAACATATATTGATATTTCCAATCGTAATGACAAGAATAATCCTAATCGAAGATGGGGCTATGAAGATATCTCTAAATGGTTGAAAGGTGAAAAACTTATAATCCCTGGTAGCACTAATTTAAAAGATAATAACGACTCCAATTTTGAGAATGCGGAAGCGGTTTTACAAAAAATCAATTATAAATTTAAAGGCCAAATTTATACAAATAGAGTAGCCTTATTCGAAAGTTTTGCTAAAAACTGGAATGATGGTATAAAGGAACTTGGTAGAGGATATATAGAACATTATTTTGATAATCAAAATCAAAACAATGAGGTAGCTATATGTAAGGAATATAGCAATAAAATTGCAAATGTTAATCAAAATATCGATAAAATATACCAAGATTTCTTATACAAGATTGAACCTAATCTTCATAAAATATGTTGGAAAGGTTTAATCTTTAATGATATAGAAGATTATGCCAAAGCTCTAGTAAATTATGTTTATAGTGATAATCCCAATGCTCAAGTAGGGCTTTCCATTGATGAATTTTTAAATAACGGATTCTTAGAATTCTACATTCAAGAGAATTTAAAGATGAAGTGCTATGTAAACAATTTATTGATTCTATAAATAGTGCAAAAAAAGTATTTAAAGCTAAAAATTTAAATTCTAAATACCAAGCATTAAAATTAGCTCAAGCTTTAACTGGTAATTTAGTTTTATATATTGATGGTGTCCAATACCACAATACTGCGAAACTTTTTGCATTAATTGATAAAATTTATAATCAAGATGACAACCTTAAAGCTTTCACTTTCTTTTATGGTAGAAATCAAAAAGAATTAGAAAGTATTAAATTGCTATTTAGTGATGATGAAATAGCTAAACTTAATGATTTCAATAATAAGTACTCTAGTATTATTATTTCTTCTAAAAATGAATATAGATTTAGAAATCTAAAAGAGCTATTAGATTATGCAAAAACTTTATATGATAATCATAAGAATTTAGATTTATATAAACTTTTCGTTACCACCAAAAATTCTCCTGCATATAAAAAACAAATAGCTAAACCTGAAAACAACCAAATCTACAATGAATACTTAGATTTAATTGATAACTTAGTAATAATTGATGAAAGAGTTTTTGGTAGTATGAAAGAGTATGAAGATACTCTTGCGTGGTTGAAAAAACATCAGAAGAACTTTATCAAAACTTTCAAAAATCACATCAAGTTGCAATCCAAGCCTTAAGATTTAAACATAAAAAAGTAGGGGATTTGGTTACTTTTGGAAAGAATGAATTCATCAATAATACTGATAATAATCTTATAGCTAATGATATCAATTGGCAAATTATCGATATAGATGAAGAAAGCTATACCTTACTATCTGAAGTTTTTATAGCATATCCTTTTTCTGAAAAAAATTTGATGAAAACGATTCATGGGAATGCTGTTCTTTAAGATATTTTTTTAAAGGACCATTTATAAGTAAGGCTTTTTCAGATGCTGAAAGAAAAGTTCTAATGACTAACACCAATCAAACCCGTAATAGCAATAATACTAAAGATAAAGTTTGGATACTAGATGATAAAGAATATCTTTATTATTCTAAAAAGATGAATATTGAAGCATCTTTTTCTGCATCCATAAAAAATGAAGTTTTAAATAATGGCAAAGTTGCTTGCTATTGGCTAAGAAGTCCTAGTTTTATATCTAGTTGCCAGCAGTTTGTTGATACTGAAGGAGAGATTTTGGCAATTAATAATGGCGATACCAATATCGGAGTACGAGCTGTAATAAAGATAAAAAAGAATGTATAAACGCTCGATGCTAAAAACATCTATAAATCTAAAATATCTAATCTTAAACGATATGTTTACTAAGTTTGAGGAAATAAAATTTTCAGAAAACCAATAAAATTATTAATCTTAAAAATAGAATCATAACCTAGTCTTGTTTGGTTTTACCCTATACATACTACATGACTTTTTTATGATACTTCTGTTAGTATTTTTATGAATAAATAAATACGTAAATACATCGATAAGATTCGCAAAAAAATATTACTTCTATATAGGTGGATAGAAGTAATATTTTAAAGTATCAGCATAAAAATATATGAATAATGAATAAAATCTCTTAATTATATAAAACTTTTAGAAAAGATTATTTCCATAAAGTATTAAAAGAATTTTAAATTGTTATTGCCACATAGAATCTTTCTGTATAACTATTCTATTATTTTATATCACTTACAAAAGTTGGGAATTCCCAAGCTCCGCCTCCAAAACCACGGCAGAGTCCTGTATGGCTCGAGTAGATTGTTACAAATTTATTACCATTCCATGCTTTTTTATCATTAGCCCAACAATCACCAATTCCTCTAACTTTTTGAGAATTTTGAAGCAGTATGTGTTTGTTATCATCTACAGAAATATTTCCAGTTTCAGATTCAATAACTTTTAAGCTAGTAAGATTAGGATCTGATAGTAATATAACTCTAGTTTCATTATAAGCACCTTGAGAGCATAATGAATCAATTAAAATTTGTTTGTCATTTAATTGGAACGCTGTTGTTGATTCATCACTTGCAATGTTAAAACAATCTTCCGCATCTTCAGGAAATAATTTTTGAAGTTGAGATTTTATTGATTCTTGTTGTTGCTCATTAAGATTAATTTCTTTTAAATCTGCAAATGTAGGAATGTTCAATTTCAGCGGAGAAACATATGACTTATTTTTTTGAAAATCTTGCATCTTTAGTAATACTGCAGACATACCTCTATCTGAAATATTCCAAGTTAAATTATCAATTCTTACTTCTATTTGAGCGTTAGATTTGGCAACAGCAATTATTGCCATAATTTGAGAGTTATTTAAATCAGCAAATCCTTCTGCGTCAAATTTTAATGTCCCTAAATCTTTACCATTTAAAAAGAGATTTCCTAGTCTTAATTTTTGATTAAAGTATTTAGTATCCTGGTCGTTATAATGGGTAAGTTGGATCTTGCCACTAAAATTATTTTCAGTTCCTGCTTTCTTTTCAAAATAAATTGACGCATTATGTTCCGAACCATCTTGATTGTCTTCAAGGAAGTCATTTTCATTAGGGTATCCTGCAATTCGGCAAGTATAAGTGTTATCGCAAGTAATTTCCCAATCAAATCTTTCAAATTTGGTATAAGTATTAGTTTCTTCTGCATTTCCCAAAAGTGGTATTAAAGAAAATATGCATGGAAGTAATATTGTTTTTTTCATAAATAAAATCTCTTTTTCAGTTATCTTTTAATCATTTACTTTAAACATTGGCAAAGAATACATAAGATACAAATATTGCCGCAATCATAGCAGCTAAATCAGCAATAATACCACAAGTAACAGCATGTCTTACTCTAGTAATTTGCACTGCTCCAAAATATACCGCAAGGACATAGAATGTAGTTTCAGTAGATCCTTGCATTACAGATGCAATTCTTCCAACTAATGAATCAACTCCAAAATTATTAAAAATATCAAGCATTAATGCTCTTGAACCACTTCCTGATAATGAATGCATTACCGATACAGCTATAGCATCAACAAAAGTAGTATCAATATTGAAGTAGGCAAAGATATTGGAAATTTGTTTCAAAATCCAAGGTAAAATACCACTTGCTCTAAATATTGCTACAGCAACAAGCATCGCCACTAAATACGGTAATATATCAATACAAGTTTTAAAACCTAATTTGGCACCTTCTATAAACTTTTCATAAACATTTAAATGTTTATACAAACCATAGCTTATTACAGACATTATAAATAGGAGAATGGCACCATTGGCAAAAATGCTAGCTTGAGTTGCTAAATTTGCTCCAACAAACATGGACCAAATAAAACAACCGCTAAGTAAACTAAGTAGTAGTCCAAATGCAATAAAGATTGGTAATTTAAAAAGATTTATCTTTTGAAAAAATGCGACAGCTAAAATTCCTGCGATGGTAGAACAAGTTGTCGTAATTAGTATTGGTAAAAAGACATCAACAGGAACTTCTGCTCCAAACTTACTGCGATATAAAAATACTGATATCGGAAATATGGTAATAGAAGAAGTATTTATCACTAAAAACATTATTTCGCTATTACTTGCCACTCCTTTATTAGGATTTAATGTTTCAAGTTCACGCATCGCTCTTAATCCAAGAGGCGTTGCAGCATTATCAAGTCCAAGCATATTGGCAGCCATGTTTAAACAAATACTTCCAATTGCAGGATGACCATTAGGTATTTCAGGCATTATAACTTTAAATAATGGAGTAAGTAATTTGGCTAAGATTTTAGTGATACCTGTTTTATCCATGATTTCAGCAATACCTAACCAAAAACACATCATGCCAACTAGTCCTATTACAATCTCTGTTGCTAGGGAAGCGGTATTCATTAGTTCTTGCATGATATTAGATATAGTGTCATGATTTCCAAAAATCATTAAGTTTAGAAATCCAACCATAATCCCTAAAATAATCATGGAAGACCAAATCCAATTTAACATTCACTAATTCCTTTTATTTATTATTTGTTCGTCTGTTTGTATTTTTTAATTTGTAAGATAAGTTCTTATTTATCAAGGTGACCATTTTTAAATAGTCAAATATTCTATTATGTAAAAAATATAAAGAAAGATAATTTATTTTTTTACATAGTTTGCATAACTTTATAGCAGAAAATTTTAATCTTCTAGTGATTCATACAAAACTTGTAAAGTTTTTTCTGTTAAAGCGTATAATTAAACCACTATTGCATTGCACTTTATAAAAATTAATTATTTTAATACCATGTGATTAAACGTGGAAATTTTTTAGATATTATTTTAGATATTATTTTAGATATTAGTAGATTATTATAAAGTTGGTTTTTATATGAAGTTATCTACACACAACTTAGGTATTATTGCTGTTTTTATAGGAGCTTGTTGTTGGGCTTTAGGTGGCGCAAGTGGGCAATATTTATTTATAAATAATAATATGACCTCTGACTGGTTAGTGCCTGTAAGATTATTTTGCGCTGGAATTATTATGTTAACTTTTGCTGTTTTAAGAGGACATAATATTTTTGAAGCTTTAAAGAAACCTAGAGACATAATTGACATTATTATTTTTGCAATAATAGGTAATGCGGGTACTCAATATGGATATTACACTTGTATTGAATACTCGAATGTAGCTTTTGCAACATTTTTGGCTTATACCACTCCAGTTATTGTGTTATTTTTTACAGTAATAAAAGAGTTAAGATTACCCAAGTTTAAAGAATTATTGAGTATTATTTTAGTACTTATAGGAACATTCTTTATTTCTACTCATTGCAGTTTGGATTCAATGTCTGTTTCGCCACAAGCTTTAAATTGGGGCTTGTTTGGAGCGTTATGTTATGCGGTTTATATGGTTCAACCTGTAAGAATGCTTAAAGAGTTCCCAATCGTTACAATCGTAGGTTGGGGGATGCTTTTAGGTTCGGTACCTCTTGCAATCATGTTTACCCCTTGGGTTAATAACCAGATAATTGTAGATCCAATGTTATATATAATGATGGCAGGGGTGATAGGAATTGGGACCATTATAGCTTTCTCAGTATTTGAAGTAGGCATTCATATTATTGGTCCTGTAA
The DNA here is from genome assembly GCA_000222855.1 of Succinivibrionaceae bacterium WG-1. GTDB lineage: Bacteria > Pseudomonadota > Gammaproteobacteria > Enterobacterales > Succinivibrionaceae > WG-1. The sequence continues at coordinate 64,244 of GL995217.1, read as the reverse complement.
AAGCTAGTATTTTATCAGCTATAGAACCGGTATTTTCTGTTCTTATATGTTTGATTGGATTTGGTATGCCAATTGTTGGTTGGGATATTTTGGGGTTAGTGTTTATCTTAGCCGCTGTTTTTGTAGTTACTATAAAGAAAACTAATTTAAAAATATCATAAGAACTAGAAGTTATAACAACTTCTAATTCCTTAACTTAATAAAATTAACTTCTTTTTAAATTATAGAGTCACAACAATAAATTAACTAAAATTCATAAACATATTTAATCTTTAAAAATAATATAAATTTTTAAAAACTATGACATTATGATATTTAAAAATCATCTTAATAAGGTTAGTCAATATCTACCTTATTAAGATGATTTGGTCTTCCAACTATTAAGTTTAATAAAATCATTACTAAAACAATTAAATTAATTATTACAAAAGCAAATAAATTACTATAAAAACTTAATAATAAGTAATATTTCCTTTCATAAGATTTTTATTATTTTACTTTTTCATAATTTTGGAATCTTATATCAGTTTTATAAACATATTTTGAAGCATGGCAAACATGTAACAAATTAGTAGGTAGATCTGTTTCTCCAAATATTTTTATCAGCTTGGGAAGTACAAACATACCTATTATGAAATAAACAACTGCTAAAAATGCATTATGTAATAATATATTATCAAAATGCATTGCTCCATTAATAATTAAATTATAAGTTTCATAAACTGACCAAGATACTAAAGTTAAAAATAAAGGAAACACTAACCAAAAATGAATGGTAATCCTTTGGAATAACACAATTAAAAAAGACAAAACAAATAGTAAATTAAATATCAATCTATAGTCAAAAATATAAATTAATGGCACTAAAGATAAGCATATTGATGACATGAGTAAGAACACTCCAATGTACATATTTTTATATGAACTTGGAAGTTCATCAATCTCACATTCTCCATTTGATGCATTCATATAAGCATAGTATTTTTATGATTATATGACAAAGTCATCTTTTTAATAGGGAAGTACAAAGAACTGAGCTTTTGAGGTTTAATATCATAATCTCTTTGTTTTACATTAGCTGAAACATTAAATTTTGAAGGTATTAATACAGTATCTGTATAAATACTAGCTTGCTGTTGCGCAAACTCGAAGGAATTATTCACATTAACATTATAAAATTTAGCTTTAGAATTTTTTAGATAAAGAGCATCATATGGTTCATAGCTACATTTTTCACCATAATTAATTAATATGTATAATGCTGAAGAATTTGCTTGATTGGCAATAACAGGTATATCTTTAAAAATTACTTCACCTTGAGATTTACCTTCATATTTTTCAAATTTTCGATGTTTGCCAGTTCCTTTGGCAACTTCACAGTCATAAGCTACAGAACCATTAACATCGATATCATATAACCAAATAGGAACATAATAAGTTTCGATTCTTTCAATATTTTTTTATTAAAAAAATCTTTGGGAACAAATATTTGTTTTTTAATTTGGTTTTAACGCCATCAATAAATTTATCATTATCAAAAGCTTTATTAATGCGAACAATCTTATCAGATTTTGGAATCAAATTATATTGTGGTTCTGAATCATCTGTATTTTTATTTTCCAGTGACGCATTACAACATGGACAAGTTCGAGAAATTGAAGCAATCAGTTTAGAGAATGCAATCCCACATTGAGGGCAAAAAGATTCTTCTCCAAGTTCTTTTGTGTGATTATCATTACTTACATCATTAAAATTGCGTTCTGACATATTTATCTCGAAAGGTTAATTCTTGTTAATCTAAAAAATTACAAAGTTATTTTAGCATATACAAGTAAATGTAAGAACTCAAACATAATTATCAATTACCTTTTATTTTCTTTTCTTTACTGAAAATGCCAAAATAGAAATGTCTTAAAACGCCAAAGTGAAAATGCAGTTTTTGTTTATAATGTTCTTACATTTTATGTAAGAGTTAATCTAAATATTTCTATTGAAAAAAATCAATAAATAAAATTTTAAAAGAGTCTTACAAATGTCTGATTTAAAAAAGTGACTGTCAGTATTGAGAATTTCCAAGAACTCATTCAATAAAATAAATACTATGTAGATAAGACTTCCTTTATAAAAACTATTTCAGACGAAAATATAGCTTTCTTTACTCGTCCAAAACGTTTTGATAAAACGTTAACTATGAGTATGCTAATAACATAATGTAAAAAGTCTTCAAGAGAAATCTAAAAGGAATAAAAGCAACTTATAGACTGTGCTTTAGAACAAAAAGTTACTTAAAGAATTAAAGAACGGCTTCAATATGATATGTGTCCAGGATTCTGGGTACATAGCAATAAAAGACCGTTCTTTAATTACTGGATCAAAAACTTCTGTAATATTATTCTTTTATCTTTATTACAGCATTAGAAATGATTGCCACAATACCACCTGTAGTGATACCAGAAGAAAATATATGCGATATTTGACTTGGCATATGACTTAAAATTTCAGGAACAAATTCTACAGATAGACCAAAAGCTAAACTTAATGCAATAACAAGAATGTTTTTGCGATTTAACTTTTGAGTTGCAATTATCTTAATTCCTGTTGCAGCCACAGTACCAAACATGAGTAATGTAGCCCCTCCAAGAACAGGCGCAGGAATAAGTGAAAAAATCTTACCAAATATTGGGAAAAATCCTAATAAAACCAAGAATGCCGCAATGAAGAATCCTACGTACCTTGATGCCACACCTGTTAGTTGAATCATCCCATTATTTTGCGCAAAAATTGAATTTGGGAAAGAATTCAATAATCCTGCAAGCATCGAATTAAAGCCATCTGACAAAATGCCACTTGAAGCTCTTTTTTCAAATTTTTCACCATCAATTGGTTGTCCTGAAATTAGAGAATTAGCAGTAATATCACCATAAGCTTCAATTGCAGTTATGAGATACACAATACCTAAAGCAATAATCGCACTTATGTCAAAGCTTACTCCGTATTTAAATGGCAATGGAATATTGTAACCACCAAATGATTCAATTATTGAAAAATCAACTAATCCAAAGAAATACGCCACAATACAACCGATTATCAATCCAAGAACTATAGAACTCATTCTAAAGAATCTATTAGAGCTCCTATTAAAGAATATAATGGAGAGCACCACAATAGTTGCTAGTCCTAAATTA
>GL995217.1:57766-59519 GCA_000222855.1 Succinivibrionaceae bacterium WG-1 | reverse complement strand
GAAGCCTCACTTTATTAGTGATAATCCAATAAGTGTTACTACAATACCTGAAACTAAAGGAGTAATAATCTTTTGAGTGTATTTAAGTATTCTACTTATAAACATTTCTACAAAAGAACCTGAAATTACAGCTCCAAAAATGGCACTCAAACCACCATTTAATCCTGCAGATATGATTGGTGATATAAACGAAAATGAAGTACCTTGAATACAAAGTAAACCACATCCAATAGGACCAAATTTCTTACATTGAATAAAAGTTGCAATACCTGAAGTAAATAAAGACATTGAAATCAAGTAGCTAGTAGTTTCGTGATCTAATTTTAAAGCTCCGGCAATAATGATTGCAGGAGTAATAATAGCTACAAATATAGCAAGTAAATGTTGAAATGCCGCAAATAGGCTTTCTTTCAAAGGAGGTTTATCTTCAAGTTTATAAATAAGTTCATTACTTGAAGATATCTCACTAGATTCGGCAATAGTATTATTAGTATTCATAACAAGCTATTCTCTAATCTTTATTTCACAATTATCTAGACTATCTATTATAGCTAGAGATTCAACTTGAATATCTTTTTCACGTAAAAGCTTACCACCATCTTGAAATGCTTTTTCAATGATGAATCCCATGCCAACTAATTCTGCATGAGCTTGATTAACTAAGTCTATAATACCTGTTGCAGCTTTACCATTTGCTAAGAAATCATCTATAAATAATACTTTATCTCCTTCCTTTAAGAAATCGCTAGAACAACAAACAGTATAGGTTTGGTTCTTAGTAAAAGAATATACTTCAGTCACTAACATATTATCCATAGTCGAAGGTTTTTTCTTTTTGGCAAACACAACTGGAACATTTAATAAAAATCCAACCATTACAGCAGGCGCAATTCCTGAAGCTTCAATTGTTAAAATTTTGGTGGTTTCTTTTTAGCAAAACGACGTACAAATTCAATTGACATAGATTGAAGTAAAGTAGGGTCGATTTGGTGATTAACAAAGCTATCAACTTTTAAAATTCCGCCTTCAAGACATTTTCCATCTTCTTTAATTCTTTTTACTAGTGGCGCAAAAGGCTTGTAATATTCAGTGGTTGTCATTATTTATTTGTCCTAAAAATTGTATATTTTATTTCAAAACTGTAACTTTAAAATTTAGTATTTAACTTTTAAAAGTTTTTATTTGTTATGAATTTTGAAAAATAGTAATTATCTCTAATAGTAAAAATATTGTTAGTTCTTACTAAGAGTTACCTTTTATGGTTATTTTTTTTGTTAGTTTGCGTTTGATTAAAATTAAAAACTAGTTGCGAATTTTATCACAGTTATATCAATTTAACTTAAATTGAGAGTTTTTTGTGCTGAAGTATATTTGTGCTTTAGGATTTTTTTCTTTTTCTATGAAAATTTTATAAAAAAAAGAGATTTTTATTTATATAGAATCGTGTTTTTTCACTTTTTGGGGAAAATTAGATTTTATTAATTTTAAGGTATATTGAACACATATACAAAAGTTCAATCGTTAACAACTTGCGAAACAATGGTTGGTTTTAATAGTAATTAAAATTGTATTTAACTAAAAATTTTTCTATTTTTATTAAACCAAATTTTTAAGGATGATGCTATATGAGTTCAGATATTATAAAAAAAATAATTTTGTTAACCATTATTGAATTAAAGATTCCAGCAAAATGGTATTACACAAATTCTCAGCCTTATGAAAATTCTGTTTTTATAGAAAAGGATGAGTTCAT
>GL995217.1:53318-56677 GCA_000222855.1 Succinivibrionaceae bacterium WG-1 | reverse complement strand
CAATAGAATTATATTCATATTTAAATCAAATTAATGAACATACTATTAAATTTTCAGATGTAGAAGATAAAATAAACAATGATTTAGAAAAAATAAAAATAGCGTCAGACAAGCTACAACTTGCTCGTTATCCGCAAGAAATAGGGGCGGTAAAAAAGGCTTCTGAAGTATTTATCAATACTATTCATGATGAATATATTCCTGCTATTAAAGCGAATAAAGAAGAAACAGCAAAATTAATATTATCTGATAAATTAACCACTCCTTTTTTAGAAATTGTTAAGAATATTGTAAAGGTTAATGGTTATCAAATAGCACTAGCAAAAGATTCAGTAGGCAAGATCAATAGAGTTGACCCCCTATATGAAATATCAATCACGACTATAGTAGTAATTATCCTTTCTATCTTAATTTCAATTATAATGATTTCAAGCTTGTTAAGAAGAATTAAGAAGGTAATCATTAGTGCAGATCAAATAGCATCTTGTAATTTACAAAATGAAATTGTAGATGAAGGTCAGGATGAATTTAGACCTTTATTCAATGCTATGGAAAAGATGAGAAAAGCATGGGTAGACAACCTAAGTCAAATCTATTTATCCGTAGATGCTATCCAAAAATCTATGAAGAACGTGAATGAAGTGTCTTCAATGATAAATGAAGTTGCTGTAGATACCAAATCTCGTTCTGAAAATACCGCAATTGCAACTGATCAAATGGTTTGTACCACTTCTGAAATTGCTAAAAATTGTGAAAATGCATCTGTTGCAGCAGATTTATCAACTCAAGTAACTAGTTCATGTATTTCTAGAGTAGAAGAAACAATAAACAAACTAGGGATGCAAGTTGAAAAATCTCGTCAAGATGCTGAATTAGTTCAAAAGCTATCTAATACTAGTTTGGAAATTGGTAATATTGTTAGTACTATCGATACTGTTGCATCCCAAACCAATTTATTAGCATTAAATGCAGCGATTGAAGCCGCTCGAGCAGGAGAAGCAGGTAGAGGCTTTGCGGTTGTTGCAGATGAAGTTCGTGCTTTAGCATCAAGAACATCTGATTGTACAAAAGAAATATCGAATATGGTTACTCAAATTCAGGATAATGCAACCGAAGCAAATGATGCAATGCAGTCATCTCTAAAAGTTATGGATACGCTTGCAGAAGAATCTAATACGTTAAAGCAGATTCTAGGACAAGTGACTGAACAGGTTACTAAAGTTGATTCTCAAATTGTACAAATTGCTACAGCAGCTGAAGAACAAAATGTTTCTACAACAGAAATTTCCGCAAATATGCAAAATCTTACTGAAGATTCAGGAACTTTGGCTAATTCTTTAGGAGAAATTAATGCTCATGTAGAAGAAACAAATGTTGAAGTTGATAAGTTGGCTACTATCATTTCTAATTATAAATTTTAGAGATAAGCTTCAAAATTAATTCTTAACAATAGGAACCATACTCATTATAAATATATATAAGTATGGTTCCTTTTTTATAGATAAAATTTAAGCAAATAATTTAATTGGTTAGATTTTATGAATTTCTATTTTTTAGAATTCTCGAAGCTAATATCTAATATTGAATAAATATAGCTAAATGCTCGATATTGTGATGTTTGGATTGTTTGTGTTGAATATTCTTATTAAAATAACATGGATTATTTTTTTAGCTACTATTTAGGCTTGTTAAGTGAAAAATATAATTACCAACCATTTTCTTAAAACATTATTGGTCTTGCTACTTACTTTTTTTATAGCAATTGGCATTGGGGAATTTTTTCCAAAATTTTCTGAACTCATATCCTATGTATTTTCAATAAGAACTGATGATAATAATTTATTCCTGATTATGGGCATTAGTTTTCTAATGTTGACGTTTTCTTATGCAAATCTTGATTTTAAAAGCATTACTAGTTGTAAGGAAATATTAAAAGTTATTTTGGTTAATGTAATTACTTGCGGTATATTTAGACCAATAATTTTATTATTTATTGCTCATTATATATTATTTAATATTGTTGATAGTGAACTATATAACTTCAATCATTTGGAAGATATTTTTATCGCATTAAGTTTGTTATGTGTGACTCCTGGGGCCATACTTAGTATTGTTTGGACAGCAAAAACCAAAACTAACGTTTTTTATGTTGTACTGCAATTCTTTATAAATTTACTGCTTAGTTTTTCAATATGTTACATAGGTGCTAAATACTTTTTTAATGATAATTTACCATCTGTTTTTGGAGTTCTTGATTTATTTAATATAGCTAAGGCAAGCATTGAAATTGCCTTAATGTATATAGTTGGTAGCTATTTAATTGCTCAAAAATTTTCCGGAATTATTAATAATAGATTAGGAGCTTTCTTTGAAATTAAAACTTATGAAATAAGCGACAAAGACCAAAAATTATTAAGAAACATAAAGAATGGTAGTTACTATTTAATATATTTTCTAATCGGTTTGTTTACCTTATGTCAATATCACAATATATCTAAAGCCCCAATTGAGTCCATGATTACGGCGTTATTAGTGATAGCTATAAGTTCAATTTTATTTTTTATTAGTTTACTATTTTGTAATCTTTTAAAGATTACAAAAAGTTATGCTGTTCCTACGGTTGTATTATGTAGTTCTAGTTTTTTTGAATTAGTTTCAATTGTGGCACATCAAATTTCATTTGCAGATGACTTTGTAGTAACTGCTATGAATGTTGGCTATATTAGTCAAATAGCAACAATTTGTTTATTACTTTCTTTGTTAAAACCTAATGAAAGTAACACTTAATTTGATAATAGCTATTAACGAAGATTTTTATTATGTAATTTATCAAGTCATTTATCTAACACATCATTAAATAAATTCTCCTTCCTTTCTATCTTTTACTTTAATGATACATTTCCACATTTTGTGGAAATGTATCCCTTACATAAAGTGTTATAAAATTCTTAAATACTAACAATAAGGAGTCTTTGGTAACAAGATATTTAAAAATTGAATAATTTTTAATATCACAATGTTTATCACTGATTCCACTGCAAGATTTACGAGACTAATTTGTTACCAATAGGGACAAAGAAATAGAACTATTTTTTATTAGATAGATATTAAATTTCTGAAAAAAACTAAACATTCTTAACATTTATTTATGCCAATTTTTGAGATTTTTATTTTTGTATTACAACTCTGTTTTTAATGGTCTTGAAATGCTTAATTTTAATAAAATTATTTTATGTATATTAAAATATTGACAATAAATTCGCCGAAGAATACAGAAAAATTACATCGATAAAATTGGTAAAAATTGAGTATTTTTTTTAGAAAAATTTAAAAACAAATATTTGTTTTACAACATTTTC
>GL995217.1:50006-52949 GCA_000222855.1 Succinivibrionaceae bacterium WG-1 | reverse complement strand
AATTGACTAGCATTTATTATTTACTAATTTTAATAAATTTTTACCAATATTTTTATTAATTTAAACAAGGAGAAAATAATGTATAAAGATAAATCATTACTTGAAATATTAGAAGATGATACTATTAGTTTTAAAGCAGTCTTTAAACCTCTTTTTGAAAATAGAGATATTCCTGTAGTTTCTGGCGATACTAGATCAACTATTCGTAAAGATGTATATGTTGGTTCTACTTATTTTGTTACATTTGAAGATGGTTCTAATATTACAGGTTTATGTACTCCAAAAGAAGAGCATGAAATCAGTAAATTACATAATTATATTCTTTCAAATGATCCTAAAGATTATAACCATAAAAATAATAAAGCAAACATATCTCAGGAAGGTGAATTAAATCAACAAAATATCGATAATAACAATAGAAATAACGACAACTTGAGAGAATACAATAAATACCTTAAACCTTATTGGTTTAATGATAAAAATATGAGTTATGATAATTTAGTTTTTGAATGTATTACTCGCAACAAAACCCAAATGCATGAAGTTTTGCTTAATAAGTTATTACAAAAAGGCAAAGTTACCATGCAGCAAGACGATATTGTTAAAGTAATTTATGAAACAGACGGTATAAATAGAACTATTGAAGCCTTATTTAAAGGAAATGAGTTAATTGCCGCAACTCTAGATAACCAACAAAGTTCTGAAGACTTACTATGTAATTGGCTAGCATATTACTTAGATTAAAAATATAAAGTTTAACAATTAAAAGTGTAAGTTTTAAATTAAAAGGTTAAAGATATGGGATTTTTTGATTTTTTAGAAAGCCTCAAAAATCACTTTTCAAAAGTGTTATCGATGGTTTTAATAATATATGAGAGTTGGCAACAGGATGGCAGAGCTGGTTTTCCATCTACTTGGTTAGGCGAAAATTACTACGATGATTTCGATGAAATTTTTAATGCCAAAATTCCTATGGATAAAGGATTTTCTTTATTTGCTGATTCTACAGATATACTAGTACAGATAGATGCCAAACGAAAAGTATTAACATATATCGATATACCTAATAATAGAATTCTTTTTTCTGTTCATTTAGAAAAAACAATTGAAAAAAGTTTCAATATAGAATGTGTTGTAGTTAAGCTTATAGCAAGTATATAACCATAAAAATATACGCAAATAAAAAAATAACTAGAAGATTAGTTCTACCAAACGCTCTCATCTTTTTTTTTAGACAGAGCGTTATTTTTTTGCTTTTTTGATTCCATATTTTTTTATTTTAGCTCTGTTTGATTTTGCTTGTTCTAATTTGATTTATTTTATTTTTAGTTTGCCATATTGTTTTAATATTAAAACTTCTTTATATAAAACATATTGATTATTCATAAAAAAGATAAACAAAGTCTTTTGTGATGCATGTTAAATATTGCTATTTCAAAATTTTATTATTATGTTAAATAGCACTAAATTTACTCATATAAACTTATATTTTACTTAAGCTTTATACCAATCTTATTATAGAATGTAATTGGGAGTTTTTATTTATTTGAGTACATCAAAATATAAATATATAAAAAAATAAAATAAAGAAAACGCAATAAAAAACTAAACTTAAAAGCATATTATTATTTAAAAGCCAATTATTTTAGTTTGTAGTTTTGTTGATTGTAACTTAGATGAGTTTTGCATTATTTATTATTGATATAGATTATTTGTTTACTTAGATATTTAAAACAAGGTTTGATAGTGATTCTTAAACTTAAAGTTATACAGTAAATTTAAAACTGAGGTTGCATACTTTGCTTAGTTTAAGAAAATAAAAGAATTATAGATTAATTAAAAGAAAACCTTAAAACTTATATCTTAATAAGATAAAGTTACACAGGTTATATCTTCTATAATTTAGGAGTTTCTGATAATTATGGGAACAAACAACATTAATAATCTTCCTAGTGTTTCATTGCAAGCATTAATGACAAGCTTACAAAGTTGCACTGTTATTCTTGATAATAATGGAAATATTATTTGTTCTAATAAAAAAGCATGGGCATTATTTGATTGTTTTAGCGAAGAAGAATTTATCGAATATTGCCAAAAAAATCTTGTTAATGTTGTTATCGTTGAAGATAAGAAAAGAATCACAGAAAAACTTTCAAATGCTTTCTCATTAAAAGGTTTTTACGAAACCATTTGTATTCACACTAAGTTTAATAACATTCGTAAAATTGATATTCAAGGTGCTAGTATTGGTATTAGTGGACTTGAAAATGCAATTATATGTACTTTAACTATAAATAATGATGGTAAAAGCCTAATTTTTGAAAACGAAAAGTTTTTATCCATTGCCACTCAAGAAGAAAATTTTATCAGCCTAGCACATCATAAAGTTGTTTCAGGTCTAGATTATGAAGAAATCTCTCAATTTTATTTAGTATTTTTTCATATAAAGAATTTTAAATACTATGTTGAAGATAATGTTAAAACCAAATGGTATAAAGTATTACGTAATTTAGCAATTGATATCCGTAAAAATTTAAATAATAACGAAATAATAGGGCAATTCAACAATACCGATCTTGTATGTTTAGTATCAAATAAGCAATATGCCGAAATTATAAATAATGTTATAGCTAATTTTGATGCCAAACATGAAGAAGATGATCTGTTTTTACATGTTGGCGTTTATCCTATCAATGATAGTAACATTCTAATAGTTGACGCATGTAATAAAGCAAAATTCGCTTCAGAACAAAATAATCCTAAAGAAAGTGGATATTTTGAGTATGACGGAAAACTTGAAAAAATATTGATATTGAATCATTTATTTTAAAGAATTTTGATAATGCCATAGAAAATAACTATATTCAAGTTTACTATCAACCTGTTGTAAGAACTATTAACGGTCAATTATGTGGTTACGAAGCTCTCGCGCGATGGATAGAC
>GL995217.1:41283-49689 GCA_000222855.1 Succinivibrionaceae bacterium WG-1 | reverse complement strand
AAACATAAACTTATTACCAAACTTGATTTACATATATTAAAACGAGTTTGCATTGAAATGAATGAAACAGAACAACGTGAACAAACTGTAATGCCTGTTTCTTTCAACCTTTCTAGAATTGATTTCTTAGCTTGTGATATTTTTGCTGAAGTTGACAAAATTGTGTTAGCTCATGATGTCCCAAGAGACATGATAAATATTGAAATAACAGAATCAATTGTTATGAAAGATCCTAAAAAACTTGAAGAAGCCATAAGTAAATTTAGAGAAAATGGCTACCAAGTTTGGATGGACGACTTTGGTAGTGGCTATTCATCATTAAATGTTTTAAAAGATTTCCACTTAGATGAAATAAAACTTGATATGGCTTTTTTATCAACTTTTGATGAAAGATCTCAAAAGATAATAAAGTCTATCATAGCGATGGCTAAAGACATTGGCATTATGACTTTAGCAGAAGGTGTAGAAACTAAAGAACAATATGAATTTTTAAGAGATATTGGTTGTGAAAAAGCACAAGGCTATTATTTTAGTAAGCCACAACCTTTATTAGCTGTTCAAAAATTTGTAGTTGACAAGAACATTTGGCCTGAAAAGCGTAGTTGGCGTGAATTTTACGATAATATTGGTCGAGTAAACTTCTTGACAGAAAAGTTCACTTTCCATCTTTGAATATGATGGTAAAAAGTTCAATTATATTTATAGTAATAATAAATTTTATGATGTATGGTATAGCATTATAGCTGATAGCAAAGATAAAGATGATTTGCTTGATTTTACCAAACCTATAAGACCCGATTCTGTTGCTTATCCAATATGTACTAGAGTTAAGGATGTAATAACATCAATCTCTGAATCAAGTAATAAAGTTCAAATTGTGTGTCCAATTTTAGGGAAATACATCAAACTTGATTTCCATTATCTTGCAAAACACCATGGTAGAATTGCTTTTTCAATGGGAATTACCAATTTATCTGAAAATGAAGAAAAGAACAAACGCGAAAGAATAGATAATGTATTCCGCATGATGTCATCAGCGTTTGATTCTATATTTGCACTTGATTTAAATACAGATAAAGTTGAAGTTATTATTCAAGGTTTTTATGGTTCAATTACAAATTTACAGAATGTTATTGCCAGAGAAGATTTAGATTTTCATTTTATAAATGAGTTTATTCATCCTGAAGATCAAAAAGAATACATTGCTTTTATAGCAAGAGATGGTTTAATGGAGCGTTTAAAAGCGAGTGAACACTGTGTTGAAAGCCAATTTTTTAGAACCAAAAATTTAAATGGTTCATTCGTTTGGAAAGCTCACTCTTTGCAATATATTGCAGAATCTAATTATGTTGTATATAGCATTTGTAGTGTTCCAAATTTTGATGAAAATTTAATTAATAAATTAACACCTAATTACATGTATGACGAAAATGGTCAGCAATATAAAGGGTATTATGCATCTCTAATAAGAAGTATTAAAGAATCCAAAAATGTTAATATATTCTGGAAAGATAAGAATAGAAGATTTGTAGGGGTAAACCAAAAGTTCCTAGAAAGTTATGGTCTTCATGATGATTCCTCACTTATAGGCAAAACTGATGAAGAAATGAAATGGCACATTGATGATGGTCCATTTAAAAATGATGAAATAAATGTTATAGAAAATGGTGTAGTCATTGCAAATCGAATTGGTAATTGCAATATCAAAGGGGTTTCTCAAAAAATCATTGTATTTAAGGAACCTCTTTATGATAAAGGAGAAATTGTTGGACTTGTAGGTTATTTCTTTGTTCTTAATGATTTAGGAAAAGAATTTGGTTGGTCTCAGAATTTAAATGGTATTGACCAAGTTACCAATCTATTGTCAGCTCATGGCATGACCAATGTACTTGCTGAATATATTGAAGGTTGGCATATCCGTAAAGAAAACTTTGCAGTAATTAGAATATTCTTGAAGGATTATAATCGTCTTCTTAAATACTATGGCGAAGAAGTCGCTCGTAACGTATTAAAAGAATATGGCGAATTATTAGCATCAATTATCGGTTTACGAGGTTCTTGCGCACGCTTATATTCTGGTACTTTTGTAATGATCTTAAAGTGCAATGATAAATCTGAAGCCCAAGTACTTGCACAACAAATTGTTCAAACATCTAATTCAATACATTCTCTTTATAACAGTAATGTAACTTTAAATCCAACAATTAAAATTGAATTTGCAAACGAAGTTGGTGATATAAATTCAATGCTTGGAAGCATCGAAGGAACAGCAATCAGTAATGCAGAAAAGCAATTACTTCAAGATAAACTAAATTACTATAACTTACAAATGGATACCATTGTGGATGCAATTCCTGGAGGAATTGTGCTTCATGAAATTGTAGAAAATGGTTCTAAAGTTATTTATGTTTCAGAAGGTGCAGCGCGCATTACAGGTCGAACTGTTGAAGAATTTAACTATGTGATGAATACTGACAAACATATGGGGATCATACCTCAAGATGCTTCAATAGTGATGAAAGCAGTATGTGACACCATTGAGAAAGGTGAAGAACTTGATGTAAGTTATCGTATATATCACAAGAATGGTAGTATAGTTTGGACCAATATGAAAGGTCGTATTATAGGTGAACAAAACGGTAATCCTTTACTATTAACCGTTTTCTATAACATTACTGAAACTTCAAAAATTTATCAATCAACTTTAGATGAAGCTTTTGTATCAGTTATTATTCGTTCTGAAGATAATGACGAAATACTATACTTAAATGATTCAGCTAAAAATTTAGCAACTAAAACTCTTAATTTATCATATGATGAATTTAGAAATGTAATTATTAACGAAAAATCAAAATTAAGTAAAAGCGAAATCTTAATTTCTAATGAAAATGGTAATCAATTTGAACAATATGAAATTACCTATAAAGGCATTACTTTATTCATCCGTAATATGAGAACCATTTGGAATGGTCGCAACTGTTTAATTACTTATTTTATGGATGTATCCTTAAAATATCGTGAACAAAATTTAGCAAAGGATATTTTAAGTAATATCTCAGCAGCAACTGCAGTTTTCTATATTGATAAAAACTATAAATTAACTATTAATTTTGTAAATGAAATTGCTAAAAAATATCTCGGTTTAGGAGATATTAAACAAGGTGATTTTGAAATTCTATTTTTCAATATGCATCCTGACGATATTGATTATGTTCGTGGAATAATTGAGGATTTAATAACAAATAAAAAACCTGTAAATGGTACTTACCGAATTATAAGCTCAGACCAAAATGTAACTTGGTTAAGATTTTATATTAAACCAATATTACAACCAGATGGCACATGTTTATTCTATGCTACATATTTTGATGTATCAGAACAAAAGCTTCGCGAAGAAAAGGCTAGAGAATTTAATGAACAACAAATGCATTTATTTAAGAGTGCGATATATGCATTTGAACATATTGGAAATGGCGAGTTTTTTGCAAAGATTTTACTAGATTATGATACAAATAAGATCGTTGATAATTGGTATAATTCTGAGAAATACAAAATGGACATGAGTTTACCTGCTAGTAAATTTATGGAAACCATAGAAATAGAAGCTTTTAATGATGAAGAAAGAGAAAAATTAAAGAACGTAATAAATCTCGCAGATATCGCTGAAGAAACTAGAAATTTAGGATTCTCATTACGTTCATTTGACTACATTAGACGCGAACTTTCAGGGATTGCTTATTCAACTCGTATTGAAGTTAAATCTATTTTAGATCCTGAAACTGCTCATGTGATGATTTATGTCTTTGGATATAATTTAAATCAAAATAAAATACCGTTTAAATTTATCGAAGACGTAATGATTAACGATTTAGAATCAGTGTTGCTTATAAATGAAGATTTGAATGTTGTACAAGCTTACAATGCTAAAAATTCTTCAGATATTATAATTTCAACATGTGATCAACATTTAAAATTATGTGAAGAGTTTGCAAAAGTTCATCTAGCTCCTGAGGATATTAGTAAGTTCTTAATTTTAATGAATTTAGATAATGTTAAATTACAACTTAGTACTAAGCAACTTTACCGCTTTAGTTTAAATACCATAAATCCTATTACCAAAGAATCCAAAAGAATGGTATGGTTGTATGCATATGCAGGGAAGTCTCACAAAGATATAGTAATGTGTCTGTTAAATGATGATGATAGAAGCTAACTTCTAATTTAATAATAAATAGTTGTATCCTAAAGAACTACTATTAAATTATTACATAATGATGATATATATCAACCTTTAATGGTTGATATATATGCATGAAAAAATCAACATCAAAATGCCAAAGAAAGGCAACAAATGAAAAGCTGATGCTATTGGAATAACAGGGTATGATTGCATTAAAGCAATGCAATTATATGAGGTATTACCAAAAGTTTACTCAAAATCCTACCATAACAAAAATCTTCATGTATGGTATTACTTTTTGCAATAAAAAAGTGGTGTAAGATACTGAAGAATATAAATTCAATTTTTAAAATCAAACTATGATTTTAAGTCATAGTTGTAACAGAAAATTTATCTTACTTTTTGAGATAAAATTTCTTTCAATTTATGCCAAGTCTTATTTTTCAATACAGTTCTAACACAAAGATGTAGAACTAGAATTATATTATTTTTAACTATCTAATTTATCTTATTTGGGCCTTATGTTCAAAATTTAATGAAGAATAGGCCATAAAATCAAATTTATTCTCAATAAAATACCTACAACTATTATTTATTTACTTACTTATCTTACTTATTTCTTATTCTTTTAATAATATCAAAAATTATGTTGGCAGTATTTTTTAAGAAAATTGAAAAAATCTTATTAAAAAACAGTTTTTCCAAATACCAATTTAACAAAATAAAAAAAACGTCTAATAAAAAACAAAATAATAATTTAATAAGACAAATAAAGAATGCTTGTAATAACTTATTTACTGCTAAACATATTTACTTTTATAACAAACATTTCTGGTCATATTGCATAAATTTAATTATTTATATTGTGCTATGTTGGGGTACAAATTCTTTTGCATCTCTTAATGATGAATTAGAGCAAGCTTTTAACGAAATACAAAATATTTCTAATCCCAATTATTATCAAACTGAACGTAGGGGAGTAATAAGTGGCGGACATATTAGTACAAGAGCTAATATCAAACATTTAAATCCCATTGCTATTTCATCTCCTAAATTAAAAGCAGGATGTGGCGGTATTGATTTATATGGAGGGTCTTTCTCATACATCAATAAAGAAGAATTTATTACATTTTTAAGAACTATTGCAGCTAACGCCAAAGGTTATGCTTTTCAAATTGCTTTGAGTTCAATGTGTGAAAAATGTTCACAACATATTGAAGCCTTACAACGTAAGGTTATGGAATTAAATACCTATTTTGGAAATAGTTGTCAATTAGCACAAGGTATTGTAAATGATAGTTTAAGCGCATTTGATAAAAAAGGCTTAAGTGATGCTTCTTTGATTGGTGAATTTAAAGGGCTAGGAGATGCTTTTGAATTAAATACTGTGAGTGATTCAACATCTCTTTATAAAAAGATTGCAGATGCTAACTTAGATACTCCTACAGAACTTTATGGCAACATTATGTGGCAAAGTTTAATGAGTAATAGTGATTTAAGGCAAGATGTTGAACTCGCTGAAGCTATTATGAGCTTAACAGGAAGTTTTATTACTACAACAGATTCTGATAAAGATTTAATTTCACTTCCTAATAATTTAATTTCCTTGGAAGATTTTATTGAAGGTGGCGATTTAGAGTTATATAAATGCGATGCTACTGCAGCTGATGCATGTCTTAATGTTACTTCTAAAAAATCACAAATTTTAGGGCTTGCAATCAACATCGAACAAATATTTTTAGGGCTTGATCTAATGGGAAATTCAGGAATTCTTGCCAAACTTACTACATCAAATGAAAGTTTTTCTACCAAAGAATTAAATTTAATAAATTCAATGCCTTCTGGAGTCTTTGCCATGATTAGAACTTTAAGTGCCAAAAACAAAGGAGCCGCAACGGCATTTATCGAAACATCTGCTAGGGTTCTTGCAATAGATGTAGCCAAAAAGAAAATATTTAATTATTTAAGCATTGCTCAAAGCAATGTTTTAGCTTCTCGTCATCCTTATGCTAAATTGATGGTTAATAATTTATCTAATGTTCAAAACACTATAGAAAGAGAAGCTGTTAACTTACATTTAAAATACGGCACCATCAAAGATTTAACGCAAACATATGAACTTATGTTAAGGGCTATTAGTGTAAAAAATTATTTAGATATTTAGGATTTAAACGTTTATTGCAAATAAGCTATTAATTATTTTATAAATAATTTACTCCTTTAACCTTATTTACCCCGATTTTAGAAGCAATTTTTTTGCTTCTAATTTGCTAAGTAAATTTCAACTTAGCATGTGTTTTTAAACACGTTGGACACTTTTTTAAAGTGATTTAGGGGTGCTATTTTTATAAATAGCGATGGCACATTTTGTGTAATTTGTTATCTATATTTGATAAAAAGTTTAAATATTATTTTGATATTATTTTTTCAAAAAGATAACGTTGTGACGCAAAGGAGTTATTTTATGCGTTCAGTTAAGGGATTCGAAAATCAAGATTTATTAGGTGATAGTGCAGCAATTGGTACAACTTCTGTATCTTTAGCGAAACTTTTTGGTGCTGAATTTGGTAAGCAAAAAATGCGTGTTGCTAAATTTGAAACTAATCATCACTTAATTCCGCGTTTAGAAAAAGGTTATGCTTTTAGATATGACATTTTAGAACCAATCTTGAATTATTTAGAAAACCCCAATGGCGATGCTCTTTACTTATTTGGACCTTCTGGTTGTGGTAAAACATCTGCTGTTTTACAGGTATGCTCATTATTAAAATTACCAGTTCTTTCTCTTACCTTAAATGGTAGATTTGAATTAAGTGATTTAATAGGTCATTCGCAATTAATAGATGGCAATATAACTTTTATTCATGGTGCTTTAGCTAGAGCTATGAAGTATGGTTATGTGTTAATTTTAAATGAAATTGACTTAGCAGAACCTGCAGAACTTGCTGGCTTAAATGACGTTCTAGAAGGTCGTTGTTTAAATATTGTTTCCAATAATGGAGAAATTATTGAACCTCATCCTAACTTTAGATTTGTAGTTACTGCGAATACTAAAGGTGACAACTGTATGTGTGCATACGGTAAATTTATGGGAACTCAAATGTTAAATTCAGCATTTTTAGATCGTTTTAGATATATTGATTGCTCTTATCTTGAAAAAGATGCCGAAATCAATGTCTTAACTGAACGATTACCTAACTTATGTAATGAGTTAATCAATAAACTTGTTGAAATTGCAATTGAAATTAGAAATTCATGTTTCTCTGTGGGACAACCTAAACTTCGTATTTCTATTCCATTAAGTACACGTAGTTTACTTAGATGGGCAAGATTGATTGAAGTTTATGTAAAAGCTAAGCATCAAGAACCAATTTTAAAAGCTTTAAAACATTCTTATACAGCGCGACTTCGAGAAGATGAAGCTCAATTTGTATGTAGACTTGTTGCTGATAAATTAGGTTCTAATCCTAAAGTATTTAAAGATGAATAACATAGAAAGAAAAGTTTATATTAAATGTCTATTTTGACTACTCTCATAGTCATTAGAATTAAGATATTAGACTTTATTTTTATGTAATATTTATTTTTTTTGCTTTTTATTAAAAGAAGTGCCTCTGGCACTTCTTTTTTCTATATCATTGGTTTTACATTCATGAAAAGTAATCAGCAAAAACTCTTAAAATCTCAATTAAAAGTTAAAACAGAAAACCAAAATTCTTTTCTCAAAAATTATTTAACAAAAGTATTTTTAGTTAAAAGTTATCTAGGACATAAGTTATTACTTATAAAAACTTTTATTACTTTTTTTGGTGGAATTATTTTTGCTATTTTTGAAGTAATAATTGAGAGTGTGTTTGAGCGTTATTCTGATTTGACTCCTAATTTAAAAAGCACTCCCAAGTTAAAAGAAAGATTAAAAAAATTTCAAAAAAATATCTTAGAACAAAAGGTAATTTAAAAGAAGAAACTTTTAAAGATAGAGATGTTCTAAAGCAAGACCAAGATGCTCATGATAATAAAAATGATAAAGGAAATGATGTTAGTAATAATTGCAAGTTTAATAATTCGTATAGTAATTTTACAGTTTCAGGAATTAATCAATATAAAACCCTAGATCTTATAAAAGAAGATTATGCTCCTTTTATCCTTAAAATTAAGGACTTATTACCATTTGACGCAGAAAAATATCAAAAACTAGTTACACCTTTTATTGATAATTTTATAGC
>GL995217.1:37714-41053 GCA_000222855.1 Succinivibrionaceae bacterium WG-1 | reverse complement strand
AGAATGTTTTCATCATTATAGTGAATATGGTTTATTACGTCATAGTTTTGAGACAGCTATTTTTGCAATAAATTTAGCAATGAATTTCTTAGGAAATGTCTCTGTTACTCCCAAAGAACGTCGTAACAATCTTGAGAACTTTTTACTAATTGTTTTTGTAGGCGCGATGTTACATGATTGTGCCAAAGTATTAAGTGACTTAAGAGTATCTTCTCTTGATGAAAAATTACTTTGGAACCCATTAGATCATTCTTTGATACATTTTTTAGAAACACATAAAATTTCTGAATATAGTTTTAGATATCAAGACAACCGTGGCAAACTACATGAAAGCTTAATACAAGTTATTCTAGATAAATTTTTAACATATGATTTAAAAACTGAATTACTTAAAAATAAACAATCATTTGGGGAACTATTAACCGCATTAAACACTTCTAAACGTAATGAACTTTTTAAAATAATAAAGGAAGCTGATGTTTTAAGTGTTAAAGCAGACTTAAGTAATAATACCTTATTCAAAAATAATTTTAATCGTAAAGATAATGCTTTAGTAATAATGATTAAGTTATTACAACATAAATTTCACAATAGGGAACTTGCGATTAATGAAATAAAAGCAGCATTCTATAACATTGGTGATCAATATTTTTTATCTTTAAACACTTATGAATATTTAGAACTAATTAGAGTAATTAGAATTGCTAATTTAGCACTAAGTTTTAATGACAAAATGGGGTTTTATGAAGCCTTAATCAATAATGGTATTGCTGTATATGCTGATAGTTTAACCAAACTAATTTTAAAAAAATTTTAATCGTTAAAGATGGTTATATATATCAAAAAAGCGGATTAGAAATTTCAGCACCTGAATATTTAGTCTCTGATTTAATACCACCAACACCATTAGTAAAATTAGATGAAGAATATTATGAGATTTATAAAATTATTACTAATCAGGAAATAGCCTCTCAAGATGAATTCTTAAGTCAATCAAGATGCTATTTGGCTTATTGTGTAATGTTATTTAATGAATTTGAGAACAAACATCTTGAACTTAAAAATTTAGATTATTTAGCAAAAGAACTGAACCAAAGTACAACTTCTATTGATGAGAATTTATTAGAAACTCATGATTTTATAGAAAAAAATTTCAATTTATTAAAATTTTTTACAGCCAAATTTAAACCAAACACAATTGAATATAACAACTTTTTTAAATATGTGATTTCAATATTATTTAGTAATAATGAAGACACCTCAGTTGCTTATACCAATGATTATGTGACTAATTTTATCTCTCAGTATATTAATTTTACAACGTCTATTGATAATCAATTAACTGAAATAGCGACTGTAATTGAAAGCAATAATCCAACTTCTAAAGTGACTTCCCAAACCAAGAAAAGTACTAATTTAAAGGATACTATTACAGAAGTAAAAGAAGGTATCAATTCAGGAAGTTCTGATTATTTATTAGAAGTTTCTTTATACGATTGTTTAGCAATTCTTACTTATAAACATAAATGCTTAGATTTATTTAAAGCTATTTATCAAAAAGAATTTATGGTTGTAGCCACAACTAAAAATGAACATTTGGAAACAACTTTGCCTCCAACTTCTGATGATGAATCTCAGAAAGTTATTAAAGAAGTTAATAGTAATTATATTGACACTGATATTAGTATCGATAGAGATGCTACTCACAATACTAAAGATACTATTGATGAAAGTAATATCAAAACCAATAAAGGTAGTAACAATATACAAAATATCGATGCTAATAATTTAACATCAAATATATCTAATAGCTCAAGTAATTTCCTTGAGGAATTATTTGAACCAGATATTATTGTTAATGACGAAGTAGCGATACCTAAAAAGACCTCCTTAAAAACTAGAAAAAAATTATTATCACTTGAAAAGCAATCTAAAGAATTCTTTAGTTTCGACCAATCAAAAGAGAACTTAGATGAATTTCTAACTGTTGAATTAGATTTAAATGATGAGAATTATAATAAGGAGATAGTTTCCTCTAAAGTTCCTAGTACCATAAATATCATTACAGATATTTTGACTAATCAAGTTTCATTACCATCATCTAATTCATCTTCAAAAGAAACTATTGTTGCCCCAAAATCACTCGATATGATTCCTTTAAAAGCTAAAGTTAAAACAAAAACAAAGACTAAAAGTAAAGCGAAAGAAAAAGAGAAACTAAAATCAAACATCACTTCCGAAGACAATAATGAAGTAACAAATATTTTGATTGCTAATGAAACTCGCAAATTAAATGACAATATAAAAATAAATAAAGAAGCCATCCCCCAAAAAGATTCAATCATAAAAAAATATTCGTATTTAGCCATTCCAAATTCGGAAAATTCTTTAACAAATTCAGAACTAGAATGGCAAATAAATCCATTAAGAACGCCCACAATAAAACCGCCACGCCCCAGAGATGCAAGAGGGCGTTTTATAAAATGTACTTAGAGTAATTTTTTTAGAATTATTTTAAATCACTATAAATAGATTATTAAAAATGAACTTTTAATTGAAGTTAACAAACAATAAAAAATTAACAAATTAGAAAGTTAAATAGTCATGCTAGCAATGTAAAGAGTTTTTATGGAAATAGATAAGTTATTGTTTTTATATGTTTTAAGAGCATTTTTAGCGATATGTATGGTTTTATTCTTAATTGTATTTACTTTTAAAGAAGACACTACATTATGGTTATTAGTGCCAATCTTAATCTTTACAGCATTTAGAATTGATGCGATGTTGATGCAGATAAAACATAAAAATCAATTTAAAGGAGATAATTTTAGTAATACTTTAAGTATTTCAGATTTAAAAACATATTTTAAATTGAATGAAGTTTACCTAGGTAGAGGTTTTATTTGGGAAAGAAAACATACAGCCAAACTTCTTAATTATAGTGAAGATCATATTGATTTTTCTAAACCTAAAAATAATCCCGCTCTAAAAGGCGCCAAATTTATGCAAGCTCTAGAAAGTAACAGAGAACTTTATGTTCCTTTAAAGTTTTTAGATGGGTATACATTAATTACGGGAACAACAGGGGCCGGTAAAACTAGACTTTTTGATTTGCTAATTGCTCAAGCAGTAATGAGAAAAGAATGTGTAATTATATTAGATCCCAAAGGTGATAAGGATTTACGAAATCATACCAAGGAAGTTGCAGAAGCGATAAATTCCGGTAGTTTTTATTTTTCATCCAGGTTTTCCCAAAGAAAGTATTGGCTTAAATCCAATCTATAATTTTAGTCGAAGTACCGAGCTCGCAAGCCGAATTGCACAACTTGTACCGACAGC
>GL995217.1:33268-37476 GCA_000222855.1 Succinivibrionaceae bacterium WG-1 | reverse complement strand
GGTAACGATCCTTTTAGAAGTTTTAGTCAATTAGCCTTAAATGTAATAATAGGAGGTTTAGAACTAATAAAAGTGCGTCCAACATTAAAAAATATTCGCTATTACGTAGATGGACGGGTGATGGAGTTGTGTTTTTTAGCTTTTAAAGTTTATTTTGAGGAATATACCTTGGATAAAAATAAAGAAGAAATGCAAGTCTTACTAAAAGCCACTTCTAAAGTGCCAGGGCGTTTACTTGCAATGTACAATGCTTTCTACTTAAAAACTTTATCACAATCAAAACCAAACACAGCTTTAGAAGCGTTATATAGCCTAAGTAGGCATGATGCTACGCATTATGGAAAAATGATAGCAACCCTTATGCCTTTACTTGATAGTTTATGTGCAGGAGAATTAGGAGAGCTTTTAACACCAAATAAGACTCCTGATATTTTTAAAACATTTTGGGATTTCGAACGTATCATCTCTCATAAACAAGTGGTTTATATTGGCTTAGATTCTTTAACTGATCCAATGGTAGGTAGCGCATTAGGTTCTTTATTATTGGCAGACTTGGCAGCAGTTGCCGGTAGTAAATACAACTATGGTAAAAAAATTGAACCCGTTAATATCTTCGTTGATGAAGCCGCAGAAGTTACAAATGATCAACTAATTCAAATTTTAAATAAAGGACGTGGAGCAGGATTTAGAGTAACCGTTGCTACTCAAACAATTCCTGATTTTGAAGCAAGGCTTGGAAGTTCAGCTAAAGCCATGCAAGTATTAGGTAACATGAATAATTTAATTTCATTACGTATTATTGATCCCCAAACATGCGATTATATTGAAAATACTCTTCCAAAAGTTCGTGTAAAATACTTTTCAGAAAGCACTCAAAATTCTTTATCCTCACAAGATATTTTTAAAATCAATGCCGCTAAAAGCGAATCCACTTCAGAGCAAGAAGTGCCACTAATAAAAGGCTCTAACTTAATTAATTTACCAGATCTTGAATTTATTGCTCGCGTAGGAGCAAGTACAGTTTATAAAGGAAAATTGCCTTTTATTACTAGTGATGTAGCTAACTAGTATATTTCAAAATAAAACTTTTAATTTAATTTTTATTTTATTTTATTTTATTTTCTAAAGTGTGTATTACAAATTTTTATCAAAAATTTGAAAGGTAAAAAAATGGGAAATGAAATCAACAATTCAAGTAGTAATAAAGTTTATAGTGAATTTTTATTTACATTTTTAATAGGGGTTTTATTACTTGTTACTTATGTCGTGAATTTAAGTCCTAATGATATATTTTCTCATATAAATGCCTTAAATGATTCTGAACTTAAATTCTATGATTTAAGTAATAACATTTCATATGATAAGTATGAACTATATTTAACTTTGCCTGATGATTCTATAAGTAAAAAAGATATTCAAATGCTAATAATGTATCTTGATTTAAATGAAGTCTCTAAATGCCCCAAAGACACTTGTAAAAACAAATCTTTATTTCCAAAAGAACATTATTATGAAATAACTAAAATCATTGAAAAGTTATTTGTTAACAGCAAAGACGCGACTCTTTTTAAGGATATCATTAAAAATATTACATTTAAGGGATTTACGTCAACTTCATCTAATAATGATTTTAATTCTATAAATAAAAATTTAGATTTTGTTGATGAAAGTTCTATTACCACTGAACAACAAACAAAAATTATGGTATTTTCCTTAGCTCCCAATGAATTAAATTTATTATTAAAATTAAGATTTTATTTTAGAATTATGGAATCTAGAATTGAAATAATTCACTCCTTAAGTTTTTATTTATCATAATGATTATTTTTTGCTTAGTGGATAGTTATATTACAAGAAAAATAAAATATCATCATAGTTACATAGCAAATGTATTCAAATTAAAATTAAGTGAAGCGTACTTCATATGCTCCATTGCTATAAATCTTTTCGTACTAATATCATTAAATTACATAGAAGATTGGTTTTTAAAAATATTTTTTATGTCATTTTTATTGCTTTTAAGTTCTTGCTATATGGTTATTATCAACTTACCTAGTTACAACTCTAAAAACAATTATTTATAAATTTGAGATAGATGTTACTTATTGATAAATATCAAAGAAAAGTATTGTATTTATTAGTTTTTACGCTACATTATACGTAAAGGATTTATCATACATAAATTAAAATCTTCGATTATTGAAAAAATTAAAATAAAATAAAAAGAATTAAAATAAAAAATGGAGATGCACGATGAAAAAAATTTAATAACATTATTAGGTCTTTCAACTTTGTCATTATCAATTACTGGATGTGCAGTAATGAGTGCAGAAGAATGTCGTCAAGAAAATTGGTATGAAAGAGGATATCAAAACGGTTCAAATTTTACAGAAGAAGATTTAGAACCTTACATAGATGCTTGTAAGAGCTCAAAACCTGTTGATGTTGCAGGATATAACACTGGTCGTAATAATGCCATAAATGCAAAATGTATGAATACTAATTGGCAAGATAAGGGCTACCAAGATGCATTACAATTTTTAAATCAAACAGATATTGCATTATACAGACAATATTGTAATGCTTCATCTTATCATGTTAACGAAAATCTTTATAGTAAAGGTATCTCTCTTGCAGCAAAAGAAGTTTGTACATCTGAAAAAGGCTACGAGTTAGGTCAAACTTTAGCATCAGATAATAATGTTTGTAGAGGTACCAAAAAGGCAAGTAATTTCTATAAATACTATAAACGTGGTCTCACTTATGGCAAGACTAGTCAAGAACTTGCTAAACTTGAACAATTACTCTCTGAATATGATGCCGCATCACAAGATCAAGTTACTACAAATTTATCAAGAGCTTTAAGAGCAAATAAACAAATTTTGGAAAATGCTTACTATAGCTACGAAAGTACTTTTGAAAATGTAAAACAATATGGTTACAACAAAGATTTAGCTTTCACTCCAATATACGATTCAACCGTGCAAAGTCTACCTTATAAGCATATCTTAAAACTAGTTAGTGACGCTAAAATGTTAAGAGATGCGTACAATGAAACTAGAAATAGTCTTGAAAATGAAATAGATGACATCCATGAAAATCTTGAGGTTTATAGAAATAAGGCTAGTTTTGCGAAAGATAAAGGCGAAAGAGAAAGAGCTCGTCATGATGCCGAAAAGGCTACTAAAAAGCTAGAATGTTTAACTAGAAACAAGAAAAAATTAACTCAAGATGTAACTAGAAGACTAAATTACTTACATGGTTCAGAAAGTAGTGTTTACTATAGCGATATAAAATATAACTATAGATGTCACTAAAATTTTATAATTAGTACAGACTTATAATAAAGCTTAATTTATAATTAAGCTTTATTATTTTATAGTGTTAAAGATTCGTCTAAATAATTTTTTGTTAATGGAGAAGATAAATATGTCAGCAGCTAGCTTTTGTACTTGTACGGATTTTAAGTGCCCTTTACATCCGACTAATCATGATAAAGGTTGTGATCCATGTATTAGTAAAAACTTACGTAAAGATGAAATCCCAACTTGTTTTTTAATAAAGTAAAAGGCGAAGATAAAATCTCTGATTTTACTGTAAAAGGATTTGCAAACTTAGTAATTTCCAAGTTTAAATCCCATTCATAATATGTTGTAACATCTATACTATAAATTCATTTTAATTAGGTTCAATACCTTAAAAATTAAAAGGTGGTTTTTCTTAAATTGTATGTTTTTTAATAGGAAATACAAGTTTAGAGTATTATCTCTGACAAGAAAAATCATAATAAAATTAAACTCTAGCCCCCATAAAAATCTAACATTTTTCTAGCATCCAAGTTTGAAATTACTAAACATTAAAATGTTGGAAAATTCTTATAGAATAGGTCTTCAAAACTCTAAAATTTAAAAGAGAAAAATGAATAAAAATCATAAATATTTACTATTTATGATAGACTAACATCTATATGCTGTTTTTCTCCCAAACTTAAAGCATCATAAAGAATAAAGAAATTTTTTAAAGGAGCATTATAAATGTCTGATTTAAAAGATATGAATGTAGGTATTGAGGATTTTAAAGATATTATTCAAATAATACCTTCATACTATGTTGATAAAACTTCCTTTATTAAAAATATTTCCAAAGAAAAAGTGGCTTTATTTACTCGTCCAAGACGTTTTGGTAAAACGTTAACTATGAGTATGCTG
>GL995217.1:30919-31674 GCA_000222855.1 Succinivibrionaceae bacterium WG-1 | reverse complement strand
TAAATTAGGTAGATACTGTGAAGCTACAGAGCCATCAGTTGTCACCATTATAAATGGCACGCTATACTCATCTAAATCACTTTCTTTTAGTAATCTAGTATGATCTCCTACAAATACAAATAAAGTAGGGGTTTTGATATTATCCTTAAAATATGTATATATTTTTTCTAATTCTTTATCTACATAAAACAATAAGTTTTTTTCAATTTGATTAGCATCTTCTTGACCATTAAATCCCAATCATAATATGTTGTAACATCTATACTATAAATTCATTTTAATTTGGTTCAATACCTTAAAACTTAAAAAGGTGGATTTTCTTAAATTGTATGTTTTTTTATAGAAATACATGTTTAGAGTATTATCTCTGACAAGAAAAATCATAACTATAGCCCCAATAAAAATCTAACATTTTTCTAGCATCCAAGTTTGAAATTACTAAACATTAAAATGTTGGAAAATTCTTATAAAATAGGCCATCAAAACTCTAAAATTTAAAAGAGAAAAATGAATAAAAATCATAAATATTTACTATTTATGATAGACTAACATCTATATGCTGTTTTTCTACCAAACTTGAAGCATCATAAAGAATAAAGAAATTTTTTAAAGGAGCATTACAAATGTCTGATTTAAAAAAAGTTACTGTTGGTATTGAGAATTTCCAAGAACTCATTCAACAAAACAAATACTATGTAGATAAGACCTCCTTTATAAAAACTATTACAGACGAAAATGTTGCTTTATTCACTCGT
>GL995217.1:29260-29772 GCA_000222855.1 Succinivibrionaceae bacterium WG-1 | reverse complement strand
CCCCAGTTCTAGGTATTGTAAAACATACGTAAATTAAATTTTACAATACCAAAATTACAAGAAATTGTGACTAGAATTTCTAATCATAATAATATAAATATCTAATCCGATAATACCACTTGCCTAAAACTTCAATATATCACACACATAGCAACATATTGTTAATTAATCAATTGCTTGGTATTCTTGCAATTTACCATTAAACAATAAATCTTGAGAATAATACATTTCTTTTAAAGTCATCTCAAGAATTTGTGTTAATTCTGCAGTACATGGAATTGCAATTGGATGTACTAAATTGTTGTTACCGTAGTTAAAACATTTTTGTTCTGATAAATTATAGACATTACCAACTATTAAATATTGCTTATAAGCAACTTCCAAATTTCCATTTCTAAAAAAATATCTTGTTTTGTTTTTTTGAGAATTTTCAAGTAATGTTGAACCTTGAAACCATGAAGCCTTACCTTGTAAAAAATCAAGTATAGTAGGAGCAATGTCAACCTGACTAG
>GL995217.1:24632-28010 GCA_000222855.1 Succinivibrionaceae bacterium WG-1 | reverse complement strand
GTATTATTTACTATGTAGAAAAAAGGTTTAGATTCTTTAGAAGCCTTTTTTATCACAAAATTAAATAGGTCCGGATCCTGAACTCCCCATTTATTAAAAGGAATTTTGGTATCTTCTACTTCCTGCTTACCATACGAAGTGTTCACTCCAAGTTGTAATGCAAGATCTCCCACCATATCTGCACTTGTTCCTTGAAAGATTGTAGACGGTAATCCTATTACTTCTGGTAAGCAATGATATTGAAAAGCATTTAAATTATTACGAGCTAAACCATCTCCAAGTGGATTATGAGCCGAGCAAAGGGTCGCAAATAGCCCTTCATGAGTTCTTTTACCATCAGCAAGCATGGCATAACTACTTAAACCTTCTTTGGAAATCTTATTTAAAAATGGGGTAATAGAAGCATCACTATCAATATAACTTGAGTATTTGGCAGGCCAACTTTCTAATAAAAATAATACAACATTGTAGTGATTCTTTTTAGGAGAGCTCAAATTAAATGAATTATTACTTCTTGATACAATATAATCTTGATAAAGTTTTGGCTGTTGACGTTCTAATTCCTTATATACAGTAGGAACTGTTTTACCTCTCTTTATAAGATGATAAATAACACTATATGCTCCATTCATCGCATTAAAAGTTTTATCGGGAGTGGTCATTTGAAACACAGAACTTGGACGTAAAGGTGTTCCAGTGATATAACTTCTAAACCCTACAAATAATAATACACACATTAAAACAAAAGATAATTCTAATTTATATGTAGGTTTATTAGATTCTGCAATTTTTATTCTAGCGTTACTAGCAAAATAAATTAAAAATACTGCAATAAGTACTGCAGGAATAACAAAAGAACCATAGTCGATAAAAGCTACTTTAGTAAGATTAAATATTTGATCCTTAAATTGTGAAACTTCACTTGTGATGTGTTTTTGGGCATTTAGGGCGTATAATGCATCACTTACTTGTGTTAGTAAAGTAATTACTATTGGTAAAAATAAGTAAGTAATATTTATATAGTTATTTTTTGATTCTAGTATATAAATAACCAACTAATAAAAATGGGGCAACTACAATGCAAGAAACCGCAATATCATATCTAATACCTTTTAAACAAGTATAGATATTGTCTAAAGCAAAGCCATCAATATAACAGGCAAGTCCCATTTTAAAGATTAAAGTGGAAACTGCAGTTAAAATAAAGGTAACCAAGAAAAATAAAAAGAATTGCATTTTTTATCCCAATTGAAGCTCTTCACTGTAGATTTAATTTTTACAGTCCTTAATTTTTTTTAGTGGTAAATATGTAGCTTTAAACTGCACATTAAAATTAAGGTCATATTTTTATTATTAGTGACTATATGAATAATAAACGAGCTAATTAAATAAATTTAAGTAATAAAAAATTAAAAATTAGTAGTTTTTATTTAAAATTAACAAACTTTATTATAATTAAACTTAAGTATTAGCTCATTCATTTCAAATTAACTATTTTTGAATAGAGTAATAATGTTTTGTTCTAAGTCATCAATCCAAGCATAACGTTTTTTATACATAGAGCGCTTGTTAGATGATATTTCTTCTATGGTTTTTCTTGTTTCTGGGAATATTTCGACAAAATTTTCATCATATTCTTGTGGCGTATAATTACTCCATAATGCTTCATAATCTGCAAAAATTTTACTACCAATACGCTTAATGTATTCTTTACTTTGATATACATGAGCATGATTTTTTATAGCAATAACATGGTTAATTTGTAAAGATTTTGCAAGAATAAACGCCATATTAATTAGTAAATACCTTGGTTGATAACCAAAACACTGTTTAGTTAATACCTTTGATAATTGCTGGGTATCCTCAATAGAAGGATCTGGTCCTTGAAGATTAGATATCGCAATAGCATATTCATTGGTTTTATGATATTTAATTATGTTAAAACTTATAGAGTAGAGACGCTCAGTACTATTAACTATTGAAATAGTTAATTCCGCTTCGCGTCGCATAGTTGAATAATTTCTTAAATTTATAATATTGTTATTCTCTTCGTTATTAGGGCAGTTTCCTAAAAATAAACCTTTTTCATTATATAGATTAGGAATAAATTTCTGCAAACGAGAATTTAAAAAACTAAAGTGTTCTTGAAGAACCTCATATCTCTTGTCAACATCATAACCGTTAATGAAGTAACCTCGAGTTCCTTTGAATAAGGTAATTGGTTCTGCTTCTAACACACTTTGTAATTGCTCATTTGAATTTAAAAATTTTAAAAGTTCTTGAATATACTTTTTATTTTTTAAATAACGAACATAAAATTTAATAATAAAACGATTTCGGTCTATGAATGAATTTAAGTGTTTTCTGGGAACTGCTTGCTTTATCCAATGGAGAATTTCTTTATTATTTGTATTCATTGCAAACCTTTATTTGTATAGTATTGACTAACAGTGATAAAAACTAAAATAGTTAATCGTTTTAATAGTAAAAGTTTTTTAAAGAAAACTTCTTAGCTGATTAGCATATTATACAACATTAAGAGCTTTGATGTACTTTTTAATAGTTTATAAGAAACTAAGGTAAAATTTCTCCTCGGTGATTTGCGGAAATTCATAATTTTTAATCTTAATATTTTTCACTTTTGTTAAAGCTTTATTAACAATCAAAATAGGGGCATCAAAAAATATTTAAAAACGTGCTACTTTACGCCAATATGAATGTTATTCTTCGCAATAATGAACACGCTCTTTTTGGCATTAATCACTAGAATTATTTTCTTCTCCTTGTTCGACAGTATTCAATTTATTGAAAACTCCATTAAACGCTATAGCTCCAATAAACATATTAGTCGTATTTTTAACGTTTGAAATATTCCAATTACAGATATTATTTGTTAAAAGAAGTAGCATAATTGAACATTTCAGTCATATAACCAACATTAGAAGTATCTAGATAATAGCAATTACAAAGTATATTCAATATAATAATTATATTTGTAAAATTAAAACTTTATCAAAATAAAAGAATCTTAAGTTTTTACCTAAGATTCTTTATTTACTTGTTTAATTATTGAAAAACCAAAGATTGTATAAAATAAATTATACTCGCTTATAATGAGTAATTTGACGCTTTTCGCCGTCAAATACTAGTGCTACACGTAGTAATTCCGCTTTTTCAGGTAATACATTACCATAATCTTTGTCTTTAATTTGTTGAATAGCTTCATCAAGTTTCTTTTGAGCTTCACTTTCGTTTGAAGCATATTTTAATTCAAGTACTATACGACGATTTTCGTAATTTAAGATTATGTCAGCACGCCCCTTAGAATTTTCTTGTTCCACAAAAACAGGTTGATCTCCTGCTATAAAACTTACATGC
>GL995217.1:19301-23271 GCA_000222855.1 Succinivibrionaceae bacterium WG-1 | reverse complement strand
CCCAAATAAATTCTTAAAAATCTTATTGCTTCTAATTACTTACATTATACGTTTTTTTAATTTCTTAACAATGGATAATCTCATAAAATATAACTTGTGGTCGTACTTATATAATACTTTTCAACACCAAAGAAATCTGTCTCAAAAATGAGCTTATTCTTAGCAAAATCAATATTTTATTTAGATATATTTTCAGTTAAATATTTAATTGGTGCTTTTGAGCTTAGCGAGTATGAAATAGCTAATGTAAATCCAAATTTTTTACATTTGAATATTCATATAAATAATTATTTTTATAAAAAACATCATAAACTCTTCTAAAATATTTGTTCTATATCACAAAAAGCGTAAACTTTAAAAGTTTGCAAGTTTCATTAGTAATTTATATGTAAATTAAAATAAATTCTTTGAAAAAAATGATTTAAAAATGAATTACTAAATTTTTTTTATTTATTGTAAACATCCTATGTGAATTCTTTATTTTAAAGAGTGCTAAAAATGTCTACTACAATAAAACATAAAAATTTTTCTCATAATTTGTCTCATAACGAAGATTTTAAACTACTTCTAAGAGCCCTTGGAGATATTGCTTTTAAACTTTATACAAGCAGTGCAGAAACACGTTTAATAGTTCAAACCACTGAACGCATTGCCAAAAGTTATGGCTATAACGATGTATCTGTTGCGGTATCTCCTGATATCATTGTAATTGAAATTGTTGTTAATGAAAAAGCTTATACCGAAATTAGAAAAACAGCTCCAATCGGTATCAATATGGGAACCTTGATATGGTTAACCAAAGTCTGCCATAAGGCTGAAAAACACCAAATTACTCTAGAAGAAACAATCGCAGAACTTCAAAACTTAAACCTAGAACATACAGTCACACTACAATTGTTATTGCTATTGCATTATCTACTTTTGCATTTGGTTGGTTAAATGATGGGGGGTTTATTGTTGCATGTTGTGGGCTCTTATCTGGTGGCTTTAACATGCTTGTTCGCGTAATGCTTTTTAAGATGAAGCTCTTTGCACTATTTGTATTTGGAGTATGTGGCTTTGTAGGACCGTTGACAGGTTACTTAATAGCACATTATCTAGATGTTATAGTTCCTGAAATTACTCTGACAAATGCTCAAATACAAATAAGTATGATGATAAGCGTACTCTTATTAGTTCCTGGTTTTCCGTTTATAAACGGCATCCTAGATTTATTTAAAGGGTATTCCTCCATGGGCGTATCAAGACTTATAACCACTTTTTTTTATTGTTAGCTGTAAGTGTTGGTTTTACAATTGCCTTAAAAGTTATCGGCAATTATTTTATTTAATCATTCTAAAATTTAAAAGTAAAAATAGTTGGAAAATATGGACAATATAGTTTTACATTATCTTTTAGACTTTTTATTATCAGCAATTCCTGCTGTCGGATTTGCAATGCTTTTTGCGACTCCTAAGAAATATCTTTTATTGGTAGCATTAGGCGGTTCTATTACTCATTTATTAAGAACAATTTTATTAGAAGTGTGCAATTTACATATAGGAACAGCTACTTTTTTTGCGGTATTTTTTATGAGTATGATGTTTATTTTCATTGCTCCTAAAATTAAAGTACCGCGCCCTGTATTTACAGTAGCTTCAATTATTCCGATAATTCCTGGAAAATATGCATATGCAACTTTACTTGCGGCTATTGAAATACATTATTCTGATGCCGCTGATATAGAAAATATCACTAACTTAGTTCGAAACGGCTTGAATTGCGCTGCAATTATGTTAAGCATGGGATTAGGAATTGCATTACCACCTTTACTATTTTATCGTAATAGACCGGTAGTGTAATATTTATAAAATTTTAGTGTTTTAAATAGGTATATTATTAGCAATTTTGCTTTAACTTCCCAAAATTATGAAGATTTTAACCTAAAATAACTCATAAAGCGTTAGTCTTAATCATCGACAATAACAGTAAATTTTGTGTTGCTAAATTTACTGTTATTTTATTGTTTCTCAAAATTCATTAAAATTTTAATTGACTAAATAAATATTTAATAAATTTGAGCTAAGTTAATAATTTTTATCATTAAGATAACTAAATAGGAATAAAAGCTTTATGCCCCCCAAATTTTACAAAACTATTACACCAACATTTTTGACTAAGGACGTTATTGGATTATATAAAAGATTTCGTCGCAATACTTTTAGGGCTTTAAAATATATTGATTTAAAAGTGCAACAAATTAGTTTGATATCTCAAAAGCACATGGTAATCAATGAAAACAAGGAGACATTAAAAATAGATACGATTTTGCTAAAAGAATGTACCACAAAGATAAAGAATTTAAAGGAGAATTTTCAAACCCTAATTATTACTTATCAAGAAAACTATAATTCATACTTAGAAGATGAAGAATTAAAATTACATCTTCAAAAAGTTACTTGGCCCCAAACTCAAGTAATGCCAGAAATCCATTTAGTAAATAGTTTGCAAGATGATCTTTTAGCTATTTTTCTATTGTTAGACAGATTATATGGTTGGCATAATTTTTATAAACTTGCTCGTGTTGATGATGCAATTTTTACAAATAATATTAAATTACGAAATCAAGTAATAAATTTATGCGCTCATATTTTAGCTTATGCTCATAAACTACAAATAACAAATAAAACTATGTAAGATAGCAAATATGCAAATTTAAGCATACTAGTAAATTACTATAAAACTTATATATGCATATACCAAAAATATATTTTTTTGAAAAAACTCTTCTTTTATCATCCTAAATCAAAGACTATTTTTTTAACTATAGACTTTTGTTTTTTATTATCTTATCATTGAGTCACAACTTAATATCTTGATATATTGATATATTGATTTTTAAATTTAGGAACTTTATAAACTATGAATGTTAGAGATTCTCGGAAACAAGCTGAAAAAGAAGCGTTAGAAAGATTATCAAAGCTACAAGGTAATGCATATCCTGGCTCGACACGTTGTTATTATAGCGTTCCCGAAATTTCCAATTTAAAAGTAGCCGTAAGACGTGTAAATCTTACCAATGGTGAACACGTTGATTTATATGACACCGCAGGTATTTATGGTGAACCTAATGCTCAAATAGATTTAAACAAAGGTTTACCATTACTTAGAGAAGAATGGTTAAAAGAAAGAACTGATTTAGAATTTGAAGAAGATACTTTAAAAGTAAAAGAAATTTCTTCTCCTAAAAAAACTCGTGTAGGTAAAAGTGGGGCACCTGTATCGCAAATAGCTTTAGCAAAACTTGGCATAATCACTCCAGAAATGCGTTATGTTGCCGCAAGAGAAAGCATTGGAGCTCCAGAAGGAAAAGAATTTACTCCTGAAATGGTTCGTGATGAAATAGCAAATGGCCGTGCAGTAATTCCTGCTTCTATTAACCATTCAGAAGTGGAACCAATGATTATTGGTCGCAAGTTCAAAGTAAAAATTAATTCCAACATTGGTAATTCTGCAATTACTTCTTCTATTGCAGAAGAAGTCGAAAAAATGGTATTTAGCACAATTTGGGGCGCAGATACTGTAATGGATTTAAGTACTGGTAACGACATTCATGCCACAAGAGAATGGATTATTAGAAATTCTCCTGTACCAATCGGTACCGTACCACTATACCAAGCTCTAGAGAAAGTTAATGGAGTTGCTGAGAACTTAAGTTTTGAAGTATATAAAGAAACATTATTAGAGCAAGCCCGTCAAGGTGTTGATTACTTTACCATTCATGCAGGTTTATTAAAGGCTTTCATTCCTCTTGCAGCAAAGCGTTTAACAGGTATTGTTTCGCGTGGTGGTTCTATCATGGCCAAATGGTCAATGGTTCACAAAGAAGAAAACTTCCTTTATACTCATTTTGATGAAATTTGTGATATTTGCGCCAAATACGACATCACAATCTCTTTAGGTGATGGATTACGTCCAGGTTCTACTTATG
>GL995217.1:16536-17615 GCA_000222855.1 Succinivibrionaceae bacterium WG-1 | reverse complement strand
AGTGTCATGATAAAAACTATTATAGAGATTATATCAAAGACAGAAGTGTAAAGAATATCTATTTATTTGGAATAGCATTTTGCAATAGAACGAGTAGGGCCATTTTTGAAGACGTATCTGATAAGATAAAGGTTAAAAATAAAATAGGTTAACGTGAACGTTGCAGTGAGTTTATTAAATGAACTGTTGCCTAAATATTTAGGACTTCTTGACGTAGTGGTAGCAGATAAAGAATATGTTTACCATTCATTTTGATTAGGAATACTAACTTGTATAAATCTTGATATTGCATCTAATAAAGAAATGTGAAACAAATTTTATGATATTTCTTTTGAAGTAACAAACACTCAAACTAATGATAAGACTAGTATCATCTTATAATTAAAAAGAACCCAAAATGAAGATAATGAATATAAAGATTTAGCACATGATGACGAAGCAATAAAAGAACTTCTAAAATAAAATAGCAACTATATATGAAATAGTCTTACAAACTCACTTCTACTTTGGAGTGAGTTTGTCTTTCTAAAAAACAAAATCTTTCAATTATACGAATATCTACATTATTGAAATACTTATCTAATAATAACTGATACTCAAAACCTAATAAGAAAAATTCATAAAAACAATAAATATTTACTATTTATGATAGACTAACATCTATATGCTGTTTTTCTCCCAAACTTAAAGCATCATAAAGAATAAAGCAATTTTTTAAAGGAGCATTATAAATGTCTGATTTAAAATATATGAGTGTTGGTATCGAAGATTTTCAAAAAATAATCAAAACCAACCCTTCTTACTATGTGGATAAAACCTCCTTTATAAAACAACTTTCTAAAGAGAATGTAGCTTTATTCACTCGTCCAAGACGTTTTGGTAAAACGTTAACTATGAGTATGCTTAAATACTTTTTCGAGATGAATTACGATAATCCTTGCGATATAAGTAAGACCACTGAATTATTTAAAGATTTAGAAATATCTAAAGATACTGAATTTTGTAAGCAACATATGGGGCAATATCCTGTTATATCTTTAAGTTTAAAAGAGATAAAAGGAAACGATATTGAAGATGCA
>GL995217.1:13050-14706 GCA_000222855.1 Succinivibrionaceae bacterium WG-1 | reverse complement strand
TATAATAGAAAAATGTTAAAATACAGTTAACAGACTTTTTATATTATATTTTGATAATTATTGGTCTATTGGTTGTTAGGTAGGTATATATTTATATACCAAAATCTTCATTTGTAGAATAACGAAGTATATAAAATAAAACTATACTATTAAAGATTTTGAGTAAAAGGTTCATGAAAGCACGCCATTTAATTCCACTATTTTTAACTAGTTCCATAATTTTAGGATGCGGTGATAATAATACACCTGTGGTTTCCAATCCTACCCAAGAAGCAACTACAAACAATATTACAGATATAACTCAATCTCAAGAACTTGATGATATCAATTACGATACCAATGAGTTAACTACTAGAATTGTAGTACGAATTTTTGATGAATACGGAAATCGCGCTATTGATAAATTAGTTTGTTTTACGGCGCAAAAGAATGCTCAAACCTGTGCTCAAGCTGTACTTTCTACTAGAACAAATCAAAATGGTGAGGCAACTTTTGAATTAAATCGCCACCTTTTAAATGATTATCATTTATTAGCTCATAATCCGGTATTAAATAAATTTCAAGAATTGCCGATTGCTCTTGCACCTAAAATTTCAATTACAGAAGGTACAATCACTGAACAATATAACATTGAAGTTAATGTATTTAAAAATTTAGCTCAGCTCTATAGCAAACTTATTAAAGTAAACTATAGAGAAGCTGGTCAAGAACTTGCCAAAATAATGGGAGTAGATCCTGAAGAATTTTTTGGGCCCAACAATCTTGATAATACTAAAGTTGTATTTTATTCTAAAATTATTGCCGCTTTAAATGTTGATTGGGAACGATTAAATAGATTGATTTTTAAATCATATTTAGAAAATATGATTCCAACTATTGAAGAAATAAAAAAGGGGATGTAAGTGATTTTAAATTATTGCTTGCCTTGAAGAAGTTAAATAATTTTAATCGTTTTCCTAGTGTAATAGAAATTAATCAAGAATTGGACAATCTTAAAAATTTAAACCCACCCAAAGCACGAGAACAATTTACTATTAATGAATTTATTGCTAAAAGTTCTATCGCCAAAAGTATCGAAGTAAAAGGTAATACTATTAAACTTCGTTCTAGAATGAATATTACTCCTAAAAATGTATCATCTCGTGCTAAGAAGAAGTTCAATGAAGAAGCTTTTGATATTAAAGATGCCTATGTTTGGATTCTACCAAGTGGTAGAACTATTCACGGCAAATTCAATGAAATTACTATTGATGAAAATGATGGTATAAATCGTATTGATATTGATACTATGGCCTGTATTAACGACACTATCGGCAAATTATGTGCCATTGATATCGTTGAACCTCTAGTATTTGATGATGAAACTGTGACAGACTCTCAAATGCATAATTTCTTCAGTAATGTAAAACTAACACACCACGTTATTAAGAAACATTCAAATGGAGCTACAACTGTTGAA
The DNA here is from genome assembly GCA_000222855.1 of Succinivibrionaceae bacterium WG-1. Classification (GTDB taxonomy): domain Bacteria; phylum Pseudomonadota; class Gammaproteobacteria; order Enterobacterales; family Succinivibrionaceae; genus WG-1. The sequence goes on along the minus strand of GL995217.1, from coordinate 13,247 downwards.
TTTACCATTACAAGTCCAAAAACATTAAATGAACTAGGGGATTTATTTAATGCTGAAATTACTTATGGAGATAGTGTTGACAGACAAGACAGAGTAGACTTAAGTCAAGATTCATTTAATATTATTCATACTTATGCTCCCGGCCTTTTAAGAGCAAGAGCTAAACTTACTACTTCATCAACTGTTACCACTCGTCA
>GL995217.1:9198-11187 GCA_000222855.1 Succinivibrionaceae bacterium WG-1 | reverse complement strand
ACTTTTCAGGTATTTTCTTCAATATTTATACCATCGTGATAAGTTGAAGATAAAATAAAATATGCAGGAGTATAATTATTCAAAGCTGATTTCTCTAAATATTCATATCCTTTCTGAATATCAATTTTATAACTTGAATCTAGCTGAAAAGACAACATTGTAGCAAGATAGTATTGTGCTTCACCTTGAGTTATAGATTCAGTATCAGCTTCCTTTTGACAAACTTGCAAAGCTTGACTCCATTGTTGCTCATGGAATAGGGTAGAACATTCCGTATTATCGGCTGCTAATGTACTACTGCTATACGAACATAAGGTACAATAGACTGTGGCAACTGCTAAATTTAGGCTAATTCTAGTCAGTTTCATAGTGCACACCTCAATATTAGTGTTTGGCTAAGTTGTTGTTTTAATTTCTCTTTACACCAATTATTTTATCCCTCTTAATTTATTTTATGGTGCTGTGTTTTATTATTTTATATTTATAATTATTTTAATTTTTATTTATATACTTGATATGCAACAAGTTATATTTTTGGAAAATGTATAATACCAACTGTAATAAAAATATCACATTTAGTTACTATTCATATTCTATTTTTTTTACAAACTCTTTATAATTCATACATTCTTGAATCAAAAAAACAATGAAACAAGTGTACAATACTACTAGCTTATAATGTTTTATGGATATAGCAATAATTTTTTGTAAACGTTTTCTTATAAATTAAATTTACTTCAAAAAATTATAAAATAATTTGATAAAACATCTAAAATTAAGAGTTTTAATAATCACAGCATCGTAACGAACACCACATAAAACATTAGGCACTAATAATAAATATATTTATATCTATATATTTTAAATATTTTAATTTTTAAAAATTTAAATTTTGATAAAATCTAAATAAACAACTTAAAAATAAGATTAAATTAAAAAAATTAGTAAAAACATCTTATGGAGTTAATTATATATAATGATTCTTTGGACTATTCAAAATGAAAAAGCATATAAATCATTAGAAGAAAAAGGTACCTTGATGTCCTTTTGGTCAAATATATTAGATGACGATTTTTTGTACGCTTATGATTGGATGAGAATACAAATGAACCAAAAAATTGGCAACCCACCTAAAAATGATTGCTATCCAATATGGGCATGGTATCAATATGAAGGTATCAGAAAACGTCCTGACATGCGCCAAAATACTCATTCATATAATCACACTAAAGAAAAAATCTATTTATTGACTATTGATATTCCATCAGAAGAAGTTCTGCTATCTGATTTTGATAATTGGCACTATGTATTAAACAATTATTATCTTAGTTCTTATTGGCAAGATATGGAGTACTCACAAGAAGAAAAAGAAAAAAGTTGGCAACTCATCTTTGACATTACATGTTCTTTTGAGACAAGCAACGACCAAAAATCGTTAAGCACACAAGCCACTATGTGGCAGATAAAAAAGGAGTGGATTGTTAAAATAGAGGAGTTTTGGACTAGATAACATTGCAAATACAAGAATAGTTATTTATAAGAGACTATTTGAAAAGGAGTTATAAATTTCATGCATGCAATAATTCTGCAAGGTGACGGACAGTATTATGTATCTGCTGTTTTTGGTTACTATAGAGATATTACCGCCACTGAAAGTTACGCAAAGTATTTGGAACAAATTAACAAACCTTATTGGATTGTTTGGGATGCTCAAAAGAAAAGACTAATTAGATGGAAAACAATGTTTTCAAATACTAAGTATCTAACTCCGCAGATTTTAATTATCGATTCTGAACACGATAATTGGAATGTTGACGAAGACGGTGTTGGCTGCATAAATTTTTTAACTAGAGAACTTTTAGACTCTTTCTTAGATAAGGAAGAACAACCTGAAGATATTCTTTGCAAATGTCGCCAAATTGATGAAGGATATACCTATGAACAAATTCGGGAAATAAAAACCGATAAAGACATAGAAGATTTAGATTG
>GL995217.1:6021-7840 GCA_000222855.1 Succinivibrionaceae bacterium WG-1 | reverse complement strand
TTGTAGTTTTATCATTTGGACTTAATCATATACTTCAACATGAACAATCAAAAACTAATACGCAAAACGTTAACATATTTATATAAAAATAAATTTACTTTTTTTTCAAAATAAATAATTTCTATTTTTATAAAAAAGATATATTTTACAAGATTTTTTTAAAAAATTAATAAAAATATATAATAAATTTATGATTTTAGTAGTATATAAATCTTTTTATAATAAGATCATCACATAATCTCAGCTTTAGAATTTCTAGTTTTTAAACCAAGTTCATGACAAAGTCTTAAAAAATATCCATGAGGAATGCCTCCTTTAATATTTGATATCTTTTGAGTTAAATAATTCCTAAATCTCATAGCTTTAGTCAATTTAGGATAAAGTTTAGTTAAATCATGAGAGGTAATAAACTTGCTTAAATCATCAGCAGAAGCAATATAATTTCTTCTGACCTGGTCCTTTAACCTTTGATATTCATTCTCTAATTCGTAATTAAAATTGTTGTCACCATAACTTTGATTCCATTGATTTTGATATGTATAACTCATAGAACTCTCCATAAAATAAAATTTATAAATCTACTATCAGGATAAGAAAAATTTAAACCTGGGATATATGTTTTGTAAAATTAAGTTTATCAAATAAAATCTGTAACGCTGATTTTCCCAAAAAGGGAATTTTTACTTAATTTAATAACAAGATAAAGATAAAAATAAGAGAAGAAAGGTAACACGGACCTATATAACATTCATGATAGATAGACCAAATGCTAGAATTAGCAATTAGAAGATTTCTTTAGTCAATTTATATTGGGTATATACCACGACATCTTATACCAGTATATTATGAATATAATGTTATATTAAATTTATAATTTAGTAACTCAAAATATCAATTTCCCAATAGATCATTTCTATTTAATATCAAGAAACAAAAAGTTTGATTTAACAAGCCTTTTCAATGAAAGTTTTATTAAAATTATAGCAACAAATCAAACTTAATTATAAAATTGCATACTATAACTTATAAAGTATAGATAATATGTTTTATATATTTTTTACTTTAAAGTTTAATAATTTTTAATAATATAAGCAGTCCTAATCTTTATTATATAAAGTTTTCTTGGTGATAATAGGTATAAGATGTTATGGATGATCAATTTCCTAAAAAAATGGTGCGAAATCCTTTTATAGGATTAGACCCAGATGAACAGGTTTTTAATCCTGACGACATACCTAAAAATCCAGATACCAAACTTCCACTTTGTGAAGTAGAAAATCCAATATATTCCTTTGAAAATCTATATTTATCCGAAGATCAAAGAATCTTTTTTAGTCGCATAGTTTCGGAATATCGCAATATTGAAATTATAAATCGTCTAAAATTGTTTCCAATCCAAAAAATTTTAGTTTTAGGAGAACCTGGAACTGGCAAAATCGCAATAGGGCATGCTTTAGCTAATGAATTAGATTTTGAAATGGTAATTCTTAATGTAGAAAATATCTTCTGCGAAAGCTTTACTAATTCAATAAATACTTTAAAAATAGCAATAGAATATATAAAGAATATTGCAGATTGTTCTCTTGCTAATATCTTATTACTTATTCCCAATATAGAAATCTTAGTTGGCTATAAAGATGAAAAGATAGGGCACAATGATAACAATTTAGTAAACCAAGTTCTAAATCAACACTTTAAAAAAGAAATACAAAAACTTCCCAAAAATATTTTCTTATTAGCTACTTGTCATCAACAAATCAATTCAAGCATTGCTTCTAAATTTGAAGAATGTATAAAACTTCATAATCCTGATGACAAT
>GL995217.1:3056-5249 GCA_000222855.1 Succinivibrionaceae bacterium WG-1 | reverse complement strand
AGAAGTTTTAATCTTAGATTTTGCACGAAAAAACGCTATTGAAGATTATTTCACAGATGAAGATTTTTATGAAATGATATTAAGAAAGCAATTAGAAATATTAGATGAAAAAGATTTAGACTTTAAACAGAAAATTTTAACTTTACAAAATTTAGGATTTAGTCACGAATTACTAACCAAAGTATTAAACATGACTAATTACGAATTAGAATTACTTATACAAGACGATGACCTAAATTTAGGTGATTAAAAATAATGAGAATCGATTATGAAAACTCTTAATTCTAAAATATTAACCGCGTTGATTGTGCCAATTGTAATTGTAGCTTCGGTTCCGGTTATATGCATGTATTCATCTTCTAGAACCCAAGTAGAAGATTCAAGCTACAGTTCCGGTTATATGCATGTATTCATCTTCTAGAACCCAAGTAGAGGATTCAAGCTACAGTTCTTTTAATACTATTATAAAATCTTCCAAGAATTCAATTGATAATTGGCTATTACAAAAACAGTTAGCAGTTGAAGAATTTAGTAAATTCGATTTAAAAGACTTAAGAAATACTCAAACCTCTGTTATTGCAACCAAAACAAATAAATTTTATGATATTTATTATGGAGACACAGATGGTAAAACATATTCATCACTTGAAACTCCTGAAGAATATTTAGCTGAAGGGTATGATCCTAGAACTAGATATTGGTATACTAGTTCAATGTCTGATCGCTCAAGCATCATAACTCATGAACCAGAAAGCGACGCTGTAACAAAAGATGTTTTAATTACATTCTCAAAAGCTACTAAAGATGCAACAGGTGGTGTAGTTGCAGCTGATATTGATATCAATGATATAGTGGCTCAAATTGCACAACTAGAATTACCATCAGATGGCATGGCAGTTTTAACATATGGTGATGAGAATAAAATAATTTCCGCAAGTATTCCTGAAGCTAATAAGCTAGGTACAGCGTTACTAGATTTAGACAAAAATTTATCTGTAAACGTAATAAATCAAGCTTTAGCTGAAAAAGATAAGTTTTCAGAAATTGTAGATGCAAATGGAGATACTAAGTTTTTATTATCTGTAAAATTAGATAATGCTCCATGGAAACTAACTTTTGTTTTAGATAAAGCAACATTCTATAGCGATGCTTATAGAAATATTCTTATTACTTTGCTCTTAACTTTAGCGATTATCATCATCTCAATTACTACAGTTGGTCGTTTTGTAAAAAATGACATAGTTGCCAATGTTAAAAAAGTTGGGGATTATTTAAATGGTTTAGCAGAACACAAAATTGAATTAAAAACTCATGTTGATGTAAAGAGCGAAGATGAAATCGGTGAATTATGTAAATCATTCAATACTTTTGTCGATGAACAAGTTGCTGACTTTAATAAAATCAATGGTTACTTGGTAACTTCAACTACAGAATCAATGAAGAGCAATGAAGAAATCCAAGACCGCATCAAACAACAACAAAATAAATTAACTAGCGCTATCGAATCAGTAAATAAGATTTATGATAGCATTTCAACTGTTAATGATAGTGCTCAAAATACAATTTCTTCAATTCAAGAAATTAGTAATATTGCAACATCTGGTGTTGATGCAGCAAATTTAACAAACCAATCAATGAATGAGTTAGTAGTAGATTTAGATAATACTAAACAATCAATCGATAAAGTATCAGTTCATGCTCAAGAAATTTCACATGTTATTGAAACTATTGAAGCTGTGGCTTCACAAACCAATTTACTAGCACTAAATGCAGCTATTGAAGCAGCACGTGCAGGTGAACAAGGTAGGGGATTTGCTGTTGTTGCAGATGAAGTACGAAACTTATCAACTAAAACTGCAGAATCAACAGAAGAAATTCAAAAAACAATTCATACATTACATAGCTATATTGCAGAAACTGTATCATTTATGGAAAAAAGTAAATCTACATGCGATAACAATATTGCAAATGTAAATAGTGCAATTGAAGCAATTCAACAAATTATTGCCAAAGTAACAACATCATTGAAATTGGTAATACAATCAATGAGGCAATTCTTCTCAAGCACTAATTATAGATGAAACTAATACTAAGATTTCTGAAGTTAATTATGCCAATATTGAATTAATTGATACAGTACAAACAGTTAGTGAAAGAACTGAAAAGTTAATTTCTGAAGCTGACAACTTAAGA
>GL995217.1:0-1390 GCA_000222855.1 Succinivibrionaceae bacterium WG-1 | reverse complement strand
ATCTTGCAATTCTTGAAGAGATGAAGCGTAATCTCTTATTTTTCTGAAACAATTTGAAAGAATGTTATTATCTTCTTTATTTAATATAATTGCTGTTATTTTGTATATTAGAAAATCAAATCTTTGGGCATCGATACCATCTTGTTTAGTATCAGATGTTTCAGAAATTATAATATTCTTAAATTCATCTGACACTTTGGCAACTTCTTCATCTGTAAAATTCTGATAATTATTAACATCAGAATACTTATTTATATAAGTTAAATGGGAAAGACTTGAAAATGATTGTTTTGGAATCTTATTAATCTTAGATGCAAGTTCATTCTTAGTGGTTTTAGTATATTCTAGATACTCTTTATTTTTAATTTTTCTAAACCTTGTAAAATTTTTAATCTTGTGACATAGGTTCTGTGAGCTAATGAAGTTTGTCCAGACATAACAATACCTTCAGGCTTTTCTTTAAAAAACTCAAAATTATTACATACATCTATTATTAAAAATTCTTTTTATCAACACCGTCTAATAAGCCTTTACAGCATCTTGTTCCCCTACCAATCATTTGATGAAATTTGGTCTTACTAAATACAGGTTTAAAAAACAGTAAATTCAAAATTTCAGGAACATCAATACCAGTGTCCATCATATCAACCGATATTACAATTCTAGGATTAGAATCCTTTTGTTTAAATTCTTTTATGCGAGTTCTACTATTTTTACTTGATTATCTATAATCACACAAAAATCTTGACCATAGTCAGAACTAGGATATTCTTCATAAAATACTTCTCTAATTATTTCTGCATGTCTATGATTTCTAGCAAAAATTATTGTTTTCCCTATTTTATTACCACTATCAACATAAATAGCTTTAGTCATAAGTTCAGCCAATACCTTACGGTTAGTATCTTTATTAAAAAGCCATTTATTAATATCTTGTCCTGAAAAATTTAACTCTACGGTGCCATCACTATCATAAGCATTGTCAAGCATTTCTCGTTCTTCTTCAGAGAGTTCGTCATACTTAACACCATCTCGAATCATATTAGTTGAAATTTTTAAAATACCAAAATCAACCAAAAAATGGTCATCTATTGCTTGTTGTAGAGAATAATTGAATACAGGATCTCCCGATTCCGCACCGAAAATTTTAAATGTGTTTTTATCAATCTCATCTTTTGGAGTTGCTGTTAATCCAACAAGAATACTATCAAAATAAGTAAATATTTCAGAGTAACGACTATAAATTGAACGATGAGCTTCATCACAAATAATTAGATCAAAATGACCAACAGTATATATTCGTTTATTATCTTTATCTCTAGCCTTATCAATATAATTTATCATTGTCTGATAAGTAGAAAAAATTAAATTTGCTGTATGGTCTTTTTCC
>GL995216.1:11770-15228 GCA_000222855.1 Succinivibrionaceae bacterium WG-1 | reverse complement strand
TTTATTTTTTTAGATCTGTTACAGTAAAACTAGCTTGATTTACTGCTGGTTTAGTAATCAAAACTATTTGATGTTTAAATTCAGAAGATTGAAAGTATTCCCATGCATATCGAGAGATTATAAAATTATCATCAGGTCGTAAACATAATAAATTCATTCCATGAATAATTATTTCTTTATCTAATTTAGTATAAATTGCACATTTACCTAAATGTTTAGTACTGTTTATATTTGACATTAAAATATCATTATTTTGCAAAATATAATTTTCATACTTTGATACATCAAATATATCTGCATAGCCCATCTTATCTCTATTTACAACTTGGCTTGATATAGTTTCAATTCTTGTAATTGGATATCCTTTTGAATTTTTGTCTTGTTTAATATTTGCCCCATTCTTTATGTATTTAAAAACTTTTCCAATTTCATAGAAATTATTATTTTTTGGATTAGTTGCGATATTTCCAAACATCTCGATAAATCGGGATTTCAATAGCATTTTAAATATCCTCCTTTAGCATTGAGCTTAATATATCTAGTTCCTTGCAGTATTCTTCTTTCAATATTGCTAATTCTTTAATTAACTCACTAGAAGGAGGTAATTCCTCTTGTTGATAAATAACTTCCTTATATTTATTTATTGATAAATCATACTCGTTATTTATTATTTCTGCTTTAGGTACAAAAAAGCTTTGTTCTGTTCTTGCTCTATTTATTTCTTCTTCTAAATTTTCATATCTTGATATTACGTCAGGAATGTCATTTTCCTCTACTTTTTGGCGTTTATCATCTAAGCTATATCCATCAGCTTTCAGTTCATAAAACCAAACTTTATCGCTTTGTACTTTTTCTGTTTTATAGAAAATTAATATAGAAGTAGAAACTCCTGAATAAGGTTTAAAAACTCCAGATGGTAAAGATATAACAGCTTTAAGTTCTTGATGTTCTATTATTTGTTTTCTGATGTTTTTATGAGCTTTTGAAGAACCAAATAAAACGCCATCAGGAACTATTACAGCAGCTTTTCCACCTGTTTTTAATATTTTTATAAATTTTGCTAAAAACAATAATTCTGTTTTACTTGTTTGTACAACATCAGTTAGTTCAGGAGATATGGTCCCAGCTTCAAGACTTCCTTTAAAAGGAGGATTAGCAAGAACAATAGAGTACTTAGAATCATCGCTATCTTGTTCATTTTGTTGAGATGTTAAGCTATTTTTATATTTTATATTAGGATCTTTTATACCATGTTGCATCATATTCATTGCCGCAATTTCTAACATGGTATTATCAACATCGTAACCTGTATATTGATATTCTTTTGATGAATTCTTCTGATCTAAAGTTTCTGTATCATAAAACTTTTCTTCAAGATATTTGCTAGCCTCAACTAAAAATCCTGCTGTACCACAGGCAGGATCGCAGATTGTATCTTCTAATGTAGGTTTTATTAATTCAACCATCATTCTAATTATATGACGAGGCGTTCTAAATTGTCCTAAATCTTTTGATGTACCTAATTTACTAAGCATATATTCATAGACATCGCCTTTGATATCTGCATTTTTTTTCTCATCATTTTCTAAATTAGACATGGTATTAAATAATTCATCTATGTTATTAATTATTGATTCCAATTTTTGCATAGATGAAATATCAAAAGTAGCATTAGCCATATATCTAGAAAAAGCGCTATCTTTATTTTCATTAAGATTCTTGATAAATGGAAAAACATTATCTTTTATATTTGCAAATTTATCCTCTGCAGACATACTCTTCAAATTTGACCATTTGCAATTTTCGTGATTTGTAAATATTGAGACAAAAGGTGTTACATTTTTACCTAGTTTTAACATTCTTTCATATTTACGCTTTTGTTTATCATCTTGAACAGATAATTCATGAATAAACATTAAATAATTAATTTGTTCAATAACCTTTAATGGATTACTAATACCACCAGAGAAAAAAATATCCCAAATTGTATCAATTTTATTTCTTATTTCACCTGTTATCATTTCAATCACACCAATTTTTTCACATAAAAACTCAACGTCTAATAGTTATAAAAACGAAAAATAAAGCAAAAGACGTAAACTTTTGTATTTTATAAAAAAATTAAAATAAATACAAAATTTATGAAAAAAAGTAAAAATTTAAGTATCACTTATTATATTTTTTCAAATTTCATACAGAATAAAACATGAAAAACATCATTAACGCAACTTTAAATAATTCAAAATAAAAGGAATAAAATCATGCTTCCCAAAGTAATAACACTCATTAAAGAAAATATGACAGCATATTTAGATAATGTACAAATGAAAAGATTAGAATTGGTTTTATTAAAATATTTACCCAATACCAATGATATGACAACAGATGAGAATGAAAATATAAATCACCAAGTGGAAATTATGATTAATAATTTTTTATCTGCGAAACGTGTGGAAGGATGTTCTATAAAAACATTAAAGTTTTATAAGAATACTCTGTTAAACATAATACCAACCATTAATAAAGAACTAAAAAATATCACGACTGAAGATTTAAGAAACTATCTTGATAACTATTCCTCTGAGCGAAAAATAAGTAAAGTAACCACAGATAATACTAGAAGGATATTATCTAGTTTTTTAATTGGTTAGAAGATGAAAACTATATAATAAAAAGTCCAATGAAAAGAATACATAAAGTAAGAGTTGGTAAGGTCGTAAAGACAACATTTACTGACGAAATATTAGAAAAATTAAGAGATAATTGTTGTTCCAAGCGAGATTTAGCAATAATAGACTTACTTGCATCTTCTGGGATTCGAGTTGGAGAACTAGTACACATAAATAGAGATGACATTGATTTTGAAAGAAGAGAATGCATCGTTTTTGGTAAAGGAAATAAAGAACGAAAAGTTTATTTTGATGCAAGAACAAAAATTCATTTAGAAAAATATCTTGAAAGTAGAAATGATGAAAATCCAGCTTTATTCTTAACCCAAAACGGAACCAAAAGGAGGCTTGAAATTTCGGGAGTAGAAATAATGTTAAGACATCTTGGAAAAAGAATAGGAGTCAAGGTTCATCCTCATAAATTTAGAAGAACACTAGCAACTATGGCAATAAGTAAAGGAATGGCTATAGAACAAGTACAACATTTGCTAGGACATAGAAGTTTAGATACAACAATGCAATATGCAATGGTTAATGAAGATAATGTAAAGATATCACATCAAAAATTTATCAGTTAAATTTCAGCTTCAATAAATGATTGAAAAGTTGGAGTTATTAAAGAAATCCCGATTTATCGAGATGTTTGAAAATGATAAATACGAATCAATCACAGTAGGAGAAAAGTTACAAACAACGTCAGGAGGAACACCTTCTTCAAACAGGAAGGAATATTATGAAAATGGAACTATTCCATGGCTAACAAGTGGGGAAGTAAATTTAGGAATAATA
>GL995216.1:9802-11391 GCA_000222855.1 Succinivibrionaceae bacterium WG-1 | reverse complement strand
CTAAAATTGTTCCTAAAAATAGTGTTGTAATTGCTATGTATGGAGCTACAGCTGGTAAGGTTGGACTATTAAATATTGAAGCAACAACCAACCAAGCAGTTTGTTCAATTTTGCCTAGTGAATTGTACGAACCATATTTCTTGTATTATGCAATAAAATCAAAAGAAAAATGGATGATCTCACAAACTGCAGGAGCAGCTCAGCCCAATATTTCTCAAACTGTTATAAAAAAAATGGCATTGCCTTTACCTCCTAAAAATGAGCAAATTAGGTATGCAAATTTTGTAAAGCAAATCGACAAATCAAAATTTGTACAATGAAACGACAAAATAAAAGGAGTTAATAATGTGCTATAAAAAGAAGTCACTATAATAATTTTGATGTAGAGATGTGATAAATTTAAGCAAGAAAATTGCGAATTTAGGTAATAAATAACGTTTCCTTTCTATGAAAAAAACAGAAATTATACTTAACTCTTAACTTCTTAACAGAAAAATAATCATAATGTTTTACTAACACACTAATATAATAAATTCTCAAGTATGAAACTTTTTTAAATCAGAATCTGCCAAGATATTTTTCTATTTTTTAAGATTTTATTTAAAAGCCAAAGTTCATATATATTTTTTTAATAAACGTTATAATAAAGAACATTATCGTTTATTTAGTATATGGTTTTCTTTATGAAGAAAATAGCCTCAGGAAAAAGTTTTAAAAAATTCTATAATAATGGATATATATATGTTGATAAAACTAAGGAAATATATTCTCTTATAGGTTATGAGCGAGTATTTTTTTCACGTCCTCGTCGCTTTGGAAAATCCACTGTTCTAGATACTATAGCAACATTGTTTGAAAATGGCGTAGAACCTTATTTTAAAGATACTTGGATATATGATAAGTGGACAGAAAAAACTTATCCTGTACTGATACTAAACTTCTTAAAGTTTTCAAAAAATAATTATGATGTATTTTGTAAAGATTTTTATGAAAATTTAAAGCAATTTATTAAAAATAATAACTTTGATGTAAATCTAGAATTGGCAGAACCGTATCAATGCTTAAATAAATTTTTTTCATATTTAAATTTCAATAATAAAAGTATTGTTATTCTTATTGATGAATATGATTGTCAGTTAACTGCAAATATAAATAATCCTGAACTTTACAATATATTTCAAAAAAGTATTCGTTCTTTATATGCAAGCATAAAAGATGAAGATGCTATCAAGTTTTTAGGTATTACAGGAATTACTCGCTTAAGAGATGTTTCTATTTTCTCTGTAGGTTCTGATATAAATGATGCTACATATGATCATCGTATTGCGACAATTACTGGATTTACAAGAGAAGAAATCAAAAAATATTATGTTGACTATGTGAATCTAACAGCTGCTATTCAAAACAAAATTTCTATCGATGAAGTAACAGAAGTACAACGTGAAGAGGTTCTAGATAGATTAGCATTAGAATATAACGGTTACTGTTTTGATAAATTAAATCAGAAAAGAGTATTTTCGACTTGGTCTGTTAATAAATTTTTTGATTTTGTAGAAAATGATCAAGTTGTTACTTATGGTGATTATTGG
>GL995216.1:6029-8858 GCA_000222855.1 Succinivibrionaceae bacterium WG-1 | reverse complement strand
TTTTTGTTCTATAACATAACTTTTATAATTTTGATGTAGATGCCTTATTAGCTTTATATAATTGATATGAATTTATCACGTTATGCCATATACTGTAAAATCCACCTGTAACTGCAGTTATAGGTGTGAAAAATGTATATCCAGTCCAAATTATAAATACAGTGTTTTTTGTCCCATTGCTTGAGTACAAGCTATGGCATCTTGATATTTATTTCCTATTACCCTACCAATACCAAATTGTACCAAGCAACAAATTAAAGAAATTAAAGCAATCATGCTTATACTAAACAAATCAATGTTTGTATGCATAATGATTCTTGTAGAAACAGCCATTGCTAAAGGTAATGATACTAACCAAAAATAAAATGCCAAATCTGGAATTGAAGTAATTTTTGCTAAAATCTTAGGCATATATTTTCTAACTAATGCCGCTAAAAATAACGGAAATACTAACATAGGCATTACTTTAATCATAATTAAAGTAAAAGCTTTAAAAAAGGAATAATCCGCTACAGGATGCGCAAAAGGCACAACAGATGGTATAAGTATAGAAGCAACAATATTTATTAGAATTGTGTAAGACATCGTATGAGCTACATTACCTGATAATTTACGCACTATAACAGCGCTAGCTGTTGCTGTTGGACAAATCATTGCAAGCATTGCTGATTCTATTAAAATTCTACTTTCTGTTTCAGGAATTTGCCATAAATAACATCCTAAAATTACAAAGATTAGACCTTGTATTAATAATAGCCACCAACCCCAAATACTTGGTCGTAATTCAGATATTTTTATCTTTAGAAAACTAACAAATAACATTATTGAAATTAATAATGGTTGCACTATTGCAATAACATCGATTACCAAATATCTACTTGGAAGAAATTCATTGGGAATAAAACTATAAATTAATTGCGCAAACAAATATGACAATATACCTAAAACTATTGCTATTGGTAATGACCAATTCTTACAAAATTGTTTTATAGACATTTTATTTTGCCTTTATTTTTCTGCACAAAAATATATAACGAATACATTTCAATTTAAGCTTTTACAAAATCTATAGTATTCATTTTTACAAGCATTTTACTATTAAAATTATTAGTAAAAACTAATAATTTGTAATAATAACTTCTTTACCAACCCTATCATTTGCATTTCTATTTATTAATCTTTTTACTTCTAAACTAGTAAAAGAATATCCTGCATATAAATCTCTTACTAATTCAACATCATTATTAGAAAGCATTACATATGCCCCCTTTTTATCTAAATTTTTAAAAAGATTAGCAAGTCTTTGATGGTCTTCTAATTTAAAATCTTCTTTAGTATATGAAGTGAAATCCGCCGTTGTACTAACAGGAACATATGGACTATCAAAATATACAAAATCGCCCTTCTGAACATTTTTACAAAATTCTTCAAAATCAAGACATGATATTGAAACATTTTTTAAATATTCGCCAATTCCTAAAATATTATTAGGAATGCAAGAACGCCCTCCTTTTTTATTATTATAAGGTACGTTATAAAGCCCTTGTTTATTTACTCTGTACAAGCCATTAAAGGCATGCTTATTAATCCAAATAAACAAAGCGGCGCATTCTGCATCAAAAATATTATTAGAAATTTTTTCATTAAATTGTGTTCTTTTTGAAAGATAAACTTCCTTATCACAATTTTCTTTATCAAGATTTGTAATAATGTCTAAAACTGTTTTTGCATCATTTTGCAATTGTTTATATACATTTATCAATTGTTGATTAATGTCATTTATAAACGCATTATGAGGTTGCGCTCCAAACAACAATGCGCCACCTCCTACAAAGGGCTCAAAATAATTATTATATTCATGAGGAAATCTTTGAATTAATTCCTCTAATAATTGTCCTTTGCCTCCAGCCCATTTTACAAAAGGTGAAATTTCACTCATCACTTTCTCTAATGTATACTTTTAATTAAAAATAATCTTTATAAGTTCTAGTAAATTCATACCATTAAACACAAATTTCTTTACTGCATAACATTTTGTTGTAATTCAGAAATTCTTTCTTGCGTTTCATCCGCTTGACAATTATAAACAGCTACCGCCTTTAAACCTTCATGCTTATCTTCAATCTTGCCACATTTTTTATTTTTGCTTTTGATCCAAGCTCTTTGACTTGGTAATAAATTTTGCTTAGTTTCGTGACTAAAAGAATTCCATAAACTTGATAATTCTGAATCAGATTTTACAAATTGAAGTTTGGCAGAAATAACCAAATTTTCTTCATATTGAGTTTGTGATTCAGGATATAGCTTTATGTTATCTAATGCAGAAAAACAATTTTTTATATGCCCCTGATAAGACTCATCATACTCTTCATTTATTTTTGCTAATTTAGCTATTTCATTACCTAAGTTATTAAGTTTAAAACTTATACTTCCATCTTTATTTACTATGATAGAACTTTTAACTATAAAACTATCATCTAATAAATCCGATTCTAAATTACAATAAAACTCTTTTTGTATTTTATTATAAAAACATAAACCTAAACTCTTATTAGAATCACCACTTGATTCATTTATTGAGTTATCAGTACCGTTAGATGCCGCTACAATATCACAAGTACGTCCAACATAAAAACTAATTTGGGTATTATAAGCATCAACTTCAGGGGTTGATTTTTCAATATTTTTATTTACAAAAAATATTTCCCCCATTACGTCTGAATTTTGATTCAAATAACTTTGTTCTTTTAATGTTAATCTTTTGGTATTTATGGCATCACAAAAGCCTGCCCCTGAAAAACAAGTAAATGTTTCTCTATTTAAAAATTT
>GL995216.1:2700-4361 GCA_000222855.1 Succinivibrionaceae bacterium WG-1 | reverse complement strand
TTGAATGGACGTACACGTTGTCTTGCTCTTTTTGCTGTTCTTGTTCCAAGAGTTCCCGCGTCTTCAGCTAAATTATTTAATAATTTATAAAGTTCTGGAGTATTTTTTTTAGAAATTTCAATACCTAATGGTTCTGAAAAAACTGATATTAAACCTTCTCCATTTAAATTTGCAATTTCGTAAGCGAACTTACCTTTATCAGTATTTCTTAACAATTCACCTTTCTTATATTCAATTTCATCCTGTTGAAATTGAACGGAACCTAATTGAGGTTCAGGAGGAAGGATAACATTACTATCAGCAACTTCTGATGACTTTAAAAAATATTTATCAGGATTGGTTAAGGTATCTTCATCGTGATCTTCAGAACCTACTTGAAGAGTAGTGCTATTTTCCGCAGCATATAAATTTGCACCTAATAAAACAGAAAATAGTCCAAGAGCTAATGCTAACTTTTTCATACAAAAATCCTATTTAATAACGTCTTATTATAATTATTCTGTTACAGATACAAGTATAAGTTTTCAAATAAGTTTTTATTTTAAAAATATTAAAAGTATTTCTAAATTTGTTTGATAAATCAAAATAAAATTTTAATTTTCCTTAAAAACAAAGGTTTTACTTTAATAAACTCAATTAAAAAATTATTATAAATACCCTAGTGTTATTCTATTATTAATGATTTTTCTTGAGCAAACGTAAAGATTTAAATTGTTCTTTTACTTCACTAGAGATTCTATAAGAATCACAAATTTTTTGAATGGCTTTACCAACAATATCGTAGTCTAGATTACATTCTTTAAGATAAGAAAAGATTTTCTGAGAATCCACTACAGCCAAACAAGAAATTAACCAGGCTTCCCCCATAACCACATAATATTCTTTATCATTCTTTAAAAGTTTTAATAATTTTTCAATGTTATTTGAATCTTTTAAGAGTCTTGGAATAAAAATTACATAACCTAAACGTCTAACGAAAGGCAATTCACTTTTAACATATTGGGTTGCTTTATCATACGCTTCATTAAAACTAAGTTTATTTCCAAAAAAAGTCATTATTTCATCAACATGCCACCAATCTTGTAACATTGCAAGATGTGCATCAATAAACGAAAATTTATCAGCAATAGAATCTCTATATGCCAAAGATACCTGAAAATAAGTTCTATAATATTCTTGTTTTTCTAAAATTATATCTTTTAAAAATGAAACATCTATATTACGTTTTATAAGTGATTTATTAAATTCATCTACTTTTTTAGTAATGTATTTAGAACCTACCGCAATATTAAACTCTGTTATAAATTGTTCAAGTGACATTTTATTTAAATTATTATTTGGCTTCATATTCTATTATGAGATCGTTATTAACATTTTATTTGAAGAATTAAATTTTATATTCTTCAAATCTTACAAAACTTTTTCTATTGCAAAAAGCAATGCCATACATAATGATTTTAGTTATTGTAGGATTTTGAGTAAACTTTTTATAATACTTCTTATCATTACATTGTTTTAAAGCAATAAGACACTGTTCTTCCATTAGATTTTCATCTTCGCTTAAAGCTTTTTTTAACTCTAGAATAATTGCTATTTTTTCTTTGGTATCTTTATTTTCTAAAATTAACGAAATATCAGGATAACCATTTCCTGACTCTCTT
>GL995216.1:0-532 GCA_000222855.1 Succinivibrionaceae bacterium WG-1 | reverse complement strand
ATCTACATAATATGAAGGTATTACTTGAATAATATCTTTAAAATCTTCAATACCAACATTCATATCTTTTAAATCAGACATTTGAATTACTCCTTTAACAATAAAGCAATATCCTTAATGAAATTTAAAGCTTTTATTAAAACTATTATATAGATATAGTCTATCATAAATAGCAAAATGTTTATTACGTTTTATCTGAATTTTTGTTTTACTTTTAGAGCTTAATATAACTTGCTTTATAAGTAGTTTATACTAATCATTAGTAAGAGTTATATTGGACAAAAAACTAAGTTTATTCGCTTTCTATACAGATAGATTTAACACAAAACACTTGTTTTCTTTTAGTATATTTCTCTGAGGTAATTTTTATATAACTTGAAACTTATGTTTAATGTTGCTGATGTTATTGTAAAAAAAATAAAAGAACATTAAGCATATTCTAACTATTTAGTGCCTCTTCACAGTAGAATGAAGCATAATTTATTTCGTTTTCAATAGATCTGACAAAAATTACAAATTCAAAATTTTTTCT
>GL995215.1:106183-115074 GCA_000222855.1 Succinivibrionaceae bacterium WG-1 | reverse complement strand
GCTTACGATATATTAAACTTAATGAATAGTTTAATTATACTTTACTTATTAATAAATGTGAATATATTTTTTATATTCATCAAATAAAAGTAAAAATTTTTAGAACAAAAAAAGCAACGCTTTGGGCGTTGCTTTTTCTGACTTGTTTTTACTTGTTATAAATAGTGATATTTACTATCTATAACTTTTCTTAAATAACAATTAATTATTTTCTTTAGCAAATTTTTCCATAAAGTTTACTAATGATTTAACACCTTCCATAGGCATTGCGTTATAAATTGAAGCACGCATACCACCTAATACACGGTGTCCTTTTAAGCTAATTAAGTTGTTTTGTTTTGCTTCTTCTAAGAACTTAGCATTTAAAGCTTCATCCTTTAAGTTGAATGGAACATTCATGCGAGATCTGAACTTAGGATCGATTTTATTCTTATAGAAATCACAGCTATCAATGAAACCGTATAAGTAGTTAGCTTTTTCGATATTCATCTTTTCCATAGCTTCAACGCCACCTAATTGCTTTAACCACTTAAATACTTCACCAGCAAAATACCAAGCAAAAGTATTTGGAGTATTGTACATAGAAGCATTCTTAGCTAATACACTAAAATCTAAAATAGATGGGCAAATTTCACGTGCGCGACCAACTAAATCATCACGAACAATAGCAATAGTAATACCAGATGGACCAATGTTCTTTTGAGCACCACCATAAACGATACCATACTTAGTAACATCGATAGGACGAGATAAGAAGCATGATGAAACGTCAACTACTGTATTATTGTTTTGACAATCTAAAGTATCATATAAATCGATACCATGAATTGTTTCATTTAAGCAATAATGAGCAAATTCAGCATCTTTAGAGAATGGTAAATTTGCAGTTTCAACTGTAATAGTGCCATCTTCTAAAGTCTTTGTAGCTTCAATTCTATTTACACCAGTATACTTTAAAGCTTCATCAGCAGCATATCCTGACCAAGCACCTGTTACTACATAGTCAGCAGATCCTTTACCGCTTGCAATATTTAAAGGAATACCAGCAAATAAACCACGACCACCGCCATGCATAAATAACACTTGATAGTTATCTGGAATATTCATTAAATCACGAAGATTCTGAGTTGCTTCTTCAGCGATTTCAATATAATCTTTTGAACGGTGAGAGATTTCAATAACACTTGCACCGATACCATTGTAATTTAAAAATTCCTTTTGAACCTTCAACATTACTTCTTCAGGTAACATAGAAGGACCAGCAGAGAAGTTATATACTTTACTCATTATTTATTTCCTAAGTGAGTTGGGTTACACTTGAGCTTAAAAACAAGATAGCCCCAAGATCCGGGGCTATCACATTTTAATTTAATTATACATCAGATGGTTCATCTGGTGTTGTATTTTCATTATTAGCAGTTTCAGCGGTATTTTCTGTAGTTGCAATATTCTCTGTATCAGAGATTGATGTTACATCTTCTGTATTTGCAACATCTGCTACATCTACATTTTCGCTTTCTTCATCCTTTTCTACAACTCGAGCGATATTTACTAAGCTTGTATCATCACTTAATGTTACAAGTTTAACCCCTTGAGCTGTACGGCTATATCTACTAATTCCATTAACCTTAGTACGAACTAGGTTACCTGAATTATTGATCATGATAATGCCGTCATTTTCATTAACTTGAACAACACCGATTAATAAGCCATTACGATCTAAGCGACCTACTACCTTGTTACCCATACGAGCACGAGTATTACCAATGTTAAATTCTGTTAATAATACACGTTTACCGTAGCCACGTTCAAATGCAAATAAAAGTTCTGCATATTGTTTATCTAAAACTAACATGCTTACAATCTTCGCACCTGCATGAAGCTTCATACCACGTACACCACGAGAAGTACGGCCACAAGGACGTAAACCTACTGCACCACCAACAACTACTTGAGTGCCATTTTCTGAATTTTCATCAGAAGCATCATCACTAGAGTCTTCAGCAGTTTCTTCAGTGTTTTCAACTTCTTCTGCAACTTCTTCAACGTTTTCAGATTCAGAATCTGTTTCTGCATCATCATCGCTAGCGTCATCTCCAGAATCTGCTGTTGGATAGTATTCATTAAATAAAATACCATAACCATCACTAGAGAATAATGCTATATCGTCGTTACCATTAGAAATTGCAACATTTACAAGATTATCACCTTCTTGTAACACAATACCAATTAAGCCACGAGCGCCCTTAACATTGATATTGCGGTATGCTGAAAGCTTAGTCTTCTTGATTAACCCCTTTTCAGTTGCAAACACTAAATAGTGTTCTGTGTCGAATTCATTAACAGGAAGAACTGTACGTACATATTCATCTTGTTCTAGCGCTAAAAGGTTAACAATAGGTTTACCCTTTGTATTACCTACTGCTTCAGGTAAATTATATACCTTAAGTGCAAAGATACGACCTTTAGAAGTAAAGAATAAAGCAGTATCGTGAGTATTTACAACGTACATGTTTTCAATGAAGTCTTCATCCTTCATCTTCGCACTTATACGTCCCTTACCACCACGAGCTTGAGCTTTATATTCATCAACAGGCTGATACTTCACATAGCCTTCATGAGATAATGTGATTACAACAGGCTTGTTTTCAATGAGATCTTCCATTGAAATTTCTGCAGTATTTACTTCAATAGTAGTACGTCTGTCATCACTATATTTATCTTTGATATATTCTAATTCTTCAATGATGATAGATAGTAATTTACTTTCATCAGAAAGAATCCATAAATATTCTTTAATATTTTCAACAAGCTTTTTATACTCATCAACAATCTTTTCGTATTCTAAGCCTGTTAAACGAGAGAGTGTTAAAGCAAGAATTGCTTCAACCTGAGGTTCTGATAAGTAATACAAGCCATCATGACAACCATACTTACTGCCATCAATAGTTATTGGACGGCATAATTCATAACCATCTTCCGCTCTTTCAATCAAAGAATCTAATTTACCGTAAGGCCAACCCTTTTGAAGTAAACGTTCTGCCGCTTCTTTTTTATCTTTACTAGAACGAATTAATTCTATAACTTCATCAATATTGTTTAAAGCTATAGTATAACCTTCTAATCTATGAGCATTATCGCGAGCCTTGAACAAATTATAAACAGTACGACGAGTTACAATTTCACGTCTATGTTTCACAAAATGTTCTAAGATTTGCTTTAAGTTTAATACTTCAGGATGGGTACCAACAAGCGCAAGCATGTTGATTGGGAAGCTTGATTGCATTGCTGTATGCTTAAATAAATTATTAAGCACAATTTCAGGAGCTTCATTCTTACGTAGAGAAATAACCACGCGAACAGGATGACCACGACCAGAATAATCGTTTACTTCTGTCATACCTTCAATGATTTTTTCTCTAATACATTCATTGATCTTTTCAACAAGATCTTTCTTACGAACGTTGTATGGGATTTCATCAATTACAATTGATTGCTTTTCACCTGGTTCGCCTTCAATATGAGTCTTTGCACGAATAATTACACGGCCGTTACCTGTTGTGTAAGCATCTCTTACCCCACGTGTACCATATATAATACCACCTGTAGGGAAATCAGGAGCAGGTACATATTGCATCAACTCATCAATAGTAATATCTGGATTACCAATAAGAGCAATTGTGGCATTTACAATTTCTCTCATATTGTGAGTAGGAATATTTGTTGCCATACCTACCGCTATACCAGAAGCACCGTTCACTAATAAATTAGGGAACTTCGTTGGCATAACATCAGGCATCATCAACGAATTATCATAGTTTGGAGAAAAATCTACAGTATTCTTATCAAGATCTGCAATCATTTCATCCGCAAGTTTACTCATACGAACTTCGGTATAACGCATAGACGCTGCAGAGTCACCGTCAATATTACCAAAGTTACCTTGACCTTCAACA
The DNA here is from genome assembly GCA_000222855.1 of Succinivibrionaceae bacterium WG-1. GTDB lineage: Bacteria > Pseudomonadota > Gammaproteobacteria > Enterobacterales > Succinivibrionaceae > WG-1. The sequence continues at coordinate 111,118 of GL995215.1, read as the reverse complement.
AGAGGATATCTCAAACTAAATGGTTGCGCCATACGCACGATTGTTTCATAAACAGCTGTATCGCCATGCGGATGGTACTTACCAATAACATCACCTACAATTCTTGCAGACTTTTTAGTTGGAGATGCGTGAGTATTCTTTAAATCATACATTGAAAACAATGAGCGTCTGTGCACAGGTTTTAAACCATCTCTAACGTCTGGTAGTGCACGGTCTGTAATAACACTCATTGCGTAATTAATAAAAGATGTTTTTAATTGCTCTACTATCTTTACCGGCTGTACATTGTGTTCAGTCGAAGTAGTTGCATTATCGCTCATTATAAAATCTCTTTAGTTACACAAAATTAAACGGCATCATTATAGCACAAAATCGTTATTTTTACGTTAAAAAAGCATATGTAACGAGTATTTAAAAAGCTTGACAAGTGAAATTTTTAATAGCAATTTTTTTTACCAAATTAACTAAATTTTAAATAAAAAAATTAAATTTTAAGAAGAAAATATTTAAAAAAATTCAGTATTTCCGTTAAAAAACATCTAAAATGCCTTAACTCTCAAAGTTTATGATGAATTCTAACCAAAATAACTAATATTTATGGTAAAAAGGTAGATAATTCTCTACTTAATTTTGGATATTTGTACCATTATAATTTTAGAAATACCAAAGAAATAAACTTCTTTGATATTTAAACTTTGTTTTTATTGTTCCCTATAATTTAAAATAAAATAATAAAACCAAGATAAAGTAAAAAGATTTAAAATATCATTAAACATATTAAAAACTTACTCCCAAAATAGGAAATGTAAATGTGGTTTAAAAATTTAAAAGTTTTTATCCTTGATTCAAACTTTGAATACACTGAAGAAGATTTAAACAAACTTCTTGCAACTCAACGTTTTCAAAAATGTTCTGCTCAAGAAATGACTCGTGTAGGCTTCGTTAATGTATTAGGAAACGAAGAAGATCCTTCTCTTTGTTATCAAGTAGATCCTGATAATTGGATCTTTAGAATTCGCACTGAAAAGAAAGTATTACCAAACAGTGTAGTGCTAGATGAAGTAAAAGAACGAGTTGAAAATGAAGAAATTACTAAGTGCAGAAAATTAAGCAAAAAAGAAGTTTCTGAAATCAAAGAAATTGTATTAACCAATCTTCTTCCTAAAGCTTTTTCAATCAAAAAAGACACTTGGATTTGGGTAAATGCTAAAGACCGTTATATTGTAATAAATGCAACATCTGACTCTGTTGCTGATAATGCTACAGCTCTTTTAAGAAAAGCTTTATCTTCACTTCCGGCACATATTCCAACATTTAAAAATGAAATTTGTGATTGCTTAACTTCTTGGTTAGTAACTCAAGAAGCTCCAGTTGATTTTGAAATTGGTGAAGAAACTGAAATGTGCGCCATCGACGGCAACGCAGGCATTATCCGTGCTAAAAAACAAGATTTAGGTACAGAAGAAGTTATTGCCCACTTAAAATCAGGCAAAGTAGTTACAAGCTTAGCGCTATCTTACAAAGAAGATATCTCATTTGTAATTGATGATAGCTTTAAGATAAAGAGATTAAAGTTATCAGATACAATTATGGATTATGAAACAGATTCAAATGACAAGGCTATTGCGCTTGCAACAGACTTAACCATGATGTGTGGTACTTATTCTAAATTCTTACCAATACTATTTAATGCATTTGGCGGCTTAAAAGAAGATATCTAAAACCAAAGAATTTAAATTTAGAATATATTCTTTTACATAGCTCTATATTCGCAAAAAACATCACAAAATAAGCACATGTTTCTTACCTGTGCTTATTTTTTTACAACAAAAATTTAATAAAAAATTAGGAATTATTTAAGACTCCACTTTTTAATTAGACAACACTAAAAATAATTATTACAATAGCACCATCCATCCATTTTTAAACCAATCTTTAGTTTTCACTTATCTTTATCTATAATTGACTTTAGATTTTAAGTCTTATTTTATGACTATATATTGGTTTACATTTTGCTTATAAAATATTTTAGTTTGTATGAAAAAACCTGAATTATTATCACCAGCTGGTACTTTAAAAAATTTAAGATACGCTTCTGCATATGGAGCGGACGCAATTTACTGTGGTCAACCTCGTTATTCATTACGTGTGCGTAATAATGAATTCGACATGAAAAACTTAAAAATCGGTATTGATGAGATGCATGCCGTTAATAAAAAAGTTTATGTTGTAACAAACGTACAACCTCACAATACTAAAGTAAAAAGTTTCATAAAAGATTTAAAAAGTATTATTGATTTAAATCCTGATGCTTTAATAATGTCAGACCCTGGAATGATTATGTTAGTAAGAGAATCATATCCAGACATGCCAATTCATTTGTCTGTTCAAGCTAATACTATAAACTTTGCATCTGTTCGTTTTTGGGAAAAATTAGGCTTATCACGTGTAATTTTATCTCGTGAATTAAGTCTTGCTGAAATTGAAGAAATCAGACAAGAATGTCCAGATATAGAACTCGAAATTTTTATCCACGGTGCCCTTTGCATGGCTTATTCTGGTCGTTGCCTTTTAAGTGGCTATTTAGCTCACCGTGATTCAAACCAAGGTGCATGTACTAATGCTTGTCGTTGGGAATATAAAATTAAAAAAGCTGTTGAAGACGATTCAGGCGAACTTGTGACTCCAGATCTAAGCAGTTCTTTAGTAACTCCTCATAGCTTTTTATTAGAAGAATCAAAACGCCCTGGGGAACTAATGCCTTGCGATGAAGATGAACATGGCACCTACATTATGAACTCTCGCGATTTAAGAGCATTAGAACATGTTAAAAAACTTTGTGAAATTGGGGTAGACTCACTCAAAGTTGAAGGTAGAACCAAATCTTTCTATTACTGTGCTCGTACAGCTTCAGTATATCGTAAAGCTATTGATGCAGTATGTAGCGGCCACGATATAACTCCAGAAATGTTCCAAGAATTAGATAGTCTAGCACATCGTGGTTACACCGACGGCTTCCTTGCACGTCACCCTATTGCTGATTATCAAAACTATGATTTTGGTTATAGTATCTCCGATAAAAGTCAATTTGTAGGAGAAGTTACTAACGTAACCGAAGATAACTTATGGCAAGTAGCAGTGCGCAATAGATTTGAATTAAATGATTCTATTGAGATTATGACACCAAGTGGCAACCATACAATCACTCTTGATAATTTAATGAACAAGAAGCGTGAAACTATTGAGGTAGCCCCAGGAGACGGTCACATTGTATTCTTTAAATCTCCTTTAGATAATAATCTTGCAGATAAAGCTATTTTAGTTCGTAAATTTAAAAATGGCGAAAACACTCGTAATCCAATATTAAAAGTAAATGCTCAAGAAGCTACTAAATAATTATTACGATTAAGTCTAAAATTACATAAAACAAAAGCCGTGTTTTTATTGTAAAAACACGGCTTTTATTTCCTAGAAATTTTCTATTTTAATTAGAGATTTAAAATGTTTCCATAAAACATATAATTTTCCACAAAAATAATCAAGGCTTCTTCAAAATTACTACCTACTATATCATTCATATGATAAAAATATTACTGGCTATTGTCTCATATGTTTTTTACAAGATTCAGTATCTTTAGAAATGTCTAAATCCTTAAATAATTCTTCTATAGCACTAATATCACTAGGATTTTTAAAATTCATTTCAAAGAAGTATTTAAGCATACTCATAGTTAACGTTTTACCAAAACATCTTGGTCGAGTAAATAATGCTACATTTTGACTTTGGCGTTTTCAGACATTTCTATTTTGGCATTTTCAAACAGGAAGTTTCACTAGCATTTTTGAGCCACAAAAATCAAAAAAAGTATTTAAACAAACATGTCAGAATTAAATACAATTACTCAACCCCAAGCCCCAAACAAATGAAAATTTAAAAATAATGGTACCTACCACCAAATTCATCAACGTTAATATATGAAATTGGCAATTCATTTAACTGATTATATATTAAATAATAAGCATATAATTCTGCACGATATCTTGCATAGTCGTAATCATTTTCTAAAACTTCACGTACAAAATCTTCCCATGCTTTTATATAATTTGTATATATACTACAGTCTTCTACAGTTGTTAAACTACAAATAGCTTTGGCTCTATCATGATATTTTTTATAATAACTTAAAGACAAATCTCGCCAACAAGATAACCTTTCTTTACAAAACATATCAAAATTAGCAATAGCATTTGGAATATAAGGAGTAAGGGATGGTTCTTTGGATTCTTCGTTATTTATTTCTTTAGAATCATTTTCAGAATTTAAATTATTATTTAGGTCATAAGAATTTGGACCATTAAAGTTATTATCATTATGAATAGATTCATTATGATAGTTAGTATCTAAATCTGATAAATAATCTGCATCTATATGTTTTTTAGCTTGAGAATTATTTTGCTCTTTATTTTTTATTAAATCACTCTCATAAACTTTTATAAAACTTCTAGTTGTTAGCCACCAACTGATAATTTTATAGTTCATAAGGAACTGGCGTTCCATTAAAGTTCTTTCTATATCAAATGAATGATCATTACCCTCATGTTGAATTGGATCATACATAACTATTTCTGTATATGCCACTTTTAAGTTATGTAATCGCTCCACTTGTTTTGGGGTAAAAATTGTTTTAGAAAATTCATGAAATCTACTTTCTAAAGTAGCAAGTTTTAAAGACCAAGTTTCATTATTATATTCAGTTAAAACTTCATTTCGCATGGAACGAAGACCACGTATACTTTGACCAAATTTTTATTATCAACTAAATAATCTTCAACTTCAGAACAAAATGTACTATTTCTTTCTAAGCTACTAACATCTTCCCCAAAACTTTCACTACAGCACAAAACCACAGAAGCAGCTAATAATACTCTTTTAAC